>NOXC01000011.1 GCA_003265435.1 Cellvibrionaceae bacterium AOL6
AGGTGCAAATTCGCGCGAAATCACGCAGAGTGTTGCGCCAATTTGATTTATTGTGAACGGTAATTATTGATAATGATAATACTTTTAGTACCATAGCCCTCCCCGCCCTTTGGGGACCCGAGCTTATGCTTCAGGGCGACGCGCAGAACGTGGAAAGCTGTGGCGGTCGTCGGCCCATTTAGGCTTATCAGGTCGAATGTTGCCGAGCCCGCGCTCTTGGAATGGACTCGTCAGCATCGACGGAAATAAACCATTCCAATAATGAGGTCAACGCTATGACTCGCCACCTTCTCAGGTTATTTTGTCTTTTTTGTTCTTGTCTATTCAGTTGGCAGGTTTCCGCTGACGCCGAAGTCACCCGCAACGCCGATAACAGCTGGCTCGCACGCGTCGACGGCGCAACGGTGTATCAGGGTTCGCGCTATTTCGATGCGATCAACGCTGCAGCGAATAATATGGGCGCCGGCACCATCAATATCCGCAATTCGGGAGACAGTGGGCCCGATGGCGGCAATGTGTATGCCATTCGTCCACAGGCCAATCAAACGCTGGACTTCCACGGGCATCAGATCAACGCCAACGGCGGAGATTTGATCGTGCCTGTCTACTGCGACCGCCGCAATAACATCACCGTGCGGAATGTGCACGTGATTGGCAACCCGCGCTACGGCTTCTGGTTTCGCGGCTGCTCGGGCGCGACCTTCGAAAACATCACCATGAACCTCAGTAATAACAGCCCGGTGGGGCTCGGTATTCGAGTGGATGCCTCCACCGGCCCCGCGTCCAACCTCACCATCACCGGCAACATCAATATCACCGGTTCTGCCGGACACGCGATCGAAACCTATGGCATCGATGGCTTCAGTATTGGTGACGTCACCGTGACGCACTCCGGCGGTTGCGGCCTACTGTTAAATGATTCTCGCAACGGCACGGTTGGTCATGTTTACGGCCATCACAACAATCTCGGTGGTGGCTACGCCACGTTCCGCGTCGCAAACAATAATGGCCCGAATGTGTCCGTAGCCAGCGTGTACTCACGTGATTCCGGTCGGGGCTTTTTCAGTGTGAGTGGCAGTCACGGTACAACAATTCAATCCGTCGATATCGCCAACACCACCTCGCACGGAATCTTCCTCGAAGATGCTGACAACACTCATGTGCTTGCCGGTTCCGTTGCTAACGGCAGCCCGAACTGCCAATTGGTGCGTACCAATAATTCCAGCATCAGTGTCAGTGGTTGCAGCCAGGTGGGCACACCTCCGGGCGGCGGCGGTGGTGGAGGTAATAACGGCACCGTGAATGGCACCTATCGTATTGTGCCGGTGCACAGTGGGAAAACGCTCGACGTCGATTATTGCGGCACCACCAATGGCACCAACGTGCAGCAGTGGAGCTGGCTTGCAAATGACTGTCAGCGTTGGCAAATCACGCCGGTCAATGGGGAATGGCATCGTATATCGCCTGTCAATGCACCGCACCTGTCTTTGGACGTCGACAGCTTTTCTCTCGATGATGGCGCGAACATTATGCTTTGGGATTATTGGGGCGGACCGAACCAGCTTTTCCGATTTCAGAGTGCGGGTAGCGGACGCTGGCGCATCATCAATCAGAACAGTGAATTGTGTGCGGATGTGTCTGCGCGCTCCACCGGCGATGGCGCGAGTTTGATTCAATGGACCTGCTCAGCAGGCAGTGAAAATCAGATGTTTGAATTGATAAGCCAGTAGCATTCTATTTGGGGCCGAGTCAGGCGTTACCGTGACGCGGCCCCAATTCATTAACGCCCGAACATACTGCTCAGGCCGTGCATAATGCGGCTCCCAAAAGAACCACTGAGCTGCTCAACCAGCACACCGCCCTCGCTACTTTTGTCGATAAGTTTCGGCAGCATACCCGCAAGACCCGCAGCCGCAGAACGCGGTTCCATACTGAGATCCTGAGAAAACGATTGCAGCTGGCTCTCGCCAAACACCGACAGAACCTGGTCGACATTCAGGGAACGATTTTCCCCGTCTCCCAACCAGCTTTCCACCATGCCGGACAGTGCACCCGAGTCGGAGAATTTCGCCACGAGTGACTTGAGATCCAATCCGCCGTCGGCGTTAGTGGGCAGCAATTTGTGCAGGGCGCCCATTACTTCTGTCAGATTCATTCCCGAGCCGTTTGAGCCCAGTTGTTCGATAAAACTTTGTGCAGCAAACTTCATCAGATCCATGGTAAAACTCCTGCAAAATTGAGGGGTAATCGCATTGACTGCGTGCATGATTGCAGGGCATGAGTGTAACGCCATTAACCACAGTAAAAGACGCACGAGGCGCCTTTTTTATAGTCAGTAGCGCTTTAAGGCAACGTCGCTGAATGCGGGAAAAGTTATATCGATTTCAATCGGCTATCGTGCTTGCGCAAACGTATTGCACTGAGCAAGTGATCCGAGTTCATAGCCGCGCCGGAACCACGCCTGACGCTGCTGCGATGAGCCATGCGTGAACGACTCCGGTACCACGTAGCCCTGCGCCTGTTTCTGCAAAGTATCATCACCTATCTGGCTGGCCGCATTGAGCGCTTCATCAATGTCACCCGGCTCCACAATCGCGCGAGCTTGATTGGCGTGATGCGCCCAAAGCCCCGCAAAGCAATCCGCCTGCAATTCCATTTTCACCTGAAGCGCATTCGACGCAGTTTGGGACGCGCTTTTTTGCTGGGCACGTACCTGGCTTGATATCCCCATTAAGGTTTGCACATGATGACCCACTTCATGCGCGATCACATAAGCCTGCGCAAAATCGCCCGGCGCATTGTGGCGGTCACGCAAGTCTTTATAAAACTGAAGATCAATGTAGATTTTTTTATCCGCAGGGCAGTAAAACGGGCCCATCGCGCTTTGAGCGAAACCACAGGCTGATTGAACGGCTGAAGAAAACAGCACGAGAGTGGGCTCTTCGTACTGACGCCCCTGCTGTGCAAAAAGGGCCGACCAGGTGTCTTCCGTATCCGCCAGCACGACCGAGACAAAATCGGCCAATTCGGAATCCCCCGCTCCCGAAGGCGGAGCAAGCTGGCCGCCTTGCGAGCTTCCACTCGGCACGCCACCAAGCAGCGTCAGAGGGTTGTAGCCCATCAGGTAAGCCAGTACGCCAAGCCCGATAATGACCCAACCAAAACGGCTGCGTAGCAATGGCAACAACAAGGTCAAAGGTACGGAGGCACCTCGCATCGGCGCCGACTGTCCCCGACGATCCTCAATATTTTGGCTTCTTCTGCCACCTTTCCAGCGCATGCACTCCTCCTTGCGAATACGAACCACCCTGTCCATCGATTGTAACGGGTAGCTCGAGAAGAAATACAGCGTTTAAGGGAAGGACGTATCCATCGGGGTCAGACCCCGACGGATACGTTGGGGTCTGACCCCAGTGGATGCGTTGCTTAGAGGGATTCGACGAAGCGCAGGAGGGCGTCGCGCTGACCGGTCGACAGGGCCTGGTAGGCGTCATTACTTGCCTGCCCTTCCCCACCATGCCAGCGAATCGCTTCGTCCAAGGTTCGGGCGCGACCGTCGTGCAGATAGTTTTCGCTCGGGCTGCAGGTCTCATACCCGTCTAGACCGAAGGCATCCCATCCGCGCGGGCCGGTGACACCACCGGTCACACACTTCGACAAGCTCACCCCCCACAGTGGCGCAGTGCGCCATTCGGCACCACTGGCTTGCCCCTCGCCAAGGGAGTCGGCCAAGCCCGGCCCCATGTCATGCAACAGCATGTCGGTATAGGGGCGAATGGTCTGGTTGCGCAACTCGGCAAGCGGTGCGAACTCACTGGTGGTGTGCGTCGGGGTATGACAGTCAACACACCCCACCTGAGCAAACAGTTGCTCGCCCTGCAGCACCTGCGGATCGTTGTAATCACGCTGTGGACGCACGCCCAACAGGCTGACGTATTTCACGAGGTGGTCCACGTGCTCTTCGGCGATTTCCACTGTCGCACTGCCACAGCCACTCTGCTCACTTCCGCAATCGGGTGTGGGGGCCATCGCGGTCATCACACCCATGTCGGTGTTGAACGCCACTGAGACTTGATGCTTCACGCTCGCCGTGGCGGCTTTATAGCCAAAGCGGCCCAGACGCTGCTCGCCCGTCACCGGGTCAGGCACGCGATTAGCCCGCCCGGAAATGCCATCCCCATCGGCATCGTTAGGGTCTTCCAGCGCCAGAATATCCGCTTCCGGAATGGCTTCTAACAAACCGAGGCCGTTCAAGTTCGGTGCGATGCGGCCAGAAAATGTCGCTGGCTGCCCCGACTCAAACTGATAGTTTGGTGCGCGCAAGCCGTTCGCCAACTCGCTCCAGAAGGCGATGGACACCTGCCCTTCATTTGCACCACTGCCGTTATTAAGCGGCTGCAACACTCGGCCTCGCTGAGGATCGGGCTGCCCCTGTGCATCGCCGATTTTGAAGACCCAGCGATCGAGTGGCTCACCATCGGCCGCCACCGGCGCACGGCCATTGCGTTCATGGCAGTCCGAACAGCGCTCGTTGATGTAATAAGGGCCAGCATCCCCGGCCAGGGGTGGGAATACGCCATTCTCCGCATTCTCATCATGCATGCCGTCCACCGCAGAACTGTGGTGAACGCGTCGACCGAGCACCCACGGTTGACCGTTGTCGTAACCGAGGTTGGTCGCCATTTGCTGGAAGTGACCGTCTGGCTCCGCCGTCATTTGCACATGCAGCGTGGTATCACCACCCATGCGGGCTGACTCCGGCACAGGAATCGAATCGCGCTGGTAGGTATTCCCCGGCGTGAACACCACTTTGTCAGTGACGTCCCAAGGCACGAGACCTTCGCCGACGATGTACAGGTAGGTGGTACCGTAATAGTTGCTGCGTCCACGAGGCAGCGTCGCTTCGTCGAGGAATTGACTGATCTCAAATTCGAGCCGGTCACCTACCTGGATGGGGCGCCCCTCACGACAGTTGAAGCTGCTCTCTTTGACGTAGTTGCGAAAATCACCGGAAGGGTTATCCATCACACCGTTGCCACAGTACTCCGCGAGCGTGTTGGTGCCGATATACCACCAGCGGTTTTCCGCCTGCAAGTCATCCAACTTGTTCAAGGTGCGCACCTCCATACGGATACTGCTGCCGCCCTTCGCTACATAGTCGATGATCTCCACCGACGCGGTGCGGTCTTCCCAGTAAAAGGTCAGGAAGTGGTCGTAGGCCTGAAAGTGATTTTCTTTGGCATGACGGTCGCGCGCACGATCCGAGAAGCGCGTCACCAAGGCATCGCCCCGATCAAACGTAATTGCAGGCTCCTGAGGCGTTGCCGATGTGAATAGCGGAACCACACCCGAGTTTAAATCCACCTGCCACCAGACTCCGCCCAGACCTTGGCCAAATGCGTCGCCGGGGTTGTTGTCACCGAGGTAAAAATACAAGGGGCGGCCCTGATACGTTGCCTGCACCGTGCCATCATTCCGCGTCAGCGTACCGAGTTGGCCGACACCCGATGCGGTGCCATCCTCAACCAACAATGGCGGCCAATCGATCGCACACGCGTCGTAGCAGGTACTGCCGCCGCTGCCCTGGTCGTTGTCGAACACATACAGGGTGAAACCGGGCTGAGCGGAACCGCTGCCCCCCACGAGGCGTTGCGCGGCGAGATCCTGGCTGACCTCATCGACATCCGAAGCCGCTTCGCAGCCCTGTTCATCGACCATCGCGCCTGCCGGCGTCCCTGGGCACGCATCGCGCCCATCGACTACGCCGTCGCCATCGCTATCCTGCGCGGGATCAAAGCGAAGCCAATTTAAATTGAATCCTGCGGCCAGCATATCCACCCTCAGAGTGTAGCTACCGGCGTTCACATTGACGGTGCCCAATACTTGGGTCTCCCAGTTCTGCCAGCCACCGGTGCTCGCAATCGTCGTGTCGCCCAGCGCCAGGCCATCCAGGCTCAATGCGAACTCACCGCCCCCCGGGGCCGACGCCACACGGGCGCTGATTTCATAGCTACCTTCTCCCAGCGTGATCGGATATTCGAGCCATTCTCCGCCATCAATCCAACCGACATTGAATTCACCATCCACGTCTGCGGCCACTTCGATATCGACATCGTCGTCACGATACGCGCCACCGGTATTGCCCGCTGAGGCATCAAAGGCGTTGCTGTAATCCTCCGCTTCCACTCTGACGGATTGCAGGGGGATCACTTCGCAGCCCTGACTGTCGACGACAGCCCCCGCAGGCGTGTTCGGGCAAAAATCCTGCGCGTCGGGCACCCCGTCACCGTCACTGTCGGCACTCACCTGCCCAAATTGAAGCGTCTCCCGGGGCGAGTCCACCGCGCCGCCGCCATCGGCAAGGTAGGTAAACCAATACTCCACGACATCGCCGCTCTGCAGCCCGGAGACCGTGTACACATTGCGACCGTCCACTTGCGTCATGCGCACGTTCTGCTGTGCGCCTCCGTTCACAATGAAATGAATGTCCGCCCAGCCAGTCGTATTCACGTAAAACTGCACCGAGTCGGCCGCGACTGTCTCACTCCCCGTGAGCGATTGCGTGTATTCGCAACCCTGTGCGTCGACACTGCGACCAGCAGGCGTATTCGGGCACTGATCCTGCGCATCGCTGACACCGTCACCGTCGCTATCAACCGGTGTCGCGCTCGTCTGCTGCAGGCGCAGCCAATTCAGGTTGAAGCCCGCAGCATCGATGTCGACACGCAAGGTGGCTGAGCCGGCATCCAAGGTAACCTCACCCAGATCCAGTGTTTGCCAGGTTTGCCAGCCGCCCGTGGCGTCGACACTGGCATTTGCGAGTGGCATGCCATCCACCAACACGGTAAAGGCGCCCCCGCCACCGAGCGAGGCGACGCGCGCACTGAGCGCATAAGTGCCCGCGTTCAACTGCACCGGGTATTCAAGCCATTCACCGGTATTCGTCCAACCGACGTTATAGCCGCCGTCTTCGTCACCACTGACCTCAACATCGACGTCGTCATTGCGATAAGCACCGCCGTTGTTTCCGGCATCACTATCGGCGTAACCACTGTAATCTTCGGCTTCAACCCGCAGGTCCAAGAGGTTCACCAGCGGGCAGCCCGACGCGTCGACCGTGGTACCGGCCGCCGTACCCGGGCAGGCATCACTCGCATCCGGGACACCATCTCCATCCGTATCGGGTGACGCATCGCCACCACCGGTCCAGACGACGTTGTCGATGGCCATCGAGAAGGGCGCACTGGGAATCGCGCCATCCACGCTGGCTATCGTGAATAGATAGCTCATCGACTGCAGTGCGATTAGCGTCCCGCGTAACTCCGACACCGGAATGCTGACGCGACCCCAATCGCCATTGCGAACAAGCCCGTATTGATCCTGATTTGCGGGGAATACAATCGCGTTTTGATTGCCATAGGTGTCCGTCACCCCAACACTGAACGCGACGTCCGCAGGCACCTTGATATTGAATTCAAGATGGCCTTGATCGAACTGGCTCATGTCGCGGGGTTGACGCGACTGTATCCCACCGCCAAACCAGGAATTCGGGCTGACGTAGTCCCAGGCGATCACATTGTCGCCCTCGAATGGCGGCTCGTTGCCGCCAACCACGGAGTCGGTGTTCCAGACATAGATGTCCGAGCTGGTTCCGGCTTCAAGTGCATTTGTGGTGGCCTGATCGGTGAACACGCCAAAGGTGCCGCTTTCGGTCTGGCCCGGCGTGCCGAAGGCGACGCTGCCCTGACCGTCGTATTCGTAGACACGAATGTAGTCGACATACATCTTCGCGGGCAGTGGCGCGGTGACTTGGCCATCGTTGGCCGCATCGGTGAAGTTACCGCCCACGGCGAGATTCATCAGCAGATAAAACGGCGCTCGAAACTCGTCCGATTCGTCACTGATAGTGAATGGCGCGCTGAACATCGCGTGCTCAACGCCATTGTCGACCGCAGTGAAGCGAATGCTGGTGTCCGTCCAATACAGGCGATAGATGATGAAGCGATCGTTCATCGGTGTCGAAGAGACATAGGCATTGTCGTTTTGATAGGCAACGTTGGCCGCGCAGGTGGGATTGCCTTCATTGCATGCGGCATCCGCGTAAAACAACAAGTTGGCGCCCGTGTGGCTGTTGATATCGGTACCTGGGTGAAAGGCATCGATTGCGTCGCGGCGATGCCCCATTTCCATAATGTCGATTTCGCCTTTGGCCGGCCAGGTCGCCGTGCTGGTGCCGAGCATCCAGAACGCGGGCCACAGACCCAGGTCGAGATCCGGCACACGAATACGCGTTTCGATCATGCCGTAGTGAATGGACAGGCCGTTTTCACTGTCAATTTTACCGGACGTAAAACCGCGCCCATTGCTCGCCTCGCGTCGCGCTTCGAGTACCAGCGCGGAGTTGCCCGCTTCGCCAGGGACAGGCTCGATGGACACGTTGTTCGCGGCGTACCATTCCAGCTCCTGGTTACCCCAGCCGCAGAGATTCGGGCACCCATCGCCTTCAATCACGTTCCAGATTTCCGGGTCCAGGTCGTTAAATTGTTCTTCCCATAAAAGTTGCCCTACCTGGGCGTGTGTATTCACAGCGCAGACCGCGCCAACAACAATAGATGACGACACACAGCGCCGCCACAGCGTATGGACAGATCGTTTGATGCTCATTATCAGGCTCCAACACGTACTTATGATTGTGATTCCCTGTTTGGACTGCGGCTGGCTTAAGGCTCCGTAAAAATTGCCAGCACCCCACCTTGTCGTGCATTCAGCCAACAGTGACCGAATGACTCTAAAAGAAATGCACGTCGTTTTTTATTGGTCTTTTTTGACGATGCGACACAGTGCCGCAAAGCCCCCTGAAAAACGGCCCAGTAAGCGTGAACAAAAGTGGCACAACGAATTCTGGCACGCGCCAGAAGTGCCACATTCCACCTCTTGGCGCGTAAGCAAACACTTCAATAAACGCATTGGGGTCAGACCCCAGCGCATGCGTCGGGGTCTGACCCCAATGAATGCGTAAGGGCGATAGACAGTATTTTTGGAAACGCGTATGGTTGCGGCTCCATTCAAGGATCTATGGGGAAATTCCTATGAAACGTACTCACACTTTATTGGCTGCGGCTGTTTTGAGTTTGGCTGCGCCTGCGGCATTCGCGGGAAAAGACAGTGGTTTTTATATAGGAGGTTCTATTGCCTCGTCGTCGTTTGATTCTTCTCAGGATGATTTTGGCATCGATGACAGCGATACCAGTTATAAAATTTTCGGTGGGTACAACTTCGGTATTATTCCGATGCTGGACCTTGCGGCCGAAGCAAGTTATGTCGATTTTGGCGGCCATGAAGGTGATGCCGGCGACACTTCCGTCGAAGTGGAAAGCAGCGGCGTGATGGCTTCGGGCCTGGCGGCATTCAACATTGGCCCTGTAGGCTTGTTCGGGAAACTTGGCTTCGTCAACTGGGACAGCGATTGGAAAGGTCTGACAAATGAAGACGATTCAGGAACAGATGCGGCCTACGGTGTCGGCGCGCGTTTTCAGATTGGATCGCTGTCCCTGCGAGCAGAATATGAAGTGTTTGATCTCGAAGGCGCAGACATCAACTACACCTCAATTGGTGCCTCGTACACCTTTTAATACTTTGTTTGATTAAAACCTTCGTCGCCCCTTAATGTTTTAAGGGGCGACATCGGGCAAGGTTTAAGCGCCGCGTCCCCCCTGACGCATTTGCCAGTAGGCGCCTGCGCCAAATAGCAACAGCATTCCAAACAAACTGATCAACAACTCGGTCTGCCATTCAAATTCGGCATCCGACGCATTCACCTTCTGGAGTTGCTGGCCGGTCACCTGCTCGCCCGCACTGCTTGCCGCTCCCTGGGCTGGTAGAGGAAGGCTCAAATCAAGACCAAAGCCCTGGCTTTGTTCAGCAACAAATTGCGCAAGCTTCTCATTGTCGACAAACAAGTCATGCTTGTTCACCAGCTCCGCATAGCGCTCCATCATTTTTTTCAAGGTTTCAGCGTCCGCTTCCCAATAGTCTTTACGATTGGCTTCCAGCATGATTTCCAATAGCTGAGCCTGCGCACCGGGATTGACTTCCTCAAACCATTCGTCGAGCCCCAACTCGAAGGCATCATCAACATAAATGTCAAAAAAGCTCTGCCATTGGTCTTCACGCACGAGATTAGGATCCACTACCTGCCAGCCCCAGAAATTTGCAAGATTGGATGCGAAGGTGACCGCGCCACTGTATCCTTCTTTCTGCATCTCTTGCACCCAACGCTCGTTGTGATTGCGGCTGCGTAGTTCTTTCGCGAGGAATTTTGCCGCACCTTCCATTTTGGGGTTTTGCACATCACGCAGATTGCTGATCATCATCTCAGGGCTAGCGCCATCCAGATGACGTACAGCCAACGCCAGTGAACCAAAATATTCATAGGGGTCGTCCGACGTTAACATTCCATAGAGGTTGGAAGAGCGAGAAAACAGCGCGATGTCGGTTCCTGAGAGCTGGCGACCGTATAGGCCTTCGGCCATTTGTCCCCAGCGATCATTATCGGCACCAAAATAATAGCCCATCGTCGCGAGATAATTTTCGGCGATTTTGCCGTCATCATCCCAGGTATCGCTGGCATTCACCGGGCCATCCACACCGGAACCATAATTTCCGCTGCTGTTGGAGAAAATACGCACCGTCGACAAATATTGCGCTTCCTCTGGGTCTATGCCATCAGCCTCGAGATCCGCAGCAATGCGCCGGCTGTTTTCCCAGATGCTGTTATTCTCTTCCTCTAACTCCGCGAGATCCTTAATCGCTTTGGCCATCCACTGCATGACGTTCGGGAATGCATCCCGATACAAGCCAGTTGCCGACAAAACGACATCCACTCGAGGGCGTTTTAATTCGGACGCGGGGATAATTTCAGTATCAATGACACGGCCGTCTTCGCTCCAGACTGGACGAACCCCCATCGCTCTTAGAGCCTGACTTTCAAGCACGCCATAGTGGCGCATCGCTTCGATGGACCACAGCGAAAACGCGAGTTTATCGGGGTATTGTCCTTTTTCCAGATAGTGATTCGCGATCACCTCTTCGACCAGTTTAGTACCCTGCTCATACGCGGCCTTCGTAGGCAAACGTGCGGGATCGAAACCGTAGAGATTAAATCCGGTCGGCAGCGAGTCAGGGTGACGAACCGGGTCTCCGCCTGTTTTCACAGGGATGTAATGACCAGACAGACCCGCCACAAGAGAATTCAATTCACTGATATCCTGTATGGACTGCAAGTAGCCCTTGCCTTGTTCGATATAGGGGTGCAGCGCTTTGGGCAGCTGTTTTACATCCCCATTGCCAAGCACAAAGTCTCTTACGGTTTTAAAACCGCCCAAGGTTTCCAGTTCCACACCATTCTCGTGAAAATGATCGTGCCCCGCATCCGCGTGGGAATCATCGTGACTATGCTCGGAGTCATGATCGTGATCATCGTCATCGTCATGGTCGTGGTCATGGTCATGGTCGTGGTCATGGTCATGGTCATGGTCATGGTCGTGGTCATGGTCGTGGTCATGGTCGTGGTCGTCATGCTTGTCATAGTAGCGCGACTCAAATTCACGCGCCTCGGCAAGGAAATCACGCCCCAACATTTGCACAATGGTAGAGGTCAGCAAACGCTCTTCGGACAACGCACCAAAGCTGTGTAAACCCAGCGGCTGGTTTTCACTCGCTAATTCGCCCAGATAATCATGCAGATCCAGCATGAAAGCGTCGAAATCGGCCGCGATGCCCTCTCGGGTCAAACCAAGATCCGTACACAGATTGTGCTCAAAGCAATTATCGACAATCTGTTGCGCGGTCAGCGCTTTCACTGCTCCGTCGTCGAGCGCTTTGTACTCATGCATCAATTGATGCAGGTCCGCAGTCGTTTGCTGCAAGCCCGCCGCCGCGTAGGGAGGCGTCATGTGGGAGATCACAACCGCATTTCCTCGGCGTTTGGTCTGCATCGCTTCGCCCACATCGTCAACAATGAAGGGGTAAAACACCGGGAGGTCGCCAACGGACAAGTTCCCGCCATCATAGCGACTCAAACCGCGCTCTTTACCCGGGAGATATTCCTGTGTGCCATGCGTACCAAGATGAATAAAGGCATCACTACGCCAGTGCTCGCGCGCGTAATAGTACGCAGCGAGGTAATAATGATTCATAGGAATGGTGGTACTGTGATAGAGCATCTGCTCGTCATCCGCGCTGTCGCTGCGAGGCGGTTGTCGCATTACAATCATATTGCCATTGGCTATGCGAGGAATCACAAAATATCGTTTCCCATCGCGCTCGATCACCATGAAATTATCTTCGGGCTGGCCCCAGAATTCATTGATTTCTGTACGGACCTGTTCAGGCAAGGTATCAAACCAACCACGATACTCTGCAACCGGAAACAGTTCAGCCAGGTCTTGCTCGAGTAACGCTTCAAGCTCAAAGTCTCGGTAGAACGGATCAAGAATATCGTTGACGCGATCAATATAGTATTGCGCATTTTCAGGGGAAACCTCATAGCCCTCCGCGTTCAATCGCTCACCGATTTTCTGCAGGGACTCCGGCACGTTCAGGAAGCTCGCACCCATGTCGCGATCCCCCCAGAACATCACCGTCATTTTTTCTCGGCATTGGGTTTGGTTTTTAACGCAAGGTAGTGTTCAACTCGATCGAGCAGATAGTCGTGCTGGTACTCAATCACACTGGAGCGCTGCAATTGCGCATCCTGTGCAGCGATGATGGTTGGGTCAATTACGCCCGCCGTCTCCGGCAGCACAAGCACGAAGGGGGTCATACCTGGGCTGATACCCTGAGGGTCTTGTTCCCATTCTTCGGCAGAGCCCGAAAAATACGAGATAGCCTGTACAACCGGCACCCCGAAGCGTTCAAATTCTGCTTTACGCTGGCTCGCCCAATGAATTGAACGGAAATTCAGAAGTAAATCCACCTGTGTCTTACCGTTCTCTTGCAGTAAGGCGCTGTAATCGGAGACACGCGGGCTCAGCTCAAAAAAGAAAGGCAGTACCTGATAGCCCCGCGCTTCTAGCTTCTCAATAGTCAGATCGATCACATCGGTCTGAACGGTTTCAATCAATGCACGCTGGAGGATGATGCCCACCGTGGGTGCCTGGCTGTTTTCCGTCTGTTTTGCGTACCACGCCAGATAATCCGCTCTATCTGCGAATATTTTTTTGTCATAGTCCGGGTGATAAATACCCACTTCAGGAAAGATGATCGGTTCAGCGATTTCACGACCATCGGGGAACAGCACCGCATAGGCTAAATAGTCCGCCATACGCGCGAGATTATCCAAACCACCATTGTCGAAGTACACATGGAGACGATCCGCGTGCTGAGACTCCAGGCCCTGGTTCAAGCCTGCATCCTCTAGCGCGTTGATCGCGAGAAAGCGCACACCATTCTGCTTTGATGCTTGCGCAACCGCGCCAGCAAAAACATCAAAACTGCGTTTGGTCATGCGCTGGCTGACCGCGTTAAATATCACCAGATCATACTGGGAGAACACCGCAGCGGCCTCTCTGGCTTCCCCGAGGCTTTGCGCACTCTTTTGTTCAATACTGAATGGGTGGTCACTGATTGCCGACTCAATCAAATCGACCTTGCCACTGTTGCCGTGCATGCCGCTCACAAACAGCACACGTGCTGAATCTGACAGCGCATTGATGGATAAGCCCATCAAGCACAATAAAGCCAGCCCCTTTGATGCGCGCTGGCTCATTTTTTTAATTCCAATAATCCGTTCATGCTCGATTATTCCGCCTCTTTTTTTTCTGGAACGTATACGATAGAGCCATCTGCCATGCGATAGGCCGTACCTGCTTTAACGCCCTCACCGGAGCCAATTTCACCCTGACTCTTATAGGTCTCAATTTTTTCACCGTCTTTGATGATCATTTCCATATCGGGACTACCCGCATTCTTGATCACCGTCACCTGATCTTCGTTAAAAGGGTTCAGGGGGTTTTGAGCGATTGCAATCAATAGCGCGGCAACCAACACCAAGAAGACATCAACAAGATTCACAACCGAGAGTGCTGGGTTCGCCGCTTCATCTTCATCAAGCAGCCTCATTTGAACGCTCCCGACGCTCACTGCCGGCGCCATCAATCAGTTCACCTACGACAAGGAGCTCTCGAGCTAACCAGCGCTTCTTCACGCTCGCAATCCAAAAAGTGATAGATGCAATGACAAGACCAAAAATCACTGCAGAGAACGCCACGATCAGGTTTTCACTGATGCCCTGTACATTCCCGTCAGCAAGGCTTTTTAATGCTGGGCCCATAGGAATCATCGTCGCGATCAAGCCCAGCATGGGCGCTAAACGGCTAACCATGCGCACATTTTCCAGAGATTCAAACGCCGCCACATCGAGTTCATCCCGATTCAGCGCTTTGTCGCCTACCCATAAACACACGAGTGAATAGCCCGGCACCGCTTTCTCCCACGCATGTGGCGTCGTATGTGCACAAAAGGCATTAAATGCGGCGCGGTGTTGACGGCGCTGGTAGAACTGCGCAAAGAGTTGACCAAGGCCAAAAAGACTGTAAGCAAATAGTAGAACCAAAAGCACCAGCACAGGCGCCATAAACAGGTCCGAAACGAGGTACATGCCCTCTTCTAAATATCGAATCATGAGAAATTTCCTGATGACTCAGCCCGGGGCTGAGAGAATTTACGTTCGCAAGCAATGAATGAGGGGCTGAGCGAGCGCTCGCCCCTTTCTGTCTTTATTCCGCGTCGACTTTCTGGAAACGGAAGGTGAAAGCACCGGAAGCGGCGCTGACGCTATCGTAGTAGCTCAGGATTTGAAGCTTGTAGTAAGCCGTACCGGTTTCAACAACGTAGATCGCAAAATTGGGCCACATCTTATGACCGCCATTGATGCCATACTCCGCCCAACCGTAATTGGACTCCGGCGCGCCGTATTCAGCAAACGCAAAAATGGTTTCCGTGTTCGGCAGCCATGGGTAGTAAGGCGCACTTTCTGCGGCAATACCGTCCACATCGGTGTAGGCTGGGTCATTTACTGCTTGTGCATCTTCTGCAATCGCCATTTCGAATGACATCAGGCCATCGGCACAGGGAATGCTGAGATCCCATTCTGCAGATTCATCCACCTGAGCCTGCGTATCAAAATCAACATAAATTGGCGCAACACAGTCTGTGCTATCGAGTGCAATATCCACAGCCTCAGCAAAAACACTTTCGCCGCTGGCCTGATACGCCGCACTCAATGTGACAGCCGCCATACCGAAACCATCCTGCGTCAACGCAGACACATTGAACTTGGTCATCGCGCCGTCTGAGTCGACGATGAAATACACATCGTCAGCCGCGGTCACTTCATGCGTCATAAAGTTGTAGTTGTACCACCCAGAAATGGCGGCCTCAGTCTCGTCCGTGAAGAACTCGGTGCTCTCTGTAATAGAGATCTCAATGTTCTGCCACGCTTCCGCTTCCGTATCGGCGGTCGCATTCACAAAACGCTCAACGACGGGTGCACCGTCAGCATAGAACTCGCCGGTGTTTTCGGTGAAGTACACACCCACAGGCGTCGTTGCATTTGCGTTGACATACACTTTAGTGCGACGGAATGCGATGTCCCACTCTCCATTCGCTTCGGCTTCTTCTTCCGTCAACACCAACTGCGTGTTGGTATCCAGATCGTAGTAAGCAAACATGGGCTCAGCAACAGACCCTGTAGACACGTTTTCCACGAGGTACACCGGATAGCCTTCTACCGTGACAACCACGCTCCCCGTACTGGTCAGCTCGCCATCGGAAACCGTGACCGTGAACGTATATTCACCCTCAGCAAGATCCTCAACCGTGACCGTCGCCGCGTCTTCCAGAGCCACATCTCCGGCCCAGCTGTACGTCAGCGTGTCCGCGTCAGGGTCACTGGAGGCGGACGCATCCAAAGTAACGCTTTGGCCTTTTTCAATTGTGATAGCGGTTTCTGCCAGTACCACGTCGGGCGCTTGGTTGGATGGCGTGTCATCGCTGCTGCCGCCGCCGCAGGCCACCAGCGCAATGGTGGATGAGATAAATGCGCATTGCAGTATCGTTTTCATAGGGTCCCCTCAAAGAAATTAATAAAGTATTAAGTCCACGGTGAGCGCGATGTAACGACCGATTTCCGGGCGCGGGTCGAACTCCGTTTCCTGATTAATGGTGTATGACTTGTGCGTATTGAAAAGATTGTCGACATTGACTCGCCACCCGAGCCAGTCATGGCTTTGGTAGCTAAGGACAAAATTGACTGTAGAGAAAGCGTCGTTTAACGCGGTCATGCCCTCTGGCACGGCCTCGTCTTTTTGGTAGGTCACGTATCCAAGTACATTAATGCGCGTACCCGGAATATCGTAGCTCGCATTGGCTTTCACCTGATGATAGGGACGATCCTCTAATCGATTCCCCGTCTCCTCATTGCGAGCATCGAGGTAGTTGTAGCTCAGCTGGTACTGTTGATGGGTAAATCGCGAATTCCACTCGAGGTCCACACCACTGATTTCAGCGGCGCCGACGTTTTCATAGCGGTAGATCGCAATGCCTTCTTCCGCGCTCGTCTCAGGGTCCAACACGGTCGTAATAAAGTGCTCCGCTTGCGAGGCGTGCACAGAAATACTTGCACTGTGTACTCGCTCCAGCGTTTTACTCGTCCACTCCAGGCCACCGTTAGCACTGATACTTTCTTCCGGCAGTAATTCTTCACTGCCTATGATCATGTAGCCGAGATTGGAATGATCAAAAACGTAGTAGCGTTCCTTAATGGTCGGCACTCGATAGCCCTGGCCACCACCGGCACGCCAGCGCAGTGTTTGAGTCTCGCTGAGCGTCTGGGTAAACATGCCGCTGAACCGCAACGCGGAGTGACTGCCATAGCCGCTGTCTTCTTGCAGGCGCAGCCCCGATATCAACTCAAGCGCATCACTGATCTGCCAGTCGGCTTGGAGAAACCCTTCAACGCCGTCCTGAGATTTATCATCTACTTCCGGCGTTCCCGTGAGCACCTTGGTTTGATCGAGGCCATCGAGGTAGTAATGCAAGCCGGCCACCCACTCGACCTGCGCCGTATCCCAAATAAATTGGGAGTCGATCTCAGACATGTCGATGCGTGCCTGACGCAGGCTGCCACGATTGCCGCTCTCCTCATCGTGACGATTATGTTGGGCTTTCAGCTCAAAACCCGCGACATCCAAAGTGGCGCTGTGCGTCGTTTGAGAAACATCGCTGAGGTAGTAGTCATCCGTGCCGCCGGGAAAGATTCCGGTTACCTTGTACTTGTACTCATCGAGACTTTGGAAGCGATAACTGGCTTGAAGCTCTTCACCGTTATAAGAGAACCGCAGTGACGCCAGTTCTTTTTCCAACGCCGCGGCAATGGCCAGCTCATCTTCGAGCGGTTTGAAGCTGGGATCATCCAGTGTTTGCAGACTGAGCTGCATGCCCATTTTATTGTGCGAAAGATTGCCTCTTAAGCTGGTCACTCGGCGCGGGGTACCCGCCACATTGTCACTGTACACGCCCACTTCCTGTGAGAGACGGAGACTGTCTTCCAAGCCATCACGCGTGATAATGTTAATCACACCGCCCATCGCCTCACTGCCATACAACACAGAAGAAGCGCCGCGAACCACTTCAATGCGTTCGATGTCCAGGGCGCTGAGCTGCCCAAAATCGACAGACGCTCCCGTCGGTGACACCAGGCGCATACCATCGACCAGTACCAGCACGCGATCGCCATCAAAGCCCTGCAACATAATGTTGTAGCCTTCTTTCTGACTGCGCTGCACGGTCACGCCTGGAATCAATTCCAGTACGCGTTCGAGCGTGCCCGAGCTCACCTTGTCCACGGTGACGCCGCTGACCACATCGATCTGCACCGGTGAGTTTTCAAGCGACTTCTCGGTTCGCGTGCCCGTCGTGACGACGATTTCATCGAGGTCGACACTGGATACCTCTTTGGCGCACAAATCAACAGAAAAGACCGCAAGCGCACTCAGGCCCACGCGGGCGCGCAATGAAGCAAGGGGCATTAGGGAGTCCTGACAAATATACTAGAGCGAACGATGATACGTAGATATAAAGCAAATGTAAATGCTAATCCATCTCATTTGTATGCATGCATAGAGACTGCCTATGCTGTATGGGCCACTTACGCTCAAGCAAATGGCGTCGTCGATCGAGGGCACTTAATGATCAAGAGTGCCAGGAGGAGTTCACCCAGGAAGGGCCGGAGCGGGCTACGCTCCGGGGTGCAGACTTATGGGCAACCGAGGTGCTGCAGGACTTGCAGGAAGGCGGTGACAGACGAAATCGGAGCGGTTTCGCTCATGGTATGGTAGCCCGAAGACGGTATTTGCAGTGTCGTGCCATCCACCAGACCGCCGGAGGCCGCAACGATTCGGCCCAATTCCGTCGAGCCAAGTGACATCGGTGACTGCCCCTGTTTCTTCAAGAGCTGATTTTTCTGGTCAACGTAGCGATCCTTAAACAAGGTACTGAAGCCCAGCGTTTCGCACACGCGTTCAAGCTGCGAGGTCAGTGACGCATTGAAGGTCGCATTGGCATCCCGGTTGCGTAACACGAGATGCTGCTCAGCGGCACTCGCGGCATCGGGGAAGGGGCTCGTATCCACCACAATCAGCTGATTGGTTGAGCCACCAAAACGGCGGAACCATTCGAGCAGATATCGCCAGCTTTTTCCCGCCTCTTCCTGGGCCGTAAAAAACGCCGTCCCTTTAAAACCCTGCTCAAATAGATACACCAGTGCCGCCGCCGTGAGCACATTGTCGAGTTGACCAACTAAGTGCGCGTCGGTCACTTTCAACTTATCCTTGAACGCGACCGGGGTGCCGGCAACAAGGTGCTCCAGCCCTTCAATTTCGAAAATCAGATTGTTGCGAAATTCGCAGACGCTGGCACCGCGAATGACACCTTGCCCGCGATAGGCACCCGACCATGGCTCATAGGCATATACCCCTTCACCATTGAAGCGCCCCACCACTTTTTGCATCAGTTCTTCACTGACTGAATTCCCCAGCAGATCCGAGCGCGCTCCGGCTACAAAAGCCGCATACTGAAATTCATTTGGGCCTGTGCAGACCAAGCCATGCCGATCAATATGCGCCGACAGGAAAAGGCGGTCCGGCTCTTCACCCTGCGCAACCAGTAAGCCTTCATACCAGCTCACCCGAGCCCCCCGCTCTTCCAACTCGCGCTGCAGGGTACGAAAAAACGAATGCTCCGCGCCCACGACGCTAGGGCTACGAAGGAGGAGGTTCAGTATATGAAGAAATTCTGACGGTAGAGTCTGTACAGCAGACATGGAGGCTCCCGAGATCACAGAACAACCCGGAGGGGTCGCGATAAGCGCGATTTATAGGGTCTCAATCCGGCAAACGCAAGCAGATTTTCAGCTTTTTTGCAGACCTTCGCGCGCGCCCGGCTGCGCGCCCAAATAGCGCTCGAACGTCGCCAGAAGGGCATGACAATCGTCAATCAGTCCTGCGAGGGCCAATTGGGCTTGTTCGATGTTCTTTTCATGCAGTGCCGTCTCCACCCGCTCTGCTCTGTCCGCGACGGCGCGTGCTTCGATGTTGCCCGCTCCCCCCTTTATCGCGTGGGCAAGAAAGAGTATTGCTTCATGATCGCTTGAGCGACACGAAGTGCAACGTTCAAGTTCTGGGAGCTGCTCTTCCAAACTGCTTTTAAACGTTCGCACCAAGCGCTCAACGCGCTCCACACGACCGCGCATTTTGACTAGCAGTGCTTCCTCATTCCATTGCTCGCCTGCGCCTGAAAGCAGCGCAGCCGAACCCGTATTGGAAGGGGCTACTGAAACCGGGGATTTAATGCTGTTTTCACCTGCCGAAATCACGCCCATTGGGGTAGGATCGTGTTTAACACGGGCCGCCCAGGAAAGGATCTTGGCTTCAAACTCCTCTAGCGCGAAAGGCTTGGACAAATAGTCGTTCATCCCGGCATGCAAACACTGCTCTTTGGTGCCCGCCATTGCATCGGCCGTCATCGCAATAATCGGAATTGCACGATACTTCTCACCGGCATCACCGTTGCGAATGGCCACCGTGGTGTCGTAACCATTCATACCTGGCATCTGACAGTCCATCAACACCAAATCCACCACGGTCTCATCGTTCAATAAACGCTGAATGGCCTCGGTGCCGCCTTCCGCAGTGCAGACCTTCACTCCCATTTCGTCAAGAAGATCGCTGGCCACTTCGAGATTGACTGGGTTGTCATCCACAACCAGTGCCGTAATACACCGGCCCATCAAGGTTGCCGGCTTTTTACGCTTGTCTCGCAATTCCGAGGCAATGGGCAAACGCGACGCCAGCTTACCTGGCTCGGCTAACATGAGCTTCCATAGCTCGTAGGGGGATACCGGCTTCTCCACCTGAGCGACATTTTCCAACTCAAGCTGTCGACAGTTCGGTGAGCGAAGGAAGGCCACCACGCCCTGCATTCTGGCATTTTCCTGAAGCGCACGGCACAGATCTGAAGTGCTCTCCGAAAATTGATCATCAATCAAAACGATGTCGATATCGGCCAGCGTCGGCATAAACGCATTCAATTCTTCACGAGAGCGGCACACACGGCATTCTGCGCTCCAACGATGCAATTGCTCTCCAATGGCTCGAGATAAACTTTCTGACTGGCTCAAAAGCAATAAGCGTTTTTCAACAAATTTATTTGCCGAGAACGCACTGAAGCCCTGGTCCTGATGCTCGAGTAGCAAGGTAAAATTAAAACAACTCCCTTCGCCTTTGGTGCTTTGCACACCGATGCCGCCGCCCATCATTTCACAGAGTCTGCGCGAGATATTCAGGCCAAGGCCGGTACCGCCATATTGGCGCGAGGTTGAGCTGTCCTCCTGCGTGAACGCATCAAAGAGGTGTTCCAGTTTATCGGCTGCGATACCCACACCGGTATCCCGGACTTCGCAATAGAGCTCGACGCGTCCTTCTGAATCAACGCGCGTGCTCGCGGCCAAGCATATTTCGCCCTCGTTCGTAAATTTCAATGCGTTGCTCAACAGGTTCATCACCACCTGACGCAGGCGATTTTGATCGCCTATTACGACCTCATGCTCAACACCTGCCAGATCCAAGACAAACTCTAATCCTTTCGCATAGGTGCTGACCGAAAACGAAGCTGAAATATCGGAGAGCAAGCGAAGTACGTTGTACTCAACATGTTCCATCTCCAGCTTGCCCGCTTCAATCTTGCTGAGGTCCAGAATATCGTTGATCAACCCGGTCAGCGCCTGCGCTGAGCCTTCGGCCATTCGTACAAGGCGATGCTGCTTCTCAGACAGGGCTTCTCGCTGCAGGATATTCAACGTACCCAATACACCGTGCATCGGTGTGCGAATTTCATGACTGACGTTGGCAATGAATTCACTTTTGGTTTTACTTGCAGCCAAGGCTTCATTTCTTGCCTGCTCCAACTCCTTCGTGCGCTCGGCCACCTGCTGCTCGAGCGCCACATTCATATTGAGTATTTTACTTTCGATTTCACGCTGTTCAGTTACATCTCGCAATATCGCAGCAACACCGAGCGTGCGACCTGACTCATGAATAATCGGAGACAGGGTGACTGACATCACGCGCGCTTCGTTTCCGACAAGGCTGACTTCCGTATCGAAGGTATCGACACTTAAACCATTGTGTACTTTCTCCAAGGTTTCCCGCGTGAAGATGCCCGCCTCGCTTTTTATCAAGAAATGGAAGATCGAGTTCCCTACGGCCGACCGTTCGGGTATGTGAAAAATGCGCTCCGCTGCTGCGTTCCAGCTCTCCACCGTGCCACTGACATCCATCGCCACAATCGCGTCCGTTGAGCTTTCGACAATGGCCTTGAAAGCCGCCTGCTCATGCATCAGTTTGATTTTTTTACTGATGTTCGCCTGATAGGCGGTGATAAGGATAAACACCACCAGCAAGGTCGCACCTAGCAAGGCCACATTTGTCCAACGCTCTTCTGCAACCTTCGCAGCCAATGCCTTGCTCGGTACCATCACGTGTAAATCTACGTACCGCCCTTCGGAGCGTTCAGCCAGCCAAACTCGATCAACAAGCTCGTAGAGCTGCTGATCGAGATGACGATCTTGTACATCGAGCCATTGTTTTTCTTTGTTGAAGGACGATTCATATCGATTCGGCCAGTTTCGATCCGATTCAAACTCAAAGGCAAAGTGCCATTGTTCCTCTGGGTGTAGGACAAACCCCCCATCGGGATTCGTCACAAACAATTGAAAATTGCGCAGCATGTTGGCGCTCAGAGTGGATAAGAGGTAGGCGGCATCAAAATTGATGACGATGGCACCGAAGGGGCGACCGTCATCGTAAAACGCCGCTTCCCCCACTCTCAAGGTAGGCCGATAAGGGAACTCAATGCGATCGTGCTCACGGTTTAAATTAAAATCAGACACATACACTTCACCGGGTGTACTGGCTCGTAAGCGCTCGATATAGGCCCGGTGGCCTTTTTCCTGTAGGTCGTTACTTTCGACACGAACGATTTGCCCCTGCCGACGCTCCACTCGTACCAATTCCTTACCACGCTCATCCAGCGTAAGGTAACGAATTTGATGTACCTCAGGGTTGGCGCTGATATAGGATTCGAAAATGATTTGCAGGCGTTCCTGCCAGAGGGCCAGGCTGGTGCCATCGTAGGGGTCGATACCGTCGTTTTGCGACGCACGCAGAATACCCTTAATTGGCGGCGTGCTGTGCAAGAAGCGGACTTTGCTGCGGTACAGTTCCAGAGTATGCTCGAGTTCTTCACTGCGATCGGCCAGCAGTAGCTGGGCATTCTGCAGGTACTCCTCCTCTGCCTGCTTGCGGGCAAACGCGTCCTGCACGGCAATCAGCACTGCGAAAAGGGTCAAGCATAATACTGCCGCCAGCGCGATGAACTGTGACAGGGGCGCCCTCGCGAGCTTCCTGACTAACTGCATGACTACTCCGGTTACCTACCTGTGGCTCAGAGCAAGAGCCTCCGAGATTAAGGTATTCTTATAGCTGAAATACACCTAGTAATGCGTTTATATAGCGTAGCTCAAGTTTTTGAGGTCCAAACGGCTTTCGGTGCCAATCATTAGATCAATTCTCTATGAGATTGGCGAGCACGGAAACAATTTGGCACCTAAAGCAACAAACCGGGCACAGCGATTAGCCCTGGAGTGTGCACTGCGCCTCACGCATCAACTTCATTTTTAATAAAAGTGGTCTAGAGTTACAGCTAGTATCCATACGTAGGAAAGCCTTCATGTTTAGAATCACCACTGCGGCGCTACTGATAAGTTGCGCCTCCCTGAGCCTCGCGGAAGAGGCCAAGTACAATTCAGCTTATGCTCGCATCAACGTGGACGCTCAGATCTCTGAAGAGGGTGAAGAGCAATTTACGGAAGTGAAAAGCAACAACACCTGGATTGGGATGAAGGGCAATGTCCCGATTGAAGATACAGGGCTACGCGTAGTGTACCGACTGGAATGGACCGTGGGCATCAACGAAGCCGACGCCGGCAGTAATCTCACCCCACGTCCACAATACGTAGGCATCGCCGGGAAGGCTGGCCAACTCCATGCCGGTCGAGATTTCACACCTGTCTGGGGTGCGGTTGGTGGCGTCGATTTGTTCAATCACTATGAAGGCGATATCAAAAACTTGTGGGAAGGGGAAAACCGACTATCAAGCGTCATTGTTTACTCCTCACCCAAGTGGAACAACGTCAGCGCGAAGGTGCTGTATGAGGCCGAGCGTGAAGCCGGTGGCGATTCCGCGACCTCCGCCAGCGTCAGCTACGGCGACAAAAGCTTCAAGCACTCCCGCTTTTTTGCCGCAATCGGGCACGACTTCGACCTGGATGGCCACGACCTCACTCGAGCGGCCTTCCAGTACAAAATGGACGCTCACAAAATTGGCGTCGCGGTACAGCAGCAAAAAGACAGTCGCGTGGAGGATGCAGAAACGGAGTTTGGTACGCTGCTGAGTTACAGCTACTTTGATGGGACCTTAGACTACCGTTTTCAATATCAAACGATGGAAGACAATAGCGGCATCAGCGTAGGTATCGACTACCCGATTGCCAAAATGACCAAGCTATTCACCTGGTTCACCACCTTCGACAAGAACGAAGAAGACAGCAACTACCTCGCCTTTGGTATTGAGCACCGATTCAGCAGAGGCTTCTAACGCTCAAACGAAAAAAGCCCCCTTTCGGGGGCTAAACTCAAGAAAATTACTGGTTCTTAAGCAGATAATCGAAGGCGGCCAGCGACGCTTTCGCGCCTTCCCCCATCGCAATGACGATTTGCTTGTAAGGCACGGTGGTCACATCACCACACGCAAAAATACCCGGTACGGATGTTTCCCCACGTTCGTTGATGATGACTTCACCATAACGCGTGCGGTCGACAACACCATCAAGAAAATCACTGTTGGGTACCAGTCCAATTTGCACAAAAACCCCGGCCAGATGGTCCCGGTGGGTTTCTTCGGTCAATCGGTCCGTGTAGTCCAGCGCCACCACTTTACCGTTGTCAGCAATGATTTCTTTGGTCGCGACATTTTTCTTGATCGTCACATTCGCACGCGCTTCGGCTTGTTTCACGAGCACGCTGTCTGCTTTCAGTTCAGGCATAAATTCGTACACCGTCACCGATTTCACAATGCCCGCCAGATCAAGTGCGGCTTCGATACCCGAGTTACCGCCACCGATCACCGCGACGTCTTTCCCTTTAAAGAAGGGGCCATCACAGTGAGGACAGTACGCGACCCCATTGCCGACATTCTCTTTCTCGCCCGGAATACCCAGTTCGCGCCATTTTGCTCCGGTAGCGATGATCAAGGTTTTCGTGTCGATCTGCTCCCCGGAACTTAAGGTCACGCGTTTCACGTCCCCGTTCTCCACCCCCGCCACACGGAAATGTTCACGCAAGGTAATGTCGTACTCATCCATATGCGCCATCAGCGCATTGCTTAGCTCGGGGCCAGTGGTCTTCGGCACAGAAATCAGGTTTTCAATTCCCAATGTGTCTTTCACCTGACCGCCAATTCGGTCGGCAATCATCGTCACCGCCAGCCCCTTACGCGCAGCATAAATGGCTGCGGCCACACCGGCTGGTCCGCCACCAATTACCGTGACGTCTTGCAGCGGCAGCGATGGTGCTGCGTCTGCGGTCCCCTCTGTCAAGGTGGGGTACTTAGCAATCAATTTTTCCAGCATTTGTGCGGTATCAATCTTACCGTTTGCGAAGACTTCCCCGTTCAGAAAAACAGTGGGCACGCCTTGAATATTGCGCTCTTCAATCAAATCCTGGTACAAGCCACCATCAATCATTTCCGAACTGATGTTGTCGTTGAGGATGGCGAACTGGTTTAAGGCCTGAACCACGTCAGGGCAGTTGTGACAGCTCAGGCTGACAAACACTTCGAAACGAAGGGTTTCCTGCACACGGCTGATAATACTTTTGATGCTATCGTCCAGCTTCAACTCGGTCCCGGACGAGTGCAAAATGGCCAATACGACCGAGTTGAACTCGTGACCACCGGGAATACCCGAAAATTGGATGCCGTTTGGCTGGCCATCCACTTCCACCATAAAACTGATGGGACTGCGCAACACACCATTGGTGTCACGCTCTTCAAAATTCAGTTGCTCAGACACGGTGCTAAGTTGTTGCAGAAACGTTTTCAGCTCTTCACGCTTCTCATGCTCACCCGTCTGCAATACGAGGGTGACCACGTTCTTCATGTTGGCGGTGTAGCCTTTCAACGCTGTCAAAATATCTTGAGTTAACATGATGGGGTCCGTTTTTCTCTCATTGACGGGTTAGAGTAAAAATCAGGCGGAGTGCAGTGCACCCCGCCGTCGCTGACACACTGTCAGCAAAGTACATTTATGCCGTACTTAGATTTTGCCGACGAGGTCCAGGCTAGGAGTCAGGGTCTTTTCGCCTTCTTCCCATGCCGCTGGGCATACTTCGCCGTCGTGCGCAGCAACGTACTGAGCCGCTTTCACTTTACGGACCATGTCTTTGGCAGAACGACCGATACCCAAGTCGTGGATTTCAGCCACTTTGATGATGCCTTCAGGGTCAGCCAGGAAAGTGCCACGCAGCGCCAACGCTTCTTCTTCAATCATGACGTCGAAGCCACGAGTGATGCGGCCAGTTGGATCGCCGATCATAGGGAACTTGATTTTGCCGATGGCTTCGCTGGTGTCGTGCCAAGCTTTGTGAGTGAAGTGGGTGTCGGTGGACACGGAGTACACTTCTACGCCCAATTTCTGCAACTCGTCATATTGCTTAGCCATGTCTTCCAATTCAGTTGGGCACACGAAAGTAAAGTCGGCCGGGTAGAACAGGAAGATCGACCACTTGCCTTTGACTTCGTCAGTGGTGATGGTTTTGAATTCGCCGTTGTGATACGCCTCGGCTTTAAACTCAGGGATGCTTTGGTTGATCTTAGCCATTGTGAAGTAGCTCCTTAGAAAGATAATGGATTAAACAGGGCCTGTTTTGACCGTGCGACTACAATAAGGGCTGGGCTTTGATCTATAAATTGAATTATATTGATGATTGCATTCTGAATTTTAGAACGTGGCACCATATGCCCCATCCACCGGGCCGATCACGAGGCGCTGAACATGATCTCTCTCAAACAATTGAACTACGCGTTAGCGGTTGGAAAAACACGCCATTTCAAGAAGGCCGCCGAGCTGTGCTCGGTCTCTCAGTCCGCACTGAGCACCGCGATTACAGAACTGGAAACCCAACTTGGGCTACAGATATTTGAACGCGACAACAAGAAGGTCTTGCTTACACCTGCAGGCGAGCAAGTACTTACTCACGCGATGAATGTACGCAATGAAGTCGACGCGCTCTATCAGTTAGCCCAATCGCAGCGTGACCCCCTCAGCTTCCCAATGACCATGGGTGTGATCCCCACTATCGGCCCGTTTCTGTTGCCTCAGGTCTTGCCAAGCATCCGGGCCAACTTCCCGGACTTTAAGCTCAGTATCGTCGAAGAACAGAGCCACGTACTGGTCGATATGGTACGCAACGGTGAGATCGACACGGCGATTCTCGCCTTACCCTATGCCCATGATGGCCTGCTGTCGTTTGAGTTTTGGCAGGAGGATTTTTATGTGGTGATGCCCAAGGATCACCCCCTGGCTCAAGAAGCGGTGATCAGCAGCGACGCACTCCGAGCCCATTCTTTACTGCTGCTGAAAGATGGCCACTGTCTGAAGGAGCATGCCCTCGCCGCATGTCAGTTCGAGGCGAACGAGGTCGACAGCTCCCTCGCCGGCACCAGCTTACATACCCTTGTGCAAATGACCGCCGGACACATGGGCCTGACGCTCGTCCCCGGCATGGCCATAGACCCACTGATCAATAACAACCCCGAGCTCTGCGCCCGTCGTTTGGCCGAACAGGGCCCCCACCGTCGCATTGCGTTTTTAACGCGCCCTAATTACGCGGCGGTAAAAGGGATCGAGACATTAATGAAGGCATTTAGGCAGGCATTGCAATCGGCGCTACCTACGACAGACGACGAATAACTGAACCCTCAAACACATCGGCAACTTGAAGGGGCAGCAACCCTCATTGCCTTCTCACGACAGGCAAACGCCCCGCCTCCCCTTTAGGCTGCACATCCGTCGCTCCCCCACTTGCTCGAAAAAAAACGCATACCGAAAAGCCCTTTATTCCTGATTCTCAAAGGGATATGCTGGAAAAAAAAGCGCCATGCCCTGCTCGTTTTTTTATTGGGCTGGCCGAAAAAAGGGGGTTTGCGAACACTATGTGGAAATGCATGCCGAAATCGCACACGCTGCGCATTCTAGGCGGCGCCATGCTGACCCTCAGCTGTAACGCATACGCAAATACCGGTGTGTTTTCGCTGTCACTCGAAGAACTCTTGAATATCGAGATTTCGAGCGCCACGCTCACACCCAAGGCGCGCGGCACAGCCCCCTCGTCGGTCACCGTCTTCACACGTGGCCAACTCGATGCCCTCCCGGTGTACTACCTCCACGACCTTATGAACTACGTACCCGGCTTTCAGTCCTTCCGTCAGGGCGAAGCCGCGGATGAGTTTTATCACAGTGTCCGTGGGCGACGCATCGGCACATCCAGCCGGGAAGTGCTGATCCTCGTGGATGGGGTGCGTTTGAATCGAGAAATCGATGCCGCGACGGCCGTTCCCAGCATGATGCTCGACCAGATTGAGCGCGTAGAATTCGTTCGCGGCCCCGGCTCGGCGCTGTACGGCTCCAATGCCTTCCTCGGCGTGATCAACATCCAGACACGCAACGGCAGCAATCTCGTCAATGTCAGGGCCGGCGCGCCGGAGCTTCTACACGGCAGCGGCCAGCTCTCAGGCGCCAAGGGAGACTGGCAATGGTCGGCCTTCGCGGCGGCTGAAAAAACGGAGCAGGACGCAAGCATGCTGGAAGACAGCTTTGGCGGTGACGACTTCAGCTCAAGTGATGGCACTCAAAAAACCGATCTGCGCCTGCGCGCGCAATGGCGTGACAGCCGGCTTGAATACAGTCGCTACGACCGAGAGGCAGACGACTACTACGTTCTGGAAAATGGCACCGCCAATAGCGGCAATGAAACCGAAAACCAGTTTCAGCAGCTCCGTTTTGATCAAAAAGTCGCGGCAAACAACCAGTGGCGCAGCGATCTCACGTTGGCGCTTTCAGAAGCGCTCTACGAGCCACAAGGTCAATTGTCCGCGAACGGTTTCGCCAATGAACTCGGTGGTAGCGTGCCTCCGAGCAACGAGCCACTGCGCGGCTACGTTGAACAAGGCGAAACCACAAGAAGTCTATACCTGCATAACGATTGGACGCCAGAAAGGCGAGACTTCAGCCTCCAAAGCGGTGCAGAGTATCGACATGTACGCATTTCCAGCACCGATTTCTACACCAATTTCGATACCAATACCTTTCCTATTAAGTATCTCGGAGAAGACCTGCCGAGCAATCAACCGGTTGTGGTCGTCCCCACTCACACGCTTGAAGTCTTTGGCGCCTATGCTCAGGGCCAATGGCAACTCAACCAGGACTGGGAGTTGATTGCCGGGCTGCGCCTGGATCACTACAGCTCTCATGGCAGTACATCCAGCCCCCGCCTTGCATTGAGTTATCGCATCGCAGAACAACACAGTCTCAAACTGATGTACGGCGAAGCTTTTCGAGCGCCGACCGTCGTTGAGCGCATGAACAGTGGCAATAACACGGTGATCGGCAACCCGGATCTAGAACCGGAAGACATCGAAACGCTGGAACTGAACTGGCTTGCGCAATGGTCGCGCGCGCACCTCGACACCACGCTGTATTACAGCCGCATCAGTGACGCGATCGAACAGAGTTTTGAGGGACGAGCGCGCACCTTTATTAACTCCACCGAAACCGAAAGTTTGAGCGGACTGGAAAGTGAGCTCAATATCGAGCTGAATCGACATTGGATGCTTGTCGCCAATATCAGCATGATTGCAGACACGCCTCAGGCCCAGTTTCGCCAGGCCGACCGCTTGGCCTCCGCAAGGCTGGAGTATGTATGGCAAAACTGGCTATGGAACCTCTCAACCCACTACGTGGGTGAACGACAGATGCAAACGCCGACTGGGCTGAGTACGCTGGACAGCTACGCGCTGCTATCGAGCCGACTGCGATATGAAATCCTTGCAGACCACTATGTTTCCCTGTCTGTGACCAACCTGGGAGACGAAGACTACCTCACCCCTACGCAGGGGCAAACCCTCGAACGAGGACTTCCCAACGCAGGCGCGCAATGGCGAGTGGAGTACAGCCTGTCCTGGTAGCAATAAATCAAACGGAATGACACATGCATTGTAACGACGCCGACCAAGGCGCCCTCCCCGCGGTATTGCGGTTCGGCTTCGGCATTATGCTGACGCTTCTGTCGGCCTGTAAATCTGAGACACCCGAAGTGCCGCAAACGGTGATCGTTGAGCCAGCGGTGCAAAGAGACTTTCCTGTTTATGGTGACTACGTCGCGACAACCCGCGCCTCGCTGGATATTGAAGTGCGTGCCCGAGTCGATGGGTTTATCACAGAAATCGCCTTTACCGAAGGTAGTGTGGTCGAAGAGGGAGACATCCTCTACCGCATTGATGATCGCCCCTATCGCGCTCGTGTACAGCGACTCAATGCCAATGTGCAGCGAGCGCAGGCGGAATTCGACAAAGCCAAGCGCGATGTTGCGCGCTTACAACCTCTTTACGAACAAGACGCCGCCAGCCAACTCGACCTCGATAACGCGCTCGCCGAGCGCGACCAGAGCCGAGCCAGTCTCGCCGCCACGAAGGCCGAACTCGAAGAGGCGCAACTGGAACTGGAGTACACGGAAATTCGCGCCCCCATCAAAGGCCTGGTCGGCGCCACGTCAGCCGACATAGGCGCACTGGTCGGTAGCAGCGGACAGAGCCTACTCACCACCGTCAAACGCGTTGATCCGATGTTCATCGAATTCCATATGTCCTCACTCGACTACATCAATGCACGTCGACGCAAAGCAACACAGGCCGAGCGCAAGGAACAGGAAGAACAAGGCCGTGCAGTGGAAGGCTTTGTGCGTATCACGCTACCTGACAACAGCTTGTATCGATACTGGGGCGACGTGAGCTTCACCGATCCACAGGTCAACCCGGCAACCGGCACGTTTACGGTTAGAGCCGTCGTGGCCAACCCGCAACGGGAGCTGTTACCCGGCTTGTATACCAAGGCACGCTTGGAGCTGGACTCGATTGAAAATGCCATCCTGATCCACGAGAAAGCCATCCAAATCGACCAGGGAGGCAGCTATGTGATGGTGGCCATGCCCGATAATCGCGTAGAGCGGCGATTTATCGTCACGGGACATCATGACGAACAATGGGTCGTCGTCCGTTCTGGGTTGGGCAAGGGTGAACGCGTCATCACCGAGGGCTACCAAAAAGTACGCCACGGCCAGCTGGTGGAAGCAATCAGTCCAACGGAGTATGCGGCACGTCAAGCCGAAGAAGCCAGCAAGCACGCGCCGGACTCGCCATGATCGCCCAGCATTTTGTTCAACGCCCCATTCTGGCCTCGGTGGTATCCATCGTTATAACTCTTGCGGGGCTGATTGCGGCTTTTTCTCTCCCCATCGACCAGTACCCCTACATTACACCGCCGATGGTCAAGGTAAGCACAAGCTTCCCCGGGTCAACTGCGATCACGGCTGCCGAATCCGTCGCAACGCCCTTGGAGCAAGAGCTGAATGGCACCCCCAACATGGTGTACATGCGCTCATCGAGCAGTAAGAGCGGTAGCGTTAATATCACGCTGACCTTTGACGTCGGCACGGATCCCGACCTCGCTGCGGTGGATGTTCAAAATCGGGCAAAACAAGCGGACAGTAATTTACCGGTCGACGTGATGCAAGAGGGCGTGAATGTCGAAAAGAAAGCCGCCGTAGAATTGTTAAAACTGGCATTGATGTCCAGTGACGAAAAATATGACGACATTTATTTATCGAACTACGTGTCCATCAATATTGAAGCCGCTCTGCGCCGCATACCGGGTGTAGGGCGCACGCGAAATACAGGTTCGCGCAGCTACGCGATGCGTGTTTGGTTGAGACCGGACGACATGGCGAGCTATGGACTTACGACGTCCGACATCACGCGAGCCATCGAAGAACAGAACACCGAGGCCGCTGCGGGCATGCTCGGAGGGCAGCCCAATCGAGACAACATCAGCCAGGCGCTACCGATTACGACCGAGGGCCGCCTGAGCAGTGCTGGAGAATTCGAAAACATCATTGTTCGTGCGGACGCCAGCGGTGCCATGATCCGTCTACGAGACATCGCCCGGGTCGAGCTCGATACCTCAGCTTATACCTTGCAATCCAAATTAAACGGCGAAGACGCTGCGATTCTACAAGTGTATCTCGCCCCTGGCGCGAACGCGCTGGAGGTTGCCGAGCACGTTAAAAAAACCATGGATCGGCTTGCTCGAAATTTCCCCGAGGGAGTGAATTGGCTAGTTTGGTACGACGGCTCGAATTTCATCAAGAGCGCAATACAGGAGGTACTGATTACCCTTGCTGAAGCGCTCTTGCTCGTAGTGCTGGTCGTCTTTCTTTTTCTTCAGAATTGGCGCACCACTCTCATTCCAGCGCTCGCCGTGCCTGTGTCGATTATCGGAACGTTCAGCGCATTACTCGCATTTGGCTTCACCCTTAACACGGTCAACTTGCTTGCTCTCGTTCTGGCAATCGGCATCGTAGTAGATGATGCGATCGTCGTGGTCGAAAATGTTGAGCGCCTGATCACCGAAGAAGAACTCAATGCCGTTGAAGCGACACGCCGATCTATGCAGCAGCTTGGGGGGGCATTAATCGCCACTTCATTAGTACTGGCTGCCGTATTTGTTCCGGTGGCTTTTTTGCCCGGCATCAGCGGTATTATGTATCGAGAATTTGCCATTACGATCACCGTCGCGGTATTAATCAGTACGGTAGTCGCACTGACTCTCAGCCCTGCATTGTGCGCCGTTTTATTACGCCATTCCTTTGCCCCTCCGGCCTTTCTCGCACCGGTATTCAATAAATTAAATTCAGGCATCACCCGCGCAGGGGTGCTCTACGTCAACAGTGTATCGACGATACTCACACGGCGCCTACCCGCCGCAGTCGTGTTTACGGTCGGTATTGGGGTCGCCGTGCTTGGGTTCCGCTATCTTCCGTCAACCTTTATGCCACAGGAAGATCAAGGCCGGTTCTTTGTGGATCTGGAACTGCCTGACGGTGCGTCCGTCAACCGCAGCACGCTCATTGCCGATCGCGCTCAAGCCATCGTGCATCAACACCCTGCGGTTGAACACATCCTCAGCATTGCAGGTGAAAGCAAACGCTCTGGCAGTGATGAGGCTGACGCAACATTAGAGGTCATACTGAAACCTTGGGATCAACGTAGAGGCACCAGCGTCGAGGATGTCATCGCCGACGTCAGCCCAGCACTACACAATATCATCGAGACCTCCGTGCGCATTTTTCAACCCTCTGCAGTCGCTGGCCTTGGCAGCGGAAACGGTGTGGAATTGGAGCTTCAGGATCGCAGCGGTACCAACTGGAGCCGCCTCCCCGAAGTGGCGGATGCCTTGGCTCAGCGCGTCGAAAACTACCCAGCCGTCAGTGCGATGAGCTCCAGTTTCAAAGCCGAAATTCCCCTTTACGAGCTGGAAGTGGATCGTGCTCTTGCAAAAGCGCTCGACATCCCTCTCGGAGATATTTACAGCACCATGCGCACATTCACCGGTTCATCAACCGTGAACGACTTCAATTTATTTGGCCGCGTTTACCGCGTAAAAGTCCAGGCAGAAGGCGAATACCGTGACCGTCCAGATGCGATAGCGCTCTATCACCTTCGCTCGGGCAACGATGCCATGGTGCCCATCGGCACTGTCGCCGATTTGAGTACAACAACCGGGCCAGCCTCAGTGGTTCGGTACAACATGTTTACTTCGGCATCCATGTCCGCTGACCCGAATCCGGGTTATAGCACTGGCGATATCATTCAGGCCATTGAGCGCGAGGCAGAGGCCGTTCTGCCTCCTGGAATGGGCTTTGAATGGACTGGGCTGACATTGCAGGAAATTGAAGCCGGTAATCTGATTGTGATCGCGATGGCCCTGGCAGTGATTTTTGTTTTTTTGTTTTTGTCCGCCCTGTACGAAAGCTGGGTGTTACCGCTCTCTGTGTTATTAACCGCACCTCTTGCCATATTGGGTGCGATTCTCGTGTGCTGGCTTGGCGGTATCGAGAATAACCTGTATTTTCAAATAGCGTTCATCGCACTGATTGGCCTTTCAGCCAAAAACGCCATTTTAATTGTTGAATACTGTAACGCCCTTTACAGCCAGGGCATGGCCGCAAGAGATGCCGCGCTGCTCGCAGCGCGCCAACGCTTTCGTCCCATTATGATGACGGCCATTTCCTTTATCCTCGGAGTACTTCCGCTGGTATTATCGAGTGGACCGGGGGCAGTGAGCCGACAATCGATGGCGTATCCGATACTGGGCGGGATGATTTTCGCCACGACACTCGGAATTGTATTCGTGCCATTGTTCTTTGTTGTCCTGGCTGAATGGCTAGGCGGCAAGCCCTCCGAGACCCGGGAGGGCGAGCATGCTTAAATCGCTATGTGTCTCAAGTAACTGTATATTGCTGCTATGCCAATGCGCCCTCGGCCCGGATTTTGAAACGCCGGATTCTACAACCCTCACACCGGAGCGCTACTACGCGCCGAACCAAGCGCCCCTCCCCACCGCTGACACGGACAATGCCCTACCAAATTGGCGAGAGGTGTATCAGGACGAAGCCCTACAGAACCTGATTACAGCCGCGCTGGAGAACAATCGTGAGCTGGGACAAACGCGATTGCGAATGCAACAAGCCGCGGCAGCTCGGCGTATTGTGCGTTCGAGTTTGTACCCCTCATTGAGCGCTGAATTCGATTTTAGTCGTGAACTTGACTCTCGCACTCTCAGCCCCGACAGCGGTATTAATAATGATATTAATACCGGCTTGATCAGCGCCTGGGAGCTTGACCTTTGGGGAAAGAACCGTAGAAGTGCCGAAGCCGCAAGTGCCGAACTTCGGGCTGCTGAATACGCGCTTTACGCTCAGCAGCTCTCACTGATCACTCAGGTTGCGCGAACGTATTATGAACTTATAGACACGGTTCAACGCGAGGCGATTACACTCAACACCATCGCCACACGTCAACGCGCACTGTACATACTCAAACTGCGAAAAGAAGGCGGCATCATATCGGGTATTGATGTCAGTCAGGCGGAGGTGGCACTCGCCCAGGCCCAAGCCCGTTTACCCGGTATCACATCGGAACGCATTGCGTTGTTAAACGTATTGCATTTACTCTGTGATTTACCACAGAGCGACATTATTCTGTCAACTGACCCTACGACCATCGCCGCCAGTACCCTACCGACACACGTTCCCAGTACTTTGCTCGGTAGACGACCCGATATCGTGATTGCCGAAGAGAAACTGCACGCCGCCACAGCCGATATTGGTGTTGCCAAAGGGGCGCTATTCCCCAGTTTCAGCTTAGCGCTTGGCGCGGGCTGGGAGAGCGACGAGATGCGTACGCTGATTGATCCGGACAGCCGCATATGGGGCGTTGAGATCAATGTTCTGCAACCGCTCTTTCAAGCTGGCGCGCTACGTGCCCAGCTCAGTCAGGCTGAATTGAGACAACAGGAAGCCTTGCTCAGCTATGAAATTGCCGTTCGACAAGCCTTCGTTGAAGTGAGCGACGCAATTCAAAATGCATTAAGCGCCGAGGACAACCTCGAAGCCGCCAATCGGCTGGAACACGCCTCAAGAGAATATTTACGGCTCGCCAATCTGCAATATGGTAATGGTGTACTGGGCTACCTTGATGTACTCGATGCACAAAGGCAGTTGTTTGATGCCGAGCTGACACGGGCTTCTGCGATCACACAGCAACGCCTCGCTACGAGCCAGCTTTACTATGCTCTCGGAGGCGGCTGGTAAACCCAGTGTCAGGCTTCCTGTGTATAATGCCTGACGAACTCCAAGAATAGACCGGAACTGAAAGTTTGAATGGTAGATGTGCCGCCATACGCGGACCGCGCCATACCGGTTGACCAGCTCCAGGAAAGAGCGCTATTCCGCCTTCGCTCTTCCCGGAAACAACAACAAGGGAACACGAAGGAAAACACGATGTCCTATTTTCTCCGCCCGGCCAGCTTCGCCTCCATTTTACTTTGCCTGACCTTAACCGCGTGTGATCGGAGTGTCGACACGCCTCAAGCGCCGCCCCCGGGTGTATCAACCGTCAAAGTAAAAACGGAAAATATTGGCCGCTCGAGGGACTTCGTTGCCCGCACCGAAGCGCACCTCGAAGTGCAACTGGTGCCGCGTGTGGAAGGGACGTTGCTGGAAAAAGGATTTAAGGAAGGGGCCTTGGTCGAGAAAGACCAGTTGCTGTTCAAAATTGACCCCGATATTTATAAAGCGCGCGTCACTCAGGCGCGAGCGGACTTGGCGTCCGCAAAGGCGAAATACGAACGTGCCAAGCGCGACCTGGATCGAGGAAATGAGTTGGCGCCTCAAGGATTTATGTCACAATCCGATCTCGACCAACTGGTCTCGAATACAGATCAAGCCAAAGCCAGCGTCCTCGCAGCAGAAGCCGCCGTACAAGCTGCGGAAATTGACCTTGGCTACACTGAAATCCACGCGCCGTTTGCCGGCCGTATTGGTAAAAGCATCTACAGCGAAGGCAACACGGTAGACCCAAGCTCAGGCGCGCTGGCCACACTGGTCGATCTCGACCCGATTCGTGTGAACTTCCAGATCGAAGAAGCCACCTATACCGCCTACCTGCAGGCGCGAGCCCGAAGCGGCGAGGGCGAGCAATTTAATATCAAACTGCTATTGCCGGGCGGCGTACCACACCCTTATGAAGGTCAGATAGAATTCGCGGATACCCGCGTTGATACCACTACCGGCACGGTCAGTCTTCGAGCGACGTTCCCCAATCCGGAAGGCACCATACTTCCCGGTTTATTTACGACGCTGACGGTTGAGAGCAAGCTCAAGGAGCTGCACACCTTGGTGCCGCAAGCCGCGGTACAGGAAAACCAACAAGGTAAGTTTGTCTTGGTGGTCGATGAGCAAAATCAGGTTCAGCAGCGCTTTATTCAAACCGGTCAGCGCTATGGCGCGATGTGGGTGGCCAAAGAAGGCCTCAGCGAAGGGGAGCAGATTATTGTAGAAGGTTTGCAAAAAGTCCGCGCTGGTAGCACGGTAGCGCCCACCGTAAAAGAAGTTGACCCCAGCACCGGAGCCCTGATCGATCCCTCAGCAACGCCCACAACCGACGCGACTGCCGAGGGTGATGCATGATCAGTAAATTTTTTATTCACCGCCCGAAATTCGCGTTCGTCATATCGATCGTGATTACGCTGGCCGGTCTGCTGTCACTGGTTACGCTACCCGTGAACCTCTACCCGGAAATTACGCCTCCGCAAGTTCAGGTCAGTACGACCTATCCAGGGGCATCAGCCGCCGTGGTAGAAGAAACCGTTTTGCGCCCTCTGGAGGATCAGATAAACGGTGTTGAAGGCATGGCCTACATGGAGTCGACGGCATCCAACTCCGGCCTTGCGACCATCACCATCACCTTTGAAAGCGATGTCGACCCAGACATGGCGCAGGTCAACGTGAAAAACCGGGCCTCGCTTGCCGAGGCCACGCTGCCCCCCGAAGTGATGCGCAACGGCGTGCAAACCCTGAAGCAAAGTACGAGCATGTTGCTTGGGGTCAACCTGTATAGCGAGGACGGGCGATTCGACACGACCTTTCTCGCCAACTACGCCATCGCCAATATCAAAGACCCCCTTGCACGCTTGCCCGGCGTGGCCAAAGTGGAAGTCATGGGCGACTTCCAATACGCGATGCGTGTCTGGCTCGACCCAGACAAAATGAGTGCACTCAACGTAACAGCAAGCGACATTCAAGCCGCGATTTCTGAACAGAATACCGTCGTCGCTGCAGGCAAACTGGGCGATGGCCCCGTGCTTCCGGACCAACAATTCGAATACACCATTCAGTCAGAAGGCCGGCTCGCAACGGCTGAAGAATTTGATAAGACGATCATTCGCGCCCGAGCAGACGGAACCTATGTGCGCTTGCGCGATGTGGCACGCACCGAGCTCGGTTCCAACAGCTACCGCAACTCAGTGAAGCTGAACGGCAACGACACCGCCTTCGTCGTCATTTATCAACTGTCCGACGCCAACGCCACGGAAGTGGCCGAGGAAGTGTATGCGGAAATGGCGAGACTCGGACAAAGCCTGCCAGACGGGCTGGCTTACGATATCCTTTACGACACCACCGATTTTATTAACGCGTCAATTAGTGAAGTGTATGAAACCCTGTTCATCGCCGTCGCGCTGGTGATTTTAGTGGTCTTTGTTTTTCTACAAAACTGGCGTGCCACGCTGATTCCTGCCATTGCTATTCCCGTGTCTTTGATCGGAACCTTTGCCCTGATGAGCGCGCTCGGGTACTCCATCAATATGATCACGCTGTTTGGTTTGGTACTGGCCATCGGCGTGGTGGTCGACGACGCGATCGTCGTCATCGAAAATGTCGAGCGGCTTATGAAAGACGAGGGCCTCGATGCCATCGCGGCGACCACAAAAGCAATGGAACAGGTGACCGGCCCGATCATCGCGACCACACTGGTATTGATGGCGGTGTTTGTACCCGTCGGATTTATGCCCGGTATTACCGGCGAAATCTACAAACAGTTCTCCGTCACCATCTCGTCCGCCGTCTTTATTTCTTCGATCAATGCGCTGACCTTAAGCCCGGCTTTATGTTCGGTGTTACTCAGTCGAGAACACATGAAACCGATCGCCTGGCTTTCCCCGGTTGAAAAGACGATACACGCCGTCACAGGCCGCTACACCGGTGCGGTCGGCTGGATGCTCAAACGCGGTGGTCGGGTTGCCATCATGACCCTGGTGATATTCGGTGCGACCGCTTTTTTTGTAAAAAGCACGCCCACCGGTTTCGTTCCTGATGAAGATCAGGGCTTTCTCTTTGTCGATGTGCAATTGCCCGATGCCGCATCCGCCAACCGAACGGAAGCCGTCGTTGATAAAATTCAGCGCATGCTGCAAAACGAACCCGGCGTGGAAGATGTCATTACGGTTACGGGTTTCAGCTTGTTGAGTGGTTCCAACACCAACTCGGCGCTGGCATTTATTATTCTGGACCCATGGGAAGCACGCAGTGAACCCATGCTTCACGCAGAAAACCTGCAAAAAATGATTCAAGGGAAATTATGGGCCCTGCCCGATGCCCAGGTGATGGTAATCAACCCTCCTCCGATTCCTGGCCTCGGCACCTCGAGCGGCTTTGACTTTCGCTTGCAAGACACGCAGGGACGAGACCCACGCGAACTCGCTCAAGTGCTGGGTGGTATGATCTTTTCAGCGAACCAACGCGAAGACCTCGCCTACGCCTTCAGTACCTTCCGGGCCAATGTGCCGCAGTACTACTTGGAAGTGGACCGCAACAAAGCCAAGGCCATGGGCATACAGTTGTCCGATGTTTTCTTAACGCTGCAAGCGCAATTGGGCTCGTACTACATCAACGATTTTTCGCGCTTCGGTCGTAATTATCGCGTGATCATTCAGGCCGACTCCGAGTTCCGACAAGACCCGGAAGACATGATGCATTTCTTTGTGCGCAACCGCGACAATGAAATGGTGCCCCTCTCCACGTTGGCCAGCCTCACTCCCATTCAGGGGCCGACCTCCATTTCACGGTTTAACCTGTTCCGTTCGGCAACGATCTCTGGCCAAGCCGCCCCCGGCTACAGTTCCGGTGACGGGCTGAAAGCCATGCGTGAGCTCGCCAGCCAACTTCCAGACGGCTACACCTTTGAGTGGGCCGGGCAAAGTCGGCAGGAAGTGGCGGCCGGTAACCTGGCGCCGGTGTTATTCGGGCTCGCGATTCTCTTCGTCTACCTGTTTCTGGTTGCGCAGTATGAAAGTTGGAACATTCCCTTTGCCGTGATGGGCGCCGTCCCGATTGCCATCTTTGGTGCGATGGGCGGGTTATTTGTCGTAGGGAAAGTGAATGATGTGTATGCCCAAGTGGGCATGGTGCTGCTCATCGGACTTGCGGCAAAAACGGCGATCTTGATCGTTGAATTTGCGATGGAGCAGCGCCGAGCTGGCGCGAGTATTATCGATGCTGCGGCCAATGCGGCAAGATTGCGTTTCCGAGCGGTATTAATGACAGCACTGTCCTTTGTGCTCGGCGTCATCCCTCTTGTTGTGGCGACGGGTGCGGGGGCAGCTTCACGTGTGTCGCTCGGTACCACCGTATTGTGTGGCATGCTCGCTGCGACCTTGATCGGCACGCTGTTGCTACCGTCGTTCTACCAAGGTATTCAAACCATGCGTGAAAAGGTGAAAGGCCGCCCGGACAGCCCCTCAGCCTAAGCGCACAGGCGCGGGAAACCGCGCTTGTTGCAAGACGCCCACAAATAACGCATACGCCCATATTGTCTATACTCCAACACACCCCCTGCGATGCACAGGCACCCGTATGACGGATAAAATAGCGCACGGCATGGAAACAGACAGCGCCAACGACATCGAGCAACTCAAAGCCCGCATCGTCGAATTGGAGCAACAAAACACCTTCTTCAAACTGGCGCTAAAAGCAGCCCATATCGGTGTCTGGGAGTACGACGTCCCAAACAACCAACTCACCTGGAGCGATGAAATGTTCGAGCTCTACGGTATTAAAGACAAAAGCTTTGTGAATGTGTACGAGACCTGGCATAAAGCGGTACATCCCTCTGATATCGAATCAGCTGAATCTGAGTTAAATGCCGCACTGGCCGGTGAGAAAAAATTCGATACCGACTTCCGCGTGATCAGACCAGATGGCACAAAGATAAACGTGCATGCCATCGCGGATGTGCACTTCTCCCATTCCGGGGAGCCCCTGAAAATGCTGGGGGTGAACGTCGACTCTACGAGTGAGGAAGCCCATAAACAGGCCTTAGCCGAAAAAAACAATGAACTGGCCGCACAGAATACGCTGCTCAATGAATTCGCGTACATCGTGTCACACGATCTCAAAGAGCCCGTGCGCACGCTGCGTACCTTTGCAAGCCACCTATTGGACGATGTACGAAACGGCCAACAGGAGCGGGCGGAGGAAGACCTCAAATTCATCAATAAGTCTTCGAAGCGTATTGATCAAATGATCAATGACATCCTGGAGTACTCACGCGCGGGGAATGCTGAACTCGTCCTCGACATGCACGAACTGAACGAGTGTATTGATGATGTGGTGTATCAACTCGATGCCGCAATCAATGAAAATGCGGCTGTCATATCCGTCCAGCCCGATTTGCCCGAGGTCTTCGCCGACCGAGCCATGTTAGAACGGGTCTTTCTCAACCTGATCAATAATGCCCTTAAATTTCGAAGAGAGGACATTACTCCCATTATCGACATCTCTCTGCTCGATACACAGCACTCCGCTAAATGTATAGAGCTCTCGGTAAAGGACAATGGCATTGGCATCCCTGCGAAAAACATAGACTCGGTTTTCGGTGCATTTAAGCGCTGCCACAGCACCAAGAAATATCCCGGCACAGGCATAGGCCTAGCGGTCGTCAAAAAAGTGCTTGAAAGACACGGCGGGGGTATTCGGGTACGCTCCGAAGAAGGGCGAGGTACAGAATTTATTCTGTCCATTCCCCGGCTGGAAGAATAATCAACCCGCAGAGGCTTGCATGCTCAACCCTTGAGCAAAACCGGGCCTCGCCAACCAAAAGCCTTGCACAAAATCACAGCCTGAATCCTTTGCGGCCAGATACGCCGACTCGTCTTTGATACCTTCGGCGACGACAGAGAGCCCCAGACTATGCGCAAGTGCCGTAATGCCTTTTATGATTTTTAAGTTGGTCGCACTGCTTTCCAGATCAAAGAAGAACTGCTGATCGATTTTTAATATATTGCAGGGCAAACTCGCAAGGTATTCCAGAGAGTTGAAGCCCGTCCCAAAGTCATCTATCGCGACGCCCATCCCTCTCGCCTTGGCTTCCCCTAAGCGAAGCTTAACTTCATCGGGCTCGAGGATTTTTTGTGATTCAGTGATCTCAACGATGATTTTCAGGGGGTCGACATGATATTTATTGGCGGCCGAAAGCAACGCATCAAACAACGCACTCTCGTGGCAGCAACTACCCGGTATATTAATTGCGACATGCAAATTAGGATAGTCTTCCTGCCACTCACTCAATTGGGCGGCAATATCTTCGAACAACCACTGATGAAACACCTCCCCCATACTGTTATCGAGAACGAGATCGACGATTTCGAGTGGTGAAACGTCTTCACCTTGATGCCGCCAACGCACCAATGCCTCAACATGCTCACAACTTAAACTCTGCGTCGCAAAGATCGGTTGATAGGCCACACGCAAGCGCTTATTCAAAATGGCGGAATAGAGCGCATCCCGGCGCTGTTCGCGAGTCAGCTTGGAGCTTTCCAAATTGGCCGAGTAGATTGTGTACTTTCCCCGCCCGTTACGCTTGGATTCATAGAGCGCGAGATCGGCTCGTCGCAACAAATCTTCGGAATGCTCTATCTCAGGGTCAGAATGCGCCAAGCCGACAGAGGGGCTGATTAAAATATTATGACCGTGAATATTCTCGACACTGGTTAGGGCCAACACCAGCTTGTGGGTCACATAGGCTGCCTTCTCCGGATTGATATCCCCTAGGAGGATCGCAAATTCGTCTCCGCCTAATCTGGCGACGGTGTCCGTTTCCCGTGTTGCCTCCTTGAGGCGCTCACCCACCCATTCCAGAAGTTCATCACCGACATCGTGTCCGTAGAGATCATTCACATCTTTAAAATGGTCCAAGTCGATATACAACACGGAGAACGCGCGCTTGTAACGCTTCAACTCGGCAAAGGTTTGCTGAAGCCGATCCATAAACAACTTTCTATTTACCAAGCCGGTCAAACTATCGTGAAATGCAAGGTAATTCACCTGCTCTGACAACTCATACGTTCGCACTGCATGATCTAAAGAAGACATTAGATCGATCGCGCGGAGCTGATCCTTAGCCATGTAGTCCTGTGCACCTTGGCGCAGCAGTTCCACCGCCAAGCGCTCATTACCGTATCCGGTGCTTACCACTATCGGAAATTCGATTTTGCCGTATACGTGTGCAATTCGTTGCATCAATGTCAGGGCATCCCCGTCTGGCAATACGTTATCCATGATACAAGCAAGCGGATACGCCTGTTCAAGGTAGGCCAAGGCACTGTCAATCGTTTCGACGTGAACAAGCTCATCAAAGTCATGCGTAACGGTTTCGAGCAAGCGGCAGTATTGAACATAATCCGCCAGATTATCTTCCACTATAAGCAGGTTTTTATTTTGCTTGCGCGTCGCCATTTGATTCACCTATCGCTTAGATTTTGGAGGAAGCGTCACGAGTTCGAACCAAAATGCCTCAAGCCCTCGAACGGTGTTGATAAACTCCAAATCATCAACAGGCTTGGTGAGATAGGCGTTAACACCGAGCTGGTAGCTCTCCATGACATCTCTGTCACGAGACGACGTCGTCAACATCACTACGGGCACATGGGCAATACGCGGCTCACTGCGTATGCTACGCAGGGTCTCCTTCCCATCCATGACAGGCATATTAATATCCATCAAAATAAGATCAGGAGTGAAAATGTCATCGCCCTTCAGCATGAGATCCAATGCCTCTTGGCCGTTTTCTGCGACAGTAAGTTCACACTTGATATTCCCATCCTCAAGTACACGCCGAACAATGATTTGATCCGATTCGCTGTCCTCAACAAGCATTATATTCGCACGTCTAGTACTCATAGTGCCTCTATCCTCGATAATATATAAAGTGATTGTTCATCTCGTAGATGCCCCCATCTCACTCTTCAGTAAGATTTTCCGTTACGCGAACCGACTCGAAGTCGAGATTTTTCAGCACGCGCTTAGGTAACACAATGGTAAATATCGACCCTACATTCCATTCCGACTCTACGCGTAACTGACCACCATGCTTCAAGATTATTTTTTCGGCCACGCTCAAGCCCAAACCAACACCGGACATGGCTTTACTGGGGTGCCATTTTTTAAATAGCGTGCATACCTGGTCGAGGTTTTCAGACTGAATACCGATACCATTATCCTTTAGCGCGATATACGTGTTGTTCGCGTCTTCATAGCTAATCCATTCGAGCGTTAACTTTCTGTCGTCAGAGCGAAATTTCAATGCGTTTTCCAATAGTGCTTCAAACACTAACTGCAGCTTCTCCGAGTCACAATACACCCGCTCTGCAGATAAGTTGGAGAGCACCTCCACCTTACCGACTCGTAGATCTGTTTTAAAACGCCGCTGCACCCGGTCAATTTGAGACTTCAATGAGTGATCCTCAAACTCATAGCGATCAACACCCGCGCCGGTCATTTTTTGCAGGCCTTTAATCATGTTGTCCAGCCTATCCGCCACCTGCTCAATTACGCGCAAATCTTCCTGAAATCGCGTCGAATCTTCGCCGTTTTTATCTGCCTTGAGGTAGCCTAAAAACACCTTTAAGGTACGTATGGGTTCATGTAGGTCATGAGAGGCTACAAAATTGTACTGCTCCAATTCCCGGTTTAGGTCCGCCAATTTCCGATGCTGATCCTGCTCCCATTCCAAACGGCGATGCTGTTCATCGACATCCTGCATCTGGACCATCAGCGCTGGCAGGTCACTCTCACCCGTAATTTTTGTGCAGGTACAGTGGACCCACCGTTGATGCCCGCTCACGTGAGCAATTTTCATTTCCACTTGCGTACTGTTTTCTTCAGAAGCCTTGAGCTTTTGCAGCGCCATCACAAAAGCCTGACGCTGGTCTTTCGGCACATAACCTTGAAAACTCACATTTTGCAGCGCTTCCTCAGTGTGGCCTGTGAGCTGGCTCAACGCGACGTTGCTTCGTTGTATTCGACCTTTTTCATCCAGTATTGCAAAGGCGAGTGGGCTGGCCGCTATCGCCGTATCGAGTAAGCTTTCCACACGCTGCAGTGCCGCAAGCTGCGCGGTTTCCTTGGAGAGATCTCGGATGATGTACATCGTGTGGGCTTGCTGCTGTTGAGTAAACCCGCGACACACTGCGTGAATCTTCGTCTCGCCCCTCAACGCATGCTCGATGGATAGCGTCTCCCCCTCTTCTGTTTCACTGAGACGCTCGAGCTCGGGTACCACTCGCGCGATAAGCTCTCCAACCAAAACGTTCGCCTGCTGCCCTAAAAACGCTTCAGCCGCCTTGTTCATATCGACCACTCGACCCTCGCTCGTCACAAGAATGGCTTCATGCATCGAATTAAAACTCGCTTTCAAGCGCTCGGAGAGACCCGCAATATTTTGCGCGGCACTGCGTGCTCGCAGTAGCAAGAACAGCAACACAATGCCGACCAGGCAGGCCAAAATCCCCATAACCGTAATCGCGAAGTACACAGGCGATTGATGCACAGCATCAAATCGCTCCGAGCGCTCAAAATTCAATTCTAAGGGAAGGCCTTTTCTCAATAGATTCACGCTGCGGCGCGCGCTGCTGTCCGATTCCGACAACGCGTCCTTTTCTCCTAAAGAAAACGAAAAGTGCAGCCCGCTCTCCTCCGCACTACGTGCAATCGGGCGGAACAAGTGGTTCAAATTAATTTGCACCAATAAGGCGCTAGCACGGCCCCCATTGCGTAGAGGCATGGCCCAAAAAACCAGCTCAGGCTGACCAACGATCCAATGTTTCGGTACGAGGTAGGTCCCCGCAAGCGCCAAACGGTTGAGCGCGCTTAACAGTTGCGTTTGACCAAAGAGGCCTACCGCGTCCACCGAACTGGGACGAAAGCGACTTTCCAAAAACTCAGCATTCGAATCGACGAGATACAACGCATCCACCCCGGGTAAATCCTCGAGGTAACTCTCTGCGTCCGCACGCCACAACGCGGCATCGGGCTGACGCTCCCAACGCTCTCCAAGTCGCTGTAAGGCCGTCTCGAGCGCCCCAAAGTTCTGATTAATTCGAAACTCAGCCAAGTTGACTTCATGATCCAGCGCTCGATCCAGTTCGGCCTCTCGCTCCACCATCGCCGCCAGATGAAGCAGTAAAACCAAACCCGCGCACACCCCCGCAACCACAGATAGAGACCAAAACCGATAGAAGCCCCATTCACTGCTCTTCAGCCACCATCGCTCGCACGTCGCCATTGCAATAAGCAAGAGCCCTAACGCAAGGAAGCGCTCAGTCTGCAACAGCTGCTCCCAGCCTTGATTCGGCGCCAAGCCTACCCAGGAAGACAAGGTCGCAGCCAATGTCAGACAGCAGCTGGCACTCAGCGCGAACAAACCGACGGCCATTTGCCACCCTTGAGGCTTGGCCGTTGGGCAGAGCAAAACTGACAGGCTCATACACACGATTAAAAACGGGACAATAGGGGTATCGGAAAGGCGAGTGCTCGCGGTAAAAGCCAGCACCGCGATACTTGCAAATAACACCCACTGAATATGACGCGATGCCCAAGAGATCATCTCATCGAGCACAAGAAAACTCAGGCAAGCGCACGCCGCGACAGAAAAGTAGTCGGGAGTCGGAGAAAGGCAGTGCATCAACAGGCACAAACCGGCCAATGCTATCGCACCGGTTTGTATTGGCCGTCCGTGCCACCGCCTCAGTTTTATTCTATTTAGAGATAAAACAAGGTTATCCATAGTTCAGAAATTTAAATGCTTACCAAGCAAGTCGCGAAATTCATTTTCGATCGTGTCTTTCCCTGTCATTCGTGCTCGATTTACGCCAACGACTTAAGTGACATAGTTTGAGTATAGCTGCCAGCACTCGAATACGAGGCCAATATATAAAAATACATTAGAGGTGTTTGCAGCCCATCGTCAGACGTATTTTTAGGACACAACGCCGCTAAGCTTATCGCTCGATAACGCAAAACGGCACACGGAACCCGCTCTAGAAATACGCATTGGCGACAGCGCCCTTTCACCCAACGTTAGTAAGCGCTTCGCCATCCTCACTTGCTAAAAACCACGCCGACTTGCGCCGAGGCACAAAGTTCGAGGTTCGAATAAAGCGTGCGAAAAAGATCAGACCGAAAGTGACACATCTGCGGTTCCAAAACGCAAGGTAATCGTTACGGTGTGCGGTGCTGGGCAGCCACGGAAAGCCGCGTTAGCCCGGCCAACGGAACCCGGAACACACACTGTTCCTGCGTCGAGAGAGACAGACCGCGCCCCTGCCGGAGGCAGACACGCGGACTGCGAGGTCCCCTCCCGTTCCCCCTACGAAATAACAATAAACTCACTTGGAGATCTCGCATGACATGCCTATCTTCTCGGGCGACGAACACGTATTTATTGGCGCGACATATGACGCCAATGCTGGTCCTGTGCGCCCTTTTCACCCCCAACGCCCCCGCGCAAAGCAGCGAGCCGTATACCCGCCTGGAGGCCGAGGACTATGACAGCTACCACGACACCAGCCCCGGCAATGCCGGCGGCGCCTACCGCGGCGACGATGTGGATATCGAAGCCCTCGCGGACGGCGAGGGCTACAACGTTGGCTGGGCCGACCCCGGCGAATGGTTGAGCTATTCCGTCATCCTCGACGCTGGCCAATACCGCTTTAGCGCCCGAGTGGCGACACCTTACGAGAGCGCAGCCTACAGCTTGAGCCTCGACGACAATACCTTCCATCAAGCCAGCCTCACCGGTACGGGCGGTTGGCAAAGCTGGGTGCTCGACGAGACCGATGGCGAGCTGGAGGTAAGTGAATCGGGTGTGCACACGCTCCGGTTTTCATTTCAAGGCGCACTGAATCTGGACTACATCGACATTGCGCGAATCAACGCGCCTACCGACCCTACCGAGCCTACCGAGCCTACCGATCCCACCGGCTCGGCATTGCCCTGCAGCGCCAGTGCGTCCAGTTCCGAAGCCGGCTTCACGCCCGCCGCGGTCTGCGACGAAAATCCGGCGACGCGCTGGGGCAGCGCCTTTAATGATCAGGAATGGCTGCAGCTCGACCTTGGCGCGGTGTACGACATTGAGCGCGTTGAACTCGACTGGGAGGCCGCGTTCGGTCGCGCCTACGAATTACAGGTCAGTCGCGACGCGCTGAACTGGCAAATCGCCGTGAGCCAAAACGCCGGGAGCGGCGGCAGCGAAGTGCACGCTTTCACCCCGACACCCGCGCGTTACGTGCGCCTGATGGGCCTCGCACGCGGCACAGAATGGGGCTATTCACTTTGGGACGTGCGCGTGTTTGGCGACACCGGCACCCAACCAGAAAAAACCCTACTGTCCGAGACCTTTGGGGGCAAATCAATGAAACTCCGTAAACGACTGACCCAAGGCCTCGCAATTACCTGCATCAGCACTTTGTGCGCTGCGTTTACCGAGGCACAAACGACATTCTCAGAAGACGACTTTCAGAAAGTCACCGTCGCCGCCCGCGGCAGCCTGAACCTGCCACAGGAATTCGAAATCGCCGGAGACGGGCGCGTATTTGTCGCCAGTAAATGCGGCGATGTCTATGGCTGGCAACTCGACGAAGACACACCGGCCGTGATTGGCACCTTGCCCAATGTACGCTGCGCCTTCGAGGACGGCCTGCTGAGCCTGGCCTTGGACCCCGACTTTCCCGAACAGCCGTACCTCTATTTTCAATACACCGCACCGGGCAGCCTCACGCGTGTTTCTCGCTACAGCCTGGATGCGAACGGCCAACTGGATACCACTTCCGAATCCATCCTGCTGGAATGGCAGACGGGCAACGAAGCCACTGGTCACATGGGTGGCTCGATGCTGTTCGACTTGGACGGCAACCTGATCATCACCACCGGCGACAATCTGCCCGCCTCGGGCTACTTTGCTCCCGGCGCTCAGGCCACCTCGGGTAATACCAATGACTTGCGCGGCAAGGTACTGCGCATCCGCCCCACCGCAGAGGGCGGCTATACCGTTCCAGCGGGCAACCTGTTTGCCGATGACGGCCTGCACCGACCCGAAATTTACGCGATGGGCTTTCGCAATCCGTACCGGCTGAACATGGACCCCGCCACCGGGTTTTTCTATGTGGGTGACATCGGCCCCGATTCCTCGGCCGACTCCGCAGAGGGCCCGGCAGGCATCGATGAAATCAATGAAATTCGCAGCGCGGGCAATTTCGGATGGCCCTTCGTGATTGGCGACAACCGCCCCTACCCCGGCTTCGACCCCAATCGGCTGGTCAACGAATACAGTGGCAATACCGGTGCACGCGAACTGCCTGCCGCGCAAGGCTCCATCTGGGACGTGCGCCACCAAGCCACCATGGCCGGTCCGGTCTACCGCTATGACGACACCATCGACAGCGAATTCAAATTGCCGGAAGCCTTTGATGGCCACTTGATCTTCTGGGACTTCAACAGCAGCCGTTTTTTTACGCTGGACGTCGACAGCGCCGAGCAGCCCCGTCCTCATGCCGAATTCCCGATCTACACCCAGGGGTTTCAGGGTGCCATCGACGTGGAGCTCGACCCGCGCACGCAGCAACTCTACGTGCTCGAGTGGGGTTCCGGTTGCTGCGACAAAGAGCCCTTTAACAACGCTGGCCTGTATCGCTTCGACTACATCGGTGATCGCGACAACGGCACCAATATCGCGCTCGGTGCAAGTATCACAGCGAGCTCAGAAATCGGCGGGAATGCGGCGGCCTTTGCGGTGGATGGCGATGCCAGCACGCGCTGGGAAAGCGCCTTTGAAGACCCTCAAACGCTGGAGCTCGACCTCGCCGATACGCGAGTACTCAGCGCCATCGTCATTCAGTGGGAAGGGGCCTTCAGCGAATCCTTTGTGCTCGAAGCGTCCACCGATGCGCAAGCCTGGACCACGCTGTTCAGTGAAAACAACAACACGGGCGGCACCCAGCTGCACCTCATCAACGACGCCAATGCGTATCGCTACCTCCGCCTGCGCATGCTCACGCGGGGCACCGGCTACGGGCACTCCATCTTCGAATTCGAAGTCTACGCCGAAGAAGGCAGCGCCCCATTGGGCGAGCACGCCTATCTGAACATGCCGCGCACTCTCGACGCCCGCTTCACCGGCGTGCCGCAACGGCTGTCCGAGACCGGCGCGTTCACCGACACCGCGAACTTAACGCCCGCGCCGCACCTCATCCCTTTCGCACCGAACAGTAAACTTTGGTCCGACCGTGCGCTCAAACAGCGCTGGCTGTCACTGCCGGCCGACTCGATCATCGAATACGCCGAACGCGAACACTGGAACTCCCCGGAAGGCAGCGTCGCGATCAAACACTTTGAGCTGCCCTTAGCCACTGGGGAAACTCGACGCCTTGAAACGCGCCTGCTGGTCATGCAGGGGAACGGCCGTGTCTACGGCCTCACCTATCGCTGGCAAGACGACCAACGCGACGCCGAGCTGCTCACCACGGAAGTGTTCGAAGACTTTGAGATTCAAGACGCCGATGGCAGTACCTGGACTCAAACCTGGGCCTATCCCAGCCCGACACAGTGCCTGGACTGCCACAACAGTGCATCCAGCCAATTCCTGGCCATCAATACGCGGCAACTGAATGGCGACTTCCCCTATGCCAGCGGCACCGAAAACCAACTGCTGTACTGGAGTCGTCATGCGCTGATCGACGCGCCGATCACAGCGGGCGAGCTGCCTTCACTGCCTCGCACAGCCGCGATTGATGACAACAGCGCCGCGCTCGAGTTGAGGATCAAATCCTACCTCGATACCAATTGCGCGCACTGTCATGGCACCGGTAACGGTGGCTCTCAATGGGATGCACGCTTTCACACCCCACTGGCTGCAATGCAAGTGCTCGACAGCCCCACCACCGGCATCCGCAACTACCTCAACGATTACGGTATTGAGGATGCTCGCGTCGTCGCCTCCGGCAACCCTGCCGAATCCATTCTGTACATTCGCGATAAAAGTACCGATCCGAATGATCGCATGCCGCCGCTGGCGCGCGCACTGGAACACGAGGCGTATATCGACGCCCTTGAACAGTGGATCAACGGGCTTGATGGCAGCGAGACTGCACCACCGGTGTCCGTTGGCGCCGCCGGCCAATCTTCCACCGGCGAGCCTGCCAACATCGTCGCCCAGGCGCTCGATGGTGACCCGAGCACATTGTGGAGCAGCGAGTTTGCTCAGGGACAGTGGCTTGAGGTGGATCTGGGACAAGCCTATGACATCGAACGCATCGTCCTCGATTGGGAGGCCATTTATCAGTCCGGCTACGTGATAGAAGGCTCGAACGACCGCCAGAATTGGACAGTTCTGGTCGAGGTGAACGGCCCCACCGAGTGTCTACAGAGCCACGTAGGGCTCGAGGGGCGCTTCCGCTATTTGCGCCTGACCCGCGCCAATTCACAACCCGACTGGGGCTTCGCGCTCTGGGAGTTTGAAGTGTATGGCACGCAGGACGACCCCGGCGAAACACCCGATACGCCGGCACCGCACGTGCTTCCCATTGTGGCCACCGATGCCTCCAGCGCACTTGCGCCCCACCTTGCCACATCGGCAACCGATGGCGACGCCGCCACCCGCTGGGAGAGCGCGCACAGCGACCCGCAATATCTGCAACTGGACTTTGGTGCCACGCAGCACCTCACTGAACTGACACTGCACTGGGAGGCGGCGTATGCGAGCCAATACTCACTGCTCAGCTCCAACGATGGGCAGCAATGGTCAAATATCAAAACCGTGGAGAACAGCCTCGGTGGTGAACAGGTATTAGCGCTCAACGGGGAAACGGGTCGCTACCTGCGCATCCTCGGCACCGCGCGCGCAACCGGCTACGGCTACTCGCTTTGGGAAGTCAGTGCAAAAGGGCTTGCCGCCGATCCCAACCTGCGTGCAATCGACATTGTCAGCCCGGCCGAAGGCGAACGCTATGGCAATCGCGACAACATCACGCTCAACCTGAGTTTCAGCCATAACGACTGGCTCAGTAGCGGAGGCCGAATCCGCTACCAGCTTGATGATCGAGTGCCTGTTACCCAGAGTTCTGCCACGGCTAATCTCGGGCAGCTCAACACCGGTTCACATACCCTGCGGGCGACCTTGGTCGACAGTAATGGCAATGAGGTCGGCGTCCCCCGCACCAGGCAGTTCAGTGTGAGCTGCGATGAAGACTGCCCCACGGTCCTGGTCTTCTCCAAAACCAGCGGCTTCCGCCACGGCTCGATTCCCGCGGGCATCGCCATGCTCGAACGCATCGGTGCAGAACATGGTTATACCCTGTTTGCCACGGAGGATGCCGCACACTTCGATGCCGCGACGCTCGCCAATTATTCCACCGTGGTGTTTATGAACACGACCGGCGATATCTTCACCGAGGCACAGCGCGCCGCGTTTCGCAGCTTTATTGAAAGCGGCGGTGGCTATGTCGGCATGCACTCTGCCGCCGATACCGAGCACAATTGGCCCTGGTACACCGATACCCTGCTCGCCGGCGCCGAGTTTTTGCATCACGGTGACGGCATTCCCAATGCGCACATCGACATCGAATGGGCCGACACACAGTTAGATCATATCGACGGCGACTGGTGGATGCAGGACGAGTGGTATTTCTGGGTCGGCAACCCGCGCAACAACCCCACGGTGGAAGTCCTCGCCACGCTGGATCGCAGCAGTTACCCGTCGAACTACCCGGTCGAAGATCACCCGATCATCTTCCGCAACAGCGTCGAGCAGGGCCGCGTGTTTTACACGGCGATAGGGCACGTGGATGCGAACTTCTCCGACCCGGATGTCGAGCAGATGATTCAGAAAGCGATCCTGTGGACGAGTGAGTAAATAAAGATCGGGGCGAGCGCTCGCCCCGATGCCATCTCGGCGTTAACTGTGTATCTCTATGCGCTTACTTTCACTGCGAGGCAGCGCCTTTCGAGCGATACGCAGGCGCAAAACACCATCCTTTAACTCAGCAGTGATATCGTCCACATTCGCATCATCAGGCAGCGCAAGCGTGCGTTGGAAAGCACCATAGCTGCGTTCAATACGATAGTACTGTGCCTCTTTGTTCTCACGAGTCGCCTCCTTTCTTCCCTGAATGAGCAGCCTGTCTCCACGGACTTCAATATCGATATCTTCTCTCGCCATTCCCGGCACATCGAGCGCGATCTCATAATTGTGCTCGCTGCCACTGATGTCCACGCTTGGGCGAAAGTCCATCCTTCCTGCGACAGAGCTCGACTTGAAAGCGGGCAAGCCTAAGGCCTGAAAAGCCTGCTCGAATAACTGATCAAACTCCCGCTGTAGGCGCATTATCGGTGCCGAGTGCAATGAGGTGGCGTCCTCCCGCCTCACCGGAAGCGGCTCCTGTTGAGCGTGTGATTCCTCGTGTTTGAACCAATTCCAAGGGTTTAATTTTTCCAGTTTCATTGTTCGCCTCCTGACTCTATCAAGCCATTCTAAAGACCAACATTGCCGGGCTCGTTGCCCGGCATACTTTCAGGCTGCCTTGCCTTCCGCATCGTTTGAAGCGTCCCCTTGATGCTCTAGTGCAGGTGTCGACTGCCGAATTTCGATATTCTTCGGTTTCATCGCCTCGGGCACTTCTTTGAAGAGCTCTATGGTCAGCAGTCCGTTGTCTAAATTTGCACTGCTCACTTCAACATAGTCCGCCAGATTGAAGCGCCGCTCAAAATTACGAGTCGCAATGCCGTTGTGAAGCAGCTTCTTCTCTTTCGCTTCGTCCTTTTTCCCACGCACAGTGAGCACACCCTGCTCTACATAAATTTCCAGCTCTTCGCGTTTAAACCCTGCCACCGCGAGCGTCACGGCGTAACGGTTTTCTTCCCGGACTTCAATATCGTAGGGGGGGTAACCAGAGACGGTGTCGCTGTGCAGCGCGCTGTCGAGCATCGAAGCAATACGATCAAAGCCCACACTGTTCCTGTATAAAGGGGATAAATCAATTGAGTTCATGACATGTCCTCCAACTGAGCAACACAAAACAAAATCAAAAGATAAAGTGGTATGGCACCTGTCAGCGGCACCATACAATGACGCAAATGGGGACGCGCCCGGCGCTTTCAATCTTTCAGGTCTAGATTGAATTAAATCAAAGGAGGGAGGAAGTTATAGCCGTTTTCTATAAACTGAAAAGGCTGCCCTATTATTGTTGGCGCTCGAGCAATGCACTTACTTTTGCACATTCCCACCAGTAAACGGAGCGGGCTTTTCAAGCGACGTATCAAAGCGATCAAGCTTGCCTATGTCGAGTACCGGTGAGGCATCGATGTGCTGGGCGTCCATCATCTGAGCGACGCGCTGCAGCGATGAGATGATCATCGTCTGCTCCCATTCCTGCAGATCACCAAACTGACGTGCGAAGTGCTCCTGCAATGGAATGGGGGCATCCTTCAGGGTGTCGTACGCCTCGTCCGTGAGGTATGCGTGGACCTTGCGCTTGTCTTCTTTCGAGCGTTCGCGATAGACATAGCCGCGCTTTTCAAGACGATCCAGAATCGTCGTCACTGTTGCCTGACTGAGGCTGACTTCGTTCGCCAATTCACCGATGGTCACTTCGCCTTGATCTCGCAGCGTCTGCAATAACAATATCTGAGGCGCTGTCAGGCCTGTGGTTTTCGCCAGGTACTTGGAGTGCAGGTCTGTCGCGCGAATGACGCGACGCAGTGCCACCAGCACTTCTTCAATGCTGTTCAAAAACTTTTCCTCATCGGTGAGATGCTCGTAGTGGGCCAAATTATACATAGCACTAAATAGTTCTCCGATTAATTTTTACGCCCTTTCACCCGAAAGCATCACCCAACCAACAGACTTAAACCCCTTATTACGGTGAAATCCGCTTGAGACGGGCCAAGCCTTCTATAGGAAAGCTTTGACCGCGAATGAGTCTGAGGCCAATCAGGTAAAGTGGACATAATTTTTATTTAGTGTACTATATATTCAGCTCTAAACATATAGCACGCTCGAAACCGCCAAATAACGTGCTATAACGCGACAAAACTTAGCCTTTTAGGCAAATGGAGCTAAAAGTTTGTATTTGGCGCTTAATTATTTATTTAGCGATCTAAACTTTAGAGAATTAAAGGATACGTTTTGACTACCAACGTGACACTTCGCAAACCCCGACCAACGGACGGGCATGCAGTGAATCGTCTCATCGCGCTGTGCCCTCCTCTGGACACCAACTCCACCTACTGCAACCTGCTGCAATGTAGCCATTTTGCCGACACCTCAGTGTGCGCGGAGCTCAATGGCGCGCTGGTCGGTTTCGTTTCCGGCTATCGACTGCCGGCGCAACCGGACACGCTGTTTATCTGGCAGGTCGCCGTCGGCGAGGCCGCTCGAGGCCAAGGCTTGGCCAGAACCATGGTCGACCACCTTATTCAGCGTCCAGCAGAAGCATCTCTGCGCTGGCTGCATACCACGATCACCAACGACAACGACGCGTCTTGGGCGCTGTTCCGCCGAATAGCGGCCGCGCACGACACCGACATCACCCACAGCGTCGGATTTGAAGAAAAGCTGCATTTCGACGGGCGTCATGCCACCGAGATGCTGGTTCAGGTCGGCCCCTTCCAGAACTAGGGGCGGCCACGCAACACCACGCTAACGAATGACTCAATCCAATAGAGGACTTGAACAATGAAAATTTTTGATGAAATTGAATCTGAAGTGCAGTCTTACGCACGTTCCTTCCCACGTGTATTCAACCGTGCACAAGCGGAATTCCTGTACGATGAAGACGGTACCGAGTACCTGGACTTTCTCGCAGGCGCTGGCACATTGAACTACGGCCACAACCACCCGCTGTTTAAGAAAGCGCTGCTCGAATACATCGAGGCAGACGGCATCACCCACGGACTGGACATGCACACACGGGCCAAAGGCGAGTTCCTAGAAAGCTTCAACGAGCACATCCTGAAGCCACGGGACCTCGACTACGTCATGCAGTTCACTGGTCCGACGGGCACAAATGCGGTTGAAGCCGCGATGAAACTCGCCCGAAACGTGACCGGGCGCGAGAACATCATCTCGTTCACCAACGGTTTCCACGGCGTGAGCCTCGGCGCACTCGCAGCGACGGGCAACTCCCACCACCGCGGTGCTGCGGGCGTCAGCCTCGGCGGTACCAGCCGTATGCCGTTTGACGGCTACCTCGGTGAGGACGTGGACACCACCGCGTACCTGGACAAGGTCCTGTCCGACTCAAGTAGCGGTATCGACAAGCCCGCTGCGGTCGTTGTCGAAACTGTGCAGGGAGAAGGCGGCATCAATGCGGCCAGCGCCGAGTGGTTGCGCAATCTCCAGGCCGTCTGTAAGGCGCACGATGTACTGCTGATTGTCGACGACATTCAGGCCGGTTGCGGCCGCACGGGAACCTTCTTCAGTTTTGAAGAGTTTGGTATTAAGCCCGACATTATTACGCTGTCAAAATCCTTGAGCGGCTATGGCCTGCCGTTCGCGCTGGTACTGATTCGCCCCGACCTCGACCAGTGGAAACCCGGCGAGCACAACGGTACTTTCCGTGGCAACAATCTGGCCTTTGTGACGGCCAAGGCCGCCATCGAACACTTTTGGGCTGACGACGCGTTTTCGAAAGACATTAAACGCAAGGGCGACTACATTGCCGAGCGACTCGAAAATATCGTCAACCAGTACGGAGAAGGCCACTTCTCGACACGAGGCCGAGGCATGTTCCGCGGAATCAACTGTGTCAATGGCGAGCTCGCTGGTAAAATCACACGCAAGGCGTTTCAGAACGGTCTGATTATTGAAACCAGTGGTGCCGACGACCAAGTCATCAAGTTTCTCTGCCCGCTGATTATCAGCGACGAAAGCCTGAAACGTGGCATTGATATTGTCGAGCAAGCTATTAAGGAAGTGTGTGCAAAAGAAGACACCATTCCAGAAGACAACTGTTACTTCGACGACGTGCGCATCGCGGTCTAAGCCACAGGACCTGACCCGACGCACGACCGTCCACTTATTCGATTAAGGAACGACACATGATCGTAAGACAACTTGAAGAAGCACAGCAAAGCGGCCGTCGCATTGTTGACCCAAAGAAAAACTGGGAGAGCACTCGCTTGCTGCTCAATGACGACAATATGGGCTTTTCATTCCATATTACGACGATTTATGCCGGAGCCGACTTCGACATGCATTATCAGAACCACCTGGAATCCGTGTACTGCATTTCCGGAGAAGGTGAAGTTGAGACCCATGCCGATGGCAAAAAATATGCGATCAAAGCCGGCACAATTTACATTCTCGACAAACACGACAAGCACACTTTGCGCGCCACTACCGAAATGGTGATGGCCTGTGTCTTCAACCCTGCACTGAAAGGCACGGAAGTACACAACGCCGAAGGCGCGTATGAACTCGATGCAGACACGATCGCCTAACATGGGAGACAACATGCATACGATAGAAAAAATTGGCGGCACCTCGATGAGCGATTACGCCTCGGTGCGCGACAATATTGTTTTAAACAAGCAGCTCGGCGACGACCTCTATCATCGCGTCTTTGTGGTTTCCGCTTATGGTGGCTTGACCAACAGCCTGCTTGAGCACAAAAAATCTGGCCAGCCCGGTGTGTACGCGCTGTTTGCAAGCAGCATGGACGACAACAGCTGGCGCGATGCGCTGGATCGCGTTCAGTCAGAAATGCGCGACATCAACGCGGCTCTATTTGGTCAAACTGACTTGCTTGAGCTCGCTAACGCCTTTATTGACGAGCGTATCAATGATGCGCGCAGCTGCCTCGAAGGGCTGCACGCGCTGTGTACTCACGGCCATTTCGCACTGGAAGCCCATCTCGCGACGGTTCGCGAGATGCTGGCCAGCCTCGGTGAGGCGCACAGCGCCTGGAACATGGCGACCCTGCTCAAGCGCGATGGCGTCAACGCGACGTTTGTTGACCTGACGGGCTGGCGAACGGATCAGCATGTCGGCCTCGACGAGCGAATTCGACGTGCCTTCGCCGATAGAGATTTAAGCAAAGAGCTGCCCATCGTCACGGGTTACGCGCACGCCGAGACCGGGCTGATGTCGACCTTTGATCGCGGCTACAGCGAGATGACCTTCAGTCGCATTGCCGTCATCACCGATGCCCGGGAAGCCGTAATTCACAAAGAATTTCACCTCAGCAGCGCCGACCCCAGACTTGTCGGCGAACGCAATGCCGTACCCATCGGCCGCACAAATTACGACGTTGCCGACCAGCTGGCCAACCTCGGTATGGAAGCCATTCATCCCAAGGCGGCCAAAGGCCTGCGCCAAAGCGGCATTCCCTTGCGTGTGAAAAACACTTTTGAACCTGAGCACGCCGGCACCTTAATTACCGGTGACTACGTGTCCGACACGCCCTGCGTGGAAATTATTGCGGGCTGCAAGGGTGTCTATGCGGTCGAAATTTTCGATCAAGACATGGCTGGGCAAATTCACGACTACGACCGTGAATTACTGGCCATGATCAAGCGCTATCGCGCGCACATTGTTGCCAAGGACATCAATGCCAATACGATCACGCACTTTTTGTCGACGAACCTGAAAACGGTCAAGCGCATTGTCGCGGAAATGGAACAGCGTTTCCCGGATGCAGAGTTCAACCAACAAAAAGTGGCCATCGTCAGTGCCATCGGCAGCGACATGCAGGTACCAGGCATCCTCGCCAAGACCGTTAAGGCGCTCGCGGACAACAACATCAGTGTCCTCGCCGTGCATCAATCCATGCGACAGGTCGATATGCAGTTTATCGTCAGCGAAGCGGATTACGACCTGACGGTGAAAAGCCTGCATGCTTCCCTGGTGGAAGTGCACGATCACGGGCGAGCCATATGTTTGGCCGGTTAAGCGCAGCCCTCGCGCTGTGGCTCTGCATGGTCGTGCCGGCGGCGGCCGAAGAGGGGCAAAGCCCCTCCGCTGACGCCGCGGCGGCGGACGCCCGCATCGATTCACTGCAAGAACCGCTCTACAACCCCTTTGTAGAGCGCTATGTGCTCGACGAACTCAAAGCGCTGCGTACCGAGCAAGCGGCAATGAAGCATGAAATGATGCAGCAGATTGTCGACCGCGAACACAAGTCGGTGGACAGAGCCGTCGCTTACGCGACCGATACGGTCACCTATTTCTTTTATCTGATCGCGGCCGCGACATCGGTGCTGGTGCTCGTGGGCTGGACCTCTATTCGAGACATCAAAGATCGCGTGCATACCCTCGCAGATGAAGAGATCGCGCGCCTGGTCAATGAATATGAACGTCGCCTCGCCAGCATCGAACAGCAACTGACGCAGAAATCGCAGCACATCGATGCGAACCGGGAAGAAATCGAACTGACGCAAGACATCCAATCGCTTTGGTTGCGCGCTCAGCAAGAAAGCTCTCCCGCGAACCGTGTTTCGATTTACGATCAGATCCTCAAGCTGCGACCGAGCGACTGCGAAGCCCTCACATACAAGGCGGATTCCGTTTTAGAATTGGGCGAACCTCAGTGGGCGGTCAATCTGTGTCACCAGGCCTTACAGATCGACGTGGAAAACAGCCACGCCTATTATCAGCTCGCGTGCGCTTACGCTGCGATGGACCACTTTGACGACGCGATCGTTTACCTCAAGAAAGCCGTGCATCGAGCAGAGTCCTATCGTGAAGAGATTGCGCAGGACCCTGCTTTGGAGTCCCTGCATACCCATCCCGAGTTTGTGACCCTGGTCGGCTCACCCATCGGTGATGCATCGGAATCCTAGCGTAGAGCGTATATCTGCGAGACGCGCGTCACCACCTCGGCCCGGTCTTATCAACCGGCTGCTCATTCAATAATACGTGTTGGGCTATTGAATGAGCGCCATCAGGCCCTTAGATACACTTAAAGGGCGCAGGGTGTTCTGAGCACACCTTCAGTACATCCTGCCCCCAATGCCAATGCGTCGGCGTTTAACGGCGAGCCGCCAGGCGAGCCACGGGACTGTCGGCTGTTTACAGCCGCAAGTATTAGCACAGGTCTCGCCAGCATCAGGTCTCCTCCTGTCGCTCGCGAGCAGGGAGCATAGAGGGACCATGAACAACGAAGCAGCCAATTCACTTTATATTGCACACATCAGTGTTCACGGCCTTATTCGTGGACACAATCTCGAACTCGGTCGCGACGCGGACACCGGGGGCCAAACCAAGTACGTGGTAGACCTTGCCGTCGCGGTCGGTAAACGCGCCGAGGTCGACAAGGTACATCTGTTCACACGGCTCGTTGACGACCCGGACGTCGATGATGACTACGCCGCTGCCGAAGAACGCCTCAGCGACGGTGCCGCCATTATTCGTATTGAGTGCGGCCCCAAGGCCTATCTGCCCAAAGAGCAGCTTTGGGAACATCTCGACGGCTTCGCCGACAATATGATTGAGTTTTTCAACGCTCAAGACCGGCTGCCTGACCTTCTCCATTCCCATTATGCCGATGCGGGCTATGTCGCCACACGCGTGTCACACGCCACGGGGATTCCCATCGTCCACACCGGGCACAGCCTCGGCCGCGACAAACGCCAACGTTTGATGGCCACGGGCATGAGCAGCGCAGCACTCGAAGAGCGCTACAACATGGGGCGGCGTATCGAGGCCGAAGAAGAAGTGCTCGCCAACGCCAGCCTGGTGATTACGAGCACTCATCAGGAGGTCAACGAACAATACGAGGCCTACGACTTCTATCGGCCCGAGACAATGAAGGTGATCCCACCGGGTACAGACCTTAGCCAATTCCACCCTCCCGAGCTCGGCGAGCCTCCGACCAAGGTGGCGCGCTCCATACGGCGCTTCCTCGACGAGCCAGACAAACCCTTAATCCTCGCGCTGTCGCGCCCCGACCCGCGTAAGAATATTGCCAACCTGCTTTCGGCGTATGGCGAATCGAAAGAGCTGCAAGACATTGCCAACCTCGTCATCATTGCGGGTAATCGCGACGACATCCGCAAAATGGATGAGGGCGCGCAAAGCGTGCTCTCCGAACTGTTGGTCTTGATCGACTACTACGACTTGTACGGCAAAGTGGCACTGCCGAAAAAGCACCTCTCAAGTGAGGTGCCTGCTATTTATCGATTGGCCGCCAGTTCGCGCGGCGTGTTCGTCAACCCCGCCCTGACCGAACCGTTTGGATTGACACTCCTGGAAGCCGGCGCAAGCGGGCTCCCTGTCGTCGCGACAGAAAACGGCGGGCCTGTCGACATCATCCGTAATTGCGGCAATGGCCTGCTCGTCGACCCACTGAGCCCCGACGACATCAGCGCCGCGATTAAGAAAATTATCTTACATGGCGACACCTGGCGAAAATTCAGTAGCAATGGTTTGAAAAATGTCGAAGCACGCTATTCTTGGGATGCGCATGCCAAAAGCTACATCAAGGCCATTCGCCCGATAGTGCAGGCGACCGAGCAACCCAGTTTTTCTCCGGCGATTATCAAAGCCTCACGCCGCGTCAACCGTCTCATTATTTCCGACCTCGACAAAACGCTGCTCAGCGACACTCAGGGCCTAAAAGAACTGACCCGCTTGCTGCGCGAGAAACGCAAAGAGAGCGCCTTTGGCATTGCGACCGCACGCAGACTCGACTCCGTGCTGGGCGTGCTTAAAAAATATGACATCCCGCGACCGGATATTCTTATCAGTAGTCTCGGTACCGAAATTCATTACTCCCCCGACCTGAAACCCAGTGTGGATTGGGCGCGCCACGTGGACCACAACTGGAACCCCAAGGCCATTCGCCGTATTCTCGACCAGGTCGCGTGCCTGAGCCCCCAACACGACAAAGACCAGAGTCAATTTAAAATTTCATACCATTTAAATAACGCCGTCGACGATGCCTTGAACTATCAGGACATCGTCTCGCTGCTCAGGCAGGAAGAACAAAGCGTAAATGTATTCCTGTCGAATAACCAGAATCTGGACATTACGCCAGCCCGTGCGTCAAAAGGTATGGCACTGCGCTATGTTGCCCAGCTCTGGGATATCCCTTTTGAACATATTCTCGTCGCCGGCGGCGCCGGCACCGATGAGGACATGCTCAGCGGCAACATGCTGTCCGTCGTCGTCAGTAATCGGCAGCACGAGCCTTTACAAAACCCGTCCGACGAGCAGCACATTTACTACTCGCAAAAATCCAATGCACTGGGCATTCTCGATGCAATCGAACACTATCGGTTTTTCGAGGAGTAAAATATGACGCGCTCTTCCTATCTCGTCTGTACCGACCTCGACCGCACTTTAATTCCGAATGGCTTGCAGGAGGAGTCTGCGCTGGCCCGACCACTGTTCGAACGTCTTATGAACTCAGAAGACATCACCCTCGCTTATGTCAGCGGGCGGGATCTTGGCTTGGTCGAACAGGCTATTGAGGAATGGTCACTACCCACTCCGGATTACATTATTGCCGACGTCGGCAGCAGCCTGTATCGAAACACGCGTCAGGGCTGGCACATGGATTCAAATTGGTCGACCCACATAGGCGAGGACTGGAGCGGGTTAACGGCCGCCGACCTGCATGCCCTACTCAACCCCGAGGCGCTCACCTTACAGGATGCGGACCGCCAAAAAGCCTTCAAGTTGTGCTACGAAACGCGAGCCGAACAGCTCGAGACCGCGACGCAAAAAGTGCAAAAAACACTGGACGCGAAGGCCATTAAAGCGCGCTGTATCAGCAGTATCGATGAAACAGAAAATCTCGGCTTACTCGATATCCTGCCTTTACGTGCAGGTAAACGTCAGGCCATTCTGTTTCTGTCTGAACAACTGGACATCCCGCATGCACGCACTCACTTCTCCGGAGACAGCGGCAATGACATTGATGCACTCGCCGCGCCATTTAACGGCACCCTCGTCGCCAACGCCACGGCACCCGTCAGAGTCAATGCGTTCGACGCGGCAAAGCAGGAAGGCCACGCGAGCCAATTCTATCAGGCGCGAGGTCTGCCGGAACTGGAACTAAACGGGCACTATGCGGCAGGCATTGTTGAAGGCCTGCTGCATTTCTTCCCTGAATTTTCAAAAAGACTGTAACTCGATATTGTTTGAACAGGAGCCGACATGAATCAACCTCACGCCGATATGCAAGCCAAGCTCGTCATTCTGGGGGAGGTTCTCTTCGATTGTTTCCCTGACGGGGAAGCCGTGCTCGGCGGCGCCCCGTTTAACGTCGCCTGGCACCTTCAGGCCTTTGGCATTGCCCCTTTTTTCGTTAGCGCCGTGGGCAACGACGCGCTCGGCGAGCGCATACTGAACACGGTGACGCATTGGGGCATGGATACACGAGGAATTTCTCGCGTAGCGCAAGCCACGGGTCAGGTACAAATTCAGATTGAAAATGGCGAACCTCACTACAGCATCGATGAGCACAGCGCTTACGACGAGATCACTCTGCCCGACACGCTACCTGAAGGTGACCTGATTCTCTATCACGGCAGCCTCGCCCTGCGACATCCTCACAACCAGGCGCAACTTCAGTCGCTGATCGATGGCCGTTCACTGAAGCGCTTTATCGATATTAATCTCAGAGATCCATGGTGGCAGGCTGAGCACTGCCTGGATCTCATCCGCTACGCCGATTGCGTCAAAATCAATCTCGACGAGATGCATGTTCTCGCCGCTGCGGCCGAGATCTATCACGATGATTGGCTCCAGCGGGCACAACACTTCAAGCAGTATTTCTCCATCGTCAACCTGCTGGTGACTCGCGGCGATCAGGGCGCGACGCTGATCAACGCAGAGGGCGATACACTGCACACCGGTGAGCCCCCTCATAGCCCTGCCTTTGTCGACAGCGTGGGTGCCGGCGACGCGTTTGCCTCCGTCACATTGCTGGGCTACCTTCACAACTGGGACTGGCACACCACGCTGGAGCGAGCTCAGCAATTTGCCAGCTTTATCGTGACCCAGCAGGGAGCTCTATGTCACGACCCCAATACCTATCAGGATTTCAAAAACCTGTGGGGTATTTTGTAAATTCAGAATTATTGACGGCACTCCGTCACCGCGACTCAGACAGGACGAGCGACTCTACGGGCTCACTGCTCTCACAGAAACAGTTAATCGGACACACGGCGACTCTATGTACGAACAGGTTTCTCACGCAACGCTGAACAGTATTCTTGATGATATCAATCCGGACATCCGCCAGGGTGAGCTGCGATACTTTTACAGCCGTCTGGGAGCGAATTTTTATGCGATCCATGAATTATTTTTGAAGCTGTACGGCAATCGCGATGACTTCTATATCCAGCTTCGCCACCTGGTCGAAGTCATGGCGAGGCAGTATGAACAACGCGCCCAGGTATTAAAAGAAAAAGACCGCGCGCGCGAAGCGGATCACAACTGGTTTCTACACCAGCAATGGGTCGGCATGGCCCTGTACGCTAATGGTTTCGCTGACGACTTAAAAGACCTGCATAAAAAGGCGGGCTACTTCAATGAGCTGGGCGTAAACCTTGTTCATATCCTGCCCATACTTGAGTGCCCCATAGGCAAAAGCGACGGCGGCTATGCCGTCAGTAATTTCCGCAAAGTGGACCAGAGGCTCGGCACAAATGATCAGTTACGCCAGATTATCAACACTCTGCATCAGAATGATTCACTGATCGCGCTCGACATCGTCGTCAATCATACCTCAGACGAACATGAGTGGGCCCAAAAGGCGGCCGCGGGCGACCCGCATTTCCAGAACTATTATTACACCTTTGACACCCGCGATATTCCCGACATGTTCGAGCAGACCATGCTCGAAGTGTTTCCCGAGACCGACCCAGGCAACTTTACGTGGAATGAGCCCATGCAGAAATGGGTTATGACGGCATTTCATCACTATCAATGGGATTTAAATTACTCTAATCCGGCCGTTTTTACCGAGATGCTCGATATTATTCTCTATTGGGCGAACGAAGGCGTGGACATACTCCGATTGGATGCCGTCGCTTTTCTCTGGAAAAAAATCGGCACCGTCTGTCAAAACGAACACGAAGCACATCTTGTACTGCAATTGTTTAAAGACTGCTGTCAGGTCGTCGCTCCTGGCCTGCTGTTTATCGCTGAGGCCATTGTCGCGCCGTCTGAAATTACCAAATATTTTGGTGAAGATGCGGTCGTCGCAAAAGAGTGTGACATCGCCTATAACGCAACGTATATGGCGCTGCTATGGGATGCCGTCGCTACAAAAAATGCGAAACTGCTGCGACAGGGCCTGCGCAGCCTTCCTGGCAAGCTGGACGGCGCCACCTGGTTAAACTACCTCCGCTGTCACGACGACATTGGCTTCGGTTTTGACGATCACGATATCGCCCGAATTGGCTACGATCCCGCCCAGCACCGTCGCTTTCTGGTGGATTATTTTACCGGTGATTTCGACAACTCCCTCGCCAGCGGCCGCCCCTTTGGTCGCAACGAAAAAACCGGAGATGCAAGAATTTCCGGCTCACTCGCGTCACTCGTCGGTCTGCAAAAGGCGCTGGAGCGTGGCGATGCCGTATTGATTGACCAGTGCTGCCGCCACATCATTACGCTGCACAGCCTGATCATGTCCTTCGGTGGTATCCCGCTGCTTTACTATGGAGATGAAGTCGCGACGCTAAACGATTACAGCTACGAATTTGATGAAGCGAAGCAGCATGACAGCCGATGGATTCACCGCCCCAAGCTGGAATGGGATAAGATGGATGAGCGCCTTGAAGAAGGCACTCTACACCATCGTATTTTCGAAGAACTAAAAGCACTCATTGCGCTTCGAAAGCGCACAGATGCCTTTGCCGACTTTAACAATCGAGAACTGCTCGAGCTGAGCAATGACGCGCTATTTGGTTTTGTACGCTACAACTACGAAAACCCGTCAGACAAAGTGATTGTGGTGGCCAACCTGTCAGCGGAGCCTCAGCGTCTACACATCGATGCCCTGTCCGGTGCAGGGCCCGCAGATGCCGAGAACTGGAAGGATTTATGGACTGAGCGCGCGCCCACCCGCTACGGGGATACGCTCGTATTCAGTGCCTATCAATTCTACTGGATCACCGTCGACTGACGGTGAGTCACAGCGGAGTCTTGCAGCCACCTTAAAAATCGTAGCTGATACCAATGACCAGACGCTCGTCGTTTTTGTCTGGTGTGACGCCCGGTTCTGTCTCAATGGGGTCTTCTGTTCTATCCAGGTAGTACGTCACGTCCAGATCCAAGTTGTCCGTCAGGTCGATGCTGAGACCGGTACGCAGGTGATGCAAAAAACGCCCACTTTCTTGACTAACCACCTGCAGGTTATAGCCGAACTCATACTCAATACGGTCGGTGATATCCCAGTCAATGTCTGTCCCAAATTGTCCTACGCCGGTTGCGTCGGTTTTATTGCCATCGTCGGCCACTTGTTCGTATTCGGTCCACTGATAACCGGGACCCCCTGTGACCTCCCAGCTGAAATTGCTGCGATCAAAAATTTGATAACGGAGGCTCGTCGACACCGTATTTCGCGATGAGATATTTTGGAATGGGTCTCGAAAATATTCCGCGTTAATCACTCGCCAGAAAGTACGCGTACTAAAGAACCAGTCGACGGCGCCAGTTAATCGATGGTTGTTTTCCGTCGTTTCACCATCCGTTTCGTTGGAGTTACCGATGTAGGCGATCCCAATTCGGGACACCGCTTTGAGTCGATTCAATGCGATATCCGTAGCGATTTTCTTTTCACGCGAGTTACCGCCTCGATAGTTGAGGCCGACAGTAAAGTGCCCGCTCCAAAGCTCAAGTTCCGAGGCCCGTGCTGGCGCAATCGCTACGATTTCCGATTTACTGATTTCACGCATCGGCAAGTGAAGAAAGGTAAGCTGACCGTCCTTCAGGTGAATCTCGCCCTCCACCACGCCGCCATGATCCAGTCGCACACGCAGCGGGGTCGGGCTGATAATCTCGGCGATATCATCCCAATCAAGCTCTAGGGTATCCAGCTCATCACTCTCAAATTCAAGCACCTCGTTGTACAGAGAAATGATCTCGCCCTTTAACCATTCATCGCTGCTGAGGCGTACCCAGTCCCAGTTTTCTCGCAGTGAAGCCGGGGGAGCCCACAGTTCAGTCGGGGTGTTTTCCTGAGGGATCACAATGGGAGGAGGCATTGCCGCGTCTTGCGCATAGACCAGGCGGGTGGACAAGATGAGGATAAAAAGGACGGTAAACGAGCGCAATCGCACGGGCTCTCCTTTGAACGATGAAAAGAAAGGGGTGGCTGCGGCAGGATACCGCAGCCGAAAGCGTAAGGGAATTATTCCGCTTCTTCTTCAGAGGCAGGCTCGACAGAAATCGCCATTGCTTCTACGAGTGTCATCACAACCGCATCACCCACTTTCGCTGAGCGCAGGTTTTCCGTGTTACGTGCAACAAACTCTTCCATTTCACCCGAAGGCATTTCGAGTACGTAGGTGTTTTCCTCGAGATTAATTTCACGCACCATGGCCACTTCAACTGTTTCCTGAATCGCACCCATGCCCGGTTTTTCACCCTTGGCAGCGCGTATGGTCTCCGCCACAGAAGCCGCGCCAGCTTCCAAATCTGCACCATCCACCAGTTCGATGGAAACCGTTTCCATGAACTCGGCGACTACGGTGCTGCCAACGGTAACCTGATCCAGGTTTTGCGCTTGCTCGCTGACGTTCAACATCATGGTTTCACCCGTTTCGAACTCCAACGTGACGTCCCGCGTGGCGTGATCAATGGCGATCACTTTTGCGGTCACCATGTCGGCCTCACCCACAAAGAACGCGGGCTTTTCGCCTTCAAATTCCAGCGCAGCCTGAGTTGTGTCTTCGGCGTACTCCACTTCCGCAACGCTGTCCTCTATTAGCAGCTCACTCGCATTCGCGGTTTCTGCCTTATCGTCTCCACAGGCGACAAGCAGAGTCAAAGACGATGCAACAAGAAACTTATTTAAATCCTTCATACCATTCACCTCTATGTGTTTTGTCGTGTATTGCTGCAAATAGCGGTCTCGTCCGTACTGGCACGTGCGCCGCATTGAGAGTACCGAATGCCCACGAGCACGGTCAAGCGGCTACAGGCTTCTCTTCGCATTAAGTGTCGCGCCATTCCGCGTGACCTGATATTGGCGGCGTGTCACCACTTCGTATTCGGGCGAAAGAATATTCGTTACCGCCACGTAATTGACCGCCACTTGCTCCGGATTCACATCCAAGCGTACGTAGCCCTTGCTGACATTGTCGGTCCAGAGAATTTCCGCATTCTTCTGAGCCATCATCGCGTCCAGCGTCTTCGCTTGATCGCCTGCAAACGACTCAAAATCACCCGGCGAGGTAATCCCCGTCGTTCCAATTTCAAAACCCATCGGCGTTTTGTCGGCTCTATGCAGCTGATTGAACCAATATGCGTGACTGTCTCCCGTTAATACGAGCAGGTCAGTGGCACCGGAATCCGCACAACTATCATAGAAACGCTCGCGAGCGACGGGGTACCCATCCCAGGTATCGGTGTAAATTGGGAGGTCCCACTGGCCGAGTTTCTGAAAGGTTTTAACGTGCTTTTGCAAATAGGCATTGTCAGGAATACTCAGGCTGCCCATAAACGATTCACTGACCACCGGCACATGGGTACGCGCCATTGGGATCTGATTGCCAATCAAACGCCAAGGCACTTTTTTCTGCACCGAGTCTTTTAAACTGCGCTCAAGAAATTGTGTCATGTTGTCTGAAAGCATGGTTCTGGAAGGGTCCCCCAGTACCTCGCTGACAAACGCGTCGCGGTCTTCACGGCTTTGAATGCCGTCCAGATAGTCATCGTATTCAATTTGCTTGCTGCGACCGGTGTGACGGGTTTCCAATGTGGTCAGTGTTGCGAGGTCACCAAACTCAAAATGACGCCACAGCGCCATGCGTGCCTCTGGTTTGGCCGGGTCGCGGATGGGCATCCATTCATAATAGGCCTGCAAAGAATCGGCGCGACGCTGATCCCAGTCCCCCTCATCCGGCTGATGGTTTTGCGCGCCATCCACGTAGGGATTATTCGCGCTCTCATGATCATCCCAAATGACAATTATCGGATGTGCGGCATGCAGGCGTCGACTGCCGAGATCACTCTTATATTGTGCGTGCCTCAGTCGGTAGTCTTCGAGTGTCACCGTTTCATGGCTTGGAAAGTGATCGCGCCCGAGTTGTTTGCCTGTCTCCCCACCGTAGCTGTCTGTACCGTACTCGTAGATATAGTCCCCAAGATGGATGACAAAATCGATCTGCTCGTCATCGGCCATCGCGTCATAGGCATTAAAATACCCAAAGGGGTAGTTCGAACAGGACGCCAGCGCGATGCCGAGTTTTTCAAGGTGGCCCACGGGAAGTGTTTTGGTTCGGCCCGGCTCCGAATACACATCATCTGCTTCAAATCGATAGTAATAGGTTTGACCAGGCTCCAAATCTTCGACCAGTACTTTGACACTGAAATCCGAATCGCGCTGGCTTTTAACTTTCCCTTTTTGCAGCACATTCTCAAAGCCTGGATCCGTGGCCAGCTCCCAGCGCACGCGCTCAGATCGCCCTTTTACGCTCTCGTCATTCAGGCGCGTCCACAGCACCACGCTGCTCTGAGTAGGATCTCCGCTTGCCACGCCATAGAGAAAGGTACGCTGTGTTTTTTCTTCCGCCAATGCCTGCTCAAGCAGCAAACCAAATGGCAGCGCGGTTGCGGCCGGGATCAGGCTCGAGCCCGCCAGAGTTTTCAGCGCTTGGCGCCGCGTCAGTTTCGCCACGATCTTCCCCTTAAAAATAGCTAAGCGTATAGACAGCGCATGTCACGACCGTGACATACACCGATAAGTCGATGTGACAGGCAAAAATCCCGCCACACCGAAATCAAGATGCTGACAGATACGCGCCCGGCCATCGGGCGCGCTGAACCCATTAGATATCGAGGGTGAACGTAATCGCCGCCGTGCGGCCGCCACCAATCCACGCACCCCAACCACCGGAGATGCCTCCCAGGTAGTCTTCATCAAACAGGTTATTGACCGTCAGTTTCACTTCGTAGCCCTGGGCGTCACCAAAGCCATCACCGGCAATCGCGAAGTACAGGTCTGTGACGGTAAACGCGTCCGCACGCTGAGTGTTCGCCGCATCGATCCAACGCTCACCCACATACTTGCTGGAAAGTCCCGCACGATACGCATCCTCGCTCCAGTCGAAGGACAGTACGAACATGTCCTCAGGTGAGCCAAACACGGTGTTCCCGTTGGGGAAGGCATCGTTAATGGAATCCTGATACTCCGACTCATTTTTTGTCAGTGCACTGTAAATGCTGAACGCATCGTTCACAAACCAGGTGCCACCGAACTCAAAGCCGGTAGATTTGATACCGCCCGCGTTCACAAAAACAACGTCTGATTCACCGAGATAGTCAATGATTTCACCAGCTTCGGCAGAGCTCAACGCGGTGATACGGTTGTCAAAATCGATCTCGTAGACAGTCGCCGTCAACGCGAAACGGTCGCTGTTGTATCGCACCCCGAGGTCCATATTGGTTGCCGTTTCGGGCACAACGGAATCAAGGGCATCCGGGTTCTCAATCAGATTGGCCTCTTCGAGTACCACGTCTTTTACGGCGGCAAAATTTTCGGCATAGCCTGCGAAGAACTCAAGTCCGTCGACCGCCTGCCACAGCACACCCGCGCTGAAGAGTGGGTCAGAATCCGACGACACACTCGTCTTCGCCACGTCGCCTTCGATGTTGTCCTCACGCTCCACATCCACGTACCACTGCTTCACGCCCGCACGCAGCGTCACGGACGCCAGAGTCAGCGCGTCTTCCACGTACAGCATGGTGGTCGATTGAGGGTACTCGCGATCATACTGTACCCAATAAGGCGTGTGATCAAAGTGATAGCTGGTGCGAGAGTCGATCACTTTATGCCAGTCGCGGCTTTCATAGCGCACCTGGTCTTCATACCAGAAGCCACCACGCACACTGTTGGTGCCAATGCTGAAGTCCATGTCCCAACGGATGTCACCGGTCAGGCCCACGCGCTCTTTTTCATAGTGGGTATGACGATAGGAGCCCAATGGCACTGCGTCAGTATCAAAACACGCTGGGTCAAGATGTAAACTGCCGTCACCGGTGCCACCATAGGGGAAGGTCAGGGATGAGCAATCGCTAGCTGGTACGAGTGGACTGCCATCACGTGCGACGTAGCCGATCTGACCGAGGGCACTGCCGCCACGCACGGTGCCGTTGCTGGAGTCCAGTTCGCTGTGCGGCTGGCCAGCACCGTCGTCTGTCACATCCACGATATACGGGGGCAACCAGTCACCCCGCCCCTCGTTCTTGTGGTAATACGGGGTTACCTGGAAGGACAAAGACTCCATCGGATTAAAGTCAAACCGCGCATAGGTGAGGAAGTTTTCACGCAGCGTCGACCAGCCGCGCCGATAAAGTTGGTCGACATAAGGTGTGCCTGTCCAATCGCCCGTCAGCCGATCCCAATCCGGGTTGGCTTCAAATTCACTCAGGCTGACACGTTGATAGTTGTCTTCTTCGGTGTCGTCGTAGGAGGCATAGAAGGTCACGTCACTCCAGCTATAGTCCCCCACCGCTTTGACGGCAATGTGATTGCGCGTCGTTTCGCCGCTCTGATCAATCCAGGCGTTCACGTCCATATCCGAGTAGCTGACATACGCTTTCGTAGTGCCATTAAGGAAGCGCCCGGTGTCATAGCGGAAATACATTTTTTTCGCATCGTAGTCGCCTGCGGTGTAGCTGACTCGGGCAACCTGCTCTTCTCGCGGGTCTTGCGTAACGAAGTTCAGCGTACCACCCAGCGCTTCGTGAGAACGCGAGGAGATATCCGCTGTACCCTGAGACACCTCGACTGTTTCGAGATTTTCTGTATCGATGAAGCGATTCGCTTTCGAGCCACCGCCGTAGTTGGAGTTGCCGTTCGGCACACCGTCGACCGTCATACCGATTTGCTGCTCGTCCAAACTCAACTGAAAACCGCGAATCGACACCACCGTGGACCAGTCATCCGACCCGAAGACATCCCCTTCATTAATGAGCACGCCCGGGACATTGTCGATGACTCCCAGTACGCTGGTAATGGCGTTTTGCTGGTCAATCATGGATTCAGAAACCAGACTGTTGGCAAAGGTCTGTTGCTGGCTGATTACCACCAACTCTTCCATTTTTTCTTCTTGCGCCAAGGCCAATGACGCGCTGCTGATGGCGAGCATCAGTGCCGATTTTTTGATTAAGTGCATGCTGTTCCCCCAGATGTTTTTTAAATGCGCTGAGAGTCTGCGAATACACTGTGACACCATGTTGAACACTGTGTGGCGATTCCATGACAAATCGAAATGGGCTCACGGGAGAAAAACGCGCCAGCCGAGGTCAGAGAGAGCAGTGCCGGCATTTGCCATGCCCTGCCGCCGCTCAGTGTTTCGTTTGCAACAAAACGAGTGATACACTGCGAGCGGGATAAACAGAAAAACAGTCCATGGAGTTTGAAACATGTTCAGCATTCAGAAATACGCACGCCGATTCCTGCAGGCGCTCATCGCCACCGCCACCCTCGCCTACCTGCCTTTTGCCACGGCAGAAATTGATGCGGATGTGACCTATGTGCGACCAGGAGTGGATTTCAATCAATATGAGCAATTTCTCATCAGCCCGCTTGACCTGTCGGACCTCAACCTCGTTCCACCCGCCTGGGTCGAAAACCCCGAACCGCGTCGCTGGTCACTGACGGATGAAGACATCGCTCACCTGCGCAGCTTTTATCAGGACGAGCTCAAGGCTGGCATCAAAAGCCGCAAGCAGTTCAAAGTGGTTGATGCACCCGCGGCCAACACCATTGATATCGACGTAAAAATCACACGCATTACTCCATGGGCAGGGCGCGGTGAAAAGACAGAGACTCTGGGCTCTGGTGAAATGGCCTTCGAAGCGCAACTTCGAGACGCGCACAGTGGCGACCTGTTGGTCATTGTTGAAGGCGTACAGAATGTCGGCGAAGCCTATCAGGAAAACAAGCCGTTCAATCATGAGCACAACTTCAAAGAAAAATTCTTCGTCTGGGGTGAGGCGCTCAGCGACGAGCTTCACAATGTGAAGTCTCAGTAAACATCCCTACGGCGGCATCACTTGCCGCCGTTCATCTTCGGTTCATCGTCAGCACGCCACACTTCCTTACACCATGAAGGTTTTGTTAAACCAAGCCACGCCACGCGTGTTGGGCGCAGTGAAATATCCGTTTGTGCTTGGGAACCGAATCACGTCAGTTTTGGTCTAAATCCGGTATAAACCGGGCTCAGTTTTCAATTAAGCAGGAGTCACCATGAAACATATTGCTAGCGCACTCACACTTGCCGGTCTTCTCAGCGCGTGTGCCACCTACGATCCGTATACAGGCGAAAAAGAAGCCTCCAAAGCGGCAGTGGGTGCGGGTATTGGTGCCGGTGTTGCCGCCGTGCTGGCATATCTCGACAACGACGACGAAGACGTCACACGCCGCAATCAGCGCATTCTCGCAGCTGCAGCGGGTGGGGCTGCCATAGGAGGCGGTATTGGCTACTACATGGATGCACAGGAAGCCAAGCTGCGCAAACAGCTTCGCGATACAGGTGTCAGTGTTGAACGCGTCGGCGATAACATCAACCTGATCATGCCGGGGAATATCACCTTTGCCACGGCCCGCAGCGAAATCGCGGCCGACTTTTACCCCGTACTGAATTCCGTTGCCGTGGTCCTGGAAGAATATGACAAAACGCTGGTAGTGGTGGCCGGTCATACCGACAGCGATGGTGCAGCCAGCTACAACCAGGGCCTGTCGGAGCAGCGCGCACAATCCGTGTCACGCTACCTTCAATCCCAAGGCGTCGCCGCGGTTCGGCTCGAACCGGTTGGCTTCGGTGAAACACAGCCGATTGCCAGCAATGCCACTGCCGCAGGCAAGCAGCAGAACCGACGCGTCGAGATCACACTGGTTCCCGCCACTCAGTAAAGGACACCCTGCCTTATGCGATTTGGGCTCACAGCATTCCTCGCCGTTCTTGTCACGATGAGTGCGTGTGGGCCCTCTCAATCGCCTGATGACGCACCACCAACCGATAGCGGGCCCACATTAACGCAGGTATTCGAGTGTCCGGGCGCATTCCGCTTCGTCGCGCAATCCAGCGCTGAACATATATGGCTATTCCTGCCTTCACGCACGGTCAAATTGCCCGCGACTCACGGGGAGCTTACGCCACCCAACTCGGGCAGTGATATCGCCTACCAGTACCGCAATCAACACATCAGCCTCTGGCGCAGAGGCGAAACGGCACAACTCACGCTGGATGGCACCAGCATTGGGCCATGCACAAACAATCGGCGAGAAGCGATTTGGGAGGACGCCAAACTGAACGGCGTGAGCTTTCGCGCAACCGGTAATGAGCCACCCTGGGTGTTGGAAATTGGATCTGAGGTCACCACGCTATATCAAGGCTACGATCGCATCGCAACGCAGTACGACAACGTCACCCCCGTAAAACACGCAGACGGCTCGTTCGAATATCAGCTGCGCAATGACACGCAACACATGCTCATTCGTATCGTCCCCAAACCCTGCAACGACACCATGGCATCCCTTAGCACGCCGACACAGGTGCAGATACAGCTCGACGACGGTACGTTATTACACGGATGTGGCCGCGCGCTGTATTGAGTTGAGCGCGCTATTTTTCAAAGCTCTGCACAAGCTGTAAAAACTTCTTCTTGGTTTTCAATCTCAGCGAATCATCCGACGCCAGCATGTCGAGCGCCTCCTGCTCAATCTGCCTGAACCCGGCCACCTGAGTCGCATTCAAGCCTCTGGCCTTGGCCACATCCTGAATTTGACCAAAGGTATCTTCGACGGTGCCCTGCGTCCGTTTCGCGTAATCTTCCAGCGCCTTGTCGATTTCGTGGGCCATCTTTTTCACCGAGTTCGCCATTTCATCCATTTTATTGCGCTGTTGGCGTCCACTCTGAAGATTCTTGACGTGGCTGAGAATTTTGTCTGAGCTGCGCAATAGATCAATCACGACATTCATCTTCTGTTTATCCCAGCCCCCTTCCTTGGCTTCCACCCAACCGCCATAATTGAAAAAACGGAAGGTCACCTTGTCATTTTTCGGACTGGGATTGACTTCATTCACCTGCATGTTTTTGATCAGAATTTTATTGCGGTCGGGCATTTTCCCCTGGGCATTAATTTCAATCTCACGCGACGGTGCATAGATAATCAAGCTCGGGGTCGCGCCGAGGTCGTCGAGCGTCTGGTGCAAAAACAACGACACGTCCTCCATCGTCTGCGCTTCGAAACTTTCTTTGAAAAAGTTCATCAGAATAGCGTGGAGCGACTCTGCCTGGCGACTCTTGCTGACTTCCTGCTCGAGATTAGAGATCGTCGCCTGCAGGATATTGACGTTGTTATCGGTTAGCGGTGCAGCCTGGTTTGACTCCCCCTCACTCGAGTCTTGCAGCGCATTGCTGGCCGTGTTCGCGCGTTTAAGATTCTCAAGTTCATCTTCCAGCATCGCGACACATTGCTCAGCCTCACGAAGCGATTGCTTGAGAATACCCACATCGGCGTTGCTTTTTTTCGGTGCGTTGTCCATCGGGCCACCGCCTCCGCCCTCAAGCATGTTCAGGCTGATGCCGCCGCCTCCGTCGCCATCGATTTCACCAAGAGACGTCTCCAATTCGGCGATGGTCAGACGCTGGTCTTTTACCACGCCCCGCAGTCTCTCGATTTCTTTTTCGTTGGCCGCCTGGATCTGCTCTGAGAGGTCATCCAACTCCCCATTCGCCGAATTAAGCTCACCTTCAGAGGAGGTAATAATCGCATTCGATGACGCCTTATCTATACCCTGTTTGACTGAATCCAGGTCCCGTTCGTAAGCGGCAATGCCATCCTTCAGCGCCTGATTATTCTTTCTATATCGATCTATCGAATTCGCCAGGAGATCTCTGGCACTGGATTTTTCTTCAGACGCTTCGTTTGTTTTTTCGAGTTCATCCGAGGAGGCCTCACCCGAAGCAAGCTTTTCCTGCAGTCGTGTCAGCGCTTCATAGCTGTTGTCATAGTAGCGCTGATGTGCGCCCGCTTTTTCGCTTAATTTGCGATAGCCCACATTGCTGATTTTAGTGAGAAGTTGGTCGAGCTTTTCGTTGTACTGAGCCAGCTTTGTTGCGCTGTCTGCACTTTCGATACACGCGGTTTTGAATTTATCGAGGCTTGCCAGCGCGGCTTTGGCATTGTCCGATTTGCTCTCTGAACGACCAATTTCAGACTTTATGACAGTGATCTTCTTCAGCACATCTGCCAGCGGCTTGCTGACTTGTTGCTCGGTTAAAATCTGAAAAAGCTTTTTTACCTTGGTGTTGATCAAGTTCCAGTATTCTTTGCTATCCACTTCTCGGTCAAGGCTTTTAGCTTCGATGGCGAGGTAAGCTGCACGTAACTTAATGACCCCCACATCGAGGTGCTTGCGCTCCTGATGGCGGCGCGCATTTCTGGTCTTGTCGGCTTGATCACTAAGGTAGGCTTTGATGTGCCCCGGCAAACTGCGCTTTAACTTGCGCTCTGCCACACGACTGAATAAGCGGCTTTGGAGAAAATACAAGTTCGCAAACACACTGATGATCAACACCAGAATCAACCCGTAGATCAGTGATTCCAGCGCCGCCGCTTCGCCCCCCATAATGTCCATTGTCAGATCGCGATATCCAGTGAAGTGATTTGCAGAATAAATCGGCCTTCGAGCGATTCAGGCTCCGCCATCAGATGGTACTGTTTATAGCTGCGATCGCGATGGCGTAGCTCGATATCGATCGAGAACCCTTCTTCGGGTAAACGCAGCAAGCACCCTTGCAACGCAGAGGCACTATGATTTGGGACGCAATCGGCCAGATCCATATTGCGATAAATGCCTTTTTCCAAATCGGATTCGACGCCCAGTAACGTAAGGGCGGCATCATCCCACTCGGTGTACTTACTTTCTGGCTCCCAGAAAATGCGGCCCGTCACCGAAGCCTGCTGAGGCGAAGAGGCCTCGTGCGCTTCACGGCCTTCGCCCTGACCCGGACCACTCAACTGCAGGCGTGCTTCAAAGCGCGTGACGATCTGATCCAAATACGCAAAGAGCCCACGCAAACTGCTCGGCGGCCCGGATGGTGTGTGTCGACCGAAGATACTGATCACGGCCCACAAACTGTTATCCCTATACAAAGGCAGGTGAATCGCCGTTTGCAGTTTTTCCAAGTCAAGGTCACTGCTTGCGGGCGGGTACGCCGCGACCGTACTCAGGGTTTTCATATCGGTCGCCGAGGTCTTCGTTGCGCCCAGTGCGCCCATGACCTTGGTCACTTTCAGGTATTCTTTCCCCTCCTTGCCTCGAGCCACCCGTGCATAACAGGCTTTCGCCATGTGGCGGGGGAAGACGGTCCCCAACATCATGATATCGTCGAGCTGGCTCTCCACAATGGTTTTTGGCCACTCATACAGATAGTCGAGCATGCCCTTCATGTAGTTCCCATTCATCAGCTCTGCCACTTCGGTAGACGTCGCCAAGAACGCCTCCTCTGACTTTCGGTATTCGTTCGCCCTAGTCATGATTTTCGGTTCAACCAAGTGGCAACGATCAACCTCATTACCCTGATGCAACGACTCAAGCACTTGCAGGGCTTTGAACGCCAGTAAATGCAAATTTAAATCAATCACGTGCAGCTCAGGTTCGGTCGCGTCAATCAAACTGACCGCATCAAAGCACACGATGTCCATGCTCTCGACGCGGTGTGGCACCACAGTACCGAATTGGCGCGCAAAGCCGATACCCGTAAGTCCTCCCCCACAAATCACACCCGTAGCAGGACTGTTATCACGAATAAACTGGTTCGCGGCTTTAAAACCCCCGGTAAATAGCTCATCTTCAGTAGTGAAAATGCAATCATCACCCTGAGGCAAGCGATTGATTTCAAGCTGGTCACAGAACGCCTCGTAGCGCTTACGTACATCGTAATTGGTCAGGTTCCCGACATAAGCTAATTGCCGATGCCCTTGCTTAAGCAGATGGTTGACGGCAAGCTCGACGCCAAAAGCATTGTCAGATACCACGAGGGGAACGTTCAAAGGAAAGTAATCGTACGCCACAGAAACGACATACTTGCCCTGTTCGAGAAGCTGCTCAAGCAAGGAAGGGTGCACAGCATTACGCAGCACAACGAAAAAATCGATATGCCGAGTGTGCAGCAGTGAGCGATACTCTCCGTGCCCACCTGTTTTGATCAACGAGAAACGGTAGCCCTTCAGCAGGCAATATTGCTGAAGTTGAGTGACCAGCTCCCCGAAAAAATGCCCCTGCAAATAGGGGGTAAAGACGCCGACAGTGATCGGGTCTCGTGTTGTATCCTTATCGCCCATTGAGTCCAAGCCATACTCTGGTTGTTTCCTGAGTATAGTCAAGCGCTTAGGATTCGACCAATTCCCGAACGATCTGTGTATTTAGCGTGCGAAAGACCGCCAAGTTGTCACTGATCAACGAAGTATACCTAGAAGTCTTTGAGCCACCGGTCAAAGTCCTCTGCACTCATCGGCCGACCATAGACATAACCTTGAATCAGGTTGACACCATGCGCCTGCAAGTAGGCCACCTGGGATTCACTCTCTACCCCTTCGGCGATGGTCTCAAGCTCGGAGTGATGAGCAAACTCGATGATGGCCTCAAGCACGGTGCGCTTCACGTCCAAGTTCCCATCCACTGCGGTATCCACAAACATCTTGTCGATTTTCAACGTCGAAATCGGTAGTTCCTGAACATAGGAAAAGCCACCGTAGCCTGTGCCCGCATCGTCGATCTTCGCATCGATCCCGAGGCGGGTAAAAGCCTTGAGTGCCTCGCTCGCGGCCGATAAATTTGCGAGCTGTCGCCGTTCCGTCAGCTCAATGGAAAAGTTTTGTGGCTTAAGGTGGTAGCGTTCGAGTAGGGATTTCAACTGAACCAGTAAGTCGTCGCTGTCCAAGTGTTCCGGCACCAGATTGATACTGGCAAAGAACGCGCCCTGCCGCCAGCGGTAGCGATCGAGGTCACGAGCCACCTGCGCAAGCAACTGTTCTGTCATCGGCAGAATCAGCAGGCTCTCCTCAGCAAAGGGAATAAACTGCCCCGGCGGAATCATGGTGCCGTCTGGCTTTTTCCAGCGCACTAACACCTCAGCCCCCACCACTTCCCGGGTGCGGCTGTCCACAATGGGTTGATAATAGGGGACAAACTCGCCGTGATTCAGGCCTTGCTGAATGACAAAACGCAGGGAATTTCGCAAACTGAGTAAGGCGTGCACAAGGATGGCGAGGACCGTAGCGCACACCAAGGAAATCAACACGCTGACGAACCAGCCCATACCCAGATAGTAGTCGACAAACTCCTTCCCCGCGTACAGAACCAATTCGTAGTCGACCTGCGGAGCCGAAACCTGCACACGGTGAATTTCTGCCGGAATCTCGTCGAGTTCATTGCGGCCGAATTGAAACCCTTCGATGCCCTGCAGCTTGAGTATGTAGTCGACGCAACCTTCACACTCAGCCCGAGTAATCAGATCAATATCCGGGGGTTGGATATTTGCAACCAAACGGCCGTTTTCAGTATCGAGCCCGAGTAGCAATACGTCGCGCAGCTGGCCTTCATTTAATGCGGCGATAAGAAACTGATCTTTGAGGGGTTTCAGAGCAAAGTGGTAGTCCTGCAGTTCACGTCGCAAGGGGGCGCTCGCGCACTGTACGCGCTTATCCCGCATTAAACCCAGCCAACGTACCGCAGGCTCTTCAAAGACCTCATCCGCAAGACGCTGGCTGACACCCTGCGTTTCGCAATCAAAGCCACTGACAGCACCAAGCTCCCGCAAAAGCGCTTCGCTACGCCTCACCGCCGTATCGATCTGCTCCAGCATACGCTCAGCATCTGCGCGGAGATTGTGTCTGGCTAAATGGCGATCAAGGGAACCGAGTAACACCGGTCCAAGCAAAGCCACAAAAAGGAACACCGCAAAGGGAATGCGGTAGCGACGCAAGAGCAGCTTCAGAAACATGCCTCCTCCATGTAGGCATCGCCCCCGTCACGCGGGGGCGTGGGGCGTTAGCGCCCCGGACTTGTCATCAGTTCGATGTCGGTGGTCGGCAATACGTCGAGGTGTCAACGAAGGTATTGCGTTCCTCAAGCACCGGCTCGAGTTCATCATCGACTTCAATATCAAACACGTGCCAGCAATCCGTAGTATCCAGGGACGCAGGACTGAAGAAGTATTCTTCGCCACGCAGGTCAAAGAAATGCGCGTTGGAGATTGGAAGATCGTACTAGAACCTGCGTACCGATGAATATAGTAAGAATAGGTGCCCGCTACCGGGAAACCTTCCAGGGTAACCACTTCAGGCCCGTAACTTGTCACATCATCCACATCCAAATAGAAGTTAACACCTTCAACTTCGGCGGTTTTGGAAACATAGTAGATATGGAACTGCTCTCTGCCACCCGCAGGACCTCTCAGATGAGAGTCAAGATCGCTGGGATTTTCACCCCAGACAAGCGTCACGGAGGTGGTGTTCGGATCGACGCGGATACAGGTTCCAAGCGATGCGCCGCTGGTGCCGGTGCCGACCGCAAACGTTCGACTGCCCCCCTCGCCACGACTTGAGACGAAGACGGTCTGCTCAGGCATAACAGGCACACTGAACTGGCCCGCCGCATTGGTGAATGAAAAGGTTCGGCCGATGTAGGCCTGCCCGATCGCGAGTACCATGGCATCAGCGACCGGCGCTCCGTTTGCATCCACAACACAGCCCGTGATGAACACAGGCGTATAATCCAGCGCACTGCTCCAGGTACCAAATTGATCGATGGCGACCTCGTAAAAGTCGCCATTACGCGTCATGGTCGGTGTCGCAGCATCCCACTGCCCGGTAGTCAGATTAAACACGCGTGCGTCCGTTTCGTCAGGCGCGTCAGTCAGTTCCTGTGAGGCGACCGGTGTAGAGACCGCCAGGCTCGCGTCATCGGCGATATACAGCGGGTTGCCGTCCGCATCACGCACCTGGATATCGAAGCCACCCATACTCTCAAAGTTCATATAGCCGGAATCCGTCGCGGCGTTGTAGCCGCCGGGCAGAACCTCTGGCGCAAGCGAAGGATCGAGCGGCGTCAGATACAGATTCGACGTCGCCGTCACTGGCGTCCCGTCGGCATCCACTATGCTGTTCGCAGGGATGGTGACCGTGGCGCCACCGATACTGAGCTCACTCTCCACAGTGGGGTCGAATGTTTGCGCAGCGGAGGTGGGAACCATGTCAAAGCGACGAGACACGTCAATACGCTGACCGGAAAGCACAAAACGCAGCGCATTGGCAATAAACCCAGGTGCCTGTACATCGGTCACGAGCTGCTCGTGGTCGCCCAGCACATAGCCTTCAAGCAGGTACTCTCCATCAAGGCCCACAAAGGGGACATCGACGGCTTCCACGCCCCCTTCATTGAAAATATTCATTGTGGCTGTCGCGGTATCAACCGTACCTTCTTCGCCATAGCGCTCAGCGAGCACGGTCAGATTCAGGATGTTGCGGCAGGTAATCGTCAGACGATCCGCGTAGGGCGCTTCCATCGTTTCCGTGTTGTCAAAAACACACTCTTGGGTCGCTGGTGCGGAGGTAATCGTGACGGGCGTTTCTGAGCTCAACGGCATCTCGCGCAAACGATGCGAGCCATTGGGTTCAGAGAAGCTGCGCTGCTGCCCTTCTATGGCAACAAGCAAGGTACCATTCAAGCCCGAGACGCTGATCAGCACATCTTGTACATCAGGGTTGCCGGGATCTACAGGCGTATCGGGAGTATCCGGGGTATCGTCCTCACCCGATGGCAACTCGAGGCTTTCGCCGCCACAACCAGCCAGAACCAGAACGCATGCCAAAAAGCCCGCTTTGAGCGTATGTTGCTCAAACAGAGCAGGAGGGTTGCCAAACATTGTATTTCCTTACAAATTATTAGGGCGCAAAGTGACGGTCACGTCACATAGTGTAGGTGTTTTTTTATAACGCTGACAATAATTCACACGCCAAGCGCCTGAATCTTCACCAGAAAGTACCAAAGTGTGAAGCACCGCACCTGCGGTGGCTACCACTGATAGTGAAAGCTCAGACCAAGCTGCCGCTCTCCGGGATTCGGATTACACGTTAACACGGCACTCAAGTCTCGGGGCGACGCGCTGCCCGGCGTATCGAGATAGGCTTTTTGCAGACAATACTGCTCTTCCATGACATTTTCCGCCCAGAGCTTCAGTTCCCAATCTTCTCGAGCTTGCAGCGCCACGCTGGCATTCACGAGCCCGTAGGCCTCCCGCGTCGTGTAGGGGTCACTCTCGAAATTCAGGCCATCCACCTGCTCGGCACTGTGATAGTACTCGAGGTCAAACACCCAGCGACCCAACGACGTCGGCAGCCCCTGCTGCAGGCGTAAACTGCCCGACCAGGGCGGCGCATTTTGCAACGCATGCCCTTCATCAACATTGGATAAATTGCCCGCGTCCGTCACGGTGGCATCGAGCCAACCCAAGGCCAGCCATAGCGTCGTATCTGACGCCAGCTGCCAAGCACTTTCGAGCTCTGCGCCGTAGAGGGTCACCTCCGGCACATTCATGAAACCGGGGATACCATCGATCACATCGAAGGTTTGCAGGTCTTCCCAGAGGTAGTAAAACACTGCAGCGTCCACTTTCAGGGTACGATCACGCCACCAGGTTTTGGCGCCGACCTCGATGCTATCGAGCGACTCAGGCGCCACCGGTGCATCCGCCGACCCTTGGAATGCGGCGAGCGCGCGCGTATCAAAGCCACCGCTCTTTACCCCGTTGGCGAGTCGCACATAGGCGCTGTCCTCATCCGAGAACGCATAACGATAGCGGACATCAAACAACCACCGCGCCAAAGACTGCTCCAAATCTTCAAAGGTCATCGAGCAGGGAATCCCTCCCACACTGGGCGGACACGCCCCCGGGGGATTCCCTTGGTTCGCTTGAACAAATGGCAGGCCCAGGAATTGATCTGAAGGTACGGTCGCCTGCGGTGTGCTAATCACGCCGAAGGTGGAGTCGGCTTCTTTCCGATTCAGCATCCAGCGCGCGCCGGTGATGATCTCCGAGCGCGCACTCAAGGCCCACTCTGTTTGCGCAAACACCGCAAACTCGCGCTCCTGTTGATCCAAAATATTGTAGGAGGTGATATCCGCACCGTTCCCAATAATGTTGCGGCGCACCACCGTTGCCTGCTGTAAATCTTCTGAAAAATACTGTGCTCCGGCGAGCCACTGCAGGGTGTTGTGCATGCGCCCGGAAAAACGAAACTCGTGACTCGACTGGAGAAACTCGGCGTCCTGGTTGGGCACAAAGCGCAGCACCTGGTCCCCCCCGAGGTCTTCCGTGAAGGCCACATCTGTCACTTCAAGCGACGACAGCCAGCGAAAATCTGTGCGGCCCATGCTGCGATCAAAGCGGAGAAATCCACCGTCCAGTCGGATATCCTGACGTTTCGGGCTCACATCATACAGTTGGCGCCAGGGCTCGCCGCTGCTGTTCAGACCACTCGCGGTTGCACAGGGCACCGTCCGTTTAAAGTCCGCACCCGCAGCGACGTCGTCTGCGTCGCAGGGCATACCTGGCGCATTTTCGTCACGAAGCCCCACGACGCGGTGACCAAGACCTGTGCCGCCATTCTCGTTGTGATGGAGATTGATCAGCCATTGTGTGTCCGGGTCAGGCTCCCACAGCCCTTGCAAGCGCCCCGCATAACGTTGCGTCTGCCCCAGCGCTTGACCTTCAAAGCCCGGCGCTTGGTTTTCAAAGCGCCCATCCTGTTCGCGAGCAAAGAGCGCGGCACGCCAGGCGAAGGTCTCCCCTACGGACGCCGCCAGCGCACCTTTAATCTGTCGCAGCGATCGCTCACCCACATCTGCCTGCAGATGCCCGCTCAATGGCGCAGACATTTGAGGCGCCGCCGACAGATAGTGCACTGCACCGCCCATGCTGTTGCGACCAAACAGAATATTTTGAGGCCCGCGCAGCAATTCCACACGCTCCTGATCAAAGACAGCGAGCACCCCCGCATACGGGGAGTTCACAGCCACCTCGTCCAGGTAGACACCCACCGCACGACTGACATTTCCGTGAAAATTATTCGTGCCGACACCGCGTATACTGAAACCCGCATTAACATCGTTGCTGGCATTTGTGCCGACATTAGCGAAATGACGAAGGATGTCATCCGCACGCTCTATACGCAGCACCTCCAAGGTCTCGGTATCGAGCGCCTGTACGGAAAAACTCACTTGGCTCTGAGATTGAAGCGTTTTTTGAGCGGTGACGAGCACCTCCTCAATCGCGGATGCCGGCGCACCGATGGAGGCCAACGTCCACAGTCCCATTAGCCATTTAGTACGCTTCATCCCTGGTCTCCCTGAAGCTCTATGTCCGTGCTGCGAGAGAGCAGAGGCACATACACAGCAAAGGTACTGCCCTTGTCCAACTCACTTTTCACTTCAATTTTACCGGCATGCAGCGCCACCAATTCACTCACAATCACCAAGCCTAGCCCGGACCCCAGTATCTTCCCTTGATCGTGCATATCAGCACGCTCAAATTTACTGAAGATTTTATCCAGCTCAGTCGGCGCAATGCCGACGCCGGTATCGATCACCGATACTTTTGCGGACAAACCCAAGTCCGCATCGTAGAGCTTTTCAAACGCGATACGGATGCCACCAGAATTGGTGTACTTGATGGCATTACTGGTCAGATTCATCAAAATCTGACGCAAGCGCCCGATGTCACCATGAACGACCAGGGCTTTATCAAAATAGGTGTTTTCAATCTCGAGGCTAAGGTTTTTGTCTTGAGCGAGGATGCGCAAGTCATTTGCACATTGATCAATCAACGGAATTAGATCCACCGCCTGCAAGTGCAAATTGACCTTGCCCTCTTCGAGCTTGGCAACATCCAGAATATCGTTCACTAAGGAAAGTAGATGATCACCATTGCGCTTTATCGACAAGATCGAGCCGAGATAGCGATCGTCAATGTTCCCTTGAAGGCGCCGAGAAAGCGAAGAGGAAAAGCCCAGAATGGCATTGAGCGGCGTCCGAAATTCATGCGACATACTCGACAGAAAGTCGGATTTATATTGCGCCACCCGGACCAGCTCTTGATTTTTGCTGCGCACCGAACGGTAAAAATTGTCATAGACCCGTGTGTAATACCAGCTGATCCAAGCGAGTACCAACACTAATAGAATCACTGACACCGCACGGGCGACAAAAATATTTCTACCCGGTGGCGGCCCCACCCGAAACTCATGACCCGATAGGTTTAAATAGCAATACGTCACCATGACCAGAATGGTCGCGACCGTCATTACCCACCCAAAACGACGGTTCACCAGCAAGAAGGCCATGACCGGTACGACCGGCACCAGATACACCACCGGCCCCTTAAACCCGCTCGAGATATAGCAAAAATATACGAGCGTCACGAAGACATTCGTAATCATGATGAGTGCCGCAGGCATCTCTGCCAGCCCCTTGCGAATACCCAGCACCACAGCGGTCGTGATCAGAATCGAAAAGGGTGACCAGGGGCTCACATGTTCAACGCCCATGGTGAGGCTGCGAATGGCGATAACAAACAAATGAATTGCAATCCACACCACTCCCGTGGCAAGGATGACTTTTCTTCTATTAACCCCGAGATTTATGTCGTCCGCCTGAAACAGCAACTTGAGTGTTTCACTGCGCGGCTTCGTGTTATCACTCATAGAGATGTTTATGCATGCGCAAACAGACCCGCCCATTCAGACCCGTGTCGTTTGAGTATAGTCGTCTTTTCAGGCACTGAATGTGTGTGCGGGCTTTATTGCGGATCTACAAAGTAAGCGAGGTGCGCGCCGCCCTAAAAGCGGCGGGAGGACTAATATTCGAAAAGGGAAATTTTGATTTGCAGCTGAGCACCGGCAACGTCGACGGCGGCCTTGTCGTACTTAGGGGGGCCAAAGCTGCTTTTTTGATTACTGGAGTCCGCCACAGGTTCACGCGGCATGCCCATCCAGTTTCGTTTTAGCTTCCCGTCACCGTCCACATCATGAAAGGTCGTGAAGGCGTATTCGCCCTCGGGCAATTCCAATACCAGTGTCACGCCGCGCTCAATCGCACTGCTGTCCAAGGGCACTGCGCGCTCAAGCACGATGTCTTCCGGCTTGTCGGAAAGCCACTTAGATTTGCTGTCATACACTCGCAGTAACAGGGCACCTTCACCTGAGGTGAACCCGGTGACCGAGAGCGACACTTCGGTAGCGGCCGCGCCACAAGACCACAGTAACAAGAGTGCGGCGCCGGCCCAGTAACGCCGAAGCAAGTTCATGAGCGAACACATCGTGTGTCTCCCCAATGGTCAATCCGTTTAATCATATTGTCAGAGTGTATCGCAAGGCACGCGAGAGCACGAGTAGGGCCTGTTGACACTAATACTGGCGCGCAATGACAAACTCCGCAATGGCGCGTAACAACGCCGCAGAGTCGTTAAACGGGCGCAACGCCAGCAAGGCCTCGTCGATGAGTTGCTGCGCTCTCGCTTTCGCTTCGGAGAGACCGAGAAGAGAGACGTAGGTCATTTTCCCCCGCGCAATATCGGCCCCCTGAGTCTTACCCAGGACATCCGTTGCGGAAGTGACATCGAGAATATCATCCTGCACCTGAAACGCGAGGCCTAACGCGTTTGCGTAGAGGTCCAGTGCAGCCATCTGATCGGTATTCGCTTGCCCAGCCAAGCCACCCAGGCGCACAGCAGCTCGAATCAACGCTCCGGTCTTGTGCGCGTGAATACGCTCCAGGCATGCCAGAGTAGCGGGCTGACGCCCCGCCTCGGCCTCAAGGTCAAGCTGCTGACCTGCCACCATGCCTCGCGCACCGCTGGCCCGCGCAAGCTCGAGGCCCATCGTCAGCGCCTGTTCAGGGCGAGCACGACCGGCCGCTAACAAGCCATCGAATGCGAGCGCTTGCAAGGCATCTCCCGCCAGAATCGCGGTGGCTTCATCAAAGCGGATATGGCAGGTTGGCTGGCCGCGACGCAAAGCATCGTCGTCCATCGCTGGGAGGTCGTCGTGAATAAGAGAGTAAGCGTGCACGCACTCCACCGCAGCGGCGGCCGCTTCTACGAGCGCATCGTCGCACCCAACCGCTTCCGCAGCCGCGAACACCAACAGAGGGCGCACCCGTTTGCCGCCGATAAAGACGCTGTAACGCATGGCGGCTTGGAGTTCTACCGCCACATCCTGAGCATCAATCCATTGCTCAAGGACAGCATCGACACGCCCACGCACCTCTGTGGAACGTGTTTCAATTAACGAAGGTGCCAACGGCGCTACTCCGCCGCCAGATAGAAAAAGTCAGACATTGCGACTCTGCTGTTCTGAAGATTCGGCGCCGGCTTGCTGATCATTGTCCGGCTCATCATCGGTCTGAGCAGGATTAAAACCGTAGTATTCAATGCCTTCCTCGTCGAATTCCGGGTTGCCTGACTTGCCGACACGGCTGATGAAAAACTCACCTTCGGTATGAATCGGTAAATCAACGGGTTGACGACCACCGTGCAGGGAGATGTACTGAGATTCATTCAAGTCGACGGCCCCGGCAAACGCGTCCGCGAAGCGAATTTTGCGCGCCTGCGCCTGCCAACCCGGTACCGCGCGCATAGGGATCGCTTCGGCAGCATCGCCACTGCCGTAGCCGAGGCTCAACAGTTCGCGACCTTCGAGTGCCACGCCGCGCTTACAGGCGTCTTCGAGACCTGCAGCCAGCCATGCAGGCAGCGAAGCCGAGTACAGGTTGCCGACATCTTTCATCAGTTCCCAACCGAGCGACATCTTCTCTTCGATATGGCGGAAGGTCTCAAAGCGTTTGAGCACACGCGTCACGCGCAAGCTGCGCGAAAACAGCGGCGTATTCAGCTTGCCGCTTTCGACACAGGCGTAGATGTCGCGACGAGAACCCAATTCCTCGAGCACATCGTGAAACTTTACGCGCGCCGCCTCACAATAGCGCTTCAGCTCGGCGTGATCTTCGGCTTTACCCATCGCCAGAGAAAACAGATAGCTCATTGCCAATCCGGTTTCCGGCATACGCGTGTAGGGTCGGTGCAAGAAGACCGCCGCGAGGTTTTTCATGTACGCCGATCGATCCAGACCGCGCTTATTGAACATGTTACTGAGGGCCACCAGCACCGCATCGATGTAGCAGTTCGTGCTGTAATAACCGTTGAAAACCGGGTAATCGCGCAACTGCGAATTGGTTGCGGCTTTCTGCTGTGAAAATCGCACAAACGGTTTGCGAAAATCCGGGCCACGGTAATCCGCCGAGGTACCGGATTTAACGAGGTCCAGAACCAGCATCTTGGCTTGCGGCTCCATCAACATGGCCACAGCGCCCGCGCCTTGCGTAGGCTCGCCGGTTGAACCGCGCTCGTACTCGGCGATGTCGGCCGAGACCACAATCGCACGCGATTCGGCGCCGTCAAATGCAAGAAAGCGAGCCGCGCCCTTCATCGCGTACACACCGCCCAGACAGGCGTGCTTGTACTCTGGGACCTCACAATAACGACTCAATGGCGGCAAGCCGAGCTTGCGCAGGCCCTGATCCACAATCCCCTTAATGATCACGGCACCGGCGGAGTTGTCCGTACTGGACTCCGTGCCAAAACCAAAGTATCCAATGGAGCGGGGATCAATGTTGTACTGCTGAATGAGTTTCAGGACGGCATTGGCGGCCATCGTGTACACATTCTGATGATGACCGCGCATGCGGAAGCTGTGCCCAACGACATCTTTCAGCTTCTCCCAGCTGCCGTCGGTCCACTCGCACCAGTCTTCCAGATTTGTGCGATAGGGCGGCAGGTAGGCTGCCAATCCGCTAATACCAACAGAACTCATAATTTACTCCGCCAATCAATCCCGGGCCGTTCACCCTGGGCCTGTCCTTTGCCAAAAAAATGAATGCTTTGCGAGGGCTTACTGCGCAAATAGCGCCTGCAGGGCCTCGGCGTGTGTGTTTTGAATTTCCTGCAGTTCCAACTTGAACCAGGGCGTAAACTGCTCTGGGTGGGCGCTGAGCTCGTCTTCCAGATCACTCAGGGAGATGTAGCGCCATTCGCTGATCTCATTGGAGTTGGTCGAGGGAGGATCATCACTGAGGCCGATATAGACCCAGCACAATTCGTGCTCTGAACCGGCCTCTCCGAAAGAGGCGTGGTACTCAAATTTGTACAGATAATGCAGCTCGGTTTTCAGGCCCAGCTCTTCCCACACACGACGCTGACTGGCGACGTCCATCGTCTCACCATCGCGCGGGTGGCTGCAGCAGCTATTTGACCAAAAGCCACCCCAGAGCCGCTTGCCCGGGGCCCGACGCTGCAAGAGCAACTCGCCGCGGCTGTTGAAGATCAGAACAGAAAACGCCCGGTGAAGCATCCCGTCGCCATCATGGCAAGAGGCCTTGTCCGCACTTCCCAACTGCTGATCCTGACTGTCGACCAGGATTAACGGATCGGCATCGGACGACACCACAGCGAACCGATCATGCGCAAGCTCTGACAAATTTACCTCCGAGTGCAAACTGAAAACGCAGCGGGCTCTGCAGCGCTGCGATAAATCAGCCTTACAACCCCAGCTCCAACCTAGAACGCGGTGGCCGACACGTCGGACACCAAAAACCAGCCACGCATATTAAAACGACTCGTAAAAACGCACAACTCACAGGGTCTTATTTGAGCTGCCCTGAAGACAGATGCGCTCGACCCGGTAACCGTGATCGACGAGGGCACGACGGACCGTTTCCGGCTCCGAGGCTAGAACAATACTCGCGCCGCCCCCGCCGCTCCCGGTGAGTTTCACCCCTTCGGCACCGGCCGCAAGCGCATGCTCGCGCAGCGTTTCCAGCGCAGGGGATGACACCCCGAGTGCGCGTAAACGCTCGTGATTGAGATTAAACATGTGGGCAAGCTGAGCCCAGTCTCCCTTGCGCAGCACTTCAGGCGCCTCGCGGACAAGCGCAGCGATATCTTCAAAATGCTGTTCGACGAGGGCGGGTTCTGCTGCGCGCCTCACGCGCACGCGCTCTACCATCTCTGCCGTGACACCGCGCTCCCCGCAGTGCGCAACCAGCAGGGTCAGTGGCCTCGCATCGGCAATGGGGGCAAACTCAACGCCGTCTTCGCCACGCTGAAATTGCAGCAGTCCGCCATAGGTTGCCAGCGTATTATCGAGCCCCGAGGGGCGGCCATGAGCGTGTTTTTCGCACTCGAAGGCTATGTCGTTTATCGTCTCCAGGGTCAGCGTCACAGCGAAATAGGCCGCCAGTGATTTCACCAACGCCACCGCCAGGGCCGCCGAAGCCCCTAAACCCGAACCGGGCGGCAGCTCGGAGTGCACCTCAATGGTGAGCGCGTCGGGCTGAATGCCCAAACGGGCACAAATGCTCTCCAGCATGGCATTGAGCGCATCGGCCATCGGGCTCTCGGCCTGCTCGCGGTTGTCGAAGCCCCAGGCGGGGACGCAGACAGCTACTCCCGGGATCTCACCCTTACACACCTTGGCGCGCACCATGTCAGGCAGGCCCGCAGCAATGGCCGGATACCCATAAACCACTGCATGTTCACCAAACAGAATGACCTTGCCGCAGGCACTGTGCCAATCAGCCGTCATGCGCGCTGTCCTGTAATTCGGCAATAATCTGCTCTGCGCGTCGCACCTTGATGTCTCCACATTCGACGAGACGCTTGACCACTTCATCAAACAACGGTGCGGGCGTATGCGCGGCAACCGCCACGCTGCGTGCGTGCAAGGTCATGTGCCCCTGCTGAATACCGGACGTGACCAGTGCGCGCAACGCAGCAAAATTCTGGGCCAGACCAACAGCCGCCATCACCCCCGCCAACTCTGTTGCGTGTGTCACACCGAGCAGGCGCAGGTTGCGATCCACGACCGGGTTACTGCGCAACGAGGCACCGACTGTTCCTACTTTTAAAGGCAGCGCAATGCGACCCACAAGACTCCCATCGTCGTCCTGCTCCCATTCGGTCAAACCGCGATACTGGCCATCGCGTGCGGCATAGGCATGCACCGCCGCTTCGACCGCGCGCCAATCATTCCCGGTCGCGAGCACAAGCGGATCAATGCCGTTCATGATGCCCTTGTTGTGCGTGGTCGCGCGATAGGGGTCGGCCCAGGCAAAATCATTGGCCAGCACAATCCGGCGCGCCACTTCGTGGCCGTCCACCGTCTTGGTCGCGAGCTGCGCGGGGGCGTAGCGTACCTCGGCTCGGGAAATGGCGGCATCGGCCAGATTAGACAGGATTTTGAGCAGGGCCTGTCCACCGCTGATGCGCTCGATCAACGGTGCGAGCTGCTCCATCACCGTATTAACCTGATTTGCGCCCATCGCATCGCGGGTGTCGATGGAGAGGTTCAACACGAGCATGGGCCCATGACGTCCCTCAAGTCGGCGCAGCGACATGCTCTGCGCACCGCCCCCTCGCGCCACCATGGCCGGCATCAGCGCGTTGGCGGCCTCGACGATCACACCCTGCTGAGACTCAAGTGCGGCCGTCGCGGCGCTGATATCCTCAATGCCAATCAATTGAATCTGGCCGTGCAACACCGGATCGCCAACCTGAGTGCGAAAACCGCCACTCTTTTCCGCGAGCAGCCCCGCATAGGACAGTGCGGCGACGACGGAGGGTTCTTCCACCACCATAGGAATGGCATAGCGCTGACCATCGATAGGGAAATTGATCGCGATGCCCTGTGGCAGGCCGAATACCCCGATCACGTTTTCAATCATATGTTCCGCGATGCTGAGCGGCAGCGACTGCGCGGCCGAAAGCCACGCGGCGCAATCGGCCTGATCGAGGTAACCTGAGGTATGCAGCTCGGCAACACGTTGTGCCGGGCTCAACTTACGAAAAATGCGTTTGATAAGCGCGCGGGTCATCGCCTGGGCACTCCTTATGTTCGCGATAAAGAAATCGCTCGCGCACCGAGAGCAGGCAAGCGGCGAATAAATTGCGCTAAGGCGGCAGCATCCTCACTGACCGCAAGGCCGAGGTCTCCGCCTCCGGCACCACAGGGCTTGTAAGCCAACGCCGGTACTCGAGCGGCGGCTTCGAATAAGTGCGTGTGCAACTCGGTGAAAATGCCCAAACGGCTGCTTTGGTCTAGCGCCCATAATTGCGTTGTAAAAACCTCCAGCGCCTCGCGTAACTCTGTGGCGCCGTGATTTTGGCAAACCTCCGCTGACGCTTGGCCCAACGCCGTCATCATCAAAGCGCTTTGCTTCGGCGAGTCTTGACGCCACTGACTGAAACTGCCCAGAAAGCGCGTTGTGGAGGCGCTTTGCCCCGTCCAGATATAAGCGCAATGCAAGGCGTCGGGCCACGCAAAGGGCACGATCGAGGCGCTCTTACCTTGCGGTGTAAAGACAGAGCAGCCGCCGCTCATGCTCGCCGCGATGTCGGTGCCACTGCCGCGCTTGCCCTGCGCCTCGCTGTGCACCGCGTGCAGGCGCTGCCAGCGTGCCGAGGTGGGCTCGGGCTCCGAGTCAAAGGCTTGCTGCAGCAATGAGTCCAGAGCCACCACCAGGGCAGCACTGGAACCCAAACCCAATTTATCACCGCGATCGAACAGTGCTCGCGAATCGAGTTTGAGGGTCCAGCCAGCATCGAGCAAGGCCTGACGGCGATGCGAGGAATACAGCAACGCATTCAACGCTGCCACCAGAAAGTGAAGACGCGAATCCGGAGTGACCAAACGATCCGCATCGCGCCAATGCAGCGTGACCGCCTCGTCGAGCAAGCCGGGTGCCTCGACACACACACCCGAACCCGATGCGGGAGACAACTCGCATTCAACGTAGCGATCGACCGCCTGCACCAGTGCGGGATACCCCTCCAGCACGGCGTACTCGCCGTTGACTATGACTTTACCTGGGGCGCGACTGCTCACGGGGCCGCTAGACAATGCGCGCACCCTCGCCGAGGCCGCAACGCAATATAGACTGTACGCCGGGCAAACCCTCAAGGCGCGCTGCCACTTGATCGCCGTATCCTGGCGCACAGATGGCTTTCACCTGCGGGCCGGCATCGATGGTGAAGAACACCGGAATACCCTCAGCACGCATGGCCCGAATCTCGTGCATGGCCGTCACTGTCGTGCCATGCCAGTAGAGCAAGCCGGGCCGTGACGCCATGGCCATCGCGTGCATTTTAAGGCAACTGAATTCGCTCAATTCCGCTAGGGCTTCAAAATCCCGCGCACGCACATGCCGCTCGGCATCCTCGATATCGCGATTATTGCCTTCAAGCCATGGCGCATAATAGGGGCTGGTGTGCCGGCTGAGTTCCATCCCTTCGGTGGAGCCCACCGGCTTCTCACGATCACTGACCACCGCGACACAGACTTCCAGCGGCCAGTGGCTGGCCTCGAGGATGGGCTGTGCATAGGCGCTGCCAAAAGTCGGGTCGGGAGGGTTCAGCGCTTCGGTCAAGGCGATGCGCGCAAAACCACCGAACAGGGAGCGGGCCGCGGAACCGGACATCGCTCGAGCCAGCATGCTTTGCTCGCGCAAGCTGAGTTCAAGCCCCAACGCCGTGTTGCCCGCCACCACCAGTGCAGCAAAACCCGACGCCGACGACGCCAAGCCCGCTCCGGTCGGAAAGTTGTTTTCTGTCTCGACCTCACAGCGCAGGCTGGTATTCCCCAACGCGCGCAGCCGATCAAGCGCCTCACTGATACGCGGCAAGCGGCGCTCATCGCGCTGGCCGTTCAAAATCAAAGTATCGCTCTCCAGCGCAGCATCGAAGGTAAGGCGCGTACGCGTCTGCAGGGTATCCAAGGTGATGGACAGGGACGCAACGGCCGGCTCATTGGTGTGCAGATCACCGGCCTTTCCCCAGTATTTGATCAGCGCGATATTCGGATGCGCGACGGCTTCGGCGCATAAGGGTGTGGAATCAGATAACTGCACGTGCTCGTGGCCTGTATTGAGAGAGACGAGAAGACCGCGATTCTATGGCCTGCTCCTCCGAATTTAAAGCCGCGCGCGCATCCGCGAGGCGAAAGTCCGCTCTCGAGCGCGGAATCTGCTATGGTTCACGCTTCGTTCACGGCCACAGCCCAACATGCCTAAGCTGCTCTACCTCATCATCACCCTGGTCACAGTTGCCTACCCACTGATCGTCTACTTTGGATTGCAGCGATTAAGCCCGGCGGTGTTTTCGGTGATTTTGATTGCCCTGGCACTGGGGCGCTACGGTGCGGCAGGCGCGCCAAGAAAAGGGCGTGGGCTCGTCATACTCTTGGCGGGTGCGGGCTATGGTTTTGTGCTCGCACTGAGCAACAGCCAGGCTTTGCTGCTCGCCTACCCCACGGTCGTGAGTTGGACGGTCGGCCTGTACTTTGCGCTCAGCCTGCGCGATGCCAAAAGCGCCATCGAGCAGCTTGCGGAGAAGCGCCAAGGTCCTCTGCCACGCGCAGCCCAGCACTATGTGCGCAGGCTCACGGCATTCTGGGCTGTGTTGCTGTTTGTGAATGGCGGCGTGGCGCTCACGCTCGCGCTGTTTGCCGACCTGAAACTGTGGGCGCTGTACACCGGCCTGCTTTCCTATGGTCTCTTCGGCCTGGTATTCGCTGTCGAGTTATGGGTTCGTCGTCGCTATAAGAACAAGCACTCGGAGCCTGAAATCGAAGCCTGAGCTGGCCTGACCGCTTTTGTCACTTGGGCGCCTGCGGTATTATGCGGCCCGCCCGAAGACGCCCAAACGCCGATATGACTGCCACATTGAGTACCTTGCAAGACGCTTTCGCCAGCGACGAATGGCCACGCTTCGACACGCTGGACGTCCGCGAGGATGGCTGGTGTATACGCCTTTGGGTCTCCGCGTCAGTGCGCTGGTTTGAAGGGCACTTTCCCGAACAAGCTGTGCTTGCCGGTGTCGTCCAAACACACTGGGCGACGCGACTCAGCGAGTACCTGTGTCGACCCGAATCACGCCTTGCTGGGGTCGATGCGCTGAAGTTTCAGCAGGTCGTGCTCCCGGAACAACATCTGACCCTGAACTTGCAGCCCCGGTACGACGACGCAGGCCAGCTGATCAGTATTCGCTTTCGCTATGCCGACGGCGAGCAGCTGTTTTCCGAAGGGCGTCTGGTCTACACCCCCAATTGAGGTAAGCGATGTCTTCCTATTGTTTGCTCGTTCCCCACTACAATCACGAACGCCAATTTATCGAATTCTTGCCTCGCCTGGTGGAAAGCGGGCTCCCCATCCTCGTCATTGACGATGGCAGCGAAGCGGCAAGCTTCAAGCAGGTAGCGCGCTGCGCCGAGCAGTTTCCACAGGTGCACCTATTTCGCCATGCGCAGAATCGCGGCAAAGGGGCGGCGGTAAAAACAGGCTTTGTGCACGCGGCCCAACTCGGCTACACCCACGCCATTCAGATCGACGCCGACGGTCAACATCGCGTCGAAGACCTCAAACCCTTTATTCACGTCAGTAAAAAATTGCCACACGCGATGATCTGTGGGCGCCCGGTCTTCGACGACAGCGCGCCCAAGGCAAGGGTCTACGGCCGCAAAGTGACGGATTTCTGGGTGGCGCTGGAGACCCTGTCGCTGGAGGTCAAAGACAGCCTCTGCGGCTATCGCATTTATCCGCTGCGTGAGATGGAGCGCCTGCTCGATCGCCACTTCGTTGGCTCACGCATGGATTTCGACACCGACATCATCGTCAAATCCAGCTGGCAGGGCATTGAGCTGTGCTTTATGGATACCGAAGTCATCTACCCAGAGCAAAGCGTCTCGCACTTTAAATACCTTCGCGACAATCTGCTGCTGATTGGCCTGCACACGCGCCTGATGCTCGGCATGCTCTGGCGCTCACCTTGGCTGATTTACCGTCGCGTGCGTCAAGGCCTGCGAAAATGACCGAGACCGTGCACTGGTCAACCCTGCGCGAGGCGGGCACCTATCGCGGCATTCTCTTTATGCTGTGGCTGCATCGCCACCTTGGACGCAGGGTATTCAATCTCGCCCTGTATCCGGTCATGACGTATTTCTTTATCGCGGTGCCGGTGGCACGCCGAGCCAGTCTGGAATATCTGCAACGCCATCAGCAGTCCTTTCCACACTGCTGGGACAGGCCGCCGGGCTATCGCGATGTGTTTCGTCATATGTACGCGTTCGGTCAGTCCATACTCGACAAGTTGTTGGCCTGGTCTGCCCCCATCGATGAAGGAGAGTTTGAGATTGCCGACGAAGCCCTGCTCGCGTCCTTCATGCAGAAAGACAGCGGCCAGCTGATTATCGGCTCGCATTTTGGCAACCTCGAATACTGCCGAGGCTTCGTGCAACGCTACAAAAACAAGGTCATTAATGCGCTTGTCTACGACCAGCATTCGGCGAATTTTGTCAACGCGATGCAGAGCCTCAGCGAAGACTCGAGAGTGCATATTTATCAGGTCGACCAACTCGACATCCCCACCATTTTGACACTGAAAGCCAAAATCGAAGCCGGAGAATGGTTGTTTATCGCCGGGGACCGCATCCCTCTGAGTGGCGAACAGCGTACGGTCAACGTGCGCTTTCTTGGTCACGACGCGCCACTGCCCATCGGCCCCTACATGCTGGCCAAAATGCTCGAATGCGAAGTGCAGTTGATGTTTTCGTACCGCACACGCGATGCGATCCGCTTCGAACTGGTGCCTTTTGCAGACAAAATCACCGTTCCCCGCGGGCAGCGAGACCACGCCCTGCAAAGCTTGGCCCAGCGCTTTGCCGACGCACTCGAAAAACAATGTGAACAGGCGCCGTTTCAGTGGTTTAATTTCTACCCTTACTGGCAAGCCCCATCCGAGTCGACCGAGGAGCAGACATCACGTGGATGAACACCTACTCCCCCTTCTCCCTCACCGACCGCCGATGCTTTTGATCGACACATTGGTCGACGTGAGCCCGCAACATGCGCGTGCGCGCGTACACATTGGGGAGCAGAGCGCGTTTTTTGAAGCCGGACGCGGCGTGGGTGCCTGGATCGGCATCGAATACATGGGGCAGACCTGCGCTCTGATTGCGGGCCACCAGAAACAACTCGGACAGGTCGAACCACACTTAGGCCTGTTGCTGGGCACCCGAAAATATCGCTGCTCTCAAGACTACTTCCCCCCTGGCGCGACGCTGCTCGTCAGCGCCGAAGAACTGGCCGTAGTCGGCGATCAACTCGCCAACTTCACCTGCCGCATTGTCGACGAAGCCCGTGATATCGAGGTGGCCACGGCGCGCCTGAGTGTACTGCGCAAACCCTTGGAGTCCACGCTATGAGTACACGTCGAGTGGTCATTACCGGCGTCGGGGGCGTATCCGCGCTGGGGCACGACTGGGCGAGCATGAGTGCGGCGCTGCGCAGTTGTGAAAACCGCGTGCGTTACATGCAGGAGTGGGATCAATATCCCGACTTGCAAACTCGCTTAGCCGCACCGGTTGACGATTTCGAACTGCCCTCCCACTACGGCGCCAAAAAGCGCCGGGGCATGGGGCGTGTCGCACAGATGGCCGTGTTGGCCAGCGAGCGCGCACTGGACAGTGCGGGCCTGCTGAACGATCCCATTCTCAAAAGCGGGCGCACCGGTGTCGCCTACGGTTCCGCTACCGGCAGCAGTGCCGCCGCCATGGAATTTTTCAGTCTGCTCGAACACCAGAGCATGGATAGAGTGAACGGCACGACGTATCTGCGCATGATGAGCCACAGTGCGGCGGTAAACATCAGCGTGCTCTTTGGCACAACCGGCCGCATGTACACCACGTCGAGCGCCTGTACCGCCGGCAGCCAGGGCATTGGCTACGCCTTTGAGGCCATTCGTGCCGGTCAACAGGACATCATGATTGCCGGTGGCGCCGAAGAACTGTGCCCCACTCAGGCGGCTGTGTTTGATACGGTGTTTTCAGCGAGCCTAATGAATTCGCGTCCTGCGCAATCGCCTCGGCCCTTCGATGTTGAGCGCGACGGGCTGGTACTTGGTGAAGGCGCCGCCACACTGATTTTGGAAGAGCGCGGGCGGGCACTTGCACGCGGTGCGACGATTTTGGGCGAGGTGGTGGGCTTTGCGACGAACACAGACGGCAGCCATCTCGTGCGGCCGAACCAGAGTACGATGGCGCAGGTGATGCGCGATGCGCTGGACACCGCACAGCTCGCCCCCGAAGACATCGACTATATCAACGGCCACGGCACCGCCACCGTGCACGGCGATATCGCCGAAAGCCAGGCCACGGCCGAGGTCATGGGCACGCACACCCCCTTCAGTGCGCTGAAGGCCTACATCGGCCACAGTCTCGGCGCCTGCGGCGCACTTGAAGCCTGGTGGAGCCTGGCCATGGCGCAAGAGGGCTGGCTCGCTCCCAACCTCAACCTGGACCAGCTCGACGAACGCTGTGCTGCACTGGATTACATCACCGGCAACGTGCGGGCAGCAAGCCCAAGGCTGATCATGTCCAACAACTTCGCGTTCGGCGGCATTAACACGTCGCTCATATTGAAACTGGGTGATTGAGCCCGGCTTAACTTGCCCAGGCTTTTTGTTTACACTCCCCGCCCTATCTCCGCGTTCGGACCCTCTGATGTTTGCACAAGTACTCAGCCACAACGACCCCACCGCCCTGCTTGCGGAGCCGGGTGTCCTGGCCGTAGTCAGCTTTGAGCCACGTTGTGAAGCCACAACAACGCTCGGCAACATCCCCGTCGGCTTGAATGCGCTGAGCGGCCCCGCTTACGAGGTCATTCGCTATGGCCAAAGCCCGGCCAAGCGCGGCACGCTGCACGACTGCCAGTGGAATGAAATCGACGATGTACTGTGCCTGTCCACCTGGATTCCCGAAGCCGAGTGCGACCACATTGGCACAGCGACGGAGGCGGCCTACTTAAGGCTGTACCGAGTGCTTGAGGCGCGCGGCTTTAGTCAGGTATTCCGAATCTGGAACTACATGCCCAACATCAACTCTGGCGAGGGCGACAGCGAGGAATACAAACAGTTCTGTGTAGGGCGCCAGCGCGCCTTTGATGCACTCGCGCTCGAACCCCAGGACTTTCCTGCCGCCTCGGCACTCGGCCACCACAGCCGCGGTGCGGTGATCTACCTGCTCGCCACCCGCCATGCCGGCCAGCACCATGAAAACCCCTTGCAGCAAAGTGCCTATGAGTACCCTCGTGAATACGGGCCGAGCAGCCCCTCCTTCGCGCGCGCGACCAGCATGACGCTCGGCGGGGAAAAACAGATTTTCATCTCGGGCACCGCCGCCATCCTGGGTCACGCCACGCAGTCGCCCGGTGACATCGATGAGCAGCTGAAAATCACGATTGCGAATATCGATACCTTACTCGCCGGTGTCGCGGCTGTGCACAGCCCACTGCAGGCCGTGCGGGTTTACCTGCGCCATGAATATCACCTCGCTGCGGCACAAGAGGCGATGGCGCTCGCGCACCCGCACGCGGAAGTCACCTTCCTGCTGGCCGATATCTGTCGAGCCAACCTGCTGGTTGAAATCGAAGCGGCCTGTCTCGCCCAAAGCCCATGACTCAGAGCTCTCCAGGCGCTCGCCTGAACCGCGCCTGGCGCATCGTCGCAACAGGCTTCTCATTTGTCGTGTTCGGGCTGGGTGCCTTTGTGACGGGCATCGGCGTGTTCCTGTTTTTGTATTTGCTGCCCGTGCCGTCGGCAAAAAAACGCCACTGGGCTCGCGCCACGGTACGCCGGGCCACCTCACTGTATATCGCGATGATGCGCGGGCTCGGCTTGCTGAGCTGGCACGTCGAGCACCCCGAGCGTTTCCGTGATCTGTCCGGCCATCTGGTCATCGCCAATCACCCGTCCCTGCTCGACGCCGTTTTTCTGATGTCGCTCGTTCCGAATGCCTGCTGCATCGTTAAGGCCGCCATGGCGCGCAACCCTCTGACCTCGGCGATGGTGCAGTTGGCCGGCTACATCCCGAACAGCGTCGCCGGTGAGGCGCTGGTCGAGCGTGCATCCGCTGAACTGAACGCCGGTAGCGCACTGATTATTTTCCCCGAAGGCACACGCACCCGCGATCCCGAACAGCTGAAGTTCCATCGCGGCGCGGCGAATATTGCCCTCCATGCGCAGTGCGGCATCCAACCGATTGCGATTCGCTGTACGCCGCCCACGCTGCGCAAACACGAGCCGTGGTATGAAGTGCCGCCGACACCGCCGTGCTTTGAGTTCACGGCCTTGCTGCCTACACAGGCGAGCGCACTCTGTGAGGCCGACAGCCCACCGGGGATTCAGGCCCGTGTAATGACGGAAAACCTGCGTCAGCAAATTTTGAACGCGCTGTAATCGCTGCGCCCAGCGGGTATAATGAGTCACTTTTTGGCGACACCTTCGCCCGACCAAGTAGTGATTATGAGCGATACCCAAGCAAGCCTGTTCGCCCAGTTGTGCGACATTCTCGAAGAGCAGTTCGACATCGACGCCGCCGAGGTGCGTATGGAAAGCACCCTGCGTGAAGATCTGGACATCGACAGCATTGATGCCGTCAACTTGATGATTGAGCTCAAACGCTTTACCCAACGCAAGCTGACCCCCGCCGATTTCAACCACGTGCGCACCGTCGCCGATGTCATCGACGTCGTGCAACAGGTTCAGGACAGCGAATAAAGGGAACCCCGTGGCCAAGCTCTCCACCGAGTACCGCATGACCGTGCCTTTCTTTGACGTCGATTCGATGAATATCGTCTGGCACGGTCACTATGCGAAGTACCTTGAGCTTGCACGTTGCCAACTGCTGGACGAGATCGGCTACAACTACGAAGCCATGGCCGCGTCCGGCTATGGCTTTCCCATCATCGACATGCAGATCAAGTACGTGCAAGCGCTGCGTTTCAACCAGGACGTCTGCGTGACCGCGACGCTGGAAGAGTGGCAACAACGGCTGTTGATTCGCTATCGCATTGTGGACGCTCGCAGCGGTGAATGCCTCACGAAAGCACACACAACGCAGGCAGCGGTGTCTCTCGCCAGCGGCGTCATGCAGTTTGAGTGCCCCGAGATGCTGAGGCGCAATGTTGAAACACAGCTCGCGGCACAGGTAGACACTCCGTGATGCGCTACGGGTTGTTCCTGCTCGCGCTGATCACAGCTGAGGTGTCAGCGCGCGACGATGCGGCCCTTCAGGCCTTCTTCCCTGAAAGCTGCCAACACGGCGGTCAGTTTGAACAAACCCGGCAGAGCGGCTCGCTGACACTCGAAAGTCAGGGCGCTTTTCTCTACGACTGTGAAAAAGGCCTGTTGTGGCTGACTCAGGGCCCGGTGCGAGAAGCCATCCTCTACCCGCTGAAAGGAGACCCACAACGCATCGATCTGCAAGCGCAAAGCAGCGCGTTGGACAATCGACTGCAGCACGCGCTCGGGCGTTTGCTGAACCAATTGATCGGCGGCGACACGCGTGCGCTGAGTCATCAATTCGAGCTACACACTGAAGCCTCGGACCAAAGCGAGCTGCTGCACCTGACCCTAACCCCACGCAGCCGACGCATGCAGAAATTCATCCGCGTGATGCAGATTCAACAGCAGCCCGCGACAGTCGATGTGCATCTACAGATGGTAGAAACCGGCTCGCTCGCGCTCACCCTTGATGGGCTGCAGCGTTTTGATCGGGTCAGTGTGGCGCAATGCATGAGTGTGTTGAACGACGACGCGGCGTGCTCGCGCTGGCTGCAGCTGGACGCCCGCTAGATGCGCTTGCCTAGACTCGCCCTGACGTGCTGGCTCGCACTCTGTGTCGTGGTCGCGGTAGCAGCCGCCCTTCGCTTCCAGAGCAGCGACACTCAGAACGAAGGGTGGGCACTCAACGCCGACTTGCGCCAACTCGCGCCTCGCCTCGCCCTGCATCCCGCCACCGAAGCCGCACTCGACGCTCTAACACAACACGCCAGCCAAGGCCTCGTCGTCGCGCTCCAGCACCCCGATGAATGGCAACTCGAAGACGCGGTGTACGCCTTCGAAGACGCCCTGTCTGAACTGAACGGCCTGACACTCGGCAGTGAAGAACAGGCGCTCTCGGCGTACCGGGCATTTTTACTCACGCATCGATTTCGCATGCTCAACGATGCGCAATGGGCGACACTGCAATCCATTGACGACGCGACCCTGGTGAAGCGCGCACGACAGCGATTGTTCAGCGCCGCTTCGGCGATGCAACTCTACAGCGTGGAAGAGGACCCCTTCGGTCTATTGAATGATTACGCGTTGGCTGCGCTGGAGGCACTTTCTGCTCAACAGGCACCCGCAGATCTCACTGAGTCGATGTACGTACAGATTCTTAACGTTCGACTCCGCGACACCTCGATGTCACTCGATGCCCAGCGCGCCGCGATCGAAGAACTCGAGGCCGTCATGGAAGCGATGCGCTCGGCGGACCCTCAGCTCTCCTTGCAGTACTCGGGTGTGCCTCGCTTTACTGTCGATGCCGCTCAGGAAGCCGAGCGCGATATTCGCCGAATCTCCATGATTTCCGGGCTCGGGATTGTGCTGCTTTTACTGGGGATCTTGCGCCACCCCGCTGCGCTGCTGCTCCCTGCACTGTCCATCGGCTTTGGCGGGCTGTGTGCGTTCGTTGCCTGCCAGTACCTCTTTGCGCAGGTCCACGTTCTGGCGATGGTGTTTGGCGCGAGTCTGGTGGGTGTTGTGGTCGATTATTCCCTCCATTTTATCTACTGCCAGCATGGCTCCCCTGCGCGCCAGTCAGCACTGTATCGGGCGCTGGCACTGAGCCTTCTCACCAGCGTACTCGGCTATTTCGCGCTGATGTTCAGCGGTTTGCAAGCGCTGCAACAGGTCGCGGCGTTTTCCGTTATCGGTCTGGCCTGTGGCTGGCTTTGCGTCATCGCCCTCGGCCCCTTGCTCTTTCGACGCGCCATCGAACCGCGCGACCATTGGCTGCGCGCTCGCATCGCCTCCGGTTTACGCGGCGCTCAACAGATCCCAAAAATCCTCGTGTTTATGACAGCCGCACTGATCATCGTCAGCGCCTTGGCCTCACTGACCCGCATCGCACATTTCTCTGACAGCCCTCGCCACTTTTTTAATGCGAACCCGGCGTTGCTGGAAGCCGAGCAAGCCGTGCAGTCGTTGAGTGACGGACTGGAGCCCGCGACCTTTATTCTCGCCTCTGCCGAGGATGCCTCTGACCTGTATCGCAAGCTCACCACGCTCCAGGCTGCGTACCCGGAAGCCAAGAAACTGCTCGGTCTACCCAATCTGTTACCCGCACCCGAGCGCCAAGACGACGCTTACGAACGATACCAGGTCCTGTTTCGAGAGGGGGGAGCTGCAAGTCAGTTGTTGCGCAGCCTCGATCAAAGGCCACCAGAAGCCGAGTGGCAGCAGGCGCTGTCGCAAAACTGGGTGCGCTCGGGCTACGCGGAGTTACTGGAACAAATGGGTCCGCCTTTTGATGTACTGTGGCAAGCCGACAGCCAGGAAGTGCGCAGTCTCCTGTTCTTGCCCAAGGGCATGAATCTCAGCGCCCTCGGTGACGCGGTCGCACAGGTGCCGGGCCTCACACTGCTGAGCGTCATTGAAGAAAACACGGCGGCACTGCGCGTATTGCGCGAACGAGCGCTGTGGTTACTTGCGCTAGCGTGCGGACTGGCCGCGATGTTAAGCCTCACTCGTTACCGTCACCCCCGCGCTGCACTGGTGCCCTTGAGTGCGATTGCCGTCGTGTTGCTCGTGCTGAGTTTCGCGCAGATCCCCATCAGCGTCTTCCACGTGATGGCCCTGTACCTCGTACTTGGGCTCGGGATGGATTACGTCATCTTTGTCGAGGAAATGGCGCGTGGTGACGGCGATAAAGCGAAGACGATGACGCACACCATGGTCGCAATTGTGTTATCAGCGGCCACGAGCCTGCTGTCTTTCGGCCTGTTGTCGCTCAGCAGCATGCCGGTCATTCAGGCCTTCGGGTTGACCGTGTTGATCGGCAACAGCGTCAACCTGATCGGTGCATTCTGGCTGGCGGGACGGGCGGCCTATTCGGCCACTCCACGCTCAGTGGGCGCCTGATGCCACTGAATTTTTGGCACGATGCCGATGAATTTATGGGCTTTGTAGAATTGGCGAAATAACCAGAGCCGCCAACGCACGCGCAAGGGTGGTGCCAGTGCGCCCGCGAGCAGAGAGTTCACTGCATTCGGGACCTGTAATACCGGGCGCGGTGAGAGCAGCAACTCTATCCCATGGGGGCAATAGTAGATATCGATCAAGTGCCTGATCGCCCTCACCTGTTTTTTGATCGCACTCGAATACGCTTTATAAAAGCGCGGCGAAGGCTCACGGCCCGACTGCTCACTTTGCAAGATGGCCTTGGCGGCCAGTGTTCCACTCTCTAGTGCGAGGTAGACACCCGACGAAAATACAGGGTCAATAAAGCTGGCCGCATCCCCGACAAGCAGGGCGCGATCCCGACCAAAGCTGGAAAAGCTGTAGCTGTAGTCCGAGTCTGCGCGGAAGGACTGCATCGCATTCGCCCGCTGTAATCGCTGAGACAGCGCGGGGCTCTCAGAGACCTTTCGCCAGAACAGCGACTCCAAGGACTCGCCCGACTGGCGACCGCCACTTTGAATCACAACGCCGACCGAGGTGATCGTATCGGAGATCGGAATCAACCAGAACCAGGCGTCCTGTAAGCGATAGATCACCACATCGCCGCCGCGGTCGCCGACATCGCGTGGCACCTGTTGGAAATGATTAAACACCGCGAGACGGCCGGGATAAGGCAAGCTTTCGCGCCCCAAACCCAAACCTCTGCCGACAATGCATTTTCTGCCACTCGCGTCGACGACCCACTGCGAATGAACCTGCAACGCACCCGTTTTCCCCACGACCGATAAACGCCAACCCTGCTCAAGAGGCGCCGCGTTTTTTACCTCGGTGGCTTCGAATACGCGTACGCCGCATTCCTTCGCCCGCTCAAGAAGAATCCAGTCGAACTGTGCGCGCTCGACCTGATACGTCATCGAGAGCTCGCTGACTAAACCGTTGGAAAACGTCAGTTCGGTAGCTCGGCTGTCGTCAGCGAGTCGAAATTGCGCCCCTCGCTTTTCCACGAAGCCCGAAGCCTTGATTCGCTCCCACACGCCCAGCTGCTGCAAAAGCGCATTGCAGGCGGGCAGCAATGACTCACCGATATGAAAGCGGGGAAAGACTTCCTTTTCGATCAAGACAACATCCAGCCCCTGTTGCGCCAGCTGAATGGCCGCGCTACAACCGGCAGGGCCAGCCCCAATCACGGCGACAGTAGTGGTAAGGGGCTCAGGAGGGGAGCATGCTGCATTGCCATGCCCCGGATCAAAACTCATGCAGATTAAGGCCAGGTTGGGTTCGTGGTCGTTCAGCGCGTAGCATAGGGGCCGCGTCAGGCGCTGTCTACGCCTTGGCAAACCCTCATGGGCCGCTATACTGCTGCGCTATTCTGGAACTCTCCGAGGTCACTCATGACAAGCCCCGCCAACGCTCAACGACGCGTCCTCATTACAGGTGGCAGCCGCGGCATCGGAGCCGCCTGCGCCGTGCTGCTTGCACAACGCGGCTTTGCGCTGAGTCTGCTCTATCGCAGCAACCGGGAACAGGCGGAAATCACCGCCGAGAAAGCCCGTCAGCACGGCGTGGACGTTACCCTCCTGCAATGCGATGTGGCCGACCGCGAAGCTTGCGCTGAACAGTTGACGGCCGATATGGAGTCCCATGGCGCCTACTACGGTGTCGTCTGCAACGCGGGCATCGCGCGGGACAATGCCTTTCCTGTACTCAGCGGAGAAGACTGGGACGCCGTCATCCATACGAATCTGGACGCGTTTTACAATGTACTCAACCCTGTGGTGATGCCGATGATTCGCTTGCGCAGCGGCGGGCGCATCATCACCCTCGCATCGGTCTCGGGCCTGATCGGCAATCGCGGACAAACCAACTACAGTGCGGCCAAGGCGGGCATCATCGGTGCGACTAAAGCCCTCGCCATCGAACTGGCGAAGCGCAAAATCACGGTCAATTGCGTCGCGCCTGGCGTCATAGAGACCGATATGATCGAGGGTGTGTACCGCGACGAAGCCATGAAAATGATCCCGATGCAGCGCTTCGGCCAGGTAGACGACATCGCCGAAACCGTCGGCTTTCTGATGTCCGACGCAGCAGGCTACATCACCCGCCAAGTCATCTCCGTCAACGGCGGCATGTGCTAACGTATGCGATGGGGTCAGACCCCTGCGTATACGCTGGGGTCTGACCCCATCGCATACACTACATTTTGGGCGCTAAAGCGTTTACACTTGCGCACCCCGCATTGAGCGGTAAAGAATGTGAATAACGAGGTTTTACTCCATGGCTGATCAAAGCCCGGCGCAGCGTGAAATGGCTGAGTTGCTGGTAGACGCGCTGAATCTTGAAGACATCAGTGCCGCCGAAATTGACCCACAAGCCGCACTGTTCGGCGACGACCTGGGGCTCGACTCCATTGATGCACTCGAAATCGCGCTCGCCATTTCGCAGAAGTATCAGGTACAAATGCAAGCCGAAGACGAAAACACCCGCAATGCCTTTGCTACCCTCGCCTCGCTGACCGAGTTCGTCGAAGCCAACCGCGCCTGAGCCGACACGCATGGAACCGCGTGCGCCGCTGACCCTACGCGCCCCCGATGACCACCTGATTCACTGCTCTCGGCCACCCTATCCGGGCGCGCCACGGCAGATCCAGGTGCGCGACTTCTGCCGTCATGTGCACGCGCTGGCCGCCGCACTCCCCGAGCAACGCTACTGTATTAATCTCTGCGAGAACCGATACTGGTTCATGGTGAGCTTCTGCGCCGTGATCGTCAGGGGGCAGTGCAATCTCTTGCCTCAGAATCGCGCGGAAGGCACACAGGCCTGGTTGCTCGAGACCTATCCAGACAGTTATTTACTCAGCGATCACGGCCTCGAATCAGCCGCAGCAGAAGTCTTTCGCGCGGACCGTGCAAACACGCACAGCGAATCGACACAGATACCGGACATTCCCCTCGACCAGCAGGTGGCCCTGGCCTTCACTTCCGGTTCCACCGGGCAGCCCTCTCCGAACCTGAAAACCTGGCGCACGTTTTTTGAAAGCACGCGCATCAACGCGACGCACATGCTCGACACCACGGGGGAGCAACACTATGCGCTCGCCACGGTGCCACCACAGCATATGTGGGGGCTGGAAACCTCGGTACTGATGCCTCTGCAGGCCCGCTTGTGTGTCAGTGATGAGAAACCGCTTTTTCCTCAAGACATCGCCCGCCGCCTTGCCGCGCTGCCGGCACCCCGGCTGCTGATCAGCACCCCCGTGCATCTGCGTGCTCTGGTCCGCAGTGGCCTGAGCTTCCCTAAAACCGAGCGTATTCTCTGCGCCACCGCCCCACTGGATGAGGCGCTTGCCGCTGAGGTCGAGCGAGTGTTTGAGGGGACGCTGGTGGAGGTGTTTGGCTGCAGCGAAGTCGGCTCGATGGCTCGGCGTGAAACCGCGCGCGAGACGCTGTGGACGCGCTTTGACGGCATTGATTTTTCATCGAATACTCAGGACGATGGCACACGACAATGGCAGGCCAGCGCGGCGCATTTGCCTGCGGCGCAGGTGCTGCAAGATGCGATTGAGCTTCACGGTGAGCATCAATTTCGTCTCACAGGGCGCGCCACGGACATGATCGAAATTGCCGGCAAGCGGGGGTCGCTCAGTGCCTTGAACCAGCTGCTTATGCAGGTTCCTGGAGTGATCGACGGAGCGATCTTTATGCCGGAGAAGCACACCGGCACTACCCGCCCGGTTGCCCTTTTTGAGCTGGAGCCCGACTGCAGTAAAGACGCGGTGCTTGCCGCACTCGCGCGCCACCTTGACCCGGTTTTCCTGCCCCGGCCGTGCATCGTCGTCGACGCCATGCCGCGCGAAGACAACGGCAAGTTGCGACACGCTCGCCTGCTTGAGGCCTTAGCGCAGCATCGCCAACGCTCAACCGAGCACTAAGCGGCGGTATTCTCCCAGCAAGGCGAACTCCGCATCACAGGGCTGTGGATCGGCATCCTCGTGCAACATCGCCATCACGCTCTCGGCAATCAGCGCCAACTTGGGCAGGTTTTCCTCGAGGTCTTCGAGCAGTACGCCCTGCTCACCCTGCTTAAGTTGCTCGTTAAAATGATGCAAACAGGGGATGTGAAATTGATCGAGAAAAACCCCGCGTACAGACTCGACACGACGCAAACGCGCACGTGCTCGAAACGCCGCCTGCACCTGCTGATTTAAACTTTGCGCACGCTGTAAGGCGGGCGAAATCTGACGTAATGTCTCCACATCGCTCAGCCCGCGCCGAAAATACATCAGCGACAAGACACCCCAGTAATAACTGTAATCCCACAATAATTTGAGACTCATCATCGTACGATCACCGAAGCCACCGTACTGCTCGGTGTAGAGTGACAGCGTGTTGTTGTATATCGATAAAAACACCGAATTGAACAAGCGCGCGCGTAGGCGAATGTCCTCCCCGTCGAGATCCGCTAATACCAAGCTCGCGATAAACTCATTGGCGATGGCAATAAAATCCGAGCCCGGCGAATAAAAGGGATCGGCAAACACGCCCGCCTCGCCCGTTATTGCCCAACGCTGTTCGCTGAACACTTGCCGACAGCCGTAGGAATAATCTTTTAACAGCACGTAATCGAGCAGCGGCGCACCTTCTATTGCTCTCGCCAATGCGGGCTGATGCTGCTGCAACCAGGTTGATGTCGACGCGAAGGTCGAAAAATCGGCCGAGGCCAGACAGGTATCGTCCATGACGATACCGATGCTGGTGACGCCGGAGGCAAGAGGAATAATCCACACCCAGTAGCCCGGCCCACAAAGATGGTTGGTGCTCAACCAGCGCTGTTGTTTTAATTCACAGCGCGCGTGCCAGTCTTCGTCGGCCGACCAGTGGTCGAGCTCGATACGTCGATCAATACGAAACCACACGGCATTGCTGCGATGGGCGTTGGACTCCGCCAGGCCCAGCTCATTCTTCAGCAAGGCCGCCCGCCCGGCCGCATCCACACACCAGCGGGCCTGCACGGTGTGCGATGCGCCCGCTTGTTGAAAATGCACGCGATGTTCGTCACCCATTGCGGCGATCTCGAGCCCGTCGATATCGCATTGCTCAAGCAGGGTCACGCCGAGCGCACGCACGCGTTCGGCCAGAACGTTTTCGAGGTCGCCCCGATCAATCTGATAGGTCGGGATGCCAAAGGTATTACTCGCGCCTAACTCGTCGGCCTCTTCGAGACGCTGCCAGTCTCCGAAAAACATGCGTATGCCGAATTTTTTCAGATGGCGTTGCTGCAGGTGCTCGCGAAGCTGCAAACGCTCAGCGAGGTAATGAGAACCGATTTCCACGGTGGACTCGCCGACCTTGGCCGTTGCCAATGGCCGCGGAAACGCGTGTTTTTCCAAGACCACAATGCGCGTGTCCGGCCGCGCCGACGCGAGTTGCCATGCGAGCCCAAGCCCCGCGAGGCCGCCCCCGGCGATGACGACGTCGGCCTTATGCATCGGCAGGCTCGTAACGCAGCTGCAGATCCTGCGAGGCACTCAGCGCCAGGTTGAGGCTCGCGGCGGAAGCTTGAGCGGCGGCCGCCACGACATACAGTAGTTCCGCTGAGGGGTTCTCGCTTAAACGCTCCACAAAACCGGGCGCTTGGGCGCGGGGCTCTGTGCGTTGCGTCATCGTGAGCGAGAGTGAGCCCAAGACCTGCTCACTCGCATAATCCGGTGGGCACAGCAGCACGCTGGCAGCGAGGGAGTGATGCACCGGAAACAGAGAGGCATAGGCGTCGTGCGCGGCAATATCAAATACCGTGACCAACACCGGCTCGTCGTCGAACAGGCATTGCGTCACCGCCTCCAGCAGCGACAAGCCCACCGTTTCGCGGTAGCCCGCGACAGAATTGGCGGATTTCATGCAACCGGTACTGATCGTCCAATACCCCGCCGCCGCGTTGTGCACCGAGTTGTGAAAGCGCGTGGGTGACAGCAGTTTTTCCGGCTGCGTCAGGGCGCGACACATGTAATCCGTAATTTGGGTATCCCCAAGCCCCGAACCAAATACGCAGGCGACTTCCTGCGCTTGCAAACCACTCTGGTTGATCGCTTGCCAACTGACCTCGACCGCGGCTTTTACTGGAAGGGGTGCGCGCCGACGCTCATTGGCGGGAATGACCGCAGGCTTGGGCGCCATGCTCGCGCCGATGTCACTGTCCAGCGGCGCTTCAACACACTGCCGTAACTCATCAACAGAATTAAAGCCAGGCCCCCAGGCACCGAGCCCGACCACCTTGCATTGCATTGGCGTACTCATAACGCCACCTCGGGGGACGTCGCCGTTCGGCTAAAGATCAGACAGGCATTGTTCCCGCCGAAGCCAAACGAGTTATTCATTACATGCTCAAGGTGCAGGCGACGATTCTCCGCAAACAATGCGAGCGGCACTTCGGGATCGACCTCTTCCAGATTCATCGTGCCCGGCACACATTCACTGCGCAGCGCCTCAATGGCAACGAGGCTCTCGAGGATGCCGGCCGCGCCCAGCGTATGGCCCATCCAGCCCTTGGTCGAACTCGCCACCGCCTGTTCACCGAACATGTCCGCCACCAGTGCGCCCTCGATACGATCGTTTGCGCGACTGGCAGTGCCGTGGAGGTTGATGTAACCAATGTCTTGAGTGTGCAGCTTCGCGCCCGCCAGCGCCTGTTCAATCGCAAGCCGCGCACCCGCGCCCTGCGGATGCGGGTGGGACATATGATAGGCATCCGAACTTTCACCATAACCGGCGACTTTGATGCCGGTATGCGCCTGCGCCTCGTCTGCGCGCTGCAGCAGCGCAAAACCGGCACCCTCGCCCAGATTAATGCCATCGCGCGCCGCATCGAAAGGCCGACAGGGCTGAGCGGACACAAGCTGGAGCGAATGAAAGCCCTGCAAGACACTGTGGCACAGCGTATCTGCGCCGCCGACCAGCACCGCATCTACAAGCCCCGCGTGCAGCCAACGGCTGGCGCTGGCGAACACTTTGGCCGAGGACGAGCAGGCGGTATTCACGGTCAGGGTTGGGCCATCCAGCCCCAGTAAATGTGCGACGTACAAACCGGGCGCATGGGGATTCAATACGTTTTCCTGACGGTAGGCCGGCGCGAGGGCACCGTCCTCCGAAAGGTGATGATAGGCTTCTTCCGAGCGGTCGATACTGGATGTACTCGAGCCCATGATGACGGCCACACGTGACGCACCGTAGCGCGCTTTCAATTCGGCGACGCGCTCAGCCAGGCGGCCCTGCGCCAGCGCGAAGGCGATCAGTGCATTGTTTCGGCTTTGCCACGCAGCGTCGTCACCCTCCCACGATTGGGATTCGAGCGAATCCACTCGACCAATCCAGGTTTCCAGCAACGAATCGGGGAAGTCATTCTGGCGTAGGCCACTGCGGCGCTCCCGCAGTGCTTCTCTCAGGGATGCGACGCCTGGGCCGCATGCGCAGGTCGCCTCGTAGTCGACCACGACGATGTCTTGTCTACTCACATCGTTTTACTCTTATTCAATAAAGTGCGAATTATAGAGGCCTACGACACAGAACGCACGGTGGATGAATAACACGAATTTGACGTCATCTGTTGAACATATTGCTCAAGTACGCTACATAACGCATTCAAATAACGCACTTGTCTTAACGGAGTAAACTATGCGACACCTTCATCGCCTCGGCGCACTCGCCATCACCCTGATCTCGCTTTTCTCTCTGCCTACCCAGGCTTTTGAAGAAGGTGAAAGCTATGTCACGCTGTCCAACCTGCACCCGGACATCAACAAGCGCTTGCTTTACACGATCAACTACCAGCTGCCGAGCCTGATCCCGATGTGTGCCGAAATCACCATCGTGAAAAAAAAGAAAAAGAAGTGGTGTTCTCCTGGAATGACGCCGAGTACACCATGTCGTTTGACAAGCACACGCGTAAATCCGGTGTCGAGTTTGATACAGTCCTGGCCGACTTTTTTGGTGCAGAGTGCGATGGCGACAAGGTCGCGAACATGAGTGAGATCGACCAAAAAGGCATTCGCAAGGGCCTGCCTTATGTCGGCATGACACGCCAGGGCATCCTGTATGCGATGGGTCGCCCTCCGCGTCACGCGAACCCTGACCTTGATGCCTACACGTATATGTATTGGCTGAATCGCTGGAAGCGCAAGGCTGTCGACTTTGATGAAAATGGCATCGTCGAAGAAGTGCGTCTGTAAACATCCCATGAGCCTGCCCCGCGCCACCGCACGGGGCAGCTCGACTCTTGCCATCGCTTTTTTCTTCGCCAACGCCCCTTTACACACCCTGTCCTGACTGCGGTACAATGCGCGCATTCCTAAGGGGTGGCGAACCTTTCGCCTGAGATGTGCAGCTTGCTGCCGAACCCTTGGCACCTGATCCGGATTATACCGGCGTAGGGATAGGACCAACGCTTTTCATTCACGGCACACGCCGTACCTGCCTCGCTCCCATCCCGCCCGGTCCCATCATTCACACATGGCTGTATCGAGGCTCTGGTTTTATGCTGCACAAGGCACGTTTTATTTTTGTATCCACTTTAACTGCGGTGGCGACACCGGCACTTTCTGCGCCCATCGAAGAAGTGTACGTCACCGGCGAATTGCGCTCCGCTGACGCGTTGACCCTCGCCAACAGTGTGACCGTTGTAAACGAAAGTCTGATCGACGCACGTCATGCCTTGAACCTCGAATCCTTATTGAACCTTGCACCCAATGTGAACTACAGCACCGGTGCCTCGCGCGGCCGTTTTATTCAGATTCGCGGTATCGGGGAGCGCAGCCAATACGCCTCGCCCATCAACCCTTCGGTTGGCGTGCTGGTGGATGGTATCGACTTCACCGGCATCGCCACTGGTGTCACCACCGTAGACACACAACAAGTCGAAATATTTCGTGGCCCACAGGGCACGCTGTACGGTGCAAACGCGCTCGCCGGTATGATTAACGTTGTGGGCAATGCCCCAACAGAAAGCCCCTACTTCAAAATCAAAGCCGGCGCGGGCAATTACAACAGCTATGACCTGAATGCGATTTACAGCACGGCACTTACAGAATCCATTGGCTGGCGTATCGCTGGCCTGCAGACACAGAGTGACGGCTTTATCGACAACGCCTACCTCGACACTCAGGACACCAACAACATCGATGAACTCAGCCTGCGTAACCAATTCGCCTTCAAGCTGGGAGAGGAAACGCAGCTGGATTGGACGACGTATTACGTGGATGCCGACAATGGCTACGATGCGTTCAGCCTTGATAACAATCGCACGACGCTCTCCGACGAGCCCGGCCGCGACACACAAAGCACCTTGGCGAACGCGCTGCACCTGCGCCATCAAGGCCTGAGTTTCGCGGACATCGATGCCACACTCAGTCACGCCCGCTCGGAAATCGAATACGGCTACGACGAAGACTGGTCCTACCTGAACATCTGTGCCATTGATTCCGACTGTGCCTATTGGCAATACAGCACTACCGACTACTACTTGCGCGACAACGACAACACCAGCCTCGACGTACGCTTGATCAGTCGCGATGAGGGGCAAGCCCTGAATTGGGTTGCGGGCGTGTATGTGCGCCAGCAACAGGTCGATCTTGAACGTCAGTACACCAACAATATGCCTGACGGCGACCCCTACACACCGATTGCACCAGACACCAGTGTTTACACCAGTGACTATCAAACCGACAACCGCGCGCTCTATGGTGAATTGCAGTGGCGTGTAGCACCGAGCTGGACCCTGATCGGCGGCCTGCGAGGCGAGCAGTTCAGTGCCGACTTCAGTGACAGCCAGGCCGTGCAATTTGAACCCTCCTCAGACCTGTGGGGCGGCAAACTCGCAGCCGAATTCAGCCAAAGCGAACAGCACATGCTGTACGGGCTGATTTCTCGCGGCTACAAGCCCGGCGGTTTCAATCCTGACCCGGAGCTGGAAGAAAGCCTCAAGCAATTCGGCACTGAAACCATGTTGAACTACGAGATCGGTTCAAAAGGTCTCTGGCTGGACGGCACCTTGAGTTTGCAGCTCGCCGCGTTTTACCAACAGCGCAGCGACATTCAGGTCAAGCAAAGCCGCGCTTACCCCTCGGATGCCGGCTTTGAATTTGTAGAGTTTTTTACCAACGACGCGGACGGCGCCAACTACGGTCTTGAAGCCGAAGCGAATTGGGCCGCGAGTGACACGCTCACCCTGTTTGCTTCCCTCGGTTTGCTCGAAACCGAATATCAGAATTTTATTAACCTGAGCCACGTCGATCGCGACCCTGAAACCGGCGAAGGTTACGACATGAGCCAACGCGATCAGGCACAATCCCCCGCGTACCAATTTTATGCCGGTGCAGAATGGGATGTGCTCGACGCGCTGAGCTTACGCTTTGAAACCGAAGGCAAGGACAGTTTTTACTTTTCCGAAAGCCACAACGAGCAAAGTGAGGCCTACACGTTATTCAACCTGCGACTGGATTACCGCATTCAGCAGTGGGAACTGGCACTGTGGGGAAAAAACCTGACCGACGAAACCGTGGAAACCCGAGGCTTTTATTTCAGCCATGACTTCGGCAACGATCCGCGAAAATTTTATGCCCCCGAGCCCTACACGCAAAAAGGCGCACCGCGCACTTGGGGTATTACTGTTGCCTACGAAATGTAATCGGAGCAGAACATGAAACTCAGTGTCGAATTAACGCTTTACCCGCTTAAGGATAATTACCTCGACATCATCAAGGCCACCATCGATAAACTCAATGAATATGAGGATATCGAGGTCAACACCTTTCCCACGGCGACCATTTTGATTGGTGACTACGCGCGTGTGATGGACGCCTTGCGCGATGTGATTGCCTGGAGCTACACACAATTTGGAAAATGCGTGTTCGTCGCGAAATTTTTACCTGACTACGAAGCGCGCTGAAGTACGGCACCCTGAACATGAGTGAGTTTTTTCAAGAAGCGCTCGCCGGTTTGCAGGCTCAAACCTGGCCGGAAACATTGGCGGTGTCATTGGCTCTGGCCTATCTGATCCTCGCCATGCGTCAAAGCCTGTGGTGCTGGCCCTGCGCGTTTGTCAGTACCGCGCTGTTTACATGGCTGTTCTTCGACGTGAACTTACTCATGGAGGCGGCGCTGAATGTGTACTACCTCGGCATGGCCGTCTATGGATACTGGAGCTGGCAAAAAGGGCAGCAGGGCGACGTAGACGCCCTGCCAATTCGTACCTGGCCGCTGCGGTATCACGGTATAGCCCTGCTCGGCATTCTGCTCGCAACGGCGTTGTCGGGCACGATGCTCACGCGTTACACCGAGGCGGCGTGGCCCTATCTCGATTCATTCACAACTTGGGGCAGTGTCGTCACCACCTATATGGTCGCCCGTAAAGTCTTTGAAAACTGGCTTTATTGGCTGGTCATCGACAGCATCGCGCTGTTTCTCTACCTGGACCGAGAACTGTATTCGACCGCGCTGTTAATGATGCTCTATCTCGTACTCGTCGTACTCGGCATCATCAGTTGGGGCCGCCAATTGCGCGTGCAGCACGCATGAGCTCACGCCTGGCAAAAGCGTGCGAACAATGGCCCTATTGGCCAGGTGCGCTCTGTGCACCGCCGACGCAGCTCAAACCACTGGCCAATGGTCTCACCAACACCAGCTACGCTCTGAACCTTGATGGGCGGCGCGTGGTACTTCGCCTCGAAACGGAAAACGCGCGTGTGCTCGGCATCGATCGCACGCGAGAAATTCACATTTTGACCCTCTTGAATGACAGTCAAATCACCCCCCGCTTGCTGTATCGGGATGCGAGCATGGGCTACAGCCTGTTCGAGTACATCGAAGGGCCGCTTTGGACCGAAGCCGACTTGCGCAACCCGGACTACCAACGCCAATTGCAAGCCTGCGTGGCACAATACCAAGCGCTGTCGCAACGAAAGCTTAAAGAAGCCCACAAACTCGACTATCTCTCTCACCTCGACGCTTATCGCGCGACGCTGCACCATCGCGACAGCCCGAACCCGACCTTGCAGCATGCGGCTTATCGCGACTTTCGTGCAAGCTTCGCAGCGTTCTTACCCTGTGCCGAATGGACGCTGGTGCATCACGACCTCAATCCTTACAACTTAATCCACGGTGCTTGCGGCCCTGTTATTGTCGACTGGGAATACGCCGCCCTTGGTCTCAAGGGCTTTGACGAATTCTGCATTCAGCACCAGGCCTCTGCGGAAGACAAAAGCCCTGACGCACCGCTTTTTGCCCAACTGCTGTATTGGCTGAACTACTATTGGCAAAACCTGCAAATCGGAAATGAATTCATCCCTCGTCATACTAAGTGATGACTCGCGCGTAGTATTGCGCGCCAAAAATTCGTAAGTCCTTACTAATGCATGCACCTTGCGGCTGTGCTCTAATAAACAGCTGATTTAGTTACGTTTTTTGGGTGCATTTCCACGCCACCCTGCCTGTGTTTCTCAACAGGCTCAAACGCCTCGAAATGATCAGCAATGCATCGTGCCCATCTCGCACGAGGCCTCAGGCTCCGCGCCTGCCTAAACCAACGAAGTACAGCGTCACAGGCAAACAAGGAACAATTGGAGAATTAATGGAGGCAGGTCGTATCAGCATTGGCTCGACGGCGCAATATTTTATCACTGGCGCCACAGGCTTGATTGGCGCGGAATGTGTTTACCATATCCTCAGCCACGACAGTCGAGCCAAAGTAGATCTGCTGGTGCGCGCCAAAAACCAGCAAGCTGCTGAACTGCGCATCAATCGATTGTTTCGCACCCTCTTTCCCACGGAAATTGGCTACGCCAGGATGCGGCCACGCGCTCGCGTCCTCTGCGGAGATATTCGTCACCCCAAGCTGGGCCTCAGTGAGGCGCTTTGGCTGCACTGTACACGCCATACCCACTACATCATCCACGCGGCCGCCATCACTGACTGGGAGGCACCCAAGGCCTATTTTTCCGCGGCAAACGTTAAAGGCGTGCAGCACATGCTCACTTTCGCCCGCGCCTGTTCGAGCCTTCGTCGTATGCTGCACCTCAGCAGCGCGTATGTCTGCGGCGAACGCAGCGGCATCATAGAGCCCGGAGACATCGATACAGAAGTGCCCGTCAGCGACTGGTATCAAGCCTCCAAACGCTCCGGCGAACAATTGGTGTTAAAACACCGGAAAACCCTGCCCATCGTCATTGCACGGCCAACGCATGTGGTCGGCAACAGTGATAACGGCCGCACGCACCGGTATCACGGCGTTTATCGACTCGGTGAATGGCTCTATCAAGGAGAGCGCGTGGTCTTACCGGTGACCGAGCCAAATTGTTTCGATGTGGTGCCGGTAGACTGGGCCGTCAATTTAATGATTCGCCTCCTCCATTTACCTCAGGCCGAAGGACGCTGCTTTCACCTTGCGCTGGGGGAGCGAGCGTATTCCGCCACGCAGGTCTGTCGCATTATTCAAAAAAGCATGGACAAGCTCGAACTCGACTACAAGCCCATTTGGCAAGTCGCACCGCGCTGGTTCAATATAATTCATGGCCCGCTAATGAACCGCGAGCGCGCAAAGGAAATTCGACAGATGGAACGCTACTACGGGCTGGAGCGCTATTTTGATGCCAGCAGTACCTTTCGCATCACCGGCGAAGACCGGCACAAACTGCCGGGGCTCGAAAGTTATTGTCATAAACTCTTCGCGTATGCCTTAAAACGACGCTGGGAAAAATTGCAAAGCAAGGGGGGGTCGTTAACGCGCGCGTAAAGCGGCGCTCACTCTACCACCCTTTCCCCAGCATTGACCCCTGCGCCCGACTCAGCATAATTGCCTCTCTAATCTCTCTGCGCGAGATCATCATGCACAAGAAAGTGCTTATCCTGACCTACGGCACACGCGGCGACGTGCAACCCTACGTCGCCCTCGGGGCGGGTCTCAAAGCGCGCGGCTTCGATGTGACGCTGGCGACCAGTGAACGCTTCCAGGATTTCGTCGAATCTCATGACTTACACTTCGGATTTATAGACGATGAATTGCTCGCCATGCTCGACACACAAACCGGGCGCGCCATGATCGAAAACACGCGCACGGTGTTTCATATTCTTGGCCTGATGGTCAAGATGGCGAAAAAGGCCGGACCGCTGACGCGCAAGCAACTCGACGACGCATGGCAGGTTGCCGACGCCACGCGCCCCGACATCATTCTGTTTCACCCAAAATGTTTCGGTGGCCCCGCCTACGCGGAAAAACTCGGTATTCCCGCCGTACTGGCCATGGTTATCCCGATGCTGGTGCCCACATCCGAGCGCCCCTGCGTGGGCTTTCCCTCGTGGCCCCTAGGGCCTGGCTATCGTCGAGGCACGTTTCATTTTGTGAACCAGATGATGGCGGTTTCCGCAGGAAAGTTTGTAAATCAATGGCGCAAAGCGCACGGAATGAAACGTCACAAACGCTACCGCGTATACAGGGACGCCCATGGACACACGCTGCCAATATGGCACGGCATCAGCCCTTCGCTTCTTTCTCGCCCGCACGACTGGCCGGGCGAAGCGAGCATGGACGGCTATTGGTTTTTAGACGATCAACGCGACTGGCAGCCGGGCCCTGAGCTGCAAGCGTTTCTCGATGCGGGCGCCGCCCCGCTGTACATCGGTTTCGGCTCCATGGCAGGAAAACATCCCGAACGTCTGGGCCGTGCCGTCGAAGAGGCACTCGAGCAGACAGGTTTACGAGCGGTTGTGGCCAGTGGATGGGGAGGGATTCGCCTCAGTAAGGGCAACCCTCGAATTCACTCGATACAGCAGGCACCGCACGACAGATTGTTTCCACTGATGAAAGCCGTTGTCCATCACGGCGGTGCAGGCACCACAGCCGCTGCCTTGCGCGCCGGCAAACCCTCACTGGTCGTCCCCTTTTTTGGAGACCAACCCTTTTGGGGGCATTTACTCTATGAAAAGGGTCTCGCCGTGCAACCGCTCGCCCAGCGCAAGGTGAATGCAGCGCGACTTGCGCAACGTCTCAAGGCGCTAGCCGGCAGTGCGACGCTGCAGGAAAACTGTCGGGATGTCGCGAGTCGCATTGCAGCCGAGTCAGGCATAGGAAACTGTGCCAATCGGCTTGAGTTCCTCTTAAACGTGGCACGCTGAAGAGGGACCGAAGTCTTTACTCTTGTGAATGAACTCTGTTTATAATCTGCTCGCACCCGCCCCTTTTTTAAAGCCCTTCGAGGCATGGAGTCTTGTATGAATACAGTAGGCTGGTTTGAAATATATGTCGACGATCTCGACAGAGCGAAACGTTTTTATGAAAGTGTTCTGAATATCTCGCTCGAATCGATGGCGGATATGAGTGACCTAGAGACTGAAATGCTGGCGTTTCCATCCGACATGAACAGCTACGGCATCGCGGGCGCACTCGTAAAAATGGAGGGTGTGGCCGCGGGAGGAAACAGTACGCTGGTCTATTTCATGTGCGAAGATTGCGCAACTGAAGCTTCGCGCGTTGAAGCGGCGGGTGGTTCCATCATGCGTGAAAAGTTTGCGATTGGCGAACACGGCTTCGTTGCTCTAGCCTACGACAGCGAAAAAAATCTCTTTGGTTTGCATTCGATGCAATAGGTGATGATACATAATGGCAGTGTTACTTGAAGTACTCGTGCGCTATGCGCACTTTCTTGGCATTTTACTGCTCGCCGGCACACTCGCCATTGAGCTCATGTTATTTAAGCGCGAGCTCGACCGAGATCAAATTCAACGCCTTGCCCGAATTGACGGCGTTTATGGCTTCGCTGCGGTGCTGACGCTCGCCGCGGGTTTAAGCCTTTGGTGGCTGGTGGGAAAACCGGCGGAGTACTACACCCGCAATGGCATCTTCCACCTGAAACTGACGCTCTTTGTAATTATGGGTTTGCTCTCGATTCGGCCCACACTTTTTTTACTGAAACACCGCCGGCACGACAGCGCGCACTGTGAAGTGCCTAAGTCCATGCGTATGACCAAACATGTGGAAATGCTGTTGCTGATCTTGATCCCCCTGCTCGCAGCGTTAATGGCGCGGGGCTTTGGCAGCGCGTGATACTTCGATAAACAAGGATCTTGGTTATGACTCAATACGTCATCGTGTATTTCGGGGGCGACGAACCTGAATCGCAGGAAGCGGGGCAGGCCCACTTTTCAGCCTACATGGCCTGGCTCGACTCGCTCGGCAGCGCCGTTGTCAGCCCGGCAAACCCAATGCGGAACATCCACTCGATCACTCGCGCAAACGGCACCGTATCGCATGGGGAGAGCGGCATGTCGGGCTACACCATTATTGATGTTGCCGACATAGAAACCGCGTTGGAAATGGCCTCGCGCTGCCCCTTCCTCGACGTCAACGGGCGCCTCGAAGTGGCGGAACTGGCGAACATGCCAAGCAGGAAAGCCGAGGCCGAATAAACAAGGGCCTTATGCGCCTCGGTCTTCGCTCGCGACGTCTTGAACGTCGTGATCGAGCTGCTCGACTTCGCGCGTTACCTTGAGTGGGGAGCCTGTGTGCTGTGCCAAGAGTTGGTACGCAACCGGAATCACCAGCAGGGTGAACAAGGTCGATGACACGATGCCCCAAAACACGACGACCCCAATCACCTCACGCGTCTCTGCCCCCGGACCGCTACTCAAGATCAAAGGGATGGAGCCTGCGGCGGTGGTAATCGCCGTCATCAGGATGGGCCGCAAGCGCGTGTTCGCTGCTTCGACCAATGCATCGTGAAAGGCCCGCCCCTGGTCACGCAATTGATTGGCGAATTCGACAATCAAAATCCCGTTTTTTGCGGACAAGCCCACGAGCATAATCAGTCCGATTTGCGAATACAGATTGAGTGACGCGCCGCTGAAATACAATCCGGCCAAGCCTCCCGTCATCGCCAGCGGCACCCCGAGCATGATAATGAAGGGGTGCACCCAACTTTCGAACTGAGCCGCCAAGGCCAAGTAAGTAATGAACAAACCCAGCGCAAAAATAAACAACATCGATGAGCCTGCGTATTTAAAGTCCTGAGACTGGCCTTTGTAATCGACAATGACCTCACCGGGAAGATGCTCACGTACGAGGGATTCCAAATACGCCAGCGCCTCACCCAAAGTGAGATGCTCTGCCAGATTGGCTTCGAGCGTAATGGAGCGAATGCGGTTGTAGCGATTTAAAGTACCACTGTCCGCAAATTCCTGAACACTGACGAAATTCGCCAAGGGGACGAGCTGGCCGCTGGTTTGAGAGCGAATGTAAATATTTTCGAGGCTGCTGATGGTGCGCTGCTGATCGCGCTCGCCCTCGAGGATCACATCGTACTCTTCCCCTTCTTCGATGTAGGTCGTTACCCGGCGCGAGCCCAACATGGTTTCGAGGGTTGCGCCAATGTCGCCGACCGTCACGCCGAGCTCTGCCGCACGACTGTAGTTAATCGTCACACCCAGCTGCGGTTTGGTTTCCTTATAATCGGTGTCAACGCCAATCAAACCGGGGTTATTTTCATCAATTTTTTCAAGTAACAGATCCCGCCACTGCGCGAGCTGATCATAGGTGCCGCCCCCGATCACAAACTGCACGGGTTTATTCGCGCTCGAACCGAAACCCTGTCGCATAACCGGAAAAGCGCGAACGCCAGGCAGATCCGCAACGCGCTGACGCACGTCGTCCATAATCGCAAACCCGTTGCGGCGTTTACCCCAGTCATTCAACACGATGATCACGATGCCCGAATTAAAATCTTTCGTGGTGCCGAAAGAACGCGGCGCACGCACCAGCAGGCGGTTAATTTCACCTTCCTCAACCAATGGCATCAAGCGCGCTTCGATCTCATTCATGTATTTTTCCATGTAGTCGAAAGTCGCGCCCTCTGGCCCGTTCACCAGGAGAAAGAATGCGCCTCGGTCTTCCTTCGGCGCATATTCATTCGGTACGGCTTTAAACACCGCTGCGGTTAAACCCAGCACAACAAAAAAGACCAGTACCACCCACAATGGCCGCTTGAGGCACGTCAGCAAAACGCGATCATAGCGCTCCTGCAGGCTGTGAAAGAGTGCGGACGGTTTGTGAGTCTCTGACTCTCCGGCCTCCTGCTGTGGCCTCGCCCGTAATAGCTTGGATGCCAGCATCGGCGACAAGGTCAGCGCGACAAAAGAAGAAAACGCGACGGCCGCCGCCATCGTCAAAGCAAACTCGGAAAACAGGCGACCAATATCACCTCGTTGAAAGGCAATCGGTACAAATACCGCAATCAAAACAGCCGTGGTCGCGATCACCGCAAAGCCGACTTGCCTGGCACCGCGAAACGCCGCGAGCAGCGGCGGCTCACCATAGTGCTCAATGCGACGAGAAATATTTTCGAGCACGACGATGGAGTCATCCACCACTAAACCGATGGCCAATACCAGGGCCAGCAAGGTCAGTAAGTTGATCGAGAACCCGAAAGCCAACAGCGCGAGAGAGGTCGCGATAATCGAGACCGGCACCGTCACCGCAGGCACCAGCATCGCTCGCCAGCTACGCAGGAAAAGTAGAATCACAAGGATGACGAGTGCAATGGCAATCGCCAGCGTTTTGTACACTTCTTCAATGGCGCCCTCGATAAAAATCGAGGTGTCGTAGCTCTGCTCAAGCTTCATGCCCTCGGGCAGAGTTTCATTGATGCGCACCGCCGCCGCTTTCGCACCGCGCGCCACTTCTATCGTATTGGCCGTACTCTGCTTGGTGATGCCGATACCCACTTGCGGGATCGTGTTGCCACGGAACAAGGTTCGACTCTCAACCGTGCCTTTCTCCACACGTGCGACATCGGCGAGCCTGACCAGGTAGCCGCCCTGCGCGCTTTGGCCGTGCGCAATCACCAAGTTGGCAAAATCTTCCGGCTTGCGGAAGGTGCGCTCCGTGCGCACCGTAAACTGACGGGTATCGCTCTCCACAATGCCCGCCGGCAATTCAATATTTTCACTGCGCAGCGCGCTTTCAATATCCGCTACGGTCAAGTTGCGCGCGGCCAATGCTTTGCGATCGAGCCAAATACGCATCGCGTATTCCTGCTGCCCACCGATGCGAACTCGCGACACGCCATCGACCACCGAAAAACGATCAATTAAATAGCGATCCGCGTAGTCCGTCAGCTCCGGTACCGTCATGCCCACACCGGTCAGATTCAGCCACATGATGACGTCATCGTTGGCGTCTTCTTTTTGTACCTCCGGGGGATCCGCCTCGCGTGGCAAGTTGTTCAATACCCCGTTGATGCGGTCACGAATGTCGTTCGCCGCCGCATCAATATCGCGGTTGACATCAAACTCAATAGAAATATTACTGCGCCCATCGATGGAGCTGGACTCGATAAAACGAATGCCTTCCACACCGGCAATGCGCTCCTCAATCAGCTCTGTGATGCGCGACTCGACGACCGTTGCCGCGGCACCGAGATAGTTGGTGCGGATGCTGACAATAGGCGCATCAATATCCGGGTACTGCCGCAACGGAAGGCGCTCAAACGCCACCAGCCCCAGGGCCACCAATAGCAGAGACAACACCGCCGCAAAGACGGGCCGCTTTACAGACACATCAGAAAGCAGCATGGTCCATTACCTGTTCGAGTGAGGCCAACGCCACAGCGTCACCGGGTTTGATTTTTGTATGGCCATGCGTGATGACCTGCTCCCCAAGCTGTAACCCGGAGAGAATTTCAACGCGACCCATCGGACGCATGCCGGTCGTGACGTCTCGACGCTCTACGGTCCAGCCACCATCACCTGCGGGTTTGGCCACCAATACATAGGCCTGCGTGCCATCGAGCACAACCGCCTCTTCGGGCAACACCATGGCCTCCCGCTCGCGATAGAACAGGGTCACCGTCATCAACATGCCCTGCTTCAGCAAATGCGCCTCGTTCGGCAATAAGGCCCGCACCCGAATCGAGCGCGTAACCGGGTCGACCTGATTATCAATGCTGTAAATTTCGCCAAGAAATTCCTGCTCAGGGTAGGCCGGTGTCTTGGCTGATATCGCGAGCCCCTTAGTGATATTTGGCAGCAGCAAGGCCGGCACATTGAAGTCCAACTTCATTCGACTGTCGTCCGTGAGCGTGGTGATGACATCGCCCGGCTCAACAAAACTGCCGACGCTGATGTTCCTCAACCCGAGCACGCCGGCGAACGGCGCCGTGATGATGCGGTTTTTCAGGCGTGAACGCGTCGCCGCGAGCCGTGCTTCGGCCGCATTGGCTTCCCGGCGAGCTTCGTCGAGCTGGGCCTGTGATGCGGTGCCATTTGCTGCGAGCTGGGTGATGCGATCAAAATGCCGCTGCGCCTCGCGGTGATTGACTTCGGCCTCTTCGAGCAAGGCGGATTCTTCCGCGCTGTTCATCTCGACCAGTAAAGCACCGGCCTCAACCATCTGCCCGTCATCAAAGTGAATGGCACTGACTTGCTCGGACAGGGTCGCGGTGATCGCCACCGCTTCATTGGCCCGCAACGTGCCGAGGGCTTCGGCCTGATTCGCGATCCGCATCATTTGCACTTCTTCTGCGACCACCTGAGTGCTGGCTGCCGCAGGGAGGGAAAGCACACCGGCCAGGAAGATCAACGCAGCGTGTCTGCTCGGAAAACGTTTCCGAGCACGAAGGGGGGAGGAGATAAATTTCATCTATGGGCTCTTGGGCAACGATAGAATAGTCCACGACTATACGACATAGGGTGATTTGCTTCCAGAGGAATGCATCCATTATTCAGGCGCCAATGGGCCCGAAAAACGCTTTTCAAAGACTTGCGATTCTGCAATAGTACCGACCTTTAATTTGCACCAAGCTATCGAAGCAGGTCGCGGCAGACAAACCTCGGCCAACCCCCATCATGCGGTGAACGCACGAGCTTCTCAGGGATGGCTACCGCAATTCAAGCAAGCAGCTTTCGTCGTCGTTCACGCCTGACGTCGCGAGCTGAAATCAGCAACAACTCTGCGTGAATCCCTGTCGTACTCACGACACAATTTATTACATCAACTTGTAACAATCGTTAAATAAAGAGGTGCTTTATACGTGACCGCTGAAGAGCAAACCCGCTCTGTATCCGACAACGCCGCCCACTACGGCGTAAATGAATGGGGCGATGACTATTTTTCTGTCAATCAGAATGGCCTCGTCTGTGCCAACGCCAAGGTAAGTGGGCAGTCACTCCAGGTTCCATTGATGGACATGGTTGCCGGTCTTGAAGAGCGTGGCCACGCCATGCCCGTGTTGCTGCGTATCGAGAATATTCTCGACAGCCGCATCAGTGCGATCAATGAGTCCTTTGCGCGTGCGATCGCGCAATGCGAATACCAGGGCCAGTATCGCGGCGTGTTCCCGATCAAGGTCAATCAGCAGTGTCACGTGATCGAAGAGATTACGAAATTCGGTGAGCAGTACCATCACGGCCTGGAAGCGGGCAGCAAGGCGGAGCTGATCATTGCGATGTCTCACCTGCGGGACCCCGACGCCTGCATCGTGTGCAACGGCTATAAAGATGCGGAATTTATTCAGCTAGGTTTGCTCGCACGCAAGCTCGGCATGAACTGCTTTTTCGTGGTCGAAACGCCCTCTGAAATCGGCATCATACTCGAACAAAGCCGCCTGCTCGGCATCGAGCCGCGCATCGGCGTGCGCGTCAAACTTGCGGCGAAAGTGGAGGGGCACTGGTTCGAAGACAGCGGTGAGCGCTCTCTGTTTGGTTTGTCCAATATTCAGCTCGTCAGCGTGATCGATCAGTTACGCGACGCAAATATGCTGCACTGCCTTGAGCTGATGCACTTTCATATTGGTTCGCAGATCCCCAACATCCGCAACATTCGCAATGGCGTGCAGGAAGCCTGTCGCTACTATATTGACCTGAAACGCGAAGGCGCGCCGCTGGGCTTTATCGATCTGGGCGGTGGTCTGGCGGTGGATTACACCGGTGCCAGCACCAACGAAACTCACAGTAAAAACTACAGCCTCGACGAATATACGGTCGACATTGTTGAAACGCTGAGCGAGCACTTTAATGCAGCCGATGTGCCGCATCCGACGATCATCACGGAATCCGGACGCGCCACCGTGGCGTACTCTTCCGTATTGCTGTTCAACATTCTCGAAGTGAGCCGGTTTAAAGCGCTTTCGTTGCCGTCTGCACCCGCCGATGACAGCTCGGAGATCGTCGTCAATATCTGGCAAGCACTTCAAAGCCTGTCCATCGACACGCTGCAGGAGTGCTGCAACGATGCGCTGCACTATCGTGAAGAGGCGCAGTCCATGTTCCGCCAGGGCTTGCTGAGCGTGCGCGAATTGAGCACGGTTGAAAACATTTACTACGAGTTGCTGCAGCGCACCCGCGCGCTGCTGCCGCAAATGAAGCGCATTCCTCCCGAGCTGCAAAACCTCGAGGAATCCATCGCGGACATTTATTACGGTAATTTCAGCTTGTTTCAGTCACTGCCGGACTCTTGGGCGATCGATCAGATTTTCCCTGTGATGCCCATACATCGGCTGGACGAGACGCCAACCAACCCCGCGGTCATTGCGGATATCACCTGTGACTCGGATGGCAAGATAGACCTCTTTGCGAACGCAGAAGGGGAAAGCAAAAATCTGATGCTGCACGAAATGCGTAACGGCGATGAATACTACCTCGGGGTATTTCTGGTCGGCGCCTATCAAGAGACACTGGGCGACCTGCATAACCTGTTTGGCGATACCCACGTTGTTAGCGTGCGCATCACTGAAAACGGGCACTTTGAGTTCGTTGAGGAAATTCAGGGCGACAGCATTGGCGATGTACTCAGCTACGTTGAGTACAATCCGAAGGAACTGTTCGAATCCCTGCGTATCAAAGCGGAAAAAGCCGTCAAGCGCGGGACGATTTCCGTCACCCAACGACGTGACATGCTGAATGTCTTTAAGAACAGCCTGGATGGCTACACTTACTTCGAACGCGATCACTAGAGGAGAGGCGAACATGGCAAAAGTTTTAATTATCGGAGCCGGCGGTGTCGGCGGCGTCGTCACGCACAAATGCGCACAAGTCGCGGACGTGTTTGAAGAGATTGTGCTCGCGAGCCGCACAGAAGAAAAGTGCAAGCAAATCGCAGCACAGCTGAAGCGCCCCATCGAAACCGCTCAGGTGGACGCCGATTCCGTGCCCGAACTGGTCGCACTGATCGAGCGCGTCAAACCCGACCTCGTGATCAACGTGGCCCTGCCCTACCAGGACCTGACCATCATGGACGCCTGCCTCGAAACCGGCGTCCATTACATGGACACCGCCAACTACGAGCCGCTCGATACCGCGAAGTTTGAATACAAGTGGCAGTGGGCGTATCAGGAAAAATTCGAAAAAGCCGGATTGATGGCCCTGCTCGGCTCGGGTTTTGATCCCGGTGCAACCAACGTGTTCACCGCTTACCTCGCCAAGCATTATTTCGACGAGATTGAAAACCTCGACATCATCGACGTCAACGGCGGCGATCACGGCTATCCGTTTGCCACTAATTTCAATCCAGAAATCAATATTCGTGAAGTGACCGCCGAATGCCGACACTGGGAAAACGGTGCTTTTGTCGAAACCCCAGCCATGTCTTTGAAGCAGAGTTTCACCTGCCCTGAAGGCGTCGGTGAGTACAACATTTATCGTATGTACCACGAAGAGCTGGAGTCACTGACCAAGCACTACCCAAGCCTGAAAAAAGCCCAGTTCTGGATGAGCTTCGGCGACAGCTACCTCAAGCACCTGGAGGTCTTGGGCAATGTCGGCATGACGGGCATTGAGCCGGTGGAATTCAATGGCCAGCAAATTGTGCCTATTCAGTTTTTGAAAACCCTGCTGCCCGACCCATCGACTTTAGGCCCTCGCACCAAAGGTCGAACCTGTATCGGCTGTGTCGTGCGCGGTACCTATCAAGGCAAGCCTCGCACCGTGTACATTTATAATATTTGTGATCACGAAGCCTGCTACGCCGAAGTGCAATCTCAAGCCATCTCCTACACCACCGGCGTACCGGCCATGATCGGAGCTAAAATGATGCTTGAAGGGAAATGGATGAAACCCGGCGTGTGGAACATCGAACAGATGGATCCAGATCCGTTCATGGAAGCCATGAACCAATATGGCCTGCCGTGGACCGTCATCGACGAACCCGGCTTCGACCTGGTTTAATGACGATGGCCGGTCACTACGACAACCCCGCGCTGAAATGTCAGAGCTTCGCGCACTTTGATGCAAGCAGGGTACCTTCACCCTGCTTTGTCGTCGATGAGGTTGCCATCGAAAACAACCTGAAAATTCTGCGCCGAGTGCAGGACGAGAGTGGTGCGCGTGTACTCGCCGCACTCAAAGCGTTTTCGATGTGGCACCTTGCTCCGTTGATCAGCCGCTATCTGAGTGGCACCTGCTCGAGTGGTCTGCATGAAGCCAGCCTCGCCCGTGAATTCTACGACGGCGAAATTCATGTTTTTTCGGCCGCCTATACCGAAAAAGACCTGAATGAACTGGCGGGTTTTGCCGACCATCTGGTTTTAAACTCGTTTTCACAATGGCAACGCTTTCGCCCCACCCTGCTCGCCGCAAAAGCACAGCGCCCGCATTTCAGCATCGGCTTGCGTATTAATCCACGGCATTCCGAGGGCGAGGTCGCACTGTATGACCCTTGCGCGCCATGCTCACGCTTGGGCATTCCGCTCTCGCAATTTGATGCCACTCAACTCGACGGCATTGAAGGGCTACATTTTCATACTTTGTGTGAGCAGGATCTGGCACCGCTTGCTCGTACGGTTGCGGCCGTGGAAGCTCAGTTTGGCGATGTGCTCGGTAAAATGAAGTGGGTGAATTTTGGCGGTGGCCATCACATTACTCAACCGGGCTACGATGTCGATGGCCTGATCGAGCTGATTAAACAATTTAGTGCGCGTCACGACGTGCAGGTGTATCTCGAGCCCGGTGAAGCCGTCGCCATTCGTTCCGGCGTGCTCGTGACAGAAGTGCTCGACACGACCTGGAACGATATGCCCTTGGCCATACTCGATACCTCGGCCACCTGCCACATGCCCGATACACTGGAGATGCCATACCGACCAGAAATCTGGCATGCTGGCGACGCCGAGCAGCTCGCCCACACCTATCGACTTGGCGGCATGACCTGCCTGGCCGGAGACGTGATCAGCGACTACAGTTTCGACGCGCCGCTCGCTCCCGGGCAACGCCTGATGTTTGATGACATGGCCCACTACACAATGGTGAAAACCAGTACGTTTAATGGCATCCCTTTGCCCGCTATCGCGGTATGGAACAGCGAAACAGATGCCCTGACTGTCGTGCGGGAATTTGGCTACGACGATTTCAAAATGAGATTAAGCTAATGACGGACACGCTCAATTACCCTCACTTTCTCGGTTCGGAAATTCCTCAAGGCTCGCAGGACGATGCGTTTTTTCAGGTGCTTCCCGTACCGTATGAGCGCACCGTCAGTTATGGTGCGGGCACGCGCCTTGGTCCCTCCGCCATTCTCGACGCGTCCTGGCAACTGGAAATGTGGGATGGCTATAGCCGCCCAAGCGACCTAGGTATTTACACCTGCTCCGCGGTGGATTGCCAAGGCGATGAAGCCGAAGTGATTCAACGCATTGCGGATGCGACCTCGGCTATTTTGAAAAAAGGCAAGTTTCCCGTCGGTATCGGAGGCGAGCACACGGTCACCGGTGGCATCATCCAAGGCTACCTTGATGCTGGGTTCACGGATTTTGGCGTGGTCCAAATTGATGCCCACGCCGATCTGCGCGACGCGTATGAAGGCAATCCCTTAAGTCACGCCTCTGTGATGAAGCGCGTGGTCGACAAAGGTATTCCCTTATTTCAACTCGGCATTCGCGCGTATTGCGAAGAAGAAATGGCGGCGCGCAAGGCCCACGACGTGCATTACCTCGACGCCGATGAATTGGTTCCCAATGGAATATCTCGCATCACATTGCCGCCGGATTTTCCCAAAAAAGTGTTCTTCACCCTCGACATCGACGGCATGGACCCCTCGGTCTTCCCGAGTACCGGTACGCCCGTGCCTGGAGGCCTTGGCTGGTATCAAACACTGAGCCTGTTCAAGAGCGTGGCCGAACAAAGTGAATTAATTGGCTTTGATGTGATGGAGTTTGCGCCGATTCGCGGTTTCCATGCCTACGAATTTGCTGCTTCGCAATTAATTTATAAAATGATGGGCATCGTGCAGCGCACGCAAGAACGACATTATCAAGTGGAACACGGCGTCTGCTGACGCCGTCGAAACGTTACATAAAAAAAGGGCGGTTTATCCCGCCCTTTTTTATTGAACGCTATCGAGGCGTTTCCGCATTCATCAGTTTAATCATGAGCTTTTCCAGCTTCTTCACGTCGACGGCGCGCACCACGGTGTTGAGCTGTTCACCTAGACCCGGCTCGTAATGCGGTGACCACGACAAGGTGTTGCCGTAGTTTGCCCCAAAATCCGTGACCACATCCACATAGAGCGCTTGCGAGTCTGCGATTAACGACGGGTCGAGCCAAATCCCTGTCGCGATCTCATCCCATAGTGGAAAGCCTGGCTCGCGCGCTTGGGTATTCTTAGCCAGCGGCGTGTCTGAGCGCGACATGGCTTTTAATAACTTGGGCGTTAATTGCGTTGCTGTGGATGGGTCCACCGGAACCATCACAATCTTTTTCCACGGTGCGCGCAGGGCGATGCGTGCGGCTTCTGGGTCCCAGAAGAAATTGAATTCATGCCGAGGTGTGTTCACAAACTCGCGGGCAAACTGCTCGGCGGACACATTATCGAGCACCTGATGTGGATTGAGACTCCCGCCCATGTAAATCAGCTCTTTGGCGAGGCTCGCAAACTCAGGATCCAGACTCTGCGCTAAAGCCAGGTTTGTTAAAGGGCCAGTGGCAATAATGCTGACTTCGCCCGGATATTTTCTCACCATGCGAATCATAAAGGTCGCAGCATGCTCCGCCGCCGGTAAAGTGGAAGGGTTACCCTCGGGCAGGTCAGGCACTTCATCTACCGCAAGATAGGGCGGTGTGGATTGCTCGGTGTCTTCTACCCAGGCTTTCATCCACGCGCCCTTCCAGACCAGCTTGCCGTACAAAGCCTCCCAGCGAGCGGTTTGCTCTTCGCTATTAAGCAGAGGGTAAATCGCACCGGGCACGACCGGTACGTCGCTGCGCTCAATGATTTCCAACGAGCGCAAAGCACGTGCGACGCTGAGGTCACGCCAGGTATTCCCACTGACGATCGTCACGCCAAGCACATCCGCATCCGGCGATTGCAGCACCATAAATTGCGCCAACGCGAAGCCGTCATCATCGAGAATGACTTTGCGCTTGTCGGCGGCGATGGTAGAGGTGGACAGAAGTGCGAGAGATAGCCACACGCAGACCGCACGACGGTGGCGGCGCAGGCTCGAAAAACAAAACAGCATAGGGTTGAAGCTCCAGATAGTTGAAAGGGCATACTCTCACGCGAGGGAGGCATCCCGATAGGTGGGGTATACCGCATCATACAAAGGCGATCATTACAGCAATAATTACGCCACGGAGTCATGATTACGCCACACGCGGCAAGCCCAAGCCCTCCAACATACGCTCGACCACTGACGACAGCGCTTCCTGCGGCGTTCCGCCACGGGCCATGGACGCGGTACCACTGATGACCGTCAAGACAAACAGGGCGTTGCGCTCCGCTTCCTCACTTAAGCCTCTTGCGCGAGCTTCCTCATCCTCACGAAACACGTCGGCAAGGAGGGTTTGCGCATGCCGGGAGGCCACTTCTACTGCGGCCTCAGCCTCCGGAGGCATGCCTTCCCCTGCCGCCTCTGCGAGGCATAGCGTGACAAAACAGCCCTTAGCCTTCTTCCCACTGCACTGCCCGTCTATCACGGCGAGACAGTAATTTTGCAAACGTTCGCGTAACGGCAAACCCGGCTCTCTAAGTAAGTGATCATTCACTACCGCACAAGTCTCGAGATAATGTGCCGTCGCTTGAACAAAGAGGGCCTCTTTATTCCCAAACGCAGCGTACAGGCTGGGCTTGTTGATGCCCATTGCCTGCGTCAGGTCAGAGAGCGCTGCACCAAGATAGCCCTTTTGCCAGAACACTTGCATCGCCGCTTCCAACGCACTCGCCTTATCAAACTCACACTTTCTGCCGCCTGCCATACGATTTTGTACCGATAGGTAAATTTTTTAGAAAAACGCCTTGACCGAATTATACCGATCAGTACAATGAACTCAAATGTACCAATCGGTACACTTCGTTCACATGTCTTCCGACAGGAGTCCGTTTATGTCCATCTCTGTAGAAAATAGTGTTGCCCTTGTCACCGGTGCGAATCGCGGTATTGGTAAAGCCATCGTCGAATCACTGCTGAATCACGGCGCCAAAAAAGTGTACCTTGCGGTGCGCTCCCCCGAATCCACCACGGAGTTAGCGCAACGCTTTGGCGATAAAGTGGTTACGCTTCGCGCCGATGTTGGCGATGATGCTAGCGTGAATGCCCTCGCTGAGGCAGCCCAGGATGTACAGATCGTCGTTCATAATGCCGGCGTACTTGAATTCGCTGCGCCGCTGGACTCACACTTCCGCGAAGCCTTCACGCACGAACTTGAGGTTAATCTGTACGGCTTACTGCGCGTCGCCCAAGCCTTCACTCCAATCATGGAAAGAAACGGTGGCGGTGCATTGGTGCAACTTAATTCTGTAGCCTCTGTCGTGAACTTCACACCGTTCACCAGCTATAGCGCATCGAAAGCCGCAACCTACTCCATCACCCAAGGGCTGAAAGCACAACTTGCAGAAAAAGGCATTCACGTCGTAAGCGTACACCCCGGCCCCATCGCGACAGACATGGGCGCCAAAGCCGGATTTGAAGGCGAAGACGTGAGCGTGGTCTCCGAAGGGATCATCACTGCGTTAAAACAAGGCGACTTTTTTGTCTTCCCTGACAGCATGGCTCAGAATGTGTGGTCCGCCTATCAAGCCTTTGCTGAAGCCGTCGTCACTCCTCCAGCAGAGTAAGTTCTAACGCGCTGAACCGGGGTTGGTTCGGCGCTATTTCACCCTCCCCTCCTCTTCCCCTCCTCCTTCGAGCTGGTTTGTTCAGTCGCCCTTCGCTTTTGTACTCTCTGTGGGGAATGTTATGTATCCCTTGTGCTGGCTAGTACGGAGTACGGCGGGGAAATATACGTCGTTCGACGCTGATTTAGGAGCTTGTGAGCTTGGTTTGAGAATTTAGTTGCTTTTCAGGGGCTTAACTTGATCGGAGATTGGTCTCATACTTGGTGATATATGGCGAATGGTTGGCGTACGCTGTTGCATCGGCCTGTGTGGGCGGTATCGGTTGGGGAACTGGTTTATACTGGGGGTAAATATTGTCACTTGGATATAGGTCGGGCGACGTTGATTAAAATGTTGTACCTATCCGCTTCGCGGATACCACCGAGATTCAGGATGAATCGTTTAATTATGGGCAAAGGATATGTCCGACAGAAAGCTACAAAAGCTATTTTTGGCGCATGCAGACTATTTAGATAATAGCTCACAGCCGCTTAAAAATAAAAAAGCGGTATACGCAATACAACACTGCCGAACCAAGGATATGGGCGAGAGTGTTTACGCATGTGAATCAGGGCATACCCCGATCTCCATCCTGCATTCCTGCCGCCATCGCAGTTGCTATTTGTGTGCGCAAAAAAAGCGGCTTGAATGGATCGAAACACAAAAAAAGCGCTTATTCAATACTCCTCACTTTCATGTGGTGTTCACTTTGCCACATGAATACCTCAATCTGTGGCGCTACAACGAAGCGTTGTTCACTTCACTCATTTTCAAGGCCAGCAAAGAAACCTTGTTGGAGTTGATAGGCTCCGATAAGTTTCATGGCGTCACGCCGGGGATTTTAATGGCGTTACATACTTGGGGACGGAAGCTGGATTTGCACCCGCATACCCATTGTCTTGTGACCGCAGGTGGCCTAGACGCGACGCGTCATTGGCGGAGTATGGGACGATTCCTATTGCCCGTCCGGGTTTTAAAATGCCTCTATCGGGGCAAGTTTCAAGCGATGATCAAACAGGCTTTTGAAGCAGGCGAGCTGCGGCTACCTGAAGATCTCACTGAACAGACCTTTCAATCCCTATTCAAATCCGCCTACCGAAAAACCTGGAGCGTGCATGTTGAAGAGCGCTACGAACATGGGAAAGGCGTGATGATGTATCTGGCGCGGTATCTTAAGGGTGGACCGCTTAATCCAAAGCAGCTCTCTCAATGTGATGCTACGCATGTACGATTTCACTACAAAGATCACCGTACTGGCCGGGTAAATTTGCTCACTCTTACGCGCAACGAGTTCTTCAGGCGACTCTTGGCGCATGTTCCAGCAATGGGCAAGCACACCATCCGGATGTATGGTCTGTACTCTAGCGCGAGCCGTGATCGACGAGAGCAGTGTGCCAGGTTGCTTGGGTGTATTGCTGAAAGCCCCGCGCCACCTGTGCTAGGCCTCAAAGATATGCTACCGTATTGCCCTAGTTGCGGGGCCCCAGCCAGATTGCGTTATTCCGTATGGCGCGGGGTCCGAAAAGGAAATTCCATTAATAAAGAAGATAACTCACACCACCGTGCCAGCGGATCGGTACAACCAGTAGATCAACCGTCGCTACCTGACTTGGTCGATTCATCCTAAGTGTTGTGCCGTTTTTTTGGGGCTAATGGGCGACGGTTATCTAAAGCGTTAAGGGTACAAGCATATGGATCTGCCAATGTTGCTAATCACTACTTCCTTCATGATTCTATTTTCTTTTTTCGGTTATAGAATTTCGCCGCACCGAGAATGGAAAAATACGAAGCCTAGGTTCGTATGGCTTCCAAAATACGAGGTTAATTTTGAGTCATCTACTCAAGAAATCTACGAGTCACTAAAACTGAATGGGTATATAAAAGTACCGGGGAAGAGAAATTTGTTTAAACGTGGTAAAGTCTATGGTGATTTCTCTGCAAAGCATATACTGCTCCACGTCGAAGTCTTTGAAGAGGATACTAGATTCACTCTTTCAGCCGGATCATTCGTACTATTCGACACAGGGGATTTATGGCGTGCATCAGCAGATATATTACCAAATAAGCACCCTTAACAAAGCCATCAAACGCGCACGCTTTGCGTGCTGGACTCGCCTAACGGCTCGCCGTTTATGGCGGCGTTAGCTAACCAAATAGAATTATGAAATGTGTCGCGCTATTTGAAACTGTTAAACGTAATTGGCCGGAAGAAATAGAGATAAATTATGGTACCAAAGAATTTCTGAATACGTACTATGGAGAGCTTGATGCAAAGCTCGATCATGAACGAGATCATTGGCTGGATATTGGTTTCTGGGCG
>NOXC01000012.1 GCA_003265435.1 Cellvibrionaceae bacterium AOL6
TTTTTTATATGGCGGTGAGGGAGGATGAAGAGCACCCTCCGGTTCGACCAACTGCGCAGCAGTTGGGACCGAGCGCAGCGAGCCCCGCAGGGGTGTAAAAGCGCCTTAGCGCTTTTACAGTCCATCCCACGCACCCCAAGCTCGGCATGCTTCACATAAATACGAACCGCCCTTGAGGCGGTTTTTTTATATGGCGGTGAGGGAGGATGAAGAGCACCCTCCGGTTCGACCAACTGCGCAGCAGTTGGGACCGAGCGCAGCGAGCCCCGAAGGGGTGTAAAAGCGCCTGAGCGCTTTTACAGTCCATCCCGTACCCCAAGCCCGGTATGCCCCACATAATTAAGAACCGCCCTCGAGGCGGTTTTTTTATATTGGCGGTGAGGGAGGATGAAGAGCACCCTCCGGTTCGACCATCTGCGCAGCAGTTGGGACCGAGCGCAGCGAGCCCCGAAGGGGTGAAAAAGCGCCTGAGCGCTCTTTTCAGTCCATCCCGCCCGTACCCCAAGCTCGGTATCTCCACACAATTAAGAGCCGCCCTCGAGGCGGCTTTTTTATATTGGCGGTGAAGAAGGCTAAAGCCCACCCGCCAATCCCATACCCAAAATTAATTGTCATCTGACCCCAATTAATTCCCCCAAGCCAACCTCATATCTCCGCCAGCACCACCTTCAAGGCTTCTACAAACCACTCATAGCGCGCCGGGAGTGGTCGATGTCGTTTGGTGACGAGCGTTAAGGGCTCTTTTACTGGCGTGTCTGGTTCAAAAACGCGAATGCTACCTGGCTTTTGTGCGGTGTCGGCCATGGCGCGGGGGAGGGCGGTGAAGCCCAGGCCCATGCTGACAGGCACCAGAATTTGATGGATTTGATTCACGTAGCCGCTGTCTTTCATTCGGCGAATACCGGTGAAGCGCGATCCAAACTGAGTGTGGAGGAGTTGTTCCGCGTAGTGATGTCCATCAGGGTGATTGACGAAGCCGAGTTGATCGAGTTCATCGAGGCTGGGAAAGGCCGCGCTGATGTTCATCGCGGCGGGCAGCATGAGGGCCAAGCGTTGATGACCGAGGGCAATCTCATCGAATTCTTCGGCATTGCGGCGGTGAGTGATGATGCCCAGATCAATGCGATCCTCACTGAGGTAGTCGAGTATCCGCGCGTTTGGCGCCGCTTCGAGGCTGATCTGAAGGCCGGGATATTGCAGCTGTCGCTGTAAAAAGTGGGGGTAGAGCGTCAGTGCGAGGCTGCCAGAACATCCGACACGGCAAATGCCCACATGCGGGTCGTCTTCGCGCAGGCTCTGCAATACGGCATTCTCGTCCGTTTCTAGGCGCTGAACATAGCGGTATAGCGTGCGCCCGGCATCGGTGAGCTCAAACTGTTTACCCGTGTTGGCGATGAGCGCGGTGCCGATGGCGCTTTCCAGCTTCTTCAGATGTTGGCTGACACCAGGCTGGGTCATCGCGAGTCGCTCAGCCGCGCGAGTGAAATGGCCGGTCTCTACGAGGGTTTGGAAGGTCAGAAGCCAGCGGCGATTGAGCATGACTTATCCATAACGCTGTGTAATCAAAATAATAATAAATGATAATTTTTTGTTTGGTAAGTGGCTGTGTAAGCTGATACCAAATCCACACAGAGGAGATGTCGCTCATGCCTACACCTTACCCCAGAAGTTTTTCTCACATCGGGCTGTCTGTGCCCGATTTGCAGCGTGCGGTTCAGTTTTACACGGAGGTCCTCGGTTGGTACCTCATTATGCCACCCACTCGCATTACCGAAGACGAGAGCCCGATTGGCTTGATGTGTACCGACGTATTCGGGGCCGGGTGGGAACACTTTGATATTGCGCACCTGTCTACAGGCGATCGCATCGGTGTGGAACTGTTTCAATTTAAACAACAGAAGACGCCTGAAGATAATTTCGAATACTGGAAGAACGGCATTTTCCATTTCTGCGTGCAAGACCCTGATCTCGAAGGCCTGGCCGAACGTATCGAACAGGCGGGAGGCCGACGACGCATGCCCGAACCGAGGTACTACTACCCCGGGGAAAAGCCCTACCGCATGATTTATATGGAAGATCCGTTCGGTGTCATCATTGAAATTTACAGTCACAGCTACGAACTCACTTATAGCGCTGGCGCTTACTCCAATGAGTGAGGTGCAAGCCACTATCAACCTAAGTCGATTAAGGAGTGAATGATGAAAAACGCAATCCTGCGCAGTATTGGTATTTTGCTTAGCACGGTGGCCTTGCCGGTGATGGCGCAAAATAAGGTGCTGATGGTACTGACGAGCCATGCCGTGATGGGGGATTCCGGTGAGCGGACGGGTTTCTGGCTGGGTGAACTCACTCATCCTTATTATGTGCTCGTAGACGCCGGGTTTTCGGTGGACATCGCCAGTATCGCAGGTGGCCCTGCACCCATTGATCCACGCAGCATGGATGAAGACGACCCTGCCAACCAACGGTTTTTGAAGGACGCGAACGCCATGCGCGGAGTGATGGCGAGTCGAGCGCTAAAGGACATTGATCCCAGCGAATATCGTGCAGTGGTGTATGCGGGAGGTCATGGCACCATGTGGGATTTTCCCGGTAATGATGAGGTGCTGCGGGTAACGCGCGCCATCTGGAATCACGACGGCGTTGTCGCAGCCGTATGTCATGGCCCGGCGGCACTGGTGGACCTGAAGCTCGAGAACGGAAAGCCTCTGATTGAAGGTAAGAGCGTCGCAGGCTTTACCAATGAAGAAGAAGCCAGTGTCCAACTTACAGAGGTAGTACCGTTTTCTTTGCAGGATCGCCTTAAAGATTCCGGCGCCAAATTCTCAGAGGGGGCTGCGTTCAAACCACACGTCGTCGTGGACGGTCAACTCGTAACCGGCCAAAACCCTCAGTCAGCGAAGGCGGTTGGCGAGGCGGTGGTGAAGTTGTTGAAGTAGGGCTTTCGTATCTGCACATGATTAAGTTGCGCGACTGTCGTACACACCGTATTCATTCGCGCCATGGTCTTGAGTCTAAGCCCCCTACGTCGCTTTCCTTTATCTAGCATCTGCTAAGCTGATAAAAAACGTAGGGGGTAGATATGAAAATCTCATATTCTATAATCAGTTTTTTATTGGTGCTGACACTGTCTGGTTGTTTCCTTGATGGCGATTCAGGTAAAGATGGCACCGATGGTATGGATGGCATCGACGGCATCGACGGGCAAGATGGTTTGGACGGCAGCGATGGTGCCGATGGTATTCACTGTTGGGATTTAAATGAAAACGGTGAAAATGACGCTGATGAAGATTTGAATCAGGATGGTGCGTGGAATGTTCTCGACTGTTCCCCGACAGAAAGCGCTGCGCAAAACACAGATGTGACGTTGAACCACGAACACATCTGCGCAGCTTTCGCGAACCTTGGTCAATATCCGACGGGTTGCCCTTCCGAAAACCACGCTAAGCCGCAAGGTGAGTTGCAGCAAATTCTGTTTCTGATTGATGATGGTGAGGGAGGCGCAGTCAGTTGTGCTCCCCCTCCGAATAACGGCATCTTAAGTGTCCAACCAAAAAACGGTGCATATTATTGGACATTGGAAGGGGGCTACATCGCACACATCACGACGGTTGCCGCAATTGATGAATTGAATGATGACGTATGCTTTAACTCGTGTTTAGCGGACACTGAGTGTGTCGCCTCTTGGGCATTATCTGCGTCAAACCCGAGGGTTCAGGCTTATACCTGCCATCATTTCTATCACTCTGACACCATATCCCAATGGCAACACCGTTGCGCAGAGGACATCTCCGATTGCGCGGCTCGCGCGGGCGCGCTCGAGTTCAGTCAGCGGTGGAGTGCAATCTGCCCTTAATCCTTCCAATCTTATTTTTACCGGGGGCCTCTACGTCTGAGAAGCGTGGAGGTGAGCCCCTGTGTCTAATATGTAGCAATTTACGCCAACCCCGCGCTTTATTGATCTAGCGCAAGTTTTCCCCGCTTCAGAGTCGATTTAATCACAGGGATTCTAACAGGCGCCATGAAGGAGCCGACGATGCCTGAACACGTGACGGGAAAAGGGGGGACGCCGAAATCCCAGGAACTCTGGGTTTTTCTGTTCATTACTGTACTGTTATTTCCGCTATTGAGTGTCGCACTCGTGGGCGGCCTGGGCTTCAGTATTTGGATCAGCCAGATGTTACTGGGGCCGCCAGGATCATGAGTGCCATGCTTCATATTTGCAGCATGCTGGTGCGGTTGTTCCCTGAGCATTTACACGCAGTTCAAGCATCGCTCTCTCACATTCCTGCCATCGAAGTGATTTCGGTGGACCCTTCACATTCGAAAATGATCGTAGTGCTTGAAGCGACAAGCCAATCCGCCCTACTCGCACTGCAGGAGCAGATGAATGCAATGCCTGCGGTCGTGGGCGTTGAAATGATCTATCACCATGTCGACACCGTTGACTCCATGGAGGAAAAACTGCCGTGAGCGTTTCCCGTCGTGATTTTATCCGCGCGCAGGCGGCAGCGACTGCCGCTGCGGCTGCGAATATGGCCTTACCCGCTGCATCGGCGAATCTGGTTGCGTCCGATAAAGATGCGCAATTGACGTGGTCTAAAGCGCCCTGTCGATTTTGTGGCACCGGCTGTGGCGTCAATGTCGCGACGCGAGATGGCAAGGTGGTCGCAACGCACGGTGATATTAAGTCTCCAGTGAACCGCGGCTTAAATTGCGTGAAGGGCTATTTTTTATCAAAAGTCCTCTACGGAGAGGACCGATTAACTCAACCTCTGCTGCGCATGAAAAATGGCCGCTATGACAAAAATGGGGAATTTACGTCGGTCAGCTGGGATACAGCCTTCGATGTGATGGCTGAAAAATTTACCGCGGCGATTAAGGAAAAAGGACCCGAGGCGGTGGGTATGTTCGGCTCCGGGCAGTGGACTGTCTGGGAAGGCTACGCGGCCGTGAAATTGATGAAGGGCGGATTTCGCAGCAACAATATTGATCCGAACGCTCGACACTGTATGGCCAGTGCCGTGGCTGGATTTATGCGCACCTTTGGTATCGACGAACCGATGGGCTGTTACGATGATTTCGAGCATGCCGATGTGTTTGTACTCTGGGGTGCGAATATGGCGGAGATGCATCCGATATTGTGGTCTCGTGTCACGGATCGCCGACTCGGGCACCCCGGTACGACGGTGTGTGCCATGTCCACTTTTGAAAACCGCTGTTTTGACTTGGCGGACATTCCAATGGTGTTCACGCCGCAGACCGACCTCGCCATCGCAAATTATATTGCGAATTACATTATTCAAAATAATAAGGTCAATCGCGACTTCGTCGATAAGCATACCAATTTTCATCTAGGCGTCACCGATATTGGTTATGGTCTTCGCCCCGAGCATCCACTTGAGCAGCAAGCAGCCCATGCTGCGGATGCGAATGACTCCACACCAATTGATTTTGAAGCCTACGCACGATTCGTCGCGGACTATGATGTGGAAAGCGTAAGCAAGCTCAGTGGCGTCTCAGTGGCGTCACTGGAAAAACTTGCGGCGCTCTACGCAGACCCTGACAAGCGTGTAATGTCATTGTGGACGATGGGGGTCAACCAGCACACGCGTGGTGTGTGGATGAATAATCTGATCTACAACATTCATTTACTGACAGGCAAAATTGCGAGTCCGGGCAACAGCCCCTTCTCCCTGACGGGGCAGCCGTCCGCGTGTGGCACGGCGCGTGAAGTCGGCACATTTTCTCATCGGCTGCCTGCAGACATGGTGGTCGCCAATCCCAAGCACCGAAAAATCACCGAAGAGATATGGGCTTTGCCCGAGGGTACCTTAAACCCCGTCCCGGGTGCCCATGCGGTGCTGCAGAATCGCAAGCTCAGAGATGGCGAGATCAATGCGTATTGGGTGATGTGTAACAACAATATGCAGGCCGCACCGAATATGCGCGAGGAAGGCTATCCCGGTTATCGCCACCCGGATAATTTTATCGTGGTGTCTGATGCCTACCCTACGGTCACGGCGCAAGCAGCGGATCTGATTTTGCCCACCGCCATGTGGGTGGAAAAGGAAGGGGCTTACGGGAATGCGGAGCGCCGTACGCAATTCTGGCATCAACTTGTCGATGCCCCCGGCCGAGCTAAATCGGATTTATGGCAGATTGTGGAATTTTCCAAGCGTATTCGCATTCGCGACGTATGGCCTGAAACACTCGCCAGTCAACTTTCTCTCGCGAACGATGCGTCGCTGTATGATCTGCTCTTTGCGACAAAAAACATTACGCGCTTTGACAATAAAGCGCGTGACCCTCAGTACCAAAATGCAGAAGCCGACGCTTTCGGCTTTTATATTCAGAAGGGCTTGTTCGAAGAGTATGCTCAATTTGGGCGAGGTCACGGGCATGATTTGGCTGACTTTGATCTTTATCACAAGGAGCGCGGATTACGCTGGCCCGTGGTCAACGGTGAGGAGACGCAGTGGCGCTTCCGTGAAGGCAGCGACCCCTATGTGGAAAAAGGGCGTGGCTACCAGTTTTATGGCAAGCCCGATGGGCGAGCGGTGATTTTTGCGCTGCCATATGAAGCCGCTCCAGAAACGCCCGATTCCGACTACCCTTTTTGGCTCAGTACCGGGCGTGTATTGGAGCACTGGCACAGTGGTTCGATGACACAGCGCGTCCCCGAACTCTATCGCGCTTTCCCGGATGCCGTGTGTTTTATGCACCCTCAGGATGCCGAACAGCTTCAGCTTCGGCGCGGTGATCGAGTGCGCGTTCTTTCCCGTCGTGGTGAAATCATTACGCGTGTAGAAACGCGAGGCCGCAACAAGCCACCGAAAGGGCTGGTGTTTGTGCCGTGGTTCGATGCGCGGCAGCTCATTAACAAAGTGACGCTGGATGCGACAGACCCAATTTCCAAACAGACGGATTTCAAAAAATGCGCGGTAAAACTGGAAAAGGTATAGGTGTCACCATGCTGAACAACTTCAGTCGCATAGGTATTTTACTAGTGTTGTTACTCGGTCTACACGTGTTGGCAGACGGTGTAGCGAGTCTGCGGGAGGGCGTCGCGCTGGATACGGAGTCAGATATACCTGCGCCTCTACAAAATGCGATGAACTCCGATAAAAAAGCGGGGCGGGCCTACCCAATGCAGCCGCCGGTGATTCCTCACCATATTGATAACTATCAAATAGATAAGAATGCGAACAAGTGCCTGAGCTGTCATGCCCGCAGTCGGGTCGCTGAAACACAGGCGCCTATGATCAGCGTGACGCATTTTATGGACCGCGACGGAAATTTTCTCGCGGATGTTTCTCCGCGCCGCTACTTCTGTACCCAGTGCCATGTCACGCAGGTCGATCGTGCGCCGATCGTACGTAACGATTTTATCGACATGTATGACATGCTCAATACCACGGAAAAAAGGGGCGCACTGATGATCGCCATGCTTCGCACCGCGTGGAAGATATTCAGACGGCCTTCCGTGCATTTCAGTTTGGGTTTCTTGACGCTGGGAGGCTTTATCGCGGGGATTATTTTCTGGGGAGGATTTAATACCGCCCTTGAGGTGACAAACACAGAAACGTTTTGCATCAGTTGCCATGAGATGGAAAACAATGTGTATCAGGAGCTTAAGCCGACCATTCATTTCAGTAATCGCAGTGGGGTGCGCGCGACCTGTCCGGACTGTCACGTTCCACACAAATGGACCGATAAAATTGCCCGTAAGATGCAGGCGTCGAAAGAAGTGTGGGGCAAGATGTTCGGCACCATCAATACGCGCGAGAAGTTTCTCGACAAGCGCCTTGAGCTTGCTCAGCATGAGTGGGCTCGACTCAAAGCCAACGACTCTCTGGAGTGTCGAAACTGCCATAACTTTGAATATATGGATTTTACGCGCCAGAGCGCGCGTGCGAGTGTGCAGCACTCTACGGCCTTAGCCAATGGTGAGAAAACCTGTATTGATTGCCACAAGGGGATTGCCCACCACCTGCCCGATATGCGTGGCATAGAAGGTTGGCAATAAGGGCGGCTGCGCTGCCCGGGGAGCGACTTAGCTTATTTTCGCGGGGGCAGCGTATCGAAGGCCGGTAAATTGTCTGGAGAGCGATACCAACAGGCTTTGGAGGCCCAGTAAATATTCTGTGCGGGTGTTAAGTCCGGTGCGTCGTCCAGCGAGCCTGCGGGGATGACCACGGTATTACCTGTTTGTACTTGCCAGGGCAAATTGCTACCGCAGCGTTTGCAGAACGCGGAGCCGTAGTATTTGGTGCCCTCGAGGTGGAAAGTCTGAACCTCGTCTTCACCTTTCGTCCACGTTAACTGCTCTTTGTGAATGTAAAGATTACTTGCATGCGCACTGCCGGTGATTTTTTGACAGCGACTGCAATGGCAGTATTGAAACAGTTTCAGAGGCGCCTGCACACGATACTGAGTTGCACCGCATAAGCAGCCTCCATGAAAAACGCGATCTTCTGCACTGTTTGTAGCGTCACTCATAATTTTAGAGCCGGTTTAATTTAGGGTTAACAGCCCCTAGTCTGATTCGGCGATCGCCCCTTTGGACTTGCCCTCATAGGCTTTTACGACAAATGTGGATAGGGGGTGTTGCTGTTTGAGCGCGGAGGCGAGATGTTTCGCAATGAACTCGACGGTGGTCTCTGTACCGATGAGGTAGCAGTGTGCTTTAGGCAGGGAAATTTCGAAGTGTCCCTGCGGCGCATCGTAGTGAAAGAACAGGTTCCCTGCCAGGCTCGAGTCCTCCCGCGCATCGCCTTCAGTGCCTAAATAGGCATCGCGCCAGCGTTCTGCCCAATACTGCATTTTATCGGTGGCGAGTTCGCCATTTTCCCATATCTCGATTTTGGAACGGTGGCCGTGGGCGATCCGCTGACAATTGCCCTGATGCTTTTTGAGGCCGTGACTGTAGTGGTAGTACGGACCGGAAATAGACTCGGTGCTGAAGTACACGCTGATGCGTTGCACTGAGCTTGGGAAGAGGGCACGAAACTGCTGAGTACACCATTCGGCAACGGTCGCTGGCGTAATACTCGGCGCTTCGATAAAGGTGTGTGCCTGTGCGGGTGCCCGTGTTCGAATCGTGCCGCGTGCGCTCTGCCACTCGAGCTCATCGTCGTCACCACGTTTGATCTCGGTGAGAGAGGCTGACTGTATGGGGATCAGCAGCTTGTGATCGATGTTGTCGTCAAGCCATTGGCGCAGGCGCTTTTTGACGGTGCCGAAGTCGCAGACCATGCCTTGTTCATCCAGAGCGCCCTCTAACTCGATATTGGCCAGCCATGTCTCGCCCACGAGCCCTCGCTCGGCATCGAGATAGGAAAAATCGAGGTTAGTCAGTTCATCTACAAACAGGCGCATGATTAAATAATACTGGATTTGCGGGGACGCTATGGTAACTCAGGAAGCCTTTTGGAATCAGCTCTATGTATAAATTAGTTTTCTTTGTCCCGACCGAAGCGAAAGAATCCGTGAAACAAGCGGTTTTTGATGCCGGCGGAGGTAAGATTGGGCACTATGACAGGTGTTGTTTTGAGACCGAGGGACGGGGTCAATTTCGTCCGCTTGCGGGGGCACAACCGCATATTGGTCAGACGGGCACGCTTGAGATGGTGGCGGAAACGCGAGTGGAGCTGGTCGTCGAGGATGCCGATATTAGGCCTGTGGTCGCGGCGATGAAATCAGCGCACCCCTACGAGACCCCGGCCTTTGATCTTTGGAAGCTGGAAGCCCTGGAACTGACTTAGGCCCCGGGGAAGGCCAATACCGTCGCGTTGCGGGCAAGGGGTTCCGATTCGCTATCGGCTTCTCCGTGCAGTGCGCGATTGAGTCGATGAACACTGTCATACATCATGCGAGAGATCTCCACGCATGAGGCAAGTGGGTTGGTGTGCAGGCGCCGCTGGCAATCAATTTGAAACTGCAAGCCGCGAAGCCGTCGTTGTATGTGCTGTGGAGCGTGGTCGATGAGTTGCTCCACCCAGTCGCGGCGCAGGGCCTCCAGCGCTTCCGGGTTTTCTTTCGCCAGTTCAGCCAGCGCTTCGTGGTCGGGTAGCGTAAAGCTCATCGTTCAGTCCCATGTGTTAGCTGCGACGACAGGGCCGCAGAGTTGATCGTTTTTTGTTCTTATTCATGCTACAAAATGCGTGAGTCTATGGGTAGGCTGAATTTTTATTTTCTTTTTTACTTATGTATATCAGAGGGTTAGCGTGGAATGGCAGAGCGGGGCAGGGTGTGAGGCGAGCAGTGTGTCAGAGATGTGTGCTAGTCCGTTTGGCGCGTAAATCATACTTTTTTGTGAGCTTATTCTTGTGACACGTCGGCCTTCAGGCGCGGATGCGGCCGTACTGCTCGTACTATCGCGGGAAAAAGGCGAGGACTGTGTGTTGCTGACGCGCCGCTCGCTCATACTGCGTGAACACGCTGGTGAGGTGGCATTGCCGGGCGGTAAGCGAGAAGCTCAGGATTCGAGTTTGTACCGTACCGCGTTGAGAGAGTGTCATGAGGAGGTCGGTATCTCCGAATGTGCCCTGATCTATCAGGCCGAGTTAGAGCGGCAATATACCCGCCAAGGCGCGCGGGTGACGCCATTCGTCACCGCACTGAGGACGAGTGTGCCGTTGCGTCTTTGCACTCAGGAGATTGAGAGCGCGATGTGGGTACCTGTGTCTCTTTTCCGGGAAGATCGCCGCAGCGCGACGCACATTTTCAGAACGCGAAGTGCTGAACTCTGGTCTCCGGTGTATCACTACGAAGGTTACAAAATATGGGGCTTGACCTCTCGCATCCTGGTCAGCTTCATCAATCGTTACTACGGTGGGCAATTACAGCGTGCCCACGTCACCGCCCCGGAAGTCGTGCTCGGGCCTATTTTTACGTGATGCTTGTGTCTAATCAGCCAACCCGCCCTTAGGCTACGAAGCGTCTGGGGGGAGGAACCCCCCGCCCTGACGGACGGGGGGTAACTGCAGGTAGGATCAATCACACACACCGCCGGTGACGGCCGGGATTTCCGCACTTTCGCTTCCCGACTTACTGCCTTGGAAGCCGAACTCCACATAGCCGCCTGGCTGAATCACGTTATTCCAGCCCACTGGTCCAGCGCTGTAAGGATTGCTGCCACTGACGTTGGCATTCCATACGTGATCAGCGCGACTGCTGCCGGTGTACTGCCATGAGACCGTCCAGCCATTGATCGGCGTGTTACCGTTGTTGGTGATACGGATGCTGGCAACAAAGCCCGCGCCCCACTCGCTGCCAAGCACGTATTCACAGCTGCCGCCGCCCGTGTTCCCTGTTACCTCAATGGGCAGGCTCTGTGAGTCGCTGTCCTGTCCGTCGCTGACGGTCAGGGTAGCGGTGTAGCTGCCCGCGCTGCCGTAGGTGTGGCTTGGGCTTGCATCGGTGCTGCTGTTGCCGTCACCGAAATCCCAGCTGAAGCTCAGCGGGTCACCATCCTCATCCGAACTGCCACTGCCATCGAATTGCACCTGCAAGGGGCTTTCGCCGCTTTGCGGGGTTGCCGAGGCGTGGGCGACAGGCGGGGTGTTGGGAGGCGTGAGGGTATCGACAGTAATGCTGGTGCTACTGCTGTGACTCAGGCTGCCATCGGACACGGTCAGCGTCGCCAGATACGTGCCCGACTCGGTATAGGTATGGCTGCTGAGCATGCCGCTCGCTGAGTTGCCATCACCGAAATTCCAAGTGTAGGTGAGCGCGTCGCCGTCGGGATCGTAGCTGTCGCTGCCATCAAACTGGACGTTAAGCGGGGCTTCTCCAGAGTCCGGACTTGCTGAGAAAGCGCTGATCGGCGCGGTGTTGTCGTCACCGTTAACCTGAATAGACGTGGACGCGGTGTCACTGCCACCTTGACCGTCACTGACATTCAGCGTGGCGGTGAAGGCACCGGCGTTCTGATAGGTGTGCGTGACCAGAGGGCCCGTCGCTGCGCCACCGTCTCCGAAGCTCCAGCTGAACGTCAGAGGATCGCCATCCGGGTCGCTCGACATCGAGGCGTCGAAGCTGACCTCAAGTGGCGCGTCACCTGATAGCGGAGAGGCCGTAAACTCGGCGACGGGGTCTTCGTTGTCGGGTAGGTCTCCTGCCGGGTCCGCATAGAGTAAACCTCTGCCGTTAGTGCCGAGGTAGACTCGCCCATAGATACGTGGGTCTCCGGTAATGGCTTCGCCCATATTGCCGTATTGATGTTGGTCGTCATTGATACGAACCCAGCTCACTCCGACGTCGGTTGAGCGGAAGACGCCCGTCACACCGTCCACCGTGCCGACCAGATACAGCGTCTGGTAGCTGGCGTTCGGAGCTGCTGCACCCAGGCCGATATTCACGCCGGCTTCGACGCTGGCGATACGCGTAAAGCTTTGGCCACCATCAACTGAGTGCCACAATCCCGTCGGGGGCTCTTCTATGGTGCCACCGGCCAACCAGATATCACCTTCAATGCCGGGCGTCACGGTGACTTTTGCGGATGTGGGTAAGCCGCTGGCGGGGCTGGGGCTAAAAGTGGCGCCACCATCCTGTGAAACATAGAATACGCCACCGCTGAAACCGTAGAAGGTCTGTGGGTTGACTCGGTCCGACTCCACTACGGCCCCCGCAGGCAGGCTACTGACGGCCGTCCATGAACTGCCGAGTGTGGTCGAGAGGTGGACGCCGGTGCCTGCCGGGCTCCATACAATTCGGCCACCATCGGCACTGATGGCCACTTTACCGCCTCCGGTCACGCCGCTGGGCTCCTGTCCTGCCCACCAACTATTGCCACTGGAGGTGCTGACGCCGATTTTGGTGCCGTCGGTGTTGCCAACCCGTACCATGATGCTCGGATCGAGAGCGGCAAAGTCAATGCCCGTGGTCGAGGTGAAGCTCGGTGTGGTGTACATCAGATCGGGCACACTGGTCAGGTCGGTGTGCTTGAACCCGCCAATATCGCCGAGCGCGGAGAAAATGTGTGCATCCCCGCTTGGCGGGCTGGCCAGATCGAGCACGGCGGTTTCTTCGAGGCCTTTGATCATCGGCTCGATGGTGAAGACCTGGTCTTGATCCCAGAGGGTCAGCGCATTTGAGCCGTAGATGGTGGCACCCGTGCCGTACATGAACCGGTCGGAGTTGTGCGGATCAATTTCGACGGACTCGTTCATCCAACCGAGTTTGGGCACCTCTTCTGGTGGGTTGGGGTTCATACCGAAGGTCAGCCAGGGTACGCTGCTGATGTCCATTTCATAGCGTTTGCTGCGAGCCGGGTAGCCCGCCCAATCCCAGATACGGGTCCAGCTTGCGCCGAAATCGGTAGAGCGGAAAATAATCATATCCGGCCACCACGAATTCAGTGATGCGACCATGAGCGTCCCTGGGTTTTGACGATCCAGGGTCAGGCCGGAATAGCCGAAATACAAGTCGGTGCCGCCGAGCGGGCTGATGTCGGTCCAGATGCCTGTGTTGCTGTCGTACTTCCAGACTGCGCCCGTCTCGCCATCGTAGGGGCCTCCGGTGTCACTCATGGCAACGTACAGCAGGCCGTTTTCGTGATCGAATTTCCCTTTGTGTGGAATCAGGCCGGTGGGCGCGCCGGGAATCGTCTCCCAGGTCTGGCCGCCGTCGGTTGAACGAAACAGAGAATCGCCCAAGTCGGCAACACCAACATAGATCACGTCCGAGCCCTGACCCGGGCTGCCGGAGCTTTTGTCAAAGGTGACCCATACCACGCCTTGTAGCTGGTTGCCGTAGCCCCATGGGTCATCCGGATCGGCAGCGTAAGTGCCAACCGCGGTGAAATTGTCCACTTTCGACCAGGAGACGCCATAGTCGGTGCTGCGCCACAAACCATTGCCGCCCTCGGCACCGTAGTAAAGAATGCTGTTGTCGTTGGGGTCGACACGCAAGCGCTCACCCATGCCGCGTCCTGGCATATTTCCGCCCACTTTGTAGGGCAGTTCGGTCACTTGCCAGGTTTCGCCTCTGTCGCTGGAGCGGGCAATGGCGCCATTGTTGGGGTCCCAATCGTTGGTGTACATGCCGAGCGCGGCATAGACTCGGTCGGGGTCGACGGGGTCTGTGGCGAGGCTCATTACGCCATTCCAGCCCCATCGATCCCAGCCCACCCAATCGAGCAAGGGTTGCCATTCCTGATTGCCTTCGTGCCAGCGATATGCGCCGCCTATGTCTGTTCGGGCGTAAATGAGGTTGGGTTCTGATTCGTTGAAAATAATGGCGGGAACAAAACCGCCGCCATCGATTCTCACGTTGTTCCAGTCATGAGGCTGCTCGGGCGCGGCCAACGCGCCGAGAGGCAGCGTGGTCAGTGCGATTGCCGAAGCGAGCTTGTGCAGAGGCCTCAGGCGAGTCGAGGGGAGTCGTGCTGTCATCATTGGAGCTCCTGTGTCATCTATTATTTTTCTGCGGAAAGCATGTTGGATGCAGAGACGAACGGGTGGGAAGGACTTCCGTACCATGAACCACCCTCCATGGCACGACAGCAAATATCCGAATTTTTTTGGGTTTTTGTTTTTATTTGTGAATAACTTATCACGGGTAAAAAAAATCTGACAAGTTTAATGGGCAATAAGTAGCAGTCTGAGAAATAGCAATTCCTACTATGTTATTAGGTGTCAGGAAGCGGTGTTGTATGAAGGGGGCCGCGCCAAATACAGCGGTGCAGGAGGCGCAGCAGAAGTGGCGCCAGTGAGGGCTTAACAAAGTGGCAGTGTTTACAAGGAAAGGCCGCAGGGCAGGGAACGTAAAGCCTGTGGCGTCTGGGGCGATCGCCGCGATAAAACCAGTGAGCGTGATCCGAGGTCAGTCTGGTGAAAAGGAGGGTTGGCCCTGTTAGAGGTTTTTCCTGCCATCACAACCCCCGGTCAACTCTGAAGGGGCGTTAAGCCTCCTCTTCTGACGCCACCTCGCACACAAGGGCTTTCTCGATCCGAGTATCGCTGAGCTCATCAATTTGAAACCGGTATTGCCCAATTTCGAACCCAACCACGGCATCGGGGATGTTTTCGAGGTATTCGGTGATCAAGCCGTTCAGGGTCTTGGGGCCTTCTGTTGGCAGGCGCCAATTGAGTTCGCGATTGATGTCTCGTACGGATTCGGAGGCATCAATGCTGTACCAGCCGTTGTTTAATGCGACGATGGGTTCATCGTCATCCACCGCAGCGTCCGTAACAAATTCGCCGACAATTTCCTCAAGTAAATCGACCAGTGTCACCATGCCCTGAACGTCGCCATACTCATCGACGACCAGCGCCATTCGCGTTTTTTCCTTCTGAAAGTTCAGCAGCTGCTTGGAGAGTGGTGTCGATTCTGGAATGAAGTACGGTTGCGACAAGTGGGCTCGGATCAGGTCTCTGGATAAGGCGGCACCGCTCTCGCTTAAACTGCGCGCCAGGTTGCGCAAATGGAGTATGCCGACCACATCGTTGATGTCGCCCTCGTACACCGGCAGCATCGTGTATTCGGAAGTGGTGATGGTGTGTTTAATGGTGCTGAGGTCTTCCTGCAGATCAACACCGATGATTTCATTACGCGGCACCAGGATGTCCTCGACTGAGGACTTTTCGAGATCGAGCACATTTAACAGCATGCCCTGGTGCTGATCGGACAGCAGTTCACCCGCTTCGTCTACGACTGTGCGCAGCTCTTCGGGGTGCAGGTCCTCCGTTAATTTGGCATTGCTGGGGTCGAGGCCAAAAATACGAGAGATCGCGTTGGAAATCACGTTCACAAACCAGACCGCAGGGTACCAGACCACAAGCAGAGGGCTGAGCGCGAAGGTTGCCGGGAAGGCAATTTTCTCGGGGTACACGGCCGCAATGGATTTCGGAGTGACCTCTGCGAAGATCAGTATGACCAGGGTCAAAACAATCGGCATGATGACGACGGTCGCCAGCTCCCAGTCACCAAAAATACGTTCGGCAATCGCGGCGGCAACGATGGTCGCAAAAATATTGACCAGGTTATTCCCGATGAGGATGACACCGATCAAGCGGTCCGGGCGTTCGAGCAAACGAGAGGCTCGCAGGGCGCCTGCGTGCTTTTGATTGACGAGGTGGCGCAGCCGATACCGGTTCAGCGACATCATGCTGGTTTCCGAGCTGGAGAAAAATCCCGAGCACAGAATTAACGCAAGCAAAACAAGAAACAGTACTTCCAGAGAAAGGGCGTCCAAAGCGCTCAAACCTTCATAATCAAAAGTGAATCGGGATTGTACCAGAGCCGCGTATCGACGCTGGGGGGTAAAGTGCGGCCGAGCTTTTCTTCAGCGGCTCGACCGCCAAGGTCACGGTGTATCGAGCAAAAACTCAATCACAAATTTGCTGCCAAAATACGCCAGCATCAGCATTACGAAGCCGGCGATCACCCAACGGATCGCTTTGCGGCCGCGCCAGCCGAGTTGATGTCGGCCAATCAGCAATGTGGCGTACAGCACCCAGGAAATCAGCGAGAAGGCAAATTTATGGGTGAGTTGCTGAGCATGCATGTCCTCCAAAAAGTACACGCCCGTGCCAATCGACAAGGTCAGTACGACAAATCCGGCCCACACTAAGTCGAATAGCAGTGTTTCCATTGTCTGCAGCGGCGGGAATATGCCAAGCACGGATTTCACGTGATGCGATTTCAGTTGGCTGTTCTGGTAGTTCAGCAGAATCGCTTGGAGCGTGGCAATGGTCAGCAGGCTGTACGCAACAATCGACAAGAGAATATGGACGACCATGCCCCAGCCCAGGTGGCCGCCGAGCGTGCTGCCAGAGGGGATCAGTTTCGCCAGAATAAGGGACAACACCGTGAGCGGGAGCAACATCGCAAAGAGGTTCATCAGCGGTACACGCAATGAACTCAGCGCGACAATGGTGTTCATGACGGCGAACAGCAGCGCCGCCATCTGAAACAGGCCGATGGCTACGCCATCGTGGCTGTATAAAAGCTGGGCGCAGGCCACGTAGTGCAACAACAGCGCTACAGGCAGGGCGATCAGGGTGGCCAAACCGGGCTTCTCTCGGTGGCGCATGCTTACGATCAGCGTCGCCCAGACAAGGGCATAGCAGACGATGGCAATAAGGACGATCATGTTTTTGCTTTAATTCCGTTGAGTCTACGGCGAGTCCGATTCCGGTTGGCGCGCAGGCAAACAGTGCCGGCTAGCGTAGGTTAGGTGCTTCACTCGAGGATGGCAAGCTTATATACTGGCGCGCCTCTGGCGGTGCCCGTGTGCCCGCTATTCAGAATCGTATCGGAAGGCTTATGTTTGATAATCTGTCAGATCGCTTGAATCGCGCACTGAAAAAAGTCAGTGGCAAGGCGAGAATCTCCCACGACAACGTCCAGGAGACCCTGCGCGAGGTGCGTAAGGCCCTGCTCGAAGCGGACGTGGCCTTGCCGGTCGTAAAAGAATTTATCAATCACGTGCGCAAGCGCGCCGTGGGGCAGGAAGTCTCTCGCGCCCTGAACCCGGGCCAGCAGTTCCTCAAAATCGTTGAAGCCGAGCTGACCCAGCTGATGGGTGAGGCCAATGAAGGCTTGGATCTGGCGCAGCAGCCACCGGCCATTGTCTTGATGGCGGGTCTGCAAGGTGCGGGTAAAACCACCACGGTGGCGAAACTGGCGCGCTTCCTCAAAGAGAAACAAAAGAAAAAGGTGATGGTTGTCAGTGCGGACGTCTATCGTCCAGCGGCGATCAAGCAGCTCGAGACCCTCGCTCAGGAAGTGGAAGTCGAGTTCTTCCCGTCAAATGAAAACCAGAAGCCGGTCGACATCGCACGCGATGCGCTCGCGCAGGCCAAAAAGGTCGCCGCGGATGTGCTGCTTGTCGATACCGCGGGCCGCCTGCACATTGATGACACCTTGATGGAAGAGATTCAGTCCCTGCACAAGGCGCTGAACCCCATCGAGACCCTGTTCGTCATCGACGCCATGATCGGTCAGGATGCGGTGAACACGGCCAAAGCCTTCAACGAGGCCCTGCCGTTGACCGGTGTGGTGCTGACGAAAATTGATGGTGATGCGCGCGGTGGTGCAGCGCTATCGGTGCGTCACATCACGGGCAAGCCGATCAAATTCCTCGGTTCCGGTGAGAAGACCGAAGCGCTCGAAGCCTTCCACCCGGATCGTATCGCCTCGCGTATTCTCGGCATGGGCGACGTGCTCAGCCTGATTGAAGAAGCCGAACAAAAGATTGATAAGGCCAAGGCCGAAAAACTTGTCGAAAAGGTACAGAAGGGCAAGCGATTTGACCTCGAAGATCTGCGCGACCAGTTTCAGCAGATGCAGAACATGGGCGGCATGGCCTCCATGTTGGAAAAGCTGCCCGGCATGGGCGGCATGGCGCAGATGGCAGAACAGGCCAATATCGGTGCCCAGTTCAAACAGATGGAAGCGATCATCAATTCGATGACGCCCGACGAGCGCCGCAATCCAGATCTGCTCAATGGTTCGCGTAAACGTCGCATCACGGCCGGTTCCGGCACCCAGATTCAGGATCTGAATCGCCTGCTCAAGCAACACAAGCAGATGGCGAAGATGATGAAGAAAATGAAGGGCGGTGGCATGGCCAAGATGATGCGCGGCATGGGTGGCGCATTCCCCGGTGGTGGCGGTGGCTTGCCTCCTATGGGCGGGGGTGGATTTCCGCAATAGCACTTTGATTGATTAAGGGCTATACAGGCTGAAAACTTTCCTTTAAAATACGCCGCCTTTCGCAGGGTGGTCTATTTTTTGAACACTTTTTGCCAGACTTTCCGAACGGAAAGCCCTGCTCGGAAAGTCGTAACTGAAGACGGCTTTAATAAGACTGCTTTAAAGAGATATCAGGAATTACTACATGGTTACCATCAGATTGGCTCGTGGCGGCTCTAAGAAGCGCCCTTTTTACCACGTAAACGTGACTGACAGCCGCAAATCACGCGACGGTCGTTACATTGAGCGCCTGGGTTTCTTCAACCCTATCGCACGTGGTCAGGAAGAGCGTATTCGCATTGACGCCGAGCGTGTTGAATATTGGGTTTCTCAAGGCGCACAGTGCTCTGATCGCGTTAAGAAGCTGATGAAAGAGGCTACTGCAGCCTAATTGTGGTGAGTACTGCCTCAACCGAGTTGAGCCAGGCCGGAAAAATATCCGGTGTGTTTGGCATCAAAGGCTGGTTGAAAGTGCAGTCCTTTACCGAGCCCGCAGACAATCTGTTCGACTACCAACCCTGGCTTATTAAAGGCCGAGAGGGTTGGGAAGAACTGAAGCTGGAGCGGGTCCAGCGCCATAAAGGCGGCTGGATAGTGAAGCTTGAGGGCGTGGATGATCGCAATCAGGCGGAGCTGTACAAATTAAAGAGCATTCATGTTTCGCGCGCGCACTTTGCCGAACTGGATGAGGGTGAGTACTACTGGCACCAGTTGATGGGCCTGGCGGTATTCACTCAAGCCGACAGCGCGGATGAACGCACGCGCCTCGGTACCGTGAAAGCATTGATGGAAACCGGCGCGAACGATGTGCTGGTGGTCGAGGCGGACGCAGACAGTGTCGATGATCGGGAACGTTTGATTCCCTACGTGCCAGGGCAGTTTGTACTGGAGGTCGACCTCGAAGCCGGTGCCGTGCTGGTGGATTGGCATCTCGATGACTGAGGTGACGGCATCCGCGGCGCACAGGGTCGCTGTGGTGACACTGTTTCCGGAAATGTTCACGGCACTGACCGAGAGCGGTATTACGCGTCGAGCGATGGAGCTGGGTTTGCTGGAGTTAACCTTGATTAACCCGCGCCAGTTCACGACGGATCGGCATCAAACCGTGGACGATCGCCCTTATGGTGGCGGCCCGGGCATGGTGATGCGTGTTGAGCCGCTTGCGGCGGCAACACAGGCGGCACTGGACTGGCTCGATTGCAGCCGTAGTGAAGCCTCAGTGATCTACTTGAGCCCCCAGGGGCGACCGCTGACAGCCAGCGGCGTAGATGAGCTGGAACAAAGAACGCGCCTGGTAATGATCTGTGGTCGTTACGAGGGCATAGATGAGCGCTTTATCGAAGCGTTCGTCGACGAAGAGTGGTCCATTGGAGATTATGTGTTAAGTGGCGGTGAGCTCCCGGCGATGGTGATGCTCGATGCCATGATTCGCAAACTCCCCGGGGCGCTGGGTGATGCGCAGTCTGCGGTGCAGGATTCCTACGAAGAGGGTCTGCTCGACTGCCCACATTACACTCGGCCCGAGTCGGTATTAGACAAACCCGTACCGGCGGTATTGCTGTCGGGTGATCACGAAAAAATTCGCCAATGGCGACTGAAGCAGTCTCTGGGGCGCACCTGGTTGCGACGTCCGGACCTGATTGAAGCATTAACCTTGAGTGATGAGCAGCATGCTCTGCTCAAGGCGTTTAAAGACGAAATTTAATTTAATTGTTGGCGCTGGTATCGGTGCCAGGCCAAAGTAGGAGCGAGTCATGAGTTCTAAGAACTTGATTATCCAAGAGCTGGAAAAGGAACAGTTGAACAACGACCTTCCTGAATTCAGCACAGGTGATACTGTTGTTGTACAGGTTAAAGTAAAAGAAGGCGAGCGCGAGCGTTTGCAGGCTTTTGAAGGCTTTGTTCTGTCTAAGCGTAACCGTGGTCTGAATTCTGCGTTCACGGTTCGCAAGATTTCTCACGGTGTGGGCGTTGAGCGTACTTTCCAGACGCACAGCAAGCAGATCGACAGCATCACTGTGAAGCGCCGTGGTGACGTGCGTCAGGCGAAAATCTACTACATGCGTGAACTCACTGGTAAGGCTGCGCGTATCAAGGAAAAACTCAACTGAGTTGTGCCTCGGTAGTCAAAAAAGCGCTCCCATCTGGAGCGTTTTTTTTTGCCTTTTCGTTTATTCTGTTGAGCTCTAATCGGACTTCGGCAGGACTATGTGCGCAGACCGCGCCTCAAATGGCGTCAGCCCTGTAGACCAAGGGCATATTGATGAGTACCTCGACCATCTTTGGACGGAAAAGGGGCTCAGCGACAACACGCTTGCGGCGTATCGGCGTGATTTGACGTCGCTGGCATCGTGGCTGTCAGCACAGACTTCATCGTTTCTGGACGCGAGTACGGCGGATATTCAGGCTTTTCTTGCTCATCTTTATCAAGCCCGAAAACTCAGTGCGGCCAGTGCCGCTCGCCAGCTCAGTTGTATTCGTAGTTTTTATCTCTTTCAAGTTGGGAAGGGGCGGCTGCTCGATTCGCCCGCGGCTTTGGTGGACAACCCGAAGCTTGGCCGGCGATTGCCCAAGACCCTGTCTGAAACCGATGTGGAAGCGCTGTTGAGCGCGCCTCTGGCTCATGCCGAGGACCCTCTCGCCCAGCGAGATGCGGCGATGCTGGAACTGCTCTATGCTTGTGGTTTAAGGGTTAGCGAGCTTGTAGGCTTGCGGATTGACCAGGTCAACCTGCGTCAGGGCGTGGTCCGTGTCGAAGGCAAGGGGCGGAAAGAACGCCTGGTGCCGATGGGCGAGGAGGCGGAGCATCAATTGACGGCGTTTCTTCGCTCTGGGCGCAGTCTTCTTTTGGGGGCTCAGCCGAGCGATGTGGTGTTCCCGAGCCGTCGAGGGCAGCAGATGACGCGCCAGACCTTTTGGTATCGTATACGCCATTGGGCAGAGCAAGCCGGGATTCGGGCGCCATTATCGCCCCATACTCTGCGACATGCTTTTGCCACTCATCTACTGAATCACGGAGCTGATCTGCGCGCCGTGCAAATGTTGCTGGGACATAGTAGTGTATCGACCACTCAAATTTACACGCATGTGGCGCAGGAGCGATTAAAACAGCTCCACGCGCGACATCATCCGCGAGGCTAAGGGCCCTGCGGTATGCGATTAACTCAGAGAAAGTGAAGACCATGCGATTGACGACAGTACTGAAAAAATGCCTTCCCGTTGCGCTCGTGTTAGCCATGATGCCAGCGTGTGCGGAAAAAAAGGACGCCGCAAGCAGCGCGGACACGGCGGGCGTAGAAGCCACCATCTTAGCCAAGCTTCAGGCCGCCAGACCTGACTTGAATTTCCATAGCGTGATCGCCACTCCGGCTGCCGGGCTCTATGAAGTCAGCATTGCTCAGGGCGGTGTGGTGTACGTGCATGAAAGTGGTGAGTTTTTCGTCGCCGGAGAGCTGTACCAGGTGCAAGCGCAGGGTGTTTTGAATTTGACAGAGCAGCGTCGCGCTGGTGAGCGTGCCGAGGCGCTGGCCGGCTTGAACGGGGACCAGTTGATCCAGTTCAAGGCGAAGGACGAAAAGGCTCAAATCTTTGTCTTTACTGACGTCGATTGTGGATACTGCCGCATGCTGCATCAGGAAGTGCCGCGCCTGAACGAGCTAGGCGTCACGGTGAACTACCTCGCTTTCCCCCGCGCGGGAATCGGCTCGGATGTCTACCGCAGAATGGCCTCAGCCTGGTGCTCAGACGACCCACAGGCCTCTATGACAACGCTGAAGAACGGCGGCACGATTCCACGCAACACCTGTGCGACCCACCCAGTGGGTGATCAGTATGCATTGGGCCAGAAGCTGGGTGTCAATGGCACACCTGCGATCCTGTTGAGCAATGGCACGCTGATTCCCGGATACAAGCCGGCTGACGAACTGGTCAAAATGCTCGATATCGGCGCCTGATGGGCGCCAGGCCTGTGATCCGAGCCTCTCGGATTGACAGCAACGGGCCGTCTCAGTAAGGTTGCCCCCTTTTATATTCAGCCCGGGTGGCGTTCGTTGTGAGCGCCCAACCTCTGCGTTGTGTCCGGGCATTTGTCACTTTGAGGAATCTTCTTTGAAACGCGTAAATATAGGTATCTGCGGCCTGGGTACGGTGGGCAGCGGCACCTTTAATGTGATCCGCCGTAATCTCGATCAAATCAACGCCCGGGCGCAGTGCGACATCGTGATTTCTCATATTGGTGCGCGACGTGACAATCCAAATTGCGATACCGGTGACGTCAAAGTCAGCCGTGACATCTTCGCTGTGCCTGCTGACCCCGAAGTGCATATTGTCGTCGAGCTGATCGGCGGCACTACCGTGGCCAAAGAGTTGGTCGAGGCGGCTTTACGTCAGGGTAAGCACGTGGTCACGGCGAACAAGGCGCTGATTGCCGAGTTCGGTAACGAGCTGTTTTCACTTGCGGCAGAACACGATGTGACGCTGTCGTACGAGGCGGCTGTGGCCGGGGGCATCCCGATCATTTCGGCGCTGCGAGAAGGGCTTTCAGCGAATAAAATCGAGTGGTTGGCAGGCATCATCAACGGCACTGGGAACTTCATTCTGACCGAAATGCGCGATAAGAAGCGCGAGTTTGATGATGTGCTCGCCGAGGCGCAAGCGCTGGGCTATGCCGAAGCCGACCCGACCTTCGATGTTGAAGGGATCGATGCGGCGCACAAGCTGGTGATTTTGGCATCCTTGGCGTTCGGGATGCCGCTTCAGTATGACAAAGTGTTCTGCGAAGGTATCAGCCGCATCAAACCCGTGGATGTGGAGTACGCCAACCAGCTTGGCTACCGCATCAAGCACCTTGGTGTGGCTCGCCACATCGAAGGAAAAGGTATCGAGCTGCGTGTGCATCCGACGCTGATCCCCGAATCACGCCTTATTGCGAATGTGGACGGTGTGATGAATGCGGTACTGGTGAAAGGCAACGCGGTAGGGCCCACACTGTTCTACGGCGCGGGCGCCGGTGCTGAGCCGACCGCATCCGCAGTGGTGTCTGATATTGTGCGTGTGGCGCGCAACCTCGCAGGAAAAGCGAGCAGTTTGGCGATGGTGCCGAGCCTGGGCTTCAGTGAGCGTGCGCTGCAGGATGAAACCATTTTGCCTATTACGGAAGCTGAGACGGCTTATTATTTACGTGTTTCAGTGGAAGACAAGCCGGGCGCGTTGTCGCGCATCGCTCAGATACTCAGTGACGCGGGCATCAGCATCGAGGCGTTGATTCAGAAAGAGCCACACGAAGACGAGGAAACGGTTCCGCTGATCATGCTGACCAACCGAGTCGTGGAAAAACGCATCAATGCCGCAATCGAAAGCATCGAAGCATTGGATACAGTTGATGGCGACGTGGTGCGTATCCGCGTTGAGTCCCTCAAGTAAGGGGAGGTAGCAGGATGAAATATATCAGTACACGCGGTCAGTCACCGGCGCTGGAATTTGAAGATGTGGTTCTGACTGGGCTGGCGAGCGACGGCGGCCTCTATGTGCCGCAGAGCATCCCTCAGTTTTCCAAAGAAGAGATCGCCTCTTGGGCGGGCTTGAGCTATCAGGAATTGGCGTTACGGGTGATGAGCCCCTTCGTCGCAGGCAGCATCCCCGAGGATGACCTTAAAGATTTGATCGCCCGCTCCTACAGCGGATTCCGTCACGACGCGATTGTGCCTTTGGTGCAAACCGGTCACAACGAATGGATTCTGGAATTGTTCCAGGGGCCTACGCTGGCCTTTAAAGACGTCGCACTTCAGTTTCTGGGGAACCTCCTGGACTATGTGCTGAAAAAGCGCAACCAGAAAGTGGTGATCATGGGGGCCACCTCTGGTGACACCGGTTCGGCTGCGATCGAAGGTTGTCGCCATTGCGATAACGTCGATATTTTCATTTTGCACCCGCACCAGCGCGTGTCGGAAGTGCAGCGTCGCCAGATGACCACGGTCATTGAAAATAATGTGCATAACATCGCCCTAGAAGGGAATTTTGATGATTGCCAGACTCTTGTTAAACAGAGTTTTGCCGATCAGAGTTTCCTGCCTGAGGGCCGGCAGCTTGTGGCGGTCAACTCGATCAACTGGGCGCGCATCATGGCTCAGATCGTTTATTACTTCTATGCCGCGTTGAGCCTTGGGGCACCGCATCGACCTGTGAGCTTCTCTGTTCCTACTGGAAACTTCGGTGACATTTTTGCCGGCTATATTGCCAAGCGCATGGGCCTGCCAGTGGAGCAGCTCGTGATCGCGACCAATAGCAATGACATCCTGCACCGTTGTCTCAGTGACAATGACCACAGTCGCAAGGCGCTGCAGCATACGCTGTCGCCAAGCATGGACATTATGGTGTCGAGTAACTTCGAACGGATGTTGTTCGATCTGTACGATCGCGACGGCGATAAAATTCGCGGCTTGATGGACGACTTCAAAAGTGGCGCGATGACATTAGATGCGTCCGCACTTGAGCGCGCACGCACGCTGTTCTCCAGCTATCGCTTGGATGACGAGGGCGTGATTGACGTTATTCGCGACGTTTTTGAGCGCTGTGAATACCTGCTTGATCCGCACACAGCGATTGGTGTGGCGGCGGCACGTGCAACGCGACGCTCGGCTGATGTGCCCATGGTGTGCCTTGCGACGGCGCACCCCGCGAAGTTCCCGGAAGCCGTGCGTAAGGCGGGCCAGAGCAAGGACCCCGTTTTGCCGCATCATATGGCGGACCTGTTCGACCGCGAAGAAAAGTACAGCGTGCTGGCCAATGACGCGGCCGCGGTGCATCAATTTATCGCAGATAATATCCGCGCATAAACGGCGTGTGCTGAGCGTGTCGACGCTGTGATTGCGAAGCGAATTGAGCGGCGTAGTGAGGCACTCTCCGAGTTAACGCGTGAGCAGCGCCTGAATCACGACACACTGGTTGCGGCGCTGTTTCGTGCCCGAGGCGAGGACGCGGTCAGTGGGCGTAACTATTCCTTACAGGCCCTCGCCCGCCCGGAGCAGCTCGGGGGCATAGATCGCGCTGTCGCCTTGCTTAGCGAGGCGCTTTCTTCGCGCCAGCACATTTGTATCGTCGGTGACTTTGATGCCGATGGGGCCACCAGTACGGCGCTGTTGTATCGCTGCTTGAATGCCATGGGCGCCGCCAAGGTGTCCTACCTTGTGCCGAACCGTTTTGAATTTGGCTACGGCCTGACCCCCGAGATTGTTGCACTCGCAGCAACGCATAAACCTAATTTGATCGTCACCGTCGACAATGGCATTTCGAGCCATGAGGGCGTGCGTGCGGCGCACGCAGCGGGGATCAAAGTGCTGGTGACGGACCATCATTTACCCGGAGCTGAGCTGCCCGAGGCCGATGCGATAGTGAACCCGAATGTGCCGGGCTGTGCCTTTCCGAGCAAGCATTTGGCTGGGGTGGGTGTGATTTTCTACGTCATGCTCGCGCTGCGCAGCCGACTTCGAGAAGAGGGTTGGTTTGAGGCGCAACAGCGCGAAGTGCCCAATCTCGCGGAGTTCCTCGACCTGGTGGCGCTGGGTACGGTGGCCGATGTGGTGCCGCTGGACCACAACAACCGAATTCTGGTCGCACAGGGAATTCAGCGTATCCGTGCGGGCCTGTGCTGTCCTGGCATTCTCGCGATATTGACCGTGGCAGGGCGCAGCCCTGAGAAGCTGGGTGCGGCGGATTTTGGCTTCGCGATCGGACCGAGGTTGAACGCGGCAGGTCGGCTCGACGACATGAGTATCGGCATTCGCTGTCTGCTGTGCGACGACGCAGGCGAGGCACAGCTTCTTGCGCAGGAGTTGGATGGCTTGAACCGAGAGCGCCGTGCCATTGAGCATTCGATGCAGGCTGATGCTGTGCGCGAGCTTGAGCGCATGGATACGTCCGCAGCCGCGGGGCGCAGCGGGGTTTGCCTATATCAGGCGGATTGGCACCAGGGGGTGGTTGGCATCGTGGCGTCGCGTATTAAAGATCGACTGCATCGTCCGGTCATCGCTTTCGCAGAGGCCTCAGATACGGAAATTAAAGGCTCCGGGCGCAGTATTCCCGGGATACACCTGCGGGATATGCTCGACGAGGTAGCGACACGACACCCTGGGCTGCTGGTCAAGTTTGGTGGGCATGCGATGGCGGCAGGCTTGTCGATTGATCGAACTGAATTTGAGCGGTTTGCGCAGGCTTTTGATGACGTGGTCGCCGCGCATATGACCGAAGAAATGCGTCAGCCTGTCATTTACAGTGATGGGGCCCTCTTACCGGACCAGTTCACTGTATCGCTGGCGGCGGCGATTCGCGATGCAGGACCCTGGGGGCAGGCCTTCCCGGAGCCGGTGTTTGACGGTGTGTTTCGTGTGTTGGAGCAGCGACTGGTGGGCGAGAAGCACTTGAAAATGTTGTTGAGTCCGGGTGAATTCAGTCAGGTCATGATTGATGCGATTGCGTTCAACGTAGACCTGGCGCTCTGGCCGGATCAGAACGTGCAGTACATTCGGGCGGCGTATCAATTGGATATTAATGAGTGGCGCGGTCGCGTGTCGCCTCAATTGATTGTGAGCTATCTGGAACCTTGCCGAGCGGACGCGCAGGCGCCCTGAGTTTAAATCAGATCCAGCCCAGCGCTTTGCGACGGCGTTCGATATATACGTACTCCGTTTTGCCGCTGGCGGGGTGTTTTTGGTGACGAAAATGGTGATGGTCTCCGGTTGAGCCCATATATTCCCACGTCGCTCCCATGCACGGGCACTGAGCATCGCCGCGGTTCATTGGGTCATCCGCGAGCTCGCCCCACATTTCAATCCACTCTTCGTGACTTGCGTCCAGAAATTCCATCGCTAAACCTATGATGTTCTCCAGCTTTCAAGGAGTTAGTTTAGGTTTGTTATGTTTATTGTCAAGTATGTTTTTTAAGTTGCTGTTTTGTAATGGGTTTTTGCTTCTTGAAGTTGGCTGATGCGTTCGCTGGCCGCATCACTGAGTTGCTGTGCCAAGTGTTGCAGTTCCTGCCTGAGTGGCGGCGTGACCTGGCTCACGTCTCGCAACAATAGGCGCAAGTGCGGGCACGTAATCAGCAGACGGGAGTGGTTGCCCTCGTAGCCGTTTTGTTCCGGAGCGCTCAAAAGTACTTCTTCGATCGCCGAGGGTCGTTCGATATTTCCAGAGAGTACGCTGGGATAGGCGTCCAGTCGCAATAGCCACGGTAAGCCCAGGACGTTCAGTGCGCGGCGAAAAAATCGCACGACATCGTCCTGGCTGCGACTTTTGATGATCTTGACCATGGCTTCCATGGCGGCTTTCCGAGCTCGGTCCAGCTGCTGCTGACTCAAGGCGTCTTGCAGGTGAGTGCGGCTGTGGGATATGGCCATTTCAACCTTGGCGAGTAGCACATTGATATCCACCGGCTTGTGCAGGTAATCATCGGCGCCCGCGTGATACCCCGCGATTTGATCTTCAGGGTCGCTCAAACAGGAAACCATGATGATCGGGATGGAATTGAAGGCCGGTAGTGCGCGTATTTTTCGACAGGTATCCAGCCCGTTCAGGCCGGGCATATCGACGTCGAGCAGGATGAGGTTGGGGCGAACACTGGGTAGGCGGTCAATGCCTTCCTGGCCCGACATTGCGCATTCAACCCGAAAGCGTGGCGCAAAAGTTTTTGCCATCAACTTCTGGTTGGTGGGGTTGTCGTCGATAGACAAAATTGTGGCTGCGGTTTTCATGAGTCCATCCTCCGCTGTCCTTTGAGCCTTTTTCGTCTGTAAAAATGGATCAGGCGAATCCGTGTTCACAGGCTCTGATTGAAGTCTAGAATTGCCGCGCGGGGCTGTACAGCGCCTGCACAAAATAATGGCGCGGAGAGTCCCGCAGTGGCGCAGGATCGTGTCAGCAGGCGGGAATCGGCGCCTCCCTAGAGTTGGCGCCGCGCCTCATGTAAAATGCGCCGTTTTTATCATCACAGCGAAGTTGTCGTTCATGGAAATCAATCCCATCCTCACCCGCCTCAATGACCTCAGCGAGCGTACTGATACGCTTAGGGGGTATCTTTGACTACGCTCTGAAGAAAGAGCGTCTCGCCGAAGTCGAGCTGGAACTCGCCGAACCTGACGTGTGGAATGATCAGGAGCGCGCACAGGCGCTCGGTCGAGAGCGATCCTCTTTAGAAGCGGTGGTGGCCACCATTGATACGCTGGACCAGGGCGTTGCGGATTGTCGCGATTTGCTCGATATGGCCGTTGAGGAGAACGATGAAGACAGCCTTGCGGATGTGGTATCCGAGGTGGATGGCTTGGATGCTGAGCTCGCCAAGCTGGAGTTTCGCCGCATGTTCAGTGGTGAAATGGACCCGAGCAATGCCTATCTGGATATCCAGGCCGGATCGGGTGGAACAGAGGCGCAGGATTGGGCGGAAATGCTGTTGCGCATGTACCTGCGCTGGGGCGAAGACAAAGGTTTTAAGACGACGCTGGAGGAAGTCTCCGCAGGTGAGGTCGCCGGCATAAAAAGCGCCACCGTGCGTTTCGAGGGTGAATACGCCTTCGGTTGGCTGCGAACAGAGACCGGCGTGCATCGCTTGGTACGTAAATCGCCGTTTGACTCGGGCAACCGTCGACACACCTCGTTTTCCTCCGTGTTCGTCTCTCCAGAAGTGGACGACAATATCGAAATCGAAATCAACAAAGCCGATGTGCGCGAGGATACTTACCGCGCAAGTGGTGCGGGCGGTCAGCACGTCAACAAGACGGACTCCGCGGTGCGTTTGACACACGTGCCCTCCAATATTGTCGTGCAATGTCAGAGTGAGCGATCGCAACACGCAAACCGAGATCGGGCGTGGAAAATGCTGCGTGCAAAAATGTACGAGCAGGAAATGCTCAAGCGCAATGCCGAGAAGCAGGCGCTCGAAGAGACCAAGGCGGACATCGGTTGGGGCAGCCAGATCCGTTCTTATGTGTTGGATGATCAACGCATCAAAGATTTACGCACGAACGTCCAGACCAGTAATTGCCAGGCCGTTCTTGACGGAAAACTGGATGATTTCATTGAAGCCAGCTTGAAAGCCGGCCTCTGATTCCGCACTGCAATGAGTAGAGAGATATGACTGACGACACTCCGTTAAATGATGAAAACAAATTGATTGCAGAGCGTCGCGAGAAATTGGCGCGTTTGCGGGAAGAAAGCCAGGCCGAAGGCAAGTCGGCATTCCCAAATCAATTCAAACCCGAGCACCAGGCGGCTGACTTGCAGGCCGAGTTTGGTGACGAAGAAAAAGACGCGTTGGCGGAGAAAAAGCTCACCGTCAGCGTCGCAGGCCGAATTATCCGAAACCGTGGTGCCTTTCTCGAAATTCAGGATGGCAGTGGGCGGATTCAGTTGTATGTAACGAAAGACGCGCGCCCCTTTGCCAAATCCCTTGATCTCGGCGATATCGTCGGAGTGAAAGGCGAACTGCATAAGTCGGGAAAAGGGGATCTGTATGTGAGCCTCGACGAGTACGTATTATTGACCAAGGCGCTGCGCCCCTTGCCCGACAAGCATCACGGTCTTGCCGACCAGGAGTTGCGGTATCGTCAGCGCTATGTCGACTTGATTGCGAATCCCGAGGTGCGTTCCACCTTTGTGCTGCGTTCACGTATCGTGCAGTTTATTCGCAATTATCTGAATGGTCGCGACTTCCTCGAAGTGGAAACGCCGATGTTACAGGCCATACCCGGTGGTGCCAGTGCGCGTCCTTTTATCACGCACCACAACGCGTTGGATATCGATATGTACCTGCGCATCGCGCCTGAGTTGTACCTCAAGCGGCTCGTCGTGGGAGGGTTTGAGCGCGTGTACGAAATTAACCGTAATTTCCGTAACGAGGGCTTGTCGACGCGTCACAACCCGGAATTTACGATGCTTGAATTTTATCAGGCTTATGCGGATTACCATGACCTGATGGATTTAACCGAGGACATGCTGCGTAAAATGGCGGAAACCGTGCTGGGTTCTGCCGTGGTGACTTCTACCAAAAGTGTGTCTGAGGACGGAGAGGCCGAGGAAGTGCAATATGACTTCTCCAAGCCTTTTTTGCGTCTGAGTGTGTTCGATTCAATCTTGCACTTTAACCCTGAGCTCTCTGCCGAATCGATTTCCACCATCGAGGCGGCGCGCGAGACGGCAAAAGCGTTGCGTATCCCGTTGAAAGACAGCTGGGGACTCGGCAAATTGCAGATCGAGATTTTTGAGAAGACCGTCGAGCATCGTTTGGAACAGCCGACGTTCATTACCGAATACCCGACGGAGGTGTCGCCGCTGGCACGCCGCAGTGACAGCAATCCGTTTGTGACAGATCGATTTGAATTTTTTGTCGGCGGACGCGAAATTGCGAACGGCTTTTCGGAATTGAATGACGCTGAAGATCAGGCCGAACGCTTCCGCGCCCAGGTGGCGGAAAAAGAAGCGGGTGATGACGAAGCGATGCATTTCGATGCGGACTATGTGCGCGCGCTTGAATACGGCATGCCACCCACAGCCGGACAGGGCATTGGCATCGATAGGCTGGTGATGTTGATGACCGACTCTCCGTCGATTCGAGACGTGCTGCTGTTCCCGGCCATGCGTCCGGAGTAAGCACCGTGGCGACCGAGATCAAGCTGCATCCCAGTTGGATGTCGGTATTGGGGGAGGAGTTTGAGCAGCCTTATATGAAGGCGCTCAAACATTTTCTGCTGCAGGAAAAAAAAGCCGGAAAATCGATTTATCCTCCGGGGCCGTTGATCTTCAACGCGCTCGATAGCACGCCTTTTGATGCGGTAAAGGTCGTGATTCTGGGGCAGGACCCCTATCACGGCCCAGGGCAGGCCCACGGGCTCAGTTTCTCTGTGCCTCGAGGCATTGCGCCGCCCCCTTCGCTGCGGAATATGTTCAAAGAGCTGGCGCAAAGCCTGCAAATTACGCAGCCTGATCACGGCTGTCTGGAATCTTGGGCGGAGCAGGGCGTGCTGCTATTGAATGCGACACTGACCGTCGAAGCCACGAAGGCCGGTTCACATCAAGGCAAGGGCTGGGAGACGTTTACCGACCGGGTGATCGAGGCACTAAATCGAGAGCGGGAGGGGCTGGTCTTTTTATTGTGGGGCAGCTATGCCCAGAAAAAAGGGCATATGATCGACACGCAACGGCACTGTGTTTTGCGTGCGCCTCACCCATCGCCGCTGTCCGCGCATCGCGGTTTCTTTGGTTGCGGCCATTTCGAGAAAACCAATGCCTATCTGCATGCTCGTGGCTTGCCGACTATCGACTGGCGCCTGCCAGAGTAAATATCGCGGTTGAGCATTGCGTAGTAGATCAAGATAGGGGTTAGGCGGGATGTCGATCCCGCCTCGACCAAGGTGCTAGCTGAACAGCTGCATCGCTGCCGCCATTTCTTCATCCAGGTCTTCCGCTTCGGCGGATTCAATATCCGAATCGAGCCCGAGGCGGCCGAACGCGGTGACGGTGGCGTAGTCCAGATCGGAGACGCGATCGCTGCCTGCCAGCACTTGAAGCATCGCAACGGTGACGAGGTCGGCATAATCCGCGGCCGGTTTTTCGGCGGCGAAGTTTTGATACTCCATCGGAACGTCGCGAAGCTCCAGAGGAAACTCCCAAGCATTCAGAATTTTTACGCCAATAATGGGGTGAATCGTATTGATCACCATGTCGAGTGTGATGCTGTCGCGAAGCAGCGAGGGGTGCTCCTCAGCGTAACTCAGGATCGGTAGGATGCCGATCTGAAAAACCAGACCGGCCAGAGCCGCTTGGTCGGGGCGCAACTTTGTGTAATGTTTGCACAGAACGTGACAAATCCCGGCGATTTCACTCGACGACTGCCAGACGTCTCGCATGCGGCGATCAATGATGTCGGATGTGGCCTGAAACATTTGCTCCATGGCCAGCCCGGTGGCGAGGTTGGCGGTGGACTCCATGCCGAGGCGTGACAGCGCCATGTTCAAATCTTCAATTTCTCTGGGTGCACGAAAGAGCGGGCTGTTGGCGACTTTAATAATACGCGCAGTCAGGGCGGCATCATTGGCGATGACCTTGGCCAAATCCATAATACCCGCGTCGGGGTCTTCGGAGGCTTCCCGTACTTTCAATGCCATTTCAGGCATGGTGGGTAGAACGAGTTTGTCCTGATCGATCAGTTTGATTATTTCGTGCGCGATTTTTTCCGCCAGCGGATTCATGGCTTAAGACCCTTGCTACATCAATGCTGAGATGCTGTTTCAGAATTGGGCGTGAGCACTGTGATTCCCCCGTCTCCGCCCGTGTGGTTACTTTTTAAGGTATAGCATATGAGAGGGCTTGCCACTCGATTTTTATGCGGCTTTCGACGTCGGTCACACAGCGATTTTGCTCGACGGCGTCATCGTCCGCGAGGGCTAACAGCGCACTGCGATCTGTGTCGGGAACAGGTACCGCGTCGATGATCTCGCCGCAGCGTTTGCCGCTGTCTTCATCCCACAGACTCTGTGCGATGCTTGCGGGGCCATCGACGTATCCGAAGCGAAGGTGTTTCTTGAGCTTGCCTTTGTAATGGAGGCGGGCGATCACTTCCTGCCCTGTGTAGCAGCCTTTTTTAAAGCTTACGGCGCCGTATTGGTCGAGATTCAGTTCTTGCGGTAGCCACTTTTCGATCCACTGAGACTGTAATGTCACGATGCCGCGTTCGATCAAGGCTAGGTGCCACAGCTTGCCACGGTCTGCACTTGGCGGGTTGGCTGCTTCGGCAGGAAGCCAGAACTCGTGCAGCGCAGGCCCGTAGTGGTGGACGAACAGCGGTGGGGTGGCGGTTTGTGGTAGCGAGGGCTCAAAGCACATAAAGCCTTGAGCGTTCAATGCACTGAGTGTGGCCTTCGAAAAGACCAGGTATTTCTGCAATGCGGCTACGGCTGTGTCGGCGATGTCTTTTGGGAATCGCAGTGCGAACTGGTCGTCGGCCAGCCGTGCGACCAGGAACAGACTGATGACGCGGCCTTTGGGGTTGCAGTGTGCCGCAAAGCGCGTGGCGCCGGTTGGCAGGGATTCCAGGTCGGCGGTGCATTGCCCCTGTAGAAAGCGCGCGGCATCGGGGCCTTTGAGAATATAGGATTCAAACGATGCCAAAGCTTCGCATGCGCGGGTGCTCATCGGATGTCGTTCTCCTGTGAAAATGCAAAGGCGTGACTGTACACCAATGGCGAGTGCGGCCCTAGCGTTTCCTCGTTTGCCGTCCTGACGGTATACTGAGGGACTGTTTATTGAGGTCTCTGTAACGCTATGGATTTACATCGATTGCGCTGGGCAAGCCGTCGCGGCATGTTGGAGCTGGATCTGGTTTTGTTGCCCTTTGTCGAGAATGTGTATGCCGGCCTGCCGTCTGAGGATCAGGCTCGCTTTGATGCCTTGCTGGAATGCGAGGATCAGGATTTATTCAATTGGTTTCTGCGCAAGGGAGTGCCAGAAGATGCCGAACATCGCGAAACTGTGGAGCTGGTATTGCGCCACACAGGCCTGCAGCCGGAAGACGGATCTCAATAAAGGCCTCAGGCGCCGCGAGCGGGTAAAGCCGCTCGTGGAGCTGCCCCTCATTCCTCTTCATTTTCATCTCTTTGCGTTTGGCTATCAGCAGAGCCCCGCGGGTTTGCTGTGTCTTGCAGGCCTTTGCGTGGCTTCAGGCCCGTGGCGGGCACTCATACTGATATTGAGTACCGGCTTTTTCGCGTTGCAGGCCTTTCGTTATTGTCGTCTTCGGCAATGGTGTGGATTGGGTTTTGATGCCGTCCGGCAGAGCTGGTACATGCGAAACACTAAGGGGCAACGCCAGGATGTGATTTTGGTGGGGCAAGTACTCTTTTTGGCCGATGCCGTGTCTCTGCGTTTCCGGGTGTCTGGTGACGATGTGCGAGACCAGCCATGGTGGGCGAGAAGCGGGCATCTGTACTTAGGCCGCGCTGAGCTGACGGCGCAGGATCAAGCTCGACTGCGCCGCTGGGTAATTACTCAGTTACCGAGATAATGACATCTTGTGCGGCATAGTTTTCCGGTACCAGCACGGTGTCGCGCGCAATGGGCGAGGTTTCGGGGTAATCGAGCGAGTAATGCAAGCCGCGACTTTCGCGACGTTTCATCGCTGACCGAATAATCAGTTCGGCGACCATGGCGAGGTTGCGCAATTCGATGTAATCGTTGCTGATCTTGTAGTTCGCGTAGTATTCCTGAATTTCTTTTTGCAGCAGTTTGATTCGGTGCGTCGCGCGTTCCAGACGTTTGCGCGTGCGAACAATGCCCACGTAGTCCCACATAAAGCTGCGTAATTCTTCCCAGTTGTGAGAGATCACGACATCTTCGTCAGAATTGGTTACGCGTGATTCATCCCACTCCGCGCCCGCGCTCGACTCGGGGAGCGTGGGTAGCTGGGCCTCAATGGCCTTGGCCGCAGAGTGCGCGTAGACGATGCATTCGAGCAGGGAGTTGCTGGCCATGCGGTTTGCGCCGTGCAGGCCGGTAAATGAGGTCTCGCCAATGGCGTATAGTCCCGCGAGGTCGGTTTGTCCCTGATGGTTCACCACGACGCCGCCGCAGGTGTAGTGTGCCGCGGGCACGACAGGAATGGCTTCAGACGCAATATCGATCCCAAATTGGGCGCAGCGCTTCATCACCGTGGGAAAATGTTGTTCGATAAAGTCTCTTGGTTTGTGCGAGATGTCGAGGTAAACACAGTCGCTGCCAAGGCGTTTCATCTCATGGTCTATGGCTCTTGCCACCACATCGCGGGGGGCGAGCTCACCCAACTCGTGGAAGTTGGACATAAAGCGGGTACCGTCCGGCAGTTTCAGGTGAGCACCCTCGCCGCGCAAGGCTTCTGTGATCAGAAAGGATTTTGCTTTTGGGTGATACAAGCACGTGGGGTGAAACTGATTGAACTCCATATTGGCGACGCGGCAGCCCGCGCGCCAAGCCATTGCAATGCCATCGCCCGAGGCGCCGTCCGGATTGCTCGTGTACAAATACACCTTGCTCGCGCCACCCGTGGCGAGGACCACGACTTTCGCTTTGAACAGCTCGGTTTTGTCCTTTTTGCGGTCAAAGACATAGGCACCGGTGCAACGATAGCTTTTCCAGCCTGGGCTGGCTTCTCGGATGAGGTCGACGGCGAGGTGGTGGGTGAACAGGTGCAGGTTTTGTGCCGCGAGCGCCGCATCGGTCAGTGAGCGGTGTACGGCCTTGCCGGTCGCATCGGCGCTGTGAATGATGCGGCGATGACTGTGACCACCCTCGCGGGTGAGATGGTAGTCCTGCGCATTTTGGTCGCGGGTAAAGTCCACGCCGAGCTGAATCAGCCAGCGGATGGCTTCCGCGCTGTTTTTCACTGTGAACTCAACGGCGTCCCGATGGCACAAGCCTGCGCCCGCTTTTAACGTGTCTTCAACGTGTGACTCGATGCTGTCGGTATTGTCCAGCACGGCAGCGATGCCACCTTGGGCGTACCACGTGGACCCTTCCTTTAACTCGCCTTTGCAGACCACCGCGACGCGCACGTTGGAAGGCAGGCTTAAAGCCAATGACAGGCCGGCAGCACCGCTGCCGATGACCAGAACATCAAAGTCGTGACTCACAATATGCTCAACTTTCTGTAAACGAACCCGGGATTATACATCCAAATCCGCCGAGCTCACCTCAGGACGTAAAAACAGACTCAGGGAACTTTGAGTGCCAAAAAGTGTCATAGCAGCAGGGGTAACGCAGCATTGAGACTGCGTGCATTTCCTTTCGGCTGCGCTCAATGGCAAAATGCGTGGCTTTTGGGGCGCTTAGGAGTCATAAATGGCAGCGCAAGCTGTAGAAGAATCAGACAAGCAGCTGGTCGAAAAAGTCCAGCAAGGTAACAAGCGCGCCTTCGATCTATTGGTCATCAAGTACCAACACAAAGTGCTCTCGATTATCGGTCGCTATGTCTCGGATCACGCGGAAGCGCACGATGTGGCTCAGGAAGCCTTTATTAAGGCGTACCGGGCCATTGGCAACTTTCGTGGAGACAGTGCGTTCTATACCTGGATCTACCGGATCGCGATCAATACGGCGAAGAATTATCTTGTGTCCCGAGGGCGCAGGCCGCCTTCCAGTGATGTGGACGTCGGTGATGCGGAAGCCTTTGCGGGGGCCGATGCGCTGCGCGATATCTCCTCGCCTGAGGAGCAGCTGTCGCGTGACCAGCTCGAGTCCGCCGTATTCGAAGCCATTCAAGGGCTGCCGGATGAACTGCGTACCGCAGTGACGCTCAGGGAGCTCGACGGTTTGGCGTATGAAGAGATCGCAGAGGTGATGGACTGCCCCGTTGGTACTGTACGCTCCCGCATATTCCGGGCGCGAGAAGCCATTGAGAAGCACATCAGTGGCTTTGTGAATGAAATGTGAAAATTTTTGGAACTTTTGTTCCTCCCCCTAGTCTCACTAGGCGAATGGCAGGTAAGCACTTGCCTTTGGCGCGCAGTTCGTGGATGCTAAGCCGCGGCTGCGTCACCGTAAGCACATTACTTTACAGGTTTTCCTTCTATGTCAGGCAACAACAACGCTGTAAATGAATCACTCTCCGCACTGCTCGATAACGAGCACAGTGAGCTGGATCTGCGCCGGGTACTCAAGGCGGCAGAGAGTGATGAGGCCGTGCTCGAGACATGGGCACGATATCAGCGTGTCAGCCAGGCCATGCGCAAGGAACCCTCTGTTCAGCCGGCCCCTGATTTCCTCAGTGGGATTCAGCAGGCCATCGCCGACGAACCCCAACCTAAAGTGGCTGCACCTGCAGGCCGGTCTTGGGCACGCTACTCTGGCAAAGCGGCCATTGCCGCATGTGTGACATTTGCGTTTCTCATTGGCGCGACTCAATGGAATCCTACCGGCACTTCTGCACCGGCGCCTGCCGTGGCGGCCAGCGATGCTCGTCACGAGTCGATGGCGGTCGTGCCTTCCGGCTTTGAATTGCCTCCTCTTACGGCACGCACTGTCAGCACTGTGCCAGGCAGTGAAAATGCAGCCGCAAATACCATGATGCCCCGGGCGACCGGTGCGGCCCCTGCACGCCAGGAAGTGGTGTTGAGCCCTGAGTTGCAGGCGCAGTTGAACCGTCTGATGCTTAAGCATGCTGAAACCTCCTCTGCGAATGGTGGTCTCAGTGTTATTCCTTTCACTCGAGTCGGCTCCGTTCAGACCGAGGGCGAATAGCCGTTCAACGCATTTAGCGGGTTATAATAGGGCCGACCACTAATTGCCTTGAGGTGCAGTTTGCGTTTCCTAGCTTGTTTGGCCCTGATTTACCCCTCCTTCCTGTTCGCAGCAGAGTCGTCAGATGACGCCGCGTTGCCGCGCCCTGAAGTGCTGTTGTCATTGATGAGCACCGCGCTGCGCGAGAAAACCTATTCCGGTGAGTTTACCTACGAGCACGGCAGCAAACTCGAAACCTTTCACATCGTTCACTCTGTTGAAGAGGGTCAAGAAAGCGAGCGCCTCTATCGCTTGACGGGGCCGGAGCAGGAGTTTGTCCGCAGTGGTATTGCCGCCTGCGGCACGATCGGCGGCCATTTACTCGGTGGCTCACGTCTGACCTCGAGCGACGGTCAGTACTTTGGACTCGATCGTTATTATCGGGCGACCTTGCTTGGGCAGGATCGCATCGCTGGGCGCTATGTCTGGCTGCTGCAACTTATTCCTCAGGACGAATATCGATTTGGGATCACGCTCGCCATCGACGCGGAATCTCAGCTTCTGATGCGTTACGTTATTTACGATGCACGTAAGAAAATTGCATTGGAGCGCATGCAGTTTGTAAGCCTCGATGTGGGGGTAGCCGAACCGCCTGCTGCAGTCGATGAGGAGGCACAGATTGCTGTTGCGCCACATCGCTGCGTCGGCGCTACGTATAGCCCGGACGGGCACAGCCCCTGGAAGCCCGCTTGGTTACCGCCCGGATTCATCTTGACCGGTTACAGCTACTCGGAAGAGGACGGTCATATGGAGACCTATACCGATGGCGTATCCTGGTTCTCTGTCTTCGTGCGCCCGAGTGCGGACGATGCCCAGACCCTGCAAGGGCGTATTCAACAAGGCGTCTCTTCCCGCGGTGCCGTGATGGCGCTGATTAGCGCCTTGCCGGGAGACGACGAAACCCTGTTTGTGTCAGTGGTCGGCGAGATTCCATTGCCCGCGGCTCAGAAGGTGTCGCTCTCCATCCGCAAGGTAGCAGAGGCTCAGGGAGTAATGAACTGAGATGCTGACTGAAACGGGTCGGGTGCTGGCGGTGGACGAAGATGGCTTGTGGGTTGAAACACACAAGCAGAGTGCCTGCGCACAATGTTCGGCCAAACAGGGTTGTGGCCAGTCTCTGCTCGCAGAGTCTGCCCTGAAGGACATGACGGTAATCAAAGCCTATTTCAACACCCTCGCGCAACGTGATCGGGTCTGGCAAGTGGGCGCGTCGGTGGCCATCGGTATCGATGAACGCGCTCTGGTGCGCGGAGCACTGACAGCCTATTTGCTGCCATTGATTCTGATGCTCGCTGGAGCCTGGTTGGGTCAGATGCTCTTGGGCGAATTGTTCAGCGTTCTCTTTGCTCTGTTGGGCTTGGGCTTAGGGGCCTTGGCCTTGCGTTGGCGCAGTGTCGTGGCACCTTCGGTTGAATTACGTCCGCTGGTACTCGAGTCGCAGACGGAGGCCGCTGCGCAATGAGCGTGAATGTGGCTCGGCTTCTTGTTTTGGTCTATAGCCTGTGCGCGATCACGGCGCATGCCGCGAAGGCGTTGCCTGACTTAACGGCGTTGATCGAGGGGGTGTCCCCGGCGGTGGTCAAAGTCAGTGTTGAATCGCCCGCGACGGCGCAGGGCATGGCCGAGTCCCATCCGTGGTCATCCCATGATATCCCCGCCATACCCCTGTCGCTGGGTTCCGGCTTCCTTATTTCTGACGATGGTTATGTGTTGACGAACTATCACGTCGTGCGTGAAGCCAGTAATATTCAGGTCAGGTTACTGGATCAGAGAGAGTTTCAGGCCCAATTGATCGGTGCAGATACGCGCTCTGATTTGGCGCTCTTAAAAATAGAGGCGGCTTCCCTTCCGTATTTGCGGTTCGAGCAGAAGCAGCCGCTCAAAGTAGGTGAGTGGGTACTCGCTATTGGCTCCCCGTTTGGCCTCGATTATTCGGTGAGTGCAGGCATAGTGTCTGCGACAGGGCGCAGCCTGCCCAGCGCCTCAGGTGACAATTATGTGCCTTTTGTGCAGACCGATGTCGCAATTAATCCAGGCAACTCAGGCGGGCCGCTGTTTAATTTAGAGGGCAGGGTAGTGGGTGTTAACTCACAAATCTTGACCCGAAGCGGCGGGTCTATGGGCCTGTCCTTTGCCGTCCCGGCTCCGGTGGCCTTGAACGTGGTGGCCCAGCTGAAGGCAAAGGGGCGTGTAGATCGAGGCTGGTTGGGCCTGCGCGTTCAGGGGGTCGACCAGGGCTTGGCGAATGCTTTTGGCCTGAAAAAGCCGCGCGGCGCGCTGATTGTAGAAGTGATCGCCGGCAGCCCCGCTGAAGAAGAAGGCTTGTTAGCGGGCGATATTATCCTCAGCTTTGACGACCAGCCTGTGGATCGTGCCGGTGAATTAGCTCCGCTCGTGGGCGCAACGGAGCCTGGGCAACGCGTGCGTATGGTCATTATGCGTCAACAGGAACGGCTCACTCTCACCGCAGTACTGGGCCTGTTACCGGACGAGCAAGTTCTGGCAGGGCGTCCCCCGGTGACCGATGTCGGGCCTCCCAATCGGCTCGGTATACGTGTTCGCAGTTTAGACACCGCACTCGCATTGAGTGTGCCCGGTGCCGCGGGTGTTCAGGTGGTGGCACTGGAATCCCAGGGGCCAGGTGCGAGGGCGGGCTTGCTCGAAGGGGACATCATCGTGCAGTTGGCCTATGTCTATGTCGAGCACGCCCAGCATTTTGATGCCCTGCTGCAGACTCTGGCGGCGGACAAGCCTGTGCCGGTGAGGGTCTACCGAGATGGGGAATATCTGTACCTGCCTATTACACCTGAGCAATGAGAGAACTTTCTCGCCTGTACCAAATACGTTAGACTCCGCTACCCGCGCCGACCCGCCGAGATGGCGGTATACTAGCGGTTTACGCTCTGGCTGTGCCAGAGGCCACTTCCTCCTGTTAATTTTTGGTCCAAGACACGGTGTCCGATCTCAGTCACATTCGAAATTTCTCCATCATTGCGCATATCGATCACGGCAAATCTACGCTGGCGGACCGGTTTATCCAGGTTTGCGGCGGGCTGTCCGATCGAGAGATGGAGGCTCAGGTACTCGATTCGATGGATCTGGAACGCGAGCGCGGCATCACCATTAAGGCGCAGAGCGTCACGCTGAATTACAAGGCGAAGGACGGGCGCACGTATCAGCTCAACTTTATTGATACTCCTGGACACGTCGACTTTTCATATGAGGTCAGCCGTTCGCTGGCCGCCTGTGAGGGCGCGCTGTTGGTCGTGGACGCGGCTCAGGGTGTAGAAGCGCAATCGGTTGCGAATTGCTACACCGCCATTGAGCAGGACCTCGAAGTCATTCCCGTTCTGAACAAAATTGACCTTCCTCAGGCCGAGCCGGAACGTGTGGCTCAGGAAATTGAAGAGATTATCGGCATTGATGCGACCGATGCCGTGCGCTGCAGCGCGAAATCGGGGCAGGGCATCGAAGACGTCCTCGAGCGTCTTATCGCGGGCATCCCCGCTCCCGAAGGGGATTACGAAGCGCCGTTTCAGGCCCTGATTATCGACAGTTGGTTCGATAACTACTTAGGTGTCGTGTCGTTGGTGCGCGTGACGCAAGGCGAGCTAAAAAAAGGGCGACAAGATCATCTCCAAGTCGATTAAGAAGCCTCATGTGGTGGATATAGTGGGCGTATTCACGCCTAAGCGAGTCGACACGGGCAAGCTCAGGGCGGGTGAAGTGGGCTTTGTTGTTGCCGGGATCAAGGATATTCAAGGTGCGCCTGTGGGCGATACACTGGTGCATGCTTCGATGCCCGACGTGCCTGCGCTGCCGGGCTTTCAAAAGGTCAAGCCTCAGGTCTACGCCGGTTTGTTCCCGGTCAGCTCGGATGACTACGAAAACTTCCGTGATGCCTTGCAGAAATTGACCCTGAACGACGCCTCGCTGTTCTTCGAGCCGGAGAGTTCGGATGCGTTGGGTTTTGGCTTCCGCTGTGGCTTCCTCGGCATGCTGCACATGGAGATCATCCAAGAACGGCTTGAGCGCGAATACGATCTTGACCTGATTACAACCGCGCCGACGGTGGTGTTTGAGGTGCTCAAAAATGACGGCGAAGTCGTCTATGTTGATAACCCCTCCAAACTGCCTGAACTCGGCTCAATAGAAGAGATGCGTGAGCCCATCGCCGATGTGGGTATTCTCGTACCGCAAGACTACCTCGGCGCCGTGATTACGCTCTGTGTTGAGCGTCGGGGCGTGCAGAAAGACATGCAGTATATTGGTGGCCAGGTGTCCGTGCGCTATGAGCTGCCGATGAATGAAGTGGTCATGGACTTTTTTGATAAACTGAAGTCCGTGAGCCGTGGTTTCGCCTCGTTGGATTACAGCTTTGATCGCTTCCAGGCTGCAAAGTTGGTACGTCTTGATATACTCATCAATGCCGAGCGCGTTGATGCGCTGGCCGTCATCGTGCACCGTGAAAACGCACATTATAAAGGGCGTGCGTTGGTGGAGAAGATGAAAGAGCTCATCCCCCGGCAAATGTTCGATGTGGCGATTCAAGCCGCCGTGGGTGGACAGATCATCGCACGCTCCACGGTAAAGGCACTGCGCAAGAACGTGACGGCCAAGTGTTATGGCGGCGACGTGTCCCGTAAAAAGAAACTGCTAGAGAAGCAGAAAGCGGGCAAGAAGCGAATGAAACAAGTGGGTAAGGTGGAAATTCCCCAGGATGCCTTTCTCGCAGTACTTAAAACAGACGGATAATAAGACCAGGGACTGCTTGAATGATGGATATCAATTTACCGCTGATACTTTTTCTAGCCACCGTGTTTACCGGGTTCTTTTGGCTGGTTGATCTGTTGGTATTGCGTCGCGATCGAATGCAGGCTGTTGCGGAGGCCGAAGCGCCGTTCCAAAAACTGAGCCCGCAAGAGCGAGAGCAAAATCCGGCCTACCACGAAGCCGTAGCTGTGGCCGGCAAAGAGCCGCTGGTCATTGAGTATTCGAAATCCTTCTTTCCTGTGCTGGCCCTGGTTTTCGTGGTGCGTTCCTTCTTGATCGAGCCCTTCCAGATTCCCTCAGAGTCCATGCTGCCCACCCTGCAGGTGGGTGACTTTATCGTCGTGAATAAATTCGCTTATGGTGTGCGCCTGCCCATCGTACAGAAAAAAGTGATTGGTATCGGTGAGCCCAAGCGTGGGGATGTGATGGTGTTTTTCCCACCAAACGACGATCGCTATTTCATCAAACGCGTGATCGGCTTGCCTGGCGACAGAATTCGGTATGCCAACAACGAGCTGTATATTAACGGCGAGCCCGTCGAAACCGAGCTCAGCGGAACAGAGGCGCCGAATTACGGTGAGCCGTGCTTCGCCTACCGTGGTACAAACCGTCTGGTTGAAGAGACGCTCGACGGGCGTGTTCACACGTCGAGAAAGTGTAGTGTTCCGGGCGGCTTGAGCCAGGACGGAAGCTACGTGGTGCCCGAAGGGCACTACTTCATGATGGGGGACAACCGGGACAACAGTCGCGATAGCCGCGAATGGGGACCGGTGCCGGAAAAGAACATCGTCGGTAAGGCCGTCGCGATCTGGATGCACTGGGACAGCTTTTTCAGTATTCCGGGATTTGAGCGAGTTGGCAAAATTCAGTAAAGCAGGGCCCCGGCCCTTCTCGCGAGCCGGTAGTCATTGCAGAATGGGACCATTTACTTCTGATAGAGGCACGACAATGACGAAGCTGCATAAGCAACGAGGGCTCTCCACAGCGGGTTGGCTGTTAGCTGTGGGCTTGGCCGGCTTTTTCCTGACCCTTCTCTTTAAAATGGGGCCAGCCTACCTGAACAATATGGGCGTTCGCTCTGCGATGAAGTCCATGGTGAAAAATAACAGCGATTTCCACAATATGGAGCGTGACGAGATCTATAAACAGCTCGACAGTTATTTCACCATTAATGGTGTCCGCGACCACCGCGCAAAAGACATGAAGATCGTGCGCACACAGGAGCGTACCTTGATCAACCATGAATATGAAACGCGCGTGCCCGTGTTCCTCAATGTTGACGTGGTTATGAAGTTCCGTAATCAGGTGGATTCGACCAATCTGGACGCCTGTTGTGCCTACCTCGTCGAAACAGAAGATGGGAAGCGAAGCAATTAATCTGCAGTTACTTGAACGCACCATTGGCCATGCTTTTGGTGACACTGGCCTTGTGACGCTCGCGCTCTCGCATCGCAGCGTGGGTAAAGTGAACAATGAACGCCTGGAGTTTTTGGGCGATTCGCTTCTCAATCTCTATATTGCCGATGCCTTATTTCGTCAATTCCCTCAGGCGAGTGAGGGTGACCTGTCTCGCTTGCGAGCGCATCTCGTACGTGGCGAAACGCTGGCCCAAATCGCTCAGGAAATGCAACTTGGTGACTATCTGTTGCTCGGTGGCGGAGAGCTAAAAAGCGGCGGTTTTCGCCGCAAGTCCATCCTCGCGGATACTGTTGAAGCACTCATTGGCGCGATCTATCTGGATAGTGATATCGATCATTGTAGGACGCGTGTGTTGGACTGGTATCGCAGCCGCCTGGATGATTTGAGTCTGAACCAAGTTGAAAAAGACCCTAAAACGCGACTGCAGGAATACTTGCAGGAGCGGGGTCAGTCACTGCCCGACTATCAAGTCGTGAATGAGTCGGGCCAGTCCCACGCGCGTGAATATGAAGTGCGATGCCGCTTACCGGGTATCACGGATGTGTTCACGGCCTCCGCGAGTAGCAAACGCAAGGCTGAAAAGCTCGCGGCCGCAGATGCATTGCGCTTTCTTGGAGTGCTGGATGATGAGTGAAGCAGACGTGAAAGCCGGGTATGTCGCGATAGTCGGCCGCCCCAATGTAGGCAAGAGCACACTGCTCAATGAGCTTATTGAGCAGAAAATCAGCATTACCTCGCGTAAACGTCAAACAACGCGTCACAATATCGTGGGAATTCGTACTGACGACTCGACGCAAATCGTTTTTGTCGACACGCCTGGCATGCACCAAGGGCAAGACAGTGCAATCAACCGATATATGAATCGCACTGCGTCGTCGGCGATGCTCGATGTGGATGTCGTGTTGTTTGTGCTCGACAAAAGTCAGTGGCATGCCGAAGACGAAGCGGTATTAAAACAATTGCGCGAGGTGCGTTGCCCGGTTGTGATCGTTTTAAATAAGCTCGATCAGCTCGATGATCCGGCAGAGCTGCTACCCCATGTGGCCAAGCTGTCTCAGCAACTTCCGGGCGCGGATGTGGTGCCGGTATCGGCGCTGAAGCGAGACAACCTCGATACCTTGCTCGACTTATTGCGCAGTAAAATGCCACCGACGCCCTCTTTTATTTATTCGCCGGATCAGGTGACAGACCGTAGTCTGCGTTTTATGGCGGCCGAAATCGTGCGTGAAAAAGTGATTCGACTGACCGGAGCAGAACTCCCCTACGCGACGACGGTGGAAATTGAAGAGTTTAAAGAGGAGCCGAGCTTGATACGCATCAGTGCCTTGATCCTCACTGAACGCGAAGGGCAAAAGCGCATCCTCGTCGGTGACAAGGGCGAGCGCATCAAGCAAATTGGTATTGAAGCCCGTCGAGATATGGAAGCACTCTTTGATTCCAAAGTTATGCTAAATCTGTGGGTCAAGGTGAAAAGCGGCTGGTCCGATGATGAGCGAGCCTTGAGAAGCCTCGGCTTCGACGACTAGCATCATGGCCGGTGCGGAATTCACCACGCGAGCCTTGGTATTGCACTCGCGGCCACTCTCCGATACAAAAAAATCCTCGTATTGTTCAGTCCTGACTATGGTCGTTTTTCCGCGGTTCTGCGGGGTGCTAAACGCCAGGAAAAGGCATTGAGTTTTACTGAGTATCACTGTGTTGCCAACGGTCGCGGAGACCTCAAAACCCTCACTCGCATGGAGGCTGTGAAGCGTGTTATCACGCTGACAGGAACGGGTTTGTTTTGTGGGATGTATGTCAATGAGCTACTGGTGCGCTTGTTGAAAGAGGGTGATGCAAGTGAATCCTTATATGCGTTTTACCTGGAGACCCTGCACAAGCTTCAGGCCAGTGAACAGCAAAAGGAATTACTGGAGATCTGTTTAAGGCGCTTTGAATTTCAGTTTCTCAATGTGCTCGGTGTGGGTTTGGATTTAGCCCAATGTGAAGATGGTACGAGGATTTCAGAGGGCGACGAGCGCTACGTTTTTGAGCCCGATATTGGTTTTAAGCCCGCGCTCATTCCGCTTCATGCCTCGGAAGAGAAAGCGTGCTTTACAGGAACGCAAATAGTCGCGCTGCGTGAAGAGGCTTGGTCGGACGAGGTGCTGCGCGCAGCCAAGCGATTGAGTCGATTAGCTCTAGCACCGTGGCTGGGGAACCAACCCCTGCGCGCGCGTGAATTGTTTCGTTAATGCCTGAAGCGGATTAAACTGAGGCTTCGAACAGCGCATTCAAATCGTGCTCGTCGTGCCAACGCTGCAGCTCGCAGAAGGCCGTGGTAAGTTCGAGCATGTCTTCGTCGATGCGATTCAAATCTCCATCTTTCAGTTTCTGATCCATGCTGCGCGTGATGCGTTTCAGCCGCGGCACACCGCAATAACAGCAGGCCCCATGTAATTTGTGAATGTGCTCATAGAGCTCGTCATACGATTTCGTGTCGTGAGCGCGTTCGATATGTGGGCGCTCCATGACAATGGATTCGAGCAGCATGGCGAGCATGTCTCTGGCCAGTTCAGGGTCGTCTCGCGTTAGCGCCAGACACTCACTGATATTTACCGGGCTTGAGAGTGCCATCGTGGGCTCTTCGTGTGTCTCCACTGGGGGATCGGGGATGACCGGTGGCAGTAATTTCGGCGCACTTTTATTGCGGGAGCCTACGACCCAACGGTCCATGATTTGCCCGATATCGCTGCTGGTCAGCGGCTTACCGACAATATCATCCATACCTGCGAGCAGCAGGCGAGATTTTTCATCCTCCACGTTATGTGCGGTGAGCGCCACGATCGGTGTGCGCTCACCGCCGGACTCCAGTGCTCGCATACGGGTTGTGGTTTCGAAGCCATCGATATCGGGTAATTGAATGTCCATGAACACGAGATCAAAGCGCGATTGTTCGAATTTCAAAATGGCTTCTTCACCAGTCGTGGCGGTGGTCACGTCCGCGTTAAAGTCGCTGAGCAGCGACGTAGCCAGTTTCAAATTCGATGGGTTGTCGTCGACCAATAAAAAACGCATCGGTGCGTTGGATGACCGCGGCTTATGGTTGCGTTTGTCATGATTGAACTTCACGACACCCAGTTGTTCCAGCAAGCCCTTCCTAAACCGGGGCGTGACAAGAGGGTGCTGAGTCACAAACACATCCTCAGTGTTTAAGAGTTTTTTGAGCGATTCCAGTTTGCCCATGGGGGCAATGACAATAGTCGGAATGCCGAGCTCGTTCTGGATGGTTTGTATTGTCTGCGTGAGCAGGATTTTATCCAGGGTTTGCTGCGAGGTTTGAGCCTCGATAATGGCGATGGGCAAGTAGCGAGCGTGCTTTTGTGATTCCGCTTTCACCTTTTGGGCAAGATGGATAATGTTGGAAAAACTGTCCGCACGTTGATTGCGTATGCCGAGTTCGACCAGACGCGAAGTGATTTCCCGATAGCCGACTTCATTATTGGTGTAGACGATGGCGTTGACCTGATAGCTGGGGTCGATAAAGCGAGCCGGTGTGGGAGCTTGAAGGTCAATATCGAGCGCGAGCGTAAACGTGAAGTACCGAGTTGGCTCCGCATTTTCGAAGCCGACGGCGCCGCGCATGTGTTGTGCGATACCCCGTGCAATGGACAGCCCCATGCCCGCACCGGAATAAAATTGACGGCTGTTTTGCAGGCCGTCCTCGAGCTGTACCGACCAGTTCTCCAGTTCGTAGGGCGGTAGGCCATCCGTGTGGACTTCAATTTTCAGCTCGGTCTGATCTTCGAGGCGGTGTAAGGTATGAACACAGACTTCGATATAGGAGGCATTTTCAAACTTGATCGCGTTTGACACGAGGTTCGCGAGTACCTGCTGGACCCTTAAGGGGTCACCCAGCACTCCGTAGGGAATGTCCTGGTCGAGAGAGGAATACAGGTTGACACCCCGCTCATTTGCGATGGGGGCTTGCAGAGTGAGGGTGTCCTCCACTGTTCTGCGCAAGTCCATGCTTTTCTTTTCGACCTGCAGATTACCGCTTTCGAGGCGCGAGAAGTCATGGATGTCGTTGACAATGGTCAGCATGCCTTTGGTGGATTCCTCGATGGTGCTGACGTAGTCCTGCTGGTCGACATTCAGTGGCGATTTTTTCAAAAGCTCGGAAAAACCCAGAATCCCGCTCAATGGCGTGCGCAAGTCCTGGCTGGTTTTTTTCAAAAATTCGGATTTCAGCTTGTTCAGTTCGACCGCATTTTTTCGTGCGAGGTCGAGGTCGATGTTGTGTACTTCGACCGTTTCTAGACTCTCCCTGAGCTCCTGGGTCGCATTTTCTATGCCTTTGCGAAAATCCATTTCTTTCTCGATGTGAATGGAGAAGCTTTCGTTGACCTGCTGGATGAGCTCCTCGAAAATGCCCGGCTTTTTCAGCATCACCGGGCTCATATTGCGCATATTGTTCTGTCTGTTCAGTATCCCGTTGAGTTCGTCCAGAGGCTGGAAGATGTCGCGATTGAGCGAGCGGTGGTAGAGCAGGGCAAATATAATAACGCCGAACAGAATCAGGGTTGTCACAAAAAGGAATTGCAGGTTGGACAGGGATGCGCGCGTGGTATCGATGGCGACGATCAGCCAGGTCCCACTCGCTCGAGGGTCCCCCATGGGACGACTCAGATAGACCTGGTCATCAAGCACCCATTTTTCACGGCTGGTGTACGGTGCTCCGAGCACATGCTCTGGCAGGGGCATACCAACCTCAAACAATTTCTCGCCGCGGCTGTTCACTGCAGTAATCGATAAAAAGTCGTCCAGCTCCATCAGCGCGCTGGCGCGGCGAGAGAGGTGCTCATAGTTACTCAGGGAGTGGTTGTCGAGGTCGCTGAGGAGGATGTCCGCCATCAGTTCGTTGCGTGCGATAGTTTCATCTAAGCGTTGCTGGTGCACCGCGAAGAAGGTCGTGGCAATGGCGATGGCGCACACCAGCAGAATGCCGGTCGCATTGAGGCTGAAATGCCATAGCCGCGGTGTGGGATTGGGTTCGATACGCATTCTATTCTCGGTATTAGCAAAGCGGTGCGAAACCTGCGAAGGGGTTGGCGGTGCCGACAATGTAACCTTGTTCGGCAATGAGCGCCAGTAGGCACCCGTGATGCCGCCATTTGTCGGGGTGGCTTAGGGGGGATTTTTCGTGCATTTTTGCGTAAACTTGCAGGTTTGATGTGTCGCTCCTTTCCTTGATGTGAACACGGGGCTGACGGGCGGCAGAAAGAATAGAGATGCTTCAGACATGAGTGCTTTCCCCACAATCGAGAGCTTTATTGGCAGTACGCCTCTGGTGCGGCTACAGCGCCTCCCCGGCACGGAGCGTAACGATGTGCTGGTCAAGCTAGAAGGCAACAACCCCGCGGGCTCCGTCAAAGACCGGCCCGCGCTGTCGATGATCCAGCGCGCGGAGGCACGCGGCCAGATCGTGCCCGGGGACACGCTGATCGAAGCCACCAGTGGTAACACCGGGATCGCCTTGGCGATGGCCGCGGCGGTTAAAGGGTATCGGATGATCCTGATTATGCCGGACAACGCAACCGCAGAACGCAAAGCCTCCATGCGGGCCTACGGCGCCGAGCTTATTCTGGTGACCAAAGAAGAAGGCATGGAAGGTGCACGGGATCTCGCGAAGCAGATGGAAGCAGATGGAAAGGGTATCGTACTGGATCAGTTCGGCAATACCGATAATCCGCTCGCGCATTATGAGGGCACTGGCCCGGAAATCTGGCAGCAGAGCCAAGGGCGCGTCACCCACTTTATCAGTTCGATGGGCACGACCGGCACGATAGTGGGCTGTTCGCGCTACTTAAAGGAACAAAACCCGGGAATTCAGGTCATAGGCCTTCAGCCTGATGAAGGTGCCGCGATTCCCGGTATCCGAAGATGGCCTGAAGCGTATCTGCCCGCCATCTATAATGATGAGAATATCGATGAGATACGCTTGGTATCGCAAGCGCTCGCGGTTTCAACCATGCGTGACCTTGCGCGCGAGGAAGGCATCTTCTGTGGTGTCTCCTCGGGTGCAGCCGTTGCGGTGGCGCTCAGCCTGGCTGAGCAGCTAGAGGGCGCGGTGATCGTTGCGATCGTCTGTGATCGGGGTGATCGGTATCTCTCCAGCGGGTATTTCAACGACGAGGACAGTGAGCAGCGCTGAATGGAATGTGGTTTGCTGGGGGCTTGGGATGCTCCAGTCTGTGCGTAGGCACAATCGCAAGCAGGACACGCAGTGTAGGTGAAGCATGGTCAAGGTAAAGGAACATCACCCTCAAGCCAGTGACGAGGTGGACATCGACGCCTGGGTACAGGACATTCTGGCTCGCTCAGGTTCATCGGACCCGGAAAGTGAGGGGCCGCTACTCAAGGCGGCCTGCGAGCTGGCCCGGTCGCGGGATGCTGAAATCGGCGACCCCGAGACCTATTGGGGGGAAGGCTTCACGTCCTTTCTTGCCGGCTTGGAAATGGCCGAACTGCTCGCCGACCTGCACCTCGATGTCGAAGCCCTGGTGGCGGCCATCGTATACCGCAGCGTGCGTGAGGGCAAACTGGATCAGGACGTACTCACCAAAAAGTTTGGTGACAATGTCAGCGAGCTTGTGGTCGGCGTGCGCCGCATGGCGGCGATTACCGGGCTGTCTAGCAATACCCACGATGCGGTGTTTGGGCAGGACGGAGAAGATCAGGCAGAAAAACTGCGTAAGTTGCTCATTGCCATCGTCGACGATGTCCGTATCGCGCTCATCAAGCTCGCCGAGCGGACCTGTGCGATCCGTGCTGCGAAAAAGGCCGACCCCGAACGCCGCAAAAAAGTGGCGCGCGAGGTCGCCGATATCTATGCGCCCCTCGCGCACCGTCTAGGTATTGGTCACATCAAGTGGGAACTTGAAGACCTTTCTTTCCGCTATTTGCAACCCTTTGACTACAAGTACATCGCGAAGCTGCTTGATGAAAAGCGACTCGACCGAGAGGAATACATTTCGACGGTTGTCTCGACGATTAAGCAAAAGCTCGGTTCAGAGGGGATCGAAGCCGATGTGACCGGGCGACCCAAGCACATCTACAGCATCTGGCGGAAGATGAAGCGCAAGAACGTCAGTTTCGCCGAGATTTATGATATCCGCGCGGTACGTGTGCTAGTGAACAGTGAACGGGATTGCTACGGCGCCCTGGGTATCGTCCATTCGATGTGGCGACACATTCCGCACGAAATGGACGATTACATTGCCAGCGCAAAGGAAAACGGCTATCGCTCTTTGCATACGGCGGTGCATGGTCCGGACAATAAAATTCTCGAAATACAGATCCGCACCCACGGCATGCATGAAGAGGCCGAGTACGGGGTGTGCTCGCACTGGCGCTATAAAGGCACGGACAAAGCCAGTCAGGCACTGGGCTATGAGCAGAAGATTGAATGGCTGCGCCAGGTGATTGAATGGCAGGAGACGGATATCGGGGTCCCGTGGGAGGACCAACTGCCAAAAGGCATCGAGCAAGATCGTATTTACGTCTTCACACCGGAAGGGCATGTTGTCGACCTGCCTCCCGGTGCGACCCCGGTTGATTTTGCATTCCGTATTCATACGGATGTCGGCTTGCGTTGCCGGGGCGCGAAGGTCAATGGCCGTATCGTGCCGCTAAACCACCACCTCAATACGGCGGATCAGGTACAAATTCTCAAGGGGACTCGCGAGAACCCCAGTCGTGATTGGCTGAACAACCATTTGGGCTATATCAACACGTCGAAAGCGCGTTCTCGCTTGCAACATTGGTTCAAGCAGCAGGATCGCGATCAGAATATCGCCGATGGACGTGCCTTGCTTGACCACGAATTCAAACGCCTGGCCATCGAAAATTTCGATTTTGAAGAACTGGCGCAAACGCTCAACCTCAAAACCCTCGATGACCTGTACGCAGCGGTCGGTGTGGCGGATCTCGGGGTTGAAAAAGTCATCGATGCGGCTCATCGACTCCTCGACAAAGACAAAAAGCGCGAGCCGGTCGTTCCCATTGTGGGTAAGGCGAGCGACGTCAATCGCGGGGCCGATGTGTATATTAACGGTGTCGGAAACCTGCTTTCTTACATCGCGAAGTGTTGTAAACCCGTGCCCGGAGAGCGAATCTCGGGCTACATCACGCTGGGCCGTGGTGTGTCGATTCATCGACAGGACTGCACCAACCTGCTGCGCAAGCTCGAGGAAGAGCCCGAGCGCGTGATCGCGGTGGATTGGGCGGAAGAGCCCCAGGAGCAGTATTCTGCCGTGATCAGCATCGAAGCATTCGACCGTCACGGTCTGTTGCGAGACATCACCACACTGCTCGATCGAGAGCGTGTCAACGTCAGTGCGATGCAGACCTTTTCCAATAAAAAGAAACACACGGTGGACATGATGTTGACGGTCGAAATCAGTGACCTGAAGTCCCTGAGCCGGATATTGGCGCGCTTGAGTCAACTCCCCAACGTGTGGTCAGTACGCCGAAAAGATTAAACCGCTTTCATTCATCGTCCCTTGCGGCCAGCAGGGCTTACCGGAATTCGCTTGCATGACTGATACCCGCGTCTATTCGCTCGACGATCTGCTTTATCTGATGGCGAGGCTCAGAAAGCCCGACACGGGCTGCCCTTGGGATCTTGAGCAAAGCTATCAATCCATCACGCCTTCGACGATCGAAGAGGCTTACGAAGTGGTCGATGCGATTGAGCGCGGCGACATGCAGCACCTGCGTGAAGAACTTGGGGATCTCGTGTTCCAAGCGGTATTTTACGCGCAGCTGGCGGAGGAGGATGGGCACTTTGATTTCCGTGACATCATTGATGGGCTGACTGCAAAATTGATTCGCCGTCATCCCCACGTGTTTTCCGACGGCGTTCTAGAAAGCGAGCGCTGCACCGAAAGTGATCAGGTTTTGCCCTCTGTTGGTGCTCAATGGGAGGCCATTAAAGCGGAGGAGCGCAAGCAGAAAGGTGCGGGCGGATTGTTGGATGATGTGCCAGTCACCTTGCCTTCTTTACAACGCGCGCAAAAATTACAAAAGCGCGTAGCGAAGCAAGGCATGGATTTTTCCAGTTCTGAGGCGGCGCTTGCAAAGATTGAAGAAGAGCTCGAAGAGCTACGTGAAGCACAACGGGAAGGGTCGACGGCACAGCAAGAGGAGGAGCTGGGCGACCTGCTGTTTTCCTGTGTAAACTTTGCGCGCAAGCGCGGCCTGGACGCCGATGCCTGTTTGCGTCGGGCGAACACAAAATTCGAGCGGCGTATCCGTGCGATGGACACGGCCATCAGCGCATCCGGTCAATCCTGGTCCGCATTGTCAGAGGCGGACTACGATGCACTGTGGAACCAAGCTAAAGCGCGTGAGTGATAACCGTCACGCGCCGCAGGCGTTTCTTTAAGAGTTGGCTGCGTTTTTGTAGCGCGCGAGGTGCTTGCGCGTGAGTGTCTGGAAGGCCGGGGTTGGCCCAGTGTCTTTGTAGATGGGGTCCCCGAACTCATCGAGGGTGGCCACTTCATTCCCCGCAATGTACGGGAAGCACTGTTCCAGTTCCGCTAGCGCTGCCGATACCAGCTCGCTGACGAGCTGCTCTCGTGTTCGGCGTGGGTACATGTCCGCCAGCGCGTCTATCTTGGCCGCATCTTCCAGTGTGAGATGCACGTTGTAGGTCTCTTCCGTCAGATTACCTTGTGCGTGATCTTCCCAAAGTCCTACCAGTTCCTTAATCGTCATAACTCCGACCTGCTTGTGTCAATACTAATAAGCAAACAGCAGCGAAGGAGGTCGGACCAACGTGTCCGATGACCGAGCTCCTTCGAGCTCTCTCGTGACAGTGTTACATCAGTGTACATTCAAATTTCAGACCAGCTTTGTAGAGCGGAAAAGAATGGCTGATCTACAGTGACAAATCTTACACGGACAACATGAACCCATGCTGAACCGCCTGGACCGTCGGTGTCGGCCCTTAAATTAGTTATAGCTCACTCCCGCGTCCACCACACGCATTCTGAGCTGAAATGATGAAAATGTGATGACGTCGTTAACGACTGACAGGAGGGCGTTGCAAAGTGGTCTCGGTTTGCAGAAGGCCGGTTCGCACTCGAGACAAGGTGATCAGTGCGCCTTGCAGCTCTTCGATCGCAACCGGCTGTGAAAACAAGAAGCCTTGTAAGTGGTCTACCCCAATTTGGCGCAGGTAGTCGTATTGATCCCGTGTTTCTACGCCTTCCACTGTGACGGTGAGGTTTTGGGAGTGACAGAGGTCTATCAGCGGTTTGAGAATTTTGTGACGGTCGGCATTCAGTGTGGCATTCAGAAAGCTTTTGTCGAACTTTATTGTACTGGCCGGGTATTCCACCAGCTGTTGAAGGGAGGTGTAGCCTGTACCGAAATCATCAATTGCCAGCTTAAAACCGGCTTCGGTAATGGTATGGAGCAGGCTGTCGACACCTGTCGAAAATTCAGCGCCCGTTGTCTCGGTCATTTCGAACTGGATAAGGTGGCGAGGGATATCGAACGACTCCCCAAGACTCAATATTTCTTCTGTCACACGGTTGATCGCAATTTGCGCCGAAGACAGGTTGATAGACATCGTGAAGTCTGTGCCGAGAATATCGCGAACCTGTGCGTAGCTGGCAAAGGACTGGTGGATAACCCAGGAGTCGACGGCTTCAAAAAAACCGCAGGCTTCGGCGATGGGAATGAATTCGGCGGGGCTCACGGGCCCGAGTTGCGGTGACTTCCATCTCAACAGGGTTTCGAAGCCCGCCACTTTTAGGCTTTGCGTGTCCACGATGGGCAGGTAGGCCAGATAAAACTCATCGTTGAAATTGGCGTTCTTAAGTTCATGTTCGATTTCACGTTCACGTCGGAGTTTCAGCGCAATTTGCTCGCTGTAATGCGAAATTCGATTCTTGCCGCGACGTTTCGATTGATACATTGCTGTATCGGCATTGGAGATCAGCTGAGAGGGGCTGTCGCCATCTTTCGGATACGACACCACACCGATACTGGCGCTGATGGGGTACTTGCCGGAGGTGAAGCTAAAACCGCCCGCGAACATCGCCAAGATGTCGGAGCAGATCTCGTTGATCATGATCGAAGAAGGGGAGCCTGACAGGATGATCCCGAATTCGTCCCCGGCAATGCGGCCGAAGGTCCAGTCGCGTTGTTTTTTCTGATTCTTTTCTGCGTGAAATTCGAGCAGCTTTTTTACCGAGTCACTGAACGCAATCAAGACTTTGTCGCCGACATCATGCCCGTAGCGATCATTGATGAATTTAAAATTGTCGAGGTCGATGTAAAGAAATACCAGTGATTCCTTGAGCTTTTTCGCTGCCTCAATTCTCCGGTCGAAATCTCGATTCAGCTCATAGAGGTTGGTCAGTTGCGTGAGGTGATCCGTCTTCAGCAAGTGGTTACTGCGGTAGTACGCTTTGGAGAGCTTTGCGTAGAGTTGAACAAATTCCCGCGCGAGCCGACCAATTTCGTCGTCTTTCAAATAGTCCAGTTCGAGCTGCGCACCTTCCTGTAAATCTGCGTTTCGAACTTTGACCGCAAGGTGACGAATGGGGTCGGTAATAAGGTGCTTGATCAGTGAGAACAAAACGAGGGCGCAGGCACCGAGGAAGATCAGTGAAATCGTCACCAGTTTGAGTCGTGTCGGGTGGAGCTGCGAGGACAGGTCGGATAGTGAAAGCTCCGCGAGGAGGTAAAGATGATCATCCAGCTCGATACTCACACTGCGAGTGAGGTCGCGATCATGAGGCAGCGCCGATTCCATGCGAATCTTAGTGGCAAATTCGCGCTCGAAGCGCGCCAACTCATTGAGGAAGAGTGTGGGTTCGATCGCAAAACTGACACTGACTGCCCGGTTGCGTTGCGTCGCTAATGGCGGGTCGAGCGTGAGCGGGTCCACGAGTGTACTGAACGCCATGAAAGGCTGTCGTCCATCAAGTATGAGCCCCGAGCGCGGAAATTTTTGATCCAATATGGTGTTGTAGGCGCGTTGTTCCAAGCGGTCGGGCATCGTCGCAAACGGGTCGGTACTGATCTCAATGTACTCGATGATTTCCGGGTCAGGCGAGATGCGCGCAATGGTCAGGCTCAGGTAATCTGAACGGTGCTTTTTGAAGTTACGGAGATTGTCCTCTAGGTTGCGAACCAGCGCGACACGACGATAGCGGTCATTGCTGGATTGCAGGTAGTACTTCACGCTGTTGGAGTTGGTCAGCGTATATAGGTAGCTCTCTGCGAAGCTGTTGTATTGATTGTAGAGTGTGTCGAGTTCCGCCAGTGCCAGCTTCAGGCGGTTTTTTTCCAGGCGTGTAATTTGGTTTTTCTGGGATTGGTACACGATCGCGGTCGCCGCGATAAAGAACACCGCGATAACCGGGACAATGATTAAAAACGTTTTTTTACTGAGATTCATGCAGTTTTAGCAGTGCACTGGTCATACGATTGCGCAACTGAAAGTTATCTGTGGACACGGGTTCGTAATAATGGCTCTTTTTCAGAATCTCTTCGGGCGGGTAAATGGTGGGGTCACTGCGCATTTCTTCCGACTGCAGGCGTTTCGCTTCGCCACTGGTCGTCGCAACGTAGAGTTCCTCGGAGTTCGCCGCGGCGATCTCTGGTTGGCTGATGAAATTCAGAAAATCGTAAGCAATCTCCTTGCGGGGAGAGTTGCTTAACACCGCGAGACAGTCAACCCAGAGAATCGTACCTTCTTCGGGAACGGTGTAGGCCCAATGTTCAGAGTCTGACAATTCGTTCATGGCCCACTGGTCGCCGCTGTACGCAACGCCGAGACGTAAAGCACTCGCATCATCACTTGAGGCGACATAAGTAATGGGGTAATCGAAGGTCAGCAGGTGCGGCACAATACGTCGGGTACTGTCGTAGGCTTCTTTTAACTGGCTTTCATCGGCCGTATTCACGGAGTAGCCTGCCGCCAGAAGCGCGGGGGCAAAGGTGTCGATCGTATCTTTAAGAATGGAGAAATGCCCCTTGGTTTGCGAATCCGGTTCTGTAATCGCTTTCCATGACGTGGGCGCTTCCTGATAAATATCGGTGCGGTACACGAGGCCGAAGGTGCCCCAAAGGTAGGGTGTGGAATAGTCTCCGCATCGATCTCGCCAAAACGGGTCGATGTGTTTGAGGTTGTCTACATTGGTGTACTGCTTGGTCGGAACAAACTTGCCGCTGCCCCCGAGTATACGAGAGCCGGGCTCATCCATGACCGCGATATCGATGTTGGTCTGTTCGGTGCGTACCAGCAGTGTGTCTCGAGCTTCATCGTTGTCGAAATAAATCTGCCTTAGAGTATGCCCTGTCTTGGCTTCCCAAGCGGAAATCGTGTCTTCAGACAGGTATTCCTCCCAGTTGAGAATGGTCAAAGTCTCTGCTTGGCAGAGAGCGGGCACGAGCGCAAAGCCGATACTCAACAGACGGCGCATAGTCAACGATCCTGTTTCCTGTCGTGAAAATGTCATGATACATAAGCCTAATTATAGCGACAGGTGCACGCTTTTAAATGTAATTGTGATGAATTCTCACCAAGCGTCTAGAATAAATTCGGGGGGCGGTGCTTATTTGGCGCCGGAAGAATATCGTGGCATTTAAATCATTATTTATTGCGATTCGCATCACTCTGGTGGCCTGTATCAGGCTTGCCGCCAACCTCTTTGCGTCCAAAATCTCACAATATGCGAAATCATACAGCTAGGAGTGACTATGTCGAGAAGTAGAAGGAATCACAGCGGTTTGTCGCGCTTGTTTAGCCGAATCCAGCGCGCACACGAACTTGCTGAGAAATGTGGTATGCCAGTAGATGAAGCTTACGAGCGCACACTTGCTGCAGAGCAGGTACAGCGCCAACAGCGACGCCGTTTCTTGAAACAAATGGGTGCGGGCGTGATTGCCGGTACGGCGGCGGGGCCCGCGAGCATGGCGATGGCCGCGGCGGCGACAGACCCAGGACGCGTGGCCATCATTGGTGGCGGTCTGGCAGGGCTTCGTTGTGCGCACAAATTGTGGCGTAAAGGTTTCGCCTCCAAAGTTTTTGAAGCCTCGCCTCGTGTGGGTGGGCGCGCCTTTACCAAGCACGGTTATTTTGATCATGCCCCTTTCGTTGAGCGAGGTGGTGAATTTGTTTCGTCTGAACATAAAGCGGTTGCGCGACTGTGTTCGCGACTGGGCTTGGAATTAGAAGACATTAACGGCGGTGCCGCGCCGGAGGGGGAAGAGCTCTATTATTCCAACGGTGAGCTCGTGACGGTAAACATGCTTAACGACGTTTGGGCTGGAATTCGTAAGACCTTCAAACAGACGGAAAGAGCTGCGCCCTGGCAACCCATGTTCAATAGCTTTACGGAAGAACATGTGCGCCTCGACTATCTGAATGTACCAGATTGGCTCGACGAAATTGGCGTAGGGGCCAGCAGCCCTGTTGGCGGTATCTTCCAGGCGGATGTGATCTCTGAGTATGGTCTGGCGCCTGAGTCGCAGTCCGCGCTTAACCTGCTCTACCTGTTGGCTTGGAATCCACGTTCCACGGCTTTGCCTCTGGCCGGAACAGATGAACTGTACCGCATTGAGGGAGGCAGCTCTGCCCTCGTTACTGCGCTGGTGGATGCGCTTCCAGGCGATACCTTGTCGCTCGAAAAAACGCTGGTTGCGGTGAGTGGACATGCAAATGGTCCCTACTGCTGTCACTTCGATGATGGAAGCAGCTATGTGGCTGATCAGCTCGTACTGACCCTGCCGTTCAGCAAGTTGAGAGAGGTGGAGTTCAGCAACGGCATCTGGGAGAGCTTTATTCCAGAGAAGCGTCAGGCAATTGAAAACCTGGTTATGGGGCACAATGCAAAATTGCATGTTGAAACTGCCGGTCGGCCCGGTGAGCAAATTCACAACGTTGGCGGAGAAGAAGTTCTGACAAACGGCGTGAGTTACAGTGATGAAAATGGGTTTGTGACCACTTGGGATTCGAACAGTACTGGCGGGCCTGCGGGTACGGTATATACCGATTATCTCGGTGGGCATCAGGGGCAGTCCCTTGGTGTCGATTCGCCGTTCTCGCAAGCACGCCCCGAGGAAGTGTCTCACTTTTTGAGTCAGGTCGAGCCGGTATTCCCCGGTATTGCTTCGGCACATACGGGTAAGGCACTGGCATCAAAGTGGAGCGACTACGAATGGGCGAAGGGCAGTTACGCAACACCGTCGTTGGGCGACTATACGACGTTTTGGGGGGCTCAGTGGTATCAAGAGTCGGGTAATCGAATCTTTTTCGCTGGAGAGCATTGCTCTGAAGAATATTGGGGCTTTATGAACGGCGCGGTTCAAACCGGCACTCGGGCGGCTAAGGCGCTCATGGGCATCAGTTAAACCCTGCCAGGTAGAGCCAAAGCCCGGTGCTTCGTATGTGAGGCACTGGGCTTTTTTAATTTAATCCTTCCTTTTGAAATACTGCACAAACCGTGAAATGACCAGCCGGACATAGGCGAGCATGGCGGTGAAAAAGCCAAGCGCACATAACAGCAGGCCCGCCAAGACCACCGTTTCCTGTTGCCACGAGGGAAGCATGTGTTGGTGAGCCATAAACACCGTGACAATGCCCACGCTGAAATAAATAAACCCGTTGCGTAGGCGATAAAAACTGTGAATCTGCGCTGCGCTGTAGTGTGCATCTAGGGCGAGCACACAGCGTCGAAGAAAGCCCTTTAGCGAGTTAAAAAAAAGCATTAGCTCAAGGTGTGTCGGTGAGCCAGCGAGTTGATCGCATCGCATCGGCCTCATTTGCATCGACCCACTCATCACCTTCTTTTTTCCAAAACGGCGCTTCCGTTTTCAGCGTGTCGATCAAAAATTCGCAGGCCGCAAAAGCGGCTGCGCGATGCGGGCTGGCGACCGCGATAAACACAATGCACTCGCCGACAGACATGGCGCCGACGCGATGTACGAGCGTCAGGCTATCCAGGGGCCAGCGTGATTCTGCACTTTGGGCAATGCGCTCGAGAACGCGTTCGGTCATACCAGGGTAGTGACTTAAGACAAAATTGCGCTCTGCGGCGCCTTGGAAATCGCGTACTGTGCCGGCAAATGTGACAAAGGCACCGCTTTGACCGGGTTCGGCTGAGGCGTGGCATTGCGCAGTCATCGCCACGGGATCGATGCGGGCTTCCTGGACGACGACGTGCATATTAACCTCCGGTCACCGGCGGGAAAAACGCCACCTCGGCACCGCTGGGGATCTCACTGTCGTCTTGGGCGAGTTGCTGGTTGATGGCGCAACGGGTGCTGTTCGCGTTTATCAGGGGCGCCCAGGTGTCTGCGCCGCGAGTACTGAGCAAGGCTTTGAGGTCCGCGACGGTCCCACCTTGCCAATCGAGGCTTTCACGATCGCAACCGAGCTTGTCTGCAAGGCTGGCGAAGTAGAGCAGCTCAATACGCATCAACGTTGGTAGTCTCCGTTTTGCCCGCCTTCTTTTTGCAACAGGCGTGTCTGAGATATGGTCATCGCCTTATCCACCGCTTTACACATATCGTAAATTGTCAGGCAGGCCACCGATGCCGCGGTCAGTGCTTCCATTTCGACGCCGGTTTTGCCGTCGAGTTCACAGCGGGCCAGCACTTGAATGCGTCGCTCCTCGTCATGGAGCTGAAAATCAACGCTGATATGCGTGAGCATCAGCGGATGGCAGAGTGGAATCAGGTCGGCGCATTTCTTAGCCGCTTGAATACCGGCGATTCGCGCGACCGCGAAGACATCGCCTTTTTTATGATCCCCGCGTTTAAGCAGGGCATAGGCGGTCTCGTTTAGCGTGATGGAGGATTCGGCCACGGCAACGCGGTGCGTGACCGCTTTGCCCGCAACGTCGACCATGTGCGCTTCACCACGCTCGTTCAGATGCGTCAGTGTTGTCATATATTATGCCGTTTTGACCAATAGACGTTCGAGTATACGCCGATAAATACCACTCAGTGTATCGAGGTCGTCCGCGTTGACGCACTCGTTCACCTGATGAATGGTGGCGTTGATGGGCCCGAGCTCCAGTACTTGTGCGCCGGTGGGCGCAATAAAGCGCCCGTCAGAGGTGCCTCCGGCGGTGGACAGCTCGGTGTCTCGGCCTGTCTCATCGCGAATGGCCGCCACCGCAGCCTCGACCAGTTCGCCCTCACCGGTTAAAAAGGGTTGGCCGCTGAGTTTCCACTCCAGCTCGTAATTCAAATTGTGGCGCTTGAGTATCGCTTCGGTGCGGGCTTTGAGCTCATCGTCCGTCACCTCGGTCGAAAATCGAAAATTAAAGATAATGTGGGCGGAACCGGGAATCACATTGGTCGCGCCGGTGCCGCTATTGATATTGGATATTTGGAAGCTGGTGGGTGGGAAGAAGTCGTTGCCATTGTCCCAGTGGGCGCCAGCGAGTTCCGCGAGCGCGGGCGCCGCAAGATGAATCGGATTCGCCGCGAGATGCGGGTAGGCAACGTGACCCTGCTTTCCGTAGACCTCCAGCCAGCCGCCGAGTGAACCTCGCCGTCCGTTCTTGATGACGTCGCCGACCAGATTTGTGCTGGAGGGCTCACCCACGAGGCACCAGTCTATCTGCTCATTCTGTGCTTGCAGCCATTCGACAACTTTCACTGTGCCGTTTACCGCCACGCCTTCTTCATCGCTGGTGATCAGAAAACCAATGCGTCCCGGATGTTCGGGGTGCGCAGCGACGAAGGCTTCGACCGCGGTGATCATCGCCGCGAGGCTGCCTTTCATGTCAGCCGCGCCGCGCCCATAGAGCATACCGTCGCGAATTTCCGGTTCGAATGGCGGGCTGGCCCAGTCTTCAGGATTGCCGCTTGGTACCACATCCGTGTGACCGGCAAAGACGAACAGCGGGCCGCTATCGCCTCGTACGGCCCAGAAGTTATCGACATCGTCGAAGCGAAGCGGTGTGATGTCAAAGCCAAGGGCGCTGAGGCGTTCCGTCATAAGCGCCTGACACCCGGCGTCCTCGGGGGTGACCGAGCGTCGGCGAATCAATTCTTGTGTCAGGCTGAGTGTCGGAGAGTCGTGGGGCATGCGTGGTCCTCGGGAGCGATGGCGCCCGACGATTGCCGGGCGGGGTGCAAGATCAATTGTTCGCGTGGAGTGCTTCGTTCAACGCGATTGCGGTTTTGTTCGTCAGGCACTCCAACGCACCGGTGCTCGAATTGCGTCGGAAGAGCAGGTCATTCGTGCCGGCGAGGTCGCGCGCTTTGACTTGCTTCACGACCTTGCCTTCATCATCGAGCACCGCCACTTTGGCGCCGGCGGTGATGTACAGGCCCGATTCCACTGTGCAGCGATCGCCGAGTGGAATGCCGATTCCGGCGTTGGCGCCGATCAGACTTTCCTTACCGACAGAAATAACGATGTTGCCACCGCCTGACAGCGTGCCCATGGTCGAACAGCCGCCGCCGAGGTCGGAACCTTCACCAATCACAACGCCTGCCGATATGCGGCCTTCGATCATACTGGTACCGAGTGTGCCGGCGTTAAAGTTGACGAAACCTTCGTGCATGATGGTCGTGCCCTCACCGATATATGCGCCGAGACGCACGCGTGCAGTGTCGGCGATACGCACACCGGCCGGCACAACGTAGTCGGTCATTTTCGGGAATTTGTCGACACAGTCGACAGACAGAGTACGCCCTGCCAGACGCGCAGCCAGCTGGCGCTGGGGCAGTTCTTTGATGTCGATGGCGCCTTCATTCGTCCACGCGACATTCGCCAATACGCCGAACATACCATCGAGTACACAGCCGTGGGGTTGCACTAGGCGGTGAGAGAGTAAATGCAGCTTCAGGTAGACCTCGGGTACGCTCTTCGGTGCTTCATCGTTTTCCAGTACGGTGAGCACGACGGTGCGCTTGCTTTGCTGGCACTCGCCAGCCAATGCGGCGAGTTCGCCTATGCCTGCATCCTGCCACGCGGCGGCCAGTGCTTGAAGTTGCGAGGGCGTCGGCGTAAGCGCGGCATTGCCGCCGCTGTAGTCTTCGCCCAAAGCAGAGAGGGCGCTCAGCACCTCAGCGGTGGGATTCAATAGTGGCTGGGGGTAGTACACCTCGAGCCAGTCGCCGGTGTTGTTCTGGGTACCGATACCCAGGCCGAGAGCAAAATGGGAAGCCATTGAGGAACTCCTTGAATTCGTTAAGTCTTATTAAGCAAAGATGTCAGCATAGCGCGGTGCGGAAAAGCCCACGTGCAGTTGGTCGTTGACGATGAGGACAGGCCGTTTGATCAGCGTGGGGTGTTCGGTCAGCAGCGCGGCCGCGCCGTCACCCACGGCCTGCTCCCGCTCGCGATCATCGAGTTGTTTCCAGGTTGTGCTGCGTTTATTCACGAGCACGTCGTGACCGAGGGTGTCGAGCCAGGTGGCGACAACGTCGGTTTCGAGGCCATCTTCACGGAAGTCGTGGAACCGATAGTCTACCTTGGCCTCGTCCAGCCAGCGTCGCGCTTTGCGGACAGTATCGCAGTTCTTGATTCCGTAGATTTCGATCATGGTGGGTGCCTCTGCTTGCGGGGCGGCAAGAATAGCAAAACCCGGGACCTTTTTCACGGTGGCCGCGCCTATGGCGCTCAGACCGTTTCGGAGTGAGGTATCAAGTACTTACTGGAAAATGCCTCGGGAGGGAGCGGCTTGTCGAACCAGTAGCCCTGCACGATCACGCGCTCCATCAGGCCAAAGTAGTCGGCTTGCACCTGTTCTTCCACGCCTTCGACGACGACGTCCAGATTCAGGTTGTCAGCGATGTCGATGACCGCACTGACCAAGGAGCTGTCCTGGCTGCTGTTAGGCACATCATCGATGAAGGTTTTGTCGATTTTGATCTTGTCGACGGGGAGTTTTTTCAAGTAATTCAGCGAGCTGAAGCCTGTACCAAAGTCGTCGAGCGCGAAGCTGATGCCATTACGCTTTAATTCCAGCATTTTATTGATGACGTTGTCGAAGCCTTCCAGTGCAACCGACTCGGTAATTTCCAGCTCGATCCAATGGCCGTCGAGCGCGTTGCGAGCCAGTGTGGCGCGAACCTGATCGACGAAGTCCGGCTGGAAAAACTCCGTCGCCGAGACATTGACCGAAATGCGGAAGCCTTTTTGCACGGAGCCCGCTTCAATGTGCTGACGCAGGAAGGCGCAGACCTGGTCGAGAATCTGGGCGCCGACCTGATTGACCATCGGGCTCTGTTCGAGATAGGGGATAAACTGACCGGGCATGATCAGGCCTTTCTCCGGGTGTTGCCAGCGGATCAGGGCTTCTGCACCACGCAGGGTTTGGCTCGAGGCATCGATTAATGGTTGCAGGTGGAAGCGGAATTCGTTGTTGCTGATGGCTTGGCGAATCTCGCTCTCCATATGCACGCGCTCTCGAGCCTGCTCTTCCATCGGCGCTTCGAAAAACCGATAGCAGTTGCGGCCGGCTGATTTTGCTTGATACATGGCGGTATCAGCGTAGCGCAGTAACTGCTCGATATCGCCTGCCGCGCTTGGATAGAGCGCGATGCCGATACTGGCCCCAATCGAGAAAAAATGCCCACCGAGCTCGATCGGCGCGCTGATGACCTTGAGCAGTCGCTCGGCGAGGTGAGCGGCGTGTTCGGTCGCGGTGTCTTCCTCCTCACTGATGTCGGGAATGCTCAATATGAATTCGTCACCACCGAGGCGCGCGAGGGTTTCGCGTGAACGGAGTTGGGTTTTCATTCTGTTCGACAGGTGCAGCAGTAAATCATCGCCGGTGCTGTGACCCAGGGTGTCGTTAATCCGTTTAAAGTCATCAATGTCGATAAACAGCACGGCGCCGTGTGTGTCGTGTTCGCGTGTGTACTCTATGTCGCCGATCAGTTGCTCGTGCAATTGGTTTCGATTGGGCAGACTGGTGAGCGCATCGTAGTAGGCCAGACGCTCCACTCTTTCCTCTGCTGCGACACGGGCGCTGATATCCGTGGCAATGACGAGCGTGCATTTTTGGCCGTAGAGTCGGAACGGCATCAAGGTCATCTGTAACACATGCTCGTTGCCGTCGGGGCTCGTCAGGCATTGTTCTATACTGCTGCCCTGGTCGCCAAAGTCTTCGCTGTCTTGAATCGCGATGGCGAGTTCACGCGCTTCGCTCGCACTGCATTCGCGGTGCATGTCGAAATAGTTTTCTCCGACGAGGTCTTCGATATCCTGCTTATAGAAGCGTGCGGTGGTGACATTGGAGAAGACGAATTCGCCCCGGGCGTTGATCGCGAACACCTGATTCGGGCTGGCATTCAGAATGATGCGAAGTTGTTTCTCGCGTTCCTCCAGCTCCACTTGATGGCTCTCCAAGTGGGCAATCAGGCTATTAGCGGACTGGACAATGTGGCCGATTTCATCCTGCCCGTGATCCTGAATGGGGGCGATACGTTTGCCTTGTGGCGAGCGGTAGTCGATTTTGGCGATGTTGGTGGCGAGCTGAAAGAGCGGGCGAGTCAGTAAGGCATGGAACAGCAGGATCAGCACCAGTGCCAGAATCAGGTTGCGCAGCAGCCCAGACACGAGCATGTAAACGGCCCGTTGATAAGTGGGCTGCAGAATCTGATCGTTGTCGACAACAACGGTCAGTCGACCTTCGTAGCGTTTACTCTTATGTATCAGCTTTTCCACATAGGTGCTCTCACGGCCTTTCAGCAGGCGAGTGAGCGCCTCAGTTCGAGTGCTCAGCCTGGGATTGCTGGCCTCGCCCATCACTGCACCAATGTCGTCTTGAATCACTACGCTCAGAATAAAGGGGTAGGTGACCAGCCCGCGTGCGACCTCGTAGGAAAGCTCGTGATCGAGTGTGTGTACGGCTCTTGCGGCGGCGGTGCGGCTCACTTGTAAAATTTCGTGTACGCGCCGGTCGGCATCTTGGCTTTGTGAACGAAAGTCGAGATAGACCTGTACGAGGGTGACGCATAGCCCCAGCACAACGACGATGATCAGACTGTTGCGAGCGAGCTTAAATGAGAGGCGCTGAAAGAAACTGAGAGTCATGCCATCGGCAGTTATTGTCGTGTCAGGGATAGCCCGTGGACCGTGATGTTTAAGGGCCTATTAACTGGCCCTAAAAAGTATAGTTCACTGTCCGTGAATTGCGAGGATATCTGCGTACCTGCTTGCCGGTGACACACGGGCACCTTGGTGCGTATCGGCAATGAAGGCGAGCTCAGGCCTTGCGCGTTTTTTTGGGGTGCTTTCTGGCGGGATAGCAGGTGCGGCAGATCAGGCAGCGTGTACCGTCGCAACCCCGTGCGCTGCAATGCTCTCTGCCGTAATAAATAATTTGCAGGTGCAGGTCGTTCCAGCGGTCTTTTGGAAACAGGCGCTTCAAATCCTTCTCCGTCTGCGCAACACTGCGCCCGGAGCTCAGGCCCCAGCGTTGGGCTAAGCGGTGTATATGGGTGTCGACGGGAAATGCGGGCTCGCCAAAGGCTTGCGCCATGACGACGGAGGCTGTTTTGTGGCCGACACCGGGTAGCGTTTCGAGTGTTGCGAGGTCGGCGGGGACTTTGCCGTCGTAGTCGTCGACCAGGATTTCGGACAGCCGCTTAATGGCTTTGGCTTTTTGTGGGGATAGGCCACAGGGGCGAATGATCTCCTGTATCGCCTCCACGGTACATTTCGCCATGTCATGTGGATTGTCAGCCAGGGCCCACAGCGAAGGCGTGACCTGATTGACACGCTCATCGGTGCACTGCGCCGACAGCAACACCGCTACCAGCAGCGTGTATTCATCGCGATGGTCTAACGGAATCGGCGGTTCGGGGTAGAGCGCCTGTAAGGTCTCGAGTACGAAGGCGACGCGCTCGGCTTTGAGCAGGTTTTTCACGGGTTCGTCCATGCTTCAACTGGCGTGACGAATGAAATGTACGATACGTTCGGCCGCTTCGATACACTCATTCAGCTCAGCAACCAGTGCCATACGTATGCGACCCGCGCCAGGGTTTCCCGACTCGGTGTCGCGTGCAAGGAAGGTGCCCGGCAACACGGTAACATGTTCGCGTTCAAACAGGTCGCGCGCAAAAACTTGATCGTCTATTGGCAATTTCGGCCACAAATAAAATCCGGCATCGGGACGACTGACCTCCAGCACAGGGCTCAGTATGTCGAGCACGCGGTCGAATTTTTCTCGGTATGCAGCGCGGTTTTCCGCTACGTGTTTCTCATCTGACCACGCGGCAATACTGGCGTGTTGTGTGTGCAGAGGCATCGCACAACCGTGATAGGTGCGATATTTGAGAAAGTCGGAAATCAGCGTGGCGTCTCCGGCGACAAAGCCTGAACGCAAACCCGGCAGGTTAGAACGTTTGGACAAACTGTGGAACACCACGCAGCGAGCGAAGTCATGGCGACCCATTGCGGCACAGGCTTCCAATAAGCCCGGTGGCGGCGCTTCTTCATCAAAATACAGCTCTGAATAACATTCGTCGCTGGCGATGATGAATTTGTGTTTATCCGCTAGGCGGATCAGAGCTTGCAGTTGCTCAATGCTGTAGACACTGCCCGTAGGGTTGCCTGGAGTACACAAGTACAGTAGCTGGCAATCTTCCCATTCGCTTTCGGATATTTGCGCGTAGTCCGGTAAGAACTGCTGGTCTTCGGTACAGTTTAAAAACACCGGCTCGGCGCCCGCTAAGAGACTGGCGCCTTCGTAGATTTGATAAAACGGGTTGGGCATGAACACCTTGGCGCGTTCAGAAGGCGAAATAACCGTTTGAGCAAAGGCAAAAAGGGCTTCACGGGTGCCGTTGACAGGCAGTATTTCAGTTTCTGGATCGAGCTGGTCGAGCTTGAATCGCTGCGTTGCCCACGATTGTATGGCCTGCCTCAATTCCGGCAGTCCCTTCGTGGCAGCGTAGTGGGAAACGGCATTCAAATGTTTGGCCAGGGTCTCCACCACGAAGCCAGGAGGCGCGTGCTTGGGTTCGCCTATTGAAAGGGCGATGTGCGCTTTGCTTGTATCAGGTGTTGTCGCCTGCTTAAGTTTCGCGAGTTTTTCAAAAGGGTAGGGCTGAAGACGCGGTAAATTCGGGTTCATGCTCGTATTTAGGCCTTTAATTCCTGTGCAACTTGCCGATCAAGACGCTGCCGGATTTTATCCTGAAGCGCTTCACACGCTTGCGCATCGCTGAGTGGCTGCCCATTTAAGTCGGTGATAAAAAACACATCCTCGACGCGCTCGCCGAGTGTGGAAATACGGGCGTTTTGAACAATAATGCCTTCTTCCATGAACACTTGGGCAATGGTGGCGAGGAAGCCTGGGCGGTCCGGGCTGATGACTTCAAGCACAGTGTAGCCCCCGACGATGTCATTGCTGATACTCGTTTGGGTGGGGATGCTGAACTGTTTCAGCTCGCGCGGAGTGCGCCGTTTGACGATGTCGGAATATTCGCCCGCTAGTGCGAGTTCACGTTGCAGCGCGTCGTGGATCTGCTGGTAGCGCTGAGCATCGTTCCCTATGGGTTCGAAATTGTCATTCAGTACGTAAAAGGTGTCCAGTGTGTAGCCGGTGTCGGCGTGATAAATCTTGGCATCCTGAATATTCAAGTGTAGCTGCGCAAGGCAGGTCGTGGCCGCCGCGAATACGTGTCGCGCGTCCCGAGCACAGATGAATATCTGTGTGGCGCCTTCGAGTTTGGTGCTGGTGGTTTCACTGATCAGAATCAAAGGCTGCTCGCCTTGGTGCGCGAGCATGGCTTCCGTCTGAGAGGCGATATCGAGATGCGATTCGCGAACGAAATATTCATCGCCGAGGGTGGCCCAGAGTGCGCGCGCCTCGTCAGCGAAGATGCCTTTGTCCGAGAGTTTGGCCAGTGCCAGACGCTGCGTCTCTTCAACGAGCTCCTGCTTGTCGACCGTATTCTCGAGGCCGCGACGAAGCGCGCGCTTGGTCTCCATATACAATTGACGCATGAGGCTGGCGCGCCACGTGTTCCAGATTTCCGGGTTGGTGGCACACATGTCGGCGACGGTGAGCGCGTAGAGGTAGTCGAGCCGCCGCTGGTCGCCGACGCGCAAGGCGAAGTCACGAATCACGTCGGGATCACTGATGTCTTTTTTCTGAGAGATAAACGACATCAGCAAGTGGTTCTCGACCAGCCAGCACACAAGGCGGGTTTCCTGGCCCGGTAAGCCGTGCAGGCGACAGAATTCTTCAGCATCTTGCGCGCCGAGTTCCGAATGATCACCGCCTCGGCCTTTGGCGATATCGTGGAACAGGCCTGCGATATACAGCAACTCCCGGCGGGGCATGTGTCGCACGATGTGTGCCGCAATCGGGAAACGTTTTTCATTTTCCGGCTGAGTAAAGCGGCGCATGTTGCGAATCACGAGCAGCGTGTGTGCGTCCACGGTGTAACGGTGAAACAGGTCGTGCTGCATCTGCCCGGTGATACGGCCGAACGCGGGGAGGTAGCGCCCCAGAACGCCGTAGCGCTTCATGCGAGTAAGCTGGGTTACGAGGCCGTAATCAATCGAGAACAGTTGCATAAACATTTCTCGATTTTTTGGGTCGTCTCTGAAGCGGTTGTCGATGAGATTGCGGCGATCACGAATCAATCGAATGGTCGACGCGCGCGCTCCGGCAATGCTCGGGGTATTGCCCATGAGCACAAAAATTTCAAGCAGAGCGCTGGGCTCTTCATCAAAGACGCGTGCGTGCCGGACTTCGATATAGTTGTCACGCAGTTGGAACCGCTCATTGATAGGGGTGATCTGGGCGGCGGCGTCTTTGTGAAAAATCTGCTCCTCCAGGTACTGGAGTAGCACGTCATTAAGTTCTCGCAACGAAATCACGGCACGATAGTATTTGTGCATGAATTGTTCGACAGCCAGACCCTTGTCGGAATCTTCGTAGCCAAACAGTTGCGCCAATTCGCGCTGATACTCAAACAGCAGTCGTTCTTCGGCACGACCACTCAGCATGTGTACCCCAAAACGCACGGACCACAGAAACGCTTCTGCGCCGCGTAGAACGCCGAATTCGCGCTCGGTAAAAAAATCCTGGCCTTCCAGTTGTCGCAGTGTTTGTACACCAAAATAGCGTTTGGCGATCCAGTTGATCATCTGCAGATCACGCAAACCGCCCGGTGCATTTTTAATATTCGGTTCCAGGTTGCACTCGGTGTTGTTGTGCTTGTCGTGGCGGCGAACCTGTTCTTCCCACTTGGCTTTGAAGAACTCGGTCATCGGCCACATGTATTCGGGCCCGGTCTGAGTTTGCAGTTGATCTCGCAGGGCGTCGTTACCGGCAATTCGGCGAGACTCTTGCAGATTCGTCGCGACCGTGATGTCGTCGCGAGCAATGGTGATGCATTCTTCGAGTGAGCGCACGGAGCTGCCGATTTCGAGGCCTATGTCCCATAGAAAGGTGACAAACTCTTGCAATTGGCCGTTGTATTTCTCGCCCACTTGGTTTTCAAGCAGGATGAGGATGTCGATATCGGAGTGGGGGTGCAACTCTCCACGTCCGTAGCCGCCAACGGCGATCAGACAGACGTCATTTTCCCACTCGTACAAATGCCAAGCATAATGCAGGATGACATCGATAAAACTGGCCCGGCTTTCAACCAGTGAGCGAATGTCTTCGCCTTCGCGAAAACGGAGCTCAAAATGGGTTTTCATCCCGTCGACGGCGTTTTTAAATACCTTGACGGGCGCTTTGTTGTCCAGGTCTCTGCGAAAGCGTTGCTGGTTGAAGCAGAGGGGTTGGCATGCGTAGGCCGGGATACGATCCACGTGCATGTTCAGAAGGATTCCTCGCTGCGAGCGGTTAATACTTCAAATCCGTTTGCGGTGACGGCAATGGTGTGCTCCCATTGCGCAGACAGGCGGCCGTCTTTGGTTTCAACGGTCCATTGGTCGCCTTTCAATTTGGTGTGACGTTTACCGGCGTTGATCATTGGCTCGATCGTAAAGGTCATGCCTTCTTTAAGCACTAGGCCGGTACCTTTGCGGCCGTAATGCAGTACCTGAGGGTCTTCGTGGAAGACCTTGCCGATGCCGTGCCCACAGTACTCGCGCACAACCGAATAGTGTTGGCCCTCGGCGTACTGTTGAATGACATGGCCGATGTCTCCCAGTTGGGCACCGGGACGCACAAGCTCTATGCCTTTGTACATGCACTCCTGAGTGATTTTGCAAAGGCGCGCGGCATGCGGGGCCACTTTACCGACGTAAAACATCTTACTGGTGTCGCCGTGGTAGCCGTTGTACAGGACAGTGACATCAATGTTGATGATGTCGCCCTCTTTGAGGATTTTCTTTTCAGAGGGGATACCGTGGCAGACGACCTGATTCACCGAGGTGCAGATCGATTTCGGGAAGCCCTTGTAGTTCAGCGGGGCAGGCACGGCTTTCTGCTTCACGGTGATGTACTCGTGACAAATACGGTCCAGCTCCCCGGTGCTGACACCCGGTTGGACATACTCGCCGATCATTTCGAGAACTTCTGCCGCCATGCGGCCCACGACACGCATGTGCTCTAGATCTTCGGGCGTTTTGATACTCACTGCCATTAAAACGTCACCTTCAACACGGTAATTTAGCCAGTCGGCCAAGAAAGCGGCGTATTCTAAACGATTCCGGGGCCAGTTGCGATTGACAGCATGTTGGCGGCAATCTCGCCCTGATAAGCCGCAATGCCCCGTTGGGCGCTTGTTGTCGACAGACCTCGGCTGTAAGGTATCGAGCGTCCCTGACTTCCTTCTCCTGTGTCCACTTGCGTCAACACGCAAATAGGGGTGTATTCTTGGGGTTGCGGTCATTTCCCGTCTGAACAGGCTTTAAGGATTTTGCCTCATGAGCGATACGGCGCTGGATATCCAGCAGATTCACAAAACCTACAAATCCGGCTTTACGGCCTTGGAGAACGTTAATCTGAGCATTCGCGCAGGGGAGATCTTTGCGTTGCTCGGGCCCAATGGTGCCGGTAAAACGACCTTAATCAGTATTATTTGTGGGATTGTGAATGCGAGTTCCGGGCGAGTGCTCGTGGGCGGTTTTGACTCACGGTCGTCGTACAGAGAAGCGCGTCAGCGCGTCGGCTTAGTGCCCCAAGAATTGAGCCTGAGCATGTTTGAGTCGGTATGGGCCACAGTGCGCTTCAGCCGGGGGCTGTATGGCAAGGCGCCCAATGATGCTTACCTCGAATCGCTGCTCAAAAGCCTGTCGCTTTGGGATAAAAAAGACAGTCGCATCATGGCCCTGTCCGGTGGAATGAAGCGTCGCGTCCTGATTGCGAAAGCGCTGGCTCATGAACCGGAGATTCTGTTCCTCGATGAGCCTACGGCCGGGGTGGATGTGGCTTTGCGTCAGGACATGTGGGCGATGATTCGCGGCCTCAAAGCGCGCGGCGTGACCATTATTTTGACCACGCATTATATCGATGAGGCCGAGGATATGGCCGACCGTATTGGCGTCATCAATGAGGGTAAAATCATGCTTGTCGAAGACAAGCACTCACTGATGCAGAAACTTGGGCGCCGCCAGCTTATTCTCACCTTGCCTGAACCGCGGGACCGATTGCCGGACAGTCTTGCCGACTTGGATCTCAGCCTTGAAGAAGGGGGCATGCAGTTGGTGTATCAGTTTGACAGCCAGAGTGAGGGCAGCGGCATTCGGACCTTATTAAGACGATTGGATGAGGTCGGGGTGGAGTTTCGTGATTTGCACACCGAGCAAAGTTCGCTCGAAGACATTTTTGTTAGCCTGATCGGGGGTGCGAAATGAATTTTTACGCGATTCGAGCGATTTACCTGTTTGAGATGGCACGGACGGTGCGCACGCTGATGCAAAGTATCGCCTCCCCAGTCCTGTCGACGTCACTGTACTTTATCGTCTTTGGCTCGGCCATCGGTTCTAAAATGGTGGAGATCGATGGCATCAGTTATGGGGCGTATATCGTGCCAGGACTGATTATGCTGTCTCTGCTCTCGGAGAGCATTTCCAATGCGTCGTTTGGGATACATATGCCGCGATTTACAGGGGCCATTTACGAAATTCTCGCCGCACCGATCTCGGCCTTCGAAACCGTGTTGGCGTTTGTGGGGGCGGCGGCCACCAAGTCTCTGGTTCTGGGGCTCATCATACTGGCGACGGCGCGGCTGTTTGTGGATTATTCCATTGCACATCCGCTATTAATGCTTTTGTTTCTGGTGTTGACCTCCGTGACCTTCAGCTTACTGGGCTTCATCATCGGCGTATGGGCAGACGGGTTCGAAAAACTGCAGATTATCCCGCTCATGATCATTACGCCTTTAACCTTTCTCGGTGGCACCTTCTACTCCATCTCGATGTTGCCGCCGTTCTGGCAGACGGTCACGTTGTTTAATCCTGTGGTGTATCTGGTCAGCGGGTTTCGCTGGGCGTTTTACGAGCAGTCCGATGTGTCCATCTGGGTCAGTTTTGGCATGATCACGCTGTTTTTGGTGGTGTGCATGTGCACCGTGGCTTGGATCTTCAAAACGGGCTACCGCCTGAAAGATTGAGCAGCGGCGTACGCTAACTCATTACAGTATGAGAACCGGCCCGGTGATCAGCAGCACCAGGCTGGCGGCAAAGCCGAGTAACATCGCCAGCCCGTCTTTGGCGACCAGCCCGAGTGCTAGAAAAACCAACGCGCCGGAAGGCAGCGCGGCTGCAAAGGGGATGGGGCCCAGCGGGACAAATGAGAGACCGATCACCAGGGACACTGCCGCAGCAATGCGGATGGTCAGCGGCGTAATAATCCTCGTGAACCGAGGTTTGATGACGAGGTCAATGCGCTTTGTAACGGGCTTGGCCTTGTCTACTAGGCGCTCCAGTTTTTCTTTATTCACGGAGGCCCTGCGAAGGGTGCCGGGCAGCCAGGGTTCTTTTCTCCCGAACAAAATCTGTACCGACAGAAAAAAGATGATGATGGCGCAGACGATCGGGACGCCCGGAATGCCTCCGGTGGGCAGGAAGGTGATGAGCGCCGGTATCAACAATAGCGTACCGAAGCCTCGATGACTGAAAGCTTTCACCATGTCATCCACAGTGACCGTGTCGCCATCGCCAGCATCATGCATGTCGTCAATAATGCGGCTGAGGTTCTGTGAGTCCTGTTGTGCGCTCATAAGCACCCTCCCTCATTCACCGTTTACCTTTTGGCAATAATCCAAATCGCATGCACGATGCCCGGAATGTAGCCCAGCAGCGTCAGCAGGATGTTTAACCAAAACTGAGGCCCTAGGCCCACTTGCAGAAAAACGCCTAAGGGTGGCAGAAGGATCGAAAGCAGTACGCGTACTATGTCCATGTTCAGTTCTCCAGTGATTGATAAGGGGTTGAATCGGTATGCAGAGCGTAAATCACAAAATATGCCAAGCCGGATGGGAGGGTGAAGGCACCTTAGGCGAACCCGAGGCAGGGCCGACGTTCCATCGCGATTTGCACTAAGCGCCTTGCAACGGCATCGGGCGAGCGCCCCTTTGGACTGTGGGTGCCGACGTGTAAATCCGGCATGGCTCGCCCCCAATCTTGTAAAACTTGCAAGCCTCTGAGCTGCGAATCGCGCTTTGGTGAGCGACAGCGCGAGTTTGCCGCTGGATTTGGGGTTGGTGCGCATATTGCTCTGGTACTGGGCAGCCGGTTGTGTTTCCTGCTGGGCAATATCGTGATGGTGGGGAGACTGGTGATAAAACCTCAAAGACATCAACGCGAGGCAACTATGTTTACATCCCACATTGTTGAAGAAAAAAAGGTGCGCAAAGTCGAGGCGATATTTGCAGCGAGGCAGGAGGCTGAGCAAGCCGTAAAATATTTAATCTCTGAAACGGGCATTCCGTTGCAGCACGTGCAAGTCATCGATGGCGCCGACCCGTCCTACGAGAAAAAACTCGAACCTGAGCCGCAACTAATCCGTCGCACCCTATGGCGCACGCACGGTGTGCTGGGCCTTGCCGGCATCATTCTTGGCCTGTTGCTGGGTTTAGGGCTGGCGATAGCCGGGGTGGGTGCAGTGGTGGCGAATCCAGCGCTTGCGATCGCGACGCTGGCGTTTTTCGGCGCAATGCTCGGCTTGATTGCGGCAGGGGTCATGTCGTTGAAACCCCAACACGATGCAGTCAATATGGATGCCGTTCAAAATCTGAATGAGGGCAAAGTCCTGGTATTGGTAATGGCGGAGGCATCGGAAGAGGCTAAGCGAGCGAAAGCCTGTCTGAAGCCGCTTGCTCAGAAAGTGAACGGCGAGGTTTAAACGCCGCGGCATCGCCTCTGAGGCGCAGGGACAGGCGCTGGAAGTTGGTCTATTCTTAAGAGCACCCGACAGAAATAAGGAGCCCGAGATCGATGTGCTCTCTGGCCTGCATGGCACAACAGGAACGACGGCGCGCTGAGCGCTGGGTGAAGGGCTGGCTACTGAGTTTCGCGTGCGTGTATTCGGCTTTTGCCCATGCCGAACGGGTGGCTGTCGATGCGGCCTATATTCCTCTCGCTGATCACTACGCCGCACTCGTTGCGTACGAGCGCTATGCAGCAGACATGGAGTATGCCGATTTCCGTTTGCATCGCATGACAAACTGGGATGTTTTGCGCGCGCACTTTTTCGAAGGAAAAACCAATCTCGCCTTTGCTATGAGCCCCTTGGCCATGGACATGTTTCGACAGCAGCCCGATTTCAGGTGGGTGAGTCTCATGCATCGCGATGGCAATGCACTGGCTGTAAACCAGGTGATTGTGGACGCGTTAAATGCCGACGACGATTTACAGCTCCATCAGGTGTTGGAATCGGCGGCGCGCAGTCAGCGCAACCCGCTTCGGGTTGGACTGCCTCACCTCAAATCCACGCACGCTGTTGTGCTCTACAAATACCTGCAGGATCATGGCCTGGGACTGGCTTTAAGTCCGGAGCAAGATGAGCTTTTTCTCGGTGTCGCGGTTGCCCCCCCGAAAGCTCCCTTGTTTCTCCATCGGGAGGCGGTGAGAGGGGTGCCGGCCGCGTTCGAGCAGAGCCTGCCTTGGGCGCATGTCGTGGAAAGCATGGGCTACGGGGAGGCAGCTTGGTATTCAAAAGATGTGCTGCCTTGGCCCAATGGTCATGTGGAATGTATCGCCATAGCCAAGGATACTTTGATTGCCAATGGCGAACCGGCTTTGCGAGAAGTCATTGAAGCGATTCATCGCGCGGGTGACGACATCGAGCAAGCCCGAAAGGAAGGGGGGGAAGCCTTGGATGATGTGGTACGCATTGTTCAGAAGCACATACCAGAACACACGCGAGAGGCCATTATCGCCAGTCTTGACCCCGAATTGGCGGTCATCAATTATCACAATCTTAACCTTGATCCTGCGGGCTTGGAATTTATTATGAGGCTCGCGGTGGAAGGGGGCGTGCTGGATGGCCCTATTGATCTCGAGGCCTTTGCCGATAAGCGCTTTGACATTCACTTGCGCGACGGAGCGAAATCGGGGCACTGATGCTGGCATATATACGTTCGAGTATTCAGAGGAAGCTCGCCTTCAGCATGCTGCTCATCGGCATGGTGGCGCTGGCTGCGATCACCTGGGTGGGGTACAGCGTCGCGCAAAAAAGCCTGCGTGCGATGGCGGTCGATCAATTGCGCAATGAAGCGATCAATAATCTGGATTTCGTCAATAATTGGTTCGATTATCGTTGGATGGATCTACATCGGGAGGTGAACGATCAGACCAATGTTGAATTCATCAAGGTGTTGAATCACTTCAGTGTCCGACACGAAGGCCCTGCAAATACCTTCACGCGCTCCGTCGGGTGGGCTCAGACTGTCACTCAGTATGAAAAAAACCTGCTCGACGTGCTTTATGGCTACGACTACATCAACGACGTCATTCTGGTAGACCCAGAGGGCTGGGTGGTGTATTCGGCTTCGCGCAGTGCGATGCTGGGCCTCCCGCTGAACAGCGAGACCTTGAAAGACACCGTATTTTCTGTGACGACGCGAGAGACCCTCGCGTCTGGCCGTTCTTTATTTTCTGATTTTGGTCGGCTCGACCCTCAGAGTCCTGTTTTTGGTTATTTGTCGGGAGCATTGATCGATGAGCAGGCGAATATAGTCGGCGCCCTGGTCATTCAACTGAAAGTCGACCGGATTACGCGCCACCTGCAAAAGTCGCGTACGGAAAACTACCAGCACTATCTGGTGGGCGACGATGGAACCCTCAGAACCCCCCTGAAAGGCGGCCCCAGCCTCCTGGATACGCCAATGGACACGCTACCAGTAATCAGTTGGCGCAAGGACGAGGTCGCGACGAATTCAGGCACCCCTATAGAAAGCCGCTACCAAGAAGAGGGGCGCTGGGTGCTGGGTGTGGCGCAACCTGTGTATGTCTGGAATGTGGAATGGCTTCTGGTGAGCGAAGTGATGGAGGCGCGCGCGCTGGCGCCGGTGTACTGGTTGAGGAAGGTCATGTTGGCCCTTGCCGTGCTCACTGGGCTGACCTTTTTCCTTGTGGCCTGGGTGATGACGCGCTCGATCGTTCGGCCGATCACTCAACTGACGCAAGCAGCGCGAGCGGCGGCGTCGGGTGAACTCGAGCAGCTGGAGGGCATCCACAGTGACGATGAAGTGGGGGAGCTAACCCAGCAGTTCAACTCTATGCTTGCGGCGCGCAAAGAGCATGAGACTGAGCTCAACGATGCACGGCTGAAAGCGGAAGAAAATAGTCGCGCAAAATCCGATTTTCTGGCCTGTATGAGTCATGAAATTCGCACTCCGATGAACGGTGTGCTCGGCATGTTGGGATTGGTGCTGCATTCCGAATTGGATAACGAGCAGCGGCGTAAACTCCTGCTCGCTCAGAGCAGCGGGCAGGGTCTGTTGAGAATCATCAACGATATTCTCGATTACTCGAAAATCGAGGCCGGTAAAATGGACGTCGAAGAGTTGAACTTTGGCGTCAAAGGTCTTTTGTCTGAGGTTTGTCAGAGTTATGTGGTTGCTGCGCAGGAGCAGGGACTGGAGCTCTTATTGGACGATGTCGAGGTGGATGCGCCAGTGGTGACGGGGGATCCGGGCCGCCTCCGCCAGGTGATTGCCAACCTTCTGAGTAACGCCATTAAATTCACCTCCTCCGGTGAAGTCCTTGTGCGTGCGTCGACACAGGCGATCGCAGGAGAGAATGTGGTGTTTCGCTGCGAGGTGCGCGATACGGGCATCGGCATCCCTCCGGAAAAACTGGAGCACCTGTTCGATTCCTTTTCTCAAGTCGATACCTCCACCACACGTCAGTACGGCGGTACGGGTCTGGGGCTGGCGATTTGCCGCCAGCTTTGCCGGTTAATGGGAGGGGACATTTCGGTGACCAGCACGGAGGGGCAGGGCAGTTGTTTTACCTTCTCTGTCGTATTGGGTGTGCCGCACATCCACTCGGTCGATATTGCGCGCAGCAGTATTCTCGGGCTGCGAGCGTTGATTGTGGATGACAATCAAACTAACCGTGAAATTGCCAGCAATCAGCTTCGGCAGTGGGGTATTAAAGCCTCGGAAGCGGAGAGTGGGCAGGTTGCGTTAGAAATGCTTAAGGAGGGCGCCAAGTACGATGTAACCCTGGTCGATTATCAGATGCCTGAGCTGGATGGAGAAGGTTTCGCCAAAGCGTTGGCAGAGCAGCAGCTTCTCGACAAGGCGGGAGCGATGTTGCTTTTGAGCTCCTCTATGTCCGTCCCGGCGACGCAGAAATTGGGCGCGTTGGGCTTCCACGGGTGCTTGATGAAGCCGGTGTCCTCGTCGGATCTTTACGATGCGCTGACGATGGTCAAGCGCCACTCCGGGGAAGCCGGCGAATTTCAATTTATCACTTCCGGAGTCCTGGCTCAGTTGCATTCCGCGCTGGTCGAAACAGGCGATGTGCCTGAAAAGCCCTTTGATCGGGACGTGCGCATCCTCATCGCCGAAGACAACAGTGTGAATCAGGAAGTTATCCTGGGCTTACTTGATGAGCTGGGGCTCACAGCGATTGCCGTGCCGAATGGGGCGCAAGCTGTTGCGACACTCAGGGACAGCGGTATCGAAGATCGCTTCGACCTGGTTTTGATGGACTGTCAGATGCCGGAGCTGGATGGCTACGAAGCGACCCGTGCGATTCGACGCGGCGAGGGCGGTGCGCACCACCGCAAAGTGGCCATTGTGGCTATGACAGCCAATGCGATGCGCGGCGACCGCGAGAAATGCATCGAGGCAGGGATGGACGATTATGTCGCCAAACCGATAGACACTCGCGAATTGCTGAAAGCGCTGAACCGGTGTCTCGGTGCTCGCAAGACAATGGCTTCCGAAGAAGAGAAAACGCGCGCCGAGCCGGTGCCCACGCCAGCGGCGTCTCAAGGGCTGTTCGTGCCCGAGGGTTTGGAGATTTTCGATGCCAGCAAGCTGCAGCCCATGTTCCACAAAAAACCGGCGCGACTGGTGCGCGTGCTCAAGGTCTTACTTGACGAGTTACCCGCACAAATCACGAGAATCGGGGAGCAATTCACCGAGCTGGATGCAATGGGCCTGAGGGAAACCTTGCACGGGCTTAAGGGGGCGACGGCTAACGTGGGCATGACTGGCGTCTCGGCTCAATGCCTCGAGTTGGAAGTCGCGTTACGTGAAGGTCGACCGGTATCCGAATCCTCCTTGCATGCCTTGCAGGCATCGCTCGAACGCATGCGTGAAGAGGCGCGGCAACTCATCGCGGTGAATGCCGTCCATTGAGTGCGGACAGGCCCTAATTTCGTTACCATGGCCGCCTCGCGGAACCCTGGACTGCTTGCTCTCATGTTTTTACTGAATAAACGGTGTTTCCACCCCAAGTACTGGGCGTTGGCATTGGTGCTGGCGCTGTTTTGGTTGTTGGCGCGGCTGCCTGCCTCTTGGCAGCTTGCGCTCGGTCGCGGCCTGGGTCGCAGCCTGCATGCCTGCTCATCTAAAATTCGACATATCGTACGCGCGAACTTACGCGCCTGCTTTCCTGACGAAAGTGACACGGAAAACCACCAGAGCGCCCGGCATGCGTGCGAGGAGCTCGGCATGTCGATTATGGAGACGTTTCGAATATGGTTTCGCGATTCGGACGCGATGCTGGATGGACGTGTTCGCTGGGAGGGTGAAGCCCACCTTCAGGCTTTATTGGAGCAAGATCGTGGGATCATCGTCATTGCGTGTCATTTCGGCAGTGTGGATGTCAATGGCGCGCTGTTGAACAAAGCGAAGCGCGGTGATCGACAGCTCATCGGGACGTTTCGGGATACCGACCCCGTGGTGACGGATTTTCTGCATTCGGTACGCGGAGAGTTCAGTGATCGCATGCTCTCTGCGATGGATCAGCGCGGGGTGGTCAAGGCGCTTCGTAAGAAATCACTGGTGTGGTATGCCCCGGATATCGAGGTGAAAACAAAAACTCTACCTTCGTGCCGTTTATGGGTGTCCCAGCGTCAACCACGCTGGCCATCGCCCGGCTTGCCAAGGCCACTAATGCCGCTGTGATTCCGTTCGTACATTATCGTCTGAACGAGGGGCTCGAGTACGAAGCGCGTTTCCTACCGGCGCTTGAAACCGTGCCCAGTGGCGACCCCGAAGCCGATACGCGCGCCATCAATGAGGCGATTGAGCAGATGATCGCGCCGCACCCACTGCGCTATTGGTGGGCGATCAAGCGTTTCAAGCACCGACCTCCCGGCGAGGCAAAGGTGTATTAGCGTCAGCAGGCCCTAGCGGGTTCGACCTTGAGTCTCTGTTGAGATTATGGTATAAAGCGCGCCCCTCTGCCCGAAGAGCCGTCATCTGGTCGGTTTTCTGAGGTCAGCAGGTTAACGACACACACGCATCGGCACACAGGCCCGGGTGCCCCGAAAGGGGTTGGTACTGTGGGGTGCGTGGACGATCTAACCCCAATTAAGGTAAAAATTATGCCACAAGTAAGCATGCGCGATATGCTGCAGGCCGGTGTTCACTTTGGTCACCAGTCTCGCTACTGGAATCCAAAAATGGGTCAATACATTTTTGGTGCGCGAAACAAAATCCATATTGTCAATCTTGAGCACACTGTGCCGATGTTTAACGAAGCACTTGAAGTCGTTAAGCAAATGGCCGCTCAAAAGAAAAAAATCCTGTTTGTGGGCACCAAGCGTTCCGCTCGTAAGTCTGTAAAAGAGCAGGCTGAGCGCGCAGGTATGCCTTTCGTCAGCCACCGCTGGCTCGGCGGTATGCTCACCAACTACAAAACCATCCGTGCGTCTATCCGCCGTTTCCGCGAGTTGCAGACTCAGGCGAGCGATGGCACGTTTGAGAAGCTGACCAAGAAAGAAGCGCTGATGCGTTCACGCATGATGGAAAAGCTGGATCTTTCTATCGGTGGTATCAAAGACATGGGCGGTCTGCCTGATGCGATGTTCGTCATCGACGTTGAGCACGAGCGCATTGCGATTCAGGAAGCCAACAAGCTGGGCATCCCTGTGATCGGTGTTGTCGACACCAACAGCAACCCAGAAGGTGTTGACTACGTGATCCCCGGTAACGACGATGCGATCCGTGCGATCAAGCTGTACACCACCGCGATGGCCGATGCGTGCCTCGAAGGTATTGCTTCTTCCGCAGAAGTCCCCAACAAAGACGAGTTTGTTGAGGTAGAAGAGCAGGCAGCGTCTGGCGAATAAGCCAGAACTGTAACAATTCTGCAGTAGGGTTCCACTGGAACCCTACGTCCCCCATCGGCGACGCCCGATATTCCCTTTGAACTGCAAATAAGAGGATTGGTCGAATGGCAGTTTCTGCAGCTATGGTTAAAGAATTGCGCGAGCGAACTGGCTTGGGCATGATGGAGTGCAAAAAGGCACTTAAAGAAAGTGATGGCGATATTGATCTGGCCATCGAAAACCTGCGCAAGGCGTCCGGCCTGAAAGCAGCCAAAAAAGCCGGTCGTACTGCGGCTGACGGTGTGGTTGCAGCGAAAGTGGCTGAAGACGACAGCTACGGCGTAGTCCTCGAAATCAACAGTGAAACTGACTTCGTTGCGCGCGACGCGGGCTTCCTCGCCTTCGTTGATAAAGTATTGAACAAGGCCTTCGACGGCAAAACCGCTTCCATCGAAGCGCTGCTCGACGAAGCGCTTGAAACAGAGCGTCAAGAGCTGGTTCAGAAAATCGGTGAGAACATCGGCATTCGTCGTGTTCAGCTGGTTGAAGCCAGTGCCGGTATCGTCGGTGCCTATGTGCATTCCAACAACCGCATCGCGGTGTTGGTTGAGCTGAAAGACGGCAACAGCGAAGTGGCTAAAGATGTTGCGATGCACGTTGCGGCGTCGAACCCTCAGGTTGTTCACCCTGAAGACATGCCAGCCGAAGCGCTTGAGAAAGAAAAAGAAGTGATCAAGGCGCAGCCGGACATGGAAGGCAAGCCTGCTGAGATCGTTGAAAAAATGATGGGCGGTCGTATCAAGAAGTTCCTGAAAGAGAACAGTCTTGTCGAGCAGCCTTTCGTTAAGAACCCTGAAGTGACAGTGGGCAAGCTGGTAAAAGATGCCGGTGCTGACGTGGCTTCTGTCGTTCGCTTTGAAGTGGGCGAAGGGATCGAGAAGAAAGAAGAAGACTTTGCGGCCGAAGTGGCTGCGCAAGTCGCGGCTTCAAAGGCGTAAGTACGCCCTAGCTAGCCAGTTGCCGCCAGCTCTGATTGGCGGTGCCTCAAAAAGGCGGGATACCTATCCCGCCTTTTTGCTGTTAAACTTCCACGAATTTTTTTCAGCACAACGATGGAGGTCGATCAATGCCGTCCACCCGGGACCGGAAGTACAAACGCATTCTGCTGAAGCTCAGCGGTGAACAGTTGATGGGTGACCAGGGCTTCGGAATCGATCCGAAAGTACTGGATAAAATGGCATTGGAGATCGGCCAGCTCGTCGGTATCGGCGTGCAGGTGGGGCTAGTGATCGGCGGTGGTAACCTCTTCCGAGGCGCCGCGTTGAATGCTGCGGGCTTAGACCGTGTCACGGGCGACCACATGGGTATGCTGGCGACAGTGATGAATGCCCTGGCGATGCGCGATGCACTGGAACGCTCCAATATTTCGTCGAATGTCATGTCTGCTATCCCGATGTCGGGTGTGGTGGAACACTATGACCGACGACGCGCGATCCGCCTGCTCGAAAATGGCGAGGTGGTGATTTTCTCTGCCGGCACAGGCAACCCTTTCTTTACCACGGATTCTGCCGCGTGCTTGCGTGCAATTGAAGTGGAAGCCGAGTTGGTATTGAAAGCAACGAAAGTGGACGGCGTCTACACCGCCGACCCCATGAAAGACCCCACTGCGGAAAAATTCGATAGTCTCAGCTACGACCGTGTACTCGCGGACAAGCTGGGTGTGATGGACCTGACAGCGATTTGCCTGTGTCAGGATCACAACATGCCTGTACGTGTGTTCAAGATGGACAAGGCAGGTGCGCTATTGCGCATTGTGGTGGGTGAGAATGAAGGCACATTGATCGAAGAGGATCCGAATAATGATAAATGAGATTAAACAAGACGCCGAAGAGCGTATGGCCAAGAGCATCGATTCGCTTGGCACAAACTTTAACAAGATTCGCACCGGACGTGCGCACCCCAGTATCCTCGACGGCATCACTGTGTCTTACTATGGTTCAGAGAGCCCTCTGTCTCAGGTGGCGAACGTGTCCGTGCTGGATGCACGTACCCTGTCTATCTCTGCGTGGGACAAGAGCCTAGTGCCCGAGATTGAAAAAGCGATCATGAAGTCAGACCTGGGCTTGAATCCGGCCACCACGGGCGAGCTGATCCGTGTGCCGATGCCGCCTCTGACGGAAGAGACCCGTAAAGATTTTATCAAGCATGCTCGTGCCGAGGCCGAGGGTGCACGTGTGGCGATTCGTAATATTCGTCGTGATGCACTGAGCTCTGTCAAAGACTTGCTGAAAGAGAAAGAAATCAGCGAAGACGATGAGCGTCGAGCGCAAGACGAGGTGCAGAAGATCACCAACAAATACATCGAGCAAGTCGACAAAGCACTCGCGGCCAAAGAGAAAGACTTGATGGAAATCTGAGGATTTCCACCGGAGTAGCACTGTGACATCAAAATCGTTACGCCATATTGCCATCATCATGGATGGCAACAATCGTTGGGCGAAACGCGAAGGCAAAAGCGGCATATCCGGGCATCGGGTCGGCGTGGAGCGTATCCGCGACGTGTTGTCCGCCTGTCGTGCAGAAGGGGTGGAAGCCCTGACCCTGTTCGCATTCAGCAGCGAGAACTGGCGTCGTCCGCCAAAAGAAGTCGAAGCGTTGATGGGCCTGTTCTACACCTACCTCCAGCGCGAAGCGCGCTCACTTGCGGAGGAGGGCGTTGCCCTGCGTGTCATCGGCAGTCGCGCGCGTTTTTCTGACAAGCTTCTGGCCGCCATTGAAGAGGCCGAGAGTGTTGCTCATGGCTGCGAGGCAACGCTAACCATCGCGGCGGACTACGGCGGTTGCTGGGACATTGCTCAGGCCGCGAAGCAAGTCACCCGTCAGGTGCTGGCCGGGGAGCTTGATGTCGATGCGATTTCTGAAGCGCATCTCGATGCGCATATTTCCACTTCTGGTCTGCCGCCACTGGACCTTTTGATTCGCACTGGTGGTGAGTATCGCATCAGTAATTTCCTTCTGTGGCAGGCCGCCTACGCGGAGCTGTATTTCAGTCCTGTGCTCTGGCCCGAATTTGGGCCGAGTGAGTTGCAGGAGGCGGTGGCCTGTTTCCACAGCCGTGAACGGCGCTTTGGAAAGACCTCCGATCAGCTCGCGCGTGAGGCACAGGGTGCTTAAAGAGCGAGTTATTACAGCATCGATTCTGATGCTGACCTTCCTTATTGTTCTGTTTGCGTTGCCATGGCAGGTGTTCATTGCGGCTGTCGGTGGCGTCATGCTGCTGGCGGCATGGGAGTGGGCGAACCTCGCGGGCTTGCCGTCCCGAGCGGCGAGGCTCGGATATTGCGCGCTGATTGTCGTACTTTGTGTTGGCTTTGCACAGTGGATTGAGTGGGGGCGATCGACCGCGGCGCTGCAGGCGGTGCTGCTGGTGGGCGGTACCTGGTGGGCGCTGGCCTTTCTGTGGGTCCAGGGCTTCCCTTCGAGCGCGGTACTCTGGCGACCTGCCTGGGTGCGTTGCATTATGGGGGCGCTGGTCTTTTTGCCGTCCTGGCTGTCGATCATTTATCTGCGCAACCTCGAGTCCGGCCCCTGGTTGGTCCTGATGTGTCTGATGTTAGTGGCGGCCGCGGATGTGGGCGCCTATTTTTGTGGTCGTCGCTTCGGGCGCAGAAAGCTCGCGCCTGAGGTCAGCCCTGGCAAGTCCTGGGAAGGCGTCTGGGGCGGTATGGTGCTGGCGGTGGTCATTGGTTTGCTGTTCGGCTACGGGCTCGGGCTGTCGAATTGGATTGCGCTGGTGGTTACCGTGTTGGTGACGACCAGTGTGTCGGTGTTAGGTGACTTGCTTGAGAGCATGGTCAAGCGGGTGCGGGGCGTGAAAGACAGCGGTACGCTGTTGCCCGGGCACGGTGGCGTATTGGACCGTATCGACGGTTTGGTCGCGGCATTGCCGGTGTTCTCTCTGGCGTTACTCCTGGTTTTTGGCTTATAAGCACGCGGAACCGACGAACCTATTCGCGCCAGTGCTGTCTTAGGCCTGTTGCCGCGAATCCTGAGCCTATATATAAACGCGGCTGTTGATACAGTCGGAAGTATTCGGAGATCGTTTTTTGACGCTTGTAATGACCATAGTCTGGTTCTTGATCGCTATCAGCATTCTGGTGGCGATTCATGAGTTTGGCCATTTCTACGTAGCGCGTCGCTGTGGCGTAAAGGTGCTGCGCTTCTCTATCGGCTTTGGGCCGCGTTTGCTGGCGTTCACGGATCGCAAGGGGACGGAGTTTGCGCTCTCGTCAGTGCCGCTCGGCGGCTACGTCAAAATGCTGGATGAGCGTGAAGGCGATGTGGCCGAGAGCGAGCGGCACATGAGCTATAACAGCAAGTCCGTTCAGCAGCGCATCGCCATTGCCGCGGCAGGGCCCGCGGCCAATATCCTGCTAGCCTTTGTGGTCTATTGGGCTGTGTTCATGCACGGCACGGTCGAGTACGTACCGGTTATTGGCAATGTGGAGCCGGGTTCGCCGGCCCAGCATGCCGGTCTGGCCGAAGGGCAGGAAATCCTCTCTATTGATGGGCAGCGCACTGCCAGTCGTCGCGATGTGGCATTGGCGCTGATCAACCGCCTCGGCGAAAGCGGTGAAATTGACATCGTTGCCAAGTACCCGGGCGATACGCTCAGCTATCAGACCCCCGTGCGTATCGAGCGCTGGTTGCGGGGTGAAGAAGAGCCAGACCCTCTCGCGGGCCTGGGCATTGAATTTTACTATCCGCCGCTGGGTAAGGTGATTGGGCAAGTGCTCGCTGACAGCCCTGCGGAGCGCGCGGGTTTTGAGCCCGGTGACGAACTGATCGAAGCCGCCGGGGAAGAGATCTCGAGCTGGGAGCAATGGGTGGCGCTGGTTCAGGCGCGGCCAGGCGAAACGCTGGAAACCGCCGTGCAGCGCGGCGATGACGTACTGGTACTGACCTTGGTGCCTGAAGCGGTGGCCAATGAAGAGGGTAAGCTGGTAGGGCGTGCCGGTGTGGGCGTGGAACTGCCCACCATGCCGGAAGACATGCGCAGGCTGGTCAATTACAACCCGCTGGACGCCGTTGCGGTGGCTGCTCGGGAGACTTGGGATGCGGTAGGCTTTGTTTTTCTCTCTTTGAAGAAGCTGATCCTCTCGGAAATCTCGATAAAAAACTTGAGCGGTCCCATAGGCATTGCTAAAGTGGCCGCCGACCAGGCTCAGTATGGCTTTTGGGCGTTCCTCGCGTTTCTCGCCCATATCAGCGTTGTGCTCGCGGTACTGAACATCCTCCCCATCCCGGTTTTGGATGGCGGCCATATTCTCTTCTGTTTAGTTGAGTGGGTGAAGGGCAGCCCTCTGTCCGAGAGGGCACAGCTAATTGGAATTAAGGCAGGTATGGCTCTACTACTGTGTGTAATGGTAGTGGCCTTTTACAACGATATTCTCCGACTCTGATATACATGCTACGTACAACAACAATATTTGGTTATTTAGCGGCGTACAAACGCGCTTGGTTATTCCCGCTTCTCATCGTGCTGAGCAGCAAAGCGGCTGCCGTCTCGTTCACGGTCATGGACATTCGCCTTGAAGGGCTGCAACGTGTCTCTGCGAGCCCGGTTTTCGCCGCGCTCGACGTGCGCGTCGGGGATACCATCGACAGCGAAGACATTCGCCAGAACATTCAGTCCCTGTTTCTGACGGGCTTTTTCTCCAATGTGCAGATTGCTCGCGATGGCGATGTCTTGATTGTCATCCTGCAGGAGCGGCCAGCGATCAAATCGATTGAGATTGACGGCAACAAAGCGATCAAAACCGAACAGTTGATGGAAGTGCTGGCGGACAACGACCTTCAGGAAGGTGAAATCCTCCAGCGTCACCTCCTGCAGGGCATCACTCGTGAGCTTGAGCGTACTTATATTGCCCAGGCGCGCTATGGTGCGTCTGTGATCGCGGATGTGGAAGACCTGCCCAATAACATGGTCAATATCAAGATTGATGTGGACGAGGGCAAATCGGCCAAGATCCGCCACATCAACATCGTCGGCAACACCATTTTCAGCGATAAAGAGCTGCTGGACCTTTTTGACCTGACCACGGCCAAATGGACGACCATCTTTTCAAGTAACGACCAATACGCCCGTGAAAAGCTGACCGGCGACATCGAGAAACTGGAGTCGTTCTACCTGGATCAGGGCTACCTCGATTTCAACGTCGTGTCGAGCCAGGTCAGTATCAGCCCAGACAAACGCTCGGTCTACATCACCCTGAATGTTAGCGAAGGCGACATTTACACCGTCTCCAAAGTGGACATCGGCGGGGACCCAATACTGCCGGAAGAAAGCATTCGCCGGCTGATCCTGTTGCGCGAAGGTGATGTGTATTCGCAGGCGCGCCTTGACGGTACCTCCGAATACATTACGACCTTGCTTGGGAACGCGGGCTACACGAACGCTTCGGTGGAAGGCTTGACGGACAAGAACACAGAAGACAAGTCGGTAGAACTGACTTTCTTTATCGATCCGGGCAAGCGAGTCTATGTCCGTCGTATCGAGTTCAGCGGCAACACCAAGACCGCAGACGAAGTGCTGCGTCGCGAGATGCGTCAGATGGAGAGCTCATCTGCATCGAATGCGCGTATCGAGCAGGGCAAGGTGCGTCTTGAGCGCCTGTCGTACTTCAAACAAGTCGATGTTGAGACTCGGGATGTGCCGGGCAGCGACGACATGATCGATGTCGAATATGTCGTGGAAGAGCAACCCAGCGGCTCCATCAGTGCGTCTGTGGGCTATGCGGCCTATTCGGGGCTGAATCTCGGCGTCAATGTGCAGCAATCGAACTGGTTGGGTACCGGTAAGGAAGTGGGTTTTGGCGTTAACAAAAACCTCTACCAAACCGTGTACAACTTTACCTACAACGATCCCTACTTCACACCGGACGGAGTGAGCCGAGGTTTCACGGCTTACTACCGTACCCGCGACACCGAGCGTCTCGGTACCGTGCGCTATAGCGCCGATACCTATGGCGGCAATGTCCGCTTCGGTTATCCGATTTCAGAAATCGCGCGTTTAGATTTCAGCGTGGGCTTGGAGCATCAAAGCATTACGGCCGGCGAGTACGCGCCTCAGGAAATTCGCCAGAGCCCGTATCTGCGTGAGTTCCAGCAGCTGTTGTACGTAAACCGCTCTGACTATGAAGCACAGCAGCGCGAAGGCTCGTCGGAAGAGTTTGTGCTGCCGGCCTATACGATTGAGCCGTCCATGCTCGAGCTTGGCGAACCGGGCTTCATCGATAAATTTGGTACGGACTTCAATAACGGTACCTTCGATATCAGCTGGAGCCGCTTCACGCTGAACCGCGGTATTCTCGCGACACGAGGGAACTCTCAGCGCCTGCGTTTTGAGACCACCGTACCGGGCAGTGACATGGAGTACTTCAAACTCTATTACGACGCCCAGGCGTTCCGCCCCATCACACGAGATCTGACGCTGCGCTTCAAGACCTCGCTGGGTTACGGCGATGGCTATGGCAAGATGGACGAGCTGCCGTTCTTTGAAAACTTCTATTCCGGCGGTTTTGGCTCCGTTCGCGGCTTTGAAAAGTCGACGTTGGGCCCGAAAGGCTCGCTGTCCAAGGAATATTTCCAGACTTCTCTGGGTTGGCAGGATGTGAACAACAACGGAATCCAGGATGCCGGTGAGGGCCTGGGCACTGCGCTCATACTCTGTGACGACCCCACGCCGTTGAATCAGGGCACAGCCACTTCGCCGCTTTCACCGTTGAGTGTGCCCGGCGGTTGTACCGTTGGTCAGTTGGCTTCGTTCTCTGAAGGTTACACCGATAGCCGCGGCAATGCGTTTGGCGGCAATATTCTGGTAGAATTCAGCACGGAATTGATTCTGCCCATTCCTTTCGTCGAAGATACCCGCTCCATGCAGCTGGTGGCCTTCGTTGATGCGGGTAATGTATTCTCAACATACTGTCGCGATACTCAGCTCAACTGTTCCACTGTGGATCTGACAGAGTTGAGTTCGTCCATCGGCTTAGGTTTCACCTGGATTTCCGGTTTCGGGCCCATGACCTTCAGTGTGGCGAAGGCCTTACATGAAAGCCCCTATGATGAACGGGAAGTCTTTCAGTTTACCTTTGGTGCAGGTTTCTAAAAATCATTGTAGTGAGTATGTAATATGAAAATAACGAAGTTGATCTTCGCTGTTGTGGCCATTGCGGCTGCACAATGTGCATTTGCCGGTAAAGTAGTGGTATTCGATGCGCAACAAGCCATCCTGCAGACGGATACCGCGAAAAAACGTATGGAAGCGCTCAAGCAAAAGCCTGAGTACGCCAAACTCGTGGCGGAAGCCGAAGGCCTGAAGGCGGACCTTGAAGCGGCTGCAAAAGAAGCCGAATCCAAAGGGCTGACCTGGAGCCCAGAGCAACAGGCAGAACACCGCCGCAACATCGAGTTCATTCAGGCGGACTTCCAGCTGGTCGTTCAAAAAATACAGAAAGAAAACGATGACCTGGTCAAAGGCCTCCTTGCCAATGGTCAGCAGCAGATTCCGGTGGTTCTGGATCGCATCGTCAAAGCGGAAGACATCGATATTATTCTTCGTAAAGAAGCGACTTTCGTCGCGATGCCCGCTGCGGATATTACGCCCAAAGTCATTGCTGAATTAAACAAAGCGTCCGCAAACTAAGAGGTGCGCTGACCCGCAGGGATAGAGTTATGGCCGAAGCCGTCTGTGAATTCAGCCTGGTTGAACTTGCCGAGTACCTGAACGCAGAGGTCGAAGGCGATACGCATGTCCGCATTCGGGGGCTAGCAGACCTCAGTCGGGCGGAGCCCGGCGACATCAGCTTCCTTTCGTCGAAGAAGTACCGGAAAGCGCTTGCGGAAACGCGAGCCTCTGCGGTGGTGATGCGGGAGGGGGACCTGGACGGCTTTGAAGGGAATGCGCTCATTGTGAACGATCCCTATGAAGCCTATGCCCGATTAAGTCAGCTCTTCGAAACACGTGATGCGACAGCGGAGGGTATCCATCCCTCAGCTACTGTTCACCCTGATGCCGTGCTAGGCGAGGGGTGTCGTATTGGTCCAAACTGTGTGATCGGGGCAGGCGCGGTACTGGGTGCTCGATGTGAGCTGATGGCAGGCGCCTATATCGGCGATCGCTGTGTTTTGGGCGACGACGTGCTCCTTTTCCCGAATGTGGTGATCTATCACGAAGTCCAGATCGGTCATGCGGTGACGATACACGCGAATACGACAATTGGGTCCGACGGTTTTGGTTTCGCGCCCGGACCTCAGGGTTGGATCAAGATTCATCAGATTGGCCGTGTCATCATCGGAAATCACACGGAAATTGGTGCCAGTACTACGATTGATCGGGGTGCGCTTGAAGACACGCGTATCGGTGACCACGTCATTATCGATAACCAGGTCCACATTGCGCACAACTGCGAGATCGGAGAGGGCTCGGCTATCGCCGGGTGCACGGGCATCGCGGGCAGCACAAAAATTGGCAAGCGCTGCCTGATCGGTGGCAGCGTGGGGATTAATGGGCATATCAGCATCGCCGATGACACACATTTTCATGGTGGCACCGTCGTAACCCGAGGCAATACCGAAGCCGGTGAATTTGCCTCTCAGTCGCCAATGCAACCCCTGTCTCAGTGGCGTAAAAATTCAGTGCGCGTTCGTCAGCTTGATGATCTCTTTAAGCGCGTCAAAGCGCTGGAAAATAAATCGTAGTCGATAGGGCGCGCAGCGCGCCTGTCGAAACCAGGTTAGTTATAAAGCAGTTTATTTGGGGAATCCTGTCCGATGATGGATATTTTAGAAATACGTAAATACCTTCCGCACCGTTATCCATTCTTGTTATTGGACAGGGTTGTCGAGCTTGAGGAAGGCGAACGCATTCTTGCGTATAAGAACATCACGTGTAACGAAGAAGTGTTTCAGGGGCATTTCCCCCACTTCCCCGTCTTTCCCGGCGTGATGATTGTCGAAGCCATGGCGCAGGCCTGCGGAGTGCTGGGCTTTAAAACAATGGACAAGACGCCCGATGATGGCTCCATCTACCTATTTGCGGGGATCGATAACGTGCGCTTCAAGCGTCAGGTTATCCCGGGGGATCGCGTATTTATTGAGGCGCGCATCCTTTCTGAGAAGCGCGGTATCTGGAAATTCGAATGTCGTGCGACGGTCGACGATCAGCTCGTGACCAGCGCGACGATCATGTGTGCTGATCGAAAGGTAAGCTGAGTACGATGAGCGAGCCTTTGATTCACCCCAGTGCCTTGGTGGACCCGCGAGCGGAGCTCGCCGAGGACGTCAAGGTTGGGCCGTTTACTGTGATCGGGCCGGATGTCCAGATCGACAGTGGCACTGTGGTGGAATCGCATGTGGTGCTCAAGGGGCCCACCTCGATTGGCAAGGACAACCACATCTATCAGTTCTCGTCCGTGGGTGAGGACACGCCTGACCTCAAGTACAATGGCGAACCGACCAAACTGCTGATCGGCGATCGCAATATCATTCGCGAAGGCGTGACACTGCACCGCGGCACTGTGCAGGATCGGGGTGAAACCGTGATAGGCAGTGACAATCTGTTGATGGCGTATGTGCACATAGGCCACGACAGCGTGGTTGGTGATCACTGTATTCTGGTCAACAACGCCGCATTGGCGGGCCATGTGATTGTGGGGGATTGGGCCATTCTTTCGGGCTTTACCCTCGTTCACCAGTTCTGCAAAATCGGCGCGCACGCTTTTACCGGTATGGGTGCGGCGGTCGGTAAGGACATTCCCGCCTACATGATGGTGACCGGTGCGCCTGCCGCTGCACGCAATATCAATATGGAAGGCTTGAAGCGGCGCGGCTTCAGTAAGGATGAAATCTCCAGGTTGACCTCCGCGTTTAAAATCCTCTACCGCCGTGGTTACACCGTTGACGAAGCCATCAGTGTCATGAAGCGTGAATACGCTGGATGCGACAAAGTCGCGGTGCTGATCGCGTCTTTGGAGTCGGCATCGCGCGGCATTGTGCGCTAACGCCGTATTGATTGCTTCCCTTCATCTTCGGGCTTAAAAGGAATGACCCATGTCCCGTATGCCTAAAAAAATCATGTTGGTTGCCGGTGAACAAAGTGGTGATACGCTTGGCGCTGGTTTGCTGCGCACCCTGAAAGCGCGCTTTCCTGATTGTGAATTTTGCGGGATAGGCGGCGAGCAGATGGTGGCAGAGGGCTTGCACTCCTATTTTGATATGGAGCGTCTATCGGTCATGGGCTTTATTGACCCGCTTAAGCGCCTCCCCGAACTGCTCGGTATGATTCGCAATTTGAAAAAGCGCATGGTGGATGAGCATGTCGACATCTTTATCGGTATCGACGCCCCGGACTTCAACATTCGTCTCGAACAGGCCGCCAAGAAACGAGGCCTGTACTCCGTTCACTATGTAAGCCCCTCTGTCTGGGCTTGGCGACAAGGCCGAGTAAAAAAGATACGAAAATCCGTCGACCTGATGCTGACGCTGTTGCCGTTTGAGGCAGAGTTCTATCGCGAGCATGGTGTGCCGGTGAGTTTTGTAGGGCACCCCTTGGCAGACAAATTTGCGATGGAGCCGGATCAGCGCGCGGCTCGAGAGCAATTGAGCCTGCCTGAACAGGGGCGCTTGTGCGCATTGATGCCGGGCAGCCGGGGTTTTGAGGTGGAGGCATTACTGCCGCTGATGCTGTCTGCGGCAGTACAATTAAAATCGCGCTTTCCCGATTTGAGTTTTGTCCTTCCTGCCGCCAACGACAAGCGCGAAGAGCAGATTAAATCGTTGATGTCGGACTACCCCCATCCTCCTATTACGCTGGTTTCGGGCCGCAGTCATGAGGTTATGACGGCAGCGGATTGCGTGGTCATGGCCTCGGGCACGACGACACTGGAGGCGATGCTGTTGAAGCGGCCCATGGTCATCACCTATCGCTGGCCTCGTCTCACTTGGGAAATTTTAAAACGCCTGGTGAAGGTGCCTTGGGTAGGTTTGCCCAACTTGCTTGCCGGCTACGAAATCGCACCGGAGTTGTTGCAGGATAACGCGACGGTAGAGAACGTCGTGCAGCGCCTGACAGCGATTCTGGAAGAAGGCGGTGTCGCGGACGAGGTGACTCGTAAATTTATCGAAATTCACGAATCACTGCGCTGTAACGCAAGCGAACAAGCGGCGGCGTCCATTGATGCGGGGTGGAACGAGCGTGGCTGAGTTACGGGTGGCAGGCGTGGACGAAGTCGGACGCGGCCCGCTGGCAGGGGATGTGGTTGCCGCTGCCGTGATCTTACCTAAGCAACATGCATTACAGGGCCTGACCGATTCTAAAAAACTGAGTGAAAAACGTCGCGAACAACTCTTCGTCGATATTCAGGCGTGCGCAGTGGCATGGTGTGTCGCTCGTGCGTCTGTTGAGGAAATTGACCAGCTGAATATCCTGCAGGCGAGCCTTTTAGCAATGACCAGGGCGGTGGCGGGCCTGAGTGTGCAACCCGATTTTGTAAAAGTCGACGGCAACCGTCTGCCAACTTGGCACTACGCGTCTGAGGCGATCATTAAAGGTGACGGCTCGGTCGCGGAGATCAGTGCCGCATCTATCCTCGCCAAGGTGACCCGCGATAGAGAAATGGTCGATGCGGACGCCCTTTACCCTGGATACGGTTTTGCCAAGCACAAAGGGTATCCGACGAAGGCGCACTTGCTTGCTTTGCAAGAGCAGGGTGTGAGCCCCATACATCGCCGTTCCTATGCGCCAGTACAGCGCTTTTTATCTGAATAATCCGTTCTATTTCGCGTTTACCGCGCAGCGCTTCGCTTAAGGCGCCACTATTTTCGTTTTTTCTGCTTTTCTCCCATTGAAAGCCCTTGTTGAGCATAATCTGAGCTATATATTAAATATGAGCGATAGGCATTCATTGAGCGTGGCGAGCGCTCTTGCAGATCGCGTTGTCTTTGCAGTTGAGTGAATGGAGAGGCATATGAGAGAGTCTCAAACCCATGCTGCACCCGAACCCCTGGCGCCCGATGTCCGCCAGGAAGAGCACGATGTCATTATGCGACGTTTTATTCGCCATCCATCGGGCATTCCCATTGCGTACGATGTGGTGGAATGTGGCCGACCCTGCAACAGTTCGTCTCTGGTTAATATCAGCCGCGGTGGGCTCTGTTTCAATAGCGATGTTGAGTTGAGCGCAGGCACGCTGATTCATATAGAAATTCCTGTCGACACACCGCCTTTCGAACTCGAAGGGGCGGTGGCGTGGTGCAAGCCTGAAGGCGATCATTTTGTGGTCGGCCTGGCCTTTCAGGACAGTCAGGAAGCGTATGCGGTAAGGATGGTGGAGCAGGTGTGTTACATCGAACACTATCGTCGCTCAGTGGCGGAGCTGGAGGGCCGGGTGCTCAGTAGTGAAGATGCCGCGGCGGAGTGGGTCTCCAAATACGCGGCGGATTTCCACCATCATTGATATCCCCCAAGGTATGGGGGATATCGAGACGGCACCTATGCCGTCAAAAGCTTGTCATATCGTCGACTGAGTAGATCATAAAACTGCTCACGCAGGGTCATGATACTGGCCTTGAGTTCGGCAATCTCCTGCTCGCTGATATCTTGACGACCGATATACACCTGTTTTCGGAATAGGGCGATCTTGGCGCCGTACAGACGCAGCGTTTTTTTCCATCGTTTTTTTCACCGAGCATCAGCAATTTGGCTTCGGAATCCGCGAGTTTGCTGAACTCGTGAACGAGCTCCGCGTTGATGCGCTCCAACTCCTGTTTACGTGCCGGGGGCCAGCGTTTGCCAAAACGTGTGGATTCGATCACCAGCGCTGAGTATTTAGCGAAGACATGATTGACGCGACCGACGTCCGACGATATCTCCTCAAGAAGGCTGAGCCGCCGCCGCTGGGCACTGTGCGGATCAGCCTGGCTGCGATCCCGCCACATTCGTGCCGCCCAGAGGCAGCCGAAAGTTAACACCACGCCGGTAATGACTTTGATGGAAGTGTCAAAAACTAACCAGATATCCTGTTCGTTCATTGTTCTGAGCTCACCTGACAGAAAGTTGACGACCCTCGGTCGTTGTCAGGGGATTTTGCAAAAAGTGCACCAAATTTTAGTGTTAACAGGCCCTAGCCTCCTGCGAGCTTGACCTTGTACCCGCGCTGTTCGAGTTCGTCTTTGAGTATGTTGCGTTGGTCACCCTGGATCTCGATGTTTCCGGCTTTGGCGGTGCCGCCGGTACCGCAGCGTTGCTTGAGGTCTTTCGCCAATGCCTTGAGTTCGGCGTCGTCGAGGTCAAAGATGCCCGCGATCGTGACGCCTTTGCCTTTGCGTCCTTTCGTTTCGCGGCGCAGGCGGATAATCCCGTCGCCTTGGGGACGCTCAGGCGTGTCGTCCTTTACAGCAATGCGGCCCTGATCAGTGGAAAAGACAAGTCGAGAGTTTTTCATACGGCGTGCTACTTAGGTTTAGGTGGCTGTGAATCCGGCCTGACTTAACAGGCGAGAGTGCACATAGTATTCTCTGCGCATTTCCGGGTTCAAGTCGCCACGCGACGACAAAGGGGCGTTTGCGCGAATGAGCACCAAGCAAGCATGTCACTGTGGGTCAAAGCAGCTAAAGGCGGAGTGCTGCATGCCGTTGCTGCAAGGCGTAAAGACCGCCTCCACGCCTGAGCAACTGATGCGTTCGCGCTTCTCCGCGTTCTGCGAGGGCGATGTACGTTATTTGCTCGAAACCCATCATGCATCCACCCGCGAGCCGAACTCTGCCTCCGATCTCTCACGCAGTGTGTCAGCGACACGCTGGCTCTCACTCAAGGTAATATCCAGTGCTCAGCAAGGCTCGACAGGGCATGTCGAGTTTGTCGCGTTCTATACGCCCACAAGCGCTATCGGAGAGTTGAATTCAACGCTCCAGTGGCAGGATGTCACACAAATGCATGAGCGTTCGCGGTTTGTATTGGAAGACGGGCGTTGGTTTTACGTAGACGGTGAGTTTTTAGCCGATATCACCTTGGGGCGCAACGATGCCTGCTGGTGTGGTAGCGGACTGAAGTACAAGAAGTGCCATGCCGCTTAGGCCTCGGCGAACTCCTGATAGCTGCTCTCTTCCTCCAGTTCGGCCTCTTCAAAAGGGGAGCTGATATCGATCAGGCAGCCGCTGGGTTCTTTCGCCAGCAGTCTCCGCTGACCATAAAACTCGTTGCGTGGGGCTTGGAGAATTTCGACACCCAGCTCGAGTGCCTGCTCGTAAACGGCATCCACGTCGGGGACCACCACGGTCAGGTACATCCCACTAGGTGGACGACGGTAGTCCACGGGGACTAATTCGTGGTCGTACTGAATGACACCAAATTCTATTTCTGGGTCATCCGGTGCACAGAGCTGGATGTACCAGTCGCTGTCATACTTGGCCTCGAAGCCGAGCAAGTCCACAAAAAACTGCCGGGTTGCAGGCAGATCGACGGAACAAATATTGGTGAGCAGGCGATACTGAGAGGGCACTTTGTGGTCTTCGAGCGCAAACTCGGGCTCGCGCTGGTCTTCGAGCCTATGATCGCTGCCGAGTTCGGGGTTGCCCAGCCTGGGGCTTAGCCTGTTCTCCTCGAGCTCAAGGTAGGAGTAAGTGTCGTCGTCGGTTTCCGCGTCCATTCTTTGTTTGGCGGCGACGCGGTTTTTGGCTTTGGTTTCGAACAGCGTAATGCCAACGATCGGCAGGGCATCGAACATGATCGCCAGCCAGATGCACAAGATCATGATGGCCGTCGTTTGCCCGCCGAGCACACCCGCGAGGCCGTCAATAGGGGAAGCCTCCTTCGTATCGGCAGGGGCTAGCGTGTCCGAGCTGGCGAGGGCTTCGAGCTGTTCGATTTGCTCAAGCATGCGCTCGCGCGTTTCATTGTTGTTCTCTAGGAAGCTGCTCGCCTGAGTACGGTACTTGTCGGCAAGGCCCTGATTCGCGGCGTCGCTGCTGATTTCGACATCACGTGACATGGATTCCATCAGCTGTAGGCGCTGAGTGAGTGCGGCTTGCCGGGCTGCCTCGCGCTGTTCAGAGACGCTCCGTTTGGCCTGGTCCTGATTGTGTAATGCCGTGAAGTAGCCGTTCAATGTGGCGTAACTGGACAGCACGGACAGCGCCAGCGCCGAAGCGATAAGAAGAAACAGAATGACGCGCAGCACACCGTTGGACTGATGAACGATCACGCCCGAAAACCCGTAGGCCATAATCTGTACGGCACAGCCGACGCCCGCGCCAACGATTCCGGGAATACCCCCTAGCCAGGAATAGAAGAACCAGCCGGTACACGCGATACTGGCTAACATCAAGATCAAGCAGCCCAAAGCCACACTGCTTCTATATACAAAGCCTTCTTCGCTCACGCCATCCTCGGTATCACGGTTGTGCCTACGTCTGACCACTGGGGGTCCTTGCTCCGCATCGATTGTACCCTGCTAAGTTTGACGACGACGCTGCAAGCCTTTGCCATCTAGGCTAAATTTGACCTGCTTCTCATCTATGGCGTTCTTTTGAGGGATTCGATGGTACTAAAGTGCCAGTTTGTGGCCCGGGCTGACGGGACTGCCCTTAGCGCGACCTGCTGGCCCGGTTTGGGCCGACCTGCACGCATGGTATTCTTTGCGGATCATCGAGAGGGGAAACGATTGTTATGGATCATGCGGCACTCAAGGCTCGCCTGAATGAGATTATTTTCGGCACGGATACTCCCGCCGGGAAAAACTTTGATCTCGCGCTTATTATTCTGATCATCAGCAGTGTCTTTGTGTTGATGCTGGAATCGTTACAGGACTTTGCCGGCCGGTATCAGCTTTATCTGAGTATTGCAGAGTGGACCTTCACTGCGATTTTTACAGTGGAGTATTTCGTACGTATTTACTGCACACCGCACCGGCTTCGTTATGTGCGTAGCTTCTACGGCGTCATTGACCTACTGTCGATTTTGCCGAGCTACCTCAGTTTGATTTTCCCGGGGGCCAATTACCTTCTGATTGTGCGTTTGCTGCGAGTGCTGCGTGTGTTTCGCATTCTAAAATTAATGCGCTACCTCACCGAAGCGAATGTACTGCTGCGTTCGATGATGATGGCTCGGCGCAAAATCATGATTTTTTTCTTCTCTGTATTTGTACTCTCGGTGATCTTCGGGTCGCTGATGTACATCGTCGAAGGCCCAGACAACGGGTTTAGCAGCATTCCGAAGAGTGTCTATTGGACCATCGTCACGATCACGACTGTGGGCTATGGAGACATCACGCCACACACCTCGTTGGGCCAATTTATCGCCGCCATCGCCATGTTGACGGGGTACTCTATTATAGCGGTGCCGACCGGTATTCTTACGGCTGAACTCACACAGGAAATGCAACGCGATCGACAGAGACGACGTTGTGGCAGTTGCGAGCAGGGCGGCCACGAAGCGCACGCGCGCTATTGCCTGCATTGTGGCCACGCTCTGTGATCAGTGTCTAACGAAGTAGGGAGACGCGCTCGCAACGGGAAGTGAGGCTGAGTGCTTAGGCTTCAATACTGGTAGCCTGTTTGCGCTTCTTCTTGTTCAGGATTTTCGCTTTTTTTGGCTTTTTTCATGCTCAAATTTAAGCGGATGCTCTAGCCAATGAATCAGTTCCATACGCCCGTCGTGGTGTTCGACAATGGCCGTGCATGACTCGACCCAGTCACCGGTGTTGTAGTAATCCACACCCTCAATTTTTTTAATCGCCGCCTGATGAATATGACCACAGATGACCCCGTCATACTGTTGACGGCGTGCACCGTGGGCAACCGCGCATTCGTAGTCGCGAATGTAACTTTGTGCACGTTGGATGTGGTCTTTCAAATACCCGGAGAAGGACCAATACCCAAAACCCACGCGCGTGCGGAAACGGTTGATCAGGCGATTGATGAACATCAGCATGTCATAACCACGGTCGCCGATGTGTTTCAGCAGTCGGCTGCAGTGGGTGACGCTTTCGAATTGATCGCCATGGATGACCAGCAGGCGGCGACCGTCCGCCGTAGTGTGATCCATGCGATTCAGGAGCTTGATGTTCTCAAAGCGGGAATTTGCAAATTTACGCAAAAATTCGTCGTGGTTGCCGGTGATGTAGAACACGGGCACATCGTTTTTCGACAGCTTTAGGACCCGGCTGATAATGCGGTTAAAGCTCTTGTGCCAGTGAATCCCCGAGCGCATTCGCCATCCGTCGAAAATATCCCCGACGAGGTATAAGTTATCGAACTTGTGCAACTTGAGAAAGTCGTTCAGCTGACTCGCCTTGCAATCTTTTGTCCCCAGATGCACGTCGGAAATAAATACGCTTCGATAGTGCGGTTTCTTAGGTTTTGCCGGAGCGATAACTCGCTCGGGAGGCCAATGTGAGGCGTCGGACGGAGATGAGGGCGTGCTGTTCATCCATGTATTTTTGTTGAGTGTCGTGACACTTTCATGACGGTTCTGTGAAGCTCCCGTGAACCTGCAGAAAGGAGCGCGCTGTGGTCAGGTCGACTCCTGTCCGCGTTTGCACTGTTCTGGTATGGTCTATACTGTTTTCACGGAATTCGCGTGTTTTCGTCACAAATTGCACGCAATGTATACGCAAAGGGAGCCTCGGTCTTAGCATGGACGTGTCAATCCTCTTGCTGGCGTTAATCGCTACGACTCAATGAAATCTGAAGGGTGACGACACCGTTCGATCTGACGTTTTTACTGGATGCATCGCATTTGGCTGATCAAAAACCTCAAGCAGTGACGCAGCAACAGGGCAGGGAGCCGCTTGAAATTGCACAAAATCGCGACTTACTGGCGATGCTGGATGCAATGCGCGCCATTATTCTCTATCTGGATAACTGGGGCAGTGTCGTTCATGGCAATGCTCGGGCAAGGCATTGGCGCAGTGAGCACGAGCTGCTCGGGAAAAACCTGTTCGAACTCGACACTGGTTGGCAAGACGCGGGCGAGCGTCAACGCGAAGTCATGCAAGTTGTCCGCACGGGGCGGCCCTTGTTGAATGCGCGGGAGAAAATTATCATTCATGGCGAAGACTGCTGGTTCAGCGTGGATAAGATTCCAACCTTCGACAGCCAGGGTTCGGTTTCCGGCGTGCTGCTGGTGATGAACGATGTCACCGACAGCGTTGAAAAAGAGCGCGCACTCCAAAAAAGTGAAGACCGCTACCGCGCGTATATCGCGAACAGTGCCGATGCGATTTGGTGTTACGACGTGCGCCCTCCTGTCGATATCAGTCTGCCGGCCGAAGTGCAGGTCGACCTCATTCTACAGCGTGCAGTCCTCGCCGAATGCAACGACAAAATGGCAAAAATACTCGGTGCTTCGCATGTGGACGAGCTTCTCGGTCTACCTTTGCATCGCAATGGCTCTTTGGCCAATAAAGCCAACATCATCGACTTTGTCAGTAAAAACTATCGTCTGGATGAACAGGAGTTTACGCGGATAACCCATCAGGGTGACCGGCTCAGTATGCAGACCTCGGCCATTGGCATCGTTGAAAATGGGTATCTGATGCGGGCTTGGGGGACAACACGCGATGTCACTGAGCGCAAACGCTATCTGGATCGCCTCGAGTATCTGGCCAACCACGACGCGCTGACGTCGCTACCCAATCGATCACTTTTGTTTAAGCGCATGCACGACGCGTTTGAAAACCCGGCACAGTTTGGTTGCATGGCGCTGCTATTGATTGACCTGGATCGCTTTAAGGAAATCAATGACACACTTGGGCATATGGCCGGGGATAAAGTACTGAAGCAGCTCGGGCCCCGACTCGAGGTGGAACTCGGTGATACAACCGGTATGGTGGCGCGGCTCGGAGGTGATGAATTTGCGGTATTTCTACCGAAGATTCGCAACCGCCAGCACGCGGTCGTCCTCGCGCATCGTTTTTTAGATTCGATCTGTCAGGTATTTGAGATCGAAGGGTTTCATACCGAAATCAGCGCCAGTATTGGCGTCGCCGTCGCGCCAGATCATGCGAATGACGCGACAACGCTAATGCGCTATGCCGACGTGGCCATGTACGATGCCAAGCATCGCCTGAGAGGCGTGTCTCTATACGATGCGCGTATCGATTCCCACACTCCAAAGCGCTTGGCGTTAATGGGGGCCATTGGTACCGCCATTCGAGAAAACCAGCTCTGTCTTCATTACCAGCCCAAGGTACGCCTCGATACGCATGAAGTCTACGGTTTTGAGGCGTTGATTCGCTGGAACCATCCGACCATGGGTTTTATTCCGCCGGGAGAATTCGTTCCCATTGCAGAAATGTCGAGTTTTATTTATGCGATGAGCGCCTGGGTGCTGGAAGAAACGATTAAGCAGTGCGCCCTTTGGTTACAGGACGGACACGATTGCGTGTGTGCGATGAACCTGTCCGCGCGAAACCTTCTGGATGATCGTATTGTTGTCGACCTTGATCGCCTTTTGAATAAATACCAAGTTCCGGGCGAAAGGCTGGAGATTGAAATTACTGAAAGCACACTGATGTCTGATCCGGAGCGTGCTCAAATCGCCTTGCAAAAAATTGATGCGCTGGGTGTGCATCTTTCGATTGATGATTTTGGGACGGGTTACTCGTCATTGGCCTACTTAAAACGTCTGCCAGTAAAAACCTTAAAGATTGACGGGTCGTTTGTGCGAGGCATGCTCGACGACGAGCAGGATGAGATCATTGTGAATTCCACGATCCAACTCGCGCAGAACCTGGGCTTGGAAATTGTGGCGGAGTGTGTCGAAGACGAACCCGTATATCGCCGCCTGCAGGAAATGGGCTGCAATCATGCCCAGGGCTATTTTATTTCTCGCCCATTAGATCCAATCAGTATCATGGAGTGGATGAAGTCGTCGGACTGGAAAATGGTGCAAAATTAACCCGCTGCGCTCGGCGGGCTCACCTACATCAGCATTTCCCGTTTCAATCGTTGGATGTCTTTCAGCTTTTGCTCGAGCTGAGGTCGGCGTCGATCATCGTCTTCCAGCATGCTCAACGCTAAACGCAGATGGTTTTCGGCTTTTGGATAAATACCGTTCAGCATGAAATACTCTGAGCGTGCGGTGTGCACCTCAAAAATGTTGCCCGCGAGACCGTGCGCCTCCGCCAGCAGATACCAGACATATTCATCTTTAGGGCGGCGTTGACTTTCGGCTTCCAAAAGTGCTTCGCAGCGCGCATAGTTTCCGGCCTTCATATGAATTTCGGCGAGCTTTACGTTCAACGGGTGGTTGCGTGGATAGTCCTCCAGGCGCGTTTCCAGCCGGGCGATGGCGGGGTCGAACTGGCGCTGCTCCGCTTCGATTTCGGATTTTAATACCAGGTAGTACAGGTTGTCGGGCGCGCGCTCGAGCAAGAGTGCGGCATTGCGGTCAGCGTCGTCAAATTGGCGTGCCTTGAGTTGCGCCAATGCCAGCCCGTAGCGCGCAATATCCTCTCTCAATGTGTGTCCGTCGAGCTCCTGCTGAAAGCGTTTCGCGGCCGCGCTGGGGTTTTTCTCGTGCGCGAGCTGGGCGCGTACTCGCACAAGCTGGTACTCGAGGCTGATCGGTTCCTGCTTGCGGGGGTATTGCTGGGCGCGCAATTTCGAGTCTGAGACTCGAGATTCGGTCAAGGGGTGGGTGATCAGAAATTCGGGTGGGCGAGCCTGGAAACGCGATGCGTGTAGCATTGACTCGAACATCTGAGGCATCGCCCAGGGGTTCATATCCGCGCGCACCATGGTGGCCATCCCGATGCGGTCCGCCTCCTGCTCCATCTGCCGGCTGAAGCGCAATTGATTGTCGAGCATGGCGGCTTGCGATGCCGACACTGCGGCCACCCCTGCGTCGCCACCGGCTGTGGCGAGAATCAGGATACTGGCAAGCATGGCAGCGAGGTTTGGGATGGAGTTGTTTTTCTGTTCGTCGATACGGCGCGCAAAGTGTCGCTGGCTTAAGTGCGCCAGTTCGTGCGCCATAACGGACGCGAACTGCTGTTCGCCTTCGGCGTAATGAAATAGACCGGTGTTGACGCCAATCACACCTCCGGGCACCGCAAATGCGTTCAGTGCGGGGTTTTCAACGACGAGCACGTCGAGGCGCTTATCGTTTAAGTCGCTGTAGGTCGCAAGATTGCGGATCAGATTTTCGGTATAGGACTGGATAAATGGGTCATCCGTTGTGCGCACTTGGGCGCGAAACATCTTCTGCCACTGTTGCCCGAGTTCGTACTCCTGTGAGGCGGTGATCAAGCCACCGCTGGCGCCACCGAGGTCAGGTAGGTTGAGGTCGTTGGCCGCGGCAGGTATGGACAAACATGCGGCGAAAAACGAGATCAGGGCGATAGATCGTGTAAACAAGCTGAATTCCTGTGTGTCGGCGACGGCATCGCTCTGTGCTCGATTCCCGAGGCACAAAGCGCTTCTCGCATTATAATGGCCGCGCCACAGAGTGGAAGCAGATTGCATCTGGGCGAATAGCTTGGCATTGTGGCGCGTCGTTATAGTGTAATCGTTATCTTAGACCTGTGTGCGCGACAGAGTTCCCGGTTTCGTGGGCCACGAGCAAACCTGAATAGAGCTTAGAGCAAACTATGCTGAATGTGTTTCAAAACTGGATGGAGCGGTACTTCGCTGACGAAGAGGCCGTGCTCCTCGCTGTACTCTTGGTTGTGAGCCTGATTGTTATTGTCCAGCTAGGGGTCGTACTGGCGCCGATGATTACCGCCGTGATCATTGCGTTTATGATGCAGGGGGTGGTAGCCAGGCTCAAGGCCTGGGGAGTAGGCCACACGGTGGCGGTGTCACTGGCCTTTTTGCTATTAGTTGGGTCTTTGGTGATCAGCCTGCTTTATATCGTGCCTGTGATTTGGGAGCAGGCGCAAAACCTGGTGCGCGAGACGCCACGTATGCTTAAGCAGGGCCAGGACCTGCTCTTACTCTTTCCTGAACGTTATCCCGCACTGGCCACGGAAGAACAAGTCTATGAACTGATTGGCCTGTTGCGTGCCCGGCTTGGCGACATGGGGCAGACCTTGCTCTCGGTCTCCTTGGCGCAGATTCCCGTTTTGATTGCCGCGCTGATCTATCTGGTATTGGTCCCTATCCTGGTCTTCTTCTTCCTGAAAGACAGCGACCAGATGATTCGCTGGTTGGGGAATATGCTGCCACGCCGTCGCCCGGTGATGCAGCAGATCTGGCACGAGATGAATGACCAGATCGCGAATTACGTGCGCGGTAAATTTATCGAAATTGTGATCGTGGCCGGGGTGTCGAGTATCTGTTTCGGTCTATTGGGACTGAATTATGCATTGCTACTTGGTGTGGTGGTCGGTCTGTCCGTATTGGTGCCGTATATCGGGGCCGCGGTGGCGACGCTTCCTGTCGCGTTAATTGGTTTCTTTCAGTGGGGCTGGTCGAGCGAATTCTTTTACGTCATGCTCGCCTACGGCATTATTCAGGCCTTAGACGGTAACGTTTTGGTGCCTTTGCTGTTCTCCGAGGCGGTAAAAATGCACCCTGTAGCGATCATTTTGGCGGTGTTGGTCTTCGGTGGGCTGTGGGGCTTGTGGGGCGTTTTCTTTGCCATTCCTTTAGCGACGCTGTGTAAAGCCATTCTCAATGCCTGGCCGACGCGCCCGGCAGTTGCCGACACCAGCAAAGAGTGACCGCGCCAGTTCGGCGAAAAACGGTGCATTTTGGTGCATTTGGTTGCTTTTGCTGCAATTAGAACCCGGCGCTTCCGTGCACGCTCGCTGGAAAATGGGTCTGAGGGTGTGTATTATCGGTGCGCCACAATTTCTGGCCCGATTTGTCCGTAATTTTGGTCAGAAATGAACGTGATTTGATCGACTTGGGTTAAATCTGAACGCTAAGCCAGCCTTCGCGCTGGTTTTTTTATCCATCGTTTGCCAACCGGTGAATGAAATCCACCAAAAGTGGGTGATTAGGCCATGCGGGAACAAAATGTAGCCTGTATGGCGGCGTATACATAAATCTGGGAAAAGACCCAGCCTGAACTTAGGAGGCTTTAATGCTAGATGAATCCGATGCTCTCGAAACCCAGGAATGGGTCGAGGCTCTAGAGTCTGTAATCCGTCACAACGGGCCGGAGAGGGCGGCATTTCTATTATCTCAGCTAGCGAATACCGCAACCAAAGTAGGTGTTCGACTGCCTTCGGCGATCACTACGCCATACTGCAATACGATCCCTGTTAAAGATGAAGCGCGCATGCCGGGCGACCAGCATCTTGAGCGCAAGATCCGTGCGTTGATCCGCTGGAACGCCATTGCGATGGTGGTTCGCGCCAACGACAACGATGAAGGCCTCGGCGGCCACATCTCCTCATTCTCGTCTTCAGCGACACTGTATGAAGTGGGTTTCAACCACTTCTTCAAGGCCGATGAAGGCAGCGGCAATGGTGACCTGATCTACTTCCAGGGTCATATCTCGCCGGGTATCTATGCGCGCTCCTATCTGGAAGGGCGTATCTCGGAAGACCAGATGGACAACTTCCGTCGCGAAGTCGACGGCGGTGGCCTCTCTTCCTATCCTCACCCCTGGTTGATGCCGGACTACTGGCAGTTCCCGACCGTATCTATGGGTCTGGGGCCGATCACCTCGATCTATCAGGCGCATGTCATGAAGTACATGGACGCGCGCGGTCTGTCCGAGCGCGGTGAACGCAAAGTCTGGGCCTTCCTCGGTGACGGTGAGTGTGATGAGCCGGAATCTCTCGGCGCGATTTCACTGGCGGGCCGCGAAAAGCTCGATAACCTGATCTTCGTAATCAACTGTAACCTGCAGCGCCTCGATGGCCCCGTTCGCGGTAACGGCAAAATCATGCAGGAACTCGAAGGTGTGTTCCGCGGTGCAGGCTGGAACGTGATCAAGGTGGTCTGGGGTAGCGGCTGGGACAAGCTGCTCGAAAAAGACACCACAGGCCTGCTGCAGAAGCGCATGAACGAAGTCTGTGACGGTGAACTGCAGAACTACAAAGCCAATGGCGGCGCGTACACGCGCGAGCACTTCTTTGGCAAGTATCCGCAGTTGCTCGAACTCGTAAAAGACATGACCGACGACGAGATCTTCGCGCTGCAGCGCGGTGGTCACGACCCTCAGAAGGTGTACGCCGCCTATCAGGCTGCGACCAGCCACAAAGGTCAGCCCACCGTGATTCTCGCGCAAACCGTGAAAGGTTACGGTCTGGGTGCGGGCGGCGAATCTGCCAACATCGCGCACAACGTGAAGAAGCTGGGCTACGAAGATCTTAAAGCCTTCCGCGACCGCTTTGAAATTCCTGTGTCGGATGAAGAACTGAAGAATGTACCGTACTTCCGTCCTTCTCCAGACTCGCCGGAAATGAAGTACCTGCAAGAGCGCCGTCAGGCCCTTGGCGGCTACCTGCCATCGCGCGAGCCGGACTTCGAAGCCATGGACGTACCGTCTCTGGACAACTTCAAAGCCCTGCTGAAGGCCTCAGGCGAGCGTGAAATTTCGACGACGATGTCGTTTGTACGCTACCTGTCTACGCTGGCGAAAGACAAAAACATCGGCAAGCAAATCGTGCCGATTGTGCCCGATGAAGCACGTACTTTTGGTATGGAAGGCATGTTCCGCCAGCTCGGCATCTACAGCTCGGCCGGCCAGAAGTACACCCCGCATGATCACGATCAGATCATGTACTACAAAGAAGACAAGCAGGGTCAGATCCTCGAGGAAGGCATCAACGAAGCCGGTGCGATGTCGGCTTGGATTGCGGCGGCGACAGCGTACAGCACCTATCGCGTACCGATGATTCCGTTCTACGTGTACTACTCCATGTTTGGCTTCCAGCGCATTGGCGACCTCGCCTGGTTGGCGGGTGACGCTCAGGCGCGCGGCTTCCTGATTGGTGCGACTTCCGGTCGTACCACGCTGAACGGCGAAGGCCTGCAGCACCAGGATGGCCACAGCCACCTGCTGGCAAACACGATTCCTAACTGCCGCACTTACGACCCCACCTACGGCTACGAGCTCGCGGTGATTGTCACAGACGGTCTGAAGCGCATGTATCACGACAAGGAAAACGTGTTCTACTACATCACTACGATGAACGAGAACTACCCCCACCCAGAAATGCCTGTGGGTGCGGAAGAGGGCATCGTGCGCGGTATTTACAAGCTGCACGAAGGCAAGAAAAACGTGAAGAAGAAAAAGGTGCAGCTCATGGGTGCCGGCTCGATTCTTCGCGAAGTGGAAGCCGCAGCGACTCTGCTCAAAGAAGACTGGGGCGTGGAGTCCGACGTGTGGAGTGTCACCAGTGTGAACGAACTGGCCCGCGACGGTCAGCGTACTGATCGCTGGAACCGTATGCACCCGTCCAGTGAGCCGCGCAAAGCGTATCTGACAGAGACGCTGGAAGAGGCCGATGGCCCGTTCATCATCTCCACGGATTACATGAAGACCTACTCCGAGCAGCTTCGACCCTATGTGCCGGGCAGCTATACGGTACTGGGAACGGACGGCTTCGGTCGCTCCGATACACGCTCGCAACTGCGTGAGTTCTTCGAAGTGGATCGACATTTCGTCACCGTCGCGGCGCTGAAAGCCCTGGCTGACGAGGGCAATGTTGAGCTTAGCGTTGTAGAGGATGCCATGAAGAAATACGGCATCAACTCGGATAAAGCGGATCCCATGACGGTATAAGGAGCGAATTCAGTGGCTATTCAAACTATTCCCGTGCCCGACATTGGTGGCGCGGAAAATGTCGATGTCATCGAGATCTGTGTATCGGAAGGTCAGGATGTGTCTGCGGATGACGCACTGATTGTGCTGGAATCCGACAAGGCCTCGATGGATATCCCAAGCCCGGTTTCGGGCAAGGTGGTATCAATTAAGATTAAGGAAGGCGACAAGGTTTCCGAAGGCGACCTGATTCTCGAGCTGGAAGTCGCGGGCGACTCCAGCGCTGAAGCGTCAGACGCTGAAGAAGCCGCGCCAGAACCTGCCGCCTCGCCAGCGCCTGCAGCGCAGAGCGCCGGTGGTGCGGAACAGGACGTGAACGTACCCGATATCGGTGGTGCGGACGCAGTAGACGTGATTGAAGTCAGCGTATCGGTTGGCGATACCGTGGCCGAGGGCGACGCCCTGATCGTGCTCGAAAGCGATAAAGCGTCGATGGACATTCCTTCCCCGGCGGCCGGTAAGGTTGTCAGCATTTCGGTGAAAGAAGGTGACAAGGTCAGCCAAGGCGACCTGATTCTCGTGTTGGAAGGCGAAGGCAGTGCCTCGGCAGCGACGCCGGCCCCAAGCCCGGCGCCCGCAAGTTCACCGGAGCCCGCGGCGGCCGCATCCGGTGGCTCGCAAGACGTGACGGTGCCAGATATTGGTGGCGCCGAAGATGTCGACGTGATTGAAGTGTGCGTCAGCGAAGGGGACGAGGTCGCAGAAGGCGATTCTCTGATTGTGCTCGAAAGCGATAAAGCCTCAATGGACATTCCAGCGCCTTCAGCCGGTAAGGTCACCGCGATTGCGATTAAAGAAGGCGATAAGGTCAGCCAGGGCTCTGCCATTCTGACTTTGGAGGTCGCCGGTGCCGCTGCACCTGCGCCGTCGGCATCACCCGCGCCCAGTCCATCGCCTGCGCCCGCTGCATCACCCGCACCGGCGCCAGCAGCCCACACTCGCCAGCGTACCTCTGAGCAGTTCCATCAGGACATTCAGAGTGCCGGCAGCGCTGTCTACGCAGGCCCTGCCTCGCGTAAGCTGGCGCGAGAAATGGGTGTGGATCTGACGAAGGTCTCCGGTACCGGGCCGCGCAGTCGTATCTCTAAAGACGACATCAAAGCCTATGTGAAAAGCGTCATGCAAAGCGGTGGCGCCAGTGCTTCGGCAGCAGGCGGCGCAGGTATTCCTGCTGTTCCTGCTGTGGATTTCTCCAAGTTTGGTGAGATCGAACTGCAGAAGATGAGCAAAATCAAAAAGCTGACCGCAGCCAATATGAGCCGCAACTGGCTCAATGTGCCGCATGTTACGCAGTTTGATGATGCCGACATTACCGACCTCGAAGCGTTCCGTAAGGGCATGAAAGCCGAAGCAGAAAAAGCCGGTGTTAAATTGACGCCTCTGCCTTTCCTGCTGAAAGCCTGCGCTGCCGCTCTGAAAGCGGAAGCCAGCTTCAATGTGAGCTTGCACGAAGACGGTGAGCACATTGTGCAGAAGAAATACGTGCACATTGGTATCGCCGTGGATACGCCTATTGGTTTGATGGTGCCTGTGATTCGCGATGTGGATAAGAAAGGCCTTTACGAGCTGGCGGCGGAAGCAACTGAGCTTGCGAAGAAAGCGCGTGATGGCAAACTGAAGCCCAACGAAATGCAGGGTGGCTGTTTCACCATTTCCAGCCTCGGCCCCATTGGTGGCACCGGTTTCACACCTATCGTGAATGCGCCAGAAGTGGCCATTCTGGGTGTGTCCAAGGCCGCTATGAAGCCCGTATGGGATGGCGGCGCCTTCCAGCCTCGCCAGATGTTGCCTCTGTGTCTGTCTTACGATCACCGAGCGATCAACGGCAGCGATGCAGGCCGCTTCATGACCTATCTCGTCAGCACCCTGGCTGACGTACGTAAGCTTCTGCTCTAATCTACGTATCCATCGGGGTCAGACCCCGATGGATACTTTATTTCCGCTTTAGTCGGTGCTGGCAAGATTGGCGCTGCCCTTCGATGAAAATACCTCCACTTTGACTTTGCGATCTTCGGCGTAGCCGGTTTCGTCGCTGCCGCGTGCAAAGCGGGCGCCGTGTCCCTGTGTGCTCATGCGCTCCATCGCTATGCCTTGGTTTTTGAGGCGCTCAGCGACGTTTGCCGCGCGCTCCTTGGATAAGACCTCGTTGTACTCATCGCTGCCTCGGGCATCAGCATGGCCGTCGATGGTGATGTGCATGTAGTCGTTGTCCTGCAGGAAGTCGGACAGGGCTTCGAGTTGGGCGCTGTCCTCATCACTCAGGGTGTCCACACCGGTATCGAAGTAGAGTTGCAGCTGCATTTTTTCCTGAATCATCTGCTCGAGTTGAGCAATTTCCAATTCCTGCGTGCTGAGTGAATGTTCCAGTTGCGTCATGATGCTGTTGGTCTCCTCTAAAGCCAGTTCGCGTTCGACGTTTTGCTTGCCTTGTTCGGCCAGGTAGGCACCGCCTGCCGCGCCGAGGATAAAGCCGACTGGGCCGCCGGCAATGGTGCCCAGGATGGTGCCGGTCATAAACGTCAGGCCGCTTTTTACTTCCTGGTGTTTAATGCGTTTGTCCTCGGCCTGAACCAGTGGGGTCACGAGGGTGGTGCTCAGTGCGATGGCCGCTGCCAGTGTGGTCTTGCGCATGGTGTCTCTCCTGTTTTGGTTTGGATGAGTGCTATTTAAAAGCGGAAAACGGGCAGGGATCGGATGCAATCGCGATGCTTCTCGGATAAATCGTGACGAAATCGGGCAACTGCGTTGTCGCGCGGCGCTGTGACGCCTTGAGGCTTGATTTTGACGCGGGGTTCGTGGCTCAATGCTGGCCTTTCTGCAGGGGGACGCCGTGGGCGAAAAAAAGAAAAAGGGCTTGTTGCGCTCCAGCGCCATTGTGTCGTCGATGACGATGCTGTCGCGTATTCTGGGCTTGGCCCGCGATATCGTGTTTGCCCGGGTGCTCGGCGCAGGCGGGGATGCGGATGCCTTCTATATCGCCTTTAAGGTGCCCAATTTTCTGCGCCGACTCTTTGCCGAGGGTGCGTTTGCGCAAGCCTTTGTGCCCGTCCTGTCTGAATTTCGGGAAACCGGTACGCGTGAAGCCGCCCGCCACTTTATTGACCGCGTGGCGGGCTGTCTCGGCGTCTCGCTGTTGACCTTGGTGCTGCTGGTGGTGCTCGCATCGCCCGTGATCACCGCTATTTTTGGCTCCGGCTATCTGGTGCGCGGGGAGACGGAAAAATTCTGGCTGACCTCGGATCTCATTCGCATCACCTTCCCCTACCTGTTTTTGATCTCGATGACAGGCTTCGCCGGTTCCATTCTCAATAGCTATGACCGCTTTGCCGTCCCGGCCCTCACGCCGGTGGTGCTCAATCTCGTGCTGATTACGGCCGCGGCGGTGTTCGCACCTCGTATGGACGTGCCCGTATTTGCTTTGGCCTGGGGCGTGCTCGTCGCGGGCGTGTTGCAGTTGTGCCTACAATTACCTTTCCTCGCGCGTTTGGGTATGCTGCCGCGTCCGAGAGTCGACTGGGGCGACCCGGCAGTGCGCAAGGTGCTGAAACTGATGGCTCCAGCGATGTTTGGTGTGTCGATCAGCCAGATCAACTTGACCCTTGATACCGTACTGGCGACCTTCTTAGCCGATGGCAGCCCAACCTGGTTGTATTTCTCGGACCGCTTGATCGAGCTCCCGCTCGGGGTGTTTGCGGTCGGGATTGCAACGGTGATCCTGCCGAATCTTTCCCGCCAATTCAGTGCCGGTGGTGATGATTTTTCCAAAACCCTGGAATGGGCGCTGCAAATGGTGCTGTACATCGCACTGCCGTCGAGTGTGGCTTTGATGCTGATTGCGGAGCCGGTGCTGTTCACGCTGTTTCAATACGACAAAATGGCCGTGTTCGATATCGAAATGGCGGGCCTGAGTTTGCGGGCTTATGCCCTGGGGCTGTGTGCTTTTATGCTGATCAAAGTGCTCGCGAGCGCGTTTTTCTCCCGTCAGGACACGCGCACGCCGGTCAAGATCGGCATTATTGCGATGGTCGCCAACATGGTGCTGAACCTGGTGTTTGTGCTGCCTTTGCTGTGGTATTGGAATGTCGGGCACGTCGGTCTGGCACTCGCGACAACGGGGTCGGCGTTCATCAACGCCGGACTCTTATTTGTAGGGCTTCGTCGAGCTGGTGTATTGCCGATGCAGAGGCATTGGCTGCGTTACACACTCCAACTCGTTTTCGCCACTGCGGTGATGGCCATCGTGTTGATTGTGGTCATGCAGGCCCAGCAGCCTTATGAAGGTCTGAATGCGCTAACGCGTTGCGTGCAGCTTGGGTTGCTTGTGGCGGCGGGCGGAATGGCCTTTGGGGTATCGTTACTGGGAGCGGGTGTGCGCCTGCGCCATTTAAGGCTCACTCTGTAGAGCGTGTTCCGATCGTGAAATCTGCCCGCAAGCCCGCTATACTGCTCGCCTTTTGGCCTGTTTGATTCGCGCATGCAGCAGATTCAGTTTATACGGGGCCTTCATGGCCTTGAGCACGCATCCCTGCCGCGAGGCTGCGTGGCCACGATTGGGGCCTTCGATGGCGTGCATCTGGGCCATCAGCGTCTGATTGAGACGGCGAAGGCCGTTGCGGCGCCACAAAATCTCCCTGTGGTGGTGGTGATTTTCGAGCCCCAGCCCAATGAGTATTTTGATCGAAGTGCACCGCCCGTACGCTTGACGTCGCTGCGCGAGAAAGTCGCGGCGTTGGCGGAGTGTGGAGTCGATGCGGTACTGTGCTTGCGTTTCAATGCGACGCTGCGCGCAATGACGGCTGAGGCCTTTGTGCAGGAGGTGCTTCACACAGGGCTGGCGATACAGCACCTTGTGGTCGGAGATGACTTCCGTTTTGGATGTGATCGCAAAGGCGATTTCAATTTCCTGATGACACAAGGCGAAGCCTTGGGTTTCACCGTCAGCGATACACACACGCTGGCAAGCGGCGAGGCACGCGTAAGCAGCACCCGAATTCGTGCGCTCCTCGACGCAGGTGCCTTGGACGAAGCCGCGACCCTTTTAGGGCGGTCTTATCAACATTGCGGCCGAGTGAAATACGGTCGGCAGCTCGGTCGCACTTTAGGGTTTCCAACCTTGAATGTGCATTTGGCCCAACGCTGCCCACCGCTGCGCGGGGTGTTTGTTGTAGAAGCGGAACTCGCCGGCACGCGTTATACGGGTGTCGCCAATGTGGGCACGCGCCCGACGGTGGATGGCAAAAGCCGTCCGTTGTTGGAGGTGCACTTGTTCGATGCCCACGTTGACGCCTATGGCGCATTCGTGAGTGTCGTGTTTTTACAAAAATTGCGCGACGAGAAAAAATTTGATTCTGTCGACGCCCTGCGTCAGCAGATTGAACATGATGCGATTGCGGCCCGACAGTGGCTCGCCAACATGCCTCAAAACGCATCGCTGTAAGCAAGAAGGCAACGAGTTAAAATTCATCAACACCGATATCGATATCATCCATTTTTTCGATAGATAAGAGCAAGGCAGTCCCCGGACCATGACCGATTACAAAGCGACACTCAATCTCCCGTCCACGGGCTTCGCAATGAAGGCCAACTTGGCTCAGCGCGAACCTCAGATGTTGAAACACTGGCAGGAGAGCAAGCTTTACGAAACCATTCGCAAGGCACGTGCGGGCAGAGAAACGTTTATTCTGCACGACGGCCCTCCCTATGCGAACGGCGACATTCACATCGGCCACGCGGTCAACAAAATTCTGAAAGACATTATTGTAAAAGCACGCACGTTGAGTGGTTTTGATGCCCCGTATGTGCCGGGCTGGGACTGTCACGGCTTGCCGATTGAGCACAATGTTGAGAAAAAAATCGGTAAAGCCGGCGTCAAAGTCGATCACCGAACCTTTAGGCAAAAGTGCCGTGAATATGCGGCGAAACAGGTGGCGGGGCAGAAGCAAGACTTCGTGCGTCTGGGCGTGCTCGGTGAGTGGGATGCGCCGTATCTCACGATGGACTTTAAAACCGAAGCCGACATCGTACGCGCGCTCGGAAAAATCGTCGAAAACGGACACCTCCACAAAGGCTTCAAGCCCGTGTATTGGAGCGTGGTGGGTCGTTCCGCATTGGCGGAAGCCGAAGTGGAATATCAGGACAAAACCTCCTTCGCCATTGATGTGAAATTCCAAGTGGCGGATGAGGCTGCGCTCGCCAAAATTTTGCCGGAGCTGTCGGGAGATGGCCCAGTCAGTGTCGTGATCTGGACCACCACACCGTGGACCCTGCCAGCTAACCAGGCCGTTTCGTTGAACGCCGAGGTGGACTACGTCGTCGTGCAGGCCGGTGAGGAGCGCCTTATCGTGGCGGAAGCGTTGCTGGAATCCATTGCCCAGCGCGCAGGGTTGGGCGACGTGGCGGTATTGGCACAGTGTAAAGGTGCCGCGCTTGAACATTTGGCGTTGAAGCATCCGTTCTACGATAAGAGTGTGCCGGTCATTCTGGGTGATCACGTGACCACGGATGCCGGTACCGGTTGCGTGCACACCGCCCCGGATCATGGCGTGGACGACTTTCTCGTGGGGCAGCGCTACGGTATCGGGACTTTGAATTACGTGGATGACGGCGGGAACTATCGTGACTCCGTCGAGCTGTTTGCGGGCGATCATGTCTACAAGGTGGACGAGAAAGTCATCGCCTTGCTCGAAGAAAAGCACGCACTGCTGCATCAAACGCAGTTTGTGCACAGTTTTCCGCACTGCTGGCGAACTAAAACACCATTGATTTTCCGTGCAACGCCCCAGTGGTTTGTATCCATGGAAAAAAATAATCTGTTGAATGATGTTAAGGCTTCAGTCGACGGCGTACGCTGGATTCCGGGTTGGGGTGAGGCGAGAATTCGCTCGATGCTTGATGCGAGCCCTGACTGGTGTATTTCTCGGCAGCGCACTTGGGGTGTGCCAATCACATTATTTGTTCACCGAGAGACGCAAGCCTTGCACCCTGACACGCCCGCATTGATCGAGGCCGTCGCGGCATTGATCGAAAAAGACGGAATGGATGCGTGGTTTGATCTCGACTCGCAAACCCTGTTGGGCGACGACGCGGCTCTCTATGAGAAGGTCACGGATACGCTCGACGTCTGGTTTGATTCGGGCGTAACACATTATTCGGTATTGCAGCAGCGAGATAATCTGCGCTATCCGGCGGATTTGTATCTGGAAGGCTCGGACCAGCACCGTGGCTGGTTCCAGTCCTCTTTAAAAACTGCGATGGCGATCAATAAGAGCGCGCCGTATCGACAGGTGTTGACGCACGGATTTACCGTCGATGCCGACGGTCGCAAGATGTCTAAATCCATCGGGAATACCGTTTCGCCACAAAAGGTGGTGAATGAACTGGGTGCTGACGTATTGCGGCTTTGGGTCGCGGCCACTGACTTTAGTGGTGACATGAGTGTCAGCGATGAAATTCTCAAGCGTACCGCCGATTCGTATCGCCGAATCCGCAATACCGCCCGTTTTATGTTGTCGAACCTGAGTGGTTTCGAGCCCGAGCGCGATCTGGTGGCCTTTGACGAACTCGTCGAACTGGACCGATGGGCCGTGAGCCGTGCCGCGCAACTGCAGGAAGAGATTCTGGCCAGTTATGACAACTACAGCCTGCACCTGATCTATCAGAAGCTGCACAATTTCTGTGTGGTCGACATGGGCGGCTTCTACCTCGACATCATTAAAGACCGCCAGTACACCGCGAAAGCGGAGAGCCACGCGCGTCGCTCAGCACAGACGGCCTTGTATCACATAGTGCAGGCATTCGTACGCTGGATTGCGCCGATCCTGTCCTTCACCGCCGATGAAATCTGGCAGGCCCTGCCGGGTTATAAAGGCGATGTCGTGTTTACGCAAGAATGGCTCAGCCTGCCCTCGTTGGCAGAAGACGCGCGATTGAACGACGCTTTCTGGGGCACCGTGGCAAAGGTCAAGACCGCCGTCAATAAGGCGCTGGAGCAGCAGCGAAACGAAGGCAAGGTGGGCAAATCACTCGAGGCCGAAGTGACGCTGTACTGCGAGCCATCGTTGCTTGAGTCCTTAAGCATGCTGGAAGACGAACTGCGTTTTGTCTTGATCACCTCCAAGGCGCAATTGAAGCCGTTAACGGAAGCGGCCGAAGGAGAGGAGAGCGAGGTGAGCGGTCTGCGCCTTGCGATAAGCAAAACGAGCGATGCGAAATGCGTGCGCTGCTGGCACCATCGCGCCGACGTCGGTTCGCATGCGGGGCACGAAGAGATTTGTGGTCGCTGTGTTGAAAACATTGACGGGGAAGGGGAAAAACGTGCCTTTGCCTAAGTCTGGAAAAGTCCTGCTGGTCTATTGGTATGCCATTGCAGTGCTGGTCATCCTCCTTGATCAGTGGACGAAGTGGTTGTCGCTGCAGCACCTGAACTATGAAGACCCGGTGGTCATCAACGAGTTCTTCAACCTCACCTTGCGTTACAACTATGGTGTGGCCTTCTCCATGTTTGATCAGATTGGGGGAGGGCAGCGCTGGCCCCTGTCTATCCTGGCCTTTGTGGTCAGCATCGGTATCGTGGTTTGGATCTATCGCAGTGGTCAACGCTGGGGGCTTGAAGCGCTTGGCCTGTCTCTCGTGCTTGGTGGCGCGATCGGCAATCTCTACGACCGGGTGACCCTAGGTTATGTTGTCGACTTTATCGAGTGGCACTACAAGCAGCACTACTGGCCGGCCTTTAACATTGCTGATTCCGCTATCTGCATCGGGGCGGGCTTCCTCCTTTTTGACGGCTTTTTCGGTCACGGTGCGAAGCGTGGTAAGGCCTCTGAAGCAGAACACTCCACCCCTTCCTGACCGTTGTAGCACAGGGTAGGGCGTGGCCCTCCCTGTGATCCACTTCACACTCGCGGCGCCTTTAGTGCCATTTATCCGCAGGGAATACCGGCTATCATTTAGCAGTTACGCGTTGACAGCGGGATTGCTACAGTGAAAGTCATGAAATTACCTCATTCTCAACAAGGCATAAATCTCATAGAGCTGATGGTGGTGCTCACCATCGTCGGCATTCTAGCGATGGTTGCCGCTCCCAGCATGCAAGACACACTCAAATTAAGCGGAGTGCGTGGTCACGTTCGTGACTTCAACGCCTCGCTCATGTATGCCCGTGGCGAAGCGGTCAGTCGAAACAAGCGAATCAGCATGTGTCCGAGTGCCGATGGCGCGTCCTGCGATGCGGCCAACAACTGGTCGAATGGTTGGATTATTTTTATCGATGATGGCGCCGGAGGGGATTTTGGCGACGGTGAATTTGACGCCGCGGCCAATGAGCAACTGTTGCGAGTCACAGACTATAGCGGCAATAACAGCTTGGTTGTGACGGATGGCGATTCCGGTAGCGCCTTGGATTTCTTGAGTTGGAATTATCGTGGTTTCACCGCCGATGATGCCCGCGCACTAGCTACCGTGTGTGTCTCATCCGAGGCGGACGATTTGCGATATGCCCGGGGCCTTCTTATCGAGCGCTCCGGTCGAGTGATCGGTACAGCCGACTCGGACAACGATATGGTGCACGAGTCTGTGTTTGAAGACGACAACGGAAACGTTTCTCGCGCGCCGTTGAGTTGTACTTGATTCAGGAGATGGGGATGAATATTTCAGCCAATTTTAAACGTGAATCCGGCTCGTCACTGATCGAGGTCATGATTGCGTTGTTCATTCTTGCGGTCGGCATGCTGGGTGTGCTGGCGATGCAAACAAATTCTGTGCAAGTGAGCCGCAACGCCGCGTTCTACTCCCAAGCCACCATTCTTGCGACCGATATGGCTGAAGCCATGCGAACGTCCCCGTCGGTTGCGGACAACTATGTGATTGCCTATGACACCGCGACGCCAGCCGACCCGGGGTGTGCGACGACAACCTCGGATTGCGACTCTGCGGATATCGCAAACTGGAATCTGCATCAATGGCGCGATAGCGTGGAATCCCTGTTGCCTGGAGGCGAGAGCCGTATCGTTTGGAATGCGGGGGCAGAGGTGTTCGAAATCAGTGTGCGGTTTGTACGCGAATACGACGAAGACACCGGTCAACAAGTGACCGGTGAAGTTACCTTGGTAACAGTGCTGTGATGAAGGGGATCAGAATGCGTCAACAGGGTTTGTCATTGATCGAACTTCTCGTCTCGATGTTTATTGCGACCATTATTCTGGCGGGTGTTGTGAGTGTGGTGCAAAACAGCCGCGTCAGCTATATGAATGAGCAGGAAGCCAGCTTTATTCAGGAGAATGCGCGCTATGCGACTGAGATGTTGGCTCGAGATATTCGCATGTCGGGCAGTACCGATTGTGCCTTAGGGCAGGCTCAGGGTGGGTTTGCTCATTTTGCGAATGTGGTTCAGCCTGCGAGTGCAATCTATGAGGGCGTGTTTGGTGTAACTCCTGTGGAAGGTTTTCGCGCGGGCGTCAGTACGTTTCCGTTAGCCTTCACTGGGGCCGGCGTGGACGCCGCCTCAGACGGGCTGGTGCTGCGCTTCGCTGATGTGGAAAACGGCATGGCGATACAAACTCACAATGTCAACGGCAACCAGTTTACTACCGATGAGGCACATGCCTTCAGTGTAGGGGATGAGCTGATGGTGGTAGACGCAAATTGCCGTAACTTTGGCTTATTTGAAGTGACGGGAGTCGGCGCGGATACCGTCACGCACAATGCCAGCGGTACCAATTGCAGCGATCAGGTGTTTCCGGTGACGGAAAGCTATGACTGCAGTGGTACCCCCCCCTCCGCAATTTTCGGCTACCGCAAGGGTTCCATGTTGATGCCGTATCGGGTTCATAGTTACTTTGTTGCGGAATCCAATGTGAGCCCAGGCATGCCGGCATTGAAGCGTCGCGTTCTGACTTCAGCGGGTATGCGTACCGAAGAGCTTGCCCAAGGCGTAGAAATATTCGAAGTGGAATTTGGCGTGAATACTGAGACAGACCGGGATGAGCCCGGATTCGGGGAAGTGAATTATTTTGTACCTGGTAACGAGGTGGTCGACTGGGAAACCGTCGTGGCCGTGCGTTACACGATGATTTTGCGTTCTCAGGCGCCGGTATTTGATGAGAACCAGGCGGTGACTTTTGGTGGTCTGGCGTTTGATGATCGCTTTCTGCGTCAACGAGTGGTTTCCACAATAAAAATGCGGAACAGGGGTTAATCGAAGATGCAAGGTCCTTTTTCCAGACAAAATCAAAGTGGTGCCGCGCTGATCGTGGCCTTGGTGCTGCTTTTGGCGATTACGATCATCGGTCTTTCGAATATGCAGTCCTCTTCACTCGAGATGAAAATGATTACGTCTGCTTTAGATCGGGGTAAGGCGCTGGCTGCGGCAGAGGGTGCGTTACGGCGGGTAGAGGAAGAGCTGACCGATAACATCGTGCTAACGAACAATGACTTGGTCGCTGACTTTCAGGATACCTGTCCCAACGGGTTGTGCTTTCAGGGAAGCTATGAAGCCGACATGACCGAGTATGAATGTGAAGTGGTTGACAGCAGCACGACTGCCGACCGAGTGCATTTCTGGAGGCAGAGTGCGTTGTGGGATTCTGCTGCAACACATGGCACGGTGGATGTCGGGACCTATGAGGCAAAATACCTCGTAGAGTTTTTGTGTTTTATTGATAAAGACGGCACATTCACTTACGAAAACCAATGGAACGGTGAGCCTCTGTTTCGCATCAGTGTGCTCGTAGAGGGGGATGGCGGCATCGCGCCAGTGATGCTGCAATCGACTTTCTCATTTACCTTGTAAAAAAACTGGCTCCGGTGATTTTATGAATATCCTAACTCGAAATTCACAACTGCTTTTCCGCTGGTCCAGCTTGAGAGCAATCGCGTTATTCCTCTGTGTGTTTATGGCGATGCCTAGCTATACGCAAGATATGTCAGATTACAGCGCGGTACCGCCTTTAATCAGCGATAGCACACCACCGATGGTGATGCTGGCCATGTCGAATGATCACCAGCTGTTTTATAAGGCCTTCACCGACTATGAAGATGTGAATGAAGATGGTGTGATCGACCTGACCTACGACAACGACATTCAGTATGCGGGGTATTTCGACAGTTATAAATGTTATGTGTACGACAGCAGTCAAGGCCGGTATGAGCCAGTGGCGATCACTGCCAACCATTACTGTAACAATGCGTCGTCCAATCAGTGGAGTGGAAACTTCCTGAACTGGGCGACGATGACGCGCATTGATCAGGTGCGTTTGATTCTTTATGGCGGTTATCGTTCTACGGATACGGCCACTGAAACGGTACTCGAACGATCTCACCTGCCGAACGACGCGCACAGTTTTGCCAAATACTATAACGGGCTGGACTTGGGTTTGCTGACGCCCTTCAACAGCGTGACCACTGGGGTGCCTAATACGCAGAGCTCTGGAATTACCATCTGTAATACGACCTACCACCCTGGCAGTCGGCGCTCTCAATTCGTAACCGATCCCCCATTGGCACGAGTGGCAAGAGGTAACTTTTCCCTGTGGAATGCGCATGAACGTTTTCAGTGTCTGTACCACAGTAGTGAGGGCGAGCATAATAACGGCAGCGCAAACACGAACTACAATAATCCGTCAATTACTGGTATCCAAGCTTCGTCCAGTCTTCCACGCTACTCTGATCGACTGGGCGACTTTAATGTTCGTGTCGTTGTATGTGAGACCGGCTTGCTTGGCGGTGAATCGTGTAAGCAATACCCGGATGGGAATTACAAACCCGTTGGCTTGTTGCAAGATTATGGTGAAGAAGCCGACGCATTATTTGGTTTGATGACGGGCACCTACAACAAAAGTAAATCCGGTGGGGTGCTTAGAAAAAATATTGGCGACTTGAGCGATGAAATTAATACCGACACTAACGGTACATTTCGCGGCGCGCCGAGTAGCGGGGGGATCATCGCGGCGATCGACTCGTTGCGCATTGTAAATTACAACTTTAATAATGGTAATACAGGTACCTATAACGATGGTGCCGGCGACAATTGTCGTTGGGGGTGGAACAGTTTCAGTAATGGGCAGTGTCGTAACTGGGGTAACCCGCTAGCGGAAATTATGCTGGAGTGTTACCGCTACTTTGCGGGAGCATCACCAAATAGCCGCTTCAATACTGATGACTCTGGTTTCTTTTCCGATCTGACGACACAAAGCTGGAACAACCCACAAACAGCGGACGAACCCTGTTCTGTATTGAATGTTATCGCGTTTAACACCAACAGTATTTCTTATGATGACGCCTCGGAATTAGATGGCAGCCCAGGTGTAGCAGATTTAGATTCCACCGATAATACTGAGGCGCTGACAAATCGCGTGGGCAGTGGCGAAGGGATTCACAATAACTATTGGTTTGTGGGAAACAATGGCGCGCTGAATGACCAGTTGTGTACAGCCAAATATGTGACGAGCCTGGGTAAAGTAGAAGGGAGCTGCCCGGATGCCCCGCGTCTGGAAGGCTCCTACCGTGTTGCCGGGCTTGCGCACCACGCTCGGATTACAGATTTGCGCTCCGACCTTGAAGGCGATCAGGTGGTAAACACCTTTGGTGTGACCTTGTCGGCAGGCGTTCCCCGCGTGAATATTCTTGTACCGGGAACAACAGACGAATACGTTTCAATTCTGCCCGCTTGTCACAATAGAAGCGTGCGCGGAAACTGTGGTTTGGTGGATTTCAAAATCGTAGAACAGACCCGTACCGGGACCACTGCTTCCGGCTCTTTTTATGTAAACTGGGAAGACAGTGAACAGGGGGGCGACTATGACCAGGATATGGCAGGTGTGCTCTGGTACGAATTGACCAACAGTGAGCTGAGAATCACCACAGATGTATTTGCTGAATCCACGGGTGACCGCATGGGTTTCGGTTATGTGGTCAGCGGCACCGAGGATGATGGCTTCCATGTGCATTCAGGAATTGAAGGCTATTCGGAATACGATTGTAATAATTGTCAGGTAGGTAACGCTCCCAACACAAAAATCTATGAAGTAGGGGAATCGACTGCGAAATTGTTGGAGCAGCCCTTATTTTATGCAGCGAAGTGGGGCGGTTTCACTGACTCTAACAACAACGATGAGCCTGACGTGGAAGCCGAGTGGGATTCCGATGGTGATGGTCTACCAGATAACTTCGTTTTCGCCATTAACCCACTAAAGCTCAAGGCTCAACTTGAACACGTACTGGATCGAATTACTGAACGCACCGCTTCGGGTACGGCTGCAGCGGTCAATGCACAAACTGGTAGTGGCGAGGGTGCTATATACCAAGCCTTGTATGCGCCGCTCATTAACGGTACAAACGAATCTCAGGTTAGATGGGTAGGTTACCTGCACGGCCTATTCGTCGACAATCGAGGCCGAGTGCGCGAAGATACCGATGGTGACGGACAATTGGACGCTGATGACTATCTAGTCGAGTTTGCCTACGATCACGATGCGCGAAAAACTTTCATTTACACCTATCAAGTTGACGGGGATGGCGATGCGATTGAGCCCGCGGAAGCCATTTTTGAGATGACAAGTGGTGTTTTGAATCCTATTTGGGACGCGCCGACGGAGCTTGCGAATGTCAGCAATTATTTAGCAAACCGAACTAACTATTCTGACCTCGCGAATACAGGACGTTATATTTTCACGGCTTTTGATCGCGACGGTGATGGTCAGGTGCTTGCCCCTGTATACAGCACGGTGAACTCAGGGCAGAGCTCTACGAATGACGGCGCGCACGCATTCGAAGCATTTAATTTTGCACTCACCGGTACAACTGCAAATGATTACCGCTTTCTCGGTTTTGATAGCAGTGCCACGCAAACAGATGTTGATAATCTCGTGAATTTCATACGTGGTGAAGAGGGTATTGCCGGAGCGCGCACCCGAACACTGGATGGTCAAAAATATTTACTTGGTGATATTGTTAATTCAACGCCCGCATCGGTCGCGAAACCGGCTGCTCGGTATGATCTAAGATATCGTGACGACAGTTATCGCGACTTTTATGAACAGTATAAGAACCGTCGCTCAGTCGTTTATGTTGGTGCGAATGATGGCATGTTGCACGCTTTCAACGCAGGGTTTTTCGATGCAAATAGAGTCGCATTCGACGAGTCCCTCAACGGCGCAACGGCGCACGACCTTGGAGATGAGCTTTGGGCTTACGTCCCATACAACCTTTTACCCCATCTGCAGTGGTTACAGGATCCTAATTATTCTCATGTCTACTATGTCGACGGCCCTGTCCGCGCTTACGACGTGAATATTTTCGCTGATGACGCGACTCATCCAAATGGTTGGGGCACTATTATTGTTGCGAGCATGCGCTTTGGTGGTGGGGACTTCAGTTTCGACCACGATGATGATCCATCTACACCGGACCTCACTACGCGTTCGTCCTATATCATTATGGACGTGACGGACCCGGAGCAGCCCCCCACGTTACTCGCTGAAATTACCGATGAAGACCTTGGTTTCACGCTTTCCGAACCGGTCGTGGTGAAAACGCGCAAACCCAATAACAGCACTGGCTCCTACGATACGCCATCGGAAAATGGGTGGTACTTGTTGTTCGGCTCGGGGCCCGCTGGGGGGAATGAGGCGACTCGGCGCTTCGCTTTGGATAACGCTGTAAGCTTTAAATCAGCCAAGTCTTATGTCTTTGATTTGCAGTCTCAGACATTAACTCAAACCGACCTTGGTGATCCTTTGAGCTTCACAGGTGGTTATACTTCGATCGACTGGGATGAAGACTACGATGATGACGCTGCTTATTTCGGTATCGTGGGTCGAGATAGCTCAGGCAACCGTAGAGGAAAATTACGTCGAGCTAAACTGGATTGGACTAGTGGAACCCTCAATAGCAGCCACTACACATTCTTCGAACCGACAGGCGCAGATGTGGATCAAGTTTTTTCGGCTAAACCCCGAGCGCATCGTGATGCTACTGGTGACCGCTGGGTCTTCGTAGGAACAGGGCGCTACCTGACAGCCGACGACAACCTAGAGACAAACCAGGAAAGCTACTATGGCATCAAAGAGCCTGCTTCAAATAGCTTGACAGAAACTGTGTCGATTGATGACATCGTTGATACGACACACATTGACGTCTATGATGATGGTCGGGTATTTGACTCCGGGGCAGCGGCTACGCTTCGCACATCGTCTGCTACCGCGAGCGTAGAAGAGTTTGACGATGTAGTAGCCTTTATTGGAGAGCACGGTGGCTGGAAATTCGACTTTGAATGGCCGCTTCCCGATGTTCTAAATACCTCGGTGCGAAATACTACACAGGCAGCGCTAGCGGGGAACTCCCTAGTTATTTCTGCCTATGAAGCTACATTATTGAAATGTGATACTGCGGGAGATGCACTTTTGTATACGCCGCACCTTGCTGCCGGTGTCCCAGCGCCATTCGCTCCCTTGGGAACAGATGCCAGCGATACAATAGCCCCCCGTGTGACAGGTGATCCTGATCCAGAGCGGGTTCTTATGGGAGCATTTGTTGGTGTAGGCTCGTCCTCAGACCCTGTTGTAACACGTCCCAGTGGTGACGGAGAACCCGACCCAGAAGACCGTTGCGCGGATTATCGCGTTTCCGTCCAGACGGGTTCGGGTGAAATCTCTCCTACCGATCTAAATTGTGAATCCTTCCCCGATGGGCGTCAAAGCTGGCGAGAAATCCCGGTTAACTGGTAAATGAATTAAGGAACGAGCATGTCTCCAACTAGACAAAACGGCTTTACGCTGATCGAGCTAATGGTTGTGGTCGCCATTGTCGGCATCCTGGCTTCTATTGCCTATGCCAGTTATGCGGGGTCCGTACAAAAATCTCGCCGTACGGATGCCAAAGATGCGCTATCCAGAGCATCCGCTCGGCAAGAGCAGTGGTACCTCGCGAATCAGGAGTACACAAACGTAATCGCCAATATCGGTGGCAACCGGTCGCCCGAAGAGTTCTATCAGATCTCTGTGGCCATGTCGCTCAACGGTACGGCCTGTGCGGACAACACTTGCTACACCTTGACCGCGACCGCGCTTGGCCCGCAGTTAAACGATGAAGATTGCCGCACACTGACATTGAACAACCTTGGTCAGCGCGGTGCAACAGACGTAGGCGGTAACGACAGCACCGATGTGTGCTGGTAGCATTCGAGCGACGCCCATTCAGCACTGAATGGGTTCCCCATTGGTCATCTCGACGATACCATCGCCATTGGTGTCCCGCCCTGTATACGTCCTTCCCGCCATGCTTACGGTCACACGTCGGGCGTGGTGGCGATAGTGTGGCTCACAGTAGTAGAAACTCCCCGCCTGCTTTGCGAAACCTTCATGAGTGAATTCAATATAGGGCCGACGCCACGAAGCACGTAGTACCGAGTAGTGGCTTCGACTGATGGTGATGCGGGAAAATATCGGTTCATCATCGTCGATCGCGTCGTTGCGATTGCGGTCCTGAAAAATCGCCATTTCTCTGAAGCCCTCCCGGGTACAGGCGCCGTCGCTATCCAGCCCGCAAATGGAGATGTTTTGGCTTCGGCTAACGGCGAGGTTCCGAGCTACCGCGAGCTGGCGGTGAATCAGTGAGCTTGCGCTTGAACTGCGCATTTTTGCCAGAAAATCGCTCATCGCGGGCGCACTCATCGAGGCGGTGACGGCCACAATACTGACGCTGATTAAAATATCGAAAAGGGTGAGTCCGGATTGGACAGATTTCATGATGAGCCTCCTTGCTCAGCTTCGCAATCCTTGCGTTTCCTCTGGTGAGGAGTGATCAGCTTAAGGCATCAATAGTTTGCAGCGCTGCAAGAGATGTTCACTCTGCTTTGTAGGACATTGACTATTCTGGATCGTCTTCGGCTAAACCGAGTTTACTGAGGCGGTAGCGAAACGAGCGAAAACTGATACCAAGGGTTTTTGCTGCGTTGGTTTTGTTCCAACGGTCTTTCTCAAGGGCCTCGAGCAAAATTTCTTTTTCAATCTCTGCGAGATAGCTGTCGATGGATTCGTGATTGAGACACTTTTGGAAGTGCCCACCACCGTTCGACGGGGTGGGGCTAAGCGGGCCGTTTTGTTGCCCGAGATCAAGGTCGTCCGCTTCAATGGTGTCACTATCACACAGCGTGAAGGCCCGCTCGAGAATATTTTCCAGCTCTCGGATATTACCGGGAAAGGCGTATTTTGACAGTTTTGTGAGTGCGGAAGGGGAGATGCTGGTATTTGAATCGCCTCCTTCGTCCAGGCGTGTCAGGATGTGTCGGACTAGCATGGGCAAGTCTTCGCCACGCTCCCTGAGTGGCGGTACGTCCAATTGAATGACATTGAGGCGATAAAATAAGTCCTGGCGAAACTCCCCTTTGGCGACAAGCTCGGCCAGGTTTTTATGGGTGGCACACAGAATACGGACGTCGACTTTGACTTCCGCCTGGGTGCCTACCGGGCGAACGGCTTTTTCCTGAATGGCGCGCAGCATTTTGACTTGCATAGAAAGCGGGAGATCGGCCACCTCATCGAGAAACAGGGTGCCACCGTTTGCCGCCTGGAAAAGTCCTTCGCTGTCGTGATGTGCACCTGTGAAAGCGCCTTTCTTATAGCCAAAAAATTCGCTCTCGACCAACTCGGACGGAATCGCACCGCAATTTACAGGCACAAAAGGTTTATCTGATCGCGGTCCGAGCTTGTGAATTGCGCGTGCTACGAGCTCTTTCCCGCTGCCCGACTCCCCGGAAATATAGACTGGGGCCTGAGAGCGACTGAGCTTTTGTATCGCTTTTTTGAGCTTGGTAAACGCGGGTGATTGACCAATGATATCGACATCATTGTCGCTCTGTTCGATTTGGCTCGAGGACACGGCCGAGTCGACGAGGGATCTCAGTGTCGTCAGGTCTACCGGTTTATTAATAAAATCAAAAGCACCCGCTTTAAGCGCTTCGATGGCGGTATCCATACTGCCGTGGGCAGTAATCACGGCAACGGGGATGTGAGGGAATTGCTGTTGGATGTGCTTGACCACATCCAATCCGTTTCCGTCCGGTAGGCGCATGTCGGTTAAGCAGAGATTGTAGTCGTGCTCCTTCAAGAGACTAATGGCGGATCCGACGTCCTTGGCCGGGTCACAGTCGATGCCCATACGCAGCAAGGTCAGTGACAGAAGTTCTCGGATGTCAGGTTCATCGTCTATGATCAGGGCGCGTAGAGCTGTCATGGCGTGGTTCTTATCGCATTCGTTGGTGATGGGGGAAGTCTATACGAAAACAGGTGCGTCGGTCATCGCTGCGTTTGTAATGCAATGACGCATGATTGGTTTCGGCCAGCTCCCTGCAGATATATAAACCGAGCCCCGAGCCTTTTTCATCCGTGGTGTAAAAGGGCTCAAAAATTTCGTGTAGCCTTTCGTTTGGTACACCGTTGCCCGTGTCTTTCACTTCAATATAGGCTTTTTCGTCGCTGGCCATCATGCCAGCTTCAATTTCCACGTCTTCTTCACCCGTGTCTTTTAAGCTAAAGCGCAAGCCATTTTCAATCAGGTTGGCCAGAATCTGAGCCAAGTGCGTTGGGTCGAATTTGGTGCGCAGCTCCTGACTCTTGATGGTCAGCGTAATACTTTCCCGGTGGTGAGACTGCGCTTCCTGAATGAATTGCGGCAGCCACAATGCCAGATCAATCAATTCAGGCTTGGGCTCGCGACGACGAGACAGCGTCAAAGTGTTCTCGATGATCTCATTGACCCTACCGCAATTATTTAAAATGATTTCCGTCAGTCGCTGGTCGGCCACATCAATCGAATCAGATTCATTGAGAAGCTGTGCCGCGTGAGAAAGGGCGCCCAATGGATTGCGAATTTCATGTGCGATACTGGCTGCGAGCCTGCCCAGAGAAGCTAATTTTAACTGCTGAGCGTGTTGTTTGATCGCCGAATAGTCTTCGAGATAAAAGATGTTTTTAGGGGCGCCCGCGGTATCGAGGGGGGCGACATTAATACGAATCTCCGTACCCGGACGAATCTTGAGTATTTTTGACTCCTTGGCTCGTTGTATGGCTTCCCAGTCGCGCAATAGCGGTGCGAGCTCGCGCAGTTCAGCGAGGTAGTTCCCGAAGATTTTAGTGTCGGCGGGCAAATCGAGCATTTGCTTGGCCGAGGCGTTCATCAATTCAATACGCATCTCGTGATCGATCACGATGATGCCTGTTTGCATGCGTGTGACGATGTTTTCGGCCATTTCCTGCAGGTCGCGAATATGACGTGCCTGCTGTTCGGCCTCTTCAACGGAGGACTCTATGCGACTTGTCAGGTATTGCAGCGCTGTGCAGGTGGCAAACACCAACAGGCCCAGTGTGCCACTGGAAAAAATATTCCGCGTCAGTTCACTGGTGCCGTGAAACAAATACACACTGTCCGCGAGCACCGCAATGCTGATGAAGGCCGCGTAGGCATAAGCAATTTGTCCGCGAGCGAAAATGCTGACCATTGCTGCGGTGATGATAAACAAGTAGCCGATGCCGCTCTGAATACCGCCGCTCGCATGGACCATGACAAGCAGGGCCAGAATATCGATGGCGAGCAGGGCGCTGACACGTTTTTGAGAGTACCGTAGCGAGCGCGGCGGGAAGACAAAAAACGCGGAAATGGCGAAGCACACATAAAGGACGCAGGTATAGAGATAAAGCATCGCTGATTCGGAGCCGATCACATTGTCGGCCACGCCGGTGAAGAACATCACCATCAACAAGCCGCTTAAAGCGAGTCGATAATAGAAATAGACTTGGAGAGTCTGCAGGGAGTGGCGGATGCGGGGCTTTGAGTTCATCGGGTCGCTTTGTCTTTTGCTCTGGCGACTACTTTAGCGGACAATAGCGCAACTTTGAATCTAGGGGAGAACGAAAGCACTCATGTCTGCGCTGAAAGTGGCTATTGCCCAGGTGAATCCGTTGGTCGGGGACATTCCCGGAAACACGAAGCTGATTCTGGATCAGGCATCGCGAATACTCGATTCCGAGCCTGTAGATCTCATTGTGTTCCCTGAGCTGACGCTGTGTGGCTACCCACCAGAGGATCTTCTTCTTCGCGACAGCCTTCAACCCCGTATTCAGCGCGCGCTGGATGCACTTTGTGCGGCCAAGTTACCGACCGCCCTTGTCGTCGGTTACCCCAAGCGGGTGGACGGTCGGCTCTACAATATGGCGGGTGTGATTGTGGACGGAGCGATCCTGTTCGAATACGCGAAGCGCTGTCTTCCGAATTATCAGGTGTTTGATGAAAAACGCTATTTCTCCGAAGGCGACGCGCAGGGCCTGTTTGAATTCAAGGGCCGCAGCTTGGCCCTCTCTGTGTGTGAAGACATCTGGGATGGCGCGCCCATAGAGGAATTGAGAGATTCGTCTGTTGAGCTGGTGTTGAATCTCAATGCATCACCTTTCCACAAGGCCAAGCAAAAGGAGCGCGAGGCGTTGGTCAGTCAGCGCGCGACGACCATTAAAGCGCCGATTGTGTACGTCAATCAGGTGGGAGGCCAAGATGAGTTGGTCTTCGATGGCGGTTCTATGGCTGTTGCGGCGACCGGTGAAGTCCTTGCGCGCCTCCCGCTATTTGATGAGGGCGCGCTCGTGTTGGAATTGACGGATGCGGGCCAGCTTGTGTGCAAGGCACCCGAGCAACCCCTGCAGCACGCCCATGACCCGCTCGCGAGTATTTATCAGGCGCTGGTGCTGGGCGTGCGCGATTACGTCAATAAAAACGGCTTTCGCGGCGTGGTGCTGGGGCTGTCCGGCGGAATCGACTCCGCGTTGACGTTGGCCGTGGCTGTAGATGCGCTGGGCGCGGAGCGAGTGGAAGCCGTCATGATGCCCTTCAAATACACCTCTCAGATGAGCCTCGACGATGCAGAGGATGAAGCGCGTCGTCTCGGCGTCAAATATCGCGTGATCAGCATTGAACCTATGTACAACGCGTTTATGTCGAGCCTGGCTGACGCCTTCGCCGACACACAAGCAGACAAAACGGAAGAAAATATTCAGGCGCGCAGCCGCGGCGTACTGCTTATGGCGCTCTCGAACAAACTCGGCTATCTCGTGCTGACGACAGGCAACAAAAGTGAGATGGCGGTGGGCTATGCGACATTGTACGGGGATATGGCGGGCGGCCTGGATGTACTCAAAGACGTTCCGAAAGTGACGGTGTTCGCTCTGTCGCGTTATCGAAACAGCCTGAGCCCAGTCATTCCCGAAACCGTCATTACACGGCCACCGTCAGCGGAGTTGGCGCCGGATCAAAAAGACGAAGATTCGCTGCCGCCCTATGAGATTCTCGATCAGATTCTCGAGTTATATATCGAAGAAGATCAAAGTGCCGATGCCATCATTGCACGCGGATTCCATGCCGAGGATGTGCGCAGAGTGTTACGCATGGTCGATATTAACGAATACAAACGCCGTCAGGCACCAATCGGCATTCGCATCAGCAAACGCGCCTTCGGTCGCGACCGACGCTACCCCATCACCAACGGCTGGAAAATCGGCGACTAAGCTGACGTATACAAAGGGGTCT
>NOXC01000013.1 GCA_003265435.1 Cellvibrionaceae bacterium AOL6
CTTTTTGTTTGTATGGCCTGTCAGAAGATCCGAATCATTCCGCAGGTTCGACAAAACGCCAGGAGTCGTTTTGCACCGAGCGCAGCGAGCCCGAAGGGCAGGGCCCAAGGATGGGCCCTGGTGAATCCTCCCGCAGCTTCGATCTAACGTATGCAATGGGGTCAGACCCCGTACGGGGTCTGACCCCATTGCATACGTTAACTACGGCACGAAACTACCCGTCAATGTATCCCAATCGTTCGCACGGGGCCGTCGAAGGTCGGTACGGATAGCACAAAGGGGTCTTATTTGTAGCACAGGGGCTGTTCTTCCAGCATACCGATAGCAATTTCTTTCCGCATTCTCAAACTGTCGCAGACCCCGTACGGGGTCTGACCCCATTGCATACGTTAACTACGGCACTAAAACACCCTTCAACGTTTCCCAATCGTTCGCACAGGGCCGTCGAAGGTCGGTACGGATAGTACAAAGGGGTCTTCTTTGTAACACAGGGCCTGTTCTTCCAGCATACCGATAGCGATTTCTTCTCCCATTCTCAAACTGTCGTAATAGTCGGAAAAATAGTGCACGCCGGCCATATTTCGGCCTATGGAAATGTTCGCCGCGAGCTTGTTTAATTCCCCCTCAAGCGTCAGGAAGGTATCGCTACTCTTTTTCACTAAGGTATCGCCCGCGTCGTCAGGAACGAAGAGCACTGCCTTGTCCTTTTCCTCAAAATGCGCAAACATTTGATCGCCTTTTCTTTCCACAAAAACGGCGCTGGTATCGAAGTAGGCTTTCAATATCGTGACGCAAGCACCCGCAACAGTAGCGTGGCCAGCACCATAGGATGGGTGCATGGGCGAGCCTTCCTGGAAGGCCATCGGCAGCAACTTAGTGCCTGGGCCGTTCTCATGCTTGGCATTGTTGAGATCAAAGATGGCCTGCGTCGTTTCGCTAATGCTGCCATCAAGTGACTCGAGGGCCTCGCCGAGTACCGCGAATTTTTCTTTTATTTTGTTGGCTTTGTGAATACGGCCAGCAAGCGCTTCCGGTCGTAGTCGGCAATGGGTGTTGAATTTTTGATAGCGAACGGCCTTCAGTGCTCGGGTAGCCACTTCGGTCACCAGCGTCAAGATATGAGGTCCCCCCCAAAGTGCAAATCCTCCCGCTTCTCTATCCTGTTTTACCCAAAGCGAAGTGATGTTTTTATCGTGCAAGCTGATGCTGTTCAAAAATCGTTTCCCATTTCCAGAGAGCGCATCAAAGCCTGGGTCGAATGGCGTTTTCATGGCGAGCAGAATTAAACAGGCGTTGAGATAGGCCTCATAGAGTGCGTCGTAGTGAACGTAGGTTGCCAAGTCGCGTGGCGTGCAGATGAACCTTCTCTTGACGTCCTTTGGCGCGCCAAATAATTCGGCCTCATTGCCATCGTGTGGTGCCGCACCATTTTGAACGTCCAGCCAGTCCTTTTCCTGGGTCATGAAGTCCACCCCGCATTTAGCGATGGGGACTTTTTGATTAATACACAGTGCGCCGTACTGAATAAGCCCGCTGGCCACGCCCAAGTCGCCCGCAACACTCTTATTGCCAATGAGCATGAACTGGGAAAGGTAGGGGCCCTGCTCCACGCCGGGGGAGGAGCCACGAAACGCGGTTTGTGGGCAAAGCTGGCCTCCTGTGTTTTTGCGGGGGCGCGCGTCTTTCCCGGACAAGTCGAATTCAATCCTATTCAGTCGTCCGATACTTTCATTGATCTTACAGTCGTTCGTACCTTCGCTGAATGAGGTCAAAGGCTCATCGCGTAAACACGCAAGCTCATACACCTCGGCCATTTCATAAGCCAGTTCAATTGTGCCAAGCGCCGGCGCCGGCGGCATGGTAACGGCCTGCGGGTCTGGGCCTTGGAGGTCATACACAAGGCCCGCCGTGGGGGCCTCCCAGGCACGTTTTTTTGGTTTGAACTGGGTACGGATGTGGTGAAGCTATCAATACTGCCAGCATCAATAGCCGCTCGAAAGGCGCCAAAGTCGGCTGGGTTGAGGACTAAACCGAGCTCTGGGCAATGTTCCAGGCCTTTGCTGAAGCTCATGGCAAAGCCCGCATGTGCGTAGCGTTGTTCATCTCCATTGCTTAGGTGTGTTTTGTGAGGGCGATCATTGGCCATTTGAGCCGCGTCGCTGCGAATTTTTTTGGCTACTTCTGGGCGATAGTCAGTCACTTCATTCTCCTTTGAAGATCCGTCGTTCGAACTGTTGCACGACCGACTGTTGGTCGATCGTGCCTGGGGTGGTTGCGGCGCTAGATAAAACGTTGCTTAACACTGCGTTGTCGCGGATGGAACGCCATAGAACAGGCCTCAAGTACGCTGGAGGCATTGAACAGTCCGATGACAGAAGAAAAATACTTTCAGAAGTGTATTAACGAGATGTAAGGGCGAGTCCTGTAATGTATTTGTGCCCGAAAAACACAGGTGTGTTGATGCGTTAATACAGAGAAAATTTCTTTGAGCTCATTGTTATCTTATCTCGTTGGTCGGGGCAAATGGAGCAGCGCTTTCTAGATTGGAAGTACCTATGTGCTCTTAGGTGTAGGTTTCGCTCACTTCAGAATCGAATGTGACATTTTTTAGTGCTTGTTGAATTTTAATTTTAATAAGCAGGTATGTGCGAGCGGACAAGATCTGGTGCTTGAGTAGGGGAGCGATACGGATCAACAATAGAATATTTCGATCGCTTTTCAGTGCCATAGCTCGATGTAAACATTCGACTGGCAGAATAAGGCGCCAGACTAAAGAAGTCATACTCGTGGTCGATACTTCTCGTATGGACAACTTACCCAGGATATATGTCTACATTGTGGGTAAAAAATAGGCTGTTTTATTCTAGCTCGACGTTTCTGGAGACCCCAAAGAATGAGTTTCAAAATCGGCACTCGGCTTTCTATCGGCTTTGCATTTGTCATTGCCTTAATTGTGTTGTTGACGACATTTTCCGTCGTGCAGGTAAGCCGCGTAGGCAGCGCGCTGACCACGATTAATGATGTGAACAGTGTTCAGCAACGTTACGCGATTAATTTCAGGGGCAGTGTGCACGATAGGGCCGTTTCTCTGCGAGATGTGGTGTTGGTTGACTCTCAGGGGGAGGTGCGTGAAGCCGTCGAGGAAATCCGCGTTTTGAGTCAGGACTACAAAGAGTCTGCAAAGCGACTAGAAGCACTGCGACGCACGCTGGATAACGAAACCCCAGAAGAGCGCAGCGCACTCAAAAAGATCGATGCAATAGAGGCACGTACTCTGCCGATGATTGAAGACGTGATCAGGCTCAGAAATGCTGGGCATCGGGATGAGGCGACCCGGATCATGATGTCGCAAGCCAAGCCCGCGTTCATCGAATGGTTGCGCGTGATCAACGAATATATCGACCTTAAAGAAAGCCAAAACAATGTCATTACCAAAGAAGCCCGCGCATTGACCTCCGGGTTCGCGCTTGTTTCGTGGATGATTACGTTGGGGGCCGTAGCGCTGGCCGTGGTCGCAGGCTTTATCATTACTCGCAGTATTACGGCGCCCTTGCAGACTGCGGTGAGCGTTGCACAATCGATCGCGTCGGGTGATTTGAGTACGCCAGTCTCATCGAAAGGAGATGACGAGACGGCGGCGGTAATGCGTTCACTTGAGGCCATGCGCGCGTCCCTGCGCGATACCGTGGATGCGATTCGTGAATCGGCGGATAAGCTGAGTCATTCCTCATCGAAGATTGCAGAAGTGACGGTGCGCGGGGCAGAACTGGCCGATCATCAGAATTCCCAGCTACAGGATGCGTCTCGCTCGATGAGTGAAATGAGCGCATCGGTCAACGAAGTGGCTGAAAATGCGGTCGCGACCTCAGCGGAGTCGGAAGAGGCTTTGCGCTCGTCCCAGTCCTCGGCGGAGCGAGTGGCGCATACGGTGTCCTCACTGGGGAGTATGTTAGAGGAAACACGAAAAACCTCAGAACTGATCGAAGCGTTGGCGGTAAAGAGCCAGGATATCGGAGAAGTGCTGAACGTCATTCGTTCTATCGCGGATCAAACCAATTTGCTTGCTCTGAACGCCGCGATTGAGGCGGCACGAGCCGGTGAAGCGGGGCGAGGCTTTGCCGTTGTGGCGGAGGAAGTGCGGAATCTCGCCAGTAAAACACAGTCTTCGACTCACTCCATCGAAGAGATGATTCATGCGATACAGCAAAATGTGCAGTCTGCAGTCGGTTCAATTGAAAATGCGTCGGAGCAGGGAAGGGCAACAAGTGATCTTGCGTCTGAGGCGGTGGAATCTCTAGAGAGCGTCAAACAGGATATTCAATTGATTGCGGGTCGTAACCACACCATTGCGTCGGCGGCTGAACAGCAGGCCCAAGTGGGTAGAGAAATCGATAGCGGTATTTCAAATATCCGAGGTTTGGCTCAGGAAGTGGATACGGTGGCGGACACGACAAAATCAGAAGGAGAAACGCTGAGAAAGCTGTCCTCCGCGCTGCTGGAGAACATCGGCCGCTTTAAATTGTAAAATGTAGAGTGAGCACCGCGCCTAAAGCTGATGGGGCGCGGTGCGTGTTATCAATCAAACTCGCCCAACTCCAAACGACGTGCACCGTCCAGCAAGTCATCAATATCCAGCATGTACTGACTGACGACGGCTTTTGATTCCGCCGGAATGTAGGGATTGTCGAGGTCGATGACCCGCCGATGTTCTAGATCGGCATTTTCCAAGAAAGCCTGTACGCGATCATTGTTGTAGAAAAATCGATCGAAACTTCCGTCATTGAGTGCGGCCAGCATGCCATACTCAATATCTGCTGCTAATTGCGGATATTTTTTACTGACAAAAAAGTAGGTCGGAAGGGGGTAGCGCACAATCAGGTGGTTTTCGACAATTAAATCCAAGTGGCTGAAGTTTTCGGTCTCTACCCAGGCTTCAGTCGCTCCTCGAGGAAAGGCATCGAAGCGCTCACCTTCAAGCATGTGGTACAGCCCTGTTTTCTTCGTCGATCGGGCAACGGTAATGCCCGATGCTTCTAAAATTTGTCCGTCTCGCCAGCCGCGACCTTGGCCCATGGTGACGGCTTGCAGTTGCGCTAACGTATTAATTTTCGAAAATTCTGCTTGGTCTTGCGCTCTGATGATCAGGAAGCGCAGGCTCATGAGCCCCCGATACCCGTCGATGCGCACCGGTATAAAGTCGCGCTCCTGGTCGGCAGAGGTGCCCCCCCAGAATACAGCGATTTTTCCCGTCAAGGCGGCTTCTCGTTCGGCCAGTTTACTCAAGCGTTCGGGCGCTTCGGTAAAATGATATTCCTTATCTGAATAGCTAAGGGCCAGTTTGAGTAAATCGAGCATATAGGTGCTGCGATTGCGTACCTGATTGATGCCCACCTCCTGTGAGGCAGACAGCGCGGAGGCGCTGACGAGCAGCGATAGCAGTGCGGCGAAGGTCGAGGCAAGGAAGCGGGCGGCCACAATTGGCTCCTTTTTGTTATAGTAAGTTTGAAAGGTTTTTAACATATCAAACTATAGCAAAGGCTGACACATTTCTCTTTGCGGTGTCGCTTCCTTTTTTACTTATCCTGCCGAGGTCCTGAATCGCGCGCTGCTCGATTGCAGAGACTTGGCAACGTGTTCCATGGTTGAGGCGCTTTCTGCAGCGCGTTGCGCATCCTCGGAAGTTTGGGAACTGGCATCGAGAATGTTCGCAACGTTGCGGCTCACATCCTCAACGACGCTACTCTGCTGATTGGCGGCAACGGCGATCGCCGAGTTCATTTGGTTTATTTCGCCGATGGCGGTCGTCACCTGCTCCATGAGTTGGAGTGATTCTCGGGTATTTTGTACGCACTCGTCAGCCTGATGCTGGCTGCTCTCAATCACCGAAACGGCCGACTGACTGCCGTGCTGCAGTGTTTCGATCATGTTGTCGATTTCCTGCGTGGACTGTTGCGTTCGTTGCGCCAAGGTCCGAACTTCATCGGCAACCACGGCAAAACCTCGGCCTTGGTCGCCCGCTCGTGCGGCCTCAATCGCCGCGTTCAGCGCGAGTAGGTTGGTCTGTTCAGCAATGCCGCGGATGACGTCGAGTACGGAGCCAATGTTGGCGGTTTGGGTATTCAATTCGGTAATGGTACCTACAGCGTTTGCCACTTGTTGGGCCAGGCTCGCGACGGCATCCTGCGTATCCTGACTGACAGTGGTGGCGCGTTGGGCGCTGCTGCTTACCTCGTCGGACGCGTTCGCGGCATAGGACGCATTCGAAGAGATTTCGCGGGTAGCGGCGGTCATTTCTTCAATGGCGGTGGCAATCATGTCCGTTTCACTCTGCTGAGTGGCGGTAGCCTGGCGCATCTTATCGGTCACTTCGGCGAGCTGACCGCTTTCATTGCGGAGTTGGTTTGCGTATTGATTCACCTCTTGCGCGAGGGACTCCACATCGGCGGTGTAGCCATCAAAGCGTTGCAGTAATTCGGTGGAGCCAGAGGTGCGAAGCCGTAAATCAATAATGTCGTCGGCAAGGATGGCCGTGGTGACCTGCATCAACTCGAGGCTTTGTACGGCTTCGCGGTGCAGGTTTCGGGCAAAAAGAATCAGGACCGCGGTTTCAACAACCACATAGCCGGCGTGCAGGAAAATGACCCATAGGCCGTTTTCGGTTGTGCTCAATACATACACGTTGGCACCCTGACTTTGCAGCGCAAAAAAGCCGAGGTGGTGAACCGCAATGACTGCTGCTGCGGCGACCACAGGGACCCAGTCCCGGTAGTACAACAGTATGGCAAGCAGCGCAAATACACCGAAATGCATTTCAATCATGCCTTGCGCCTGGTGGATGTGCAGGGCAGTGAGCACCATAAACCCGGCAGCCATCGCGATGCGGCAAACCAACTGTCCTTTAGCGAGGCTGTAAATCGCGCAGAGTGCGGCGATAGTGCCTCCGCCGATGAGCAGGGCCTCCGCCCAGGTGCTGTACCAGTTGGCGAGCGCCAGTGCGTAGAGCGTCAACCCAATGTTGATCATCAACATCAGTTTGTCCGCGTTTTGGTAGTGCTGTTCAAGTGCTTGGTTGTTCAACATACTGCTGCCTCAAAATGTACCTGAATTACACGGGGGCTGATGGGACCTGCGTCCTGCAAAAACAGCCCAGAGCGTCCTGTGAAATCCATTCTGTGTTTTGCTCCTGTTGCAGGCGCTCAAGCGTCGTCTGCACAAAATCGTCTCCCTCGCCGCAAAATGCGCCGCTGCTGTAAGGCCCAAAGTACGCGAGTTGGCCCTGTTTGGACCAAATCGCGACCGCTGGGGTCGCCGGTACACGCTGACCGAGTGTTAGTGGGTCGGCGTGGAGGAAGTCTGCCACTTCCTCATAGCGCGCTTCGAGATCCCGCACGTGGACTTCAGCAAAGCGAGTGCATGGGCAATCGTCGTCGAGAAAATGCATGACACGAGGTCGTTCAGCGTGGTCAAAATGCATGTTTTCGAGGACGTCCCCATCAAAGCTGGCCGCAATCTGTTGATAGGATTGGATGTACCGGAATTGAAACCACCAGAAGCCAAATGCGGATGCACCCAGCCAGAAAATCATGAAAGCGATCGCCAGCTGCTGGCGCGACCGTGCGCTATGAAACATGGTGTGCTCGTGTTCCTCTCAACTATCGGTATGGAGATTGAATGCTCTTTGAGCATATCGCCTGCCTTTTAGTCAGCTTAGCAACAGATTGGCCAATGTGCAGAAATACACATGGTCACGGCGACACTTACTGTGATGGGTGGGTAGGGGGAGGAGGCGGGAGTACGGGCCCTTTGGGAGGGCCCGGTTTGGTTTCGGCGCTTAAGATCCGCTTGCGCGCCGCTGCAGAAGCGTACTTTCGATTTCGGCCATGCGCCCACTTGAGAGTGGGTAGAACAGCATCAGCACAGCACCTACCACGGCGAATAGCGCCGGTATCCAGCTCATCAACGCTTTCATCGCCGGGAGGGCCAGTGAAATGGTGCTCGCGTCGGTGCCGACGTAACCATAGGCTGCGAGCACCATGACAACCAGGGCCCCGGCAAAACCGCCCCCGGTTTTATTGATGAAGGTGCCGGCAGAAAACACTAGACCCGTCGCGCGGCGTTGATGCTTCCATTCCGAGTAGTCGGCGGAGTCACCCAGCATGCTGAAAAACAGCACTGGCCACATCGCCACAAAGAACTCAGCACCGATACCCAGTACGAACAGCGTGCCGACGTCTTCAGGCCCAAGCAGAAATATTGCGCAGGAGAGGGCGGCGCCAATCAGCAGCGTTGCGATAAACAGTTCCCGCTTGCCGATGAAGCGAATCAAGAATCCGGTGGCCAATGCGCCGAACACAGAGATGACCATCGTGCCACCCAGGTAGGCGCTGAGCAGCGCGTTCTGCGCATTGATATTGGCAAGCCATTCTGGCGCCCAGCTGAACGTCGACGCGAGCGTCATGTTGTCATCCAGAAAGTGGAAGAAATAGTACGCTGTAGCAGCACTCTTGATGCCAGTGAACATCATGAACAGAAAACCAATGCCCAACAAAATCACCCAAGGGATGTTCGTCAATAAATCAACGATGTCGAGTTGTGCATCGCTGAGCGCGTCACGGGGAGTGTTGATCAGTCGACGAATTACGATTATCGTCACAATAATAACGGCCAGGAAAAACAGGCCGGATTGCCAGTTTCTGAAATAGAAAAACAGGGTCATGCTGATTAGCGGTATCGAAGCCAGCAGCATGTTTTTGCTGAAGTTCAGCCAGTCTGTTTTGCCCTCTGTTTTTTGCTGGGGCGGAGGCGTTACCCGTTCACGTGTGCTCAGGAATGTGATCAACAAAAGGAAGACAAGCAGCCCGGCAAAGACGTACATCGTACTCTGGTAGCCGGCTTTATCGTCGCCGTTACCGAACAGGCTCAGTAAAACCGGGGTTCCGACGGAAATAATAAAGCCACCAAGAAATGCACCTGCAAAGCGCCAGCCTGAGAGCTTAGTGCGCTCTACGTTGCTCGGTGTCATCACGCCCATTAGCGCGGAGTAGGGAACGTTATTCATCGTGTACGCTAGGGTCAGCCCGATATAGGTGACATAGGCGTAGACAAGTTTCATCGTCGGGCTGAGATCGGGCGTGGTGTAGGTGAGAACCATGAACACACCGAGTATCGGGGCGGAGAAAAGCACCCAGGGACGAAATTTACCCCATCGAGTTTGCGTGCGATCCGCGATCATGCCCATGATGATGTCGGTCACGCCGTCCGACATGCGCACGATCAGCATCAGGGCGCCTACTGCCATGGCGTCGAGCCCGAACGTGTCCGTGTAGAAAACGGCCAGAAAAAACATCGCGCCACGCCAAACTAGATTGGCTGCGGCATCGCCCATCGCGTATCCGATTTTCTCGCCGAAGGACAAGCGGTGTGAAGAAGAGAGCGCCGACATGAATACCCCGAATTGTTATTGGTCGTTGTTGTTGTGTGTCGTCTAGCGGCTGAAATGCACCGCATCAGGTACTGAATCGCAGCACCTTAGCAGGCGCCATGAGCTCCGTAAAGCCGCGCGCCACGTGCTCTGGAGGCGTGTTCCCGGAGACTCAAAATGTAAACGGTTGCGTCTCGCGACAGCCGCTCAACGGTAACAACACTCGGTTTTTTTCAAGTACTTTAAATTGGAGTATGTAATCGGTTTATCTTCACCAACTCGAAGAAAATGTCATCGACTGACGTTCAGTTCTGAAGAGTGCGGCACAGCAAAAGCGTTCACGCTTACAGCGGGTGGGTATAAATTACTCATTATGGTTATTTTGTGTATTGAGGTAACATGGCGTGAGTGTTATTATTTCGTCCAGTTCTAAAAGACACGATGTCACTGTAACGAATTGGGCCATTTCTGCCATGTTAAAGTATGTGCACTTTGCCATTCAGCACCACAGAATCATCACCCGCGGCCGTATGGTGGCGCGCATGAATATTGCCGGCTTACGCGGCGATTCTTATTGGATCTAGGCTTTTTCATAGCCAATAGGCGCTGAGCAGAGACGCGTTCAGCGCACATTCCCCTCTCAAGCGACGCGCCAGGATGCGGCTGAAAGTCGTCCCTGCTATGCTCGCTGTCTCATTTAGTTTGACGGCAAGACACATGATATCTAGAACGACCTCCTTATTGATTGCGCTCGTATTGCTCGCCGGGCTGAGTTCAGCGCATCTTTCGCTCGCACTGCCAATGGCGGCAACCAACAAAGATGGGAGCGCAGCCGTGGCCACCGTGCATGGTCTGGCGACAAAAGCCGGTCTCGATGCCGTTGCGCAGGGTGGGAATGCGATTGATGCAGCGTTGGCGGCAGCCTTTACGCTGGGTGTCGTTGACGGTCAAAACTCGGGCATAGGCGGTGGTTGCTTCATCTTGGCCCGGCTGGCAGATGGTACGGTGTTGGCCATAGATGGGCGCGAGATGGCACCGGCTCTCGCTACGCCCGATATGTTCTTGAAGGACGGTAAAGCCGTACCCGAGTGGAGTAAAACCGGCGCGCTTGCGATCGGTGTGCCCGGCTCGGTGCAGGCACTGTATGAATTGCAGAAACGTGCAGGCAAGCTCAGTTTCGCAGACACGCTGCTGCCCGCCGCGGATCTGGCAGAAAAGGGTGTGGCTGTGAGTCCCGTGCTTGCAGCGCGCCTGCAAAGAGTCTCCAGTAAGCTCGCGCAATTTCCAGCGTCGGCCGCGATATTTCTACCCGATGGGCAAGCCCTAAAAGAAGGGGAAATACTGCAACAGGCTGACCTCGCCGACACCTATCGAAAATTGGCTAAACACGGCCCCGCCTACTTTTATACCGGTGATTTTGCGCGAGCCGTGGAAGCCTGGATGAAAAAGCATCAGGGGCGCGTTAGGGCCAAAGATTTCAAGGCCTATCACACGGTCTTACGTGCACCCGTCGCGAGCGAGTTCGAAGGCTACGAGCTAGTGGGCTTCCCGCCACCCAGCTCTGGTGGGGTGCATGTCGCGCAAATTCTGACGATGTTGGATATTCTAGACGCATCGCGCTATGAGGATGCCGAGCGCTATCACCTCATTATTGAAGCCAGCAAACGCGCGTTTGCCGATCGTGCCTATTGGATGGGGGATGCGGATTTTGTGTCTGTACCTAAAGGCTTGTTGGACAAATCCTATTTGAAGCAGCGCAGCGCGGACATCACCCTAAACCGTTCGACGGAGGTCGAAGGGCACGGATTGCCACCGAATTATGAAACGTATTTATTCGGCAAGCACACCACTCATTTGGCAACGGCGGACAAGCATGGCAACTGGGTGGCCATCACCACAACGGTGAACACCAGTTTTGGCAGCGGGGTGGTGATACCGGGCAGTGGTGTGTTGATGAATAATCAGATGGACGATTTTACTGCGCAGCCAGGTGTACCCAATGCATTTGGCTTGGTGGGGTCAGAGGCGAATGCCGTTGCGCCCGGAAAGCGGCCGCTTTCGTCAATGAGTCCCACGCTGGTCTTTAAAGATGGGCAGCCTGTCTTGAGTGTGGGGGCGGCAGGGGGCCCGACCATCATTTCGCAAGTTGCGCAAACCTTGTTTAATTATCTTGCACTGCAATTGCCACTCGATGAAGCCATGGCGCGTGTCCGGCTGCACCATCAATGGCAGCCTGACCGCGTTTTTATCGACAGTTATGCGGACGAGGAGCTGCGTGCGGCACTGCAGGAAAAAGGCCACACGGTAGTGACGTGGCCAGCCTTTGGGGCCACTCAGGCGATCAGCATCGAAAATGGGAAGCTAAACCCGCAATCCGAGCCTCGCATTCAACCTGACTGACCAAGACTCATCGTAGCCTGCGCGCGAGGTGCCCATGCTTCGCGCAGCGCCGATTCCAGCTCGTCAAAATGCTTCATGCGCTTTATTTGGTGAAAGAGGGTGTCGGCTTCCGAGTAATGTCGGCGCAGGTAGTGCAACCACTGTTTCGCGCGGTTGCCAAGAAACTTGGCGGGGTAGGCCTTACTGGTTTCGATAAAAAAGTCGTACAGCAAGCGAGCAACGATCGGCCATACAAGACCCGCATCTTGGTTTTCTGCACGGATGATGTGTGCCAGTGCTGGATTGGCGAGTAAACCTCGGCCCAACATAAAGTCCTCACAGCCCGACTCCGCTCGACATTGACGAAAGTCCTCCAGCGTCCATATTTCGCCATTGGCGATCACGGGGATCTTCAGCGCCTCACGAATTTCACCAATGCAATGCCAATACGCAGGCGGGTTGTAGCCGTCGGCTTTGGAGCGTGCATGGACAAACAGTTCGCTTGCTCCGGCACTTTGCAGGGCGTGTGCGTTCTCGAGGTAGCTGTTTCGCTCCATGTAGCCCAGGCGAATCTTCGCGGTCACAGGCACCTCTTGAGGTACGGCTTCCCTGACCGTGCTGACAATCTGATACAGCAACTCGGTCTCATCAAGCAGGCACGCTCCGCCACGATGGCGGTTGACCGTTTTCGCCGGGCAGCCGAAATTGAGATCGATGCCGATTGCACCCAGACGCGCGGCTTTACGGGCGTTGAGTGCTAATACTTCCGGTTCACTGCCGAGCAACTGCACTCGGATAGGCAGTGCAGGGCGCTCACCCAATTCGGGGTCGGGTACGCGTCGTCCCGCTTCGGTCAGTTCAGGACAGGCACGGATAAAGACGCGCCGTGGCAGAGTGTGCTCGGTGACGCGAACAAATTCCGTCACGCAGGCATCAATACCGCCGATGCGCGCGTAGATTTTGCGAAGATGATGATCAACAACGCCCTCCATTGGGGCGAGGAATAATCGCATAGCTATCCTGACGTGGTTACCAAGGGGATGGCGGTTCGGCCAGCTCGAATAGAGCGGCACATTCGGGGGCGCGGAGTTTAACAAAGCCTGCTGCGCTTGTGTCACATATTGCGCATTTGGTGTGAATAATGCGCGCATTGGTGCTTTTCTGTTCGTGAATAGCGTGAAAACCTGCCCTTTTACTTGCCGAACAGGCCGTTTATTCATTATCGTATGGGGCTGTCTTTGGGTTAAGTGCAAGCGAGTCTCGTTTACCTTCGCCATTTCATGGTGTAAAAGCGGACCTACGCAGAGGCATTAATCGGTGACAGTTTCACGCAGAAGACGACTGAATTTTCGAGTTTTGGGGGAGTGGTGGAAGCGAATTTGATCGGACAGGGCTGGGAGCTCATGGCCTATGGTATGGGCACCGTCGGTGTGTTTTTGACCGTTCTCGTGGTATTGACCACGTTGATGTCGAAAGTGATTACCCGATTTTTCCCGGAAAGCCCCGTGGTGGAAACCCGCCAAGCAGCGGCAGCCACGGCCACGTCAAGTTCCACACCGGTCGACCCCAAAATCCTCGTAGCCATTCAAGAAGCGATATATCAACATCGCGCCAAGACGAAATAGTCGATAAACATCAATAAGTTACAAATGAATTCTTTCGTGGGGAAGGCCTGAATGACGGATGTGAAAAAGCCCTTGGGTATCACTGAGCTGGTGCTGAGAGACGCCCATCAATCACTGTTTGCAACCCGCATGCGCATTGATGACATGCTCCCCATTGCGGACAAGCTGGATAAAGTGGGCTTCTGGTCCCTTGAAAGCTGGGGAGGCGCTACGTTTGATGCCTGCATTCGCTTCCTCGGTGAAGACCCTTGGGATCGCATTCGCGAACTCAAAGCCGCCATGCCCAACACGCCACAGCAAATGCTGCTTCGTGGGCAAAACCTGCTCGGGTACCGCCACTATGCGGATGACGTGGTCGACAAATTCGTCGAACGCGCGGCTGTGAATGGTGTTGACGTGTTTCGCGTCTTCGATGCCATGAACGACATGCGCAATATCGACACCGCGCTGAAAGCCGTTAAAAAGCAGGGCAAGCATGCTCAGGGTACTATTTCTTACACCTTGAGCCCCGTTCATACCATCGACGGTTGGGTTGAGCAGGGCAAGAAGATCGAAGACATGGGGGCCGACTCCATCGCCATCAAAGACATGGCGGGTTTGCTCAAGCCCTATGATGGCTACGAACTGGTCAGTAAATTGAAAGCCGCATGTGATATCCCAATCCATATGCAGTGTCATGCCACGACGGGCTTGGCACACGCGACCTACCTCAAGTGTGTAGAGGCAGGCATCGACAATGTCGATACGGCGATCTCCTCGATGTCGATGACTTACGGTCACAGCCCCACGGAAACGCTGGTTGCGATTCTGGAGGGCACGGATCGCGATACCGGCCTGAACTTGGAGCTGCTTGAAGACATCGCTTTGTATTTCCGCGAAGTGCGTAAGAAATACGCGAAGTTTGAAGGCTCATTGAAAGGTGTCGACGCGCGTATTTTACGGGCTCAAGTTCCCGGCGGCATGTTGACCAACATGGAGAACCAGCTCCGTGAGCAGGGCGCCGAAGACCGATTTGACGAGGTGTTGCAGGAGATCCCGCGTGTGCGTGAAGACCTGGGCTACATTCCTCTGGTGACGCCGACATCCCAGATCGTCGGCACCCAATCCGTACTCAACGTGCTGCGTGGCGAGCGCTACGCCTCGATTTCAAAAGAAACCGAGGGCGTGCTTAAAGGTGAGTACGGTGCGACCCCGGCCGCAGTAAATGAAGCCCTGCAAAAACGTGTGTTGGGCGATGGTCAGAGCCCGATATCCTGCCGTCCAGCGGATTTGATTGAGCCTGAGTTGGACAATCTGAAGCAGGCGCTGCGTGCTGAAGCCAAAGAGAAAGGATTGACGCTGGCGGCGGGCGAGCGCGAAATCGATGATGTGCTGACCTACGCTCTGTTCCAGCAAATCGGTTTGAAGTTTATTCAGAACCGCGGCAACGCCGATGCCTTTGAGCCGGTACCCACCGGTAAAGAAAGTGCGGTAGTGCACGCGGATAACGGTGATGAGATCTACACCGTAAGCATCGAAGGGAAAGAGTACACTGTGACCGTCAATAATGGCGGCGAGTTGACTGGCATTGTGCCGCTAAGTGGTGCGGACAACAGCGCAGATGTGGCCGTTCCAGTGGGGGGCGGAGAACCTGTTAAGGCGCCACTGGCAGGGAATATTTTCCGAGTCATGGTCAGCCCAGGCCAACAAGTGGCCGAAGGCGATACCTTGCTGGTGCTGGAAGCCATGAAGATGGAGACACAGGTCAGTGCGCCGGCCGCAGGTACGGTCAGTCAGGTCAATATCAAGGAAGGGGATGTCGTCGCCGTTGGCGATGTGCTCCTGACCATCGCTTAAGCCGGAGGATCGCAGTTTGGAAAATCTTTGGCTCAGCTCAGGTATCTACCACCTGCAATGGGATCAGTTCTCGATGATCGTGATCTGTCTCATGTTGCTTTTTCTTGCCATTCGCAAAGGTTTTGAACCGCTTCTGCTGGTGCCCATCGGCTTTGGTGGTGTGTTGGCGAACATCCCTGGCGCGGGGCTCGCGCAGTCCGCTCTGGAGAACGCCATTGCGGCGGGGGATCCTGCGGTACTGTCGTCGCTGGCTGAAACCCTGGGCTTGCAGGCCTGGGAAAGTGTGAAGGACTTCAGCGCTGCGCTGAAGACGGCATCGCCAGAGACACTGGTGGCGGCGGAAACGTTTGCACGCTATGAAGGCTACCACAATGGCATGCTGTACACTTTTTACACCGTTGCCGTCGCAAGTGGGGTCGCGCCCCTGGTGATCTTCATGGGTGTCGGCGCGATGACCGATTTCGGACCTTTGCTTGCGAACCCCAAAACCCTGTTTCTCGGTGCCGCGGCGCAGTTTGGTATATTTGCGACTGTCCTCGGTGCGGTGGCGCTGTCTGCGGCGGGCGTATTTGACTTCAGTCTCGCCGATGCAGCTGCGATCGGTATTATCGGCGGTGCCGATGGGCCAACGGCCATCTATGTGTCAAGCAAGCTCGCGCCTGACCTGCTCGGCGCAATTGCCGTGGCAGCCTACTCGTACATGGCGCTGGTGCCTCTGATTCAGCCCCCCATCATGCGCGCGTTGACGACCGAGAGCGAACGCAAAATTCAAATGACCCAGTTGCGGCCTGTCAGTAAGCGCGAAAAAATCGTGTTTCCGATTATTCTGCTGATTCTTGTCGCGCTGGTACTACCCGATGCCGTGCCTCTGTTGGGCATGTTCTGCTTCGGTAATCTTATGCGTGAGTGCGGTGTGGTTGATCGTCTTTCCGATACGGCGCAAAATGCGCTTATTAACATCACTACGATTTTCCTCGGTTTGTCTGTGGGCTCTAAATTGGCTGCTGACAAGTTTCTGGACCCGAAGACGCTGGGGATATTGCTGTTGGGCATCGTTGCCTTTGGCATTGGTACGGCTGCGGGCGTGCTGATGGCGAAATTGATGAATGTGTTCAGCAAACAGAAAATCAACCCGCTGATCGGCTCTGCCGGTGTCTCGGCGGTTCCCATGGCTGCGCGTGTATCCAACAAAATGGGGCTTGAGGCGAACCCTCAAAACTTCTTGTTGATGTACGCGATGGGGCCCAACGTCGCAGGCGTAATTGGTTCTGCCGTAGCGGCGGGTGTGATGATATCGCTCGTTTCATCAATGTAATGTTGTTGACGTAAATTTGTGGTGCGATACCCGGCGGGCTGAGTGGCCTGCTTTCCTAATATAAAAACAATATCTATACATTAACGGGGGCCGCATGGTGTAAAATGCGCGCCTCTCTAAGTTTATTTGTTATTTGCAATGGAGACTCTGTATGTTCAGACGTACGAAAATAGTTAGCACTCTCGGTCCTGCTACCGATGAGCCCGGTATCCTGGAAAAACTCATCGTCGCGGGAGTGAACGTAGTACGTATGAACTTCTCCCACGGGAGCCCTGAAGACCATAAAAAGCGTGCTGCTGCGGTGCGTGAGTACAGCGAAAAGCACGGCAAGCACGTTGCCATCCTCGGTGACCTGCAGGGTCCCAAGATCCGTATCGCCCGATTTGCAGAAGGCCCCATTGAGCTGGCTGTCGGAGACAGCTTTGCACTGGATGCGGCGCTTGAGCGCGATGCAGGTAATCAGAAAGAAGTCGGTATTGACTATAAAGAGCTGCCAAACGACGTTGTACCTGGCGACTTGCTGCTGCTTGACGACGGTCGTGTCGTACTGAAAGTGGAATCCGTCGAAGGTGTTCGAGTGAACACCACTGTTACCGTTGCTGGTAAGCTCTCCAACAACAAAGGGATCAACCGTCAAGGCGGTGGTCTTACAGCGCCAGCACTGACCGACAAGGACAAGGCTGACATCAAAACCGCCGTTGAAATTGGTGTGGACTACCTTGCTGTGTCTTTCCCTCGTTCGGCCGACGATATGAAATTTGCCCGTCAGCTGGTTAAAGAGGCCGGTGGCGATGCGTACATGGTAGCTAAGATTGAGCGTGCCGAATCGGTTGAGAACACGCAGGTACTGGACGCCATCATTATGGCTTCTGATGCGGTAATGGTCGCCCGTGGTGACCTCGGTGTCGAGATTGGCGATGCCCAGTTGATTGGTGTGCAGAAGCACATTATTGAGCGCGCGCGTGCGTTGAACCGTTGCGTGATTACTGCGACTCAAATGATGGAAACTATGATCAGCAGCCCACTGCCAACGCGAGCAGAAGTCTTCGACGTTGCGAACGCGGTACTTGATGGCACGGATGCGGTGATGCTTTCCGCTGAAACAGCCGCAGGCCAGTTCCCGGTGCAAACCGTTGAAGCCATGGTCCGCGTCATTTTGGGTGCAGAGAAGCATCCTCAGTCTGTGACCCGCCCAACGCGCACGGAAGATCACTATCAGGCAATTGATGAATCTGTTGCGATGGCGGTGATGTACACGGCAAACCAGATGAAAGGCGTGAAGGCGATTATCGCGTTGAGCGAATCGGGCTCAACGCCTTTGTTGATGTCCCGTTATGGTACGCGAATTCCTATCTTTGCGTTCTCTCGCGAAGTGAAAACCTTGCGTCGTGCGGCGCTGTTCCGCGGTGTTCAAACGGTCAGCTTCGAGCAATTGCATGATCTGACGTCGGCAGAAATCAACTCTCACGTGATTGAGTTCCTGAAAGAGCAGGATTTTGTTCAGGATGGGGACTTCATGATTATGTCTAAGGGTGACACGCACACTCACGGCGGCACCAATACCATGAAGATTCTTCAGATTGGTCAGCCTGTGCTGTAATGCGGGCGCTACAATAAAAAAAAGGCTGCTTTTGCAGCCTTTTTTTATCTGCACGATGCGCCGCTAGGCTGCGTCCTGAGATTTTGCCTCGATCGTGGCCTTCACTTTCTCTTCCAGTTTCTGAGCATCAATGGGTTTGACGATATAGTCGTTTATGCCCTGCAGGATAGCTTCTCGAATTTTTTGTGCTTCGGTGACCGCCGTCACCATGCAAAAGTGCGCTTCCCGCAGAGTATTGGAGGCCACCGCTTTTTGATGTACTTCTATCCCGGAGAGCTCTGGCATGTCCCAGTCACAAAAGACGATGTCATAACTCTCCTTTGATGATTTAATTTTATCGAAGGCTTCGCGCCCATCTGTAGCCGTATCAACCTGCTTGATCCCAATATCCTGTAACATGGACACCAGAAGTTCAGCACTCTCCGCACTGTCTTCTGCAACCAGTACCCGCGCTGTTTGAACCGTAAGCTCGCTGCGGCCTGAGATCAGTGCGGCGGGGCCCGAAACGGCTGCAGGGCTTCTTTTAGCCGCAGCGAGTTTTTTCATTGCGGCATCTAGATGGCGTGCGGTTTCCAGGTATTCAGACCTGACCTTGTCTTCCAGCGTGCCCGATTCCAGATTTTTTTTGAGCCATGCGCGCCGCTGGGTCAGGGTAGACAGGACAATTTTTTGTTCTATAGGGGTCAGCATATTGATAAAACTCCTGAATACGCAGGTAGGGCGACTGGGTACGCCTGGGTGGAAACGATGATTCAAAGCGCCGCGTGGGCTTAGAAAAAGTATAGTGTGCGTACAGGGTGGGCTTATAAAAATTGGCGTTAGTTCTTGGAGAATCTAGTGCCGGAAGTTTTACTCAGCGGAGGCTCGTTACGCTTCATGGCCGAGTGTAGAGTGAGCGTGTTCTGCTCCGAGGCTACTCAGGACGGGAGTCGCGAGGGTTTTTTTTGACGACCATCATGGCGTCAAGTTGGGATTCTACGTAATCGTAGTAATCCTCGATCAGGGTTTTATTCTGATTTCGTCTATCTATGCCGCTACGGCGAGCCGTAGGATATAAGCCCTGACCCGCCTCAGCCGTATTTCGACGGTCACGGGGTTTACGGCGGTTTATGAAGACGAATCTTGGTTCCATCGCGGATTCAAACTGCGTATATTGCCAGAAGCCAATTGGGGGTTGCTCAAACCTTAGCACAGTTTCCCCATTGCAGAGTAAGCAAAATGGCAGGATTAAGTCGTATTTGGTCTGAATGAGGTATTACATGTCCCGAAGGGAGTTGATTGAGCACACTTTAACGCAATCTTTGACGCCAGAGTATCTGCTAGTCGAAGACGAAAGCCATCAGCACAACGTGCCCCAAGGCGCGGAAAGCCACTTCAAAGTCATTTGCGTGTCATCCGTGTTCGAGGGTCTGAGTCGTGTGAAGCGTCATCAAAGCATCTACCAATTGTTGGGTGAGGAATTGCAGGGAAGCCTGCACGCGCTCGCATTGCATCTTTACAGCCCGCAAGAGTGGGAAACAAAGGGCAGTGCGCCGGCGTCGCCAGCCTGTCTAGGCGGCAGCCGCTGAGCCGAGCTGGCTTGCCTGAGCGCGGTCACGTCGTTACAATCCCGCGCTGTTTATTTTTCACCCTTGTTTGAGTTCTCCGATGCCCAATCCCATAGTTGTTGCCGCGATGTATAAGTTTGTTGCTCTGCCGGATTACCGCGAGCTTCGCGCACCGTTGCTGGATTTTTGCCTCTCTCAGGAGATTAAAGGGACGCTTTTACTGGCCCAAGAGGGCGTGAATGGCACAGTGGCAGGTTCGAGAGAAAGTATCGACGCCTTACTGGGCTGGTTCGCTCGTGATGCACGCCTGGCGGATATTGATCACAAAGAGTCGTTTGACGATAAACAGCCTTTCTACCGAATGAAGGTCAAACTCAAGAAAGAAATCGTCACCATGGGGGTCGAGGGCATTGATCCGCGACGTGTGGTGGGGACGTATGTCGAGCCCAAAGACTGGAATGCGTTAATCAGCGATCCTGATGTGGTTGTGATCGATACCCGTAATGAGTACGAGTATGACATCGGTACGTTTGAGCGTGCTGTGAATCCGCATACCGAGAGTTTCAGAGAGTTTCCGGAATACGTGAAAAAGACCTTGGATCCACAGAAGCATCGCAAGGTTGCGATGTTTTGCACCGGTGGTATCCGCTGTGAAAAATCGACCGCGTATCTGAAAGAGCAGGGTTTTGATGACGTATTTCATTTGAAGGGCGGCATCCTGAAATACCTCGAGGAAGTGCCGGAAAACGAAAGTCTATGGCAGGGCGAGTGCTTTGTCTTTGATAATCGTGTTGCGGTAAACCATCAATTGGAAAAAGGGCAATACGAACTGTGTCATGGTTGCCGGCATCCTATTACGGAAGCCGATATGCAATCGCCTGAGTATGAAGAAGGCGTCAGTTGTCCCCGCTGTGCATCCAACCTAACGGATGAGCAGCTAGAACGATTTCGGGAGCGTCAGCGTCAAATGGCGCTTGCGCGAGCGCGGGGTGAACAGCATATTGGCGCGCCTGCACCGAAGCGACAGCAGCGCGGACAAAACCGCGAAGAAAATTAACAAAAAAGGCCGGTAAACCGGCCTTTTTTTACGTGTTGCGCTTTATGTTGCACGCTAGGGGCTAGCCGAGTAATACCTCGACTTTCACTTCGGCCCCCTCGGGCTGTGCGGGAATGACCAAGCCATCTAACAACTCGCCATTCACCCGAATTTCCTTTACTCCGCTGCAGACATGAGATGGATTGCGCACCGCTATGTCATAACTCGCACCGCGGAATTTACGCCGCATTTTGAAGCCATCCCAGGCCGCTGGAATACTCGGGTTGATACGAAGCCCGTCGTAATCCGTGCGAACGCCGAGTATGAACTGTGTGATCGCGTAGAAGTTCCAGGCGGCCGTGCCGGTAAGCCAGGAGTTCTTGCCTTCACCCGGTTTAAAGGCATCTTTACCGGCAATCATCTGGCAGTAAACATAGGGCTCTACTTTGTGCAGATCGCTGATGTCTTCGAAATAACTTGGTGTGATTTTGCGGTAGTATTCAAATGCACGGTCACCGCGACCTAGCTGAGCTTCGGCAATCATGATCCAGGGATTGTTGTGGCAAAATATCCCGGCATTTTCCTTGTACCCGGCAGGGTAGGTCGAAATTTCACCGTACTCGATGTAGTAGCGGGTGAAGGCCGGTTGTTGCAAAACAATACCGTAATCGGAGTCGAGCCACTCGGCAACGGAATCGAGTGACTGTTCAACCAGGCCTTCCTCTTTTCCAATTTCAGCCATGCTGCAAAAGCCCTGGGACTCGATGAAAATTTTACCTTCTTCATTTTCTTTCGAGCCGACTTTGTTACCGTTGTAGTCGTACGCACGCAGATACCAATCACCATCCCAGCCATGTGTTTTGACCGCTTCGACCATGGCCTCAACATGGGGTCGGAAATCCGCCGCTTCCTGCTGGCGACCGGTCTGTTCGCAAAGGCGGATCAGTTCATTGCCATAGAGCACAAATTGTCCCGCGATCATCAAGGATTCCGCTGTGCGCCCTTTTTTGTTCCCTGTTGTTTGGAAGGATTCGTTAGGGTCTTCTGAAAAGCAGTTCAGGTTCAGGCAGTCATTCCAGTCCGCTCGACCAATCAACGGTAGGTTGTGTGGGCCGAGATTATTGACCGTGTGCATGAAAGAGCGGCGCAAATGTTCAAACAAAGACTCGGCTTTGCTTTCGTCGTTGTCGAAGGCCACGCGCTCTTCGAGGATGCTGTAGTCACCGGTCTCCTTGATATATTCGGTGACGGACAAGACCAGCCACATCGGGTCATCATTAAAGTCACCACCAAGCTCATGGTTGCCGCGCTTGGTCAATGGCTGATATTGGTGATAGGCCGAACCATCTTCAAATTGCGTGGCGGCGATATCAAGGATGCGCTCCTTGGCTCGCTCCGGTACCTGGTGCACAAAGCCGATCAAGTCTTGGTTGGAATCTCGGAAACCCATACCGCGACCAATGCCCGATTCGAAAAACGAGGCACTGCGACTCATATTAAACGTTACCATGCACTGGTATTGGTTCCAGATATTGACCATGCGGTCGAGCTTGTCATCGCCACTGTCGAGTTCGTAGGTCGTTAACAAGTTGTGCCAGTAGTCTTGCAGACGCTGTAACTCAGCGTCGACCTGCTCGGGAGACTGAAAGCGTTCAATCAATTGTTTGGCTGGCGCTTTGTTTATAACTCCCTTGCTTTCCCATTTTTGGTCGGGTTCAACTTCGATGTAGCCGAGAACAAAAATGACTTTGCGTGTTTCACCCGGCTCCAAACTGACTTCAATGCAATGCGAGGCGATGGGGGACCAGCCATGAGCATGAGAGTTTCGCGGCTCACCTTCAAACACCGCGTCGGGTCGGTCAAAACCATTGTAAAGGCCTAAAAAGGATTCTCGATCGGTGTCGAAGCCGTCAATGTCGCAGTTGGCTGAGTAGAACGCGTAATGGTTGCGGCGTTCTTTGAATTCGGTCTTGTGATATAGCACAGAGCCTTCGATTTCGACTTCACCCGTTGAAAAGTTTCTCTGGAAGTTTGCGCCGTCATCCTGCGCGTTCCAGAGACACCACTCTGCAAATGAAAACAGCTTGAACGATTTGCGCTCGGTACTGGTATTTTCCAGCGTAATCTGATGAATTTCCGCACGGGTTCCAAGCGGAATAAAGTACAGGGCTTCGGCTTTCAGGCCATTCCGTTCCCCGGCAATACGGGTATAGCTCATGCCGTGACGGCAACTATAGTGGTCGAGCTCGTTTTTGACCGGCTTCCAGCCCGGTGACCACACATCACCGCCATCATTGAGGTAAAAATACCGTCCGCCATTGTCCATGGGGACATTGTTGTAGCGATATCGTGTTAAACGGCGGAACTTGGCGTCTTTGTAAAAGGTGTATCCGCCAGCAGTGTTTGAAATCAACCCAAAAAAGTCTTCATTTCCGAGGTAGTTGATCCAGGGGTAGGGTGTGCGGGGATTGGTGATGACATATTCTTTATTTTCGTCGTCGAAATGTCCGAATTTCATGGGTGAAATACCTAAAGCTGAAAATTTTATTGTCTCGCCAACAGCACGCGGAACTGTGGCAGCTCGAAGCAAGGAACGCACTATTCTAATGAATCTCTTTAATGTGAAAAGCCGGGCGCTAAGGATGTATCGGTTTACATTTTTAGCCGTCTCGTTGAGATTGCGTGTTTTGGGTGGCCGAAACGCACGTCACAGAGCACGCTTTTGTGAAAAGTGCTTTAGTGCCAATGGTTTAGCTTGGTGCTTCTGTTTATGCGATTAGGTGATGAAAAATTTGTTCTGCTATATCAAAAAATTTTTTATTGTCATGGTGTAATCGGTTACTTGATTGCTTACACGCAGTGGTTCCGACCGTAACCGATTTCAGTTGGACGTGTGCGAGGGGAGGGAATTGGGGTGATTAGAGGCTTTCACCTATCAAGCCTGGTCTATACTGATTCTTGCGAGCGAATATGCCGCTTGCAGGATTCCGTTGCAGCCGAGGGCGGCCCGTGTCCCACACGAAACATCGACGTGCTATTCGAACGAAGAACACATTGCTGGCAGCTTCCGGCGCTGTGCTGCTGTCTATTGCGCTGATTTTCGGGGAATTGATGGGGCAGGTTCACCTCCCTCGATTTGCACTTCTGCTCGGTTTGGCGAGTTTCTGGCTGGGTAACCTGGCCATCATTTTCACCATCACCAGTGGCGTTTCAGAGCGCTGGCAGGATCCCTCCCTCAGCGCGGCACAGATGTACTGGGCGACAGCCGCATGCCTTTGTGCGATGTTTTTTATGCCTGCGTACAGCCTCATCGTCTACTTCCTGCTGTTTCTGATTGCGATTTTTGGCGTGTTTCGCATTGCACCTGTTAGCTTTATTGTGTTTTCGCTTGTTCAGTGCGTTGCATTGGCTGGCGTGCTCTACTGGCAGCAACAGGTGGGCTGGGCACGGGAAACACTATTGGAAGCATCGGTCATATGGGCTTTTTTCGCATGTTGCCAGGGCATTTTGCTGACTCTGTGTCGCAATATGGCCACGCTGCGCAGGCGCCTGCGTGCAAAAAATATGGATTTACAAGACGCCTTGGAGACGCGAAAGCAGTTTCTCGCCAACATCAGTCATGAGATTCGCACGCCAATGAATGGCGTGCTGGGCATGTTGGAGTTGCTTGGTAAAAGCCAGCTCGATTCCACCCAGCGACGCTTTGTCAGCGTGGCGAGATCAAGTGGCGAAGCGCTGGTTATGTTAATTAATGACGTCCTGGATTTCGCAAAGATGGAAGCGGGGCGCTTTGAATTGAGTGGCGGTGAGTTCAACCTGCGACGTATGGCGAGCAAGATTGCCCAGGGCTTTTACTACCTCGCTCAGCAAAAGGGTTTGGGATTTGAGGTGTCGATTGATCCCGCCATCCCCGATGCGGTACTGGGCGATGAGATTCGCGTGCGGCAGGTGATGAATAACCTGCTTGGCAACGCCCTGAAATTTACCGATAAAGGCGAACTCGTATTTACTTTATCCTTGATCGAAAAGAAAAACGATGAAATCCGTGTGGCGTGTAGCGTCAGAGATACAGGTATCGGTATCGATGAATCGCAGCAGGAAAAGGTATTCGAAAGTTTTTCTCAGGCGGATTTAAGTAACACGCGCGCCTATGGCGGAACGGGGCTGGGTTTGCCCATTGCGCGTAAACTGTGTCAGATGATGCAGGGTGATCTTATCGTAAAAAGTCGCCTGGGGCAGGGGAGTACATTTACCGCCACCTTTGCGTTTAACTGTGAGCAGGTGTCGGCTTCACGCCCGGGCTCGCTTGCAGGGAAGTCTATTTTGGTGGTGGATGACCATCCTGATCGTTCGTTCAGCATGGCGCGGGTCGTACAGTTCTTGGGTGGGCGCGCGCTTGTGGTGTCCCCTTCAGACATTTCGATGGAGGCAATACTGGAGCAGGTAATGGATCACCAGGTCAGCGGTATTGTGATTCACCACCAGCTTCGTGCCTGCGCGGCACTGCCTCTTGTGCATAAATTGTCGCATTTGCCGGGCACGGCCACGCTGGCATTTGCGGTAGTAAGCCACGATCCGGAATTGCCTGAGAGCGTGTCGATACCCGTGTTGTCTGAACCCCTGTCGGCGGAGTCTCTCTATCAGGCGATGGCGCCTGGCGCCGCACCTAAGAAAGCGGAAAACGATCAAAATACGTCTATACTCTCCACAGAGTCGTCGAAACATTCGAATCTGGTGAATGGAATGAAGGTGTTGCTGGTAGAAGACAACAAAACCAATCAGGAAGTGGCAATGATGCTGCTGGAGGACTGTGAGGTTGACGTGGATGTCGCGGATGATGGCGTGGAGGCGCTCGACAAGCTGCGTCAGTCAGAGGGTGCCTATGATCTTGTGTTCATGGATTGCCAAATGCCGAATATGGATGGATACGATGCGACGCGGGCCATACGAAAAGGTGAAGCAGGCAGTGCATGTCGAGATATTCCCATCATCGCGATGACCGCCAACGCATTGGCTGGAGACAGGGAAAAATGCCTCGATGCCGGCATGAACGACTATATCTCAAAGCCGATCAGCTTTGAGGTGGTTGAAGAAAAACTGGAGCGTTGGCAAAACGGCTCCTGAGTTGAATTCTCAGCGCTTGACCCCATAGTGTCCCCTTTGAAGATATTAGACTGACGCCGGCTTGGTTATCGCAGCATGCGCGCGTCGGCGTTGGGGGATTCATGTCAGAGTACATCGTAGATATCACACCGGAAAATGCGCAAAGCGAGATCATTGAAGCCTCGTTCAAACATCCGGTGCTTGTGGATTTTTGGGCGGAGTGGTGTGCGCCGTGCAAGAACCTCATGCCTATACTTGAGAAACTTGTCGAAGCGTACCAGGGCCAGTTCACGCTTGCCAAAATCAATGCGGACGAACAGCAGATGTTGGCTGCTCAATTTGGTGTACGCAGTTTGCCCACCGTAATGCTGGTGAAAGACGGTCAGCCTATCGACGGGTTCGCTGGCGCGCAGCCGGAGTCTGAAGTGCGCGCGATGCTGGAAAAGCACTTGCCCAAACCCTGGGATCTGGATCACGAGCAGGCCAAGGCCCTGCTTGCCGAGGAGGCCTTCGCTCAGGCGGCATCCCTGCTGAAGCAGGCTTATGATACTTCGGGTCAGCGCGCAGATATTGCGCTGAGTTATGCCTCAGCACTGATTCCCTTGCGGCGTCTGGACGACGCTGAGGCAGTGCTCGATACCGTGAAACTAGTTGATCAGGACGCGCTGTATGAGCAGCTGCGTTCGCAACTGACACTTGCGCGAGAAGCGGGTAAGTCACCTGAAATCGAGGCGCTCGAGCGCGCGCTGGAAAGTAATCCGGAGGACCCGGCGCTGACCATTCAACTCGCCACGCAATATGCCCAGAATCAATTCAATGAAGACGCGCTGGAACTCCTGTTTACCCGCCTGCAAGCCGACCTCGGTGCAGGGGAAGGTGAGGTGCGCAAGACGTTCACGCATATTCTCCAGTCCCTGGAAAAGGACGATCCCGCCGCGGTGCGCTACCAGCGCAAACTCTATACCCTACTCTACTAGAGTGCCGTAATTAGTGGCATAATGTCGGCCCTTTTCGGCTGGGGCACTGCAGTCGCTCGGTCGATCGGTTTATCAAAAGCACAGTGAAAACCGCTGTGCTTTTTCGTTTACGCAGAGGAACTCACATCCGTGCAATCACTTCCATTACCTGAAAACCCCAATTTTTCTTCTGGTCCCTGCAGCAAGCGCCCGGGCTACGCACTGTCGGAACTGCGCACCGATATACTCGGCCGCTCTCACCGTTCTTCGCTGGGCAAGGAAGTGCTTGAATCTGCTTGTACCAAGACAGCAGAACTGCTCGGGCTGCCGGAAGGCTATCGAGTGGGCATCGTCCCGGCTTCTGATACCGGTGCCGTGGAGATGGCGATGTGGTCACTGCTGGGGCAGCGCGGAGTCGACGTGATGGCCTGGGAAAGTTTTGGCAGCGGTTGGGTTACCGACATCACCAAGCAATTGAAGCTGGATGATGTGCGTGTCATGGAAGCCGATTATGGCACCTTGCCCGTATTGGCGGATGTCGATTTCACTCGGGATGTTGTCTTCACCTGGAACGGCACTACGTCCGGCGTCAAAGTCCCCAATGGCGACTGGATTCCTGATGATCGCGAAGGCCTGACGATCTGTGATGCGACCTCGGCTGTGTTCGCGATGGACCTGCCATGGGAAAAGCTCGACGTTGTCACCTATAGCTGGCAGAAAGTGCTCGGCGGTGAAGGTGCGCATGGCATGCTGATTCTGAGTCCTCGCGCCGTGGAGCGCCTTGAGAGTTACACGCCTCCCTGGCCATTGCCAAAGATTTTTCGCCTGACCAAGGGTGGAAAATTGATCGAGGGTGTTTTTAAAGGTGCCACGATCAATACGCCATCCATGCTGTGCGTGGTCGACTATCTGGATGCCTTGCAATGGGTCGAATCCATTGGCGGTGTCAGCGCGACGATTGCGCGCTCTAACGAAAGCCTTGCTCACATCGCTGAGTTTGTCGCAAACAACGAGTGGGTACATTTTCTGGCGGAAGAGGAAGAGACCATCTCGAACACCAGCGTGTGTTTGACACTTGATACCTCACCAGAAAACGTGAAGAAAATGGTGAAGTTGCTGGAATCCGAGGGTGCTGCCTATGACATCGGTGCCTATCGCGATGCGCCTCCTGGTATTCGTATCTGGTGTGGCGCCACGGTCGCGCCTTCGGATGTGCAGCGTTTGCTGCCGTGGTTGGCGTGGGCCTTTGAGCAGGTCGCTGGGAACTGAGATTACGGGAGAGCAGGATGTACCAGATTCGAACTTATAACGCGATTTCAGACAAAGGTCTGAGTCGTTTCGATGCAAGCAAATACGCGGTTGGGGCGGACATTTCCCAGCCAGAGGGTATTGTGCTGCGCAGTCACAAGTTGCACGGGGAAGCGCTGCCCGAGAGTGTGCTGGCGGTCGCGCGTGCAGGGGCCGGGGTGAATAATATTCCGGTGGCGGACTACACGGAAAAAGGCATCGTGGTTTTCAATACACCGGGTGCCAACGCCAATGCGGTCAAGGAGTTGGTGCTCGCAGGTATGTTGTTGAGCTCACGAGGTATTCTCGAAGGGCGCGACTACGTCAATACCCTTGGCGAGATGGATGACGCTGACGCCATGCACCAGCTGCTTGAGAAGCAGAAAAAGCAATTTGCGGGCAGCGAAGTGGCCGGCAAGACACTCGGTGTGGTCGGCTTGGGTGCAATTGGTTCGATGATTGCGAACGCCGCGCTCGCGCTTGGCATGAATGTGGTTGGTTATGACCCTGCGCTCTCAGTGGAAGCAGCCTGGCGCTTGAGCAGCCAGGTGCGCCGCATGGAAAGCCTGCAGGCATTGCTCGGGGAAGTGGACTATGTGACCCTGCATGTTCCCGCCATTGAGGCAACGCGGAACCTGATCAATGCCGAGACGCTGAAGTTGATGAAGCCCAGTGCGGTGGTGATGAATTTCGCGCGTGATGCCATTGTTGACGCGGACGCGGTTTTGGCCGCACTGAACAAAGGCGAATTGCGCCGCTATGTGTGCGATTTCCCAATGCCAAACCTGATCGGGAACAGCAAGGTGCTGGCACTTCCGCACATTGGCGCAAGTACGGCTGAAGCGGAAGAAAATTGCGCAGTCATGGCGGTGGATCAGCTCAAGGACTACCTGGAAAACGGCAATATCCTGAATTCGGTGAATTTCCCGCATACCAGTATGCCTCGCACCGCTGGGGCCTGCCGAATCACTTTCACTAACAGCAACGTCAGTGGTGTGCTCGGGCATGTGCTGACTTTGTTAGCGGAGCGCAGTGTGAACGTGATCGATATGGTCAACAAAAGCCGGAATGACGTTGCGTACAATATTCTTGATTTGGCACAGACCCCGGAAGACTCCGTGATCGAGGCCATCCGCAATGTCGAGCATGTGATCTCTTTGCGAGTGTTGCCCTGCGCCTAGTCCGCGTTGTGTAGGCAAAAAAAAGCCCGGGCCATGCCCGGGCTTTTTTGTTTTCAGGCCGCAAGGGCCTGAAACCGATCTTACTGATTCGCGATGTGCGTAATCAGGTCGACGACTTTGTTAGAGTAGCCGATTTCGTTATCGTACCAAGATACGACCTTAACAAAGTTGTCGTTCAGGGAAATGCCCGCTTCTGCGTCGAACACGGAAGTGCATTTCTCGCCAATGAAGTCATTGGAGACAACCGCATCTTCAGTGTAACCGAGGATGCCTTTCAGCTCGCCTTCAGCCGCTTCTTTCATTGCTGCACAAATCTCTTCGTAGCTCGCGCCTTTTTCGAGACGGCAAGTCAGATCGACAACAGAAACGTCTGGAGTGGGTACGCGGAACGCCATACCTGTCAGCTTGCCGTTCAGCTCAGGAATAACCTTGCCGACCGCTTTCGCTGCACCAGTAGAAGATGGGATGATGTTTTGACCTGCACCGCGGCCGCCGCGCCAGTCTTTGACGGAAGGTCCATCTACAGTCTTTTGTGTTGCTGTAGTTGCGTGAACCGTCGTCATCAGACCTTCAACGATGCCGAACTTGTCGTTCAGCACTTTCGCGAGAGGAGCGAGACAGTTGGTGGTGCAAGAAGCATTGGAAACGACGTCCTGACCTGCGTAGGAGTCGTGGTTCACGCCCATGACGAACATTGGGGTGGCGTCCTTGGAGGGCGCTGACATGACAACTTTCTTCGCACCTGCTTCGATGTGCTTGCGAGCTGTTTCGTCGGTGAGGAAGAAGCCTGTGGATTCGACGACGTAGTCGGCACCAATTTCATCCCATTTGAGGTTTGCGGGGTCGCGTTCTGCAGTGATGCGGATGGTGTTTCCGTTCACTACGAGGCTGCCGTCAACAACGTCAACATCACCATTAAAACGCCCGTGTGTCGAGTCGTACTTCAGCATGTACGCGAGGTAATCAACGTCGATGAGGTCGTTAATGCCAACTACTTCAACGTCGGAACGCTCGCATGCAGCTCGAAATACAAATCGGCCGATACGACCAAAGCCATTGATACCAATTCTGATTGCCATAAAAAGTCCCAATTGTGTCCAGATTTTGAGAGCGGCGATTATCGTTAATCGAAGTTGAAAATGCAACCTCGAGCGGTCTACAATAGCCGCCCTTTGGTGGTGCGAAAACCCAGATTTCATGGGCTTTTGGCAGCATTTCGCAGCAAGATCGCCGGCGACGTATGCAACGGTTCCAAGGGCCGTGATGGCGCATAACACCTCGTCGGGTGTCCGAAGAGACCCCACTTAAAACAAGGCTTGGCGCGACTCAGGTGCTGTTTTATTGGAATGGCTAAAGAAAACGTAGTAATGGCACTAAAACACCCGATTAGAGGTGAATCAGGCCACGGAAGCCTTTGTCAGAATGCGGCCCGGGGAGGGTGGTGCGTCAAGATTGCCCCCGCCTCGCCGACTGAATCTGTACACTGAGCCGATGGAACCACGTGCTTAACACAGGAAAGAATATACCCAAAAGGTAATGAAAAAACTATGAGTACAGACCTGTTTATTGTTGGCGGTGACGGAGACCTCGCACTGCGTAAACTTTATCCTTCGCTCTACTATCTCGAAATCAACGATTGCATGCCCGATAGCATGCGTATTATTGGCACCGCCCGAACGGGGCAAAGCCGCGAGGAGTTTCAGGCCAAAATCAAGAAGTGGCTGGTTCAAAGTGTTGATGAAAAGCTGTATTCGGAAGAGAAATGGCTCAGCTTTGCCAACAAAATCTACTTCGCCCAAGGCGACGCAACCAAGCCCGATGACCTTGAGAAAATTGGTCAGGAGTTCTTCAACGAGGACAACGTGCTCGTTGTGTATCTCGCGATCCCGCCCAAAATCTTCGGTCATGTATGCCGATCTCTGGATGCGTGTGGACTGGTTAAAGAAAACAGCCGTTTGATCGTAGAGAAGCCACTGGGAGACAGTCGCGAGTCCTTCCTTGAAATCAATGAGGAGCTCTCACGAGTCTTCACTGAGAAGCAGCTCTTCCGTATTGATCACTATTTAGGAAAAGAATCGGTTCAGAACCTTTTGGCACTGCGCTTTGCGAACGATTTCTTTGAGCCATTGTGGAACAACAAGTACATCGATTCGGTGCAGATCACGGTGACAGAAACCGTGGGTGTTGGGAACCGTTGGGCTTTCTATGATCAGACCGGTGCAACGCGCGATATGGTACAGAATCACCTGTTGCAGGTGCTTTGTCTGATGGCGATGGAGCCTCCAGCAATGCTGGATGCCGACTCCGTGCGTGCAGAAAAGCTTAAAGTCCTGAAGAGCCTCAAGCCAATCACTAATGAAGATGTGTTCGATCGTACGGTTCGTGGTCAATATGTCCGCGGTACCGTAGCGGGTGAAGAAGTGCCTGGTTATCTGGAAGAGGAGTCGGACAAGTATGAAATTGATCCGAATTCTCAAACAGAAACCTATGTCGCCATAGAGAGTGAGATCGAAAATTGGCGTTGGTCAGGGGTGCCGATCTACCTGCGTACTGGTAAACGACTCAACAAAAAGCACTCTGAAATTGTGGTGTATTTTAAGCAAAGTCACCACAACATCTTTGCCAAAAGCAAAGGCGAGCGCTGTCCAAATAAACTGATCATCCAGCTTCAGCCAGACTCTGGCATCAGCCTGCATTTGAACAGTAAAGTACAAGGTCTGGACGCCGGTATTCCCTTGAAAGACGGTTTCCTTAACTTGGACCTGGACGACCACAGCGAGCCCATGAAGCACGATGCCTATTCGCGTCTATTCTTCGATGTGTTCCGCAATGATCAAACCTTGTTTGTGAGTGCTGATGAGGTTGAAGCCGCTTGGGAGTGGGTCGATCAGATCTTTACTTCTTGGAAAGAGACAGGTCAGAAGTGTGAGAACTATGAGGCCGGTACGGAAGGCCCGGATCGCGCGCATCGCCTTGTAAACAGTTGCGGTCAAAAGTGGTACGACGGCGAATACTGCCCGATAGAATACTGATTCTAAATAGAGTTGATAGATAAAAAACGGCGCGAGTTCAATAGCTTAGCGCCGTTTTTTTATGCCAGTTCAAATTCGAACCGGCTCACAGAAGAATGAAAATAGTTTCGATTCTTCTGTCATCATTCGCTACACTTAGTAGCGCATGACCTCGGGCCGTAATGCCGTCCTCAGGTGAGTGCAGAGGGGGAACTCGGCAGTGAGGAAAACATGCACGCATTAGGTGCTTACGTTTTGGAGTCGCTCGACGGACTCGTGTTCTATGCGCGCGCGCCACTGCGCTGCGCGGGTGAGCATGTCGACGCGGGCTCGGCATTGCGTATGGATCAGCTTCAAGCGTGGTTGCCTCAGTGTGGCAGTCGTCAGATTGAAGAAGGGCTGGAGGTCAGGAGCTTTAATACCACAACCTTCCGCTTGGATCTTGAGGAACTGTTGGAGGGGATTCCAACATTGAGCGCGCTCTACAAAAAAGTCGATCATCAGTACCTGCTCAAACATATTTTAGAACTGCTCTCGCCTTTGCATGCCTTCAAATTTCGCCTCGCACTCTTAAGACAATGCCTGCCGTTTGAATATCAACGGACTCTGTTCTGTATCTGGTTCGTGATTTTTGAGGCCGAGCTGACTGATCGAGAGTTGAATAGCTTTAAAAACCTAGTCGTCACTGCATTGGGGCATGACCTCGGTTTGCTTGATGTTGACCGGCGCTTCACACGACACGACCACGACCCGAGGATGCATTGTGACGATGACCAGGGCTACTACAGCCATGTGCATCGCAGTGCGGAATTTGTGTCGCGATGGTTGCCGACGTCTGAGCGTGTGTTGCGAGGTATTCGTCAGCATCATGAAAAAATGGACGGTACGGGCTTCCCAGCCGGCCTCTCCGGGAACGGATTGGCGGAGTATGGCCAGCACATCCATCTCTACGACACCTTATTTTCGGTGTACAAAAAGAACTATCAACCGCTGAACAAGGGGCTTGCGGATTTAAAGCCCATCATTGAAATTAACGCAGTGACGCATTTCGGGAAAGTGGCGGTGAGGCTACTGGATCTGCTCGAAAAAGCACCTCGGTCGTCACGTGTCTTCTTCAGTGAAGAAGAGTACCCAACCATTCAGGCACGCACGGATCTGATGGCGCAGTACGTCGAGGCCTCGCTGGGGATTATCCAGCAGTTCACGGCCGATGTCGGTTTCCGGCACGAGGATCGCTCTTTGTTCTCGCTGCAGAACAGTTTTATTCATATCGCGCTGTCGTATTACAAGCTTAGAATTTTGCACAAACAAGCGATGCTGGCGGATTCGATGTCGGATGACGGCGCGTATTCAAAGGTCAGTAAGGCGGTCGAAGAGAACTATCTTTCGCTGCGTGAGATCATTTTCCACATCAACAAATTTTTGTATCGGCTTCGTTTGTTCGAATCACGTGCCGCTCACCCTGAGCTGCGCACGGCGGTAAGCAGAACCATCACCGCCTTGGATGACTTGAATGTTCTGCTGTTAGAACGCTCAGACTAATTCCCGTTTCAGAGGCGGCAGCAGCGTAGGTAGGCCGAAACCGCTTCCTTGAAACCCATCCGCAATGCGTCTGCGGTCAAAGCGTGGCCGATGGACACCTCTAGCAGGCCGGGAAGCCTAGCATACAGAGGCAGGTTGTCGAGACTCAGGTCATGCCCGGCGTTAACACCCAAACCAATCGATTGTGCAAAGCTCGCCGCAATAGCGTGTTGCTCAAATAATGCTTCGCCTTCCTCGCGTCCTCTGGCAAATGCGGCCGCATAGGGCCCCGTGTACAGCTCGATGCGATCTGCGCCGACCTGCTTAGCAAGTTGTATCTGCTCGAGGTCCGGGTCCATAAACAGGCTCACGCGTATTCCCTGGCTGCGTAGCGTGTCCACGATCGGTTTCAGCCGTTCGCCGTCCTGCTTTAAATTAAAGCCGTGATCGGAGGTCAGTTGGCTGTCGCCATCGGGTACGAGGGTGCACTGATCGGGGCGACCTTCGCTGACGAGAGGCAGCAAGCCAGGGTAGTCGTCGCGCGCGGCCGCAAACGGGTTGCCTTCAATATTGAATTCAACGCCGTTTGTTTGGGCGATCTGCGAGAGAAGCGCAATATCGCTGACGCGAATGTGCCGCTGGTCTGGCCTGGGGTGTGCGGTGAGACCCTGGGCGCCGGCATCAATGCTTAATTGCGCGAACTCGGCGATATCGGGATTGTTGTCCAGCCGCGAATTGCGGAGCAGGGCGACCTTGTTCAGATTAACGCTAAGCGACGCAGGCATATCAAGGGTCCAATCGGTACGCTTTTTCTACGATGACCGGGTAGTTCGGTGCCTCGGGTCGGTCGCGGTAGAGTCCGCGTGGCTCGCGCTCGATTTTTTTTACGGTCTCGAAGCCTTCAATCACTTTACCGAACACGGCATAGCCTGCACTTTCCCCTTTTTTGAAATCCAGCGCTTCATTGTCTTTGATGTTAATGAAGAACTGAGACGTCGCACTGGCCGGGTCTGAGGATCGGGCCATGGACAGGGTCGCCATTTCGTTTTTCAGCTTATTGTCGGCTTCGTTAATAATCGCGTCGTGTGTTTCTTTTCTCTGGAAGTCCCAAGTAAATCCGCCGCCTTGAACGACGAAATTAGGCACAACACGATGGAAGATGGTGCCGGTATAAAATCCTTCGTCTACGTAGCGAAGAAAGTTCTCAACGGTGACCGGCGCTTCCTTGGGGTAAAGTTCGATTGTCATGTTGCCTACCGACGTTTCAAACACCACTTTTGGGAACGGGGGCGTCGGGTCGTTTTTCTTTGCAGCGAACGACGGGAGGCTGATCAGCGAGCTGAAAATCAGCGCTACTGAGACAAGTAGAGCACGTTTCATTATCAATTTACCCATTCTGAATTGCGTTTAGGGGGTTTAAGTCGTGGAATGATGACGGCTGCCAGCATACCAATTAACACCAGCACCGCCCCGTTAAACATATAGCTAAAGCGTCGATCGGCTTTCAAGCTGGTGTTTTCGGCGTTTAACGCATCGTTGCTGGTCTGCAGAAGTTCATGTTCTTCAAGCAGGCGTTGATATTTTTGATCCATTTCGATCGCACCAGATGAAATGCTGCGGATACGCGACAGCTCCATACTGGTTTGTTGTTTTTCTGCCTCAGTCGACGCGAGGTTTTTTTCAAGCTCCTGCAGGCGTGATTGCGTTTCATTGAGTTCGTTGCGCACACTACTCAGTGCCTGTTCGGCTTTTTGCCTGGCATCCTGAGCGGCTTTCAGCTGACGCGCTGCAGTGGGTGTGCTGGTTAAATACTGTTCTGGTAGCCAGCCTGTCAATTCACTGTTGACACGCACGTGCACCCAGCCCTCGGGCGTACCTGCATCGGTCGGTAGTGTTTCCAGCGCGGTCCCGCTTCTTAAGCCTTTGTGCAATATCCGATGTTGCGAGCTCGGGCCGCTGCGTAAAGGGACATAGACTTCGTCATTGATGTACAGCGTCTCGGCTTGAGCAATGACGCTGATAAAACTCAGTGCGAAAAGCAAAAGCGAGCTAGCAATGCGCATCAGGGGAGCACCTTTTTGAAGGGTTTAACGGTGACGCTGGAGAAGACACCTGCGACGGTATAAGGGTCTGCATCCGCCCAGGATTGCGCCTCCTGCAAAGACGCGAATTCAGCGACGACCAGCGTGCCGGAGAAGCCTTCCTCGCCGGGGTCTTCGCTGTCAATGGCAGGATGAGGTCCCGCGAGGATCAGCCGGCCTTCGTCACGCAGCGCGTTCAGTCGCTCAATGTGAGCAGGTCGTGTTTCCTTTCGAATGGGGAGGCTGTTGGGAACGTCCTGGCAAAGAATCGCGTAAAGCATAAAAAATCCCGTTATTTTTTGGTGTTCTGTTCATGGAAGACTTCTTCCAAGCTGAGACCCGTCAATTTAGTGATTTGCCGAAAAAGGTAAAAGAGCGCAGCCATCATGACGGCAATCGACGGTATCAAAATCACCACATAGCTGTACGCCGTCATTTTACCGAGCTCGCTATTAAACGCTTCCGTGCCCGGAGCGCTGACAACCAGAACTTTGGCGAGCACATAATTCAGCACGGCGCTCAAAAAGAACGACGCAGCGACCATATAGGAGGCATTGACTAAGGCCGCGTCAAAGGCGCGTTCGTTGCCTTTTTGGCTGAGCTGGTGAGCAATTTTGTCGGTTTGCAATACCTTGTCATTGTACAGGAACACGCGCACAAGCGGGTATCGAGTGTAAGTAGAAGCGAGCGTGGCAATGCCAATCAATGCGGGGATCGCCGCCTCCTTGATCGCGATGTATTGCGGGTCCAGCTGGAGCAGTGCGATACCGCCGGTCAACAATACGCTTATGACACCGAGCGCAGAAAAGAGGTTCACTTTGCGTTGCTGGAAAAAGTCGTACACGCCGTAACCGATGGGGAAGGCGAGGGCGACGATGACGCCGAGCTGCGGGCCGAGGTGGGCTTCTCCGCTGAATTTGGTCAGGATTAGGGTGGGGATTAGGATGTTTAATGCCAAATTTAGCAGTAAACTCTCGTTCTTTTCTGTCGCGGAATGATTCATGAATTACGTGTTGGATAATGAATAGGTTCGCTGGGCGCGTTGTCGACTTGCATTGCCACAGTGATCGGTCGGACGGTATTTTAAGCCCTGAAGCGCTCGTGTCGAGAGCAAAAGCGCGCGATGTGTCGGTTTTGGCATTAACCGACCATGATACCATTGCGGGCTTGGCAGCCGCGAAAGCGCAAGCGGCGCTCGAGGGCATGACGCTCCTGAATGGCATTGAGTTTTCCTGTCAATGGCAGGGAAGGGGCATTCACATTGTCGGCCTGAACTTTGATGACGGCGATCAGGATCTGTTGGCGCTGATCGCCAGGCAGCATCAGCGTCGCATGGAACGAAGCGCTATGATTGCCGAAAAGCTGGAGCGGGCAGGATTCGACAATGCCTTGGCGCGGGCGAAAACCCAAGCGGGCGAGGCGAGCCTTGGGCGGCCACATTTCGCTCACGCTATGGTTGAGGCGGGCTTTGTGCGCAGCGTCGATCAGGCATTCAAGCGCTACTTGGGTTCAGGCAAGCCTGGAGATGTGAAGCAAGTCTGGCCTGAGTTTGAAGAAGTGGTGCCGGTTGTGCGTGCAGCAGGCGGTGCGGCCGTGGTCGCGCACCCGTTAAAATACAAGATGACGCGTACTAAGTTACGTGCCATGCTGGATGACTTCCGCGATTGCGGCGGGAATGCGATGGAGGTCGTAAGCGGTGCGCAGCGACCAGAGCAAACTCGTGAAATGGCGCAACTCGCAGGACGCTTTGCCTTACTGTCCAGCTGCGGCAGTGATTTTCATATGCCCGGCACGCAGTGGGGAGAGCTCGGTAAGTTCCCGGCCCTGCCGGAAACGGTGACGCCAGTGTGGTCGCTTTGGCCTTCACTGGCGAATGAAAGCAAGCAATAACACCGCATAGTTGTGTTTACAGGAGGTCGGTTTGGCTCAGTTTTTTACCATACACCCGGATAACCCCCAGCAGCGTCTGATTGATCAGGCTGTCGCCATTTTGCGCAAAGGGGGGTTGATTGCCTATCCAACAGACTCCGCCTATGCGCTGGGTTGTCACATTGGTGATAAGCTGGCGCTGGATCGGATTCGCGCCATCCGTCAGCTCGATAAACACCATAATTTCACCCTGATGTGCCGTGATCTGTCGGAGCTGGCCAACTATGCAAAGGTCGACAATAGTGACTTTCGCTTGATCAAGAGCCATACGCCGGGTCCCTTTACCTTCATTCTCAATGCCACTTCGGAAGTGCCTCGGCGCCTCCAGCATCCCAAGCGGAAAACGCTCGGCATGCGCGTGCCCGATAATCGTATTGCGCTGGCACTGATGGAGACCTTGGGCGAACCGTTGATGACCAGCTCACTGATACTCCCCGGTGAAGCGGAGCCGCTTACCGACCCTTATGACATTCGCGACACGCTCGAGCACCATCTTGAACTGGTGATTGATGGCGGCTATTGCGGTATGGAAGCGACCACGGTGGTAGACCTGACCGGCGATGAACCCGTTATCATTCGCAAAGGTTGCGGGGATATCTCGGAACTTGAGAGCCTCGGCGGATAAGCATGGGGGCTCAACAGCGCTGAGGCCCCGGCTCCTCAGGTAAACGAGCCAATGTGGGTGGCGGTGTATAAGTGGTGTTAAATCGCCTGAGGTTATCGCTATAATGCGCGGTTTCATCTGCTTAACCGTCTTTGGAGCCGAGCTTGTCTGACGTTGAACAAGAAACTGTAGCGGAACCCGTTGCCGAGCAAGGTGATTCGGGGCCAGCACAGTCCGAAATGCCCTTTGCCGTGGTGCAGGGCAAAGCCGTCACAGAACTGCCCAAAGATCTGTACATTCCACCCGACGCCCTCGAAGTGTTTCTAGAAGCCTTTGAAGGCCCGCTGGACCTCCTGCTGTACCTGATTCGCAAACAAAACATCGATATTCTTGAAATCGATGTGTCGGAAATTACCCGACAGTACGTGAACTACGTCGATATGATGCAGGCCATGCAGTTTGAACTGGCCGCAGAATATTTGGTGATGGCGGCGATGTTAGCTGAGATCAAGTCCCGCATGTTGTTGCCTCGCTCGAATGAAGGCGAAGAGGAGGACGAGGAAGACCCTCGCGCCATGCTGATTCGTCGCTTGCAGGAATACGAACGCTTCAAGCGCGCTGCAGAAGACATCGATGAGATACCTCGCATGCACCGGGACTTCCATGTCGGTCGAGCGAAGGGGCCTGATCGCAACTTGACGCGACCCGAGCCGGACGTGAGCATGAAAGAACTTCTGCTGGCCCTGTCAGAGGTGATGCGGCGCGCAGACCTGTACGAAAGTCACCAGATCCAGAAAGAAAAACTGTCGACGCGAGAGCGAATGACGCAAGTCCTTGATAAGTTAAAAGGTCGTCAATTCGTTCCCTTTGTGAGCCTGTTTACCGTCGAAGAAGGGCGCCTTGGCGTGGTGGTGACCTTCCTTGCAGTGATGGAATTGATCAAGGAAAAGCTGGTAGAAATCGTGCAATCAGAAGCCTTCGGCGCGATTCACGTCAAAGCGAAAGCGGAATAAGATCGGCTCTGCCGTCAGCACATAACACACTAAAGGTAGTCATGAACGAAGACACTAGCGCTCAGGAAATCGAAAACCCGGTTGATGATGCCGTGGCTGAGCCGCAAGCGCAGGCGGAGACTGAGGCTCGTGCCGAAGCAGCCGCTGCCGAATTGAGCGAAGAAGAAAAAGCAGAGCGATTGCGTCAGCTTATCCCCATCGTTGAAGGCGCGCTGCTTGCCGCAGGCGAAACGTTGAGCTTGAACCGGATTCAGGCGCTGTTCGATGAGCATGAGGTGCCGTCGAAGGGCTTGTTGACCGAGGTACTGCAACATATCCAGGCGAGCTGCGATGGTCGAGGTTACTGTGTTGTGGAAGTGGCCAGTGGCTGGCGCTTTCAAGTGCGTGAAGACTACGCGCCCTGGGTCAATCGACTCTGGGATGAGAAGCCACAGAAATACTCGCGCGCGCTGCTCGAGACGCTCGCACTGATCGCGTATCGGCAGCCGCTCACTCGTGGGGACATCGAAGAAGTTCGCGGCGTCGCCGTGAGTTCGCACATCATTAAAACGTTGACCGAGCGCGAATGGGTCAAAGTGGTAGGGCATCGCGACGTACCAGGCCGCCCGGCGCTGTACGCGACAACGCGCCAGTTTCTCGATTATTTTGGCCTGAAAAGCCTTGATGAGCTGCCGACGCTCGGCGAGCTCAAAGACATCGACAGCCTCAATGAAAGCCTTGATCTCCAGGCCCAGGAGGGGGGCGACGCGGCGCCAGATACGGGCGCCGCCGCGGATGCTTCCACTGACGATGATGGCGTCGCTGGTGCGCCGCCTGAAACGACGGATGAGCTCGACACCTCGGATACCGCCGCCAACGCAGAAGACCATGTGGATGACCAGGAGCCCGAGTCCAGCGAAGAATCGGAACCATCTGAAGAGTCAGATGATTTGCCTGTTCAGCCCGAACACCTGCAGGATGACAACACGCCGAAGCCTTCGTTAGACGAGCGCGAGATGGACCCCACCGAAGACGTGGCGTCAACGGAAGAGGTAAAACTGAATGACGAATAACCAGCCTCCAGTGGACGAAGAAAGCAGCAGCGAATCCGCACCAGGTGAAAAGCTTCAAAAGGTGATGGCCCGTGCGGGTATGGGCTCCCGCCGAGAATTGGAACGCCATATTGCCGCAGGTGAAGTGCGTGTGAACGGCCAGGTAGCCCGCCTTGGTGATCGCGTCGGCCCGGAAGATACGATTGAATATGCCGGACGGCGATTCAGCGGCGCGGAAATCGAAGAGCCGATGCGTGTACTGCTCTATAACAAGCCAGAAGGTGAGATTTGTACACGTAATGACCCAGAAGGACGGCGCACGGTGTTTCAGAGTCTGCCGCGCCTTCGCAATGGGCGCTGGATACAAATCGGTCGCCTCGACATCAATACCTCCGGTTTGTTGTTGTTTACCACGAGTGGGGAACTCGCCAACAAACTGATGCACCCCTCCAGCGGGATCGACCGTGAATATCTCGTGCGAATTCGTGGAGAGGTGCAGGACAGTATGCTAGTAACGCTGGTTCGCGGGGTAGAACTCGAAGACGGCGTGGCCCATTTTACGGACATCCAGGCGAGCCCAAACAACGAAGAAGGCCAGTCGAATCAATGGTATTACTGCGTGGTGATGGAGGGGCGAAACCGGGAAGTACGTCGACTTTGGGAGTCACAAGGCTTACAGGTGACACGCCTGAAACGTGTTCGCTACGGTAATATTTTTATTCCTTCCCACGTACGCGTAGGGCAATGGCTTGAATTGACGCACAAAGAGGTCAGTGAGCTGTGCACCACCGCGGGTCTCGCCGCGCCGCGCAAGCCGGGTTTTCAACGCAAAGTGTTGGAACAGCGCGAGCGTCACATCAAAAAACTGCGTGCCTCACCGAAAGGGAAGGGCGCACGCAACCGCCGGAAGTAAGAAGCCGCTCGATCTAGCATAAACCCGCCTGCGCTGGCCCTCTGGGCGAGCGCCAAGGCGTCTTATCGATAGTTCTCACAGCCCTCCACGTAGCGCCTCTCCAGGGTGAAAGCGCCCTGTAAAAATTCCCGCTCAATGCGTTTCGGTTACATTCTGGCGGCATCTGGCTTTTAGTAGAAATTTACGACAAAATAAAAGGACAACGTTGTCAATTCGCCTCAAAGCAGGTAATAATGTTGAGATCTAAGCCCGCACTGCTACAGTGCAGTGAGGAGTGACAAGCGAGTAATTGGCTATGCCAGAGGATGTACTCGCTATGGATGGATACTAGGCAAAAGCCTCAGGAGAGATACTAATAATGAATACAAAATGGCTTTATCTCGCGCCAACGTGCGCTCAGCGAACACATAACTTCTCGATTCGAATTTACGGCGGCTAACGGCGGCTTTGCGCGTGCGTGGTGCAAAACGCATACACGATACAGGCACGCGCTCTGGGGTTGAGCCCTAGTTGGGTTTGAACGACACGAATTTTCATCACTTCTCGGCTGCTGTTGCCAGAGAACGCTGACAGGATCGTGGGCACCTGTTGCTACGTGAGGGAAGTACCGCCCGCAATTCATTGATAAATATAACATTTTGAGGGTTTAACTATGGGGTTTTCGCCGCATTTCAAGAAGAAAGTGCTCGCTGTGAGCGTATCGTCGTGCATGGTGGCGCCGTTCACAGCAATGGCGCAGTCAGACATGACGGAAGAGTTATTGGTCACCGGTATCCGCGCCTCTCAGGCCAGCAGTATTGGCTTAAAACGAGGTGCAGCTTCCGTGGTTGACGGGATTGTTGCTGAGGACATTGGCAAACTCCCAGATGTGACAATTTCAGATTCGCTCCAGCGTATTCCTGGTATCCAGGTTGAGCGTACTGCCGGTGAAAGTGGTCCCGTCCAAATTCGCGGTATGGCGAACGTTGACTCAATGCTGAATGGCGAAACCTTCCTCAGCGCCACTTCCATCGACACCTCTGATGTGGATTTTGGTGATTTGCCTTCTCAACTTTTTGGCGGCGCCGATGTGTTCAAATCGGCCCTAGCAACGCTGCCGAGTTTGGGGATTACCGGTACGGTGGACCTGAAAACTCGACGCCCCTTTGACTTCGAAGAGGGCTTTACCTTCTCGGCCGCCGCAGAAGCTGACTACGGCACAAACAGTGAAGAATACGATCCGACGATCAATGGTCTTGCGAGCTGGCGTAATGACAGCATGGGGCTGTTGCTTTCGGCGGTGACGACAGAGAAAAACCTCTCCACCGATTACAACGGTTACTTTGATACGTCCGAAGACGGCGGTGTCGGGGCCGCGCGCTCGAGCCACACTTGGAGCTCCCCACCGGAAGGCCTCGACCCGAATGAATACTACGTTGTGCCGCAGGGCTTTGCGGCATTCAATAAAAGCGAAGAGCGCCACAGAGACGGTCTAAACGCATCTTTCCAAGCCGACCTGGGCGAAGGGTTCGAATTAACGGCGGATTATTTTTACAGTAAGCAAGAACGCTGGAATCGCCGCGCAGGGATCTCGCATAACAACCGATGGCAGACCTTTTCCAACTACGCCTGGCCGACGGAGTACGGCAGCAATTCCTTCGTTGCGGAAGTGGATGGTACCGAGCAACAATGGCGCACGGTGACAGCCTACGAGGCCAACCCTTATCGGCTACAGTCGTTTGCTCAAACGAACAAAAACACCGAAATGTCTCAGAACTCGAACATTGAGTTGAACTACGACAATGGCGGGCCATTGACTGGTCAGGTACGTGCAACGCGCGCTCACGCGACCGCACATATGCGTCATGGCTACGGCGAGGGTGATGTCTTGAGCATCGATCGTACTTCTCTGGTTACCGGGCCTGGTGGATTGGTGCCCGCGGCGCAGTGTGATACCTCTCGAGGCGACATTGTTGTCGGCGAAAACGGCGCGTGTTTTGCGGCGTATTCTCCCGGTGGTATCGAGGATGCCGATTTCCTGATCGGCTACGATGTGCGTGGCGAGCATCCCAGCTTTAGCGGCTTTGACCAGGTTGTCAGCGGCGCGAAAGGTGATCGAACTGTTGCAGAATACCTCGCCGATATCGACTCCTATCATATTGGTGCGTTTTCTTCTGAAAACAACACGGACGACGTGGGTTCAATGAACACGTTCAGTACGCGTTGGAACTACGCGTTTGAAGACACGCCTTTCATCACCAGTGTGGATGCAGGTTTGCGTCAGGCCGGCCGCTCCGTCGAGCGCACGACATTTTCTTATTTCGGTGAATTGAACGGCGGGTGTTCAGCCCAATGGAAAGCGGTGGATCAGTTCGCGGGCACCGATGGTTGTGATCCCGACCTGCCTCAGGGCGAGTTGGTGACGGGTGTGGACCAGAATGGAACAGCGTACGACAACGAATTTGTAAACTACACCTTGCTGCCGCCAACACGATTGGATGAGCACACCAGTGTGATGTGGGTAGACGACTTCGGTGATGTCTCTGGCCTGCCGGGCGCCTGGGTTATTGATCCCCGCAACTTCGATGACACGCTGGCGTTTCAGGAGCGTGTGTTCGGCCCTCAGCGCAAGGTCATTCAACCTGGCGAGTCCTACACGATTGACCTCGGTGAGTTGAGCTACTGGGCGCAGGCTAATTTCGAAGCCGGGCCTGTCACCGGTAACCTTGGCCTCAAAGTGGTGGAAACCACTCTGAATATTCGTCAAAACACCATTGGCGATCAGATTCCTCACTCGGGTACCAATGTGGATACGGGTGATGCGGTCACCGAACGTGAATACACGGATTACCTGCCGTCTCTCAACCTGAACTACAGTATTCTTGACGATTTGAACCTGCGTTTCGCCTACGGCAAAACCATGCAGCCGCTCGACTTACTGCAATGGGGTGGCGGTAAGCGTGTAGCGCGGACCTTTGACGATAGTTGTGGTTGTATGCGTGTGACGGGCGGTCAATTGCAGGGTAACCCTGAGCTTGATCCAACACGTGCAAGTAACTTCGATCTGTCATTGGAGTACTACCTCGGTGAGGCATCGATGTTCAGTGTGGCGACCTACCTCGTCGAAATTGACAGCTTCGTCCAAACTGGTTCGATCATGATCGACGAGCCGGACGCGGATGGTGTGAGCCGTGGACCGTGGCCCTTCGATGCATTGGTGCAAGGTACCGGTGGTGAGGTGACGGGCATTGAGCTCGCGGCGAAGATGGCGTTCGGAGATATGATGGACGTGCCGGTCCTGTCGAATATGGGTATGGATCTGAACTACACCCTATCGGACAGTTCGCAGGACGCGACGGGTATCAATGGCGAGGAACTGCCGTTCACCAATAACTCGAAAAACACTTACAACATCGTAGGCTGGTTTGAGAACGATCTGTTGTCGGCGCGTATCGCTTACAACTTCCGTTCCGAACGAATGGTCACGCCGGGTACGGCAAGTCCGTTCTTGGGGTACCAGAGCCTGTATCAAGATGACTATGGCCAACTGGATATGAACCTGACGTTCACCGTGATGGAAGATTTGGATATCTACCTCAATGGTTCCAACATCTTGGGCGAAATTCAGGAAACCTACCTCGAGTTTGAGGACCAAAAAGTATTCCAGAACCAGTACGAAACACGCTGGGCTCTGGGTGCGCGTTACACCTTCTAAGCCACTCGCTTAGTACCGCTTGCAGTGCCGCCGAGGGCGGCACTGCGTTTTTAAAACCTAGTCATCGCGTTATACTGCGTTGAGAAGGTTTTATTTGCCTGCGACAGGCAGTGTTAGATGAATTCTAAAAAAATACATTCCATCGTTATCGTGGGTGGTGGTACCGCAGGCTGGATGTGTGCGGCTCGGTTGAGCAAGCATTTCATACGCACGGACATTTCACTCACCGTCCTCGATTCTTCGCGTATTGGTACCGTCGGTGTCGGCGAGGCCACCATTCCGACTTTACGCCGCTTCTATCAAAGCCTCGGCCTCAGTGATCGGGAAGTCTTGAGCAAGACTCAGGCGACCATGAAGCTGGGCATTCGCTTCGAGGATTGGAAACAAAAAGGCAGCCAGTTTATTCATGCTTTCGGACTGTATGGTCACGAAGCGAAAGGCGTACCGTTTTACCATTATTGGCTGCAGGCCAGATCTCAAGGTGAGTCGTCATCGCTCGATGCTTACAACCTTGCCGTGTGTATGGCGGAGCAGGGGCGCTTCGAGCTGCCGAACCCCCGTCCGGATTCTCCGCTCTCCATCTTTGATTGGGCCTTGCACTTCGATGCGGGGTTATTCGGCGAAGTGATGCGCTCCGTCGCCCTCGGGCAAGGCGTCACGCATATCGATGCGAAAATCGAGCGCGTGGTGCGTGACAACAGTACGGGTGATATAAATCAACTGGTACTCGATGACGGCCGGAAAATCGGAGCGGACCTCTTTATTGACTGCTCGGGGTTTTCGTCATTGTTGTTGGGTGAAGCGCTTCAAGAGCCCTATGAAGATTGGTCTGAGTGGTTGCTTTGTGACAGAGCGGTAGCCGCTCAAAGTGAACGTCAAGGGGCGTTACCTGTGACCACCACTGCGCGCGCACATGCGTCGGGTTGGCAATGGCGTATTCCATTGCAGCACAGGCAGGGGAATGGGCATGTGTATGCCAGCCATTTCTGTTCGGATGATGAGGCTGAACATCGGCTTCGACAACATATTGATGGGCCGTTAATCAATGAGCCCAAGTTTTTCTCCTTTACCCCAGGGCGCCGCCGTAAAGCCTGGGTGAAAAACTGCATCGCAGTGGGCTTGTCATCCGGCTTTATCGAGCCTTTGGAAAGTACCAGCATTGCTTTGGTAGAAACCGCCATTGAAAAAATATGCGGTTCTTTTCCCGGCCCCTTTTATACGGAAAAAAGTGTCGCGCGCTTTAATGAAGTCACCGCATTGGAATATGAACGCATTCGTGACTTCATAATTCTGCACTATCAGCTGAATGAGCGCGACGACTCTGAGTTTTGGCGATACTGTGCCTCAATGCGTGTTCCGGATACCTTAGAAGAGAAAATTCAGGGGTATTTGAGTGAAGGCCATTTACCGTATTGGCAATGGGAAATATTTCACCCTGACAGTTGGTTGGCCATTTTCAACGGTTTTGGAAAATTTCCGAAACGTTTCGACGCGCGTGCATCACAGATTCCGGCCGAGACCCTGAGTTCAAGTTTTCGGCAAATGCGTGAAAATATTTCTGTGCTGGTCGCGTCGCTGCCAGAAGCGGACGCCTTTTTACAGCGATATCTGCGTGAGGAAGAGGGGCAAATGGCATGATCCCAACCGAATCTCAAGACTTGGGGCACTTTGTTATCCTGGGGGGCGGTACATCTGGCTGGATGGCCGCCTGTATGTTGGGCAGTATATTTCAGGATAGCCCTGTCAATATCACGCTGATTGAATCTGCAGATATTCCAACCATTGGAGTAGGGGAGGCGACGATCCCCCCATTTCTGCAATTTTTACAGAGCGTGGGGATCAGTCAACGAGAATTTGTGCAAGCCACTTCGTCGACATTCAAACTGGGTATTCGGTTTGAAGACTGGTTGGAGAAAGAGCAACACTATTTCCACCCGTTTGGTGGCATTGGTCGTGATCTGGATGGTCACGACTTTTACCAGATATGGCAGAAGCTATGTCGTGAGGGGCATGGTAGTGAGCTGATGGCGCATTCACCGGCGGCGGTCATGGCCGGGGCTTCAAAATTTATTCCCCCAGAGCAAATGCCGAACAGCCCCATCGCGTCTGCTGCTTACGCGTTGCACCTCGATGCCAAGCTGGCTGCCGAGTTTATGCGAACAAGCGCGATAAAGTTCGGGGTTCAGCGCATTGAGGCCACCGTTACTGGAGTGGAACAACATGAGTGCGGGAATATTGCCCGCCTGTTGCTGGACAATAACCAAATTGTGGCGGGTGATTTTTTCATTGATTGTTCGGGCTTCCGTGGCGTGCTGATCGAGGAAACCTTAGCGACGGGATACGATTCGTGGGCCAAGTGGTTACCCTGTGATAGAGCGGTAACGGTACAGACTCGCAGTGGGGAAAAAGCACAGCCGTATACCGTTTCAACCGCTCAGGATGCCGGTTGGACGTGGAAAATTCCACTTCAACACCGCGTCGGAAACGGCTATGTCTATGCGAGCGCGTTTTGTGATGACGATAGGGCAACGCGTACGCTAATGGCTCGTGTAAATGGTGACACGTTGAATACGCCGCGCGTTATTCCCTTTCAAACCGGGGTGAGAAAACAAATCTGGAATCGAAATTGTCTGGCCCTGGGCTTGGCGGCGGGGTTTGTCGAGCCACTCGAATCGACGGCCATTCATCTCGTGTTTAAAACGCTGGCGCTGTTTCTTCAACATTTTCCCGATAAGCAGCTTGATCCAATTTTACAGCGGCGATTCGAGACGCGCATTCGTCGAGAGTATGAGGAAGTCCGCGATTTTATTGTGCTGCACTATTGTACAACGCGCCGAGACGATACGGCTTTTTGGGCGCATTGTCGAAACATGGCAATACCGGATTCTTTGCAGGAGCAACTCGAGTATTTTCGCCGTACAGGACAACTCCTTCTCGAGTCAGAGTCCTTATTTCGGGCTGAGAGCTGGTACAGCGTGTTAACCGGTATGGGCGTGAACCCCGCCACCTATTCACCATTGACGAATGCGTTAGATACAGACAAGTTGGCTGCATCGCTTTCGAGCGGAGCAAAGGCGATTGCCCAGTGTGTCACCACTTTGCCCGATCACGAAGCCTTTGTGCAACAGGCTTGCCCTAGCGTGGCGCGGCGCAGTGCTTCGCAATAACACTCGCGTGTGAATCCGCTTGCGCTGCGACGTGTCTGAGCTGTTGCCTGATACCTGCCAATTGCTCTGAAAGCACACTGGCGGGCATTTGACTGGCTCGGTCATCGATGTCTCGTGGGCGGATACCAAAGCCTTCGAACATCGTTAGCCAGCTTGATGTTTCAAAGGTCTCAGGAGGATATTGAACGATGTGGCCGCAACTTTTAAAGAGCTCTATTTTGTGTTCGAGTGTGTCCGGTAGGCTCAAGTTCCGGTACGCGTGCCACATGTCGTTGTGTTGCCGTTGATTCAAAATGTAATGCAGCAGAATAAAATCTCGAATAGATTCCATTTCGTGTCGATGTCGGCGATTGACTTCTTTCACTCTCACAGGGTCAATACCCTGATGCGGGAAGAATTGCAGTAAATGCGCAATGCCCGTCTGGATCAGCGAAATACTCGTGCTCTCCAAGGGTTCCAGAAATCCGGATGAGAGGCCAATGGCAACGCAATTTCCCTCCCACATCTTCAGTGAACGGCCGGTTTTAAAGCTCAGATGGCGGGGCTCAGAGCACGGTTCGTGAGTGAGGCACTGGCTCAAGGTATCCCAAGCGCGCTGCGGGTCACAAAATCGAGAACTGTATACGTAACCGTTGCCCTGGCGGTGCTGTAGGGGAATGTGCCACACCCAACCGGCGTCTTTTGCAATAGAGCGTGTATAGGGCACGATGTCTTCTGCGTGCGGCAGCGCACTTTGTACCGCAACGGCGGAATCGGCAAACAACCAGTGGCTCCAGTCTTCAAATCCGGTTTTTAAGGTCTCCTGCATCAACAGGGCACGAAAGCCGCTGCAATCGATAAACAGATCCCCTTGCACGCGTTGACCGTCGTCCAGCGAGAGGGCTTCGATGAAGCCATTTTCGGCATTGCGTGTCACGCCGTGCATGCGCGCGTCTATGCGTCGAACGCCTCGTTGCTCGGCATATTCGCGCAGGAACAGAGCGTATCGCCCCGCATCGAAATGGTACGCATAGCCGTAGTCACCGAGCGGTGATTGCGGAGGCTGTCGCGGTTGGGCAAAACGCCCTTGTCGTGCGAGTTGACAGGCGAGCGAGTAATCTCCAAGTTCAAGCGCCTGCTCATGTGCTTTTAATGCGTAATAATAATGATGAAAGGGCAGGGTTTGATGATCGATGCCGTAGTCTGAGAACGGATGAAAAAAACGGGAACCGGGCTCAAGCCAATCTTCGAATTGAATGCCGAGCTTAAAGCTGCCCTGAGTCGCACGCAAAAACTCGAGCTCGTCTATGCCGAGGCCATGATTAAAATTGACAATGCTGGGGATGGTCGCTTCGCCTACGCCAACGGTGCCAATCGCGCAGGATTCGATCAGTGTAATCTGGCATTGGCGATGACGGAGATAATGCGCGAGGCTGGCGGCGGTCATCCAGCCGGCGGTGCCGCCGCCGAGAATCACGATCTGTTTTATAGAGTGTTGTGCCGCGTTGGCCATGGGCTGTTAATCCAATCTGTCTTTTATCGTTTTCGCTCCACTATAGGGGTTCAAGGTAGCGGCGTCCAGCAACGCAATGAAACCGTTTTCAGGCAAATACAAGGTCAATTTTCAAGCGAAAATGTGGTTTTAACTTAAGCCCGGCCGTAAGATCGAACGCACAAGCAAAGCGCTTGCGGTGTAATGTCACGGTGCAACGCGTCTCTGCCATGGCGGAGCGCGATTTAAGAAAAAATAATGGAGCGCGTATGAACATTTTCCTCTTTCTCTCTATGGTCATTTTACTCTCAGCCTGTGGCTCGGGTGGTACACAGCACTCGGACGATGCCAAGCCCATTGCCAGCCCGAGTCCGGTGTCAGAATCGCCCAGCGCGCTGTTCAGTAATCAAGTGGGCTATCCCGCAAACGGCTACAAGTCGGTGTGGGTAGCGAGTTCGGAGGCGGGCGTGTTTTCGTTGAAGCGTGCCGAAACGGACGAAAGCGTTTTTGAAGCTCGTTATGACTCGCCCAGGGAGTGGGGGCCAGCGGGGGATATGCGACTGGCTGAAGCGGATTTCAGCAGCTGGTCGCAACCCGGCCGATATTATGTGCAAGCAGGGGAGACCCGCTCTCCGGCGTTCGATATTGTCGATGACCCCTACCAGTCAGTGCTGAAAGCGTCGATCAAGGCCTACTATTTTAATCGCGCCAGCACGGCGCTGGAGGAAGCTCACGCCGGGGTTTGGGCACGGCCTGCCGGCCATCCTGACGAGGAGGTGATGATTCATAAAAATGCGGCCAGTGACGCTCGGCCGGAGGGCAGTCGCTTTGCCGCGCCGAAAGGCTGGTATGACGCGGGCGATTTTGGCAAATACATCGTCAACAGCGGCATTTCGACGTACACCTTGATGGCGGCGTATCGCGATGCGCCTGCGTTTTACGATGCGCTCGAGCTTGGCATTCCAGAATCGGGCAACGACGTTGCCGATCTGCTTGATGAAGTGATGTGGAACCTCGATTGGATGGAGGCGATGCAGGATCCGAACGACGGCGGCGTGTATCACAAGCTCACGACACTGCGTTTTTCCGGAATATTAATGCCCGATGCGGCAAACGAGCAGCGCTACTTTATTGAAAAAAGTACCGCAGCCACGCTCGACTTTGCGGCGACGATGGCCATGGCCGCACGCGTGTACGCGCCACTGGAGAATGACTTCCCCGGTCGCGTGGAGCGCTATCGACGGGCCGCGGAGCTGGCGTGGCAATGGGCCTTGGCCAACCCCGATCGCCTTTATGAACAGGGTCCTGACAGTGAGGTCAAAACCGGTGCCTATGGCGATGATCACCTTGAGGATGAGTGGGCGTGGGCCTCGGCAGAATTGTTCTTAACCACAGGAGAGGCCTCTTATCTTGCGGCCTTCAAACAGCATTTTGAAGGCGCGTCAGTGCCAAACTGGGGTAATGTGGCGATGCTGGGGCTTTTTTCTCTTATTAACGAAGGTCGCGAAGTGCTCAGCATTGAGGATTACAGCGGTTTGGAAAGCCAGCTACTGAATCTCGCGGACACCCTGGTTCAACGACACGAAGAGAGTGGGGTCGGAATCGCCATGCGATCTGAGGATTTTGTGTGGGGCAGTAACGCGGTCATTCTGAACACGTACTGGGTGCTTTCAGAAGCACAAAAAATAGACGATAAGCCTGAATACGCGGCCGCGCGTCAAGGCTTGCTCGATTTTGTGCTGGGGCGCAATCCTACCGGTTATGCCTTCGTCACCGGTTTTGGAACAACCTCTCCTATGCATATCCACCACCGCGCGTCCGAAGCGGACGATGTTGTAGAGCCCGTTCCGGGATTCGTGGCGGGCGGCCCGCAGCCGGGTCAGCAGGATGGGTGTGACTACATCAGCGTGGCCGCCGCGCGCAGCTATGTGGATCATTGGTGCAGCTACGCCAGCAACGAAGTGGCGATTAACTGGAACGCACCTCTAGTCATGGCCTTGACCGCGCAGCGTTTGCTAAAATAGCATCAAACCGGAGGTGCTTATGGCGTATGTACGAATACTCGATCGTTTTGATCCCAGCCACATTCTTGATGAACTGTTTGATCCTGACGCGATCACGGCGTTACTCGGCGCGAAAGACATACTCTGGGAGAAGGTGGCGACGATGCCTCCTTCGATTGATGACGCCCAGTCCGCAATTGAACTGAATCAGCCCTGTGTCGACGCGCTCAGTGCACGATTTTCGTGCCACCACACCGATATTGTGCACGTAAATCAACATACCTCCCGTCCGCGCGTGCTTCAAGAACACTCCCACGCGGATGGCGAGATCCGTTTGTTTATCGAAGGGAGTGCGACATTTCTTTTCCCTTTCGATACGCAAATCATCGCGTTGACCATGGAAGCCGGGGAGTTGATTTTTATTCCCGGTGGGCAAAAACACGGCTTTGACATGGGAAAAGCCCCGTTTTACACGGCTATTCGCTTCTTTAAGTACGCAAGTGGTTGGCAAGCGAAATACACCGGTGATGTGTTCGTAGAGCACTATCTGAAAGCTCAGTCGTAATAAATACGTCATCTTTGGCGCGTTTTAATTTGTTTTTAATATTTGAAAGGCAAGATCCTTGCATCTGTATGCTGGTAGGAGGAGTGTCCAGCCCATGTCTTTCAAATTTAAATTCGGCCGTAGTGCTCAGCGTATTGCCACGTTGATCGTGCTGATGTTCACAGTGAGCCGACTTGCCGTCGCTCAAGATACTGTGGGCGTACTTAAAGGAATTGCCCCGTATATTGATGGTGGCCTCGAGCAATACCAAGCGGGGCTCTATCTAGAACGAGGCGCCAGTTCGGAAATTGTCTCTCCCGCTCAGGTAGAGCAGATGGCATTCAAGATTTCGCGTTCCCGCCAATCGTCCAAGCGCTGGTATCGCCAGCTTGTACAACGCGTTGTCATTAATGCCGACCCCGATGTTCTGGCAGAGAGTGCGGAAGCGCTCAATGTCTTCTCACCCATGTTATTGCAGCCGTTTTACGAAGGGGACGTGGTTTCCATTCGGCGCCTGGAAGGCGGTGCAGAATTGGCGGTGAATGATGTGGTCTTGGGCGAGGTGCTTAACAGCCAGGTCTTCGAGCTGTATCTGAGTGCATGGATGGGACCGGTGCCACCGAGCACGGAGTTTCAGGAAGCGCTATTGCTGCAGCCTGTCAGTGCCGATCAAAAAGCGCAATTCGAAACTTTGCCCGATTCCGAGGAGGCCGAACAACGTCTGGCCGCCTGGGTAGAGGCTTTGAGTGCCGAGGATGACGCGGTTTCAGTGGCTGCAGCGCCTACACGTACCCAAGCGCGTTCAGCTGCCGCGCCTGCAGCCGCTACGGTAGCAACCACGGTGGCTTTGAATGTCGCCGAGCCAGAGGTGCCTAAAGTTGAAGCCACGCCTGAACCCAAGCCCACGCCGACGCCTACGCCCAAACCGAAGGTGGTAGCGACACCCAAGCCTACGCCCACGCCGCAGTTGATCGAAGAAGAGCCTGAAGAAGAGGAACTCGACAGCGCCGCGCTTATCGCGGCCATGACGCAGTATCGGCGCCTCTTGCATGTTCACCCGTCCCGCTATGTGAAATACCCGGTTCGCTCACAAAATCGTCGTGAAGAAGGTGTGGTACAACTTGCGGTGACTATTGCGCGTGATGGCAATGTATTGGATGTGACCGTGAATAACAGCTCTTCGCACAAACGCTTGGATCGCGCCGCACTAGAAGCGGTTGTCGAGGCGAGCCCTTTCCCTGAACTGCCGGAGTTGGTGGCGGGGAGGAGTTGGAATTTATTTTGCCAATCGCGTTCAAGCTGCAATAGCCGTCGCGCTCGATCAGTCAGGCATAAAAAAGCCCCGTTAGGGGCTTTTTTTTGAGTCTCAAAATGGGGCCTTAGGCCCGCACTTCTTCGATCTCAACCGCTGCGATTCGGGCGCCTTCTTCGGCCCCTTTCACGAAGCTTTCGATCTGATCAAAGTTCATGTAGCGGAAGATCTCTCCGGACATGCTATTGATCTTGCTCGCGTACTCCATGTACTCCGCTGGGGTGGGCAGTTTGCCTAGGATGCCACCAACCGCAGCCAGCTCGGCAGAAGTCAGGTAGACATTTGCACCGTTACCGAGGCGGTTAGGGAAGTTTCGCGTTGAGGTCGACAGCACGGTTGCGCCGTCTGCTACACGTGCCTGGTTACCCATACACAATGAGCAACCGGGCATTTCCATACGCGCACCCTTGGCGCCAAAGATGTTGTAATAGCCTTCTTCCATCAGGGTGTGGGCATCCATCTTGGTCGGAGGGGAGATCCAGAAGCGGCTCTTCAGTGTGCCAGGCGTCGACTCGAACAGCTTACCTGCGGCACGGAAGTGGCCGATGTTGGTCATACACGAGCCAATGAACACTTCGTCCACGGTATCGCCCGCCACTTCGGACAGCAAACGTGCATCGTCAGGGTCGTTCGGGCAGCACACGATGGGCTCGTTCACTTCTGCCAGGTCGATCTCGATCACGGCCGCGTATTCGGCGTCGGCATCGCCCTCGAGTAATTGAGGATCTGCAAGCCATTCTTCCATCTTGCGCGCGCGGCGCTCTAGCGTACGCTTGTCGCCATAACCTTCGGCGATCATCCAGCGAAGCAGGGTGATGTTGGAGCGAAGGTATTCTGAGATTTCTTCAATACCTTGCTTGATGGTACAACCTGCTGCGGAACGCTCCGCAGACGCATCAGACAGTTCAAACGCTTGCTCAACGGTCAGACCTTGCAGGCCTTCAATTTCGAGGATACGGCCGGAGAAGATGTTCTTCTTACCTTTCTTCTCGACGGTCAAGAGACCTTGTTTGATCGCGTAGTACGGGATCGCATGTACGAGATCTCGTAGGGTAATACCCGGCTGCATCTCGCCTTTAAATCGCACCAATACAGACTCTGGCATGTCCAAAGGCATCACACCCGTTGCGGCAGCGAAGGCCACCAGACCGGAGCCTGCAGGGAAGGAGATGCCCATTGGGAAACGTGTGTGGGAGTCGCCACCGGTGCCGACGGTGTCGGGCAGCAGCATACGGTTCAACCAGCTGTGGATAATGCCGTCGCCGGGACGCAGGGAAACGCCGCCTCGATTCATAATGAAGTCAGGCAGAGTGTGTTGCGTATCGATGTCGACAGGCTTGGGGTAGGCGGCCGTGTGGCAGAAGGACTGCATCGTTAAGTCGGCAGAGAAACCCAGACAAGCGAGGTCTTTCAGCTCGTCACGCGTCATCGGGCCAGTGGTGTCCTGGGAACCGACGGTGGTCATTTTGGGCTCACAGTAAGTGCCGGGGCGTACGCCCTGTCCTTCAGGCAGGCCGCAGGCGCGTCCGACCATCTTTTGCGCAAGGGTGAAGCCCTTACCGGAATCTTCCGGTGAGGAAGGTACGCGGAAGAGTTCGGAGGCAGGCAGGCCGAGTGACTCACGTGCTTTTTGCGTCAGACCACGACCAATGATCAGATTGATACGGCCACCGGCTTGAACTTCATCGAGCAGCACGTCGGACTTAAGTGCAAACTCGGAAAGAACATCACCGTTTTCAGCCAGAATTTTGCCGTCGTATGGGCGAATTTCGATGACGTCGCCCATATTCAGGTTGTCAACGTCGGCTTCGAAGACCAGCGCACCGGCATCTTCCATGGTGTTATAGAAGATAGGAGCGACCTTGCCGCCGATACAGATGCCGCCGCCGCGCTTATTGGGCACACCGGAAATGTCGTCGCCGAAGTACCACAGTACGGAGTTCGTCGCGGATTTACGTGATGAGCCGGTACCAACGACATCGCCGACCATCGCGACGGGGTAGCCTTTGGCTTTAACGGCTTCAATTTGCGCCAGAGGGCCTTTCACACCGGGCTCTTCAGGCTCCAGTCCTTCGCGCGCCATTTTGTACATGGCCAGTGCGTGAAGGGGGATGTCGGGGCGGCTCCAAGCGTCCTGAGCAGGGGAGAGGTCATCGGTATTGGTTTCACCGGTCACCTTGAATACGGCTACTTTGATCGACTCAGGCACGGCATCGCGGCCAGTGAACCACTCGCCGTCAGCCCAGCTTTGCATCACGGCTTTGGCGTTTTCATTACCGGATTTGGCCAGCTCTTCGACATCGTGGAAGGCGTCGAACATCAGCAGTGTGTGCTTGAGTTCGGTTGCGGCGAGTTCGCCAAGTGCGTCGTCAGTCAGCAGGCTGACCAAAGTTTCAATGTTGTAGCCACCGTGCATGTTGCCGAGCAGAACAACCGCTTGTTTACTGTCCACGAGCGGACAGCTCACTTCGCCTTTGGCAATGTCGCTGAGGAACGCGGCTTTCACATAGGCTGCCTCGTCCACACCGGGGGGGACACGATTGCTCAGCAGATCGATCAGCGTCTCTTCTTCACCAGCGGGCGGGTTTTTGAGCAGCTCTACTAGGGCCGCAACCTGCTCTGAATTTAAGGGTTTGGGGGGAATTCCGAGCGCTTCACGTTCAGCGACGTGGGTACGATAGGCTTCAAGCACGATAGTCCATCCTCTAAAGTCGGGTTTTTGGTTACTCAGCAAGCAGGATCGCTGCCAACTGAGGCTATCAACCGCCGTGGTTGATGCGCTAGCACGGTGGCCAGCGAGTTTGGGGCGCAAATTTTATCTTATTCTGGCTAAATAGTTAAGGAAGCGTCGCGTTCGTTGGGGTCAATATGAAATTGCCCCTTGGGTCACTGGGGGCAAAAAGGGTAAAATTCCGCGCTTTTCACAGACCAGCGCTGAAATCGGATGCAAAGACAGAAAACCCGCTCTCCGTGTATTGGAGTTTGCTCTACGGGTATCGGCGATTCAGTTTGCCGAGGCTGTAAGCGGTATTCCCATGAGGTGATTGACTGGAATGGGTATTCCGAAGCTCAACGCCTGGCCATCGTTAAGCGGCTCTCGTTGTTGGTACAGCATGTTGCGGAGCCGATGATCGAAATCCATGACACGGCGCAACTTCAATTAGGCCTGCAACAGCACCAGATTCGCTTTGATCCCAATGCCGGGCCCTATCTGTGGCTACTGGAGTTGCTCAAAGTGGGGGCAGGCACCTTACCGAGTCTGGAGCGCTTTGGTTGTCGTTTGCGCCCAGCAGCCCAAGGGCGAAGCTTGATCGAGCTGAAGGCGCAGATAGATCATGACTTTTACATCCTCTCCACCGTGCACTATGAACGGTATTTCAGACATTCACCCGCTGAGGTGGATCAGTGACCTTGTTTTCTCAGATTTTTGACGCGAGGCGGCGCCATCGTCGTGCGTCCGGAGCCAACGCGCCATGAGCACAGAAGCGATACACCAGTTCTTGCATTGCCACACCCCGGACGCCTGGGTGGAGTGGGCATGCCGCGAGCCTGAGCTGATGTTGATTGATCATGCCAATTGCGAGAAGAAAGCTGCAGGGACGGCGCTGAATCTCATGTATCGGTATATCGATGACTTTGAGTTGTTGAACAAAATGTCGCGCCTCGCACGTGAAGAGCTGCGCCATTTTGAGCAGGTGATCGCGATTATGGAAGCACGCGGCATAGAGTACCGACCTGTATCCGCCTCCCGCTACGCCGCGGAAATGCGTAAGCCGGTGCGCACCTTCGAGCCCGCGAGGTTGGTCGATACGCTTATCGTTGGTGCGATTATCGAAGCGCGTTCCTGTGAGCGATTCGAGAAGTTGGCGCCGTTCTTGGATGACGAATTGCAAAAGTTCTATCGCTCACTCCTTAAATCGGAAGCGCGGCACTTTGAAGACTACCTCAAACTGGCACAAAAGGCGGCTGGCGAAGAGGCGATCAACGCACGCGTACAGTTTTTTCTGGAGCTTGAAGCGTCGTTGGTCGAGAGTGGCGATGACGATTTTCGCTTCCACTCCGGTGTGCCCGCCTGATTTCAGCGGCCTAGAATGGGCCGGAGTGGTTGGATACCCGCCTGTTTTTCAGTTGTCGAGATGCGGGCTCCAGCAGGAGTTTTTCCGCCTCTTCCTTGCTCAGCGGTGGGGCAAAATAATAGCCTTGAGCAAAGTCGCATCCGAGGGTCTGTAATGCCTCGAGTTGAGATTCCGTCTCTACCCCTTCAGCGACGACTGTCAAATTCAAGTTATGGGCAAGGTGAGTGATCGCGCGAACGATTTCGATGCTGTCTTCTTCACAATTGATGTTGGCGATGAACGATCGATCGATTTTAATGCAATCAATCGGAAACTGATGAAGGTAGCTCAGGGACGAATATCCGGTACCGAAATCATCGACCAGTAACTCACATCCGCAATCTCTCAGTTTTTGTAATTGTTCACGTATATTGATGGAATTCTCAATCATTGAGGTTTCCGTCATCTCAACCTTTAAGCGATTTTGAGCCACTGCGTGGCGGGCGAGGGCGTCGGCAATTTCGTCAGCAATTTGTGCTTTTTCGAACTGCTTGCCTGAGACATTGATACTGAGCCCGACGTGACCATACCCGAGTTCGTTCCAGGCGGCGAGGCGTTCGCAGGCCTGGTCGACAACCCAATTCCCGAGTGACAAAATCACGCCCGATTCCTCGGCAAGCGGAATAAAGTCTGCCGGTGAAACTAGAATCGAGGGGCTTTTACGCCATCGAATCAAGGCTTCGAAATACACTGGCAACCCGGTTTTAAGGTCGATAATGGGCTGGTAGTACAGCTCCAGTGTTTGCCTGCGTATCGCCAGGCGTAACTCCGTTTCAATCTCCAATACTTGTTGCGCGCGCTCATGCATGCTGCGATCAAAAAAGACGTGGCTGGAGTGGACTTCGCGCTTCGCGTGATACATCGCGATCCCTGCATCGCGCAATACATGCTCGGCTTTTTCGTAGTGCATTCCCGCGATCACTGCCCCAATGCTGGTGCTGCAGACAGTTTCATGGTTGTCCATCACCAGTGGGGCTTCGATGCAACTTTGAATTTCTTTGATTGCCACGCTTACTTCATGCTGTTCTCGAATATCATCGAGAAAAACAGCAAATTCATCGCCGCTGATTCGCGCGGCCATATTTGTGGTGTCCAGGCTTTTTCGTAGCCGCTTGGACATCTCAAGCAGGAGCTGATCGCCGAAAAGTTGCCCGAGGCTGTCGTTGAAGACCTTGAACCGATCGATATTGATCATCAGTACTGCGCAGCGGTGATATTGGTCTCGGCTAGACCGTGACAGGCTCGCTTCTATTCGGTCGGCAAAGCGTGCTCGGTTTGGGAGGCCCGTTAACTGATCGTGGTAGGCCTGGTATTTCAAGCGGGCTTCGGACGTTTTACGCTCGGTAATGTCGAACGCACTTGCCAGCCAGCAAGGCACGCCGCTGTAACGTGATCGTGTGGCGGTGATGTACAGCCAACGAGATTCGCCATCCTCGGTAAAAATTTCGACCTCGGATTTTTCGCTGATGCCCTGCGCGTCGGGCGTGCGCTCGTGTTGTGCGGCCAGGCGGTGGTTGAACTCAAAGTGTCGGCCAAACACAGCGGCAACGGGCGTTTCCAGTAGCGCTTCACTGTTCATGCCGACCAAGGCCTCAAGCGCGGGGTTGGTGTACAAAAATGTATCGTCGAAGGCGAAAATCGCGGCGTCGCTGTTTTCTGTCAGTGTTTTGAATCGCTGCTCGCTCTCGTTGAGCGCGGCCAGCGTCATTTCTTTCTCGATTTTCTCAACGTATTGCGAGTAGATGTCGGCGAGAGAGGCGATGAACGTTTGTTCGTTGCTGTTCCAAAGGCCGCGCGCGAAGGTGTTCTCGACGCGGATAACACCAATGACTTCGCCTTCAAAGCGGATGGGCGCTTCCAGTATGGATTGGGCCTGGCGATAAAACACCGCGTCGTGTTCCACGTGCAGACTGTGCGCGACCGATGCCCGGTTGTGTATCGCAGTGACTCGGCCCCGGCCGAGTTGTTCAAAATAGCGCTCGGCATTGGCGCGATGCAATAAGCCCTGATGCACTCGCTGGTTACGCGGCCCGTGATAGACCACCTCAGGTACCAGTGCCCGGCGCTCCTCTTCAAATAGCCACAGACTGCCCATTTCGGCGCCCAATGCGGTTTTTGCCGCGTGGACAATGGGGCTCTGCAGTTCTCGCAGATTGCCGGCGAGGTTCAGCGTGCGTTGCAAACTGACCAGGATGGCATTAAAGCTCTCCAGTTGTTCGATTGAATGCAGGTAGTGTTGGGTTTCCTGGGTGGCGGCTTGTTGGCGTTGACCAAGCAGCAAGGTCCCGAATTCGTCCGTATGTAAGAGGGAGCACGTAAAGACAGAGCTTGGCTCTCCTCCAGGCTGCGTCATGCCGTGCCCGAGGTCGAGTTCAAAGCTAGCCTCACCTTGCGAGCCTCGATTTTGCAGTTCCGATGTGATCTGTTTGCGCGCAGGCTCCGCAAAATAGTGATCCAGAGGCCCGCCGTCAGCCTGACTGCCGGGGAATAGGCTTTGGCTATCCGCTGAAACATGGAACCACAGCACATGGTTGGTTTCGGAGATTTGGAAGGCGAAATCATTTTGTGTGCGCAGGATGCTGCGCAAGTCGGAGTGGATGACGCGCGCGGCATACACACGCTGTGCCGACTGGAAATCCGCAGCGTCCTGAAGAAGTTTACTCAGCGCAAGACAGATTGTCTCGCGGTCTTTCAGCGTTGTCAGACCGTACTCGTCGAGCTTGTCTGAGATAAACGCTGATAATTCGATATCCAAAACTACTACCCGTTCATCACATGCACTGAAATTGCGTCAGGAATTCTGCCGTGATGTTTGTTGTTATTCTTTATGTGCCCGGCATTGAGGCTATTAACGCATGCTTTGTGGCCTGTGAGGTGTGCGGCTCTTCACATGCAGCGCTAAATGTATTGTAAAAAAGCGAAAGGCGCCAGCGATTTTGGTGCGGTGGTTACCCAAGGCCCACGTGGCGCGGGCTCAGGGGCGTCAGAGCGGGAATTCGACGAGTTCTAGCGTTTCGTCGGTGGCTTTCAGGTACCAGCCCGTGTCGTGCCAGTCACCGAGTACGATGCGTTCGCCGTGCGGGTGAGGGTGTCGCTGAGGTCGATGCGTGTGACCGTGAATCACAGTGTCGACCTCGTGACGTTCAAACAAAGCCGAGACTTCTTCGGGCGTGACATCCATGATGTCTTCCGCCTTGTTGCTGTTCATGTGTTTGCTCTGTGCGCGAAGCTGAGCGGCCATGACGCGACGTTGTTCAAGCGGGAGAGATAGAATCTGTTGCTGAAACAGAGGGTTACGCGCTTGAGCTCGAAAAGCCATGTACTCTTGATCGCGCGTACAGAGGCTGTCGCCGTGCAGTACCACCGCGCGCAGACCTTGATCTTCTACGAGATGTTCCTCGGGGAGGAGGGTGGCGCCGGTTTCTTCGGCGAAGCGGTCTCCAATGAGAAAATCCCGGTTACCATGCTGAAAAAACAGGGCGATGCCTTGCTCTGTTAAGGCACGCAGCTCGTCGATGATGTTGCGGTAGTAAGGCGCATCTTCATCGTCACCAATCCAGGCGTCAAAAAAGTCGCCCAAGATGTACAGGCTGTCTTGCGGTGTCAGTTCGGTAAGGAAGGCTTTGAAACCCGCCGTGACGGTTGGCACAGACGGGCTCAAATGCAGATCTGAAATAAAGTAAAGCGCCACAAATCAGCTCGCGACGGAGACTTTATCGATAATGACGGGCTCGGCAGGCACATCCTGGTGACCGTTGCGCGTGGTGGTGGCCACGCCCTTGATTTTATTCACTACATCCATGCCATCGGTCACTTTACCGAAGACGCAGTAGCCCCAGCCTTGCATGTCCTTGCTGCGGAAGTTCAGGAAGTCATTGTCTTTGACGTTGATGAAAAATTGCGCACTCGCGCTATGGGGGTCCATGGTGCGCGCCATCGCCAGCGTACCGACGGTGTTTTTCAGGCCGTTGTCCGCTTCGTTTTCAATGGGTTCGCGCGTTTCTTTCTGGTTCATTTCCATATCAAAGCCGCCGCCCTGAATCATGAAACCATCTATCACTCGGTGGAAAATGGTGCCGTCGTAGTGGCCGTCCTCGGCGTATTGTTTGAAGTTCGCAGCAGTCACCGGCGCCTTGTCAAAATCCAGTTCGATCGTGATATCGCCAAAGTTTGTGTGAAAGGTGATCATTTTTTATTCCGTTTGTCATGAATGTAGTGCGTGACCCTATGCGGGCGACAACAGGCCGCTATAATACGCGGTTTCTTCGGGAGTGCCAAAAGCACTTTCGCTATTAAAATGCCGTTGACCAAGACTATGACTGAGCCCGCCAAACCCCTGAATTTCATTGAACAGATCATTAAAAAAGATCTGGAAGAAAAGCGCGTCAATAAGGTCGTGACGCGTTTCCCGCCAGAGCCAAATGGCTACCTGCACATTGGTCATGCAAAATCGATTTGCTTGAATTTCGGTCTTGCTGAAACCTTTGGAGGCGACTGCCACCTGCGCTTCGATGACACCAATCCCGTCAAGGAAGATATGGAGTACGTCGAGGCCATCAAGCGTGACGTTCAGTGGCTCGGCTTCCAATGGGCTGGCGAGGTACGCTACGCGAGCAATTATTTCGATACGCTCTATGAGTGGGCCCTCCATCTGATTCGGGCAGGTAAAGCTTACGTCTGCGATCTGAATGCAGACGAGGCTCGAGAATATCGCGGCACATTGACTGAACCGGGGCGTCCCTCACCTTATCGCGAGCGCAGCGTCGACGAGAACCTTGCGTTGTTCGAAGCGATGCGGGCAGGGGAGTGCGAAGAGGGTTCACGCAGCCTGCGCGCCAAGATTGACATGGCCAGCGGCAATATCAACTTGCGCGACCCCGTGCTGTACCGCATCCGCAAGCAGCATCATCACCAAACCGGTGATCGCTGGTGTATCTACCCTTCCTATGATTTTGCGCATGGTCAGGGTGATGCGATTGAAGGCATCACGCACTCCGTGTGTACCTTGGAGTTTGCCGACCATCAACCGCTGTATAACTGGTTCATCGAGAATCTGCCTGTACCGGCCAAGCCGCGCCAGTACGAGTTCGGGCGCCTGAACTTGAATTACACCATCACGTCAAAACGCAAGCTCAAACAGTTGGTGGATGAAGGCTTCGTTGACGGCTGGGATGACCCGCGTATGCCGACCATTGCCGGTTTTCGACGACGGGGTTACACCCCGGCGAGTCTGCGACGATTCTGCGAAATGATCGGGGTCACCCGTTCCGATGGCGTGGTGGATGTCGGCATGCTGGAGCACGCGATACGCGATGACTTGGACAAAAATGCACCGCGTGCCATGTGCGTGCTCTCGCCACTGAAAGTGGTACTGACAAACTATCCCGAAGGGCAAACGGAGTCGCTGACGGTGCCGGGCTCACCGAATCGCGAAGACCTCCCGGATCGCACATTGCCTTTCGGTAGGGAAATCTATATCGATCGCGATGATTTCCGAGAGGAAGCCAACAAAAAGTACAAGCGCTTGGTGCTCGGTAAACGAGTGCGTTTGCGTGGCGCCTATGTGATCGAAGCGGATGAGGTTGTAAAAGGGGATGATGGGGAAATCGCCTTGGTGAAAGCGCGGTATATCGAAGGCACGCTGGGTGAAAACCCGGAAGATGGCATCAAGCCGAAGGGCGTGATCCAGTGGGTTGCGGCCCACGAACACGCGCGCTTCGAAGTGCGCCTCTATGAACGGCTGTTCAATGACCCTGAACCAGATGCGGGAGACAAGCACTTCCTCGACAGCATCAACCCAGAGAGTTTGACTGTGGTACCGGATTGCCTGGGCGAGATTGGTTTGAACAATGCCGATGTCGGAGCAGGCTATCAGTTTGAGCGCATTGGCTATTTCTGTCGCGACAGTCGCGCCGAGAACCTGGTGTTTAACCAGACCATTTCACTTAAAGATTCATTTAACAAATAAGGCTGAGCACGCGCTGTTATCATGAGCGAACTGACCCTATACAACACGGCGACCCGCCAGAAAGAAGCTTTTGAACCCATCGATCCGGCGCATATTCGTATGTACGTCTGTGGTCCTACCGTGTACAACCTTGTTCATATCGGGAATGCACGGCCCGCGGTGGTGTTCGATCTGCTCGCACGTGTCTTGCGCAGCCTGTACCCGAAAGTGACCTACGCGCGCAATATCACCGACATTGACGACAAAATCATGAAAGCCGCACGGGAACAGGGGCGGGAGATTGACGCTATTACCGCCGAATTTACGCAAGCGTACATCGACGACATGGCGGCGCTTGGTGTAGCGGAACCCGATCTGGCACCACGCGCAACCGACCACATTCACCCAATGCAAAGCATGATTGCCGAACTGATTGTGAAGGGGCATGCCTACGAAGCCGAAGGGCATGTACTCTTCGACGTGAAAAGCATGAGTGATTACGGTGCGCTGTCAAACCGCAGTTTGGAAGACATGCTTGATGGCGCGCGGGTCGAAGTGGCACCGTACAAACGCTACGCCGGTGACTTTGTGCTGTGGAAACCGTCTGCGGAGGATGAGCCCGGCTGGGATAGCGATTGGGGTCGAGGGCGTCCCGGTTGGCATTTGGAATGCTCTGCGATGATCGCCGAGCATCTTGGGCCCAGTATCGATATTCACGGAGGGGGGCGCGATCTGATTTTTCCTCATCATGAAAACGAACGCGCGCAAAGTCAGTGCAGCCATGGCGGTGCACAGTTTGTGAAGTATTGGATGCACAACGGCTACATCAATATTGATGGCGAAAAAATGAGCAAGTCGCTCGGCAATTTTCGCACGGTGCGCGATTTACTCGGGCAGTTTCCCGGCGAAGTTATTCGCTACGCTTTGCTCTCCGCACATTATCGTTCCGAGTTAGACTTCTCTGCGGCCTTACTTGAACAAAGTAAAGCGTCGTTGGACGGTTTGTACACGGCGCTGCGCCAAACCGCTGCGCTGCCCGAGCAGGCCGTAGACATACGCGAATCGGCCGGGTTTAAAGCCTTGATGGACGACCTCAATTCTGCGCTTGCGATCAGCGAGTTACATGCACTTGCGAAAAGCCTGAATCGTGCCGGTGAGGCCGCGAGCCCAGAGCAGCGCGCTGAGTTGCTTGCGCTCGGGAAAATGCTCGGACTACTGCAAAGTGACCCCGAAGCCTGGTTTAAGGGAGAGGGTGAGGATGATGCAGAGGTAGATGCCTTGGTACAAGAGCGTATTCAGGCTAAGCTGGATAAAAACTATGCGCGCGCGGACGAGATTCGCAAGAGTCTACAGGGTCGCGGCATCGTGTTGGAAGACAGCAAGGATGGCACCACCTGGCGTCGCGCTTGAGCCCCTTGATCACAGAAATATTCCCCCCATTTTTACGTCGGCGGCGATCACGTCTGTGATCGCCCGATTCCACTCTTTACGAGATTATCCCTATGAATTTTGCCTCGATTGAGCAACGGTTTGAGCGTTTGCGCTCAAACAAAATCTTTGAAGGCTTTGTCATTGGCGTCATTATTTTTTCCGCTGTGGTCATCGGGGTCAAAACCTACGATATTCCGCCCATTGTGTCTCAAATTGTGTTGGTGCTCGACTGGGCCATCACTCTCATCTTTTTAGTAGAGATTACGATTCGTTTCCTCGGAGATCCGAACAAGCGTGATTTTTTTAAAAAGGGGTGGAACGTTTTTGACACGCTCATCGTCGTGGTCAGCCTGATTCCGATCGAAGACAGCGAGATGGCCCTGATCGGGCGACTGGTGAGAATATTCAGGGTGTTGCGCATGGTGAGCATCATCCCCGAGTTGCGCATGCTGCTGAATTCATTGCTGAAAGCCTTGCCGCAGCTGGGTTACGTAGCCTTGATGATGTTCATCATCTTCTACATTTATGCTGCCATTGGCAGTACCTTTTTTGCGAGTGTCAATTCGGCCCTTTGGGGGGACATCGCGATCAGCCTACTCACTCTCTTCCGCGTGATGACCTTTGAGGACTGGACCGACGTCATGTATGAAACCATGAAGGTCTACCCGCTTAGCTGGGCCTATTTTTTGACCTTTATTTTTCTCACGGCGTTTGCGTTTCTGAATATGGTGATTGGTATCGTCGTCAGCGTGATGGAGAGTGAACATAAGGGCGCCGCGGAGCAGCAGGCCTCGCAGAACCACGATGAGTTGCTGGAAGTACGAAAAGAGCTGAGTGAGATTAAGGCCTTGCTCGCTGAATTGCACAGAGACCGGTCTGAACGAGAATAAGCGTGTCACTGTGCCTTTCAGTCCTGTCGTGTATCATGGGCGTCATTCGTATGAATAGGAGCTTGAGATAAACCGATGGTTGGAGCTGTCATAGGAGGCTTACTCGGCCTTTTGAGTATGGGCCCATTGGGCGCGCTGCTTGGGGGCGTGGCCGGCTATTTTTTCAGTCAGGGCGTGTTCAGTGTGCGCGGTGACATGGATCCACGCCAGCGCGGAGAAGTGGAGCGCGCTTTTTTTGACGCACTGTTTCCCGTGCTCGGGCATTTGGCAAAAGCGGATGGGCGAGTGTCGCCCGAAGAAGTCGAGAGCACCGAAGAGCTGATTCGCCGAATGGGTTTGAGCAGCGCGCAACGAGACGAAGCGATTGCGCTGTTTCAAAAAGGCAAGGCCGATGACTTTGACCTGGAAAGCGCATTGCGCTCCTTCAAAGCCGTGTGTGGCCGCCGAACCGATTTCAAGCGCATTTATTTAAGTTACCTGATTACGCTCGCCCTGGCGGATAACAGCTTGCACCCGGAAGAGGAGCGCGTGCTGTCACAGGTCGCAGACCAACTTGGCTTCCCTCGGTTTGTATTCAACCAGCTCATTGGTATGGTACGGGCGCAAATGGCCTTTCGCGACCGTCAGCAGTCACAGAGCAGCGGGTATTCCTACTATCGTCAATCCCACGGCTATGGCGGCGGAGAAGAGAGTAGCCCGAATGCGCTTGCGCTTGCGTATGAGGCCTTGGGGGCTTCTCCACAAATGAGTGATGCTGAAATCAAGAAAGCTTACCGTCGATTGATGAGCGAAAATCACCCGGACAAACTGGCCGGGCAGGGCGTGCCGGAAGACATGGTCAAGCTGGCCACGGAACGCTCGCAGGAGATCCAGCGCGCCTATGATATCGTTAAAAAACATCGCAAAGCCTAACGGGTTAAAGCGAGCTTTCGTCTTTGTCGGCGCCTGTTGCGCCCTATTGGTACTTGTTGCCAATGCGCACGCGTGGTCCCGACACGTTCATGCCAATATCGCCGATGTCGTTCAGCTTCAGTTGAGCCCGGAAGAAATGGCCTATTATGAGGCGCTTGTTGAGGCGATGCCACAGGCTGGTCTCGGCTTCCGCGACCTTTCACCCTGGGTGGACTCTGTTCGAGGTGAGCCTATTAAAGAGGTGTATAAGGGGCAGGTGCCTGTCGCGTTGCGCGCGTTTCAGTCTCGCCACAGCGCGACCTGGCACTACCAGAATGCCTTTTATTTTCGAGATGTCTCTCCTGAACGTTGTCACCTGGAAGACAAGGGGCAACTAGAAGCGGCCTTTCTTGCGCTGCACGCGGCATTGGGCGAACCCAATCTGAGTGCCGAGCAGGAGGCGATCACGCTGGCCTTTGCCATACACCTCTTAGAGGACGCCCATCAGCCCTTACATACTACGGCCTTAGTTCGCGAGGATTGCAGTCACGATCGCGGGGGAAATCTCTATTGTTTGCAGCATCAACAAGGTGTGTGCATCAGTAATTTGCATCAAGTCTGGGATGCGGGTTTCGGTGTCAGTCAACGCAGAGATTTTCAAATGCAGCAGGTGGAGAGCAAGCAGAGCTTGCCCGTGTCTACGCTGCTTGGGCTGATCTTGGCAGAAGGTGAAATGTTGGCGCCTGAGGTCTACCGCGTCGAAGAAAATCGGGCGCCGCCACCTCAATATCTGAAGCAGGGGGCGACCATTAGCGAAGCGCGCCTGCAAAAAGCGGTCGCCAGACAGGTCTGGTATTTGAAACAACATTATGAACGAAGACATTGATAAGCCGAAGGTCGTTCTGGTCACCGGCTGCTCCAGTGGTATAGGCCGAACGACGGCAGAAGTGCTCGCAGAACACGGATATGCTGTTATCGCGACAGTGCGCCGGGCGGAAGATGCCGAAGGGATACAACTTGGAGAGCACGGCCATGTGCTGCTTATGGATTTGGCCGTATCTTCTTCTGTGCAAGCGGCTGCGCGCCAAGTGGAGCGTCTTGCTGAGGGGCGCCTCATCGCGATTTTCAACAATGCGGCCTATGGCCAGCCGGGCGCAGTAGAGGATCTTGAGCGAGAGGTTTTACGCCAGCAATTTGAGGTGAACCTCTTTGGTACTCACGAACTTACTGTGGCCCTTTTGCCCGCTCTGCTAAAACAGGAGCGGGCACATATTATTCAAAACAGCTCCATCCTTGGGTTTATCGGCATGCCGATCCGAGGGGCCTATGTGGCAAGTAAATTTGCGCTGGAAGGCCTGAGCCACACCCTGAGAATGGAGTTAAGCGATTCACCGGTGCAGGTGCACCTGATTGAACCGGGGCCGATTCGCTCTCAATTCCGGCAGAATGCACTGGCTGCACTTGAGAAAAACGTCGATTTTGAACGAAGTCGGCACGGCTGGCGTTATAGCGCTGCGCTGGAACGCCTGAGTAAACCTGGCCCCGCCTCAAGCCACACACTGGAGCCTGAATCGGTTGCCCGTTGTGTGTTGCATATTCTTAGTACTCCGAAGCCGCGCCTGAGATATCGCGTAACGCGACCCACTCACGTTATGCATGTGCTTGTGCGCGTGTTGCCTACGCGCTGGGTGGATCGAATTCTGCTGCGCTACGCCAAAGGCGAATAAACCTCATCGTTCAAGGTGCTGAGCGTGATAGCGAAGTGTTCGTAGCCGGTTTGTGTAGAGCAGGCCAACGGTGGCTATGATACCGAGACAGGCGAAGCCCAAATAGGCGCGTGGGTGCTGCAGCAAATAGGCAGACACCAACATGCCGAGCCAAACTGCCGCCAAGATACGGAATATTTGTCGAGTAGACAAAGGCTCGCCACTTTGCCATTGCCTCAAGAAAGGGCCACAAAGTCGATGCGTGAGAAGCCAGTGATGGAAGCGCGGAGAAGACCTTGCAAACAGCCAACTCGCTAACAACAAGAAAGGCGTTGTCGGAACGAGAGGTAAAAAAATCCCGACGAGCCCTAATGCTGTCGCCACACAACCGCCAGTGACGAATAAGGTTCGTTTCATACAAAAATTATAGGATGAAAATCTTAGGTAGGGCTACTACGCGTAAGACTTTTTTCCTAAATTTTTGTTACGCGCGTAAGAGAGGTAGCGACTTTTTCGCCACTCCTTGCGCGAAAAATTCAGAAACTATTGAGCCTTAAATTAACTGGCTTCAACGTTTTCTGCTTGTGGTCCTTTGGCGCCTTCCACTTCCGTGAACGTAACCGGCTGACCTTCCTTCAAGGTTTTGAAGCCACTGCCGGCAATGTTGCTGTAATGCACGAAAAGGTCGCCACCATTTTCCCTGCTGATGAATCCAAAACCTTTAGATTCATTGAACCACTTCACGGTGCCGCTTTGTTTCTCAGACATTTCGATCGTACCTGTTGCGTGTTGAAAGCTAACTATATCAGCAGGATTATTATCACGGAATAACCGTGACGGAAAAATGACAAGTTCAAAGCGGCATTCATTTGATTAAGCTATAAGCGCGCTGTGTTTTAATACCCTTCTCTCGTATAAGGCAGTTTTGGGAAATAGGGTTTTATCGAGGCGAGGGCGTTTTCAAAGACGCTGGTCACATTCGGTTCTAAACCGGCTTCCAATCTTCGAGACAACATCGTCATGGGGAAAATACAATGCTCTGTATTGTCCAGGCAGACGGCGTGAGATGCCCCCTGGTTGTCTTCGTAGACCTTCCAGTTTAAATCTTTGTGTTCGCTGACGAACACATCACCGAGTACCGCGCCTAATGATTGCAAGGTTTGTTTGTCGGCGTCTTCTAGTGCATCACTATCAATCAGACGTTGCAGCTGGGATAAGTCGCCGCGATCCTGATGGAATTGCGCACCGTATTTTTGGCGAAGCAGATATTCGGCGCGCTGGCGAGCTTGATCGAGAAAATTATTGTTCATCCAGTTCAAGTCGCGGATTTCAACTTGTCCTCCATCGCGTTCTTGCGCAGGGCCAAAGGTAATTTGCGCCACGGCGAAGGGGCTAATGAAGATTAAGGCGCCAGTAATCAGTCGACGTCTCAGTGCAAAGGGCATGTGTAGCAAACCTCTTTCTATTGATGTGTTTGAGTTGATAGAATTTTTACATTGTCACGAGAAAAAGCATAGGCATTCTGTAGACCACAGGAATGCGCAATCATTTCCACACTTTTCACAATATTGTCGTGGTAGTGTGCGACCCGTACTGACTTGTAAGTGGGGTCGAGGCCTTTCTGCAGCTTCGCCTCATGTGTGGTAATGCCGGTTGGGCAGGTGTTTTTGTTGCACTGCATGGCCTGAATGCAGCCCAGCGCAAACATGAAGCCGCGAGCAGAGACCACGAAGTCGGCACCGCTGCATAGCGCCCACGCGACGGCAGACGGCGCAATAAGCTTGCCGGAGCAAATGAGGCGGATGTCCTCATTGAGTTGGTGATCGCGCAGGGCGGAAGCCACCATCGGCAGGCTAACGTGCAAAGGGAGACCAACAAAATCCATCAGAGGTTGAGGCGCCGCGCCGGTACCGCCTTCGGCACCGTCCAAGGTAATAAAGTCAGGCCGCATCTCGACCGGGCTTGACGCAATGCGGGCACACAGGCCGCGAATCCATTGTTCATCGCCCAAGACAAACTTGATACCCACAGGCTTACCGGTACTCGCTTTCACTTGGCCTATTAAGTTCAAGAGGGCCGCATCGTCGTTGATGCCTCGATGGCGGTTGGGGCTAACCGAGGCTTGTCCCTCCGGTATACCCCGAATACTGGCAATTTCGCCTTTCACTTTGTCAGCGGGCAAAATACCGCCTTTGCCGGGCTTGGCCCCCTGGCTCAGTTTGATTTCAAACATCTTTACTTGCGGGCGCTCGGCCAAAGCGCTCAACTTGTCAAAATCGAGCCGGCCCTGGTCATCACGGACGCCGTAATAGGCGGTGCCGATTTGAAAAACCACATCGCAATCGCCCTTCAAATGATAGGGTGAGAGTCCGCCTTCACCGGTGTTAAACCAACATTTTGCTCGTGCTGCCCCCTGAGATAGGGCGGTAACCGCTACATGTGACAGCGCGCCGTAGCTCATACCGGATATATTAAAGAACGAGCCGGGTTGATAAGGTTGCGCACAGTGGGGCCCGATTAAGGGCGGGCGGGCTTCGACACACTCGTCTTCGAGCATGGGGTAGGGGGCATTGAGAAATACGGGTGTGTTGGGCTGCCGCAAATCATGGGTGGAACCAAAGGCGTTGCTGAGCGAGAGGTTTTTGGCAGCGCGGTAAACCCAGACGCGCTGTGCCCGGTTAAAGGGCAGCTCTTCTCGATCCATCGCGTAGAAATACTGCCGGAAAAAGGTCCCCAAGTGTTCGAACACATTCCGAAAGCGGCCGATGACCGGGTAATTCCGACGAATCGCATGTTGCGTTTGGGTCACATCGCGAATATAAAAATACAGCACCACAATGGCGAGCCCGCCCACAATAGTGGTGAAGAGAATCGCTAGTAGGCTGAGGCTGAACAGGGTGTACTCGTGCAGCATGGAAAGAGTCTCGTCGTTGAATGTTGTTGCGCGGGCCGTCGAGGGTCCGCTGCGTTGGCGCTATGAGTCTGGGGTCTGCGCTTGGCGTGAAGTGTAACAGAGCGCAAGCAAGCGTTCAGGCTGCGCGCGTCACTTCGCTATGATACTCTGCGCAGGCCAAAACCGATCAGCGGCAGCGCCCATGCGCGGCCAGCTTTGTAACCATCAAGGAGATAGACATGAAAGCGGTCAAGATAGGCCTGTCCATAATAGGGGTCCTGGTTCTGATAGTGGCAATTGCCCTGTGGTACCTACTTTCGAACCTCAACAGCATTGTGCAAGGCGTGGTCGAAGATGTGGGCTCGGAAACCTTACAGACGCCTGTGACGCTAGGTCGGGTCGATATTAAATTGATGGATGGTGCTGGTGAACTCGGTGATTTTTCGATCAAGAATTACCCAGGCTTCAGTGCGCCGACACTGGCACAATTTGACACCGTTCGTCTCGACATTGATCCGGGCAGTGTGCGCAACGACGTCGTGGTGATTGATGAGCTGACCATCTCAGGTGTCGCCATTACGGCAGAACAAAAGGGCACGACCACCAACCTTCAAACGCTGTTAAGCAAGTTGCCAAAGAGCGAAACGCAAGAGGAGGCGCCTGTACAGGAAAGCGCAGCCCCGGAAATCTTACTCGCTGTGAAAAAATTGAATTTCATCGATAACAGCGTGAACTTTGTGACCGAGAACTATGGTTCACGAAGCCTCAACCTTCCAAAAATCGAACGCAGCAATCTCGGCTCCGCAGACGCAGGCTTAACACCCGAGCAGTTGGCACGTGAAATCGCACGACCATTGGTCGAAGCCGCAAAAAAACGTGTTGAAAACGAGTTGACCGCTTTGGCTAAAGAAGAGCTTGAGGCGAGATACGGCGAAGAAATCGACAAGAAAAAAGCAGAGTTGGAATCGCAGCTCGAGGACCAACTTGGCGAAGATCCAGAGAAAAAACTTAAGGATCTGAAAAAACTGTTTTGATTGTATCCGCCTCTGACGACTATTGGGTGCTCGCCAAACCGGCGGGCATCCCAGTAAATGATGGGCCGGGCGCCAGTGGGTTTATTTCGCTCTTTCGAACACAACAGGGCGTCGCTCAAGCCCACCCCTGTCACCGTTTAGACCAGCCGACCAGTGGATTGCTGCTGGTTGCTGCACATGAAGAAAGCAATCGCGCGCTCAGTCAGTTGTTCCAACAACGATTGATCCGTAAAGGCTATCTTGCCGTGACGCGCTGTCGGGCAGGTGCAAAACCGCTTAAAAAGCAGGGCCGCGTGCGCGGTGATATGTATAAAAGCCGCGGTGGAAACTGGGCCTTGAGTAAAACACAGGCGAACCCGGCGGTAACCGACTTTCTTTCCTGGTCGCTCGGTGATCGATACCGAGCTTGCCTGTTATTTCCCCGAACCGGTAAAACCCATCAACTGCGCGTCGCCATGCGCGCGCTCGGCATGCCTATCGTGGGGGATGAGCGCTATGGCGGTGAGGCCTCAGATCGCCTGTACTTGCACGCCTTCGCGCTTGAATTTGACTACGCCGCCGTCCGCAGGCAATACCGGCTATGGCCAGATACTGGGGTACTGTTCCAGAGTTCGGCGTTTCTCGCTTTGCATCAGGACATTGAAACACAGTGGGAGAGCCGGGAATGAGGCCCCGTTGGTTTGGGGTGATGGCATTCGTCCTGCTTGCCGCCTGCGATACCCAGGCACCGCCAAGCACGTCGCCGGGCCCACTGTTAAAGCAGGCCTGTGGCTATTTTTCTTGGGGCTTGAGCGTTCGCGCCCAGTGTTTCCGACTTACGGTGGATGGACGTACTTTGCCTGTGACCCGACTTTATGACGGCTTGCGAGGACATAGTCGTGAAGCGGTGGTTGTCATCGCGGGTGGCCCGGGGCAGGGTGGCCAAACCTCCGCAGAAAGCGTTGCCTTCTGGCGCGAGTGGTACCAACAGTCAGAACTTGAGTTCGATCTCATTCTCTACGATGCTCGCGGTACGGCCGGAGCCAGTGATTTTTGGCGCTGTAAGCCCTATGAACAGCGAGCGTTGCAGATCGCCGCAGAAAACCTAAGTGTAGAGGACGAAACGGCACAACTTAAAATGCCGCTGGAAACGTGCCTTCAGGAATATGCTCGACGCACCGTGCCGGAAGGTTCGGATTCTACCGCACAGTACTCGACCGCGAAAAATGTGTCGGATTTGGTCGTGTTAATGCGAGAGCTTGGCTACACCGGGTATCATTTATGGGGTACCTCTTATGGCACGCGTGTGGCACTCGCCGCTGCGGACACGCCCGCTGTCAAAACGCTACTATTGGACTCTGTATACCCTTTTGCTAAAGGGCGCAGCGATGAATGGCCGCGATTGCTCTATGAAAGTTTTGATATCCATCAGCGCTATTATGCCGACACGGCCGGTGGCGATTATTCACGGCAGTATCAGCGGTTTGCAGAGGCCTTGAGAAAAAGACCTTTGCAATTCGTGTTGGAGCGCTGGGATGGCAGTGGGAAGGTCACTTTTTTGTTGAACCCGGACCGGTTGGCGAGCCTCCATTTTTCCATTTTGTACAACGAGCAGTTGCTGAATTGGTATTACGAAGCACTGTCGTTTTCGTGGCCCGAAGAGGGCGCTTCACCATTGGATCTTCGGTCGGCTTCTGTGGAGGTGTTGTCCGAAGCCGGTATTAGCGAGCCGAGAAATTTGCGCGCAGCGCAGAAGCTGTTTTGGGTGCTCGAAGATTTCGTGACCAGTGCCTTTGATCCTGCGTTTTCTACATTGACCTTTGTATCGGTAGAATGTCACGACAATGAAACGGTTCCCTTAGTGCCAGTGGCCGATGCCTTCAGTGGAAGCATCGCGTTAGATATCGATTGGCAGCGGCTCGAGAAGCTGGATGCCTGTAACTCGCCGTTATTCGCATCAGTAGAAAAAATTCATGATGCGCCCTACAGCGCAAAGCCAAGCTTGGTGTTGGCCGGTGAGCTCGACCCGGTGACGCCGGCGTATTGGGCGACGGAGCTGGTCGAGGCCTTGGATCACGCTTATGCGGAGCGCGTACCGGGTATCGGTCATGCGGTGCTGGCATCCGATGTCTGTGACTGGGGAGACATTCAGGCGTTCTGGGCGACGGGCGCGCTACCTGAATCCCCCTTGTGCGACGCGCCTACGAACGTTGATTAAGTGAATGGCGACCGTTTAGCCGCAACGACCTTGAATTGCCGATTATTTGCCAGTTGCTGTGTGTGTAGCCCGGCTTGGACGAGTGCTTTTTCGATGCCGATGAAGGCGTTGACCACAAAATAGGCGGTGCCGTTTTCACTGAGCAGGCGTGCGCAGCAACGCGCAAATTTTTCGGTCAGTGAGGCATCAGTGGATGTGCCAGAATGGAAAGGCGGATTGCAGAGAATAATGTCCACAGGTTGGCTAAACTCGGCTGCGCAGTCATCTGGAAACAATGTGACCTCAACGCCGTTATGATTGAAGGTGGCTTCACTGCTGATCATCGCAGCAGCACCATTGTCTGTTGCGAACAACTCGGGAAAACCGTATGTAGCCAGTGCCAAAGTCAACAGGCCCCCACCGCAACCCAGATCCAGCGCTGATTCGGCTCCGCGTTGACGATCGGCCTCCAAGGCGGAGTCAACCTCCTTGAGCAGAAACAGTGAGCCCGCATCGATTTTCTTCCAGCCGAATAAGCCGGGTTTTCCGAACAGTGAGAAGCTTCGATTTCGCCAATCCCACTTTGAAATTTCCCTGACGTCGTCATAGGCGTCATCAGGCAGGCTTTCCTGTCCGCTTTTAACCGTTAACTGAGCGAGATAATTCGTGCCCAGCTTTTTAATATGACCTTCGTGCCCAAGATCTTTCCTGCACTTGTCGAAGTAGGTCTTAATGCCTTCGTCTTTCCGACCGCCTATCACATAAGGGGCATTGTCTTTGGCGTGCACGTTGATCAGGTTGAGGCAATGATGGGTGACCGACTTCTCTTTCGATACCCGATAAAAAACCGCATCGAAACGGATATCAGGCTCGAGCTGAAAATCTGTAAAGCAGGTATTGATGCCCTGACTAAGTAATGAGTTGGTCGTATCAATTCGGTTGCTTATGGCATAGAGGGTGTTCGGTGCAGTGGGCAGGCTCACATTGGTATCAAACGCTTCGTCAGCGATCAGAAGGACTTGGCTTTGTGGGTTTTCGCGAATGAAGCGAGAGAGTTCTTGGGCGATTAGTGAGCTGATATCCATAGTGGCGCGAGGTGTCAGTCGTGCTCGTGAGCACTTTCTTGTAAAGGGGGTCTCAATCGGTCTATTTTAGCAGGTGGTAGACGAGCCTACCTACTGTTAAATGCACACGATATATTTCGCTTTGCGTTGATATCTATGGCTGCTTTCCCTTTGTTTTTAAGCGAAATGGCATTTGGTAGTGCAAAAACTCCGACTTTTTCGAGCCGGGTTTTATACATTGTACATTCGCTTTTGACTGGAACGGATTAATATTTCCAGGCCAGTCCTGTGGTAAGCCCGTAGTCCGAGTCATTCTCTTCGGGGTTGCTATTATCAAAGGTTCGCCAAGCACTCAGGTTCCAGTAGAAGTCTTTAACGAGCTCCCAATTAAAGCTGAAATCTGAGCTGGTTCGAACGCGATTGCTTTCTGTGATGCTTGGGTAGAGCGAGTAATCAAATTCCAAGCTCAGCTTTGGCGTGTTAAAACGCCACGCGGCAACCCGTACGCCAAAAACGCCTTCAATACTTTCTTGCTCGCCGTCAATCTCAGTCAGTTCATTGTTCGTTTGCACGCCCACAGCCCCCTGCAAGGTAAAGCCAGGGTGGTCGATAAACGCGCGACCGAGCCCCACGGCCAAACTGAATCGGTAGTCCAACCCGAGACTGTCATTGTCTTCGTAGGTGCCGCTTATCCAGCGGATGACATTGGTTTTTTTCGTCCACGCTTGGCGTGAAAGGGCGTAGCGATTACTGACCTGCTCGTCATCGTCGACGATCGACACCGTGGTACGGCCGTTAAATCCAGTAACCCCACTGATATTTTCGTAATTGATGGTCGTCTGGGTATTAAATTGAAAGCTGTCACTGGCCTGAGTCAGAGATAAACCCGCGCTGATTTTTAAATCGAGTTTGTCTTTGAATGTCCCTCCGATTACACGAATTTCGATAACATCTAACACGGGGAGGTCTACAGGCCCGTAGATGCTGTTGATTCTCAAGGTCCCTTTGTCTTCGGCAGCTTCGAGCGAGCCGTAGTGGCGAGTGCCGTCTCGCGTTCGTACTTCGTATTGGTATTCACTGATGACGGAAAGTACATGCTCCCATTCTACTTGCACCGTATCTAAGTAATCTGTGCTGAGGCGCATTTGGCCCTCACTCATCCCCTTGATTTCGCCCGTCAACGTGTCGCCGTTTTCAAGCAGCAGCGTATCGGTCTTAGGGTGAGCAAAGCAGGGAACAGAGATGAGTGTACTAAACAGTAATACGCCTAGAGCGCTCAATAACTGTGTGAGTTTGGGGCTGCGCAACGCGTCCTGCGTGATTCCTTCTGACGACATTACTCTGATTCCGATGTCTGAGTGCTGGAGCGTTCTACTAAACGAGTAGTCAATTCTAACAGTTACAGCTGTATTCTCTATATGAAGTTAGGCCAGATGTTGAGGCTATGGACGTTAACGAAACCCTTACGCGCGACTGCAGGGGAAGAGGGAAGGCTGAGTGTATATTGAGGGACTCACTAAAGCTAAAGCGCTGCTTATTGAAATAAGGCCACTTCGAGCTCCGTGAGCGGCCGATAGTCTCCCGGATTCAGCTCGGCATCGAGCACGAGTTCACCAATGGCACAACGGTGTAAGTGCGTGACGCGGTTGCCTAGGGCGGCAAACATTCTTTTGACCTGATGGTAGCGCCCTTCACGAATAGAGAGCATAACCCGCTGCGCGGTAATTATTTCGTACTGAGCAGGTTCGGTGGGCTGGGCATCGCCTTTGAGCATCAATCCTTGCTTTAAGGCCTCGGCGTAATGCGCTTCGGCGGGCGCGGCCAGTTCGATGAGGTAGGACTTCATGCATGCGCGCCGAGGAGAGCAGATACGGTGATTCCAATCCCCGTCGTCGGTGAGTAGCAAGAGACCAGTGGTGTCTTTGTCTAGTCTTCCGACCAATTGCAGTGGCGGGCCCTGGTCTCGTAAGTCACTCGCGATAAGGTCAAGCACGGACGGTGCCTCGCTACTGCGTGTGCTGCTCTCGTAGCCCGCCGGTTTATTGAGCATTAAATAGCGCGGCATTACGGGGCGGACGATGGCGCCTGAAAGCAAGACGGTGTCTTCGGCGTCAATGTGCTGTCCCGCGTCGCGGGTCGGCGTGTTGTTGACTTCAACCTCGCCGGCTTTCAGTGCGCGCTTGACATCGGAGCGGCTCAATGCGCTGTTGTTGGCGATAAAGCGATCGAGCCGCATGGGGATTAACCGAGCGAGCGCTCGCCCGACATCACACTCTGGTAAATCAGCGTGTTAATGGTCATTGGGCCCACACCCCCGGGCACCGGCGTTAAGGCGCTTGCTTTCTCGTGCAAAGGGCCAAGTTCGATATCACCGACGCCGCCTGGGTGATAACCCGCATCGACAACGACCGCGCCAGGCTTGATCCAGTCCGCTTTAATAAACTCCGGCTTGCCGACTGCACCTACGACAATATCCGCCTGTTGAATATGCGCTTGGAGGTTTTCGGTGCGGGAGTGGCAAATGGTCACCGTAGCATTCGCATTCAGTAGCATCATGGCCATGGGTTTCCCAAGAATAGGGCTGCGACCGACCACTACGGCATGTTTGCCGCTCAGCGGAATATCATAGGCTTCAAGTAAGCGCATAATGCCCGCTGGCGTCGCACAGCCGTAAGCCTCTTCGCCCATCGCCATACGGCCAAAGCCCAGACAGGTGACACCATCAACGTCTTTGCGCAGGTCGATGGCATCAAAGCAGGCTCGCTCGTCGATTTGAGGGGGAACGGGGTGCTGCAGCAAAATACCGTGTACCGCGGGGTTCTCATTCAGCTCGTGAATTTTCGCCAGCAGTTGCTCGGTGCTGGTGTCTCCCGACATTTCGACTTGAATGGATTCCATCCCAATGCGTCGGCAGGCATTGCCTTTCATCTTCACATAGGTGGCGGACGCGGGGTCATCCCCAACGAGAATGGTGGCTAATATAGGGGTTGCGCCACTCTTTTCTGCTAGGGCAGCAACGCGCTGTTGCAGCTCCGCTTCGGTTTTCTGTGCCAATGCTTTGCCGTCAAGAAGGGTCGCAGTCATCAAGGGTATCCTGTTTATCGCGGGGGAGGGTGAAAAAGCGGCATTTTCCCACAGCTGGGCAGGGATGAAAACGCCTTGGTATGCCCGTGTCATGCTGGCATCCGGGTGTTGAGTTTTCATGATAAAAATCATGAGTTTGGGCGTTGACGACTGTGAAACTCGCGGGTATGATGCACGCCTCTCGTTTGGGGGCCTCACGGTTTCATCTGGCGGAGTGTAGCGCAGCCTGGTAGCGCACCTGCTTTGGGAGCAGGGTGTCGGGGGTTCGAATCCCTCCACTCCGACCATCTCGTGATACCTAAGTGACTAGTCGAGCGCCCGTAGCTCAGCTGGATAGAGCAACGGCCTTCTAAGCCGTCGGTCACAGGTTCGAATCCTGTCGGGCGTGCCACTCGCTGACCGAGGCTGACCATGCAGGGTCGTGCTCAACCAAACGATTCGCTCTCTTTTCCACAGACTGCTATGCTACTCAGGCAAGCCTGTGATCTAGGTTGATGCGTTCAATGGTGACTGTAGCTCAGTTGGTAGAGCCCCGGATTGTGATTCCGGTCGTCGAGGGTTCAAGTCCCTTCAGTCACCCCATCTTTCTTTCCCTATCTCCCATATTTCTCGTCGAGCAATGCACTGAATACTGTTGCGCTGAGGGGAGTTTTCGCCTTAAACGCGATTGCCCCCAACGAGTGCCGGGGGGCAGACATAAGCTAGTTCGGGTTGTACCAGATAGGGGAGGTGTAGGCACGTTCCTGAATGGTCAGCCTTGCGCCTTCGGGTGCTGTCACACCGAAGCGAGTTTGATCGTAAGCTGTCCAGCGAGGCGTTGGGATCTCGATGACGCGCGCGTAGTAAAAGGCGCGCAACTCTGGGTCAAAGTCCGGGTCTTCCCAGTAGCTGATCAGCTCAGGCGCACCAATGGTATTCGTCCACGTCGCGTTCTTGACATCTACGGTAGTTCCGACGGCCGGTAACTTGCCATTGGCGTCGACCTGCCGATCATCACTCCACACCACGTCGTAGACCTTCTCCTGTGTATTCCCTTTGGCGTCGAGCCAGCCTTTCACGATTTGGATGCGATCAAGATTAGCGCCGATGGGGTCCCTTAATGCGGCGACGATAAAGCGGGGTGCTTTGCCATCGCTATTGGCATATAGGTCTCCCCCCATAGGGACGCCCTTGGCATAGCCTGCGATCGCGGGGTTGCGAGATTGGGCATCTTTTTCTTCATAGTCCCAGCCCCCGAAAAAGCGCACAACCATACGCGGTCCCGTTGTTGCGTAAGTTTCCTTACGCTCCATCGCATCCCATAAGGATTCCCGGGTATTCTCTTCGGCCCAGACCGCGGCGTAACCTGCGGCTCCAACTTCCCAGTCGTAGATCGTGATACCGGTTTGTTTGTTATCGACGAACACGCCATGGATGCGTTCAGGGCTGGGCTCCTGCGGTGTGGTTTTCCCGAAGAAGTTGTCTTCAGCGAGCGCGGCCAGGCCAGTATGGGCATCGCTGCTGCCGACCAGGCCAAACTTGTAGGGGTTCGTTCCGAGCTTATCTTCAAGTTTGAGGCCATTTTTCAGCGCGCTTCGTACGTATTCACCCTCGAGCATGTCGTTGGTTTTCGGTTGGCTCGCATCAAGGTTGCCTTTGTCCCAGGTTTCGAAATCCGCAAACTCGTCGTTCGGGGACAGATAAGGGTGGGACTCACCATCGCCTTTGGTTTGAGTGGCCTCATAGAGACGCTCCCACTTTTCACGCTGGCGAGCGTAGTCCTTGTTCAGCTTTTTACCGAATGCGCGGTCGACAGGGAACATAGTGCCGTTGCTGAGATTGCCGTTGTGCGCGATTGCCAGTACACGCCCTCCGGTTTTGTCTTCGTAAGCTTGCATCCATTTCCAGAGGTCAACGGGGTTTTTACTGCCCGCCGGGGGGTAAACGGTGAAGGGTTCTACCTGGCTGGCTTTGTCACCATTGTCGCGGAAGATAACATTTCGATGGAGATTGTTGCCGGCGTCGAGCGAAGTCCATTCGTACCCGATAAAAGCCGTAAAACGCCCTGGCTCATTATACTCTTCGGCGGCATCAATTGTTTCTTGCCAGGCGCGTTTATATGGCGCCGTGCCCGGCGCGTACATCAGTGCCTTGGGGAAATCACCCTGCGAGAACTTGCTGATCAAGTCGAGTGCTGCGGCCGCACCCTGACCATTTTGAATCATGTCGTACCATTTTTTCCCTGTCGGGTCGGCAAGCACGTTAGGTTTCCCGGCGTAGAGATCCGGAAACATGCCCATATTGTCTGAGTGGTCGGCAACGACGAGAAAGTCTAAAGGCCGGGAGAGTTTGACCGGTTGGTTACTCGAGGCCTGCACCTGTTCACCACGCGCAAAGCGGTACGCGTCGCGTGGAGTCAGTTTCGCGCCGAAGGCACCTGCATCCATGGAGAACCCGGTATGCAGGTGGGTGTCGCCAAAATAGGGGCGGGTCGGGTAGGCGCGGTTGGCGTAAGGGGAGTAGACCTTGGTGTCCAGGTGAGTTTTAGCGGCGGTGTCGGCATCGAGCTTGCCTGAGTCTTGAGCCAATGTGCCGCCAGCACAGAAAAGCAGTAGGCCTGCAATAATCGCGTGTTGTCGCATTGTCGATCTCCTCTATCAACAATTATTTTATTTTGACGCTCGTCCTGCAGCACACTTTGTGTGACCAGCTGTGAGCATCAACAGAGTAATTTTGTTATAGCGAGGGGGGCTTGAAGTGGGGACTGGGCGCTATTGCGGACTTGGCGTCGCGGACAGGTCGAACTCAGAGTGACCCACTCATGCTGATCAGAGTATACCTAATCGAATGGGCCAGCAATATGACAGGGCGGTCTCAAATTATTGGGAGTGGACCGCAGTATTGGATTTGAATTTCGAGACGCTGTGAATGACGTAATCGCCCTCGAAATACACAGTGAAGTCTTTGTAGTCCCAATAGTGGATCGGAGGATCCCCTACTGGACCTCGACGGCTTTCGGGGCTACCAAATTGTGCTTCAACTTGCGCCTTTGAGCTGCCTTTCGCAGGCTTCGTGCTCACGGCGTCGTTTTGTTCACCGACCGGGATACGTACCTGCTCTGCGATACTGTGCCCGCCACCGAGTATGGCTGCAATGAGTACGGCACACACCGAAAAACTGCGCGCAAGTGGAGCGAGTGAGTGACGATGGAAGTGAGCGAGTTGCATAGCGGGCCTCATACGGTGGAATCCTGTTTCTTGCGGCGGTCTCTAACCTGGGCTTTCAAAACCTGGCGCGAAATGATTTGTCTGTCTTTATCGTAAATTTGATGAAACCTCGCTGCAACCTGATATTTGTCCTCTTTTTGGACGCAGCGCACAACTTGCGCATAGGCTTCAGCCATCGCGTAGTTCGGCAAAAAGATCAGGCGAACCGCAAGGAAACTGTCCTTATAAAAGGAGCGGTTGCATATAAAGCCGATGCCATCTTCACTTAGGCTGATACGCGTCTTCGGGCGGTTGCGTAGGCTCTGCTCTGAATTGAACGCGATATGACGCGCGAGGGTGTCGATTTTCGCGTTGAGGGTGTTCAGGTAATCGCCGAGTAAGCGGTTTTTATCCGTCAGAATCTTCAAGCTTTGACTCGCGTCCTTGTCCAGGCGCGAAAGCTGATTGATCAGTCGCAGTGAGTCATCGTTGTCTTCAAAAGCTTCACTGATCAGGGTGTGCTCGACATCGCTACTGGTGACGGGACGAAACTCAAAGTGCAGGTCTTCATCGATGCGGAAGGTGTCGCGTTTGTCACGCGAGGTCGGGGCGCTGTCCATAATGCTCGTTGTTGTGTGGTAGCCGTGACTTAACTATGGATAGCTTTTGCCCGAAACTCAAGTCGGATGCCGTCAAGCCGGTGGCAGAACAGGGTAAATAGGGTAGACTTGCGCGTTTTCGGCCAACGCATTGCGTCCACGTTTTATGCCTCTTTCCACCCCACACTATATCGGCCTACGCTACACCTGGAGCAAGCGTGGAAGCGGCTTTCTCTCGTTTATCAGTCTGTTTGCGACCGGGGGGATGGCCCTGGGAGTGTTTGCGCTGGTGCTAGTCCTGTCAGTGATGAACGGGTTTGACCACGAGCTCAAGCAGCGACTCTTGCGCGCTATTCCGCATGCCTTTGTGACCCAAGCCGGTGGATTAGAGGATTGGGAAGCGCTGCGCGAGCAAATACTCGCGTCTGAGGAGATCGAAGCGGCTTCACCGTATGTGGGTGGCAATGCCCTGGTGTCCCACAACGGCGCCATGAAAGGCATCATGGTTCAAGGGGTGTCGCCGGAACATGAGCGTTCGGTATCTTCGCTATCACAATTTATGACACGCGGTGCCCTGGAAGACTTGGCGCCCGGTGAATTCGGCATCGTTTTGGGCAGTTTACTTGCCTACTCAATGGGCGTGCAAACGGGAGATGAGGTGGTCATCACCTTGCCGAAGGTGTCGATTACCTTCGCCGGCGTGTTCCCGCGTACGCGCCAATTTAAAGTCGTCGGGCTCTTTGAGGTTGGTGCGGAAGTGGATCAGACACTCGGTGTGATCCATCTTCAGGATGCGCAGCGATTGTTTCAGATGGGGGATACGGTGGCGGGGCTGCGCCTGCGGTATCCGAGCCTCTATGATGCACCACGAGATGCGGCACGACTGCAAGCGTCACTTGGTGAGGCGATGGACGTCACTGACTGGAGTGAAACGCAGGGCAGCCTGTTCCAAGCGGTGAAGCTTGAAAAAACCGTCACAGGTTTATTGCTTGGCATCATCATCGCGGTCGCGGCTTTTAATATTGTCACAAGCTTGATCATGATGGTGACCGAAAAGCGCAGTGACATCGCCGTGCTGCGCACCATGGGCATGACCCGGGGGCAAGTCATGCGGATTTTTGTCACGCAAGGTATGGCGACGGCCCTGTTGGGCATCTCGCTCGGGCTGGCGACGGGGATACCCGCTGCGCTCTACCTGCCCGATATTATGGCCGCGGCGGAAACGCATTTGGGCCTGCAAATTTTTGATCCCAGTGTGTATTTTGTTACGCGGCTGCCCTCGCTGTGGATGTGGACTGACACGGCAGTCGTCGCGCTCGGTGCCGTGCTCTCCGCACTGTTGGCCACGCTTTATCCTGCCTATCGCGCCTCCACCGTGGAACCTGCGGAAGCCATCCGCTACAACGTATAACAGGCTGAATGAATTCTATGTCAGAACCGATTCTTGAATGTCGAGACCTCGCCAAGCACTACGTGGAAGGGGGCAGGGATGTGCCGGTACTCAAACAGGTCAATTTGCGAGTTGAGGCGGGCGAGCGCCTGGCCATCGTCGGCGCGTCTGGAAGCGGGAAATCGACACTCTTAAATGTGCTCGGCGGGTTGGATACCCCAACGCAAGGGGAAGTGTTGATCAAAGGGCAACGTTTTTCCCAGTTGAACGACAATCAGCGCGGCCGTGTACGGAACCGTTCTTTGGGTTTCGTGTATCAGTTTCATCATCTGCTGCCCGAATTCAGCGCTTTCGAAAACGTCGCGATGCCGTTGCGCATTGGTGGCTGGCCTGAGGCAAAGCGCACGGCCCGAGTGAAATTGCTGTTGGAGCGCGTCGGGGTGGATCACCGTTCTGATCACAAGCCTTCCGCGCTGTCTGGCGGAGAGCGTCAACGCGTGGCGATTGCGCGCGCTCTGGCGACGCAGCCAGACTGTGTACTGCTCGACGAACCGACGGGCAATCTTGATAAACACAATGCGGCGAATATCCACGCACTGATCAACGAGTTGGCGACGGAGTTCCACACCAGTTTCGTTGTGGTGACACATGACGAGCATATGGCTCGAGCGCTTGACCGTGTGTGTGTATTGGAAGACGGGATGCTGAGCACGCTGTCATGAACCCCTTGCCTATAGAAATTGGATTTCGCTATACCCGAGCGTCGCGCAAAAGTGGGTTGCTGTCTTTTCTATCGTCAGTGTCGATGGCCGGGCTCATTGTCGGTATTTCCCTCTTGGTGCTGGTGCTGTCCGTGATGAATGGCTTCGAGCGAGAATTGCGTGAACGCATTCTAGGATTGCTGCCCCAGGCGAGCCTCTATCAGGCAGGAGGTATGGCGGATTGGGAGACACTCGCAACGGAATTGAGCACGCGTGAGGGTGTGAGTGGTGCCGCGCCTTTTGTTCAGATTCATGCGCTGCTGGCATATCGACAACGCACCGAGGCGGCGTTGATTTACGGGATTGATGTGCAGGCAGAGCAGCGCGTCTCACGTATTGCCGAATACGCGTCGCAGGAGGCGCTTGCCGCGCTTGAAGCTGAGCCTGGCAGCATTCTGATGGGGGTAGACCTTGCAGAGAAGCTCGGGATCACGCCCGGCAGTCAGATCATGGTGGTTGCGCCGGGTACTCGGGCGGGGAGTGCTGCGCAGATTCACTACCTGCGCCTGGCCGGTTACGTTGACAGTGGCAGTGAACTTGACCAAAGCCTCGTTCTTGCGGCATTAGATAGCTTGAATGCATTACGGCCCGCGCAGTTGCATGGCAAGGTAGATGGTTTGCGCTTGCAGTTTGATGCGCTGGATGAGGCACCGTGGCGGGCAATGCACATTGCCAACGAATTAGGCCCCATTTTTTATCAGAACAACTGGCAGCGCACGCATGGCAATCTCTATCACGCTATTCGCATGTCAAAAGCGATGGTGGGGCTTTTGATGAGCCTGATTGTGGCGCTTGCGGCGTTCAATGTGGTGTCGACACTCATTCTCGTCGTCACGGAAAAGCAGGGCAGTATTGCGATTCTGCGTACTTTGGGCGCGAGCTCGGGCGCAATTATGCTTATCTTCGTCACGCAGGGCCTGGTTATTGGTGCCGGTGGCGTGGCACTCGGGCTGGCATTAGGCTGCGCACTGGTGTGGGTGATCGAGCCCGCGGTGCAATTACTCGAGGCCTTGCTCGGTGTGCAGTTTTTGCACTCGGATGTTTATCCGTTGACCTCGATCCCCGCAGAAATGCGATTAGAGGATGTGATTTCGGTCGTTGGCGTGGCGATGGTGTTGGTTTTTATTGCTACGCTGTATCCCGCATGGCGAGCAACGCGACTGCAGCCAGCCGACGTTTTGCGTTACGAATAAGGCTACTTGCGGTGGCGGCGTTGACGCCAACGTTGTAGTACGTGCCATCGCCAAAACCACTGCACCGATAAGTAGCCGGTACAACCGCAAAACAAGCTGGTGATCATCGCCCCCGTAAACAGTGGCAGCCAGTACTTGGGCATCTCGTGGAAGAACCAATCCCAACTCAGCTCAAAGTAAAAGCGCGTTTCCTGCAGCATGAGCAGGTTCGTCCCGATTTTATATTCCATATAAAAATAAACGGAAATGTCAGCGGGTTACTGACCCAGATCAGCGCGATGGTGAGTGGCAGATTGCAGCGTAGTTTGAGCGCGGCCAGTGCTGCCAGCGGAATCTGCCCAGGGACAGGTAAAAACGCGATAAAAAGCCCAGCGAAGAACGCCACGGAGACTGAGTGCCTGTTCAAATGAAACAGGTTCGGGTCGTGCAATAGACTTCCGAGGAAGGCAAGAGCGCGGTGGCCACGGATGTGGCGAGGGTCCGGCATCCAGCGTTTGAAAAACTTCCTGGGCATTTATTCAAAATCACACGGAAAAAAGTCGCGCTATTATGCCGATTTCGTCTAGGGCTGGCTAGCACGCACAGGGTGGGTTAGCCTTAATGCGCGTGGGGCATAAGGCGGCGTTATACAATCACTATAGCGTGTTCTCATTAAGTTGAATGGGGCCTTGCCCTCGGATCACAAGGGGTGATGAGTGCGCGCCCGCGCGATACTGAACGATTGAAGCCAGGGATCGGCTATGACGTCAAATGACTTTGCGGCGCTGTTGCTCGCCGCGCTTTTGTTGCCTCTGCTTCCGATCCCGCTCCAGCCCAGTGCGTTAATCTGCCTTGTTTTTGCTGCTGTACTGATCTCCTGCCACGCAGTGGTCTGCGAACATTTCCGCTTGATCGATGCGCGACCGGGAGTGAGGCGGTGGTCCGTGCTCCAGTGTGGCCATCATGTTGCCTGGCGTGCCGCCTTACTGACCACCCTGGTGTTATTGGCCTTTGCGGTGTCCACATGGCGCTTGGCGTCTACGCTAGAGACGCAATTACCTCCGTCGTGGGAAGGTCGGGACCTGGAACTCGTGGGGTATATCGACAGTTTGATCGAGCAAGATGCTCGGCTGCACCGATTTTACGTGCGCGGGATCATAAAGAATCATGAAGTTCAGAATGCCGCACGCGAACAGGCAGGGCGCGTGCGTCTCAGTTGGCGAGGGCAGGGGGATACTGAAGGGGCTGCATTACGGCCGGGTCAATGCTGGCGCTTTCAAGTCCGACTGCGCAGACCCAGAGGGTTGAGTAACCGCGGTGGCTTTGATTATCAAGCCTGGCTTTTGTCGAGGGGCGTTGTCGCCAGCGGGTACGTCAAAGAGGCGGTTGCCTGCCCAGATTCGGACAAAGCCATATTCGCAGGTGTACGGCAACGACTTTCTGATCATATTGATACCGTCGCGGCAACAACGCGATGGCGTGCTCTGTTCAAAGCGTTACTGCTCGGGGACAAGCGCGCGATCACCCCCGAGCAATGGCAGACCTTTCGGTTAAGTGGGACGGTGCACCTCATGGCCATTTCGGGTTTACATGTCGGCATGCTCGCAGCGTTGGCCTTTGCTGTGTGTAAACGGTGCTTTACCCCTTTAGGCATGGTTATGCGGCCAGAATGGCCGCAGTGGTTCATCGTCATCGGGACCCTAACCTGTGCGGGTGCGTATGCAGCGCTTGCCGGGCTGTCAGTGCCAACGCAGCGTGCCGCGCTGGCATTGGGCGGCATGATGCTGTTATTTCAACTCGGGCGCAGGGTGCAGGCGCTGACCTGGCTGCTGTGGTTGGCAAGCCTGTTCGTCCTTGTGAACCCAATACAAGCCACCCAACCCGGTTTTGTATTGAGCTTTGCCGCAGTCGCAGCGCTCTTACTCGCGTTTTCCGGGCGCTATGAAAGTCGCAGAGCGCCCTGGCACCGATTTGCCAGTGTGTTGCGAGCGCAGTGGGTGGTCTGGGTGGCGCTCTTACCGCTGCAGGCTTTCCTGCATTTACCCGTAGCGACGTCGGCGCCACTGTTTAACTTGCTTGCGGTACCCCTTGTCGGGCTCGTTATATTGCCGATGTTGTTGATCGCTTTGTGTGTAAGTCTGGTATCAAGCAGTCTGTCGGCACCGTTTTGGGCCCTTGCCGCGCTCGGCTTTGATGTGCTCTTTGTCGTACAGGAGCAAATGGAGCAGGTCCTGCCGCAATCGCTGTTGTTATTACATCTTCGTGTTTTGCCCCGCGACGTACTTCTCCTGCTCGGATCGTTTTGGCTTATGGCGCGCACCCGGTCGCGTGCACTCGGTGTCCTTGGCGGAAGTCTCTTTTTCCTGATTCTGACAAACGCGGTGGCGCGACCCAGCCCCGAATTTCGAATTACCGTGATGGATGTAGGGCAGGGTTTGTCGGTAGTCGTGAGCTCGCCTGGTGAGACCCTGGTTTACGACGTGGGCGCGCAGTATTCGTCAAAGTTTTCCATGGCGGCGAACGTAGTGATGCCGTATCTCGATACCTATGTGAGTGGGGCTTTGATCGGGCTGGTGTTGAGTCATGCGGACAACGATCACGCAGGTGATGCCGAAAGCCTTCTTCATCGTTATGGCAATGTGTCGGTTTACAGTGGCGAAGCGGAGGAACTGGCTGCGCTGGGTGCCATACCCTGTACTCAGGAAAGCACATTGCCCATGATGCAAGGGCTGGAAATCGACATACTTTGGCCCCCTGCGGATTACGATGCTGAGGACGCAAACAATCGCTCCTGTGTGTTGGTGCTGAAGTATAAAAATCGGGTGATCGTACTGGCGGGGGACATCGAACGCGAGGTGGAGCAGGCACTGCTTCGAGCGGGTACCTTGCCACAGTCGGTGGATCTGCTGATCGCGCCGCACCACGGCAGCCGTACCTCTTCATCGGCGGCATTTGTGAGGCAGCTCAGGCCAACACATGTTGTGTTCAGTGCCGGTCACAATAATCGGTACCGTCACCCCGCAGAGGATGTTGTGCAGCGCTATCGAGAGGTTAACAGCCATGTGTGGCATACCGCCCATCACGGGGGTATCGAATTTACGCTGGAACACGGGCAATGGCGCGCTCGCGCAGAACGCTGTGCAAATTTGCGAGCCTGGTATCACACCGAAGGGTTCTGCGAGACTACGCCAATACGGTATGATAGCCGCGGCTCCGAAGGGGCCGAAGAATAAATACGACTATCAGGAGTAAGCGCGCGTGTTTCAAATTGTGGCCTCAGGTGGCTGGTTGATGTTGCCTATTATTCTGTGTTCCATCGCTGTCATTGCGATTTCCGTGGAGCGCTATTGGACATTGAACCCAGAAAAAATCGCTCCAAAACACCAACTTGGGCAAGTCTGGGCCTGGCTGCAAAACAACGAGCTGGATACCGAACGCCTGAAAGAACTGCGACGCTCCTCCCAACTGGGTCGCATTCTTGCGGCGGGCTTGAGCAACAGCCGTCATGGGCGCGATGTGATGCGCGATAGTATTGAAGAAGCCGCCAGCCAGGTGGTGCACGAACTAGAACGCTTCTTGGGCGCCTTGGGTACCATTGCTGCGATTGCACCGCTCTTGGGCTTGCTGGGTACGGTGATCGGCATGATCAAAGTCTTCACCTCACTTAACCTGCATGGCGCAGGGAATGCCGTGGTGCTCGCTGGGGGGATTTCTGAGGCCTTAATCACGACGGCAGCCGGTTTGACGGTCGCGATCCCGGCGATGATTGCCCATCGCTTTTACGTACGCCGTGTCGACTCCCTCGTGGTTACCATGGAGCAGGAAGCCGTTAAGCTTGTTGATGCGTTGCACAATGAGCGTCGAGTCGACCTGAAAAGCGCGTGATCTGAATGAAGTTTAAACGACAGGTAGCAGCGGAAGAGGGCGTCAACCTGACACCATTGATCGACGTGGTTTTTTTGCTGTTGATCTTTTTTATGGTGTCCACGACGTTTACGAAAGAAAGCCATCTGGAAATTAATTTGCCAGAGGCTGAAGGCAATCCTCCAGAGCTGGAGAAGCAGCAAATTGAAGTGGTGGTGGACGCCAATGGCGGATACACGCTCAATGGTCAGGTTCTGGTGAATACGCAAGCCGCGACCTTGCGTGCCGCTATCGATCGCGTCTCCGAAGGCAATACGGGTCTGCCTTTTATCATCACGGGTGATGCCGATGCCGATTACCAAGCCATCATCACGGTCATGGACCTGGCTGGGCAAATGGGCTTTGTTAATTTGAGCCTGACCACCCGCACGCCAGATAAAGAGGACTAGTCCAGATCGAGCGAATGAGCCTGCAAGCGCAGATCGAAAAACGCTGGTATGCCGCATCGCCGGGCATCTTGATAGGGCTGGCGCCCTTGGCTTGGCTTTTTACCTTGCTTGCCCGACGCCGTCGCCAACACGCTGAAAGCACTCGCACGCGTTTGGCGGTGCCCGTCGTCGTCGTGGGGAATATCAATATCGGTGGTACCGGAAAAACGCCTGTGCTTGTCGCATTGGTGCAGCACTTGCAGCGTCAACAAAAGCGCGTGGGTGTCGTGTCTCGAGGCTATGGGCGCACGCGTTCCGGTCTGGCACTGGCACATTCGAGCAGCACAGCGTCCGATATTGGCGATGAACCGCTAGAGATTTTTACCGCGACGAACTGCCCTCTCGCGGTTGCAGAAACGCGCCGAGAGGCGATTGACGGCTTGTTGGCGGCACACGAGCTCGACGTCATCCTGAGCGATGACGGTTTGCAGCATTATCCAATGTACCGGGATGTCGAAATCGCCGTTGTCGGGAAAGAACAGGGTTTTGGAAATGGCTGGTGTCTTCCAGTAGGCCCCCTGCGAGAACCCATCGACAGGCTGAGCGAATGCGACTTTGTATTGGTGAATTCCGGCGTGGGTGCAAGCCGCGCGACGGCAGCCCACGAGAGCCTGCGCGCCATCCCTACAGGCAAAGCCAGTGAGTTTTTCATAGAGGCTTGCGCGTGGGTGAATGTGCGCAGCGGCGCGCGGCGCGAACTCACCGAATTTACTGAGACCTCCATCGTCGCTTACGCCGGCTTAGGGCAGCCCAAGAAGTTTTTTGATACCTTGACCTACTTGGGGGTGGAAGCCGAATTCAGAGCGAAACCCGACCACTACGTCTATGATGCAGACGCGTTTTCCGACGCTGACGTTGACCTGTATCTGATGACGGCCAAAGATGCGGTAAAATGCCGCGACATCGCCCCGGACAATGCGTGGTATCTTCACATTCAGGCCCGGTTGGCACCTGATTTTTTAGCGCAGTTTGATGAGCGTCTGGCCCGGTGTCAGGCCGCTAAGTAAGCCTCAAACCGCACTGTATTAAGGACAAGAAAAGGCACTCCATGAGTTTTATTGTTGTCATTCCCGCACGCTACGCATCGCAACGCTTACCTGGCAAACCCTTGCTCGACATTGCCGGGGTACCCATGATCGAGCGGGTGTATCGTCAAGCGCAGCTCAGTCGGGCGCAGCGTGTTGTTGTCGCAACGGACCACCCTGAGATTCAAGCCTGTGTTGAGGCCTTTGGTGGCGAGGTGTTAATGACACGCGAAGACCATGCCTCCGGCACGGATCGCTTGGCAGAAGTGGCCGAAGCGTTACAGCTGGAAGGGGACGCCATTGTCGTGAATGTACAAGGCGACGAACCGCTGATTCCCCCCGAAGTCATCAATCAAGTGGCCGAAAATCTGGCTGCGCACACGGAAGCCAGTGCTGCGACCGTCTCCGAGCCTGTGCGCGATGTTGCGACCTACCGCAATCCCAATGCGGTCAAAGTCGTGAGCGATGAACAGGGCCTCGCGCTGTATTTCTCGCGCGCACCGATGCCGTGGCACCGCAATGCGCTGATGGACAAGGATGAGCTGGTATTGGCGCGTTGGCTGGAAACCGGTGAAGTGCAGAAACATATTGGTATCTATGCCTATCGGGCCGGCTTGCTGCGACGTTTTACGACTTGGCCTGAAGCGGCCTTGGAGCGCGTCGAAAAGCTTGAGCAGTTGCGCATCCTCGCACAGGGCCAGCGTATTCATGTCAGCCCGGCGTGTAAGCCTGTGCCGGGAGGTGTGGATACCCAGGAAGATCTCGAACAGGTGAATGCGCTGCTGTTAGGAGGCCCACTATGAGCGAAGAGCGTGTCTCAGTCCTCTTCGTTTGCCTCGGCAACATTTGCCGATCTCCGACGGCGGAAGGGGTGTTCAGTGCCATGGCGCAGGCGCGAGGCCTGGCGCAGCAGTTGTTGATCGACAGCGCTGGTACCTCGTCATGGCACATTGATTCCGCGCCAGATGCGCGCACTCAGGTCGCCGCGGCCAATCGTGGCTACGATTTGAGCGCGCTGAGAGGGCGACAGGTCAGCCCACGGGACTTCGAACGCTTCGATTACATTCTGGCAATGGATCACAGCAACCTCGCGCATTTAACCGCGATGGCGCCAAACGGCTTTAGTGGGCACCTTGGCTTAATGCTGGAATTTGGCACCTCATCGGTAGAAGAGGTACCTGACCCCTATCATGGCGGTGCCGCGGGATTTGAGAATGTGCTCGACCTCCTCGAAGAGAGTTGCGCACACCTGCTAGACGACATCGAACGCCGCTTAAACAAGGCGCGTTAGCATGATCCAGCAGGATCACGACCTCAGTGCGTTTAACACGCTCTCAGTACCCAGTAGGGCCTTACACTATATTCATTGCGAATCTGCCGCCGAGTTGCCGTCGGCCTGGGCGGAGGCCAAGGCGCAGGGCGAATCCTGTTTCTTGTTGGGCGGAGGCAGCAATGTACTCCTACCCGAGCGTATTCCCGGTACCGTACTCCATCTTTGCGCGACTTCGGTTTTGACGCCGCAGGTGTTAGCGGATGATGACGCTGGTATCGCGCGCGTGCGATGTGACGCGGCAATGAACTGGCACGCCTTCGTAATGTGGTGCGGACAACACCATTTCTATGGTCTTGAAAACCTGGCATTGATCCCCGGAACGGTTGGCGCTGCGCCGGTACAGAACATAGGCGCTTATGGGGTGGAAGTGGCGAGCCATATTGATGCGGTACATGTGCTCGACTTGTCAGATGGGGAGCGGAAGACCTTAACGTCAGGTATGTGCCAGTTCGCCTATAGAGATAGCGTGTTTAAACGCGACGCGGGCCGCTCGCTCGTCATTCTCTCGGTGGACTTTCGGCTTCAACGCGAGCCTGCACTGACGCTGACTTACCCAGCATTACGTGACTACCTTGAGCTGCATGGGTGCAGCCCCAGTCCTGATACGCTGCGCGAGGCCGTTATCGCGATACGCAGCGCAAAACTGCCTCAACCTGAAGCGATCCCCAATGCGGGGAGCTTCTTCAAAAACCCGATTGTGCCGCTGGATCATGCAGAACGGCTTCGCGCGCGCTATCCCGATATGCCGATCTATCCCGTCGAGGGTGTGGTCGAACAGAAGAAAATTCCCGCAGCGTGGTTGATCGACAAGGCCGGTTGGAAATCACGAAACATCGATGGCGTGCAAGTACATGCGCAACAAGCCTTAGTGGTGATTAACCCCTTGCGACGGCCGCTCGGCAGCATCCTTCAGTTTGCACAGGCTGTTCAAGAGGATATTGAGCAGCGCTATGGCATCGTTCTAGAGATGGAGCCTCAGCCTCTGCGTGCCCTGAGTGAGGGGTGATATGGAGCAGGGCAGCTTGTTTTCCGTGTCGAGCAGCGATAGCACACTGCCAGGCGGCGATCGCTTGCTCTGGTTCAAGCAATGGATTCCAGCGGCGGAAGCCGACCAATGGGGACGTTGGCTGCTCACGCAGGTGCAATGGGCTCAGCCCTCCGTGCGTGTTGCGGGCAAGACACATCGGATTCCGCGAGAACAGGCTTGGTACGCAGATCAACCTGCTGCGTTCACCTATAGCGGAACCACCTTTCATTCGTTACCTTTGCCTGCCCCGCTTAGTGCGTTACGTGATGCTGTGAGTGCGCTCGCGGGGGTGGCGTTCAACAGTGTGTTGGTCAATCACTACCGTGATGGTCGCGATGGCGTTGGGTGGCATGCGGACGATGAAGCGGAATTCGGCCCCGAGCCCTGCATTGCGTCATTGAGCTTTGGCGCGTGTCGAGCGTTTCAGTTAAAGCCAAAGGCGCACTATCGGGAGCATGCACAATGGCAGGAGGGGCAACGCCCGATCTCTCTACCCCTTGCGCATGGCGACTTGCTCATAATGCCGTCTGGCGTTCAGTCACACTGGTTGCATTCGGTGCCAAAGCGCAGTGGCATTGATCAGTGGCGAATCAACCTGACTTTCAGGCAGGTGATATAGGCGCGAAGCACTTGCTGTGCGTCGCTTATAGCGCTGCTGGTCAAGCGGAAAAGTTGATGGTACATTGCTATAGCGCTTCAAAGATAGAAAGGATTTATTAGGGTTGCGCAGCAACTCAGACTGCCATCGACGAGCTCGAATCGTCCGCGTACCTCCGGGGAAGCTAAGTCAGGTGCAGGCAGTCATTGACTAATAAATTCAACCATTAAGGCAAACGCAATTGATGGCGACACGCATACTTGTAGCTGATGATCATGATCTCGTACGAATGGGGATTGTGAGAATGCTTTCTGATGTACCCGGTTTCACCGTTGTGGCGGAAGCCAAATCTGGCGAAGAAGCGGTGACGCTTGTTCGCGAACATCGTCCTGACGTGGTGTTGATGGACGTCAAAATGCCCGGTATCGGCGGGCTCGAAGCCACGCGAAAAATCCTGTGTATCAGCGAACACATCAAAGTCATCGCGGTGACGGGTGTGACGGACGATATCTATGCTGACCGATTGCTAAAAGCGGGTGCGGCAGGCTATGTGACGAAAGAAGCTGGCTTCGACGACATCGTTCAAGGCATTCAAAAGGTGTTGACGGGTGGCCGGTATATGAGCACCGACGTCGCGCAGCAGCTCGCACTGAAAAGTTTTAATGGGCAAGCGGATCGTTCGCCGTTTGAAGGGCTTTCCGAAAGGGAGTTGCAAACGGCTGTCATGATTTCCAGCGGCATGAAGGTGCCGGACATTGCCGAAAGTTTCTGCATCAGCCCCAAAACGGTCAACAGTTACCGTTATCGCATTTTCGAAAAGCTCAACATCAATACCGATGTCGAGCTGGCGCTATTGGCGGTTAAGCATAATCTGCTTGAAGTCAGCTGAGCGCATTACTAGGCTCGGCCTCACGGACGGGGCGTGCATCTCCAACTCCATGAATGACAACAGCAACAGCTTTGATTCCCGCAGTTTTTTAAAAAACCTGACCACTCAGCCGGGTGTGTACCAAATGTACAACACCGATGGCGACATTCTTTACGTCGGCAAGGCGAAAAATTTAAAAAACCGCGTTGGCAGCTATTTTCAAAAAAGCGGACTGCCTATCAAAACGCAGGCCTTGGTCAAGCGCATTGCGAAGATTGAAATCACGGTGACTCCGAGCGAAGCCGAGGCTTTGGTGCTGGAGCACAACCTGATCAAAGCCCAGAAGCCACCGTTTAATATCCTGCTTCGCGATGATAAGAGCTACCCCTATATTTTCATCTCGTCGGGGGAGCCGTTCCCCAAGCTCGCGTTTCACCGCGGGGCCAAGAAGAAAAAGGGACAGTATTACGGTCCTTTCCCGAATGCGGGTGCGGTGCGCGAGAGCCTGAACTTCCTGCAAAAAACCTTCAAAGTCCGACAGTGCGAGGAGGCGACCTACCGAAATCGTTCGCGCCCATGTCTGATGTATCAAATCGAACGCTGTTCTGGCCCTTGTGTCGGGCTGGTCGAGCAAGCACGTTATGACGAAGACCTTCAGGAAACGCGTTTGTTTCTTGAAGGCAAAAGCCAGGAGCTTAAGCAACGGCTGACGCACAATATGGAAGCGGCTGCAGAGGCCTTGGAATTTGAGCGTGCTGCTGAGTTTCGTGACAGGTTGCAAGGGTTGCAGGCGGTACAGGCGCAGCACAGCATTGAGGCCGGTACCGGCAATATGGATGTGGTGGCCTGTGAGCGCAGCGCCGGTGTCAGTTGTGTTCACGCGATTTACGTCAGAGCCGGACGCATCATCGGGAGCCGCAGTTTTTTTCCCAGCGACAAGCTCGAGCACGACGAAGCGGCCACGCTCGCCGGCTTCCTCGGGCAAAAATACCTGAGTGGACAGGGTTTCGACATCCCCGCTGAGATTGTATTGAGTCATCCTCTCGAGGATGCAGAGGCCCTGGCCGAGGCCATTGCTCAAGTGCGCGGTGCGCGCGTCTCGCTCAGCGCGAATGTGCGCACCTATAAAGCCAAGTGGCTCGCAATGGCCATAGAAGCCGCCCGTCAGAACCTCAAACAAAAACTGAATGCGAAGACGACCTTACGCAAACGCTTCATCGCCCTGCAGGACGTGCTTGGCTTCGATGAGCCGCCTAAGCGTATGGAGTGCTTTGACATCAGTCACAGCTCCGGTGAATACACCGTCGCATCCTGTGTGGTGTTTGACCAGGAAGGCCCGAAGAAAAGCGATTACCGGCGCTTTAATATCGAAGACGTCACCGCCGGCGACGACTATGCGGCGATGGCGCAAGCACTGGAGCGCCGCTACGCCCGGCTGCAAAAGGAAGGCAAAGCCTTGCCCGATGTGCTCATCGTCGATGGCGGTAAGGGGCAATTGACGCAGGCCGTGGAGGTACTCGGTGAGCTGGGCATTCACAACGAGATGTTGCTCGTGGGTGTGGCCAAGGGGCCCACGCGCAAGGCGGGCTTGGAGCTGCTGCACTTTGTGGATGGGCGAGAGCTGGATCTGGAGGGCGACCATCCGGCACTCCACTTGATTCAACATATCCGAGATGAGGCGCATCGATTCGCCATCACGGGTCATAAAAAAGGGCGCGACAAGGCGCGTCGTCGGTCTACACTGGAAGATATCCCCGGCGTGGGGCCGAAACGGCGCAAGGCACTGCTCACACACTTCGGTGGCTTACAAGCGGTGAAAGACGCCAGCCAGGATGAACTGGCCCGGGTGCCCGGAATCAGCAAAAAAACGGCAGAGGAGGTTTACAGCCTGCTGCACAGCGAGTAGGGTGAGCGCTCTTTTGCCCACGGCTGCCGCGGGCTGCAGCCCAGTCAGGATGTATAGAAAATAGCCATGTTGACCCTTCCAAATCAATTAACGCTCTTACGCGTGCTTGTGATACCTCTATTGGTCGTCCTCTTTTACACGGACTTCCCGTGGCGCTACCTTGCCTGTGCGGCACTGTTCGGGCTCGCGGGCATCACCGATGCACTCGATGGCTATATCGCTCGCAAATACGATATGAGCACCCCATTCGGAGCATTTCTCGACCCCGTGGCCGATAAGCTCATCGTGGCCGTGGCCTTAGCGCTGTTGATCGAGGAAAACCGCAGCGCCGTGTTTACCTTACCTGCGGTGGTCATTATTTGTCGCGAGATCGTCATTTCCGCGCTGCGTGAGTGGATGGCCGAAATAGGCAGCCGAGCAAAAGTCGCGGTCTCTCAAATCGGCAAAATCAAAACGACCTTGCAGATCATTGCCATCGTGGTGCTTCTCGCCTTTCAGCAAGGTAGTCCTTTCTACCTGCATGAGGTCGGTCTGGTATGCCTCTACGCCGCGGCCGTGCTGACGCTATGGTCCATGTTTGTCTACCTGAAAGCCGCATGGCCCAGCCTAAGCGGAAAAAATCCCGCTTAGGCCTAGGCAGAAGCAGACAAACCAAGTAAAATGCGCGGCCTTTCAGGGGCTTAGCGCTATTTCTAGCCGGCGCCTGGATCGTACGCACAAGTACGAAGGTGAGGGAATCACTTGCTATTGGCACGCAGTTGATAGCCGAGCCCGATAGGGCGAAGCACCTTCAGGTGCGAAGGTAAAGAGCGCACTGGAGCAAATGTGCATTACCGCTGAGTGGAAGGCACCAAACCTGCCAGCGTCTCAGTGTTAATCAGGTCGCTCACCACAGAATACTGTTGCTATCGGCACGCAGTTGATAGCAAAGCCAGAGCCCGATAGGGCGACGCACCTTCAGGTGCGAAGGTAAAGAGCGCACTGGAGCATCCAGTGCATTACCGCTGACTCGAAGGCACCAAACCTGCCAGCGTCTCAGTGTTAATCAGGCCGCTCACCACAGAATACTGTTGCTATCGGCACGCAGTTGATAGCAAAGCCAGAGCCCGATAGGGCGACGCACCTTCAGGTGCGAAGGTAAAGAGCGCACTGGAGCATCCAGTGCATTACCGCTGAGTCGAAGGCACTAAACTCGCCACTGTCTCAGTGTTAATCAGGCCGCTCACCAAAGAACACAGGCGCGATAGCAAAGCGGTTATGCACTGGATTGCAAATCCACGTAGGCCGGTTCGACTCCGGCTCGCGCCTCCACTTCCTTTAAATCGCCGCCTGAAGGGCGGCGATTTACTATCAGGCCTTGAGCCTGCGCCGCGCCCGGGTGGTGAAATTGGTAGACACAGGGGACTTAAAATCCCCCGCTCATTGCGAGCGTGCCGGTTCAAGTCCGGCCCCGGGCACCATATCCCCTTAGTCCCTTTATCCAATAGCGTATCTCTACGCGAGCTAACCCTGCCTCCCAGTCATTGATAATGATATCGATATCGCGGGCTTGCAAAATTGGAATGTCCAATTGAGTAATATAATCACTATTCCTTAGTGTGTTTAGATATATTTATTGGTAAGTCTGGTCGGGCAATAAACTTTGTGGTTGAATAGCGTGGTCCGAACAGGAGGAATTAGCTGCCTCTGCGATAAATTACGATAATATTGGACAGTCCAAAACGTAGTGTGTCGCTTTGAAGTACTCTATTCCTCGGTTTTGATCGATTAAAAGTGATGAGAGATTTGTTGGGAAATAACATATTGGATTGTCCAATGGTTTGCTTCGGGAACAACTCTCCTATCATTTAAATAATAAATTGCTGTTCACAATAAAGGATAACGACGCCATGAAGCCTAAACTTCTAATGCTGTCTCTTCTCGCAACTGCGACACTCGCGGCCTGTGGAGGGGATGACGACGATCCAAGCCCAACTCCAGCGCCGACGTCGACACCTGCGCCGACGCCAGAACCTACACCAGAACCCACTCCAGAACCCACGCCTGAGCCGTCTAATACCCCGGCAACCTTTGCAGGCCTGACCGCGACGGTTGCAAACAACCAAAGCGACGCGCTGACCGGCACGATTACCGTGACGGACCCAGACGAAGGCGAAGCCAGTGTGGAGGCGGTCACCGATACCCCAACTAGCTACGGTACCTTCAGCATTGCGGCGAACGGTGCATGGACGTATACGCTTGAAACCACCAACGCCACAGTGGCGGCACTGGATGGACCCAGCGATACCATCACGGATACGATTCAGGTCGCTTCGGCTGACGGCACAACGGATAGTCTCGTGATCACCATCACTGGTGTGGACGCGGTAGCCACGACCAAGGTCGCTAAAATTACCGACTCTATGGCGGGTGATGCGGGAGAACTGCGTTACAAGCATTCCGAGGCCTTACCTCAAGGTAAGTTAACGGTCTATTTCCTTAAAGACGACAATGCGGTAGACCAGAACGGCACTGCGAAGGATGCCTATATATCACTGTTCGGCTCCTCCACGAGCACGAGCAACGCAGTGGTTGATCTGCGTATCAAAGCATCAAATTTCGAGCTGCGTGATCAAAAAAATATTGACGTGAGCAACACCTTCACGCCAGGTGAGTGGCACGAAGTGGAAATGACCTGGGATGCTTCTGGCGCAAATACGACCGACACAGCACCTTTGGTGACGGTAACAATCAACGGTGTGGATGTCACGGCTGAGGCCTTCTCATCAGCGGCTTCTGACCTGAGCACAGTGGCCGGTGGTGTACAAACCGTCGCATTTAAGCTGGGTGACGATGATGCAGTGATCGCGAATGCGGCGTACTACGTTGATGATGTGAAGCTCTATTCTGATTTGGCGGGCACAACGGTCGTATTCGAAGATGACTTCGAAGGCTACGATGTTGAGGCTTCACTGGTGGCAGACCCATACAATAGCAACAGCGCCGAGGCGGTAGTGGCAGAAATCGCTGGTCGTGAAGACGGCGAAGAGCCCGGTCAAGGTGGTGGCGAAACACCTAGTGAAGGTCCGGGTACTGCAGGTAATAAAGTTGCGCAAATGGCAGATACGATGGATAGCGATAACGGCGAGTTGCGCTATAAACTGCCTGAAGCCGCTCTTGCCGGCAAGCTGACCGTGTCTTTTAATAAAGATGACAATGCGGTGGATAGCGACAATAACCCCAAAGACGCATACATCACGCTTTATAACTCCGAAACCTCTACAAGCAGCGGGCGTGCTATTGCGGATCTTCGCATTCGAGCTGATAAATTTGAACTGCGCGACCAGGACTTCGATGTGCCCAACGCGTTCACGCCAGGTGAGTGGCAGGATGTGGAGATTACTTGGGAGGCAGCCGATGCCACCACGCCCCCAATGGTGACAGTCACTATCGATGGTCTGGCTGTCAGTTCAGAGGCATTTTCCTCCCCAGCAGCGGCGCTCGGTGGTGTCACGCATATCGCGTTTAGGTTCGGCGACAAGAGTGCGGTAATCCCCACAGCGAAATACCATGTTGATGAGGTTAAGATCTACTCTGACACAGCGGGCACAACTGTCGTTTTTGAGGATGACTTCGAGACGTACTCCGTGAATGATTCCTTGGATGCATCACCGTACAACTCCTCTACTCACGAAGCGATCGTAGTAGCGGAAGAGTAAGCATTCCCGCTCGCAAATCTGCAAGCAAATCCAAAGCCTCGGTGCGTCGCGCCGGGGCTTTTTTATATTGGGTCGCGCTATAATCTGTTTTTTCTCGTCGCGCCAAGGCGTTATTCGAATCCGTCTCTCTGGAGCCGTGTGGGCGCTCATTGCCTAAAGCGGAACACGAACAGTCGCGTCTTAACGCGCATCATGGCCTGAATGGCGAGGACTGACGTATAACTGAGCGAGAAGGCTTCGGTACGTCGCTTAAGCCGCTTTCATAGATGGGTGACATCAACACAGTCGGAGGAGGGTCCTTTGCGCGGGTTGGGTTCGAAATGGGTCTTGGTAGGTTTTTTTGCCTTTTTTATATACAGTTCGAGCGCGTTGGCCAGAGACGCGGGCGCAACGGGCGCGCTTAAGCTGTTTATCGAGGCGGAGGCGAATCAAAGACCTGTCGAGGACGCAGTTGTTTATTTGAGAGGAAGGGGGGAAGCGCAACGTACCTTCCAAGCGGATTCGAAAGGTGAAGTGAATATCGAAGCGCTCGCCGCAGGGCTCTACGACATTCAGGTACAGCACCCAGGCTTTCAAAGCGTACGGCTCTCCAGTGTCCGTGTCGAAGCAAGGAAAACGACCGTGAGCTCGGTTACTATGAGCGCCGTCAGTGCGGCCATTGAAGAAACCGTCGTGACAGGCCAGAGAGTGAGCTCGGGCTTACTGAACTCCGTTGGGGCCAGTCGCATCGAGAGAGAGGCACTGCGCAGCGCAGCCGGCAGTGGTGGTGATGTGTTACGGGCATTAGACGGTTTGCCAGGCCTGTTCGGTGACAGCCAGTTTTCCACGTTCACGGTGCGTGGTAATGGCCCGCGAGACAATCTCATCCTGGTGGATGGCATTCCCTTTGCCGATGTCGTGCATTTTTCAGAGAGCTTTGGTGATCAGGAGGACTTGGAAGGCGGTGGGCGTTATTCCGTATTCGCTCCGAATTTGATCGCCGATGCGTCGTTTTATCCGGGAGGATGGGAAGCGGCTTACGGCGGAAAGTCGGGGTCATTACTCAAGCTGAACGTCGCGGAAGGGAACCTCGATACGCCTTATACGACTTTGCGTCTGGACATAGCGGGCTGGGAAGCGGGCTATGAAGGGCCCTCGCGCATCTTAGACAATACCTCGCTGTTGTTGTCTGCGCGGCAATATGATTTCAGCCGAATTTTTGACTTGGTGGGTGCGGAGGATATCGGCACTCCGGAGCTGACGGATGTGATATTGAAAACCACGAGCCGATGGGGCACCGATACACAATTCAATCTTCTGATGATTCACGCCCCAGAGACCTACAGTCGAAACGTGGAAAATGTGCTCGCCTCGGACAACGAGGAGCCGGGAAATTTCGAAGATGTGTCACTCGCTCGCATCGAGAAAGACAACGATTTGCTCGCAGCCACTTTAACGAATCTGATCGGAAACCGAAGCCGAATTGAAAACCGATGGTATGTCAGATACCTGGACGAACAATCTCGCCAAGGTGAGGCCTACCCAGACCTTGTGCCGATAGGAACGCCGGCGGAGCAAATTCCGCTACGCCCCGACATCTTAGACTCACTGAGAACGGAACAGGAAACCGCGTGGCGTTTTGATTTTTATTCTGTAAACCCCATCGGCGAGTATTCCGCAGGCTGGCGGGTCGAATACTGGGATGTGGACTACGGGCTTCAGTTAAATGAACCCTGGATTCGCTATACCTATGACCAGAACGACTATCGAGAAAATGAAGACCAGCGCTATATCGAGTTAACACCCGAATCCCTGAATAATCAATACCAAGATAGCGCGGTGAATTACACAGTGTATGTCGATCAACAGGGCGAAGCGGGGCCGGTCGATTTCAGGCTGGGCGTACGTGGCCGTCGAGACAATTTCTCTGAGCAGACTTTGCTTGCGCCTCGCGCAGGTGCGAGCTTAGCCGCTGGGTTGCGGGGGCGTTTGACATTAACGGTAGGGCGTTATTTTCAGGCACCGAGTTTTAGCGATCGGGCTTACGACCAAAACAACAGCCGTCTGAAAAATGAGGTCTTCGATCAAATCAGTGTGGGTTATGAGTACCTGTCAGACAGCGGCGTTACGGTATTTCTAGAACCGTATTATCAGGAAATGACAGACTTAATTATCGAACAGGATGGCGTCAATGAAGTCTATGCGAATACCGGTAGCGGACGTTCCTACGGTGTCGATATGGCCCTACGACGCGAATTGCTTGATGGCTGGTCGGCCGATATCAAGTATTCCTACAATCACGCGACTGTTCGCGAACGGTCAGATGAGGCTTCGATTCCCGCGGATTTTAACCGTCCCCATATTTTCAGCATCGGTGGTGTCTGGGAGTTGAGTGAAAAATGGAAAGTGTCCGGGCGCTGGAAGTGGGCCTCTGGGCGACCCTATAACGACGCTGTTGTTTATGCAGACGTCTTACCTGAGGGGTATCCTCTACGGTATTCGAAAGAAGAGACGCGGAGGAATACCGAGCGCTATGCGAGCTATCAATCACTCAATGTGCGCGTGGATTATTGGCAGCGCATAGGGCGCACAAATGTGATCGCCTTTCTTGATATTATTAATCTTCTAGGCTCTGAAAACCCAAACAACACACAATTTAATGAGCGGACCGGTGAGGACGTCGTGTCTGACGGCTCGGCCTTTCCGCTGTTTGGCTTCAGGCTAGAGTGGTAGCAGCGCTACCGAGAGGTCACTGCTGTGATTCTTCCTCTAGCGCTTTAAATGACGCGGTGACTTGTTCCATGACTTTGTCACACTGGCCACTCTCGGCTGAGGCGCGGTCCATTACGCCCTTGTAGAGGAAGCTCATTCCGCCGGTCAATACTGCAGCGCCCCCGCTGAGAAGCACGCCCTTTTTATTCAGTCCAACTCGGGGTTTAGCCAGTGTGCCCGAGAGCTTGACGAAGGGTGTCACAAACATATCCGCACTGACGCCGACGCCCTTACGTGGCTTAGTGTTAAATTCAAAATTGAGGCTTTCATCGTTCAGGTCAACCGCGCCCGCGCCGAGCACCATCAGTTTGTCGCTCTGCATTAAAAATCCATCCACGGTACCGTCACCGGATTGAAAATCCAGCGCGATAATGCTGCATTCCCAATTACTGTAGGCTTCGTCTTTCGCGAAGGGGTTCAGTGCATGGAAAAGCTGCGCGATGATGTCACCAGAAAACCGATCGATTAATGCGTTACTGACTTTACCGGACCCTTGCTGAATTAAGATGAGGCCATCGAGGCTGGAAGCTAGCGCCCGCTGGGTGTTACCTGTCGCACGAAGTTGAATGTCGAGGTTTGTAGGGGGAATATCGTCCGGGTCAATATCCGACCCTGCCAACAGGCCCACACGCAGTTGTTCAGCTTGGGTCTCTACGCGTATCTCACTGTCTTTGCCTTTGTGGGTGACGTTTAGGTGATTTTCGTAGTGACCACCTTGTATGCCCGAGAACGAGGTATGGGCAACTAACGCGCCGTTGTCTAGTGATACTTCACTGTTGATATTTTTCAGCTGTGTCCCCTGTGCGATGAAGGTGTCAATGCCCACGTGGATATCGGCGTTGACGCGGTCAAGAAGCTCTAAGGGGAGCACCGCTTCAGTGAACACATACTGTGTCGAGCTTTCAGGCTCTGAGGGCTCAGGTGAGACGGATGTTGTATCTTCTTCAGGGGCCGTGTCGTGACTGTCTGCCATAAAAGGACTGAGATCGATTTTCTGACTCTCCGCCTTCAGGGTCAATGTAGGAATGTCGGACAATGTCACCGAGGCCTTCCCCTGCAAATCGCTGTCGCCCACATTTGCCAAGAAGCGCGCGAGATCAACCTTGTCACCTTGATAATTCAGGTTACCTTCTAAGGCATAGGGGAGTTCGGGCAGGGTATTGTCGAGGTAAGTCAGCGAATCCCCCTTGATTTTCCACTGGGCTTCAACGTTTGACGTCTCCGTGTCGACGGATGCATCTAGATTCAGTGTTAAGCCGCTTAAGGTGACTGAAAAGCCTTCGATGAGGAGTTGGCTTCCGTCTATGGATACGCGGCCTTGCAGATCGAGGTCTTCATCGGGAAGGTTGTTTATCTCGATCATTTTGCCAATGGTCGCCAACGCGCTGAGACGCGTTTTGAAATTCACTTTGTTGTCGGGGTAAGCGTACTGAGAATTCAGCGACAATTCGCCGATCGTGCCACTTATGGACGTATGGGTTCGGTTTACCTCAGCCGATAGGTCAATGGGCAGTTCTGCAAACAGTGCTTGTACTGTGAGCGTCGAAAATTCAGGATCAGTTTTGTCGATTTGCAATGAATCGATCGCAAATGTCATCGCCTCCTCGCCCGGAGGGATGTAACGCAGTTGGATATCATTGAGTGATGCCGCGATCACTTCGACTGGAAGACGAGGTTCTAGAGGCGCGTCACTGGAAGGGACGTCATCTTCATTGTCGGCGAGCGGTTCAGTGCTCTTTGTTGGCGCTTGCCAGTTAAGTTGACCCTCGGGGCCATATTCGACCAGAACGTGTAATTCACCCACTTCGACACGCTCTACATGAATGGGGTCTTGTAAAAGCCCACTGAGCGTCAGTTGGATGCGTGCGTGACCAAGACTCAGCATTGTCTCCTCACTGCCCCAGTCAGGGCTGCTTAGAGACGCACGTTCAACCACTAGCATTGGCCGAGGGAGCACATCAATGGAAAAGGCGCCGTCCACACGAAATTCCTGGCCAGTTGCCTCTGAAACGAGGCGTTCGATACGCGGCTTAAGGAATTGAAGTTGTGTGAACCAAAGAAAGGTAAATAGCGCCAGAAACAGAACCAGAATACCAATGGCCAGTATCTTGACGGCTTTCAGAACGGACATGCTGAACATCCTTTTTACACAGCGTACCGGGAAGTTGAACCGAGACCATACGGAACAGCCTCGCGTTACGCTCCGAATGTAAAACAGCGCTAGTTGGATTGCAATGGTGGCGGTCAGCGCTTGGCGTTTACAATTTGCAATATCTTTGCGCTCAGCCTCGCGTTAAGCTCTCAAGCTTGTGTGTGTGCTTCGCATACCAGCACAAGAGGGATTCGTGTTTTCTGGTGGGATATTGTGACATCAAATAAGTGGCAATCTGCGCAGTTGAGCGCACTCTATCATGCTCAATCTGGACGAGTGCTGGCAACGCTAACGCGTTTGCTCGGTGACATGAGCTTGGCAGAGGATATGATGCACGAAGCCTTTGTTGAAGCGGCTCGGACATGGTCAGATGAGTCGATACCGAGCAGGCCCACCGCCTGGCTGATATCAACCGCACGATTTAAGGCCATTGATGCCTTTAGGCGAGATGCGCGTTTGCGCGCATTGCATCCGACGATATTGCAACACATCGAGCAACTGGAAGATTACAACGCTGAATTAACAGAGCGGAGTATAGAAGATGATCAGCTCAGACTGATATTCTGTTGTTGTCATCCGGCCATCGATCCTCAAATTCAAGTCGCGCTCACGTTGAGAGAGGTCTGCGGTTTGTCTACTGACGACATTGCGCACGCCTTCCTCGTCTCCCCAGCCACGATGGCCCAACGGCTGGTACGTGGTAAGCGTAAAATTCGTCAAGCTGGCATTCCCTTTCTCATCCCCGAGCCCGCGCAGTTACCTGAGCGCGTGGAAGCGGTGCTCGCAGTGATCTATCTCGTATTCAATGAAGGCTATGCTGCGGCCTCAGGTGAAAATCTTCAGCGGCGAGGCTTAAGCCAAGAAGCGATCCGCTTATGCCGCTTGCTACAGGCGCTGTGCCCCAGTGCGGAATCGGAAGCGTTACTCGCGCTTATGCTCCTGATGGAGTCGCGACGTGACGCACGAATCGATGCGCAAGGCGACCTGGTGCTATTGGGGTTTCAAAACAGAGCGCGTTGGGACCATGAACTGATCCAGGAAGGCTTGACGCTGACCGAGCAGGCGCTGAAGCGGGGGCCTGCGGGTCCCTATGCGATCCAAGCGGCCATCGCCGCGCTACATGCAGAAGCGCCAAGCAGTGATGAAACAGACTGGCGCCAGATCGCGGCACTTTATCAGGTTCTCGTTGCACAAAATCCCTCACCCGTTGTGGTGTTGAATCAGGCTGTGGCTGTCGCCATGAGTGTGGGCGCCGATGCGGGATTGACCTTGCTCGATACGATTTCTGATGAGCCAAGTATGAAGCGCTACCACCTATACCATGCAACACGTGGCGAATTACTGCGAAGAAAGGGCGAACTGGATGGCGCATTAGTGGCGTTTGAAACGGCTTGCAAGATGACGCAAAACGATGCTGAAACCCGGTTTCTAGAACGTAAACTGCAGGAGTTGACGACGTAATATGGGTGTTGCCGAAAAAAAGAGCTCTTTTTTTGAACTTGTGTCGATTTTGACACTTTGCGTTCGACTATAGAGAAAGCGGCCTATTAACGAAGTGTTCGACCTAGGCCGCTTTTTGACTGATCACGATAGGAGAGCGTAATGGCCAAATTCAATACCGGGGCGTTTGTCACAACAAGGCCCCCATATTCGTCTTTTAAGGGGGGCGTCCGATGAAGTACATGTTGTTGATTTACAGCCAGGAGGCAAATTGGACCGAACAGGAGCGTATCGAATGCATGACAGAATCTGCTGCACTTTGTGCCCGATGGGAAGAGGAGGGCGTGCTGATCGCGGCAGACCCACTGGAACCGGTGGAGACGGCGACGTGCGTTAATAAGAAGGAGGGCCGAACACTCATTACGGACGGGCCTTTCGCCGAAACGCATGAGCAACTCGGTGGGTATTACATCGTAGACGTAGCGGATCTGGACGTGGCCATTGCGATGGCGAAGCAATTGCCCCCCGTCTCGAAAGGAACGGTCGAAATCCGACCTATTACCGAAATACCACAACTGAATGGAGGGCAGTGAAATGAGTTATGTGGATGGTTGTCTATTGGCCGTACCGACCGACGGCAAAATGGCGTATCTCGAGTTTGCCAAAGAAGCCGCAGCCCTGTTCAAACGGCATGGTGCATTAAAGGTTGTTGAGTGTTGGGGCGATGATGTGCCCGAAGGGGAACTGACTTCGATGTCCATGGCGGTGAAGTGCGGTAGCGATGAGACCGTCGTATTTTCATGGATTTATTGGCCATCGAAAACCGCACGGGACGCCGGATGGAAGGCCGTGATGGGCGACCCGGCAATGGACCCTGAAGGAAAAAACATGCCTTTTGATGGAAAAAGGATGATCTTCGGGGGCTTTGATATTTTACTGGAAACGTAACTTGAGTGCCGCTCGGTACAAGGACAAGTAGCGAGCGACCCAAGATACGAAGGAATGGAAAGTGATGAGCATTGTAAAAGAAAATGAGACACGCCATAGCGCAGACGTATTCGATCTCGATCAAATACATGTGCTACACATAATGCATGATGAAGACCTAGAGAGGGTCAGGCAATTGATCGTTGCGCAAAAAATACCTGCGATCAATGACGATGCCTGCGAGCAACTCCTGCCGGACAGCCTCAGACCAGATGAATTAGCCTTGCAACGGTGGTTGGCCAGTCTGTTAGACGAAGAAAAGCCCGCACAACAGTTCAATGCCAGTTTTGAGGCCTTAAAACTGCATTATTCAGATCTGGAACGGGGTTTTTTGGCGGGTATGGTGTACGCACTGCAAAAACGCAAATAAAGAAGCGTATTAAAGGGGAATGAAGTGTATGGAAAAAATTCGTATTGAAGCTGTCGTCCACGCAAAGATAGACACCGTTTGGTCTTGTTGGGTGGCCCCTGAGCACATTACAGCCTGGAATTTCGCAAGTGATGATTGGTGTTGTCCAAATGCGGAAGTGGAACTGCGCCCAGGTGGTCGCTATGTAGCCAGGATGGAGGCCAAAGACGGTAGCATGGGCTTCGATTTTGAAGCCGAGTATAACGAGATAGAGGAGGCGGCCTACATTAAAAAAACGATGCCGGACGGACGGTTAGTTGAAACCTGGTTCGTTGAGCAAGGCGATGCCGTAAAGGTTGTAACAGAGTTTGACGCAGAATCAGAAAACAGCGTGGAATTACAAAAGAATGGTTGGCAGGCAATATTGAATAATTTTAAACGTTATGCGGAAGGTACTACTTGAATCCCATGAGCGAGAAAGTGCGCGCTCCGAAATATGAGCGCAATGCCTTCGCTGTCACTCATTCCATGTTGAAGTAGAGTATTGAGTTGTCATATTGACCATATGTATGGTTTCGTATACAGTGGCTCCGATACGATTCATCGCTACAAATAAACTAATAATCTTAAGTTATAATAAATGGTGAGCCAATAATATGATCAAAGCTCGGTGCCTAGTTTTAGTCCTTATTTTCTCGATGACGAGTACGGCTGCGGCCAGTGCCTATAAGATTGATAAAGACTTTCTTTTACTACAGTTCGATAGTAAAACAGACGTAGATGATCTCCACACTATTGCAGCAGTCGCAACTATTTTAAACTTAGAGCCATTTAGCGCTATACATTATCATGCTGTAGCCGGTGCATATGGAGATCAAGATGGCTTGTACGTACCCTCTCCAAAGTTATTCGATGCGGCGTTTCCCGGAAACTGGTCGGATAACCACAATCATCCTGAGCTCGCGCTCACGACCGTCGTTAATTTAATCGTAGCTCAATTGGATCTCGGAGCAGATATATGGGTGGTAGAAGCCGGGCAGTCGAATTTTACCGCTCGTTGGTTAAAGTATGTCGCGAAACAACGTCCGCACCTTAATTTAAAGTCTAGGATCATCGTAGTACAGCATAGTGATTGGAATGAAGAGCAAACTAGCCCTGACGATTTGGATTTTGTAAAAAATGAGGTGACCTATAAGAAAATACCAGATGGTAATGCTGTAGGTAACGGCTCTCCCGGGTTTAAATATCTGGAACCTTTCGATATCGAAGCGTACCTCTTCGATTCCAATTTACGGAAGTTATGGCAGCGGGCGATCATTCTGGGTGACCATTATAATGGGCTTGATGGGAGGTACGAAAACGATGCGGTAGCGGCTGGTGGGTTAGACTTTTCCGATACCGTGGAGTTGTGTTGGATACTTGGCTTGAATGATTTAAAAAATGTGCAGGACTTCTTTAACTATGTTCGAGCCGGCGCGGTAGGGGAGCCATAGGTTACATTTCCTATTTTTTAGGAGGGTATACTAGAAAATACGTTGGGGTCTGACCCACTGCTGTCCCACAGTTTGACGGGCAGACACAAAAAAGCCTGGTTCAATTGATAAGATGGAGTTGCGAAGCTTCAGTCAAATCAAAGGAACCAGGCCGTGGCTCATTCTAACACCGCATTTCACCAAGTGCTTCACCCCGTATCGAGACATGAATTCGAGCGTCTGGCGTCGGCGCACCATGCTGGCCAAAAACTGCGCAAAGCCAGCCGATGGGACCAGTTTGTCGGGCTA
>NOXC01000014.1 GCA_003265435.1 Cellvibrionaceae bacterium AOL6
GCGTCATTGACAGCTCGATTAAAAAAGGCCGCATATGCGGCCTTTTTTTTGGTCAAAAAAAAGCAGGCCCGAGGGCCTGCTGAAATACAACCTGTCTGGCTTACTCAGATTGACAGGCCGTGACCGTGCTTGAATATTCAGAACTGGCCGGGGCCAGTGGCGAATTAAAGGGCAGTGCATCGGATTTACCCGCGACGGCCGCAACGTAGTTGACGAGGGACTGTCCAGCGTCTTGAGTGTGGGTCGACACGGCTGCGCGTGAGGCGTCACTGTACTCGGCGAGCATGTCGAGCGCGGTTCCATTGCTCGGGTTCATCGCCGTTTCCGTTGCGCCCTCGAGCACACACTCCGAATCGCTAAACCACAGCGCATTGCCGCTGGAGGCGAGATTACCGCCGTCGATATCGCTCAGCATGTTCCCTGCAATTTCGTTCAGTGCCGCAGTTTCATCAGATTTTTCCTGATGAATGCGATTCACGGCAAACACGTTGTCTTCAAACAGCACGCTGGCGCCGACGCGGATACTCATTAAGGTCTTGCGATAGTTCATAAACAGGTTGTTGAACTGATGCGAGCTGCCGCGTCGAATCAATGGCACCCGTCGACCCGTGTTGCCGAAGGCATCGTACATATCGTCGGTCGTCACAAAGGCATTGTGATGCATGGTTGTGCGAATTTGACTGTTGATCGTACGGCTGTCACTGGAGCCATGCAGCGAGGCTCGCTTCACATTGCGGACCTTATTGAATGACATCGTGATGTTGTAGGCACCGACCTTCACATCAAAGGCGGAGTCGCCCGTCAGATTAAAGGTATTTTTGTGAATCCAGATGTCGTGTGACTCACCCGTGGAGCGAATCATATCCGGGTCGAGCTCATGATCTTCGGTATGGCCTGCTCCCTGGAAGGACAGGTGGGTCAGAATGACACTTTCCGCAGTTTGCGTCGCTGCGCCACTGCTGTCTTTACCGAGGGCAAAACCATTGAAGTGGAAGAAGGCTTCACTGTGTCGCCCATCCAGGGTGGTGTTGGAGGCAATGACGGTATTGCGAATGGGAAGGTCGCCTTCATTCATCGCGTCATTGAAGAAGCTGGCGGCACAACTGTCAGCGGAAATGCTGTTGTTGTCACACCATTGCGTGTAGTCGATACACTCCGCTTCGGTCGCACCGAGGTGGCTTTGTACGTCCGCATCGCTGCAGTGCAGGCGGTACATGGCAATTTCTTCGGCGCTGGCAAAGTCGTCTTTGTCGAACACGATCCACTTGTGGTCGGTACTGCTGACCGCATCGGAGATTTGTTGTTCAACGGACATGTCATCGCGCTTTTCAATGACCACTAATTGACTGCTACCCGCTGGGTCATAACCCCCCTTCGCAAGTTCACCATAGCCGACCGCGGTGCCCAAGCTATTGTAGAGACACTCTACGATCTCTTGATCGCTCGACAAGCTGCTCTCACGCCAATTGATCGATTTATCTGTCACCAGGTCGATACACGCTTGTGTGAGTGAAGGCGCCGGAGCGGGCGTGGGTGTCGGTCCGGGCTCAGGTGTGCTTGTGGGCACAGGCGTGGGTGTTGGCGCGGGAGTTGGGGTAGGTGTCGGGGTCGGCGTTCCGCCGCCCAGATACGCTTCGATCTCCGCGACGCCCGGTGTTGCTGACGCGGCCAGGATTTCAAAGGTTAAACGGCTGAGACTGGTTTGTGTGAAAGCGATGACACCGAGATCCGAGCCGTTCCCGCTAGCGAGGACGGCGTCATTGTCGCCATTCAATAATTGCCAGCTGGTAATGTTGCCTTCAAAGCCGGTGGCCTCAATGATACTGGCCGTATCGACGCTGACAGCGCTGTCCCATTTCACTCGCACGTAGCCGGTGTTGGACGTGGGTGACCAATAGCTGCTGGTATCCCCGTCATTGACGTTGCCGTATGAGGTCCCACTTGCTTTGCCGCTGCCGTCGGCGCCGGCATCGAGCGCAAGGTTGGTGCCGCTGGGTTCAGGTGACTCAGTGGGGGTCGGAGTGGGTGTTGGCGAGCTGCCTGGCGTGGGCGTCGGGGCTGGTGTGGGTGTGGGTGTCGGTGCAGGGCTGGCGACCCCACAGCTTCCATCAGACACAAGTAGACCGTTATTGGCACCAGCCGTAGCGGCCACAACACTCGGTACGCAACTCGCATCGTCCAACTCATAGGCATAAGGAATGGCGATAGTTGTCGTCGAGACGAGGTCGGGGCCGGCGGGGTAGTTCTTATCGCCCTCGGCCGTCCACGTGACCGTTTCGGCGAAGTAGTTGCCGTTCAGCTCCCAATAGCCCAAATCGTTCGTATAGAAGGTGCCGATGGGATCTTGAGCATTCTCGAAATAGTTGTGCTCGGCCTTCATCTCGCCGCCGATACGGGGGTTCATGCCAGAGGAGAGGATGCCGTTGTAGTAATTATTGAACGCGTGCGCAGTCGCATGTCGCAACAATGGCGTGCGCGAGTTGATGTTTTCATAGTAGTTATGATGGAACGTGACCGGTCCATTGGTGTCATCGCTGTCACTGGAGCCAACCAGCCCGCCGCGACCAGAGTTGCGCAGAATGCTGTAGGACAAAGTGACATATTGCGTTGTGGCTTTCATATCGAACAGCGCATCATAGCCATCGTCTTCTCCGCCCTGGGCTTCGAGGGTCAGATGGTCCGCCCAAACGTTGAAAACGTCGCTTTCCATACCGATCGCGTCACCGCCATTGGAGGTGGGTGTGCCGGACTTTTTCACGTTTCGCACATGAAGATTTTGCAGAATGATGTTCGATGCGTTGCGCAGATGAATACCCAATTCGTCGAACAGGGCACCGCCGCCCACACCGATTATGGAGACATTGCTGATGTCCTTCAGCTCGATCACATCTGCGGCCGTATTACAGCTGCCAGATACCTTGGAGGTGTTGTCGTGGTTAATCGTGCCTTCAACGTGAATGATAATCGGCGTGTCATTACTTGCACGGCCGCACAGGGCTTCGTGGATTTCTGTACCGGTGGTGGCATACACCACCTGTCCGCCGGCGCCGCCCGTGGTGCCGCCATTCAGGCTTGCAAAGCCATCGGCTGTACCGCTGCCCACTGATGCTCCGGGGCTAGGGCTGGGTTCGGGTGTGCTTGTCGGCGCAGGCGTTGGCTCAGCGCTGGGCTCGGGTGTCGGTTCAGTGCTTGGCTCGGGCGTCGGTTCGGTACTCGGCTCGGGCGTAGGTTCTGGAGTCGCAGTCGGTGCGGGTGTTGGCGTCGGGCTTGGCGCGGGCGTTGCGACAGGGCTCGGCGTCGGTGCGCTGCTCGGTTCGGGTGTCGGTTCCGCTGAGGGTTCTGGAGAAGGCAGGCTTCCCGCAGGTGTTGGCGTCGGTTCAGGCGTTGCGGCCGGTGTGGGCGTGGGAACCGGGGTGGGGCTTGGCTCCGGTGTGGTCGTCGGGCTGGGGCTGGTGGTGGGTGTAGGCGACCCTCCGAAGGTATCGGAGCTGCCGCCCCCGCCGCCACAAGCCACGACGGTGGCACTGGCAAGCGCAACTGCAAGGAACTTCAGTTTAAACATTTGGAACTATCCTCTGTGATGAAAAGCAGGTCGGGGCGTGAGTAATAAGTGTTGTTTTGGTCCGACCAGTCCGGTGTTTAGGAACCTAACGCAATTCTTGGAAAACTCCGTTTTTGCAGTCGCTGCGTGGTGGCACTTAAACAAGCATATTAATCATACATATTTGGGCTGTAACCGGTTGCGAGCTGAGTCACGTTTCATTTTTATTCGTGAAAATGTTTTATTTGAAGGAAAAGAATAGAGTGAAAAAGAAGGGGACGATGTTCCGCTGAAAACAGTGCGAAAGTATGAGAAGGAAGCAAGCTCTGAGCGCGAAAACAGCGCGCCCAGGCTCGACAATGCGTGTTTACTCGCTGTGTGCGGCGCCGGTTTTTAAATGCAACTCGAGGAATTTCAGCATGTCACTCATGACCGGGAGGGCGTCTTTGTCAAAACAGGTACCGAAGTAGTCACTGCACCCCGAGTCCAGATACGCGTGACGGCGATTGGGGTAGACGGTTAGCTCGGCTTTGTGACCGGCTTGCTTTAGTGCCGTGACATAGGCTTGTACGCGGTCCGCGGGGGTCGTGCGATCGTCACTGCCCACGTGGTGCCACTGCGGCGGAAGTGAGCGTTCGCTTGCGCTGGGAATAAGATCAATGGGCGAGACGGCACGGTAATAGTCGGGGTTGTGGTTGACGTCTATGTCTTCGCCGAACATACCGCGAGCCTGCTGGCCGGCGAAGGCCCAAAAGCCATTTTGCGGGCTTTCAAAGCCGTGCTTGGCGGCCTGCTCGAGATCGAAAGCGCCATAACTGATTACGGCGGCTTGAACGCGCGTCAATGCGGAGCCGGAGAGATCCTCGGCAGTACGGCCCTCCGGCAGGTAACTGGGAGCGAAGCCAAATCGGCCCTCTTTGCCAAAGTCGCCGCTCTGCAGGTTTGAGCCGGCGAGCAGCACCATGGACGCGAGGTGGCCTCCCGCACTGTCGCCAGTGACCGCAACGCGCTCGGGGTCACCGTCGTACTCGTGTATGTGAGATTTGACCCAGATCAGACCGCCCAATGCGTCGTTTACGATTTCATTCATGGTGACACGATTACGGTTGTCGCCGAGCAGTCGATAGTTCATGTTCGCGACGACATAGCCGCCCTCTTCGGCGAGATAGCGCGCCATATCATCCATAATGTGCATGTCGTTGATCAGCCAGCCACCACCGTGATAGATCACCACTACAGGGTAGGGGGCCTGGCCTTCGGTGGGCGTGTAGATGTCAGCGGTGAGCGTTCGACCCGGAACCTCAGTCCAGGCCAGTTCCTTGTGCAATGTTGCTTTAGGTGACGCCAGTGCGGTTTTATATGTAAAAAAGACCGCTAAAGTGATGGTCATACGATATAACCAAATGCTTTGCTTCATCGCTGCTTCCTTATTATTAGCTTCACGGTAGTGCGGAACGAATGGTCGGGTAGTATATAAAGAAGGGCTGTGAAATCGTCCGTATTCCGGTGTTTCCTGTCTTTGAACCTCAAAGGAGTTGAAAGCGGCGCGCAAACATGCGACCATTTTCGAAAATTGGCATTACCGATAGCGGTTTCATGGTATGCCAATTTCCAGAACGCCTTTGTGATAGTCGTCCATAAGAACACAATAACTATGCTAAAAATAGAAGGTTTATCCAAAGCGAGGGGCTTGCTGCGACGTACTACGTTGCTTGTCGCGTCGCTCCTCGTGCTCGTGTCCTGTTCGCGTGACAGCGACACTACCGTACTAAAAATGGCGCATGCGCTCCCCACTGACCACCCCGTTCATGAAGCGATTGTGTTTCTCGGCAAGCGCGTGGCAGAACTCAGTGACGGCAAAATGCAGGTGGACATTTATCCCGGTGGTCAGCTTGGCTCCGAACGGGAGTTAATGGAGCTGTTGCAGATCGGCAGTTTGGCCATGACGAAAGTGTCTTCCAGCCCAATGGAAAGTTTCGTACCGGAAATGAAGGTGTTCAGCATGCCTTATGTGTTTCGCGATAACGATCACTACTGGGCGGTGCTGAACAGCGATATCGGCCGTGACTTACTTGAGGCTGGAGAATCGGTGAGACTGAGAGGTCTGGGCTACTACGATGCAGGGGCGAGAAGCTTCTACACAGTCGACAAGCCGATCCACAAGCCTGCGGATCTGAAGGGCCTGAAAATTCGTGTCCAGAAAAGTCAGACCTCAATCAAGATGGTCAACGCACTGGGTGGTGCGGGCACGCCGGTCTCTTTCGGCGAACTGTACACGGCGCTGGACCAGGGCGTAGTCGATGGCGCTGAAAATAATCCGCCCAGCTTCGAAAGTTCACGTCACTACGAAGTGGCGAAATATTACACCCTGAATGAGCATACCTATGTTCCTGATATCGTATTGATCAGCTCTTACGTGTGGAACAATTTAACGGAACAAGAACAAATCTGGCTGCAGCAGGCGATGGATGAATCGGTTGTGTTCCAGCGTGATTTGTGGGCACAGGCTACTGAAGATGCGCTCGATGTCGTGCGTAACGCCGGCGTTGAGGTGATCTATCCGGATAAAACGCCTTTTGCTGAAAAAGTAAAAGCGATGCACGATTCCATCAAAGGGCAGCCCGCTTATGATCTCATTCAAACCATTCGTACGATGGAGGCGGAGTGATGTCGTCGTTAACCCATACGCTTGAAAAAATTCTGGAAGTGGTTTGTGCCGTGCTGATGGCGCTGATGGTGATCGACGTGACCTGGCAGGTTTTGTCTCGCTTCGTACTGTCGACACCCAGTTCGTTTTCCGAAGAGCTCGCACGCTTTCTGTTATTGTGGATCGGATTCCTCGGTGCGGCTTATGCTTACCGAAAATTTGCGCATTTGGGTTTGGATATTTTGACCGCGAACCTGAAAGGAACCGCTAAATTTGTTGCCGAGCGTTTTTCCGATTCAGTGACCTTCTTATTCTCAGCGATCATCATGGTCTACGGTGGGGTGAAAATCATGAACCTCACGCTCGAACTCAATCAGTTGTCCGCTGCGTTGCAAATTCCCATCGGTTATATCTACAGCGTGATCCCCTTAAGTGGCTTGCTGATCTGTATTTTTGCCGTTGAGCGATTACTGCATGGTCGTCCTGAACCCGATCATTCCTTGCCCGTTGACTAACCTAGAAGAATAACTCGAAGAGGCTTATCAGGATGGACTTATCCGTCATAGTTTTACTCCTTACCTTCGTGGTACTGCTTTTCCTTAATGTGCCGATCGCGATCAGTATCGGGGTTGCCACGTTTTGCGCCATGCTTGTGACCATCGATTTTGTACCCGCCGCGATGACGGTGGCTCAGCGTATGGGCGGTGGTATTAACAGTTTTGCATTGCTTGCCATTCCGTTCTTTATTCTGTCTGGCCTGTTAATGGGGCGAGGCGGGATTGCGCATCGTCTGATTGAATTCGCCAAGGTTATTGTGGGCTTCCTTCCCGGTGGCCTGGCGTTTGTGAACATCATCAGCTGTACTTTGTTCGGAGCGATTTCCGGTTCTGCTGTTGCGGCGACTTCCGCCATCGGCGGATTCATGATCCCGACGATGAATAAGGAAGGCTACGATAAAAACTTTAACGCGGCGATTACGGTCAGCTCCTCTACGACCGGTCTGCTGATTCCGCCAAGTAATATTCTCATTGTGTACTCTCTGGCCAGTGGTGGGGTGTCGATCGCCGCATTGTTCGTAGCCGGTTACCTTCCGGGTATTCTCGTCGCGTTGAGCTTGATGGCGGTGTGTGCGGTCTACGCAAAAATGCACGGCTACCCAGTGGGTCGTATTCCTTCTGCGAAAGAGTTTGTGAAGAAAACCGTCGATGCGTTGCCCAGCCTGATGCTGATCGTGTTGGTCATAGGCGGGATTATCGGTGGGATTTTCACCGCGACTGAGGCCAGTGTGGTGGCGGTGCTCTATTCACTTGGTTTATCCGTCTTTATCTATCGCGAAGTGAAAATTCGCGAGTTGCCGCAGATTCTCGTCAAGTCGGTCGAAACAACCGCGATTGTGATGCTGCTGATTGGAACCTCAACGGCCATGTCGTGGATGCTCAGTTACGAGAACATTCCGCAAAATATCAGTGAAAGCCTGATGGGTTTGAGTGATAACCCACTGATAATTCTCCTGACGATTAATTTGATTTTGCTGTGTGTGGGCGTCTTCATGGACATGACGCCGGCGGTGTTGATCTTCACTCCGATCTTCCTGCCCATCGCCGTGGAGCTGGGTATGTCTCCGCTGCACTTCGGTATTATGATGGTATTAAATCTCTGTATCGGATTGTGTACACCGCCGGTAGGTGCGGTATTGTTTGTCGGCTGTGGGATTGCGAAAACCACCATCGCAAAACTGGTGAAACCGCTGATGCCGATGTACGCGGCCATGATACTCGCGCTGCTGGCTGTAACCTACATCCCAGCAATCAGTGAGTTCCTGCCAATCTACTTCGACCTCTACAGCAAATAAGCTCGCCATAAAAAATACACTGGGGCCGGACCCCAGTGTATTTATGGGTACGCGGCAAGAATGAGTTGTGCGACGGCAATTGCACGTTGTTTGCGTTCTATCTCTTCGCCTTTTCGGCCCGCATTGATATCAATTTGCACTCGGCCACCGTCCCGATAAATCATCGTCAGGGACGAAAGGTTACCCTCCCAGCTCGCATCCACCGGAAACTCCAATACTTCATACTGCACTTTTTCACCCAGCTGTTTTTCGTTGGCTGAAATAATGGCGGCGAGACTGTCTTTGGCTTCGCGAGGCACTGGCCCCAGGTTTTCCCGAATCAATACGTTCAATGTATTTTTCCGGTCGAGCTTGTCGCTGAGTGTGCACATGCTTAGCCGGAGCGTTTCCTGTTCACGTTCCATCGTCGGGTTCAGTATGTATTCCGTATCCATTTTGTCGACGATTTTGACCTCCTCGAGTAAGGAGCAGGCAAAGGGAATGGGTTCGTAGTGTTTTTCTGAGCACGCTGTCGCACCCAACAGCAAAGCTCCAACAAGGAGCAGGCGTTGCAACATGGACTTGCCTCCGCTTCGGGCAACTCAATACTTTTTTTGAGTGTAGCAGTGGCGTCGGCGAACTTTAGACGTTTCTGTGCTTGGCTGAAGCCTATTTATAGCTGGCACGCATGCATGGGGTCAGACCCCAATGCATGCGTCGGGGTCTGACCCCAATGGATACTTTAGAGGACGGTGAATTCGGCGCGGTGGTTCATGAAGGTCGCTTTGTCGATGACGCCGCCGCGGTGCTGAATGATGACGCCTGCGCAGCGATTGCCTTCACGTGCCGCTTCGATGGCCGAGCCGCCGAGCAGGCGCGAAGCGAGGTAGTCCGCGTTAAAGGTGTCGCCGGCCGCGGTGGTATCCACCACATTTTCGACGCGCTTCACTGCGACGCGGGTTTCGGCGTTGCCATTGACGATGATGACATCGTCGGCGCCGCGCTTGTAGACAATTTCATCGATACTCAGTTCTGCGTAGCGTGTATTGGCTTCGCTGAGTGGGTTGCCCTTGCTGCCCCAGAGTAACTCTTCATCGTCGAGCGTCAGCAGCGCGAGGTCGGTGATGGCGAGGACCGCCATGTTGGCTTGTTGTGCTTTTTCTGCAGAGGCCCAGAGCCGGGGGCGGTAATTGCTATCGAATGCAATTTTGCCACCGTTCGCTTTGTAGGCGTGAAGCAGGGCGAGTAGCTTTTCTCGTGCCTCATCGCTCATCACGGCCAGGCTGATCCCAGAAAGGTAGAGCCATTCGCATTGAGCAAAATAGGCTGACAGTGCCTGATTGCGCTGATCGTCTTCAAACAGTTGTCGCGCGGCGCTTTGATCGCGCCAATACAGAAATTCACGCTCTCCGTCTGGTGCGTTGTGAATCATGTAAAGGCCGGGCATGGCGCTCGCACTGCGAGTGATTGCGCCTGTATCCACCTCTTCGTTACGCAGGCGCTGTACAATTTCGTTGCTGTAAGCATCTTCGCCGAGGCGCGTGACGTAGGCGCTGTTCACGCCGAGGCGGGCGAGGGTGACCACGGTGTTGTAGCTGTCGCCGGCAAAGGACAGGGCTTTGAGTTCTTTGTCAGCGTCGGAGCCTGCAGGGGCCAGTTCGATCATTACTTCGCCAATAGAGGCTATCTGGGGCATGGTTCTCGCTCTCGGAATCGATGAATGTTATGGTTGTTTTGACAATATCTGGTTGGCGGAAAGCGTTGCAGCCTGAGGGCTGAATCGACATCCTGCAGATTTAGTGCAGCAATTTTATAATTGGTCATACCAAAAGGCAACCGGATGTTTTATACTGGCCAGCCAAGCGCACAGCTTACCATGCGCCAGGCCACGTTACACATGTTCCGAATACACATGGGTGGCGCGTAAAACCTAGGTTTTTGGTCATGCCTGTCGCAATAGAAGGGCGCCTCTCGATGGAGAGGTAGCAAATGTAGACCAACGATAATAGTGAATGCTCATGAGTGTACTTGAATTGCATCCAGACCGACTTTTTCCCGCTGATGAATCTGCGCGCAGTGTGGCTCGCCGCCTGTATGCCGAAATTAAGGACCTGCCTATTATCAGCCCCCACGGTCACACTGACCCTCAGTGGTTTGCTGATAACGAACCCTTTGATTCGGCCGCTGACCTGCTGATCAAACCGGACCACTACGTATTTCGCATGCTCTATAGCCAGGGTGTGCCTCTAGAGTCTCTCGGTGTGCCCACCGTTGACGGTTCTGCAGTAGAAACGGATGGCCGTAAAATCTGGCGTCTGTTTGCACAGCACTACTCGCTGTTTCGCGGTACGCCTTCGCGCATGTGGCTCGACTACGTGTTCAAGGAAGTGTTCGAAATGAACACCTTGCTGTCCGACGCGACAGCCGACGAATATTACGATCGCATCAACGACTATCTCGCCAAGCCCGAGTTTTTGCCACGTGCTTTGTTCGACCGCTACAAGATCGAATGCCTGGCGACAACGGAGTCACCATTGAATGATCTGCGTCATCATCAAAAAATCCGCGAGAGCGGCTGGAAAGGAAACGTCATTACGGCCTACCGTCCCGATCCGGTGGTCGACCCTGATTTCGAAGGCTTCACCTCCGCGGTGGCCTACCTCGGTGAACTCACGGGTGAAGACACAACTAACTGGGATGGCTACCTGGCCGCATTGCGCAATCGTCGCGAATTCTTTGCGTCAATGGGGGCAACGTCAACCGACCACGGCCATCCTACCGCGCGCACAGCGAACCTGAGCCGTCCCGAATGCGAAGCGTTGTTTGCGAAAGCGTTGGCGGGCAAATGTACAGCGGAAGAAGCCGATATTTTCCGTGGTCAGATGCTGACTGAAATGGCGGGCATGAGCGTAGAAGATGGCTTGACCATGCAGATTCATCCCGGCTCGTTCCGCAACCACAACAAAGTGGTATTTGATCGCTGGGGGCGCGATAAAGGCGCCGACATCCCACAGCAGACCGAATACGTTAACGCGCTGCAGCCCTTGCTCGACAAGTACGGCAATGAGCCTAACTTGACGATCATTCTGTTCACACTCGACGAGACTGTCTACAGTCGTGAACTGGCGCCTTTGGCGGGTCACTACCCTGCATTGAAATTGGGCCCCTCCTGGTGGTTCCATGACAGCCCGGAAGGTATGCGTCGTTTCCGTGAGCAAGTGACCGAAACCGCCGGTTTCTACAATACCGTTGGCTTTAACGACGACACACGTGCTTTCCTGTCTATTCCTGCACGTCATGATGTGGCTCGCCGCATGGACTGTGGTTTCCTCGGTCGCCTGGTGGCGGAGCATCGCCTGCCGGAAGATGAGGCGCTCGAAGTAGCGAAAGACCTGACCTACAACCTGGTCAAAAAAGCCTACAAGCTGGACTGATGCAGGGCGCACCCGATCAGGGTGCGCGTCGGCACACACAAATAACTAAGGTGTCACTATGAAAAGATTGAACGCCGAAGTGCTCGCGGCACTGTCCGACGGCGAGCACGCGGTCACACTCCCAAAATACGATCGCACGAACACTCAGGCAGGTATCCTGCATCTGGGCATTGGTGCCTTTCATCGCGCTCACCAGGCTTACTACACGGAAGCCGTGTTGAATACCCAAGGCGGAAACTGGGGCATCATTGGTGCGAGCCTGCGCTCCGCGGGCGTGAAGAATCAGCTCGCGCCCCAAGACGGCCTGTACACACTCGTGGTCAAAGGGCCCGAGGGCGAGCAGTACCAGATGATGGGTGTCTGCGACAGCGTGTTGGTGGGGCCGGAAGATCCGGCAGCACTGATCGCGCTGATGTCACAGGATGCGATAAAAATTGTGTCCATGACCGTAACAGAAAAAGGGTATTGCCACGATCCGGCAACCGGTGATCTGAACTTCGCACACCCGGACATCGTTCACGACTTGGAAAACCTGGCCAGCCCGCGCTCCGCTATCGGTTATCTTGTTGCGGCTTTGGCTGCCCGTCGCGATGCCGGTGTAAAGAGCTTTACCGCGTTGAGCTGCGACAACTTGCCGAACAATGGCCGTGTTCTGGAAAAAGTGGTGAAACAATTTGCGGCGCGTGTGGACGAAGGGCTTGCCGACTGGATCGGCGCGAATACGACCTTCCCTTGCACGATGATCGACCGCATTGTGCCCGCCACAACCGATGCAGACCGCGAAGCGCTCGAAAGCACATTGGGCTATCGCGATGAGGGTATGGTGGTTGCCGAGCCGTTCACACAATGGGTGATCGAAGACACTTTTTGCAACGACCGCCCCGACTGGGCCGCTGCAGGTGCAACTTTCACCAATGAGGTGGAAGTGTTCGAAAAAATGAAGCTGCGCCTGTTAAACGGCAGTCACTCGACGTTGGCCTACTGCGGTTATCTGGCGGGTTATGAGACCATCAGCGAAGTGATGACGGACAAAGCGTTCGTCAACATGATCACGACCTTTATGGATCGCGAGGCGGGTGAAACGGTCACGACGCCAGAAGGCTTTGATATTCAGCATTACAAGCAAGAGTTGCGCGATCGATTTGCGAACCCCGGCTTGAAGCATCGCACTTGGCAAATTGCGATGGACGGCTCTCAAAAGTTGCCTCAGCGCCTGCTCGAAACGCTGCGCGAGCAGCTTGAAGGCCCCGGCCACATCGACATTCTTTGCCTGGCCGTTGCCGCTTGGATTCGCTATGTATCCGGTGTCGATGAAAGCGGCAGTGCCATCGATGTGCAAGACCCCCTGGTCGCACGCCTGCAAGAAGTGCACAGTGCCCACGAGGGGGATGTACCCGCCATCGTGCGCGGTATTGTTGGCATGACGGAAGTCTTTGGTGCTGACCTCGTGGAAAACGATCCGTTTGTCGAAGGGGTGACCCGGTGGCTGAGCGCGTTTTACGCGGAGGGTGTGAAAGGCACCTTGCATCGTCAGTTTGGTTAAAGCCCTGCGCGCGTGAGGCGCGCTTCTCAAGCCTCACGCGCAATCTACCCTTCTCCTTTTCCTTCTCCTTTTCCTTCTCTTTCTCCTGTCATTGCCTGGGCACGATAGCCTTGGGCGCATTGATGCTCTCCAATATTTTGATCTTGCTTTAAGCCTGCACAGCAGCTGAGTTCAGCATGTTGAGCGTTTGTATAAGTGTTACCAGGCACCTAGGCTGCGCTTTACTCAAATTTGCAGAGATGATATAACATATCTATTCTGTTGAGTGAAACACGCTTGTCACAATGCTCTGGAGCGCCACCGCTATGAAGAAGCTGCCCGTAACTGTGCTATCCGGTTTTCTCGGAGCTGGAAAAACGACTGTGCTAAGCCACATCCTAAACCATCGGCACGGGAAGAAAGTGGCGGTTATCGTCAACGACATGAGCGAAATCAATATCGATGCAAAGACGGTGCAAAGCGAGGTGTCGCTGAGCCGCAAAGAAGAAAAACTCGTCGAAATGAGTAACGGTTGTATTTGTTGCACTCTGCGAGAGGACTTACTGCTCGAGGTCAACACGCTCGCCCGAGAGGGGCGCTTTGATTATCTGGTCATCGAGTCGACGGGCATTTCTGAACCCCTTCCTGTCGCTGAAACCTTTACGTTTGAAGATGAGCACGGCGTGTCTCTGTCCGATGTCGCGGTATTGGATACGATGGTGACTGTCGTGGATGCGGTGAACTTCCTCAACGACTATGACGAGGCCAAGTATCTGCAGGCCACGGGAGAGTCGCTGGGCGAAGACGACGAGCGCAGTGTTGCAGATTTGTTGGTTGAGCAAGTGGAATTTGCCAATGTGCTGCTCGTCAATAAGACAGATTTGGTGACGCCTGATGAGATGGCGCGCTTGGTAGCGATTTTGAGAAGTTTGAACCCGGATGCACGAGTACTGCCTGTTTCGCACGGTGAAGTGAGCATTGATGAAGTGCTCAGCACCGGCTTGTTTAATCTAGAACGCGCTCAGCAAGCGCCAGGTTGGCTAAAGGAGATGCGTGGGGAGCATGTGCCGGAAACAGAAGAGTATGGGATCCGTAGTTTTACCTATTCGGCGCGCAAACCGTTTCATCCAGAGAAGTTTCACCAGTTTCTGCATGGCACGCAAAAGTTTGGCAAGCTCATTCGTTCAAAAGGGTATTTTTGGCTGGCATCGCGGCCCGACTTTGCTGGTCAATGGAGTCAGGCGGGCGGTATAGCACGCTATGGTTTTGCCGGTATGTTCTGGGACGCGGTACCCAAAGAAAATTGGCCGGAAGACGAGGACTACCTCGCCTCCATAAAACGCATGTGGGTTGAGCCTTACGGCGATAAGCGCCAAGAGCTGGTATTTATTGGGCAGGGTTTGAATGAAGCGGGAATGCGCCAAGAACTGGATGACTGTTTGTTATCGGAAAGCGAACTGGCGCAGGGAGAACACTATTGGCTCTCGATTAACGATCCGTTTCCCACTTGGGGAGAAACAGCATGAGTCTCCTCGCGCAAAAAAACATAGATTCGCCTGGGCACAACCGACGCTACTTGATTGATGAGAGTCCAGAAATCCTAACAGGCATCTACGAAGAGGATGTCAACATTGTGACGTGGCGAAGGCCTTTATCTGAAGCCGTCGGTGAATCGGCGTCGCAGTTGTTAAGTAGGCACGCACGACTCCAGAGGTCGCTTACGCTCTCCCCAAAAAATACGCGTGAATCACTCTTGGATGAGTTTGGTAGCGATGAACTCCTCGCGCTGATCGAGGACATGGCAAACCTAGTGGACATGTTTTGTTGCTTATTTGGTTTGCGCCGAGCGGGCTTCAGGTTGACGGCATTGGATAGCGCCATGTGCCCTCGATTTCATGTTGATCACGTACCGTGCCGGCTTGTCACCACATATTGTGGTGTCGCGACGGAGTGGCTGCCGCATCACGGTGTTGACCGCAGCAAACTCGGTGCGGGAAGTCAGGGTGTATCGGATGAAAAGTCTGGCTTATTTGAAGATAGCAGCGTCATTCAGCGTCTGCATAGTGGGGATGTCGCTCTGTTAAAAGGTGAGCGCTGGTTGGGCAACGAAGGGGCGGGTCTTGTTCACCGGTCGCCGCAGCTCGGAAAGTCGGAGCGGCGGCTGTTGCTGACGCTCGACTTCTCTGATGCTTAAACAGACTTCGTGACAGCATAAAGGCGATAAAAATTGGCTTACCGTCAAACATTCATTTGGATGCTTTTGGTATTGGCAGTTCGTGTACAGGCTGGGAGCCAAGAAGCTGGCGCGCCTGGTCAGCGCGGTAGTGCACATGAACATGGCGTCAGCGAACTCAATGTTGCGGTGATCGGTGATGTGATTGAAGTGTCTTTGATGTCGCCGTCGATAAACCTGGTTGGGTTTGAGCGAGCGGCGAGCTCAAAAGCCGAAATAGAAGCTGTGGCGTCCTTGAAGAAAACACTGGAATCGGCTGACAGCTTAATTAATTTTGGAGCGGCGAAATGTCGCAATATCAGTGCAACTGTGGATGTCGGTAGTTTGCTTGATCGGGACGAAGCGGGGGATGTGCACTCGCACAGCCAAAGCCACGATCATGGTGAAAGGCATGAAGAGAAGCACTATGACGTTTCCGCTATTTACCAATTTCAGTGTGCGGCAGCCGCAAAAATAGCGTTTCTGAAGGTAGACCTCTTTGATGCTTTTGCTGGCATTCAAGAGGTAAACGTGCTGTGGTTAACTGAAATCCGTCAGGGGCGTAAAGTGACCTCTGCGAAGGATCGCAAAGTGGTTTTTGAGTAAGGGATATGGCAAAGGTTGAGGACGCGCTAGAGCAGGCTGAGCAGATATGCCTCGCGCATGGCGCACGGTGGACCAAAAAGCGGAAGCGTGTTCTGGCGGGGCTTCTCGTATCGGACAAAGCGTTATCTGCCTATGAGCTCGTAGATATTTGTCACGAGAGATACGACTGCAACATCCCTCCGATGTCGGTATATCGAATTTTGGAGTTTTTGGAGGCGGAGGGTCTGGTTCACAAACTCAACTTGGCGAATAAATATGTGGCTTGCTCGCATATTCGATGTGGCGAGGAGCATGCCGCGCCTCAATTTTTGATTTGCCGGGAGTGTTGGAAAGTCAAGGAAGTGCACATTCAGGAGCGTCTTGTCGATGGCTTAAAGCGTGGTGTGCACGACGCAGGGTTTACGCTGATTAGCCCGCAGATTGAAATGAGTTGTGTCTGCAACACCTGTTTGTGTACTGAAGCAAGCACTGCTTATTCTGTTCAAAACTAGATGATAACGAGCTTGAGTTGTGAGTGTACAATTTATTCCGACTAACTACGATGAGTGGCGTCACTGCATCACGGTGATTTGTCAGCAACCCTTGACCTTGGACTTTGTTGAGGAGCGCATTCAGGCCTTAACCAATCCAACAGATTATATGACAGTTCGATTTGTTGAGCTTTACGGCGATGGACAAAGACTAAACACACTGCAATGGCTGGAGCAGGAAAGAAAGCGGCTCGCGCCGTGATGTACGGTCAGTCATGGTACATTTCTATGAAGTGCATTTTCATCGTATACGCCGCAGTAGCAATATCGTTTTCAGTCAGCGATGTTTCTAGGATGCCTGAAATCCAAAACGGATCGTAGAGTGCTTCCAGCGTAAAGCCGCTTTCAGAGGTGACCAGAATAATCTGATTGGGTGGCGGAGGTGGTAGATGCAGGCACGCACCAAAAAAAGGTACCAGAAAAAACTGGGTGATGGTTTGTTCGTCGTCAAATTCTAAAGGTACGATAAAACCGGGAATGCGCACGGCGCTACCGTTCATCTCCGGGATAATATTGGTCGAGTTTAGCGCCCTTTGATAACGATCTGCTTTTTCATTCCCGTCATTGTTTCGGAGTTGACTATCTATTTGATCTTGCTCAGAGCCGTCCTCGATCTCAGAGATGTAGCTGGGTGGATTGAGAAGCGCATTGAGGTCCTCTTCGGGCATGAGATCCGTCCACTCAATGGTCGTGAAGTCTGATGCAGAGAGAACGTTTTCTTCTTTAGGTTCGGAAGCGTTTGGTTTACTTTCTGTAGCGAAATCAGATATCTCGTTGTGGGCGGGGGCGCGATCCGAAGTCCTTTGCGAGCTTTGTTGTTTGTCGCAGGCGAAGAGCACTGAGGCAAGGAAAAAACTGTACAATAACACGGCATATTTATTTCGCATTGCGTCTCTCGTCTGATCGGATAGTTTTCTGTGATTCTACACATGCGGACATGGAGCGTCAGCTAATGCGGTTAATTTTTTATTTTGAGAGCGGTCGATGGCAATAGAGATTACAGGGCTAAAGTTTGGCTATCCGCGTCAGGAAAACGAGCTCGTCCTAAATATTCCGAATTGGGTGCTTGGCGAACGAGAGGGTGTTTTAATTCATGCCCCATCAGGGGCTGGTAAGTCGACTTTTTTGAATTTGTTGAGTGGCCTACTTGTGGCTCAGCAGGGGGAGGTCCGTGTTTTGGGTCATAATCTCAGTGAGATGAATGGCTACCAACGCGATCAATTCCGCGCATTGCATATTGGTTACGTTTTTCAACAATTTAACTTAATCCCTTACCTTAGCGCGATAGATAACATTCTCCTGGCCAACTCCTTTTCTTCAGCGCGTCAATCCAATCCACGACGCAATGAGATACCGCATCTCTTAAATACTTTGAATATCGCTCGGTCCGACTGGCGTAGACCGGCACGCCATCTTAGTGTGGGTCAGCAGCAACGTGTTGCGATCGCTCGAGCGCTGGTAAACAAGCCGCGTTTTCTGATTGCGGACGAGCCCACTTCGTCGCTGGATGCTGAAAACCGGGATCGATTTATGTCTTTGCTGATGGACATCACGACGACGAACGACATTACATTGGTCTTCGCAAGTCATGACCTGTCGCTTGCGCCCTATTTCAAACGGGTTGAGTCGCTACTTGATATGCAAACATCGGGAGCGCCGCTGGATGTTTTTTAAGTTGGCTGTAAAAAGTCTTGGAGATCGCAAAGGGGCGGTGTGTTTATCTATCCTGGTGATGTGCGTAAGTATTGTTGTTTTATTGGGTGTCGGGCACGTGCGGCACCAGGCAAAAGAAGGCTTTTACAATACCGTCTCAGGTGTGGATCTGATCGTGGGTGCCAGAACAAGCAGTGTGAACATGTTGCTGTACACCGTGTTTCCTTCGGGTACGCCAACGAACTCGATTCGATGGGAGAGCTACCAAGATTTAGCGAACAGCGAGTACATAGAATGGCTCATCCCGATTTCTTTGGGGGATTCCCATAAAGGGTATCGTGTTTTAGGCACGACCTCGGCATATTTCGAGCATTTCAGTTATGGTCAACAGCGCCGCTTGTCCTTTGCACAGGGGAAGGGGTTCGAGCAAATGCTGGATGTGGTTATAGGCTCAGAAATTGCCAAATCGTTGCACTACGAGTTGGGAGACACTTTGGTTCTGGCGCATGGACTGGGTGCAACCAGCTTCAGCCATCATGATGATCAACCGTTTGTCGTGACCGGTATATTGGCACCCACTGGGACGCCAGTGGATCAAACCCTGTTTGTGCATCTGCACGCTATAGAATGGATACACAAAGGGAGTGCTCACAGTCGCGAAGTTGCGGGAAGTGCTCACAACCCCTCGGGGATACTAGGCGCGGATCTGCTGCCAGAGAGCCTGACTGCCATGTTTGTTGGCCTCAAGTCAAAGCTGCAGACCTTTCACGTGCAGAGACTTATTAACAATTATAAGGCGGAGCCGCTCTCAGCGGTGTTGCCGGGAGTGGCATTGTCGGAGCTCTGGCAACTCATGGCTGCACTTGAAAACGCCCTCGTCCTTATTTCCGTCCTGGTTTTGATCTCCGCGTGTTTGGGGGTGAGTGCGATGTTGCTATCAACGATTCGAGATCGTCACAGAGAGATTCAGCTTCTACGCGCGATGGGCGCGCCGCCACTGTTTCTGTTCGCGTTGATCCAACTGGAAGCGGCGGTGATTACTTTTGTCAGCGTGGTACTGGCGGTAGTAATACTGATGGTCTCACTCATAGGGCTGCATGACTACGTTCTCGCTAAGGTAGGGATGTCGCTTTCGGCAAATATTGTAACGCCGCACAGCATGAGCTTAATTGGTGTGTTGTTCTTGCTGTGTGCCTTGGTTGCGATGATCCCATCACTATGGGGATACCTCTTGGCGCGGCGCGGAGCTCACTAAGCGCGGGCAATCTTGAGTAGGATAATAGACGACAACGTTGTCGATCCTTTTTTGCTGCGCCTGAAAGTGAAATCCCCTTTGGTCATACCAAATCAATACGCGACAAACCGTGTCGTCTATCCCCTTAAGCTGTCATTTATGCGCAAAAAACCGCTTTTTTATTCGGTTTTATGTATGTGTTCTGCATCACCTTATAAGAACTAATTGTAGGAAATCACTTTACAATGGTTGCCAGTTATAATTAGACTGCAAGACCAGATTGGTTATGCCAAAAATAATAACAAGGTATACCGGTTTGGGGATTTGCCTGACAGCATGCCTTCTGCTCAGGTCTGGACACATTGAGTTGCAGTCCCAACTCAATCTTTTCAAAAGGATGGTGTGAGCTTTGCACTCGAGACGAATGGGTCTTTGAGTAGAGCAGCTCACGTTCTGCAAATGACGTGTAGTCATTTGGCGGTTAAGCAGTACGTCAATACGCAGTAGATTACATAATAATAAGTTCGGAATTGACTATGAAATTGTTCAAACGTATTCCTGTTCGCACGACGTTGGCGGCAGCTGTAGGCGCGATGACGGCCTCGACTGCACTCGCTGATGCCGACGGATTCGCTACACTCAACGGTGGTACTACTGGTGGTGCTGGTGGTCAGGTGGTGTACGCCACGACCGGTACCGAAATTCATGAAGCGCTCTGTAATCGCGCTGACAACGATACCCCCATCATTATTCATGTCGAAGGTGTGATCAATCACGGCAACACCAGCAAGGTGTCCGGTAGCTGTAACACCGCGGCAGACAAAATTGAAATCAAAGACGTAAGTAATATTTCCATCATCGGCGTGGGCGGTGGTGCCCTGTTTGATGAGCTCGGTATTCACTTGCGCAACGCCTCCAACGTTATTCTGCAAAACCTCCACGTTCGAAACGTGAAGAAGTCGGGTTCTCCTACCTCCAACGGTGGTGACGCCATTGGTATGGAAAGCGACGTGTTTAACGTGTGGGCGGATCACCTGACTCTTGAAGCTCAGGGTGGCGAAAGCGACGGCTACGATGCGCTTTTCGATATGAAAGCCAATACGAAGTACGTGACACTGTCCTACAGTATTCTGCGCAATTCAGGCCGCGGTGGCTTGGTGGGTTCCAGTGATAGCGATGACAGCAACGGTCCTGTGACCTTTCACCACAACTACTACGAGAACATTGATTCCCGTATTCCTCTGTTGCGTCACGCGACTGCACACGCGTACAACAACTACTACAACGGCATTAACAAGTCTGGCATGAACCCGCGTATTGGCGGTGAAATGAAGGCCGAGCACAACTATTTCGAAAATGCCAAAGACCCCATTGGTACTTTTTACACCAATGATATGGGGTATTGGGATGTCAGCGGCAACATCTTCACCGAGTCCGTGACTTGGACTTCTGAAGGTGATGACAACCATCCCGCGGGCCCCAATGTGACGTCAACGACATCCATCAGTATTCCTTACGGATACACCTTGGATGATGCGAGTTGTGTCAAAAACATCGTGTTGACGACTGCCGGCGCCAATAATGGCAACCTCGAATCGGATGGCTCGTGTAATGTAGGGCCTACACCTACGCCAACTCCTGCTCCGACTCCGGCTCCGGCTCCAACACCCGTTCCGACCCCAACACCGGGCCCCACTCCTGCGCCTACACCTGCCCCAACCCCCACTCCTGGTGGCGATTTGGGCACAAACTACTCCATTGGTGCGGGTTCAGATGGCAGCAGCAAGGCCTCCGGCACGAGCTACGGCAACGTGCGAGACGGTGATATCAATAGTTACTGGGCGCCGAGCAGCAGTTCTGGTCGCATTTCAGTGAAATGGGGCGCGGACGCGACGATCAACACTGTCGTCATCAAAGAAGCACCGGGCTATGAAGGCAATATCGGTAGCTGGGAAGTCGTGAACAACGACAATGGCAGCGTACTGGCCTCTGGCAGCGGTGCGGGGACGATTTCGTTTGATGAAACGACACTGAGCAAGGTGAACTTCGAAATCCTGAGCTCCAGTGGCACGCCGACAGTAGCGGAGTTCGAAACCTATCTGGCCACGGGCAGTGTGACGCCTACGCCTACCCCGACTCCTACACCGGCGCCTACGCCAACTTCCGAGCCAGGCAATCCATCCATCAGCCTCTACAGTTCGGTTGTGGGTTCCGATGTCTCGCTGAGCTGGTCGCTGACCGACATCAACCCTGCGAATCAGGAAGTGTATCGTGATACGGACAGTGATCCGAGCGGGCGCGTACGTATCGCGACTTCCGTCCCGGGCAACAGTTTCACGGACCTGTCTGTGGCAGATGGCACGTACTACTACTGGTTGAAAGTCACGGATACAGACTCTGTTATCCACAACTCCGTAGCGGTAGCTGCCAACGTGCAAACTTACCAGACCGAAACCGTGCTGTTTGAAGAGAATCAGTCTGGCTATTGCTCGGTTGAAGGTGAAGTCGAAAGTGAGCACTCCGGCTATAGCGGTAGTGGCTACGCGAACACCGCCAATGAGAGTGGTGCCGGTGTGAACTATGCGGTCAGTGTTCCGGTTGCGGGCCAATACACCTTGTCAGCTCGCTATGCGAATGGCGCCAGCGCGCGTCCTGGCAATGTCATCGTGAACTACGGCAATGCGGGTAGCTTCGCCTTTGACGGCACGGGTGCTTGGGCAAGTTACGCTGACAGTGCCCAAATCACTGTTGATCTGGTTGCAGGGAATAACCTGATTCGCCTTGAGGCGACAGGTGGAAGTGGCCTGCCTAACATCGATCGCTTGAGTGTCACTGGCGTGTCTCCGGGTGCGGGCGATTGCTCCGGTCAGCCTGGTGATGGTGGCGATTCCAGCTCCAGCTCTTCCAGTGGCTCAACAAGTGGCACCACGACCTCTTCCAGCAGCTCCAGTTCTGGCGGCACAACCAGTTCGAGCAGCTCAAGCTCTGGTGGTACGACTTCGTCTTCTAGCAGCTCTTCGGGTGGCACAACATCCAGCAGTTCTTCGTCCTCGAGCTCCGGTGGCTTTGTTGATGCGAGCTGTGAGCAGTTGGTGAACGATCCTAACGTCAACTGGCGCGAGTCTTCGAACTTCCAGACTGACCAGGAAATTGTGGCCTGTCTTAAGAGTACGCTCGGTACGGCAGTGGGCTTCGGTGAAAATGCTACAGGTGGCTTCGACCCCAACGGCAACAGCAACCTGGTGGTGATCACCAATGATCAGCCTGAAGACCAGATCCTCGCGGCGATCTCTTCTGATGCGCACAACTGGATCGTGTTTGACAAAGACGACTTCCGTAATGGCTACGATTTGATGATGTACCGTCCATATTGTAGCGATTCCAGCCTGCAGTCAGCCCTGGGTGCCGACGAGGCGACCTGTCGCGACCCGTATGCATGGTGTGCCGATAACGGTGTGTCCAGCTCAAGTTGTTTGGAGACCTTCTTCAATGACGAGCTGGATAACGGTGACCTGCCAATCCGCAACTACATGATTCATAGCAACACGACGATTGACGGCCGTGGATCCAATGCCACCTTCTTGTTCAACGGCTTCAAGATTGGCGCAGACAGTGGCGGTGCTTCAACGCATCAGTCTGAAAATGTGATCATCACGAACAACCGCTTCATTGGTGTGGGCCATACAGAAGACCATGGTCTTGATCCGGACATGATCCGTTCCACGGGCGAGTCTCACGATATCTGGATTCACCAGAACACCTTTGATACCACCGGTGATTCGGCCTTCGATGTGAAGGTGGGTGCATACGACATCACAGTCTCGTTCAACAAGTTGATCAACGTGAAACGTGCCGCGCTGCATGGGTCGAGCGACAGCCGCACGATCAATTCGCAGATCACGACCACGATTCACAACAACCTGTTTGTGACGACAGACGATGTGTTTGGCGACAGCTCTTACAACACGCTGCGTCGTGTGCCTCTGATGCGCCGTGGTCAGTCACACATGTTCAACAACGTGTTCTATGGCTACCGTAAAGACATCCTGAGTGTTCGGGTCGGTGGTCGCATTGCTTTCGAAGACAGCATGGTTCTGAACCTCGAAAACAACAGTAAGGGCGACGATATGGACTACTGGGTAGAAGGTTTGCTGCGTGACTTCCGCGAGGGCGGCCTGGAAATCTCCGGTACGTATGTCTGGTTCTCTACGCCGGAATGTCGTCTCTACGGTACGCCAGGGGATCTGACGGCTTCTCATGGCAGCACGCCGGACATGTTTGGCACCTACAACAGTGCATCGAAAAACACCATCAATGCCAATCGCTTCATGGCCGGTCAGGATCTTGCTGACTACGTGATGGCGACAGCAGGTAAGGGTGGCATGGTGCCCTATAACTCCGCTTACTCTGAAGGTCAAAACGCGGTGATTGCTGCGGCGCCCTCAAGCTGCCAGCCGTAATTGCTATTGAGTGACCTGAGTCGCGCGCCATAAGGCGCGCGCATTTTTCATCCCTTCGGTGCCTTCGTTGCCCACCTCAGCAACTTGGCATCGCTTCGCTTGAAGGCCGGAATGTTTCATTCCGGCTTTTTTTATGGTCTGACAAGCGCTTTGTCTTTACTTTAAATTGGCTCGACCAAAATTGGGCGCTGTGTTAGCGTATGCAGTCTTGGAATTGACCCGGGACGTGTGCGTTCCCTGTACTTGCAGCTCTCCCTTCCCCGGCTTTCCTGCTTCAAAATAATCAATAATTAAGGGGTGATTGCCCATGTCTTTATTTCGTCGCTTTTCCACTTTGCTCGCCGCGTCCTCATTGCTGATCGCTTCGTTGACTCATGCTCAGGAAGCCTCTCCTCCGCGTATTTTCATGGCGGGTGATTCTACAATGGCGATTAAGCACCTTAAGGATTATCCGGAAACGGGGTGGGGGTGCCTTTTGCCGTGTTTTTTGACGATACGATCGTCGTGCAAAATTATGCGAAGAATGGCCGCAGCACTCGTACCTTCAAAGAGGAAGGACTTTGGGATTTGATTGAAACTCAGCTGCGCCCCGGGGATGTGGTCTTTATCCAGTTTGGTCACAACGATGAATCTGAAAAAAAAGTGGATCGATACACCACGCCTGCTGAATACAAAGCGAACCTGACGCAGATGATTACGGTGACCCGTGCAAAAGGCGCAGATCCCATTTTGTTAAGCCCCATTGTTCGCCGTCATTTCAAAGAGGATGGCACGCTAAAACAAACGCACCCCTACGCCGAACTGGTGCGAGAAGTGGCCGCGGAAACAGGCGTAACCTTTATCGATGCAGAACGCATTACAAAGACGTATTTCGAGGGATTGGGCGACCGGGATTCCGCGCTTCGCTTTATGCACATCGAGCCGAACCTGCACCCGAATTATCCGAATGGGATTCGTGATAACACCCATACCAACGCGCTTGGCGCGCGAGAAGTGGCGCAATTGATGTTGCGGGCATTAAAAGAAATGGATCACCCACTGGTTGCGCATCTTCGCCCGGTGGACCCCAAGCATTTGAAAGAGCACTACTGATCGGGGAAAAGAGGAATGAAACAGCCGCAATTGACTACAGCTTTGTTTCAGCGAGCGCTCTTTGCGTTGTCGCTGTGTGCCTTGTTCGCCTGCAGTAGCTCGCCGCATGACACAGATCTTCGCCAAACGGTGTATGTTGGCAACGCGTCGTGCTCGGGCTCGCCGTGTTTCGAGAGTATTCAGGCTGCGCTGGACAGCGCAGCGTCGGACGATGGGCTCCTCGTAATAAAGCTGGAAGAGGGGACGTACTATGAAAAAGTGAATTTAACACGTGATGATGTAGTGATTGAGGGCGTGGGAGCGTCGAAATCTGTATTGGAGTTCGATGCCTACAACGCGATCGCTAAACACTATCATCCGAGTGGATCGGGTACCTCAGGTTCGGCGACGCTGACGATTACCGGTTCGGACATTGCGTTACGTCATTTGACGATAAAAAACAGTTTCGACTTTCTTGCTTCCGATGCGCTTCCCAAGGGGCATCCGGAAAAAGTGCGAGGCACTCAGGCGGTGGCGCTGTTGATCGATTACGGCGCGGATCGCGTGGAGCTGGACCATGTTCATCTGGAGGGTTACCAAGACACGCTCTATGCGAAAGCGGGGCGCAGTTGGGTGCATGACAGTACGATCAGTGGCAACGTCGATTTTATTTTTGGTGCGGGTGCGCTCTTGATCGAAAATAGCGACATTATTGCGCGTCGCCGTGCAGGGCAGGGTGCGTCATCCGGCCTCTGGGGCTATCTTACAGCGCCCTCGACCAACATTGCCCAGCCTTACGGGATTGTGATCGCTCATTCTCGTTTAGTGCGTGAGGCAGAGGTGCCCGATCACAGTTATACCTTAGGTCGCCCCTGGCATCCCACCACTACCTTTGACGATGGTCGCTATGCCGACCCGAATGCAATCGGGCAAGCATTAATTATGGATTCCTACATTGATGCGCATATTCACCCGGATCGCTGGTCTAGCATGAACGGCACGGCACGAGATGGCTCAAAGTCACGCGTATTTACGCCGGAGGAATCTCGGTTTGTCGAGGCGCGCAATCATGGGCCGGGTGCGCTGAGTGAGACGGCGACCGAATGGCAGAAGGTGAACCTGGAAGCGATTCGGAAGATCATGTTCGGCGATTGGCAGCCGAAGTAAGGAGAGAAGGGCGAGGCTGTGAAAGTGCCTCGCCGACCTTGAATAAAAAAAGAGGAAGTCCCTTTCCCCCTATGGCAATCAACTGTTAGCGTGTTCGGCGATGTGTTGCTCGACATCGTCGACCATGTTTTTAGAACCGACGAACAGTGGGGTGCGCTGATGCAGTTCTGTCGGGCGTAATTCCAATATGCGTTGCGAGCCATTGCTGGCACGGCCGCCTGCTTGTTCAGCGAGGAAGGCCATTGGGTTGCATTCGTACAGCAATCTCAGCTTGCCGTTTGGATTGTTGGCGTAAGACGGATAAAAATAAATGCCGCCTTTGAGAAGGTTGCGGTGGAAATCCGCCACGAGTGAACCGATATAGCGCGAGGTATAAGGGCGGTTCGTGGACTCATCAATTTCCTGGCAGTATTTAATGTACTTTTTCACACCTTGATGGAAGTGCACGTAGTTCCCTTCGTTGACGGAGTAAATGTGGCCGTCTTCAGGGATGCGCATATTCTCGTGTGACAAATAAAATACGCCGATGGAGGGGTCGAAGGTGAAACCGTTTACACCTTGGCCCGTCGTATAAACCAGCATGGTTGAAGATCCGAAGATCACGTAGCCTGCGGCGACTTGCTCCGTACCTGGCTGGAGAAAATCATCCAGTGTCACAGGGCCATCGGGCGGGGAAACACGTTTGTAAATCGAAAAGATCGTGCCGACACCGACGTTGACATCAATGTTGGAGGAGCCGTCTACCGGGTCAATGAGCACAACGTATTTGGAGCCGCGGGACAAGTCGTGAGTAAACTCAACGAAATGTTCTTCTTCTTCGGAAGCGATACCGCAAACCAGTCCGCGTGCAGCCAGTGCCGCCTTAAATTTTTCGTTGGCGTAAACGTCAAGCTTTTGCTGTTGTTCACCCTGAATGTTCTCTGCACCTGCAGCGCCTACGATGTCGGCGATGCCGGCTTTATTGATTTCACGGTGGACCAGCTTAGAGGCCAGTCGGATCGCTCCAAAGATTTGGCTGAGGTCGCCAGTGGCGCCCGGATATTCATGCTGCTTGCGAATGACGAATTCGCCGAGCGTAGTGAGATTTTTCAATTGGAGCTCCGTGTTGCTACTTGTTATATCTTGTTTGACCATAACTTGCGCGTTGGGTCATGCCAATAATTTATCGTGGTAATACCAAAATGGCAACCGTTTTGGTAAAGTGAATCCACTTTTGTTTACCTTGTAAAGAGGTTGCAAAGACAGCCTTCTTTATTATCGGTAATATGTCGTACAAACAAAGCTAACAGAAACCATATCGAGGTCGTGAATGAAAAACGTGTCAACGTTGATGGAAGGGCAAATTATCCTGCCCCTGGTACAGGCGCCCAGTGCGGAACTAGGTATAGAAATCGCGCGCGCAATGCAGGCTGGCGGCTTGCATTCAGTGGAGGTGGTGCTGCGTACGCCGGAGTCTCTGGCCGCATTAGCTGCGATCAAGAAGGCTTTGCCAGAATTGAGCGTGGGCGCGGGTACCATTTTGAATGTTGAAATGCTGAAGCAGGCCATCGATGCGGGCGCGGACTACATTGTCACGCCAGCGGTCACACCCAAGCTGCTGGAAGCGCTGGTAAGCTGTGGTGTGCCGGTGATTCCTGGTGTCAGCAAGCCATCGGATATCGCGCTGGCCTATGAATACGGGGTGCGCGAAATGAAATTGTTCCCCGCCGAGCTCTCAGGCGGAGCGGCCTTTTTGAAGGCGATTGGTGCGGTTTTCCAAGACGTGAAATTCTGCCCGACCGGTGGTGTGAGTGAGGCGAATCGAGGAAACTATCTTGCGCTGAACAATGTTTTCACCGTGGGCGGCTCTTGGGTCGCTACCAATGAATGGGTGGCTCAAGGAAACTGGGCAGCCATTACCGAAGCCTGCAAAGCGGCAAATCTGCCTGCTTAATCGATCGCGGCGTTTGGCCTGACCAAGCGCCGCTGCCATTTTTTGTCTTTTCGAAATAATTTCTCCTCTCTTTATAGCTTAATCTTCCTAAAACCCCGCTTTTGCTCCGCTATTCAGGGTTTTGACGCATGCATTGCTATGTCTGAGCGCTTGGTAGCGCGATCAGAATATATTGTCAGTCCAATACTTGTTGAATGGTCAGACATGAGGTAAGCTGCGAAAACGCAGGATGCGGAAGCTTAAATAATAATCTGAATAATGACTTCAAGCGGAGTAACAATAATGATGAACCTAAAGGTGAAGCCTTTAGCGGTCGCTGTCATGATGCTGTCTCCAGCGGTCACCCTGAATGCACAAGAAGGGGCCGATGGTGAGGTGGACGAGGAAGTGATAGTCACCGGCGTGCGGGCTGCAGAATTGAATGCGCGCGAAGAAGAACGTCTGAAAGATTCCTTCAGTTCAATTATCTCCCAGGATGACGCGGGTAACTTTGCTGACCAGAATGTCGCGGAGTCATTGAAGCGCCTACCGGGGATCACCCTGCTCAAAAACGAAGGTGAAGGCCGATTTATCTCCCTGCGGGGGCTTGGGCCAACCTTTGTATCGGTGAACATGAACGGTAATGAGTTGGCGACTGCCGGTGAAGACACGCGTGCTTTTGCGCTCGACGCCATTCCTTCCGATATGTTGGGCTCTATCGAAGTCTTTAAAACACTGACCCCGGACCAGGATCTGAACTCCCTTGCCGGTAGTGTTAACGTCAAAACGATTTCTGCGTTTGATCGAAACAAAGACTCCATGAAATTTAAGGCGCAGGTTAACAAGCAGAACTACGTTGACGACTACTCGCCTAAATTAGCGCTGAGCGGCACCAACCTTTTTGCAGACGACACGTTTGGTGTGGGCTACTCTCTGTCTTGGGAAGAGCGCACGTCCGTGACCTATATCAATGTGCATCACAGTGACAACCCACCACGTTATATTAATGTGGACGATGAGTTGGGTTTGATTCCTTTCCGCTATGAATCCAAGCAGGAAGACGCCAAGCGTACCCGTGCTGCGGGTTCCGTGACGCTGGAATACAAGCCGCACGATGATCATCACTTAAAATTGAATCTTTCTCGTACCGAATTCGAAGACATCGATATCGCACTTCGGGAATACCATCGCTGGGGTCAGTCAAGTAACAGCCTGACCAACCCAGAAAGTGATGAAATTGTTTACTGGAACAAAGAGCAGAATCTGTACGGCATGTATGGCACAGATTTGCAGCACCAGTTCTTCATTCAGGAAGGTAAATCCGTCACCGATGCTGTGTCTTTTGGCGGCGAGCACATGCTCGGCGACAACTGGGAGCTGAGCTATGACTTGGCGGCATCTTCATCTGAGTGGAATAAACCTGGCGGTCGACGAGTACAATTCCGTATTCGGGAACTGCCAATGGTCGGTACGCACGGCGCGAACTACTACAACTCTCAAATTGTTGACCCTGCAGTTCTGGCGGCAATGAGCGGGGAAGAAATTCCAAGTGGAGCGTACTATTCCGAATACACTCCGGACTCGCGTGTCCAGTCGGGGATGGTGTACGACAACCTGTTTATCGAAGACAGTTTCCGTAATGATGAAATTGCTCAGATTCAGGCGGATCTTCGTCGTAACTTCCACAATACGGATTTTATCAATTACGTAAAATTCGGTGTGGCTGCCAAAGATCGAAATCGTGATCGTAATAAAGACCGTTGGAGCGTCGTACCAACAACTTACTCGGTGATCGGTTGCCCTGATTCGATTGATCCAGAACTCTGTTCAGAGTGGACCACTGGTGGCGGTGCGACATTGGGTGAATTTTCTACGTTTACACCTTCTGCCCCCGATATACAGTACGATTTTATTACGAAGGAAGATGCCGAGCGTATCATTGCGGTAACCGAACCTATTGCGTATAACTCGGATCAAAACCTCAACGACATCGACAGCACAAAAGACGATTACACCTTGTCTGAAGAGTCGAGCTCGATTTACGCGATGGCGGAATTTGTTCCGTTTGAAAACGCCACTCTGATTGCGGGTGCGAAATACGAAACGACCACGTTCTCGTCAGAGGGTAACTTCAGTCTCAGAAACGACCGTGAAGACGACGTCGATTCGGGTGTGTCTGGTGACATCGTGGTGCCGCTGCCCCCGGCGGAAAATTCATACAGCAATATTCTTCCCAGCGTACACCTGAAGTGGGAACCCTCCGACGAATTGTTGTTCCGTGCTGCAATCTGGACCTCGTTTACTCGTCCTGGTTTCGATCAGGCGCGTACCCGTGCGAGCATTACCAGCCGAGTGGAGTACTGTGAAGCCGCCACACTGGATACGCCCAATCCAAACTGTGGTGAGCGCCGCGACCTCGGTGGCGAAGATCTGGACGACGAAACCTTGTTCGAGGATTATGTTGTATCTCCCAGCCTGGGTATCGATGTCGGCAATCCCGAACTCGAAGCCATGACGGCGGTGAACTTCGATACGTCTTTGAGCTGGTTTGCGAGCCAGGGTCTCTATATGCAGGCCGCATTCTTCTATAAAGACATTGAAAACTTTATTGCGGATATCCGCGGTGCCAACCTGGCGCTCGAAGACCTGCCTGTAGATCTGCCTTTGGAGGAAATGTCTACTGTATTACCACTGCAACCTAATCTGGTGTATGAAAACATCAATTATGCAGTGAACGGTGAAACCGCCTATGTCTATGGTATTGAGCTGACGTTGGCGAAGAACTGGGTAAACGGCTTGTTTGTTTCCGGTAACGCTACGCTGCAAACCAGCTCCGCTAAACTGGACGAAAGTCTCCGAGCTACCGAAACACAGCTGCCTTTCCAGGCTGACCAAATCGGTAACCTGACCGTCGGCTGGGAAAACGAAGACATTTCCGTACGTTTCTCCTCCAACTATCGCAGCAAGGTGCTTGAGCGCATCGGTGTGTGTGAAGCCGGAGACACAGACGTACAAAGTTGCCAAACCTGGAATGACGTATGGGATGACAGCACTTTCGGGCTGGACTTCAAAGCTTCCTGGAACGTGACCGACAACCTGAATCTGTACTTCGATGCATTGAATATCACTGGCGACATTGATGTGAAATACATGCAGGGTAATCAGTACAGTAATGGCAAGATGCTGTATCAGTCAGAAGACTTCGGCAGCGCCTTCCAGCTTGGTTTGAACTACAAATTCCTTTAAGGACGAGAGACCGGAGCGCTTCGGCGCTCCCCAAAAACGAATACAATAATCAAAGGTGATCCACTATGAAAAGCAAACACCTACTTGGCTACTTAACCGCTGCCAGCGTTCTTGCAGCCTGTGGCGGAGAAAGCGAAAGCAAAGCACCCGATATCAATATTGACGTTGAAGTTATCGAAGTGGTTGGTCCTGACCAGCCCGAGGATGACATCGTTAATACCGCACTTCCCATCACTGAAAATTTTGACACAGTAGCGGATGCGGCAACGTTTTTTAGCTCCCAGTACATGACCTTGGCTTCTGAAGCTGAGAGTGATGACATCGACAACTTCTATCATTCCACTGCCGGTGTCTTTATGGCAGACGGCACGTTGGACCCGGATCCAAATAACTGGATCACTGGCGACGACGACCCGCATATGCGACTGGGTAATGCGCGTTTTACCATTGGTCAAATCGTCTCTGTACACGTGCCTGAGACGGCAGAAGATCCGCGCAAAAACACCACACCAGGCGATTTGAAAGACGCCACCACCAGCTGGGGTGAATTGGATCTGACTGGAACCTACACCGTGTCATTTTGTACGGTTGCAGCAAGTACCGGCGGTACTTTCTTCATCTACATTGACAACAACACGACAAGTTCAGGCAGCTCAGTACACGGTTCTGCGTCGAAGTACGTGGAAGTCCCCGTGAACTCTTTGGTTGAAGGGGAGCGCGCGTCGTTTGATATTGACGTAGGTACACCAAACTCCTTCCTGCAGTTCCGAGTGGATAGCGGTGGTTGGATGGTATTTGATGACCTGGTCATCGAAAACGCCGCAAACCCTGCCGGTGATCAGCCTGCGTGTGCCGGCAAGACCACCAACTACACTCAGAGCCCGGACGGCGATGACGCTGTACCTGCGCCACCACAAGGTGTGCCTTTCGCGGGTCTGCCTGCGGTGGGCGAGTCCTTTGACGTCGACTTTAGCGTGGGTATCGATAACTTCTTCGGCGGTGAAAACGCGGTAGATGGCGAATTCGTTTCCATGTCTGACAACGCTGAAGATCCATTCTACAAAGTGACTTCAGGTGGATCGCGTATCACGATCGACAATGGCAAGCTCAGCATGAACAACGCGCGCTTCACCATTGGTGACTCCGGCGCGGGTACGAGTGACACAGCTCAACCTGAGGGTGATATCAACCTGAGTGGTGACTACCGCATTACCTTGGTGATCTCTGAGTTCTCCGATGTGGACGCAGCCGAGCCCGGTTCCTTTGTTGTCTATGTTGACAACAACACGTCCAGCTCTGGAAGCTCCACTCATGGTGGTGATTCTAAAGTGCACACGCTTCAGGTCGCTGACGTAGATGCGCTGCCTTACACTCTGGTACTTGAGCCTGGAATCGGAACGGAAAACTCCTTCATCCAGCTGCGTGCGGACAGTAAGGTCGCCAACATCACGATCGATAGTGTCAGCATTGAAGCACTTGAAGCGCCTGTTGAAACCATCGCCTGGGGTGTGTTTAATGGTGATGCGATTCCTACTGCAACAGGTGCAGTGACTGACGCAACCGGCAATGCAACTGAGTTCACCGATAACGATAGCAATGCCGCGACGACCTGGTCTGCAGACTCGGGTGTTGCGAGCTTCGTGAGTACGGATGCTGACACCAAGTCCACAGTGATTCTGCCTGATGTCGTAGGAGAAGTGTTTCCTAAGACCTTCACTCTTGTGACGCGTATGCAGAACACGGACCTGAATAATCGTGGTATTGAAATTGAAGCGCGCTTTGGTGGCGATCTTGAGGGCAACGCTGGACGTATTAAGTTCCTCCTGCGTGAATCGAAAATTCAGCTCGAAAAATTCGATGACACGAACACCGCTGAGTACTCGATGGATACTTCAACCGACTTCCATATTTACCACATTGCGGTCACATTAACAGACGTGCGCACCGCAACGGCCAATGTTTGGGTTGATGGTGTCGCTGTCGCAGAAATGACGGATCTGAGCACAACAACGCTTCGCGGGACCAGTGCGAACTCCAATCAATTGAGCATTGGTGATGGTAGTACTGGTAACCTGTTTAATGCAGATGTTGACTACGTCGTATGGACCGCTGATGGGGCCTACACCCCAGCGGAACTGGCTGGAAAATTGCCCGAGAATATCGGTGTGATTACAGGCTACGAAGCTGCGGAATAAGCACTCGTAGTAGAGAGGGGAGCCCCGGCACTCACAAGGTGCTGGGGCTTTTTTCGTTTAGTGTCAACAGACCCTAGGGGGATTGGCAGGAGAATTCGACAAAAAGCCCCCAAAATATGTGCTGAGTGAGCTAAAATGTGCCCTCGCCAAAAACAACTAGAGAATGGCGCGGCCCCTTGGGTACGAATAATCCAGTGGATTAAAGCGAAGGAGCGAGCGACGCTTATTGAGTGGTTGAGAATCGAAGCACCGGCTGATAGGCCGAGCGTGCTTCTCAACATCAAATGAATCGAAAATGAGGTACTGCTATGAAAATTGCATTGATGAATGAATTCAGTCAGGCATCAAAGAACCCTGTTATCCTGAATGAACTGCAAGCTGTAGCATCGGAGCTTGATCACGAAGTCTTTAACGTCGGTATGGATGGCGACAATGATCACCGCCTGACTTACATCCATCTCGGTATTATGGCCGGGCTTTTATTGAACTCTAAAGCCGTTGATTTTGTGGTAAGTGGCTGTGGTACCGGCCAGGGTGCGCTGATGTCTCTGAATGCCTACCCCGGTGTGGTCTGTGGTTATTGCATCGACCCGGCTGATGCCTATCTGTTCGCGCAGATCAACGATGGTAATGCATTGGCGCTGCCCTTTGCGAAGGGCTTTGGCTGGGGAGCGGAATTGAACATTCGCTATATCTTCGAAAAAGCCTTCACCGGTGTGAAGGGGCAGGGCTATCCGCCAGAGCGTAAAGAATCGCAAAACGCGAATGCCGGCATTCTGAATGGCGTAAAACAAGCCGTATCTAAAGACTACCTCGAGGGTCTGAAGTCTCTGGATCAAGAGCTGGTGAAGCAGGCTGTAGGTGGCCCACGCTTCCAGGCGGCGTTCTTCGAAAACGGCAAGGACGAAGCGCTGGCAAATTATGTGCGCAGTGTGATCGAAGCCTAAAAGGTAGCAGAAAGGCCACCCACGCGGTGGCCTTTTTTATTTAGCGCTTGTCGAAAAGCGCCCCAAGTCGTTTAAATAGACTTCAATATTCGTATAGTGCTCGTGCAAGTCTCTGTGGTGCGCATGCTCGATTCCGTGCTTCGCTTCCCAGGCATCAGGCATGCCGTCTTCGTCGAGATCGGCTAGTTGAGCCTGATCCGATTTCAGCGTAGCGAATTCTTCGCTATACGCTTCCCAAGAAACAATCACTTCGTTTTCTGAATCGATTATTCCTGTTCCTTGTGTACCCGCCGAACGCGCGCCAATAGAATTTAGAACCGTAAGATCTACTGAGTCATGGCCGGCCTTAGCGCTTTGGCGATTGGCGCCCACTTCTTTTGTCTCGATCAGCTTGTCGTAAGCGTCTTCCGTTGTGTCTTGGAAGCGGTAGGCCGGTGCCTCGGGGAAGAAGGGGCTCTGCGTTGCCTCGAGCGGGCGCATCCGTACCAGGGCTTTGACGCTCGGACTCTCTTGTGCGCCTTTATAGTCTTTTATTTCTATACGGGGTGTAAGCGGTTCGCCCTCTAGGCTGAGTAGGCGATTGCGTTGAAAATGGCCTGTGCCGAACGCTTCCGATTTTTTATTGCGATAGAACTGGAGAATACGTGCTTTCTCAGTCGCGGGCCCCATCGCAAATGTATTGCCGATCAAATTAAAAGGGGCATTTTCGCTGCCGTATGCGGCGTTGCTTTTCCAGTTGTAGATCGTGTTATAACGGATATCAACCAATTCATAGTCTTGCGCATAGGGAGAGCCGAGTCGCCATCCGTTGATGCGAGGGTTGCGACTGTTGTTGTGCGCGAGCACGTTATGATGGAAGGATGCCCCAGCGCCGCCCCAAATGCCGCCGTAGCCGTGATCGCCTTTTTCATGGTTCGAGGCATTCAAGCTCTGCGCAATAATGGAATATTGCAGGGTAAAATTAATATTGCCATAGAAACTCGCCACCTCATCCACTGACCAACTGAAAGAGCAATGGTCAATGATGATGTTTTTCTGGTAACGGGCGCTAATGGCGTCCTCGTTTTCCTGTACGCTGCCCAAGCGAACACGCAAGTAACGTAAAATCACCTGGTCTGCCTTGATCTGTACGGGAGCACCTCTTAGTACGATGCCGCCCGGAGAACTTTGTCCGGCGATGGTGATAAAGTCTTGTTTGATTTCGAGTGGCTTTTTTAAGTGAATGACGCCGGATGTCGCGAAGACAATCGTGCGTGGCCCTTTTTGCTTGACGGCATGGCGTAATGTGCCGGGCTTGGGCGAGTCGGGTTGATCGTCAAGCGAGGTGATCACATACACCTGTCCTCCGCGGCCGCCAACGGTGAAACGTCCGTAGCCGTCTGCTTCGGGAAAGGCCAGTTGCGGTGCAGACTCCGCGGCGGCAGATATAAAAAAGGCCGCTAACGCGGCCTTTTTCAACAGTGAAGGATTACGCTTCATTGCTGGGTTTACCAATCGTTGCAAGAATACCACCATCGACGTACACCACCTGGCCGGTGACGAAGTCGCTGGCTTTCGAGGCGAGGAAGATTGTCGCACCCTGAAGGTCGTCGGGGTCACCCCACTTTCCGGCCGGGGTTCGGCTGATGATAAAGTCATTCATTGGGTGGCCATCTACGCGAATAGGTTCGGTTTGGCTCGTGGCGAAGTAACCTGGGCCGATGCCATTCACCTGCACGTTGTATTTCGCCCATTCCGTGGCCATGTTACGCGTAAGCATTTTCAAGCCACCTTTCGCGGCGGCATAGGCGCCTACGGAGTTGCGACCCAGTTCACTCATCATCGAACAAATGTTAATGACCTTACCGCCATTACCGCGCTCGACCATGCGTGATACAACCGCTTTGCTCATCATAAACACGCCAGTCAGGTCGGTTTTGATGACCGCTTCCCATTCATCGAGCGGCATTTCGAGCATGGGCACGCGACGAATGATGCCGGCGTTGTTGACCAGAATATCAATGGCCCCAACTTCCGATTCTATTTTCGCCACGGCATCGTTGATTTGCGCTTCATCGGTGACATTAAACAGGTAGCCGTGAGCAGTGATACCCTGATCTCGGTAAGCTTTGAGGGCGTTGTCGAGCTTTTCCTGCGAAGAGTGACCGTTGATCACAATCGTCGCGCCCGCTTTGCCGAGACCGGCAGCCATGGCCATACCGAGGCCGTGTGTGGCACCGGTTACCAGAGCGACTTTGCCGCTCAGATCAAATAATTGCGTTGACATACTTTGCCTCAATTTCCTATTTCAAAGTGTGGGGTTTGTGAAAGTCCATGTCATTGTAATCGAGATTTTCGCCGGCCATACCCCAAATGAAGGTGTAGTTCGCGGTGCCGACACCCGAATGCAATGACCAAGGTGGAGAAACCACAGCTTGTTCGTTGGCGACCCAGATGTGTCGTGTTTCATGCGCGGGGCCCATGAAGTGGCAAACGGCCTGTTCTTCGGGCACATTGAAGTAAAAATACGCTTCCATACGTCGGCTGTGCGTGTGCGCCGGCATGGTGTTCCAGATGCTGCCCGGCTGCAATTCGGTCATGCCCATTTGCAGCTGGCAGGTTTCGACAACCTCATTGATCAGAAGCTGATTGATACGGCGCTCGTTGCAGGTATCGGATGAGCCCAGCTCGAGTACGTTCGCGTCAGACATACCCACTTTCTTGTGCGGGTAGCTGTGGTGTGCCGGTGCCGAATTAATGTAAAACTTTGCAGGCGTTGCGGCGTCGAGCGATTCAAAGCGTACGTCTTTCGCGCCCATGCCAACATACAGCGCTTCTTTCGTATCGAGCTCATAGGTTTCGCCGTCGACGATCACTCGGCCTTTGCCGCCGATGTTGATGGCGCCGAGTTCGCGCCGCTCGAGAAAATATCCCGCTTTCTGTTGGAAAACCGGTTCCAGCGTCAGACTTTTTGTAACGGGCATAGCGCCCCCCACCATGATTCGTTCATAGTGGGTATAGACGAAATGAATTTCGTCCGGGCTGAGCACTTTTTCTACCAGAAAGTGCTTGCGCAGTTTTTCGGTATCGTAGTGCTTGAAGTCATCAAAATGAACGGCAAAACGTTCTTCAATTTTCAGGCTCATAATCTGTTCTCGTCTTCGTCGATTGCGTGGCGCCAGGCGCCTTACTGCTTCAGCAGCTTGTACATTTCAATACCCGCAAGCATGAAAGGGAAGGTGCCTTTAGGGTCATTGCTTGAGATCTGTTCACTCATGTAATACGTGTAGCTGCCGTCTCGGCCAAAACCCAGGCCGGCGACATAGCACTGGTCTGTCATGCTGATTGAACCGTCGGCATGGACCAGGACAAACTCGTTGATCAGCGCATCGTAAACACTGATGGCCGTGTCTTTATAGCTCGCATCCAGGTAGCCATGATTCACGGCTTTGGCAAAGAAATAGCTGAACATTGCCGTTGCCGAACTCTCTCGGTAGTTTCCTGGGGCGCCGGGCTTGTCCAGTACCTGCCACCAAGTGCCGGTAGTGGGGTCTCGCACGTCGATCAGTGCTACAGCGAGTTCATTGATCATATCGATAATGGGTTGACGCAGGTCTTCGCGCTCTTCCGGGAAATAGTCCAGCACGTCCACTAGAGCCATTGCCAACCAGCCCACGCCGCGGCCCCAGAATTCTGGAGAGAGGCCGGTTTCGCTGTCGGCCCAGCTCTGTTGTTTTTTCTCGTCCCAGCCGTGGTAGTACAGGCCCGTTGCGTCGTCACGCAGGTATTTGCGTGTCAGCGTGTATTCTTTCAGCACTTCTTCGTAGGCTGCGCCGTTTTCGAAGAGCTGGCTGTACTCCGCGAGAAAGGGCATGCCCATAAAGACGCCGTCCAGCCACAGCTGCCACTCGTATTTTTTCTTGTGCCAAAACGCACCTTCGGACGTTTTTGGGTGGTCTTCTAACTGGTGACGCAATGTGGCCGCAGCTTTCTGGTATTTTTCTTCACCGGTGGTCTTGTACAGTTCTAAGACAGCACTGCCCGGCGCAACGGCATCAATGTTGTAATTGCTCAGCTTGTACATGTTAATGCTGCCATCATCATTGATGTAGGTCGCCGTCACTTGATTGATCACGTCGCTGTAGCGAGTCTCGCCCGTCACATCACCGAGGCGCTTGTAGGTCAGTGGCAGCCAGCCGACGATGTCATACTCAAATTTGGGTTTGCGCTTGCGGCTGACATCCCAGCCGTCGTAACGGTAGCTCAGCGTTTTGCGCTCCAACTCAGAATCCGCGAGGCGGGTGCTCCATGACAGCGCTTTTTCGGCTGTGAGTTCACCCAGTTTGGCTTCTTCTGAACGCACGGTATCGAGGTGTACGCGAGTGGCTAAGGTCAGGCGTTCGGCTTCTTTTTCGAGGTACTCAACGAACTCGGCTTTGCTGCTGATGCCGCTCTTGTGCTCGCCTTCCCAGGCCGCGAGAAAGTAGTAATCCAACTCGTTTCCGCGCGCGTTCATCGCCGCGACGTAGGATTTCTCATTGTCGACGATGTCGCGAAAATCGCGAACTCGAAACAGGACCGCCATACCGAGGTGGTCGTCGTTCAGGCTCTGCTTGCCCCAGCTTGCGATATAGGTGTACGCGTCGCCAGTGATGTCCATGTTGCCGACGAGAAATTCGGTGTCTTTATGTTTCACTACGCCAATCGCCATGGGGCCCACGCTATCGCTCAGGCTCAAGCGTGTATGAACCAGTCGGCTACCGGCGGTCATCGAGAACTGTGCGTCCAAGTCGACTTTTTTATCGCCAGCTTGCCAGCCGTCATAGTCAATTTTGAAGCTGGAGTAAATTGGCCCGTTGTCGGTGATGGTTGCAGTCCAGTTTTCTACGTCGCTGACAAGCTCAACCGTGTCGTTTTGCCAGAGTCCGAAGCCACCTGCGCCGAGAGAGCTGCCAACTTTGAGAATGTCCATGCCCCAATCTTGCATGTGGTGATAGCTTTCATAGCCATCCTGACCGACTTGCTGAAGTACTGGTTCGCTTACATTTTTACCGAAGATGTCGAAGCCATTGCGCCAGTCGAGATACACGCGATAACCCACTTTGTCGGATTCAATACCGGGGCCTTCGTAGCGTATCCAGTTGGAGTGGTCGGTGTAATGCGCGGGGGGCGTCAGGGTGTCGACGTTTTTAAAGCTACCGCCAACATATTCCTTAAAGCCTTCGGTTTTGGTGTGCGCTACCCACTCGCCGCCCTCTTTAAAGGAAATTTCGGCCTGAGTCAGTTTTTCAAGTTCGGCAGGGGACTCCCCTCGGAGTATGGAAACCGGTAGGCGTGTTTCCGGTGGCAGGGTGATGGCAAGCTGCAGACCGTCGGTTTCGCCGTCTCCATCAGTATCGACCGCCTGACTGGGAAGCCAAAGGTCGCCACTCTTCGCACTCAAGGGCTCAGCGCCAGAGAGCCCGAGGTCGTAATAGCTGATGTAAACGGGCTCCATTGCACGTTCGAATTGAGATGGGTTGCCGATGCTGGCGGTACCCACGAGGCTCGCCTCTGAAGCAGCTGCTGTAGGAGTGCTTGTTTCAGGGCTGCTCTCCGGTGTTTTTGAGCAGGCGGCGAGTGTCAGCGTAGCGAGCAGGGCGCACAGGCCGTGTCGGCGACGCAATGACTGGGGTTGGCAAACATCGTGTAAGCGTACGAGCATGGATGATTCCTCTAAATGCGGCTTTCTTGTGTTCTTATCAGGTCGCTTTTTGGGGGGGTGGAGCTGCCGTCTTGCAGCGGCAGCACGCAACAGCGCGCCGGGCTGGCGCGCTGCGATTTATAGTCTCACAGATTGGTAGACCAATCAATTTTATTGGTCTACCGTGATGCGAGCGTTTTGATCAGGAAGGGTCGAACAGTTGGCCGTTGATGCGCACATTGGACACGTGTAAGCCCTCTACGTTTTCGATAATGCCGGTGGTCTCGGCATGGACGAATTCGCAGTCGTTCAGGTACAGGTCGACGATAGGCGCGCGGGTAAAGCCTCGAACTTGAAAGACGCGCTTGGCGTTTTCACAGCTCAGTCCGTCGATGTGGATATTGCGCACTTGTGGGTCGAATTCGCCGGCATCACCTTCTTCGTAGTAGAAGTTGATGACGATGGCATCTTTCACCGTACCAATACTGTTGTTTCTGAAGTAGAAGTTTTCGAGCTGGCCGCCGCGAACGGAGTTCGTTTTAAAGCGTATGCCTCGGTCGAGGTCGGGGCTGCTCATTTCGTTGTTTTCGGCAAAGACGTTGCGCACGCCACCGGAGATTTCACTGCCTATCACAACGCCGCCGTGGCCCGCGCGCATTTTGTTGTTGCGAATAACCACATTTTCAGTGGGCACACCGACGCGTCGGCCATCGTTATTGCGGCCGGATTTGATCGCGATGCAGTCATCACCGGTGTCGAAGTAGCAGCCTTCAATGACCACGTTTTTACAGGACTCTGGGTCACAGCCATCGGAGTTGGGGCCCAGGCTCTCAAGATGCACACGACGCACGGTCACGTTCTCACAAAGTACCGGGTTCAGCAGCCAGAACGGCGAGCGCACGATGCGGATGTCTTCAATCAGGACATTGGTGCAGCGATAGGGTTGCACGAAGGGCGGACGCAGGTAGTGACCGTCGGCGTACACGCGCTCTTCGACGGGCACGCCCGCTTCTGCGTCGGCAAACATTTGATCACGCGTCGCTTTCTGCGAGGGGTAACCCTCTTTGCCCCATTCTTTGTTGCCTTTCCAGGGCCACCATGTGTAAGGGTCAGACTGTCCATCCAGGGTGCCTGCGCCGGTGACCGCAATGTTGTCTTGGCCAAAAGCATAGATCAGCGGAGAGTAGCCCATATGCTCTACGCCCTCCCAGCGAGTGAAGACGGCGGGAAGGTAGCGTTTGGGGTCGGTGTAGAATTTCAGCGTCGCGCTTTCATCTATGTACAGGTTAACGTCTGACTGAAGATGAATAGGGCCCGTGAGGTAGGTGCCACCTTGAACGACAACACGACCGCCGCCGGCTTTATTACAGGCGGTGATGGCCTGGCTGATCGCGCTGCTCGCATCGCTGGTATCGTTCGCTACTGCGCCGAAATCTCGAATATCGAAATCACGAGCCGGGAAGGAGGGGATGCGCGTATTTTTGACGATCTCATCGGCCTGCTGCCAGGCATCTTCGGTATTGGTTTTTGGTGCTTGCGTAGCCTTCTGGCTGCTGCACCCGGCGACAGCCACGGTGGCCATGCCCTGAATCATGCGTCGTCGACTTAGTGAAAACATGTCTCCCTCACTTCGTTATTGATTATCTGAGAACTGACGAAGTAATAGGATAGACCAATGCGCGACAGATTGGTATTACCATGTTGGGTGGAATGTCGGCACAGTGTGCCGACAGAGAGGGTTTAGCCGTTCCCGATCATCGAGAAACGTGAGCGATTTCGCTCTACGCTTTTGCGGGCTTCTTCAATGGCGGTGGCTTCTGTTGCGTCTAAGAGCTGCTGGATAACCATCGCGAGGTGTTCGCGCATCGCATCTCGCGCGCCGTCTGGATCGCGGCGTTTCAGCGCTTCGAATACGCGCTGGTGCTCCTCAATACGCGGCTTGGAGCCAGCTTGTCGTACTTTTTCGAGGATTTTGGCTGAGACGGGGGAGCTGTTGCGCAGCGTCCACAGCAGTTCACATACTGCCACCAGCGCTTCGTTTTTGGTTGCGCGTGCGATCAGCATGTGAAACTCTTCATCGGCTTTTTCGTAGAGTGGCGCACCGCGCTCATTCTCTTCGATCATGCGGTTGAGTGCCTGCTCCAGCTCTGCGAGTTCATCCTCGGTGATCATGCTGGCTGCAAGTTCAGCGGTCTCACCTTCAATCTTGATGCGCGCTTCGAGTATGTCGAACGGGCCCACATCGAGGTGGGTGCTGGTCAGTTCGCCCGGGCTCTCTACGCAAACGTAGACGCCAGAGCCGCCGCGGACTTCAACGAATCCGCCGATCTCCAGTGCAATGATCGCTTCGCGCACGGTGGGGCGGCTGACATTGAAGCGTTCGGCGAGCTTGCGCTCCGCGGGTAAGCGGGAGCCTCGGGGGTATTCCCCGTCGGCGATCAGGTTGGCCAACTGCTCCGCTACGCGCTGGTAGAGCCTGCCTGAGTTGAGTTTGGTGCCTTGTGTCGGAATCATGGTGGCCAACTTACTAATATGTGTTTGCTGTGTCGCGTTGACTGTTCTGTATTTTGGTCGGGCAGGTTCGCTGCCACACGCTCGACGTGTATATCATATTGATATTCGTCGAAGTGCCGCGCTCCATCCGGGAAAACCACGACATTTTCGCGTAAACGGAAGTATAACAATATGTTACAAATCTGCTCAACTGAATAATTGTCAAACCAGTCATACCAAAATTGATTTGCGGTAAGGCCGGTGACGTGATAGTTTTGCCAAAAATGGCCGACCGTCCCGCTCTGTCATATCGTATGAATTGATCAGGCGGGTTAACAATAGCGTAAGGATAAGTGGGTTGGTCTGAATAAGAGTGCCAGGAAGGTCGGCGAAGTTTTAGAGGCATTGTGGTGGCGGTAAAAGTTATAAGGCTTCATCCAGAAGATAATGTTGCGATTGTTCTCGGTGGTCTGCACAAGGGGCAGTTGTTACCGTTCGAGGGTGATATGCTGGAAGCTCAACAGAATGTGCCAGATCTGCACAAGGTGGCGATTGCGCCTGTGGCGGAGGGCGAGTCGCTGATCAAGTATGGTCAGGTGATTGGCAAGGCTGGCAGTGATATTGCGCCCGGCGAGCACGTGCATTCGCATAACTGTCTGATGGCGGACGCTCAAAAAGAGTATGAATTCTGTACGCGCGTGACGCCCACGGACTACGTGCCTGAGGCGGAGCGAGCGACCTTTCAGGGGTTTCGGCGTCCCAATGGTAAGGTGGGGACGCGCAACTTTCTCGGGATTATCACTACCGTAAACTGTTCAGCGACGGTCGCGCGTCAGATTGCAGCTGCGTTTAATGCGCCGGGCGCGCTCGATGACTTCCCCAATATAGATGGTGTGATCGCGCTGACGCACGAAACCGGTTGCGGCATGCGCTCTGAGGGCGAGGGTTATGATATTTTGCGTCGCACCTTCGAGGGCTACGTGCGTCATCCGAATTTTGGTGGCGTGCTGATGGTTGGTCTGGGGTGCGAGACGATGCAGATCAATCGCATTCTCGAGCAGAGTGGCCTCAGTGAGTCGAGCACGTTCCGTGCATACACCATTCAAGGTATTGGTGGTACGCGCAAGGCGATTGAGCAGGGCGTGGGGGTGCTGCGCTCGATGTTGCCTGATGTGAATGCGCTGCAAAGAAGCCCGTGCCCGGTCTCAGAGTTGGTGCTCGCGGTGCAGTGTGGTGGTTCTGATGCCCTCTCAGGCGTGACTGCAAACCCGGCGCTGGGTTGCGCTGCGGACTTGGTGGTACGACATGGCGGTACGGTGATCTATTCAGAGACGCCGGAGATTTATGGGGCTGAGCACTTGCTGACGCAGCGTGCGCAGACGCCAGAAGTGGCAGAAAAGCTGATCTCCCGCATTCGTTGGTGGGAAGAGTATACGCGCCGCAATGGTTTTGATTTGAATAATAACCCCTCGCCGGGCAATAAGGAGGGGGGGTTAACCACCATTCTTGAGAAGAGTCTTGGTGCGCAGGCGAAAAGCGGTTCGACAACCATGACAGATGTATTGGAGTACGCTGAGCCGGTTAAAACCAAGGGGATCATCTTCATGGATAGTCCTGGCTATGACCCTGTGTCGGTGACTGGTCAGGTGGCCTCTGGTGCCAATGTCGTGGCATTTACCACGGGGCGCGGTTCAGCCTTTGGTTTTAAGCCGGTACCCAGCATCAAGTTGTCGAGTAATACGGCGATCTTTGAGCACCTCAATGAAGATATCGATATCAATTGCGGTACCGTTGTTGAGGGCAAGGAGACGCTGGAAGAGGTGGGGCAGCGCATTTTTGAGGTCGTGCTGGCGATTGCTTCTGGTGAGCTGAGTAAGAGTGAGGCGCTGGGCTACGGGGACGCGGAGTTCAACCCGTGGAAGATCGGTGCCGTAGTGTAACGGCAGTTTCGGCCGTTGCGATTCCTTTCTGATTTCCTTTTATTGTGTCTGTGTGCTCTGGGGCTCGGCTCCGGAGCGTTTCCATTGCTATCCCCTGTGTGCCTTGCGGCTGTGTTGGTGTCTTAAGGGGCGGGTGGCTGCTGTTTCTTGCTTCTTATATATAGCTACGCGGCGGCGTGGTGGGGTTGGGTGTGGTTCGAGCGTTTGGGCTGCAATTTAATCAAAGTATCTGTTGACACCATTCGGTGATCTCATTAGAATGCGCGCTCATTTCGTCCCGGGGTGGTCAAAAAGCCTTCAGGGGATGATCGTTCTTTAAGAATTTTGGAGTTTAGCTTAGATGCAAAATCAGCGTATCAGAATCCGTCTGAAAGCGTTTGATCACAAACTGATTGATGCTTCCACTCAGGAAATTGTAGATACAGCAAAGCGTACCGGCGCTCAGGTTCGCGGCCCTATTCCGCTGCCAACTCGAAAAGAGCGTTACACGGTTCTGATTTCGCCGCACGTTAACAAAGATGCGCGTGATCAGTATGAGATTCGCACCTACAAGCGTTTGCTGGATATCGTCGAGCCTACAGAAAAAACTGTAGATGCTTTGATGAAACTTGATCTGGCGGCGGGTGTAGAGGTTCAAATTAGTCTGGGCTAGATTCCGATCTAGTGTAACGCTCTGTAATGGGCGGCCATAGCGGGTCCCGGATTGATTGGGGTAGAAGCCCCGTACACGAAGAGGTTAAAAAATGACTATTGGTTTAGTCGGTCGCAAAAGCGGCATGACGCGTATTTTTACTGACGAAGGTCAGTCAATTCCAGTCACGGTCATCGAGGTCGATGCCAACCGTGTTACTCAGGTGAAGACTGTAGATAGTGATGGCTATAACGCGGTTCAAGTGACCGTGGGTGCTCGTCGTCCTTCTCGTGTTTCCAAGCCGGCTTCCGGTCACTTCTCGAAAGCAGAAGTTGAGCCTGGTCGTGGTCTTTGGGAGTTTCGCAATGATGGCTCTGAAGAGATCGCTGTAGGCGGTGAGTTTACCGTTGAGCGCTTTGAGGCGGGCCAGAAAGTGGATGTTACAGGAACTTCCAAAGGTGCCGGTTTTGCTGGTGGCGTAAAGCGTTGGGGCTTTCGTATGCAGGATGCGACGCACGGTAACTCACTGTCGCATCGTGCTCCTGGTTCTATTGGTCAGTGTCAGACGCCTGGTCGTGTTTTCAAAGGCAAGAAGATGGCTGGTCATTTGGGTGCTGAGCGTGTCACGGTTCAAAACATCGATGTTGTTCGTGTCGATGCAGAGCGTGGTTTGCTACTGGTTAAGGGTTCAATCCCTGGTGCTCCCGGCGGCGACGTGATTGTTCGTCCGGCAGTTAAGCAAAAAACGCCTAGTGGGCTCAAGTAAAGATTTCGTGTTCTAGGAGTCAACCATGGAACTCAATATTGCAACGCCGCAGGGTCAAAAAGGTACAGTCGCTGTATCTGAAGAGGCTTTCGGTAAAGAGTTTAATCAAGACCTTGTGCATCAGGTTGTAGTGGCCTATGCAGCGGGCGCGCGTCAGGGCTCAAAAGCTCAAAAGACGCGTTCAGAAGTGAGCGGTGGCGGCAAGAAGCCTTGGCGTCAAAAGGGCACAGGTCGTGCTCGTGCCGGTACCATCCGCAGCCCTTTGTGGCGTAGCGGTGGTGTGACTTTTGCGGCTACTCCGCGCGATCACTCTCAGAAGCTGAACAAGAAAATGTACCGCGCTGCACTGCGCTGCATCTTCTCTGAATTGAACCGTCAGGATCGTCTGGTGGTGGTAGAAGACTTTGCGCTGGAAGCTCCTAAAACCAAAGCGTTGGTTCAGAAGCTTGCGGATTACGATCTGAATGACGTGTTGATTGTGGTAGAGGAAGTGACAGAGGCGTTGTACCTCGCAGCTCGCAACCTTCACCGTGTTGACGCGCGTGACATTCAAGGTGTGGATCCTGTCAGCTTGGTTGGATTCGACAAGGTGCTCGTTACTGTGCCTGCGTTGAAGAAGCTTGAGGAGGCCTTGTCGTGAGTAAAGAGCGTCTTTATAAAGTAATTCTTGCACCTGTGGTGTCTGAAAAAACTGCCCGTGTTGCCGAGTTGGCGAACCAGGTGGTGTTTAAAGTCATCAAGGACGCAAACAAAAGTGAAGTAAAAGAAGCCGTTGAGCAAATGTTCGACGTCAAAGTGGATCAGGTTCGTCTGCTGAATGTAAAAGGCAAAACCAAGCGTACGCGTTTCGGTTTGGGCCGTCGCAGCGACTGGAAAAAAGCTTACGTCAGCTTGGCCGAAGGTCAAGAGATTGACTTTGCAGTAGCTGAGTAAGGAGTTGAGAGATGGCAATTGTAAAACGTAAACCTACGTCTCCCGGTCGTCGCTTTGTTGTCGATGTGGTGAATGCCGATCTGCATAAGGGTGCACCTCACGCGCCTTTGCTTGATACGGCGCCCAAAAGCGGTGGTCGAAACAATCTTGGTCGTATCACTACGCGTCATCGTGGTGGTGGTCACAAGCAGCGCTACCGTATTGTCGATTTTCGACGTAATAAAGATGCGATCCCTGCAACTGTAGAACGCATTGAATACGATCCAAACCGCACAGCGCACATTGCGTTGCTGTGTTATGCCGACGGTGAGCGTCGCTACATCATCGCACCCAAAGGCCTGAAGGCGGGTGACAAAGTGGTATCTGGTGATGCAGCTGACATTAAAGTTGGTAACTGCCTGCCTCTGCGCAATGTGCCAGTAGGTAGTGTTGTTCACTGTGTTGAACTGAAGCCTGGTAAAGGTGCACAGATCGCGCGTTCAGCCGGTACTTCTGTACAGTTGGTTGCACGTGAAGGTCAGCACGCCACTCTGCGTCTTCGTAGTGGCGAAATGCGTCGCGTGTTGTCTGAGTGTCGTGCGACTCTGGGTGAAGTGGGTAACAGTGAGCACAGTCTCCGATCTTTGGGTAAGGCTGGTGCGACGCGCTGGCGCGGTATTCGTCCAACCGTTCGCGGTGTTGCGATGAACCCGGTGGATCACCCACATGGTGGTGGTGAAGGCCGTACTTCTGGTGGTCGTCATCCTGTATCACCTTGGGGTACACCAACCAAGGGTTACAAGACTCGTAAGAACAAGCGTACGGACAGCATGATCGTACGTCGACGAAACAAAAAGTAACGGCTTACTCAGGTAAGCGCGTAAAGTTTAAGAGGGTATTCTAGTGCCACGTTCGCTGAAAAAAGGTCCGTTTATTGATCACCACCTGTTAGCAAAGGTGGAAACGGCAGCAGAGAAAAATGATCGTCGCCCAATCAAGACCTGGTCGCGTCGTTCAATGATTCTTCCAAACATGGTTGGTCTGACAATTTCCGTGCACAACGGCCGTCAACATGTGCCTGTACTGGTCTCTGAAGAGATGGTGGGTCACAAGTTGGGTGAGTTTGCACCAACGCGCACTTATCGCGGACACGTGGCTGATAAGAAAGCCAAGCGTTAATAGAATTTAATTCGGAGTAAAACGATGGAAGTAGCAGCACGTTTAAGCGGCGCTCGATTGTCAGCTCAAAAGGCACGCCTGGTAGCTGACCAGATTCGCGGCAAGTCCGTCGAAGAGGCGCTGGATATTCTTACTTTCAGTCCAAAGAAAGGTGCAGCCCTTGTGAAGAAAGTGTTGGAGTCAGCAATTGCCAACGCAGAACACAACGAAGGTGCCGATGTTGACGAGTTGAAAGTGTCGACCATTTTCGTTGATGAAGGCTTCACTATGAAGCGTATCAAGCCTCGTGCCAAAGGGCGTGCGGATCGAATTTTGAAGCGCACTTGTCACATCACTGTGAAAGTAGCGGAATAAGAAGAGAGCGGACTTATGGGTCAGAAAGTACATCCTACAGGTATTCGACTTGGTATCGTTAAGCGCCATTCTTCGGTTTGGTATGCAGGCAAGAAAGAATACGCCGACAAATTAAATACTGATTTGAAAGTGCGCAAGTTTGTTGAAGACAAACTGGCTCACGCTTCAGTCAGTCGTGTAGATATCGAGCGTCCTGCTAACACAGCGCGTATCACTATCCACACAGCTCGCCCTGGTATCGTTATTGGTAAGAAGGGTGAAGACGTCGAAAAATTGCGCGCTGAAATCAGCAAGCAAATGGGCGTGCCTGTACACATCAATATCGAAGAAATTCGAAAGCCTGATCTGGATGCGGCGCTGGTAGCACAAAGCGTGGCTCAACAGCTCGAGCGTCGAGTGATGTTCCGTCGTGCAATGAAGCGCGCGGTTCAGAACGCAATGCGTCAAGGCGCAGAAGGCGTGAAGGTTCAGGTTGGTGGTCGTCTGGGTGGCGCTGAGATCGCACGTACTGAATGGTACCGCGAAGGTCGAGTGCCTCTTCATACGCTGCGTGCCGACATTGATTACGCCACTGCAGAAGGTTTGACCACTTACGGCATCATCGGTGTCAAGGTCTGGATCTTCAAGGGTGAGGTCATCGGTGGCATGGAAGAGCAAGACACTTCCAAGAAAAAGAAAGCTAAGAAATAAGCTTTCTCTCAGTTAGCTTTTGAAATTTATCAAAGTATTAAGAAGGGTTAGCCAATGCTGCAGCCGAAGCGTACAAAGTTCAGAAAACAACAGACAGGGCGTAACCGTGGTTTGGCACTTCGTGGCTCTAAAGTTAGTTTTGGTGAATACGCATTAAAATCAGTTGAGCGTGGTCGCATCACTGCTCGACAAATTGAAGCAGCGCGTCGTGCGATGACTCGACACGTTAAGCGTGGCGGTAAAATCTGGATCCGTGTTTTTCCAGATAAGCCAATTACTGAAAAGCCACTGGAAGTTCGTCAGGGTAAAGGTAAGGGTAACGTTGAATACTGGGTATGTCAGATTCAACCAGGCCGCGTGCTGTATGAAATGGAAGGGGTAAGTGAAGAGCTGGCTCGTGAAGCATTTGCACTGGCTGCAGCGAAGCTCCCTTTTAAAACTACGTTTGTAAAACGGACGGTGATGTAATGTTAGCGAAAGATCTCAGCGAAAAAACCGTTGAAGAGCTTAAGGCCGAGCTGCTTGCACAGCTGGACTCGCAGTTCAAACTGCGTATGCAAAAGTCAACTGGCCAACTGAATCAGACGCATCTGCTCAAGCAGACTCGTCGTGATATCGCTCGAATTAAAACCGTACTTCGTCAAAAGGCAGGTAACTAAGAATGACTGAAGCGAAGAAAGTGGTCCGTACCCTTAAGGGCCAGGTTGTCAGTGACAAAATGGACAAGTCCATCGTCGTCATGATCGAGCGTAAGGTTAAGCACCCTGTATACGGCAAGTACGTTCTCAAGTCATTGAAGCTGAAAGCGCATGACGAGAATAACGATTGTAAAACTGGCGACATCGTCACAATTTCTGAGTCACGACCGATTTCTAAATCTAAGTCGTGGGTTCTGGAATCTATCGACGAGCGCGCTAAAGAAATCTAGCGGTACCGCTAAGCATTTGGAGAGATAGTAATGATTCAAACAGAAACCTATCTGGATGTTGCTGATAACAGCGGTGCACGTCGAGTTATGTGTATCAAGGTGCTGGGCGGTTCACATCGCCGTTATGCGCGTATTGGCGACATCATTAAAGTAACCGTTAAGGAAGCGATTCCTCGTGGCCGTGTCAAAAAAGGTCAGGTCATGAACGCGGTTGTGGTTCGAACCAAGAAAGGTATTCGTCGTAAGGACGGTTCATTGATCCGTTTCGACGAAAACGCTGCGGTTCTCCTGAATACTCAGGATGCGCCCATCGGTACTCGTATTTTCGGACCTGTTACGCGTGAACTTCGCTCTGAGAAGTTCATGAAGATTATTTCCTTGGCACCTGAGGTGCTGTAAGCATCTGTTAATGTCGAGAGGAATGCAAAGATGAAAAAATTGAAGAAAAACGACGAAGTGATCGTGACCACTGGCCGAGATAAAGGCAAGCGCGGGAAAATCAATCGTGTGTTGGCCGACGGCCGACTGATTGTGTCTGGCGTGCAAATGGTGAAAAAGCACCAGAAGCCTAACCCTCAGCTGGGTGTTGCCGGTGGCATCGTCGAGAAAGAAGCGCCGATCGCAGCTTCCAACGTAGCTATCTATAATGCGGCTACGCAAAAAGCTGATCGTGTGGGTATCAAAGTGCTCGAAGATGGCAACAAGATCCGAGTATTTAAATCCAATGGCGAGGCGGTAGACGGCTAAGACCGATCGCTTCGTGTTAGATAAATAGGCAGAGTATAGTCATGGCCCGCTTAAGAGAGTTTTACAGTAAAGAAGTCGTAGCAAAGCTTAAAGAAGAGCTTAAGCTCGACAACGTGATGGAAGTGCCCAAGATTACCAAGATCACCATTAATATGGGTGTTGGTGAGGCGCTTGCCGATAAAAAAGTTTTAGAAAATGCCCAGGCCGATCTCGAAAAGATTGCTGGTCAAAAGACGGTTGTGACGCGCGCGCGCAAGTCCATCGCGGGCTTTAAAGTACGTGAAGGCTGGCCCATCGGCTGTAAAGTGACTCTGCGTCAAGACAGAATGTACGAATTCCTGGATCGTTTGATCAATATCTCGATCCCGCGTATTCGTGACTTCCGGGGTATTAGCCCCAAGCAGTTTGACGGGCGTGGCAACTTCTCAATGGGTGTGACTGAGCAGATCATCTTCCCAGAGATCGACTACGACAAAGTAGACAAGCTTCGTGGCCTGGATATCTGCATTACAACCACTGCCCGCAATGATGAAGAAGGGCGTGCATTGTTGAAAGCATTCAGCTTCCCATTCAAAGGTTAGGGTAGAGAAAGAATTATGGCTAAAAAATCGATGATCGCTCGTGAAGTCAAACGTGCCAAGGCAGTTGAAAAGTTTGCGGCGAAACGAGCTGAGCTCAAAGCAATCATTGCGAACCCTGAGTCGAGTGAAGACGAAGTATGGGACGCAGTGATCCAGCTGCAAAAACTCCCACGTAACTCAAGTGCGAGTCGTGGACAACGCCGCTGTCGCGTAACTGGCCGTCCTCACGGTGTTTATCGCAAATTTGGCCTGTGCCGCAACAAGCTGCGTGAAGCAGCTATGCGTGGCGACGTGCCCGGTTTGGTTAAAGCTAGTTGGTAATTGGGCATATATAGGAGCATATAAACATGAGCATGCAAGATACAGTTGCAGATATGTTGACTCGAATTCGTAATGCCCAGCAGGTTGGCAAAGCAAACGTTGCTATCCCTGCAGGTAAGCTGAAAACCGAAATCGCGCGCGTATTGCAAGAAGAAGGCTACATCACTTCCTACGAAGTGAGTGGCGACGTTAAGAAAGAGCTGAACGTTGAGCTGAAGTATTTCGAAGGTAAGCCCGTGATCGCAGAGATCAAGCGTGCTAGCCGTCCTGGTCTGCGTAACTACGTAGGCACCAAGGATCTGCCTTCAGTACGTAGCGGTCTCGGTGTGGCTATCGTGTCTACCTCTAAAGGGGTAATGACAGATCGCGCTGCTCGAAGCGCTGGTATCGGTGGCGAAGTTCTTTGCACCGTATTCTAATTTAACGAGTTTAAAGAGATTTAGGAAACAGCAATGTCACGTGTAGCTAATGCCCCGGTCGCACTGCCTTCAGCAGTTAAAGTTGACCTGAAAGGGCAAGACTTAAAAGTTTCCGGCAAGAGCGGCAATCTGAGCCTGACCATCCACGATCGCGTTGACGTGAATCAGGATGGCGAAGCTCTGACCTTTGCAGCCAAAGACAACAGCAAAGAAGCAAAAGCTCTGGCCGGTACCATGCGTGCCCTGGTAAACAACATGGTTACCGGTGTGTCCGCTGGATTTGAAAAGAAATTGATTCTGAATGGTGTTGGTTACCGTGCCAAGGCCTCAGGCAAGACGCTGAACATGTCACTGGGTTTTTCTCACCCTGTTGACTACGAGCTGCCTGAAGGTGTGACTGCGGAAACACCAAGCCAGACAGAAATCGTGTTGAAAAGTGCAGACAAGCAGCTTCTTGGTCAAGTGGCTTCAGAAGTTCGCGGCTTCCGTCCGCCAGAGCCGTATAAGGGCAAGGGTGTACGCTACGCTGACGAGCACGTCCGTCGTAAAGAAGCTAAGAAGAAGTAAGCTCTGAAAGAGGCTAGGCAACGATTATGAATCAGAAGAAATTATCAAGACTCCGTAGAGCACGACGCTCACGAGCCAAAATTCGTGAGCTGAAAATTGCACGTCTGTGCGTAAACCGTACTCCACGTCACATCTACGCTCAGATCATCGATGGCGAGAATGCCAAAGTGCTGGCGAGTGCTTCTACGGTTGAAAAAGACCTGCGTGCAAACGCGACTGGCAACTCAGATGCCGCGACTAAAGTCGGCTCTCTGATCGCCGAGCGTGCTAAAGCAGCAGGCGTCGAGAAGGTCGCTTTCGATCGAAGCGGTTACAAGTATCACGGCCGCATCAAGGCGCTTGCAGACGCAGCGCGTGAAGCTGGATTGGATTTTTAAGGGTAACGCTATGTCTCAAAATAACCGTGAAGACAACAACGCAGAAGGCTTGCGCGAGAAACTGGTACAGGTTAACCGCGTAGCTAAAACTGTGAAAGGTGGTCGAATTTTTGGTTTTACTGCGTTAACCGTAGTGGGTGATGGTAACGGCCGTGTAGGTTTTGGTCGCGGTAAAGCGCGCGAAGTGCCTATCGCTATCCAAAAAGCGATGGAAAGTGCACGTCGTAACATGATCCAGGTTGATCTGAATGGCGATACCATTCAGTACCCAACTAAAGGTCGACATGGCGCCTCCAAAGTGTACATGCAGCCAGCATCTCAAGGTACCGGTGTTATTGCCGGTGGTGCAATGCGTGCGGTACTCGAAATGGCTGGCGTGCAAAACGTATTGGGTAAGTGCTACGGCTCTACCAATCCAGTTAACGTAGTGCGCGCGACTTTCGAAGCGCTGCGCTCCATGGCGTCTCCCGAAGCTGTTGCGGCCAAGCGCGGCAAATCGGTAGAAGACATTCGATAAGATAAATTCCAGGCAGCATTAAGCTGCTTTGAATCGGTGATTACCATGGCGAATAAAACAGTAAAAGTTACACAAGTCAAAAGTACCGCCGGCCGACTGAAGGCGCACCAAGCGTGTGTGAAAGGTTTGGGTCTGCGTAAAATTGGTCACACTGTAGAAGTGGAAGATACACCTTCCGTTCGCGGCATGATCAACAAAGCTAATTACCTGCTTAAGGTCGAAGGGGAATAACATGCGTTTGAATGAATTGAGCCCTGCGCCTGGTCGTATCAAAGAAAAGAAGCGCGTCGGTCGTGGTATCGGTAGCGGTCTGGGTAAAACAGGTGGTCGTGGTCACAAAGGTCAAAAATCTCGTTCCGGTGGTCGTGTACGTCCAGGGTTCGAAGGTGGTCAGATGCCTTTGCAGAAGCGCCTCCCCAAGTACGGTTTCACCAGTCGCGTATCTCGTGTTACTGCAGAAATCCGTCTGGCAGAGCTGAACAAGGTTGAAGGCGAAGTGGTTGATCTGGCAGCGCTGCAAGCAGCGGGCTTAGTCTCTGCAAGCATCAAGCGAGCAAAAGTATTTCTTTCAGGTGAACTGAAAAAAGCTGTCACAGTTAAAGGTCTGTCTGTGACCAAAGGCGCGCAAGCGGCGATTGAAGCTGCCGGCGGCAAGGTCGAAGAATAAGTACCCTTTAACGACTAAGAGAGCAAAAAATGGCGACGCCAGGTTTACCTCTAGGAAATCAGAAAGGATTAGGCGAGCTTTGGTCTCGCCTTAAGTTTTTATTGTTAGCGATCTTTATCTATCGGGTAGGGACACATATTCCTGTCCCGGGTATCGATCCAGAACGCGTTGCCAGTTTGTTTGAGCAAAATGCAGGCACCATCCTGGGCATGGTTAACATGTTCTCCGGTGGTGCTTTTGAGCGTATGAGTATCGTAGCGCTCGGCATCATGCCTTACATTTCGGCATCGATCATCATGCAGATGATGTCGGCGGTATCTCCGTCGCTCGAAGCGATCAAGAAAGAAGGTGAGGCGGGACGCCGCAAGATCAGCCAATACACACGTTGGTTGACTGTGGTACTTGCGCTTGTACAAGCGGTGGTCACCGTGGCTGGCTTGAACAGCAACGGCTTTGCCTATGCGGGCCTCCACCCTGTTAGCTTCTATGTCATTGCTGTCACCTCACTGGTGACGGGCGCGGTCTTCATGATGTGGCTGGGTGAGCAGATTACTGAGCGAGGTGTCGGTAACGGTATCTCCATGTTGATCTTTGCCGGTATCGTTGCCGGTCTGCCAAGTGCGATCGGTCAAGCGTTTGAGAGTACGCGTCAAGGTGAACTGCATCCGCTGATGTTGCTCCTGATCGGTTTTGCAGCGATGGGCATTGTGTGGTTTGTGGTGCGCATGGAGCGAGGCCAGCGTCGTATTACGATTCAGTATGCACGCAAGCAGGTAGGCCGTCAGGGCTATGCGGCACAGAGCACCAGCCATCTGCCGTTGAAGGTCAATATGGCGGGTGTTATCCCGGTGATCTTTGCGTCCAGTATTCTGCTGTTCCCTGCGTCTATCGCGCAGTGGTCTGGTAGTGCGAGTCAGGGCAAAGCGGGTGACATCCTGCAAGAGCTGGCGCTGATGATTGGTCCCGGTCAACCGTTAAACTACGTGTTGTTCGGCGCTTTGATTATCGCGTTTTGCTTCGTTTATACCGCGATGATTTACAACCCGAAAGAAGTGGCGGACAACCTGAAAAAAGGTGGTGCGTACATCCCAGGCATTCGTCCTGGCGAGCAAAGCGCTCGGTATATTGATACGATCCTGACACGTTTGACGGTCATCGGGTCAGTGTATATCGCGGCCGTGGCACTGATGCCACAGTTCCTGATCTACAGCGCAGGCGTACCGGTCTTGCTCGGTGGTACCTCGTTGCTGATCGTGGTGGTCGTGGTTATGGATTTCATGGCACAGGTGCAGTCGCACTTGATGAGTCACCAATATGACTCGGTTATGAAAAAGGCGAACCTGCAGAGCATCGGTCGCCGATAAGAAAGAGAAAAGCGTCAAACCGCGACGTTGTACAACGTCGCGGTTGACGTTTTTTTTAGTCGAGGCTATTATGCCGCGGCATTTTTATATGTTTGAGGAAGTAACGATGAAAGTTCGTGCATCTGTAAAGAAGGTTTGCAGAAACTGCAAGATCGTACGTCGCAAGGGCAGTGTTCGCGTGATTTGCAGCGCTGAACCTCGTCACAAGCAACGTCAAGGTTAATCTCGACCCTATTTGGGCGTGGTACTTCGGTGCCAGGCCTTTCAACCTGCCAAGGTTGATAAACCGGAGGTGTTAACTGTCGTTCGGGGGGTAATCCCCGGGCTATTGCTTTAGAGTGGTATTTCCAGTATCCTTGCGCGCTTTTTGCTGTGGGGATACTCCTGCCGCTGTTAACACTGTAACTCATCTATATATTGGAGTGCTTTGAATGGCTCGTATCGCTGGCGTCAATATTCCTGACAACAAGCATGCCGTCATCTCCCTGACTTACGTTTATGGGATCGGCCGTACGACTGCGAAGCGTATTTGCGCATCAGTTGGTATTAACGAAACGGACAAAATGGGTTCTCTTTCTGAAGAGAAAGTCGATGAAATCCGTAACGAAATTGCCAAGCTGAGTGTTGAAGGTGACCTCCGTCGTGAAGTATCCATGAGTATCAAGCGATTGATGGACTTGGGTTGTTTCCGCGGACTGCGTCATCGTCGCAATCTGCCTCTTCGTGGTCAGCGAACCAAAACCAATGCGCGTACTCGTAAGGGTCCTCGCAAGCCGATCAAGAAATAATCTGATTGATTAACCTAATCAACAGGGGAATGAACACTTATGGCTAAGCCAAGCGGAAAAACCGCCAAGAAAAAAGTCAAAAAGACGGTAGTTGACGGCGTAGCGCACATCCACGCTTCGTTCAACAACACTATCGTTACGATCACAGATCGTCAAGGTAATGCTCTGGCATGGGCGACCTCAGGTGGCTCCGGCTTCCGTGGTTCGCGTAAGAGCACACCTTTTGCTGCACAGGTCGCTGCTGAGCGCGCCGGTCAAGCAGCACAAGAGTACGGTTTGAAGAACCTGGACGTTGAAGTTAAAGGTCCTGGTCCCGGTCGTGAATCCGCCGTCCGAGCGTTGAACAACATCGGATACAAAATTAACAATATTACGGATACGACGCCTGTGCCTCATAACGGCTGTCGTCCTCCGAAAAAACGTCGCGTATAAGGGAGGTTTAGATGGCTCGTTATATTGGACCTACTTGTAAACTCTCTCGTCGAGAAGGCACTGACCTTTTCCTGAAGAGTGGCGTACGTGCACTTGAATCCAAGTGTAAAGCTGAAACGATTCCTGGCGTACACGGCCAGCGTCGTGGTCGTTTGTCTGACTACGGTGTTCAGCTGCGCGAAAAGCAGAAAGTTCGTCGTTTGTACGGCGTGCTCGAGAAGCAATTCCGTAACTACTACAAGCAAGCGGCCCGTATCAAGGGCGCGACCGGTGAAAACCTGTTGAAGCTGCTTGAGACTCGCCTGGATAACGTGGTTTACCGTATGGGTTTTGGTGCGACTCGCGCCGAAGCACGTCAGCTGGTATCCCACAAAGCGATCCTGGTGAACGGTGAGACGGTAAACATTCCTTCTTACGTTGTTAAAGAGGGTGACGTTGTTTCAATCCGTGAAAAAGCCAAGAATCAATTGCGTATCCAAAACGCATTGAACATCTCTGCGCAGCGCGCTGAGGTGGATTGGGTTGAAGTGAGTGTTGAGAAGAAAGAAGGCGTCTTCAAGCGCGTTCCAGATCGTGAAGATCTGCCTGCCAACATCAACGAAAACCTGATTGTTGAGCTTTACTCTAAGTAATCGCGGTTGACTTGAGCTAAACGAAACCTAAACGGATAAACACTGAAGGGTGTGTATATGCAGAGTGCTGTTAACGAACTTTTGACACCTCGTAACATCGATGTCACCGAGCTTGGCCCAACTCGAGCAAAAGTGGTTCTTGAGCCACTGGAGCGCGGCTTCGGCCACACACTGGGCAATGCGCTGCGTCGTATCCTGCTGTCCTCTATGCCGGGTTGTGCGGTTGTTGAAGCCGAAATCGACGGCGTTCAACACGAGTACAGCGCGATCGAGGGCGTTCAGGAAGACGTCGTTGAGATCCTGCTTAATCTGAAAAACATTTCTGTCATCATGCACGGCAAAGACCAGGTCATTCTGAGTCTGAGCAAGCAGGGCCCCGGTCCTGTCACCGCTGGCGACATTCAGCTTGAGCACGATGTTGAAATCGTTAACCCAGAGCTGGTTATTGCGCATATCAATACCGATCTGACTTTGAATATGCGCCTCACCGTTGCGCGCGGTCGTGGCTATGAGCCCGCCGACGCACGTCGTCAGGACGAAGACGAGACCCGCACTATCGGTCGTCTTCAGCTTGATGCCTCTTATAGCCCTGTACGCCGTGTGGCCTACAAGGTTGAGAGTGCGCGTGTTGAGCAGCGTACTGACCTGGACAAGCTGGTGCTTGACCTTGAAACCAATGGTACGCTCGACCCTGAAGATGCCATTCGCCGTGCGGCCACCATTCTGCAGCAACAGCTTGCTGTGTTTGTTGACCTCGAAGGCGAGAAGCAAGCCGAGCCAGAAGAGAAGGAAGAGCAAATCGATCCTATCCTTCTGCGCCCAGTAGATGACCTCGAGCTGACAGTTCGTTCCGCGAACTGCTTGAAGGCTGAGAATATCTACTACATCGGTGACTTGATCCAGCGTACTGAAGTAGAGCTTCTGAAGACCCCGAACCTGGGTAAGAAGTCTCTGACTGAGATCAAGGATGTACTGGCTTCACGCGGTCTGTCCCTGGGTATGCGTTTAGAGAATTGGCCACCCGCCAGCTTAAAGAACAGTGACTGAGGCCTAGCGCCTCAGTTGTTAAGAATAGAATGAGTCGCGTTTACGCGACGGAGATAAGGTTTAAAGGTTGTTGCTATGCGTCATCGTCACAGTGGCCGTAAACTGAACAGAAACAGTTCACACCGTAAGGCCATGTTTAAAAACATGGTAGCTTCTCTGGTTGAGCACGAAATCATCAAAACTACGCTGCCAAAGGCGAAGGAACTGCGTCGCTACGCAGAGCCTCTGATCACCCTTTCTAAGGTGGACAGTGTCGCTAACCGTCGTCTGGCGTTTGATCGTGTTCGCAACAAAGCTACCGTTGGTAAGTTGTTCAGCGAAATCGGTCCTCGTTATGAGGGTCGTCCAGGCGGATACCTGCGCATCATGAAGTGCGGCTACCGTGCAGGCGATAAGGCCCCAATGGCTTACGTCGAGCTGGTTGACCGTCCTGCGCCGGTTGTTGAAGAAGAGGTTGTTGAAGCCGAAGACTAACACTTCGGTTTTTAACACTCAGACAAAGGGCCTGCTCTCTAAGGGAGCAGGCCCTTTGTCGTTTTTGCGTTCTGTTAGTGCATCGTTAGCCCCTTTAATGCGTACCTAAACGCGCCTCCGCGTCTTAAAACGGATTCCTATATTCCACCGCTGTAATTCTCTGATACTTTCCTGCTAAGATGAGTGCAGTGCTATTTTCCAATCCTCTGTAGTAGTGACGCAGCTGGATACTCAAGGATACGGATATACGAGTCAGTTCAATGAGCGATTTGGATCGTCTTTTCTATTGGCGGGGCATCGCGCCGGATTTCTATAGCTTCCGAGGCGAGCTCACACCTGTACCCATCGAAAACCGACTGAAAATTCTTCAGGCCATGGGCGTCGATACCTCCTCCCCGGAGTCGATAGCGCGTGAGGCTTTCGATCTTGATATCAAACCCTGGTTGAGCTGGTTGCCGCCACTTGAAGTGGTGAAAGCCTCCGAGCCGACGGTGAATATCAACTTCCATCCAGACGAGCTTTCTCTGCAGTTTAATTGGTGCATCAGTCAGGACGACGACACCTTGCAGAAAGGCACGTTTGCGCCCTCTGAGCTAGCCGAAGTGGGTAATTACATACACCAGGGTGTACGCTATTCAAGGCGGAGCCTTCCGGTCGAAGCGCTGCCTCCCAACTATTACCACATCGCACTCTGCCGGGGGGACAAGCGCGAAGTCACCCAGCTGGCGATTGTACCCGAGCGCGCCTACAGCCCAGACTGGGTCGACCAAGACGACGTGAAACTGTGGGGCTTTGTGATTCAGCTGTACACCCTGCGCTCGAACACAAACTGGGGTATAGGTGATTTTAGCGATCTGGCCCAGCTCATAGAAAAAGGCGCGCAGTTTGGCGTAGACATCATCGGCTTGAATCCATTTCATGCGCTCCAAACAGACCTCAAGCATAACTTCAGCCCCTACAGCCCCTCAGATCGACGCTTCTTAAACCCGCTCTATATTGATGTTCCCCTAAGCCCCGGATACGACGATGAGTTCCGCGATGACGAACGTATCGCGTTTCTTCGCCAAGAGCCCTTCGTTGACTACGAGGCGATGCGAGCGCTGAAATACACCGCGCTCTACGCCTGCTTTGAAGTGTTTGCCGCCGAATCCACGCAGGCACTGGCTGAATTCGTTGCCGAAGCGCCAGCGAGCCTGATTGATTTTATCAATTACGAAGTCGCTAGCAATTGGCAGCCTGAAGATGTCTTGGTGCAACCAGTGCGGCGTGAGCCTTTTATCAAGGCGCTTAACAGCGAGTCCAGTGCTCTGCCTCCCGAGATGATACTGGCAGGCTTCCATGCCTACCTGCAATGGGTGGCGACGACGCAACTTGAGCAATGTCAGGCGCTAGCGGAATCTAAGCAAATGAAAGTCGGCCTGGTACGCGATCTAGCGGTCGGTGCCAGCGGTGGTGGTGCTGAGGTGCAAACCAGTGGCCACCTTTTCTGCCATGACGCGTCTGTGGGTGCGCCTCCAGACCCGCTGGCGCTCACCGGACAAAATTGGGGGATTCCCCCGATGGATCCGGCCGAGCTGCGACGAACGGCCTTTTCTCACTACATCGATCTCTTACGCGAGAACATGGCGCATTGTGGCGCGCTGCGTATTGACCATGCCATGAGCCTGTACCGCTTGTGGTGGTGCCCGCCCGGTGCCACGGCCGACAAAGGGGCGTACATCTATTACCCGCTTGATGAAATGATCGGCCTGTTGTGCCTAGAAAGCCATTTGAAAGAGTGTGTTGTGATTGCCGAAGACCTCGGTGTCGTGCCCGATGAGTTTCGTGCGGCCATTGCACAAGTCGGATTCTTCAGTAATCGCGTATTTTACTTTGAGAAGTGGTCAGATACGGAATTTAAACATCCGACTGAATACGAGCCGCATGCCCTCGCGATGCTGGACAACCACGACGTTCCGACGATTACCAGTTGGTGGAACGGCAGCGATTTGAGCCTGCGTTATGCGTTGGATCTGCTTGAAGCAAACACGGATATGAGCGATTTGATCGCGCATCGCATGAGAGAAAAACAAAATCTCGTCAAAAAACTCAGCGATGATGGCCTGCTACCCGAGCATTGGTTAGGCGCGCCGTTGGATCACAAAATAGACCAGGCCCTGGTCAACGCGATCGTACTGTACGCAAGTCAGGCGAAGTCGAAATTTTATATTTTACAGTTGGAAGATCTGTTGTTAATGGACGACCCGGTCAATGTCCCGGGGACCTTTCTCGAGCATCGAAACTGGAGCCGCAAGCTGCACAAGAGTCTGGAAGACATCTTCAGCGACACCGGTATCCAGTCGACACTTCGAGCGATAGCCATCAAAAGAAGCGAATAACCATAAGGGGATAGTACTACCATGGGTGTGAATTTGAGTTCGGAAACCCTACAAGCCATCATCGATTCGAACCACAGCGATATTTTCTCATGCCTGGGAATGCATACTGAAGAAGATGGACATGTGTCCGTACGCGCGTTTGTGCCCGGAGTACAGCGCATGGCCGTGTATAGCTACGACGGAATGGACTGCATTGCCGAAATGGCGTGCCTGCACGAAGAAGGTGTGTTTGCTGCAACACTTCCAATAAAAGAGCGTATTCCCTACTTGTTGAAAATCGAGGGTGAATTCGGCGAACACCTCATGGAAGACCCTTATCGGTTCTCATCTACCATCGATGAGCACGATCTGTATTTGCTCGGTGAAGGCAAAAACGAGCGCGCATATGAATTTATGGGTGCTCAGCTGAAAACTGTCGACGGGGTCGATGGGGTGCGTTTCGCGGTTTGGGCGCCTAACGCGTCCCGCGTTTCCGTGGTCGGGGGTTTTAATTTTTGGGATGGTCGACGTCACGTCATGCGGAAATTGGTCCCCAGTGGCGTATGGGAAATTTTTATCCCAGGCGTCGGTGTAGGGGAGCAATACAAGTTTGAACTGAAAGATCAGTACGGACACCTCCTTCCCCATAAAGCCGATCCCTATGGTTTTTTCGCTCAGAAAGCACCCGAACAGGCATCCGTAGTTGAAGATCATAGTCGTTATGAATGGCACGACGGTGAATGGCTGGAACAGCGTCACCGTTACACGCGCAATAACAGTCCCATCTCCGTGTATGAAGTGCATCTTGGGTCCTGGCGTCGCGTGACAGAGCAGGGCAATCGCTACCTGAACTACCGGGAGCTGGCGACTACGCTGATCCCCTATGTCAAAGAAATGGGCTTTACCCACCTGCAATTAATGCCTGTGAGCGAATATCCTTTTGATGGCTCCTGGGGGTATCAACCCGTCGGGATGTACGCGGCGACTGCCCGGTACGGCGGCATTGATGACTTCAAATATTTTGTAGACCAGTGCCACCAAGCGGGTATAGCCGTTTTAATCGATTGGGTGCCGGGGCACTTCCCGACAGACGCTCACGGCCTGGGGCGTTTTGATGGCACCCCTTTGTACGAGCATGCGGACTCCCGTCAGGGTTTCCACCCGGACTGGAATACCTATATATACAATTACGGCCGAACGGAAGTCGCGAACTACCTGATGGCGAACGCCCTGTTTTGGCTCGACCGATTCCACATCGACGGGCTGCGCGTCGATGCCGTGGCGTCCATGTTGTATCTCGACTACAGCCGCAATGACGGCGAGTGGGTGGCGAACCGATTTGGTGGTCGCGAAAACCTTGAGGCAATTGACTTCATTAAAGCGACCAACGAACGCGTATATAAAAACTTTCCAGATGTCATGATGGTCGCGGAGGAATCGACTGCGTGGCCTGGCGTGTCCAAGCCCACTTACACCGGTGGTTTGGGTTTCGGATTTAAATGGAACATGGGCTGGATGAATGACAGCCTTGAATATGTTTCCAAGGAGCCTGTGCATCGCAAATACCACCATCACAACATGACGTTCAGTTTGCTCTACGCCTTCAGCGAGAATTTTATCCTGCCGTTGAGCCACGACGAGGTTGTGCACGGGAAGGGGTCGATATTAGCGCGCATGCCGGGTGATGCATGGCAGCAGTTTGCTAATCTACGCGCCTACTATGCCTTCATGTGGACCCACCCCGGCAAGAAACTGATGTTTATGGGCTGTGAATTTGGCCAGGGCCCTGAATGGGATCATGACAACAGTATTTGCTGGCATCAACTGGATGTCCCAGAGCATGCCGGAGTGCAAAGATTGATTCAGGATTTGAATCGGTTGTACGTCAATAGTCCCGCTTTACATGACAACGATTCTGAGCCCAATGGGTTTGAATGGATAGAAGCCGACGACCGGCACAATTCCATTTTTGTGTACGCTCGTAAATCATTGACGAGTAATAAAACCCTGCTAGTGATTTGCAATATGACCCCGGTGTACCGCGAAGGTTACCGGGTTGGAGTGAACCTTGCGGGTCAGTATCGCGAGGTTCTGAATACAGACAGTGAGCTCTACGGTGGGTCAAACAAGGGCAATGCCGGTGTCGTCGTCAGTGAAGACGAAGCGTGGCACGGACGCAGTAAATCGCTTCTGGTCAATGTTCCGCCCCTGGCTACCGTGGTGTTCGAATACGAGGCCTAGATTGTGCCAAAATTTAAAACCCGAAACGGATATGCACAACCCTTCGGTGCATGGTTGACCGAAGACGGTGTGAATTTTTCCATTTTTTCTGAGCATGCTCAGAAAATTGAACTCTGCCTTTTTGATGACTTGGGCCAGAAAGAAATCGCCCGCATCAATATGTACCGGGGTGAGAATCACTGCTGGCATATTTTTGTCTGCGAGCTGACCGCCGGCGCAAAGTACGGTTACCGCGTTCACGGCGAATTCGCGCCTGAGAAAGGCCTGCGCTTCAACGCCAACAAATTGTTAATCGATCCCTACGCGCGGGAACTCGATCGTAGTTTTTGCTGGGATAAATCGGTGTTTGGCTACGATTTAAAAAGTGTGCAGAAAGATTTGAGTTTCAGCGATCTCGACAGCGCTCACATGATGCCAAAGTCCGTGGTGACGACGCGTAAAACCCACGCAGAGGTCGAAGCGATTCAACAACGGAAGCCGTGTATTCCATGGCGAGAAACCGTTATCTATGAGACTCACGTGCGCGGCATCAGTCAGTTGAATCTCAACCTCCCATCGATGGAGCGGGGGACGCTAGCGGCCTTGGCCAGCCCGCAAATGATTAAGCATTTTAAACAATTGGGTGTGACCGCGATTGAGCTGTTGCCAATGCACACCTTCGTTGATGAAGAATTTCTCGTAAAACAGGGGCTCAGTAACTACTGGGGTTACAACACACTCAACTTTTTTACGCCACATCATGATTACTTGGCCAGTGGTCGGCGACAGGAATTCCTCGATACCGTTGAAGCGCTACATGAAGCTGGTCTGGAAGTGATTCTGGATGTGGTCTACAACCATACTGCAGAAAGTAATGAGTTCGGCCCAACATTGAGTTTTCGCGGTATCGACAACTTGAGTTACTACCGACTCAACCCAAGTACGCCCAGGCACTATATCAATGATACCGGTTGCGGAAATACCTTCCGCTCCGAGCACCCAAGAGCCATGCAGCTCATTATGGATAGTTTGCGTTTTTGGGCTGGAGAAATGGGTGTCGACGGCTTCCGTTTCGATCTCGCATCCATTCTGGGGCGCAATCAAAAGGGCTTTAATCGTCAGTGTGCTTTTTTTCAGGCCTTGACTCAGGACCCTCTGTTATCGACGTGCAAAATGATTGCAGAGCCGTGGGACATCGGCCCTGGCGGGTATCAGCTGGGCGGATACCCTGGAGAGTGGTCGGAATGGAATGATAAATACCGCGATGTGTGCCGTCGCTTCTGGCGAGGTGATGGCGGAATCCTGCCGGATTTTGCGCGCCGGATTCATGGCTCGTCAGATCTGTTCGAATACGCAGGGCGAGGCCCCCGCGCGAGCGTCAACTTTATAACCAGTCACGACGGCTTTTCCTTGCATGACGTGGTCGCCTATAACGATCGTCACAACGAGGCGAATAACGAGAACAACCAGGACGGACATCACGCCAATTTTAGCGCGAATTACGGGGCAGAAGGCCCTACCAAAGACGCCGCCATTTTAGAGGTCCGTCGTCGGCAGCAGCGCAATATGTTGGCGACGTTATTGTTTTCCCAGGGCACACCTATGATCCTGGCTGGGGATGAACTCGGCCGATCGCAAATGGGCAACAATAATGCGTACTGTCAGGACAACGAAATTAACTGGCTAGACTGGCGCAAGCAAGAGAAATCATACTCGGATCTCGCTAAATTTGTGTCCAAGGCGATCGCCATCCGTAAAAGTCACGCGTTGTTTACCTCTCAGCGGTACATTCATACCCCGGAGACGCTGGAAACAGAACATAAGTGCGCGCGCTGGGTTTCGATGCTGGGTAAGCCAATGGCTGATGCAGACTGGAATACCGCCGATAAAAACGTGGTCGGTTGGATTCTGCAAAGTGTCATTAATAAAAAGTCGACGATGCTGTTGCTGATCTTCAATGCGCATCATGAGAAAGTTGATTTCGTGCTTCCGGACGAAGCCGAAGTAAAAGAGTGGCAGGTTCTGCTCGATACCATCAGCGAGACGGGCGAGCCTAAAGTCACAAAGTTGAAGGCAAAATCCACGGTGGCGATGGAAGGGCGATCGCTGAAACTCTTAAAGGCGCAGTAATCATTTAGGAATAAGGTTGTGAAGATATGAACATGAAAAGTCAGTCTGCAGACACCTTGAAAAATGACGTAGAGCAACATTTGTTATTCACGCTTGGTCGCTTTGATAAGGCCATGGATAAAGATGTATGCAAGGCTTTGTCACTCGCTGTTAGAGATCAACTCATGGAGTACTGGCAGCAGCAAAGCCTAAAAGAAATGCGCTATGAGAAAAAACGCGTGTTCTACTTGTCACTCGAATTTTTGCTGGGGCGAAGCCTCAGTAATGCAGTTTTGAACCTGGATTTGGATGAGCAGGCACGCGAAGCACTCGATGCCCTTGGCAAGGTGTATGAGGAGATTGAAAGCGAGGAACGTGATGCGGGGCTCGGTAACGGTGGTCTCGGTCGCTTAGCCGCGTGCTTTATGGACAGTTGTGCAATGCTGAAGCTGCCGGTAAGGGGCTACGGTATTCGTTATGAATACGGCATGTTCCATCAGAGCATTATCGAAGGTCGGCAAGTAGAGCAGCCAGACCACTGGCTAATGTCTGGCCACCCCTGGGAAATCGAACGACAAGACCGTACCTGCGTGGTGAAGTTCTACGGACGCGCCGAGTATTTTGCAAACGATGCGGGAAAAACCTGCATTCGATGGGTAGACACACACGATGTGTTCGCGGTGCCCTACGACATGCCGATCCCCGGCTATCGTAACGAAACCGTGAATACCCTTCGCTTATGGAAAGCCGCCGCCACTGATGAATTCAACCTCAAGGACTTTAATGAGGGCGATTATGCCGATGCCGTGGCTCAGAAAAACTTGGCTGAACAAATCACTATGGTGCTCTATCCCAATGACGCCAGTGAAAACGGCAAGGAGTTGCGTTTAAGGCAACAATACTTCCTTGCGTCGGCGAGTTTGCAGGACGTCATCAAAGATTGGGTCTATGAGTTCGGGCGCGATTTCAGTAAATTTGATAAATTTCATTGCTTTCAATTAAACGACACGCACCCGACACTGGCTGTGGCCGAATTGATGCGTTTGCTCGTGGATGTTTACGGGGTTGAGTGGGACGAGGCTTGGGCCGTTACCTCAAAAACAATGGCCTACACCAACCACACCTTATTGCCCGAGGCGCTCGAGCGCTGGCCGGTTAGGTTACTTGGCGAGCTACTGCCACGCCTGTTGCAGATTATCTATGAAATCAATGCTCGGTTTTTGGCCGAGGTTGCGCACAAATGGCCCGGTGATGTCGAACGGCAACGGCGTATGTCATTGATTGAAGAGGGGCATGATCCGCATGTCCGTATGGCCTACCTCGGTATTGTCGGCAGCTTTTCCGTAAACGGCGTTGCAGCGCTGCACTCGGAGTTATTGACGAAAGGCCTGTTTAAAGACTTTTATCAAATGTGGCCGGAAAAATTCAATAACAAGACCAATGGCGTCACACCTCGCCGCTGGTTGGCGCATTGCAATAAGCCCTTAAAAGCCTTACTGAACGATAGCATTGGCAGTAAATGGGTGACCAATCTCAATAAGCTCGATAAGTTAACACCGCTTGCAGATGACGCGGCGTTCCAACAGAAGTGGCTGGAGGTCAAACAGCAGAATAAAGCGCAACTGGCGCACTATGTTGAAGAACGCTGTGGTATCGAGTTTCCGACGGAATTTATCTTTGATGTGCAGGTTAAACGGATTCATGAATATAAGCGCCAGTTATTGAACATCCTGCACGCTATACACTTGTACGACAAAATTACCCGAGGTGAGGCTGATGACGTTGAGCCGCGATGCATCCTCATAGGTGGGAAAGCAGCGCCGGGCTATGCCATCGCCAAGTTGATTATCAAGCTTACGAATAACGTCGCGAGTGTAATCAATTCTGACTCTCGCGCACGTGAGCGTCTGAAGCTTGCCTTTCTGCCAAATTACAATGTATCCGCAATGGAAGTGATTTGTCCCGGCACGGATCTGTCTGAACAAATCTCTACCGCCGGAAAAGAAGCTTCCGGCACGGGTAACATGAAATTCATGATGAATGGCGCTGTCACGATTGGGACCTATGATGGTGCTAACATCGAAATTCTCGATGCGGTTGGGGAAGAGAACTTCTTCCTCTTTGGTTTAAAGGTGGAGGAGATTGGTGCCTACCGGCTCGCCCATCAGCCCAATCAAATAATTGCCGCCGATGAAGATCTGGAACGCGTGATGACCTTGCTCGAATGTGGACATTTTAGTATGTTCGAGAAAGGGATTTTCGAGCCATTGATTCAGTCGATTTTGAACCCTCACGACCCGTGGATGGTGGCCGCTGACTTTAGGGCATACATTAATGCACAAAAAGACGCGGCGACGATGTATGCGGATCGGAGTGCCTGGGCAAAAGCCAGCATCCTCAACACCGCGAAAAGCGGAAAATTTTCAAGTGACCGGACGATTGCGGAGTACGCCCGGGAAATTTGGGCAACCGAATAACACAAGTAAGGAGATACACGCATGCTCGATCCGAATTCACGTTATGTCAGTCGATTGACGCGGGATACAACCGCCGTCATTCTCGCGGGCGGCCGAGGCAGCCGTCTGCATGAGTTGACTGACTGGCGGGCCAAGCCCGCACTGCACTTCGGTGGTAAGTTTCGCATTATTGATTTTCCGCTGTCGAACTGCGTGAATTCTGGAATACGCCGCGTGGGTATCCTGACCCAGTACAAGGCGCACTCTTTGATCCGCCATATTCAGGCGGGTTGGAGTCACTTTAAAAAGGAGCTGGGTGAGTACATTGAGATTCTTCCTGCGTCTCAACGTTATTCCCCAAACTGGTATCAAGGTACGGCCGATGCGATCTACCAGAACATTGATATCCTGGCGGAAGAAAAGCCCAAGTACATCATGGTGCTCTCCGGGGATCACATCTATCAGATGGACTATGGTTCGATGCTGGCGCACCACGTGGAAACCGGCGCGGACTTAACCGTATCCTGCATTGAGGTGCCGATCGAGGAAGCGGCAGGGGCCTTCGGCGTAATGACGGTGGATGAGAACAACCGCATTGTCCGGTTTGATGAAAAGCCCGCTCACCCGACCGAGCTGAAAGACATGCCCGGATATACCCTGGCCTCGATGGGTAATTATATTTTTAACACGGAGTTCCTGTTTGATCAGTTGCGCAAGGACGCTGCAGACGAAAGTTCAGAGCACGACTTTGGTAAAAACATCATTCCGAATTTGATTAAGAACCACCAGGTCAACGCTTACCGCTTCCGTGATCACGACAGTGACGAGGCAACGTACTGGCGCGATGTGGGAACCCTGGACAGCTTTTGGCAGGCGAATATGGAGCTGGTCGAGCCCTCACCGGCCTTAAATCTCTACAACCACGATTGGCCAATCTGGACCTACCAGAAGCAATTGCCTCCCGCGAAATTTGTGTTCGATGAAGAGGGGCGTCGCGGCTACGCGGTGGACTCCATGGTCTCCGGTGGGTGCATTATTTCCGGTGGGCATGTGCGTAAATCCTTGCTGTTTTCCGACGTGCGCGTGCATTCGTTTACGGAGATCGAAGAGTCGGTCCTTCTGCCTGAGGTGGACGTGGGGCGGAATGCAAAAATTAAGAAGGCGATTATCGATAGTGGGTGTCGTATTCCAGAGGGCATGGTAATTGGTCACGACCATGAGCACGACGCGGCTCGCGGTTTTCGTGTGACCAAGAAAGGCGTGGTGCTGGTCACGCGCAAGATGCTGGGTCAACAAGCCGAAGAATAAATGTAAGTAGCGAAATAATGAGTGATTTATCCATCCTGATGGTGGCGGCGGAGAATGACTCTCTGCCTGGAGCAAAGGTGGGCGGCGTCGGGGACGTATTGCGCGATCTACCCGCCGCGCTCGTCAAGCAAGGCTGCCGAGTGCAGACCGTAATTCCTTCCTATGGCTTTCTGGCGCGCCTGCCGGGTCTCTATTCTCATGGGACCATCATGGTGCCGTTTGCCGGCGGGCAGCATGAAGTGTTCGTGTGGCGTTACGCCGCCAAAGCGGGGCATGCGGATGCGTTTATTCTCGACCATCCGCGCTTTCATCCTCACGGCGAAAGCGTTTACTGTCACGACGAAGGCCATCAGCCATTCGCCACCGACGCAACGAAGTTTGCGTTTTTCTCTGCGGCGGTCGCCCAAGCCTTACTCGAAGAAGTCATTCCTCGCCCGTCGGTCCTGCATTGCCACGATTGGCACTCAGCGTTTCTGTTAATCCTGCTTCGGTATATGCCCCGCTTTTTACCGCTCGCCAACATACGAACGGTGTTTTCGATTCACAATCTTGCGATGCAGGGGGTTCGGCCATTCAGGGGGGATGCCTCAGCGTTTGAAACCTGGTTTCCCAAACTCTTGGTGGACCCTCGTGAGATTGCCGACCTCAATGCTACACATTGCATTAACCCGATGCGCGCAGGGATACGCATAGCGGATAAGGTGCATACTGTTTCACCGAGTTACGCTGAAGAGATACTCAAGCCCAGTAATTACGATTTGGGTATTTATGGTGGTGAGGGATTGGAAGCGGATCTGCAATTGCGGGCTCAGCAGGGTGACCTGGTCGGCATTCTTAATGGGTGTGAGTATCCTCGTAAAAAGAAAAGTGACGCCCCGTCCAAGGCCACTCTCGCCAAACAATTTGGCCAAGCCATTACCAAGTGGGCCGCGTCGAGCCGGGAGTTACTCAGCGCGCACTGGTTGGCGGAAAAACGTTTGGCGACCTGGGCAGCAAAACGAAAGCCCGGCATGTTATTGACGTCGGTGGGGCGCGTGACCGACCAGAAGGTACGTTTGTTGGCAACTGAAGTGGCACCGGGTCAGACGGCGTTGGGGGCCATGCTTGCCGAGCTGGGTGATGCGGGCACTTTCATCATGTTGGGCAGCGGCAACGATTGGCTCGAGCAAGCGCTCGTTCGCATCAGCGCTGAGCACGATAATTTCCTCTTCCTAAACGGCTTCTCTCCCGGGATTGCAGAAACGCTCTACCAATATGGTGACCTGTTCATCATGCCCAGTTCCTTTGAGCCGTGTGGCATCAGCCAGCTTCTAGCCATGCGAGCCGGGCAGCCCTGCCTGGTGAACAGGGTGGGAGGATTGAAAGATACCGTCGAAGCCGATAAAACCGGTTTTGCCTTTGAAGGCGAGAATGCCGTCGAGCAGGCCAAAGCGATGGTGGAGACCTTTAAGGAAGCGCTGCGGGTACACACACACAGCCCAGAGATCTACGATCGCATTCGCAAGTCTGCTGCGCGCGTGCGCTTTACCTGGGACCAGGTTGCCGAACCTTATATCGAACAACTTTATAGCCCCCCGGAAGTCTAAATCTACACGCCCCGACACGTTCGCCGGGGCTATCCCTTTTGACAAATGACAACGTTGTCTTTGTTTTGGTTCTCGTGCTAGGATGCATCGGAATGTCTCTCTAAACACAATAACAACGAGGTCTGCTCATGCGATTTTCCATCCGAATGTCTTGTCTCCTGCTTTTTTGTCTTTGCTCGTCGGTCCAGGCCAGGGTGTTGGAGGGAGCTTGGCAATTGGTGAGTGGTGAATACGTGGATGCAGAGGGACGGCTTGTTCAATACGAGACCTTGGGCTTGTCAGCCATCAAGGTGCTGTCGGCGACGTATTTCAGCTTTACGGCCATGAAGGGCGATGGCTTCTGGGCCTCGGGTGCCGGACACTACCGCTTCGAGAACGGGGAATACTCAGAGGTATTACAGTTAAACTCATTCGGTGAGGCCGAGGGCAAAGTGTACGCCTTTCTCGCCCGCGTCGAAGGGGATCTGTGGTACACGGAGCGCTGGGACGGCGACATTCGGGTCGAATACGAGGTCTGGCGTCGGCTACAATGAGCTTCCTTATCGCTTGGAGGCGAGCATGATTCTCATCTATGGCATCGACAGCCATTTAAACCCCATTAAAGCGTCATTATCGGACGTAATCCATCATTGCATGCAGGCGGTGCTCGGCATGCCGGAAGACAAGCGCGCGCATCGATTCTTTCCGATGCCCGCAGAGGATTTTTATGCACCGGCTGGACGCAGCGCCGCGTATACCGTGATTGAAATCAATATGATGGCTGGGCGCCAAGTCGAAACGCAAAAAGCGCTGATTCATTGCCTGTTCGAAGAAATCGAGGAGCGATTGGGCATCGCCCCCATGGATATTGAAATCACGATCAAAGAGCAGGCGCCCTATCAGTGGGGCTTTCGCGGTATGACAGGCGACGAAGTGGCCGACCTGAACTACCGCGTTCAGGTTTAGGGGCTTATTTCACGCCGAGAGCGTCGTGATATTCCTTACGCAGGCCGCCCAGCGCCTTCATGTGTTGGGCCGCGGCCTCTGCGTCGCCCTCAGCAAGTGCACTCTCCAACGCGGCGAGCTCGGTCTCCAGCTTTTGCATGCCTTCGTCAAACTCGGCTTGGTCTTCAGCACGAACCGGCTGCGCCTTGGCGATGCTCAGCGCCGCTTTGAATTCGGCGAGGTGAGTTTGAATGTCACTCCCTTGATTCGCATTGCGCATGGCTTTGAAGCTGCCTCCCATCGTTTCCATGGATTCGTGCAGTTCACTTGAACGTGAACAGGCACTCAGTGCGGCGGCAATGGCGATGGCGGTCAGTAAATACTTCATTCAGGTACTCCTATTGAGATGGTTCTTTGCCGCAGCGGATGGGGCGGCGTGTCAACGTCCGCATTATATCGTTCTAAATGTGACGCGAGTGGTGTTGGGAGGGGAATGACGAATGGTTTCACAATTACGCTCCCGGCAGGGCTGGGAATGGCGTGCTATTATTCAGTGAAACCTCAGCATTAAGTATTACTTGCCGTCACCATGGTTGGAGACAAGCCTGGGCCTCATTTGAGGCCAATGCCACCTCGTGCGTGCGGTAGTCATGAGCCCAGTCCATGCTATCTCGTTTTTTCTACAGCGAACACGACCCCTCGCTTCTTCTGACCGGCGTCTATGATGCTAACCTCGTGACTCTTTCCGTGTGTACGGCGATTTTTGCGTCGTTCATGGCGCTGTACCTCATTGATCTCGCCTCCGCGACGCCTTTGCACAGTTACCGGCGTATGGCGAAAGTCACTGCCGCTCTGATCATGTCTGGCGGTATTTGGAGCATGCACTTTATTGGGATGTTGGCTTTTTCCCTCTGTACTGAAATTGCGTACGACCCGCTAGTGACCTTTTTGTCCTTCCTGCCCGCATTTCTTGCCTGCCTGTACGCGATCCATACATTGACGCACAGCGGCACTCTACTGACCTTAGTGCTCGCCTCTGTGTTGCTTGGTGCAGGTATTGGCACCATGCATTACAGCGGGATGGCCGCGATGCGCCTCGCGCCTGCGTTGCGCTACGACCCCCTCTTTTTCGGCCTCTCTATCGTGGTGGCCGTGGCGTTGAGCTTTATCGGTTTATACACCCGCTTTCATCTGGATCGGGTCTTTCCCGGCTGGAGCGTGAATCGGCGCAGAGTCGCCAGTGCCGCGGTGCTGGGTTGTGCCGTTTCGGGAATGCACTACATGGGTATGGTTGCAACGCGCTTCGTCGGTACGCCTGAACAGGCTGCCAGCGACGTGGTTGTGGATGCGGATCTGTCCTTTGTCGCGGTCAGCGTCGCGGTGACCACGGTGTTCCTGACCTTGGCTGTGGCGGTGATCAACGGGCTGATGCGCTATCGCATGTTACTGGATGAAAAGACCGCAAATGAATCGCGGCTTGAGGCGATCCTGTCTACGGCCGTTGATGGTATCGTCACGATTGACGATAAAGGGCTGATTGCCAGTTGTAATCGTGCTGCTGAACGCATTCTGGGCTACGGCGAAAAGGCGTTAATCGGCCAGTCTGCCGGGGTGCTGACGGCGGGGGGTGAATCTTCGGGCGAGCACTGTACGGCGCTGGATTATGGCCTTTACATGCAGGCGTTTATTGGCCGTAACCAGGAAGTTCAGGCTCTGCACAAACAGGGGCATTCGGTACCCTTGCGCCTCGGGGTTGGCGAGGTTCTGCAGACGGATCTCGCACCGATTTACGTTGCGTTTATCAGCGATCTCACAGAGCAAAAGGCGCTGCAGCGCAGCCTGGTCGAGAGTGAGCAGCGCTATCGCTCGCTGATGAACAATCTGCCTGGGGTGGCATTTCGCTGCAGGGTGGACGCGCACTGGAGCATGCTTTTCGTGACACCAAGTATTCGAGAATTGACGGGGTATGACGCCGACGCATTTATCACCGGGCAGACGCATATGTCTCAGTTGATTCAGCGGGAGGATGAAGCGCACATTGACCTGGTCATTCAGCAGGCCATTGCCTCTCGCAGCGCCTACTCTCTGGAATATCGTATTCGGCACAGCAGTGGACGTACTGTTTGGGTTTTGGATCAGGGCTCTTTTACCTTCGACGATCATGGTGTGCCGCAGTGGATCGACGGGGTGCTCGTCGATGTGACGGAGCGCTATGAATATGTCGATCGGCTGCGGCAAGCCAAGCGCGAAGCAGAGCAGGCGGCGCAGGCCAAGCAGGCTTTTATGGCCAACATGAGTCACGAGATCCGCACGCCTATGAACGCCATCATTGGCTTCAGTGAAGTGTTGCTGGACGATGTGCTGAGTGACGCTCAGCGGAAACATTTGGGTTTAATTAATAGCTCCGCCCGCTCCTTGATGCATTTATTGAATGAGGTGTTGGACTCAGCCAAGCTCGAAAAAGGCAAGTTGGCTCTCGAGTCTCGACCTTTTTCGCTTCACTCTCTGGCGGATACGGTTGTATCGACCTTCAGCTTACAAGCCTCTCAAAAATCGCTCGCGCTGTTGATGACCTTGGATGAGGCGCTGGCTCCGGCCTATATAGGTGACGAGGCGCGTATCCGGCAGGTACTACATAACCTGGTGGGCAATGCGGTCAAATTCACCGAACAGGGCAGTGTGACCTTGAGCGTGTCAAATGTCGGTACGAATCAAGTCAAATTCGATGTGATCGACACGGGGATCGGCATTCCGGCAGAGCGTTTAGACGTGATCTTCAGGCCTTTCGAGCAGGCGGACGCCTCAACCACACGCCGCTTTGGTGGCACGGGTTTGGGGACGACGATCAGCAAGCAGCTCGTTGAGCTGATGGGCGGTAATATCGACGTTCGCAGCGTGGACGGGGAAGGCAGTTGTTTTTCTTTTACCTTACCGCTTGAGGCCACCGATGCCGATGCGCTACCTGTCACGGAGGCGCGTTTGTCTTCGGCACTGCCTCCGTTGAGCTTGCTGCTTGTCGACGATGTCGAGCAAAACCTTGAGCTGTTGACCCTGTTGTTGTCGCGTGCGGGCCATCGCGTGCGCACGGCATCAAATGGTCTTGAGGCTTTGGCTGTGCTCGAAAAAGAACGCTTTGATGCGATCCTGATGGACGTCCATATGCCCGAATGTGATGGGCTTGAAGCGACTCGCCGTTTGCGCTTGGCTGAGGTGGAATTATCAAAACCGCGTACGCCTGTCATCGCGTTGACGGCTAGCGTGCTGCACGAGGACAAACTCGCTGCGGAGCAGGCCGGGATGGATGGCTTTGCGAATAAGCCCATAAATCCACGTCAGATTGATGCAGAATTATCACGTCTATTAAATTTATCTTTAACAGCCGAGTCCGGTTCCGAACTGGATTTTGCCGACAGCGATTTTGCACTGGATGACTTTTCCTCGCCCGCGGATGCCATGGTGATTGATTGGCAAGCCGGCCAGGCGCTCTGGGGTAGCGAAGCACGGCAGAAGCAAGAGATTCAGCGCTTCTTACAGGCGCAGAACGAGACGGTCTTGAGCCTCGCCGCAGTACCGGATCGTCACGCGCTCTCAGAAACTTTGCACAATTTGAAAGGTCTCGCGGGCAATCTGGGCTTAACCACGCTATCCGATACGCTTGCCTTGCTGGAACAAAAAATCGACAGTGAGGACGCGTTCACCTTACTTCTACCGAATGTTCAGAATGAATGGCAACGCGTCTATACCGCGCTTGATGAGGTCGGCGAGTGGCCGAGTGATTTTGAAGGGGGCAAGAGCCCTGAGTCCACACCGTCGTATGACGCTGACTCACTTTTAACTGTGATCACCACTCTGCTGGACGATGCGGGGCGGGGCGAGGTAAACGAAGGCTTGGTCGAGGAACTCGGTCGGATTGTCCCCGAAGCGGCAAAATCGTTGGCAGTGCGTATTGCCGCCGCACTGGAAGATTTCGAATTCGAACAGGCCGGCCGCCTGCTTGAGGAACTTCGTGAACACGTCGGCACGGCACCTCAGGCAGCCGCTACGGGAGAATATTCATGAATGCAGCGAATATTCAGCGCCCCAAGGTGTTGATTGTTGACGATGAGGCAACGAACCTGAAAGTCATGCGCAATGTGCTCGGTGATGAATACCGATTGGCGTTTGCGAAATCGGGCCTTGCGGCTCTGGAGTTAGCAGCTCAGGAAACACCTCAATTAATCCTTCTCGATGTCATGATGCCAGGAATGAGCGGCATTGAGGTGTGTCAGAAATTAAAAGCTGACGCCGCGTTGCATGCTATCCCTGTTATTTTTGTGACCGCTTTGAGCAACGAGGAAGACGAATTTCAGGGTTTCGATGTGGGTGCCGTGGACTACATTACCAAGCCCATTATCCCGGCGCTGGTGCGCGCACGAGTGCGTACGCATTTGTCTCTGGTTCAGGCGGAACAGCTGAAGCAAGCACACGTTGATCTTGTCCAACGTTTGGGCCGTGCCGCAGAATATAAGGATGAGGATACGGGCGAGCATATCGTTCGCATGAGTGAGTACAGTAAATTACTGGCCTTAGCTGCGGGCTTATCCGAGGAGCGCGCCGAATTAATTCGCCAGGCCGCGCCGATGCACGATGTTGGAAAAATTGGGATTCCCGATGCGATTCTTTTAAAGCCGGATCGCCTCACGCCCGAGGAGTTTGAGGTAATCAAAACGCACACCACCATCGGTGCGAGAATTCTTGCAGGTTCAAGTTCCCGGCTCTTGCAAATGGCGCACACTCTGGCGATCGAGCACCATGAGCGATGGGATGGCAGTGGCTACCCGAATGGTTTGCAGGCAGAATCGATTTCTCTTGAAGCCCGTATCGTTGCGATCGCGGATGTGTTTGATGCTTTAACTTCACGTCGTCCCTACAAGGAACCCTGGCCATTGGAAAAAGCATTCGCGTTTATTGAGGAGCAAAGCGGGAAGCACTTTGATCCTCAGCTGGTGACGCTCTTTTTGCAGTTAAAACAGGATGTTGTAGCGCTGAGAGCGTTACACCATGATGGCAGCCTTCAGCGTGATCATTGAATTAACGAGGTGGGTCGGCCCTGTCCATGGATGAACCGTTCACGCGATACCAGCCGGCGATAGAGTAACGATCCCGAGCTGCGGGTAAGACTTCATGCGGAAAATCTTCACTCAAAAAGGCGACGATGGTGCCCATCAGGGGCGTGACTTTTAAGCCTGTTTGGTCCTGCTCGTTCTGATAGACCACAAGTTCACCGCCGCAGTTTTGCGTCCACCCTGGATTCAAATAGACGACGACAGACAGCATCCGGTTTGCCTGGCCTTTAAATGCGTCGACATGACGTTTGTAAAAATCCCCGGGGCGGTAGTGGGCAAAGTGACTCTCGAAGGAAAACAAGCCAAGAAACAGTGCCTGGTTCAGTGCTTGTCGCAGTTGCTCACACCATTGCAGCCATTGACGCCCTGCGTCTGAGTCTCCGTGAATCCAACAGATCTCGTCTTTGCGAACAAACTCGTTCCGCAGATAAGCCTGCCCCCGGCCCGTGCCGGCCTCTTCAAATTGTGTACTCTGAAGTTGGTGGCAGTGCATGAGCAAGGCGTGGCTCAGTTCATCGGGAAGCGCATTAGGTTGGACGCTATAGCCTTGACGGGCGATATCCTCTGCCAGTCGGTCATACAGAAGGGTATCAGGCGCGCCGATAGGCGCATCTGGAATCATTTGAGGGGCGTGCAGTTCCAAAGACATCGATCTCTTGGGCATCGAAATCCGGCCGATACCAAGCCGATCCGACGACCTCGCACGGACGCGGCATTCTACTCAAGCCTTGTGAATTGGAAAGTGTTTTTTGGCGTGTTTTTACATTGTGAGGGTTTTGACTTGATACCAGTTAAGATCACATCGCCCACGGGACCAGACCACGACCTGCTCTGACCCTGGGGTTCCGCAAATTAAACGGTGTCGGTCGAGGGGGCCTGCCACGCGGTAAAGATTTGGCGGGGACGCGGCAAGTACGTCCCTGTAGGCTCCCCACCCGCATCCCTGCGGGTGAAGCCCCGCCAAACCTTCACCGCGCGTCAGGCCTCAGGTGCGATGCCATCTTCAAAGCTTCAAATAGTAGCTGCAAAACCTACTGCCAAAAGCTGACAGCAGTCCATAGGCAGGCGATTGTCTTGGGCTAGAGAAAGCGCTACCGTAAGTCCTGAACGTGACGCATTGTGCGGAGGGAAATCATGACAACTGAACGTGCGGTAAAAGGGAGCTGCCTCTGTGGTGGCGTTACATTCAACGCGGCTCTGCCTAGTCAATCTCTTGGTGCCTGTCACTGTAGCTCATGCCGAAAATGGGGAGGTGGCCCTCTGTTAACGGTGGAGAGCGACAATGCGGTGGCATTTTCCGGGGCGGAATGGATTACTGTATTTCCCTCGTCCGAATGGGCTGAACGTGGGTTTTGCCGCCAGTGCGGGAGTCATCTGTTTTATCGTCTACGAGAAAGTGGGCAGTATATTCTTCCTGTCGGCTTACTCAATAATCTGCCAGAATTAAAATTCGATCATCAGGTGTTTATTGATCATAAGCCTGACTATTATGATTTTTCCAATAAAACGGAATGTCTTACTGGAGAAGAGCTATTTGCCCGCTATGCTGAGGGAGCGTAACTGTGCGTCAACACCATGTTCTGGATTACGTGGAATTTCCATGCCGTGATTTAACATCAACAAAGCTGTTTTTTGAGGCGGCGTTCGATTGGGTCTTTACTGACTATGGAGAGGAATACACGGCGTTTAGTTGCAGTGGCCTCGAAGGGGGTTTTTATTTTAGCGAACAGGCTTCGGCCAGTTCGAGTGGCTCGGCACTGTTGGTATTTTACAGCGATGATTTGGAAGCGTCGCAGGCCGCTGTGATCAAACATGGCGCGACCATTGTGAAACCCATTTTTGAATTTCCAGGCGGACGGCGTTTTCATTTTGCTGAGCCAAGCGGGAACGAATTTGCCGTTTGGTCTGAGCAGTGATGTCCACTTGAGTCCCCGTTATAAACGGGACTCAAGTGTGTATTGGATAACCACTTTGATGATAAAGCCCAGCATACCAACACCGAGGCCAATAAAGAGAATCGCGGTACCAAACTTTCCCGCCTTGCTTTTGATGGCAAGATCCCAAATGATAAATACCATAAAAGCAATCAATGCGCCGATACCGAGCGTGATTCCCCAAGTATCGATAAAGGTTTGCAAGTCCATACTTCCTCTCGCTATTGGACAGTTGTGTTAACGCTCCCTCATTGCGAATATGAGGGGATAGGCATGGTACAGATCAATGGCTTTTAGGGCCAGTCGAGGGGATAGCCCGATTTGAGCTGGTGTACGACATTGTGATCACCCCTCGGAGCCATGTTAAATGGCTCATTCATAAAACAATGGTTCCCTAGTGCGATATCGTTATACTCATAGCTAAAAGCACCGATGCCTGCGCGTTGGAACAGTATAAACGACAAAATGGATAGGGCAGTGTTGCAGTTACGCATCGTGATAGTGGCGGTCTTGGGTTTACTTACCATCGCTCCCGCGCAAGCGGCGGATAGGGGCCCTCGTTGCCCGGAGGATCGCCCGTGTGTGGCTTTGGTGTTAGGCGGTGGCGGGGCGCGCGGTGGCGCACACATCGGTGTGATGCAGGCGCTGGAAGAGCAGGGGATTCCCGTCGACCTGGTTGTCGGGACAAGTGCGGGTGCGCTGCTTGGCAGTATGTACGCGTCCGGCATGTCTTCTGAGACCATTCTCGAACGCTATCAAGCCGCGACATGGAACGACGGCTTTCACGATAATATTCCCCGTTCCGATATTCCGAACCGCCGCAAGCGTCAACTCGATACCTTCCCGATCCACCTCGACCTCGGTGTTGGGCTTGACGGCCTGAAGTTACCCAAGGGCCTGATTCAAGGCCAAAGTATGAAGCGTTTAGTGGATGCCGCGTTGGCGGCGCCGCTGGAACTGACCAGCTTCGACGATTTACCCATCGCCTTTCGTGCCGTAGCCGCAGATGCAGTGACGGGAGAGCCTGTGGTGCTCGCGGGTGGCGATTTGAGTACCGCGGTGCAAGCGTCTATGTCGCTGCCTGGCATCGTGCGTCCAGTGGAGTGGCAAGGGCGTATGTTGGTCGATGGTGGGATTGCTGAAAATTTACCGGTGAGGGTGGCGCTGGATTACGGAGCCGATCTTATCATCGCGGTCGATATCGGCTCGCCTGGGCTGGAAGAGGAAGACCAGCTTGAATCGGCCTTGGTGATTATGAAACAGCTTACGGGCTTTTTGACGCAATCCAATGTGCGCGCTTCAAGGGATTTGCTGCGTGAGCATGATTTGCTGGTTCAACCGCGCATCGACAATGTCACGCTATTGAGTTTTGACAAATTACCGGATGCCGTCGAAGCGGGATATCAGGCTGGCCAGGCGGCGATTTCCACTTCACCGGAATGGTTGGCCTTGTCAGGGCTAGGCGCAGGCCGAGCTAGCGTCGCTTTTCGCGATGATGAGAGGCCGTATCACGCGGATAAAATCGAACTTCAAAATAATAGCCGTTTATCCGACGATTACATTCTCCATCGTATGAATTTAAGTGAGGGTGAATCGTATAGCCAAACGGAAATTCAAAAAGGCATGGACCGCTTGTACGGCCAAGGCACCATCGCTCGTGTGATTACCGCGCGTGCGCAAGAGAATGATGAGGAGTTACTTCGCGTTCGAGTGGATGAGAAGGAGTGGGGGCCGGGCTATATGGATTTTAAGCTCTCCTTCGAAGACGACCTTCACTCTTTTAGCCACTATCAAGTTGGGTTTTCGTATCGCTTGACGAATTTGAGTCGTTACGGGGCAGAATGGTACTCGACCGTGGAGTTTGGTACGGAAAAACGTTTACACACGGAGTTATATTGGCCGTTAGGGCTCACGCCATTTTATCTCGATGCGGCGATCGATATTGAGCGGGATATTTTTGACTACACGGTCGAAGGGGATTCTCTGGGGGTGGTAGAAGTACGCGATGCGACGTTCGCCGGTGGCTTGGGTTGGACGCCTGTAGACCGCTTCGATTTGGGTTTGCGCACTATCGCTTCAGATTCTTCTGTTGAGCTTCCTGTTTTGATCAAGGAGTTGTTAGGCATTGATCGCTTGGACTTGAGTCGAACGGGTGCGGGTTTATCATTAAATTACGACAGCCTCGATGACGCGAGTTTTCCGAGTCGTGGCTGGAAGTTTCAGTCGGTGTTTACCCGTACGCTAGATGAGGCGCTAGAGCAATCGGACTACACTAATCAAATCGATAGCGAGCTTATTGGCGTACTTTCGTTTGGTCGGCATCAATGGCGAGGGCAACTACGCGCGCAAAGTACGGTAAACGATGATCCGGCTTCCATTACAGGTCTGTTTTCGTTGGGTGGGTTTTTAAATTTATCCGGTATGGCGAAAGACAGTCTCAGCGGGCAACAGGTCCGCTTTGGCAGTGTTGTGTACAATTATAAATTAAAGAAAAATGACTTCGGCGCGCTCACACTTCCTGTGTATCTCGGTCTTTCGGCCGAAGCCGGCAATGCGTGGAGCGACAGTGAAGAGATCGATTACACGGATTTGATTCACAGTGGCAGTGCCTATATCGGTTGGGATAGCCCTATCGGGCCGGCCTATTTTGCCTACGGTCGAGCCAGCAACGGCGAACAAAGTCTTTATGCTTTTCTCGGTATTGTGTTTTAACTGCTGGAGCAGAGGATAGCCCCCGCTCTAATACGGCTGCTTAATCTTTAGTGCCTCTAAATATCAGTAAAAGATCTCTGTTTGAGAGTCGGGTGGTTGTTTAAGCGTAGGAGGTCGAGGGGGGCTGCCACGCGGTAAAGCTTTGGCGGGGACGCGGCAAGTACGTCCGTGTAGGCTCCCCACCCGCATCCCTGCGGGTGAAGCCCCGCCAAAGCTTTACCGCGCGTCAGGCCTCGGATGCAATGCCAACCTTCAACGACACAATAGTTCTCAGAATGCATGAAGCCGAATCAGCGAAAACGTCTCTCATCGTATGCGGGGTCAGATCACAAAGTGCTCTGACCCCTAACATCCAAGCCCGAAGAAAACGTATCTAATCGCTCGCCGGGTCAGACCAAAAAGGGCTCTGACCCCTCAATTCTTAAATCGAAGAAAGCGAACTGAAACACCACAGCAAATAGTGCTCAGCAAAAGGGATGCTTCTCCCTCCCAAAGCCTGATGCGCCGTATTGTTCTGACTGGGCTCCCATTCGCATGGAGAGCTTACAGGGATGTATTCACGCGCCCCAGGCAGGACAATACGGTGGAGCAGGCCCCCTCGAATACCGCTGCCTCATCCAAAACCCTATCAATAGCTTTTATCAATCACAATCTTCAATTTAATTAGATTGTGCGTGAGAATGAATCTCATTAACCTGTAGGAAATGGTGCTTAGCACGGGAGAGAAGAGATGATTAAGACTTGTACATTTACTGTTATGCATTTTGCCATCGCGTTCGGCGTAGCGTGGGCACTGACGGGTGACATCGTGGTGGGCGGTCTTGTGGCCATGGTTGAGCCGCTGGTGAACAGCGTGGGCTACTTCTTCCATGAGAAGGCGTGGTCCAAGCTCGGGCGGGGTACGAAAGATGTCGACACCAATATGGCGATGCCCGCTTAAACACAATAACGCATACCTTGTTGCAGGGGCGCTACGGTCATCTTAAAGTAGCGCCCTTGCGTACCCAATGGGGACTTTCCAACAGGATGTATGCCACCGTGAGTGTGTCTTTTTGCCGTAGTTTTACCCTTTCCATTTTTATTTTTGCAAGCTGGTCAGCGCAAGCCTCGAATGATTGGCTGGCCGTTACCATCGACAATGACTTTTTCGTAGGCGACGATTCGGGCTATACCAATGGCTTTGTCGTTTCCGTTTTTGACGCAGGGGAATCGGGCGAGCAACCTGATCCGGGTGTGTTACTCGCGCCTTTGCGTTGGTCGATCGATGCGGATAACGCTGTACAGAACATCAACGGCTATGCGCTTGGCCAACTGATGGTCACACCCTCCCAAACCGACACGCGTACCGTCAGCGACGACGATGTGCCTTATAGTGGTTTATTGTTCGTTACCAATGTGCATCTCGCGGTAAACGCGGACTATGCTGACGTTATCGGAACAACCATTGGTGTCGTCGGGCCCGCCAGTGGCGCTCGTCAAACACAGACTTTTTTTCATCACCTGATTGGAAATAGCGAACCTAAAGGTTGGGACAACCAACTTGGCAATGAGCTGGTGTTTCAGTTTGAGCGCGGCCGAATCTGGCGTTTATGGGCCAGTACTTCAGACACGCGTGATGTGGTGGCCGGTGTGGATGGCAAGTTGGGTACGCTGAGTTCCGAGTTGGGTGTGGGTATGGTGGCTCGCTACGGGAAAGGTTTGCAGAACACCTATGCGGCACCCATTTTGGCGAGTGGGCGTATCGTCAATCCGATTGCCATTGACGGCGGGTGGTTTGTCTTTGCCGGCTTAAATGGAAGTTATACGTTCAATCAGATTTTCACCGATGGCAACACCTTCAAAGACAGCCCGTCTGTAGATTACGATCATGTTCAACTCGGGGGCAGCATCGGGCTTGCGTATTCGTGGCAGGACGTGTCGGTAACCTTTGCCTTATCCGATTTAAACATGCTCGAAAGTATCGATCTCGAAGAAAATAAAGAGAGCTTGACCCGTTTCGGAACATTGACCTTCGCGTGGCGGCTGTAATTTATCGCTTGGACTGTTCGAGTCGTTTTTTTGTAAACCGGGTCGCGGTGGCCTGCATTGGGTCGTCGGGCCACGGATGTTTAGGGTAGCGGCCTTTCATTTCTTTTTTGACTTCCTGATATGCGCCGGTCCAGAACGCGGCGAGGTCCTGCGTGATTTGCAATGGGCGACCCGCGGGCGACAGTAAATGAATAGAGAGCACGAGCTTGCCGTTAAAGATACGGGGGCTTTCTGTGCAGCCGAACATTTCCTGCAATTTTACCGCGAGAACGGGGGGTGTTTGGGTATAATCGATCGAAACATTGGAGCCGGAGGGTACCTCAATACGCTCGGGCAACAGTGAGGCAAGTGCACTTTGTTGCCCCCAGTCGAGTTGCGCGAGCAAGATTGCGCTGAGATCCAGTTTTTTTAATTGCTCTTCCCGCTGGATGGTATTTAGGTAAGGGCCGAGCCAGTCTTCTAGTTGCTTCAACAGTTCGGATTCAGTGCAGTTGGGCCATGCAGACTCATCCAGTTCATATGCATATCGAAGGCGTGCCAATAGCTGTGTGGCATGCGCATTCCAATAGAGGCAGGACAGTCCGCGCTGGCGGATCAGATTCACCAGCGCGTGCACGCGCTGTGTAGGGTCGATTTGATTCAGGCGTTCTCGTCGCCACTCCAGTGCGCCTACCTTGTATTGCCGGTAGGCTTGAAATCGACCGTCTTGCCAGTCTGCAAACAGCGTTTCGTTAACATGCTCGTCAAGTGGGCCTTCGAATAGCTCGGGGTTGAGGGGGGCGGCTAGAAAAATCCGATCTTCGCTGTTCCCTTGGCGCCCGCCAAGCTGTGCACAAGCGATCCACGATTCCGCAAGCATGCGCTCATCACCGAGGAGCGCTTGACGTCCGTTTGCCAATTTAAAGTGTCCCGATGGGCCCTGTTGTTGCGCGATACGATCCGGGTAGGCCAGCGCCAATAGCAAGCCAGCCACTTCGTCGGGTGTACAGACGCCTTTGGTTTTATCAGGCGCTGTGGGCAACTGCCGCCGAAACCGTTCGCGTAGAAGCACACAACGTTTTGCCCAGGACGCGTAGGGCGCGGGTACCGAATTGCGGTTCAGCAACGCGCAACGCGCGCTGGCGTCGCTATTGTTTGAGGGGAGAGGATCGGCCTCGGACAAAATGGCGGCAATTTCACAGGCTTCACGTTCGAGCCCGATCGCCGATGCACGCAGCATCATGTGTGCAAGGCGGGGGTGCGCGGGAAGATCGAGCATGGCGCGCCCGTGCTCTGTCAGTGTTGTCGACTTGGTGTCGAGCGCACCAAGCGCATTCAGGAGCGCGAGTGCCTGCTGCCAAGCGCCCTCAGTGGGCGGGTTTAAAAAACGTAATTCACTGGGGTGAGCGACGCCCCAGTGAATCAGTTGCAAGGCCATCGCGGACAGGTCGGCCTGCATGATTTCGGGCGTGCGCTGAGATTGTAAGCTTACCTGTTGGCTTTCGGGCCACAGGCGGTAGCCGTGACCTGCAGCGAGTCGTCCTGCTCGTCCGCTACGCTGTACGCTAGAAGACTGGGACACGCGTTGAGTATCGAGCCGTGTCATGCCCGTGCGCGGGTCAAATACCGGGACGCGAACCAAGCCGCTGTCGACGACGATGTGCACACCGTCGATGGTCAAACTGGTTTCGGCAATGTCCGTCGTCAGCACGACTTTACGTTTGAACGGTGCGTCGGGTTTCAGGGCCTGAATAGCTTCCCTTTGTGCTTCCAAGGGCATGCCCCCATAGAGGGAATACAGGGCAGTATCCGCGGGTAAAGCCGACTTCAGTGCCTGCCGGCACTGTTCGATTTCGGCTCGGCCTGGCAGAAAGACAAGCACGCTGCCTGCGTGCGTATTGAGTGCTTCGAGGACAGCGGCTTTGATCGCGCTGTCGACGCGTTGGCCTGGCTGGCAATGATGTCGACTGTAATGGATGTCGACTGGAAAGCTGCGCCCTTCACTGCGAATACACGGTGCCTGATCGAGAAAGGCACTTAACGCGGCGCCGTCCAGGGTGGCAGACATCAGTAATAATTTTAAGGGGCGCTCGCCCTCGCGAAATAATTCTCTGCTTTGCAGGCACAGCGCGAGCCCGAGATCACTGTCGAGGTGGCGCTCGTGAAACTCATCGAAAATAATCAAGCCCACACCTTCGAGGCTGGGGTCCTGCTGCAGCCAGCGTGTCAGTATGCCTTCTGTCACCACCAATACACGCGTGGCTTTGCTGTCTTTCGACTCTTGGCGAATGCGATAGCCCACGCGTTGACCAACAGATTCGCCGAGCATGGCCGCCATGCGTTCCGCAGCGGCGCGCGCAGCGATGCGGCGCGGCTCGAGCATGATAATTTTCTGGCCCTGCAAGTAGGGCTGGTCCATCAGCGCTAAGGGCACACAGGTGGTTTTACCCGCGCCGGGCGGCGCTTCGAGTACCAGGCTGTCATGCGCTTTCAGGGTGTCGCCAATGTCAGACAACACTGCGTGAATGGGCAGCTCGCTTGGGATAACACTCATTCTTCGTCGGGGGTTTCGCGGCGTTGCTCAATATGAAAACGGGGGCGGCGTTTTACCTCGGCATAAATCTTTGCCACGTATTCGCCGATGATGCCCAAGCACATTAATTGCACGCTACCAATGAACAGCAAGGGCAAGAGGATAGACGCCCAACCCGGCACCGCGCGTTCGGTAAAAACCCGAGTCCCCAATACCCACATTAAGGTCATTACAGACAGCCAGCCGGATGTGAATCCCAACAGGGTGATGGCGCGCAAGGGGGCTGTTGAAAAGGAAGAAATGCCCTCCCACGCAAAACTCAGCATTTTTCGCAAAGGGTACTTGCTTTCGCCCGCTAAGCGTTGAGCGCGTGCATATTCCACCGTGGTGGAGGGGAAACCGATTTCGCGAATGATGCCGCGCAGAAATAAATTCGCTTCGGGGTATTGCGCGAGGGCATCGAGCGCGGCACGGGAAGTCAGGCGATAATCCGCGTGATTGTAGACAAGGTCGACACCGAGCCAACGCATAAAGCGGTAGTATTTTTCGGCCGTGATGCGCTTAAAGGCACTGTCGGTTTTTCGCGCAGAGCGCACGCCGTAGACTACATCAGAGCCGGCGATGTAGGCTTCGACCATGTCTTCTATCGCATTGGGGTCGTCTTGCAGGTCTGCATCGATACTGACCACAACGTCCTCGTGCGTGCTCATCAGCCCAGCATACAGGGCATTTTGGTGGCCGCGATTGCGCGTCAATTTGATTGCGGTGACCTGCGCGTATTGTTGAGAGTATGCCTCGAGCATGGCCCAAGTCCGATCCCGACTGCCGTCGTCAACGAAATAGAGCCGGGAGTCCGAAGCGATTTTCTCCTCGGTCACGAGTCGTTGCAACAAGGTATGTAATACCTCAAAGCTCAGCGGCAAAACGTCTTCTTCGTTGTAGCAAGGTACAACGATGGCGAGGGAAGGGCGGGCTCTCATGAGGGATCTCCGCGATAAATCCAGTATCGATGCAAAAGAAAGTTCACACACAGGGTGACGGCGGTCGCAACACACTGGGCAATTAAATACAGCGGGAGCATCGCAAACACGAGTGCGAACACCAGCGTATTGCACCCCAGTCCGAGAGCGCAAACAGCGGCAAATCTCGGCGCCGTGTGCCAGTGTGATTGCCGGCTTTTAAAAGTCAGATAATAGTTCATTAAGTAGTTATACACCGCGCTGAGCGCATAGGACAGTGCTGACGCGCCGACCTCATTGATGCCAAACACCTGAACAAACAGGATAAGGAGCACAAACTGTAAAACGGTGGCACTGCCGCCAATACCGATGAAGCGCAGTAACTGCTGCATTAGATGCCTATTAAGGTCAGACTGAAACACAGCGACAGCACTGCAAGTGCCGCCAGCCAAACATCGATCACACCGCGCAGCGAAGCAAAACGCTGTGCGAGTGTGTGAACGCCCAGCCCAAAAAGTAGCGCAAACAGCATCATGACCGGAGCGTGATAGCGAAAATCAGAATTGGAGACCGAGGGGAAGCTCACAATAAATTTTAACACCAGCATGACAGAGCCGAGGCATAACAGCATGAACAGGCGGTTTAGCGTGCCGCGCTGCGACAGGCTGGCGAGCCAGGCAAGGGGCACGAGCAGGCCTAGTATTACGAGGCCCTGCATTTGTGTGTATAAGGTCGCGGCGTGACTTCGCCAATAGCCGTAGTCAAACTCGCCGAAGAGCATGGTCGCGTACTGATACGTTGGAAAAGACCGGGTAATCGCATGGTTTTCTGTCCCGGCAATATTGGCCTGTGCGTCGTGGAGTAAAGCCTGCCACTCAAAACTGAACAGATAGCCAAGGTGCAGTGGGCGAAGATCCTGCCCGGGCCAGATGCCGCTGTTCACCATGGAGAGTGCGGACGCTGCCGGCACCCAAGCGCGATAGAGGGTGTAGCTCAGGCACGCTGTACCCGCGAGAGAAAAAACCCAAAGGGCACGCCGCAGTGCCGGGTTAATGGTCGCTTGCTGCCAGACACTGATGACCAAAAGCGCAGCAAAAAACACTTCGATCAGCAGGGCCGATACTTTGGTCATAAACAGCAAACTTGTACTGATCACTGCAGCCAGAACACCGGTTTGCCACGCGCTTTGGTAGGCTCGCACAATATAGTACAGCGCGATAATGCCGAGACTCATGGCCCAGGGGTCATTGTTGATGCGCGTCGACATGTAGAGGAGTGATGGGCAGAAACACAGAAAACCCAATGCGGCGGCTTGCGCGCGCAGTGAGCTGGTTAATCGCGGCAGCAGACGCGCCGCGAAAATCAATCCAACGCAACTGAGCAGCGCGGTGGTAAAACTGATGACGCGCAGTATGTTCGCTTTTTCGATACCCGCGCGTTCGAGTAGGTTATACAGCGCGCCGTTGGCGAGGTAGTACAGCGGTTGCTGTGGGAACTCCCAGGCTTTGTGTGGCAGCGGGACAAAGCCTTCTCGCGCGATAAATTCGATGTATTCGATGTGCCCGTAGTAGTCGTGTTGGAACTGGATATAGCCCATGTCGAGCGCGTAAACCACACGCAACACAATACCTGTGGCCAAAATTCCCCAAAGCAGCGCGGTGCCAGGTGGCATCCATGTGGGGCGGCGGGACATTGCGCCTCGCCAGCCTGAGTCGAGGGCGGGCTTTATTAGCGGCAGTCCGCGTTCGAGTAACGCGGTTTTCACGATCAGAACCAGCGCGGTCAGTGGCAACAAGCCGAACAGCAGCGCAACCACAAAGTCGCCGAAGGTTAATCGTTGTGCGACGGCTACGGGCGCGCGGCGCTGGCTGTGGACTTCAAGGAGGTTGGGCCCTGCGTTCAACTTGGCCAGATAGATATCACCAAACTCGGCGTCCTGATGACTGACACGAGTGCGGGGATAGGGGTATCGCGGTGCGAGCGCATCCTTGTTCAGGGTGACCGTCAGTGGCAGGCCAGTACTGACGATATTCAGCTCGACCTGTTGATGAATGAGACTGTGTATTTCAATTTTGTGGACCTGCGCTACACGCGTTTGATCGACCTCTACGCTGACGTTGCGCACACAGAAATACACTACGGCAAGCGCCACTAATGTTAAGCAGAGCAGCGCTTTGACTTTGCCTGGCCCGAGCTTCGATTCGACGGATGTCAGCGCCGAGCGCACGCGCGAGAACCTCATATCCAGCTACGCAACCACATGCGGTTGTAGAAAGATTCAGGGCTGATGGGAATGCCAAGTTGTATCGGCAGCCAATACACCACTCCAGCGGCAATGAGCAGCAGTGCCGCGATACCCGGCAGGCGCCAGTACCAGCGCGGTGCACGCAAGCTCAGGGCAACGTACCAGGCCAGGGCCATAAATGCGAACAGCGAGGCCGCCATGAAGTGGTATTGATAGAGACAGCGTGTCACCAGCGTCCACGGTAGCCAATTGGCGGCAAAGCCCGCGACGACCAGAGCTTGATACAACAAGCCCGAGCTGCGCGTGCCATAGCGATACCACAACAATGCGTTGATCAATAGGTGCACGGTGATCGCCGCCATCGCCAGCGCAGCGAGCCAGAACAGCACCGGGTTGCCAAAGTGATGCACATCCACAAAGTAGGGGTTCGGTCCGCCTTTCTCACTGAAAAAATAGTAACCGACGGGCCGTAAAATGAAGGGCCATTGGTTCCACGTTGAGCAGTAAGGGTGTTCATCGATTCCGACCGGCCCGCTGTGATACCCGAAGATCTGCTTTTGCATGTCAAAAAAGCCGAATTTTTCGTACACCCACAAATGCGGTTGCCACAGCACGCAGTACACCAGAGCCGGAATCGCGACGAGGCAGAGCAGGTAGATCCACAAGGGGTAGGGCAGAACGGGGTGCTTGGGAAAATGGGCGTTCAATTGCAACAATGGGTGAGCCCAAATGCGATTCAGCCACAGGAGTAGGACCAGAGGGAACACCAGCATCCACGCCGCAAGCGAAAACCCGAGCCCGTTCCACTTAATGCTGTAAGAAAGCCCGAGAAAGAGCCCGGCTAAAATCAAGGTCCATGCGCGTGGTGCTTGTGCTTCGCGAAAATGCTTGGCCAGAAACATCAAACCGCAGGCACCGAAGCCTACGAGGTAGATATTATTCAAGCCAAAGCGTGATTCAACAAGGAAGCCCCCATCGGTGGCGACGAAAAAGGCCAACACAAGCGAAAGGCTCAGGCTGGGAAACAGGTACCACGCCAGGCGCGCCACAACGGCAACGACGACCACGCCGGCCACCGCATTTAACCAGCGCCAGCTCCAGGCACTCAGTTCCGTAATCTCGACTTCATAGAGGGAGGGGTCGCCGTTCCACGGCAGGTGATTGTGCAGCCAAATCCCGATCGCAATCAGGTATTTGCTCAGTGGTGGATGGGTGTCGAAGTATTCCGTGCCGGTCAGAAAGTTGTGCGCGTACTTGGAAAAATACACCTCGTCGAACACCAGGCCCGGAATGCCTCCCAGGTTCCAGAAGCGCAACAGCGCGGCGAGCACCATCAACGCAATGAGGTAGTACCAATAGGTTTTTTCATTCAGGGCGAAGCTCGCCAAAGCGTTGCGTTGTAACATCCTGCTGCCATCGTTGTTGTGATTGTCGTTCCAAGTGCATTCGAAGCTGCGACAGGCATGTTAAGGGACTTGGCGGCCGTGCGCCAGCGGCGACGGCGCGGGCATGATCGGCGTCACACTGTCGGCTGGGCCTCTTCGAGTTCCAGCCGGACAGGCACGGATTTGAACGCGGGCGTATGGCTGCGTGGGTCGCGTCCACGACCAATGAGCACATTCGCTTCCGGGTAGTAGGCCATCAGATTGTCTTCGGGCAGATCGAAAGGGTACACCTCTAACCCACGCATTTCGCCGTGAGCCGAGATCAGGCTTACACGCTGCTTGTCGATACCCAGTTTGCGAATCAGCGCCGGGCTCATCAGCACACACCAGCGGGACTTTGTGGCGCGATAGCTGTCGGCCTCTTCGTAGATGATGCTGTTGAATTGGCCTTCACTGCGCACACTCATCAACGTCAGCGGATACGCATCGTCAACAACCGGGCGACGCAGCGGCGTCGGATGGAAGCGTGCGCGTCCCGAACCTGTTGGGAATGATGGTGTTTTCAAAAGCCGTCCACCCACGTGGAATTCCTGACGTTGCGCATCGATGTCGTCGAGCGCCTCCAGTCCAGGAACACACTGAGCCAGCATGCGCCGGATATCGCGGTGTTTGCGCAGTGAGGCAAAGTCGACCACAGAGTTGTCGAGCACGGCACTGGCGAGGTCGGCAAGGATGTGTGACTCGGGGCGGACCTCGGCCAGCCGGGTAATACCACCATCACTCAGGCGAACGTAATTGAACATGCTTTCCTGAGTCGTTGCTTCCCATTCCTCATCTCGCGCACACACGGGCAGCACCAATTGAGCGCTGTTTGCGTTCCCGTAAATGTGCCCGGTGTTCAGCGTTGTGGTCAGCGAGAGCTTGAAACCAATGCGATCGAGCGCTGCTTCACACCATTGGCTATCGGGTGTCGCCGCATAGAGATTGCCACCGAGCTGCACGGCCAGATCCACGTGCCCCGCCGACGCGGCCTCAAGACAGGCCAGGGTGTCCATGCCGCGGGCTTTGGGTAGCGTCACGCCTAATTGCGTTTCCAATTTCTCGAGGACTACCGGCGCGAGTTCCGGCTTCACACCGACCGTGCCGATACCCTGCACGTTACTGTGCCCGCGCAGCGGTAAAAGCCCCGCGCCCGGGCGCCCCACCATGCCGCGAAGCAGTGCCAGATGCGAGATGGCCTCGACATTGGTGACGCCGTTGAGGTGATGTGTGATACCCATCCCCCAACAGAAGATGGTCCCGGAGGAGCGGGCGTAGCAGGCGGCAACCGTTTCCAGCGCACTGCGACTCACCCCGCTCTGCGCTTCAATGTCGGCCCACTGCGTGTCTTCGAGTAGCTTTAAGAAGGCGTCACTGTCCTCGCAGTGAGAGAACAGGAAGCCACGATCCTCGGCACCGATGTTGACTATGGCCTTGGCGATGCCGAGCAAGGTCGCTTGATCACCACCGATGCGCGGTTGTACATAGTGCGACGCGATTTCGGTTCCACCGAAGATCAGTGACCCCGCGCTTTTGGGCACCGCGAACCGAACCAGCCCCGGTTCGCGTGCGGGGTTAATCACGACCACGTCGCCGCCACGATCACGTACTCCCTTAAGCTGGTGGATCAGCCGGGGGTGATTCGAGGCCGGGTTGGCGCCGATAATAAACACGGTGTCGCAATGAGACAGGTCTTCAAGAGCGACCGTCGCGGTGCCGGTGCCAATGGTGTTGGCAAGCCCAACACCCGTTGCCTGATGGCAATAGTAGGAGCAATTGTTGACGTTGTTGGTCCCGTAGAGGCGGGCAAATAACTGCAGTAAAAATCCCGCTTCATTCGACGAGCGGCCAGAAGCGTAAAAAAAACTGCGCTCTGGCGAAGTCTGTTTTAGCGCGTCGGTCGCAATGCGCAATGCGGTGTCCCAATTGATGGGCTGGTAGTGCTCGCTGTCGGCCGCTTTGTATAGGGGCTGGCTCAAGCGTCCGAGATGCTCGAGCTCGTGCGCGGACAGCGCTTTAAAGTCTGCTATAGGGTGCTCTGCAAACAGCGCGGCGGGAATGCCTTTCTGAATATCCGTGCTTTGTGCCTGGATGCTCTTGTTACACACCGACGGGAATTCGTCGCGCTCATTGGTCATGCCGCCAAGCTGCCCGCCCATACCCAGCCCGCAAGCCTTGCAGGCGTTGCGGGACTTCAACGCTTTGGCGGAGTCGAGCAGGCCTATGCGTTTCAGTGTGCTCAGGGTGTAGAGGATTTTTTTACTGCCGCCCCCGACGGTTTTGGGGAGTTCGGTATGGGTCATAATATCTTCCTCAGAAGGGCCAGAACTGTGTGGGAAACTGCCCCTGCCTGAGCAGAGAGGTGATATCCATGCCCAGTGCGACACCGGCATGCACGAGGAAACCGCCCCAAATCGAGCGGGATCTTAGCGCAAGAATGCCGAGAAACAGACCAAAGAGGATGGCCCCGGTGGCTTCCAGCCACAATTTTGGAAAATGGATCATCAGGTAGGGCACGCACATGACCCAAATGGCATTGGCGCCGATGGCCGGGCGCAGTGCCTGCAGAAAAAAACCGCGGAAGAAAAATTCGAGACAGATAAATTGGGTCAGGTACAGGCACTCCCAGAGAATGAGGTCCAGCACGCTGCGATGGGCGAGTTTATAAAACGGGTAGTGCTGAAGAAAGTCGTCGCGAAAGCTCACGAGAAAAATAAAAAAGAGAATGGGGCTCAGGAGTAATACGTAACCCAGCCAGTGCTTGTGTGTGTCATTCCAGCGCCAGCCCATGTCGACAAAGGATGTCTTCATGCCGTAGCGCACAACGAAAAACGGGATGACGACATAGCCGATGACGTGCCAGAAGGTCCACCAGCTGTAACTGAACAGCCGCAAAAAACCAGTTTCATTTAACGCACGCAGGTAATAATTGGTATCGTGGCCAGCCGCGCTCGACAGCATTTGCAACGTCGCTTGAAACACGCTGGAGTACTTCAGGTAGTGAATCAGCAGCAAGCACACAGAAACCGTGGCCAGAACTGTGAAGACGCGGCGCGTTGCCGCCCGTCTGTCCAAGGAGTACGAAGGCGACTCCTCGTCGATGATGTCCAGTTCTTGCAAGATGCGTCGGGGGTGGAGCTTTGCGAGCATGGTATCGAATCCGTCTCTAATGCGTGTTTAATGCAGAATCAGGGCAAGCCCCACTAAGATGGTGATAATCTCAAAGACCCGCTTGATCAGCGGGTTCCCGTATTGGATGGCAAGATGAGCACCGAGGTAGCCTCCGGCTAACGAACCGAGCAGCAGCGCCGGTAGCCAACTCCATTTCACCGGCGCGAGCAGTGCGAGCGCGAGCGCCCCGGTGCCATTCCAGAATAAGCCAACCAGGATCATGGTATACGCGGTGGCGCGCTTAAAGTCCAAACCGAACCAGGTCACAAGCCACAGTGTGACAAACAATCCGGTGCCCGAGGTCAGCGAGCCGTTAAAAAAGCCGAGCACAAATAGGCCCACTGCGCCAAGCAATAAGCCCCGACCATGATCATTGCGCGGGGCATAGTGCTGGCCGAGCTCACGCTTGAATATCGAGTACAGTCCCAAGCCTATGGTTAAGATACCCAGTGCGATCTCGGCCAGGCGAGGCGGAACATTGAGAATGGTATTCGCGCCCAGCACGACACCGGGTAAGCCTGCGATGAGCATGACGCTGGCAAAGCGCCAATGAACATGGCCACCTCGGGCGTGCTTGAGCGTTGCCCCGGCGCCCAGCGCCACGGTGGCGATCTTGTGCGTGGCCAGCGCAATGGGAAACGGCAAACCAAGGAAGATCAGCGCCGGCAACTGAAGCAGGCCAGCGCCGCCGCCCGCCATGGCACTGAGCAAGTTGGCTGCGAGCGCGAGCAAAAGCAGCAAAAACTGCTCTAACACGTCCATGGGGTTCAATATCAACATGCGCGCAAGTGTACACCACTCAGCGGGCGAGAAAATGGCAGATCGCGTTCAGGAAACCGTACTTTGATGACCTTGCGGGCTATTCCGTCTCATTGAGCTGTGGCCTGACGCGGTTGCGGCCACTGTTCTTCGCCTCGTACAGCAGCGCATCTGCTAGGCTGACAAGCTCACCAGGATCGAGCGTCTGACGGCTGCAGGCCACCCCTGCGCTCATCGTGACCAGACGGTTGGGCATGTTCGGGAACAGGCTGGCCTGGCAGATGCTCGTGCGTACTTCATCGGCGAGTGTGATGGCTTGATCGAGCGAGGTGTTCGGCAAGATGGCTAAAAACTCTTCTCCGCCCCAGCGCCCCACCTTATCCGTTTTGCGGAAACGGCTTTGCAGCAAGGTCGAAAATGCCTGCAGTGCCTGGTCGCCCACGCTGTGCCCGAAGCTGTCATTAATTTTTTTAAAATAATCGATATCACACAGGATGATTGAAAACGCCTCGCCGGTGCGTTTGGCCCGGCGGCTTTCAAACTCTAATCTCAATGTCATGTCACGACGGTTCGGCAATTGGGTGAGTTCGTCGGTCGACGCAATGTAGCTGAGTTCACGATTCAATCGGCTGACGGCATAGGTCGACTTTTCGCGGGCTCGCGCCTGATAAAAGGTAAAACCGGTGATCAAAACATAACTGCCGATGGCCGAAATTTTGTGGTAGATATTGTACTCTGCGGAAAAAAACGCGTTACCGGGAACAAAGACCAACAAGGCCGTGAGCACGAGCACCGACAGCGTCGAAATCAACGCGACGCGTACGGAAAGGATGCTGAACATCAGCACCGGGTAGCACGACAGCCAAAGGATGCCGGCGTTCTGATTGCCCCCGGTGGCCACGAGGTAGAGGCAAAGCAGGCCGCAGGACAGGGTCAGAAAGTAGCCGAAGATCTCCAGTGCACGAACGCGCTCGTAGAGCGCCATCGCAATCACGTTGACGCCGCCGAAGGTCGCCATGGTCAAAGCCATTTGCGTGTTGCCAAAATAGGCGTCTCGCACCGCAAAGACAATGATCATCAAGGTGATGCTGGCGCTGGTAGCCCGGCTTAAATTATCCCGGCGACGCCACTCTGAGCGCTCGATTTCCCGGTAATCTGGGCCGATGGCGTTGTTATTGTCGTACATGGTCTATCCCCCTGACTTTAGGGCCTGTTGACACTAATTTCATGCGCTCTGTTTCACCCGAAGGGCTGGGTCTGTATTTCCACCCTGCTGCGTTGCTTTTCACTCATTTAGCTCGCTAAACCACCGCTCAAAGCGCCTTGCAGTCTGGAAATACAGACTCCAGCAGAGCGTATGAAATTAGTGTCAACAGGCCCTAGTATAGAAGAGGGCAGTGATAATGCCGTGACGGGCACATCGGGAAAGCCATTTGCTTGCAGGTAATGGACGGCCTTGAGTGTGCGAAAGGCGTCAAACCAGTGATGGAAATGACGTGTAAAGGCCGCTTCGTTTTTGTCTTGACCCGCACGGGCCCGCAGGAAGGCCTCGAGCCCCACGTCGCGTAACATATTAGCCGCTGGATTCGGCAGGGTAGCCAGATAGTCGCCCGGCTGCGCGCGCAGCAGCCACAGGGTGGGAACGGAGTGCAGCACACTGCCAAGGCAATCAAACAAGGCGGGATCGTAATACTTTGGCGTTGTCCCCTCCTCGATAAGGCGTTTGAGGCGGATGACGGCAGGGCCGGTGCCAAAAGGGACTCGGTCCGATTCGCGCGCCTCAATCTGCACCGTGCAGTCGCGAAACTCGTAAATGGGCGAGCCCGTGTGACCACTCGCAGGGGGCAGTTTGGCCAGTTTGTTCAACAGGTAGAAATCTTCACCTGCGGCGCGTGGTGGAAAGCCTCGAGCGAGGCAATAGGCTTCAGCGCGCACGGCCATGCAACTGCCGAGGCTTTGGTAGGCATAGGGAGAGCCGGCTCGGCGCAATTGCTGCTGATAGTACAGAATCATGCCCTCATAGAGCGCGGTGGCGCTGCCGGTCGCGCTGTCATCACATAGATGGTGGAAGGCATAGACACAGGCATTGGCGCTTCGCGTGTCTGTGGGTAAATCGAAATACCCCGCTGGAATGCGGGCGTCAGCGTCGCTGAAAAACACCCATGGGGTGTCAATGACATCCTGTGTAATAAGGTTGCAGGCGAGATCCGCGCCGATTTTTCGAGCGAGTCCCACGCCTTTGCGGCTTGGCAAGGCCGCGTCGCCCAGGCGGGAGATCAGCACAATCTGCAGCGGGCCGAGCCGGTGCAAGCTGAGCGTGCCGTCGCGCCATTCGGTATGCCACTGAGAGGCCATGACGTCTAAAAATGCGCGGTTGCCGGGGTGATGTCGCTGAGTATCCGGCTCATTCAAGACCAAAATCAGCAAGGTCTGCGCTGCATCCGGATGGTGTGCGACACGCAGCACGCATTCGGCGCCCTCGTTAAACAGCGGCAAGACGAGCACGTAACGACGTCTTAGCCGTTCCGGCTGAGGGAGGATGAGCGTCGCTTCCGCCTCGGCATAGCCCGCCAGGTAGGCAGCCATGCGGCGCTTTGCTTCTGGGCTCAGGCGTGTCAATGCAGCGCCGCCTGAATCGGCAATGCCGCGCAGATTTCTGCCTCGCGGTCGAGCAGCACATCCAGACGGGCTTCCACAATATCGCGCTCGAAATAGGTCAGAGCCAAATCACTGAACAGATGGTCGTGCCGTGCTTCCGATTCCGCAATGGCACGATAAAACTGTTTTAACTGCCCCTCTGGCAGGCCCTCCGCCACCATGCCGAAGCGTTCACAGCCTCGCGCTTCGATGATGCCAGCGATCAGCAGGCGGTCGAGTAGATAGACCTCGGTGCCCTGACGCATCTCTTTACGCAGTGCGTTCACATAGTGGTCACGTGTATCGGCGCCCAGTATTAAGCCCCGTGCATGGAGTATTTTCACGACTTCGCGAAAGTGGGTCATTTCTTCGATGGACAAGTCGACCATCGCATTGACCAGCTCGGTGCGATCCGGGTAGTGAGAAAGCATGGATACGGCCATGCCTGAGGCCTTTTTTTCCGCCGCAGCATGGTCGATCAAAAAAGCGTCAAAGTCGTTCAGCACGGCGTCCAGCCAGGCGGCCGGGCTTTTAAAGCGTAGTATTATCATGTGTGGAATGGTGACAAGATTTTCAATTTTAGGGCTTGGGTGTTATATAATCCGCCGCGAATTATACCAGTCACGGGATTTCTAACGGGAACCACGCATGATTATCAAACCAAAAGTACGCGGATTCATCTGCACCAACGCTCATCCTGAAGGCTGTGCGGCGAATATTCAGGAGCAGATTGAATACATCAAGGCTCAGCCCAAGGCCGATAAGGGTCCGGTAAATGTGTTGGTGATCGGTGCCTCTACGGGCTATGGTCTGGCATCCCGCATCACCGCGGCTTTCGGTTATGGCGCTCGCACGCTGGGTCTGTTCTTCGAAAAGCCCCCTACGGAAAAGCGTACCGCATCGGCCGGGTATTACAACTCTGTGGCCTTTGAAAACGCTGCGTCAGAAGCGGGCCTGTACGCGCGCAGCATCAATGGCGATGCGTTTTCGCACGAGGCGAAGCAGCAAGCGATCGCCGCGATCAAAGAAGACCTCGGTAAAGTGGACCTGGTCGTCTACAGCCTGGCCTCCCCACGTCGTACCGACCCTGATACAGGTGAAACCTATTCATCTGTACTCAAGCCTATCGGCCAGTCATACACGGCGAAAAACCTGAACACCGACACTCTGAAAATCGCGGACATGACCATTGAGCCTGCGTCGGATGAAGAAATTGCGAATACCGTTAAGGTCATGGGCGGTGAAGACTGGGAATTGTGGATGTCGGCGTTGAGTGAAGCCGGTGTGCTTGAACAAGGCTGCAAAACCGTTGCCTACACCTATATCGGTGACAAGCTGACCTGGCCCATTTACGGCAAAGCGACGATCGGTAAGGCGAAGGAAGATTTGGATCGCGCGGCTAAAGCGATCAATGAGACCCTCAGTAGCGTAGGGGGGGAAGCCAATGTGGCCGTACTCAAAGCGCTCGTTACGCAGTCGAGTTCAGCGATCCCTATCATGCCGTTGTACATTTCGATTTTGTACAAGGTAATGAAAGAAGAAGGGACGCATGAGGGCTGTATCGAACAATTAGACCGCCTGTTCCGCGAGGGTCTGTATACAGAGACGCCGCGCCTTGATGAGGTGCAGCGGTTCCGTATGGATAACCTGGAGTTGCTGCCTGAAATTCAGGACAAGGTAGAGGCCATCTGGCCTAACGTGACTGAGGAAAACCTGTACGAGTTGACGGATTACAAAGGCTATAATGCCGAGTTCCTGAAATTGTTTGGTTTCGGTCATGCGTCCATCGATTACGATGCAGACGCGAGCCCCGTTGTCGACGCAAAATTCTAAACTATTCCGGGCCCTGTTCGGGGCCCAGCGCTTTTCTCTCCTACGCTGCGCGGCTCGTTTCTATGGGCCGGCCTATTTTTATTCGCTGTTGCGCTCTGGCTTCATGAGTGCAAATAATTCAGAGGCACCTGGACAATGAAATACCATTCACTCGGTACAAGCGATTTAAAGGTCAGTGAAATTTGTCTCGGCACGATGACTTGGGGCGAGCAAAATTCGCTGGAAGACGGTATGGCGCAGATGGACTATGCTGTCGATAACGGTGTCAATTTTTTTGATGTTGCCGAAATGTATCCGATCCCACCTCGCCCGCACACTCAGGGTGAAACGGAGCGCATCATCGGGCATTGGTTCAAGGCACGTGGCAACCGCGAGCGTGTCATTCTGGCGACAAAGGTCACCGGTCGCGGTTCACATAATTCCGGCGTAGCGCACATTCGCAACGGGGCTCGCTTGAATGCCGAGCACATTGTTCAGGCTTGCGAAGCCTCTTTGAAACGCTTGCAAACGGATTATATTGATTTGTATCAGGTGCATTGGCCTGAGCGCAGCACCAATTTTTTTGGGCGCCTGGATTATGAACACTCGGATAATGAGGATGTCATTGCGATTGCGGAAACGCTTTCTGCTTTGGACTCTTTGGTGAAGGCTGGCAAAGTGCGACACATCGGTGTGTCAAATGAAACGCCTTGGGGCGTGATGGAATATTTGCGCGTTGCCGAGCGTGAAAATCTGCCTCGTATTCAGTCGATTCAGAATCCGTACAATTTGTTGAGTCGCGCGTTTGATGTCGGACTTGCGGAGATGGTGCTGCGTGAGAAAATCAGTTTTCTCCCGTATTCTCCGCTGGCTTTTGGGGTATTATCCGGTAAATACTTGGATGGCCAGCGCCCCGATGGGGCACGACTGACGCTATTTGATCGCTTCACTCGCTACGGCAAAATAAACGCCGAAGACGCCACCCGTGCCTATTGCGCTCTCGCCGCCGATCACGATCTCGACCCAGCTCAGATGGCCCTCGCCTGGGTAAATCAGAGACGCGCCGTCACCAGTAATATCATCGGCGCAACCACAATGGCCCAGCTAAAAAGCAATATCGCCAGCACGGAGTTGACGTTGTCCGTAGAAATACTTGACGCCATTGACGCGATCCACCAACGATTTCCTAACCCGGCCCCTTAGGTTTCTCTTCAACGAAAACCCTCTCATCGTCTACGGGGCCAGAGTACGAAGTACTCTGACCCTCAAGATTGGGAAGTCGAGGGGGCCTGCCACGCGGTAAAGCTTTGGCGGGGACGCGGCAAGTACATCCGTGTAGGCTCCCCACCCGCATCCCTGCGGGTGAAGCCCCGCCAAAGCTTTACCGCGCGTCAGGCCTCGGATGCAATGCGAATCTTCAATGATGCGATACTTATCGAAAGGCATGATGCCGAATCAACCAAAACGCATCTCATCGTATGCGGGGTCAGATCACAAAGTGCTCTGACCCCTCACATCCAAGCCCGAAGAAAACGAACTTCAGCACTCAAGCAAATAGTGCATAGCAAAGGGACTACTCCCCCCTCCCAAGGCCTGATGCACCGTTTTGTTCTGACTGGGCTCTCATTCGCAGGGACGCGAATGGAGAGCTTACAGGGATGTATTCACGCGTCCCAGGCAGGACAATACGGTGGAGCAGGCCCCCTCGAATATAGTTGCTTAA
>NOXC01000015.1 GCA_003265435.1 Cellvibrionaceae bacterium AOL6
TTTTTTATATGGCGGTGAGGGAGGGATTCGAACCCTCGAAGCCTTACGACTTACACACTTTCCAGGCGTGCTCCTTCGACCACTCGGACACCTCACCAAATTCTGCTCATCGCGGCCCAATTCAGGCATCGGGCGGCGTTTGAAGGCGGCACACTCTACACAAAGCGCTTCCTGAAAGCAACGTCAAAACTGGGTGATTATTGACCGATCAATAAGAAAAATCGATTGAAAAGTCGAAACCCTTGGTTTTATGCGTCATACTCCGAGGAGAAAACAACAAAAATAACCCGTTTCCACTCAGTTGTTGGCAGCTTTTAGCATGAATGCGCCTGATTTGATTCTTATTATCGCTATCGAAGTCGCGGTGGTTTTACTCGTGATTTGCGGCTTTCTATTGCTTCAAAACCGGTCATTGCGTCGACTGGTCGCAGCACTAAAGGAACGCACAACCGCCGCACTGACAGAGCTGAAGCGCCTAAAGGCGGAGAAAGCCAAGCAACCCCCTCCGGTTCCGCCACCACCGCCCGAAATCAAATACTTGGAATACATCGAGACTCAAATCGCCGCCACGCACTCGCATCATGCGAGCTTGAGCCCGACACAGGATATCGCACTGGACATCTCTCCAGAGCAGCCTCTGCCTCTGCGTACGGCTGCCCTGCGACATGCGATGTTACTGGCGGAGAAAGAGGCGGGCGCCGGGGTCACCCTCGAGGGCGGGCAAGCCGATTGGGTCGCCCTCCGCGAACGCTATGAACAGATCTACAGCTTCTTCTCCGAGTTCGGCCAAAGCCAGACCGTGGACGAGAGCGAGGCCGATGCGCTTCGGGTGGAATTGGAAAATGCACGAAAACGCATCCACAACCTGGAACGCTTCAAACAACTATACTTCGACCTGGAAGCCCAATGGCAGAGCTCCAAACAAGAAGCCCTGACACACTTTGAGCAACTTTCCGAACTCGCGAACCAAAGCAGCGACCCAGACAGCTTTGATCAGGTGCTACAGTCCTATCACAACAGCTACACTGAGATTACCCGCCTGTTTGAGCAAGGGCCAGAGGGCGACCTGCTTTCTGTAGTACCCAGTAATCAAGATCTCAGCAGCGAAGTGCGTCATTTGCGCGCAGTTGCGGAAGACCAGCACAAAATCATAAAAAGCCTGCAGGACAGGCTTCGGGATGCCGATTCGGACGACGAACGAAACCAAATCGTTGACGGATTGCAAGGGGAACTGCAGAAACAGCTACGCTTTGTTCAGGAATCTGAGACCTGCATCCAACTTCTGGAAGACGAGCTTGCTGTAGCAAACAAAGACCTGGAACTATTGAAAGGAAAATTGTCTGAGCTCCCTGGCGTAAAAACAGAAGCGCTCGCGCTTCAAAAAAAACCTCGACGAGCTGGAGCTCAAATATCACGCTGTGCTCTCGGAAAACCAGAAGCTGAAACGCAGTGCCGCCTCAGAAGGTGGTGCAAGCGCGGGTAGCAGCGAGGAAGAAGCCAGACTGCGTAAGGAGTTGTCAGCGATGGAGACGCGGTATAACGAGCTCGAAGAAAAGTTTCTAGACCTGAAACTTCTCCAGTAGCTCAGAGAATGACCAGCGGGCCGACAATAAATTGACAGCCCCACCAAACTATGGCGTTATGTGCCCCTTTTAGCGAATGACCGGAATCCCCAATGAGTGAGGCGAACTCGAACTCGAGCAGCCAACCGATCAGCGCCACACTGAAGAAGAACATCGCGCGGACCCTTCTGTGCGTGTGTTTCTGTGGCCTGCAGTTCCTTCACATTGTGACGGGTGACACCGGATATCTCGAATCCATCATATTCATCCTTTTCGTCGCCTACACGATCAGCACGACGATGTGGCTGAGAATGGCGAAATCACGCTCGTTGAAAAAAAGCTTCTTCTGCGAGATCACCACTGTCGACGCGCTGCTCGTATCTTCTATTGCAGCTTATCTCTTGCATAGCTACCCAGTAAGCGCGACCCTGCTTTGCATTACTTTATTCAATGGTATGACGATTGGCGGTATGCGGCAGATGCTATCGGACGCTGGAGCCTATCTCGCTGGCGCCTGCATTGTTAGCCTCGCCCTCGGCATTCAATGGCAGATCGCCTTGCCCACCACCGTCGGTGTCGGCCTGTTCCTCGGAGCCCTGATTTACCTCTGCTACTACGCGAGCTTCATCCACCATCGATATACCAAGCTCAATACCGCCAACAAAAAACTGTATAACGACCTGGTCCTGCACAAAGTCCGAACCTACAAACTCAGCCGCTACGTGACGCCAACCGTGTGGAGCGCACTAAATCAGGGCCGTGACGCGTCCTTGAAAACAGAACGTAAGCGTATCTCCGTGTTTTTCTCTGATATTGAAGGCTTCAGTTCCCTCTCAGAAGAACTCGAAGCCGAGACGCTCACAGACCTGCTGAACACCTACCTGACCGAAATGGTCAAAATCGCCGCCAAGCACCGAGGCACCATCGACAAATTTATGGGCGATGGACTGATGGTAATTTTTGGGGATACTAACAGTGACGGCATGAAAGCCGACTGCCTGCGCTGCGTGTCTATGGCCATCGACATGCGCAAAAAGATGAAGGAACTCGAAACCAAGTGGTTCAATCAGGGCATCAAGAAGCCCCTGAAAATCCGTATGGGCATCAATAGCGGCTACTGCACCGTCGGCACCTTTGGCACCAGCGAATACATGGACTACACGGTGCTCGGCACCCACGTCAATCTCGCCAGCCGCCTCGAATCTGCAGCCAGCTCAGGGGAAATCCTCATCTCCCATGAGACCTGGTCGCTGATCAAAGACATTGTTATGTGTCGGGACAGAGGTGAAATTCGGGCGAAGGGCTTCAGCCACCCTATCAAGGTGTATCAGGTCATCGATTTCCGCAAAGACCTCGGACGCAACCAAAGCTACTTCGAGGAGCACATGCAGGGCTTCTCAATGCACCTGGATCTCGAGAAGGTCAAAAACTACGACCGCTCCCGAATACTCGAGCAACTCGAGAACATATCTGAAAAGCTACGCAGTAAGATTCACTGACGCAAAGTTCGGACAAACGGCAATGGCATGCCCTGCAGATCCGGCGTCACACGAATCGGATTAATATCCAGGCCGCCACGGCGCGTATAGCGCGCGTAGACACACAGACTGTCGATCGTGAAGCGCGTCTTGAGGTCAGTGAAGATGCGCTCAACACAGCTCTCATGAAAGCCCTCATACTGCCTGAACGACACCACGTACTTCAGCAACGATGCGTCGTCGATCGACTCACCTGAATACTGAATCCACAGCGTGGCCCAATCTGGCTGCCCCGTAACGGGACAGTTGCTTTTCAGCAGATGACTGAACACCTGAGCGGCTTGCACCTGAGTCGCGGGCGCCGCAGCGCTCAACAGTGCGGCATCGGGCTGATACACAGAGGTCTCAATCTCAAGTCCATCCAGCAGCCGCCCGGCTACCGGCGAGAAGCCCGGGTAATCGCCGTCAAGGTCGTGCAAAGTCAACGTCACTTCGGCCCCCACGACGGCAGACACATCGCGCGCCACCACCTCACACAGGGCTTCAGCGCTGTCAAAAACCGTTTGATTGAGCGAATTCAGATAGTATTTGAAGGACTTTGACTCCACGATGCAGTCACTGTCAGCCGGAATGCGAAACTCCCCTATCGCGACCTTCGGCAGGCCGCCGGGCGACAGCCAACTGAGTTCATAAGCGTGCCATAGATCAAAGCCGAGGAAGGCGAGCTCTGTGCCCAGGGCCGCGCGCGACAGACTACGCGGAATGGGCTGCAGCAAGCTTGCGTCATATCGGTCGGTGTAGGCCACCGATTTGCCGAGTTCCACTCCCGCCATGTTCACCTCACTGCCGCAATCGGCGGCTTTTTTCCATCATGTACAGGCACACGCAGAATAGCACAGCCACCAGCACGACCACGCCCCCCAGTGCCCAGCCCACATGCACATCGGAGACACCGAGCATGCCGTAGCGGAACGCATTGACCAGATACAGAATCGGATTCAACTGAGACACACTGCGCCAGAACTCCGGCAACAGGTCTATTGAGTAAAACACGCCCCCCAGATAGGTCAGTGGCGTCAACACAAAGGTCGGCACCACGGAGATGTCATCAAAGGAGTTGGCGAAAATCGCATTGACCAGGCCCGCCATCGCAAACAGGACGGCACTGAGCACCACGACCAGGATCACCATCAAGGGGCTGTGGATGGGCAACGAGGTAAAAAACAGGGACAGCAACGTAACAATCACCCCGACCAACAGACCGCGCAGAGCACCGCCACACACGTAGCCAAGCAGGATCACCGCGTTCGGTGTGGGGCTGACCAGCAGTTCCTCGATGCTCTTGTTGAATTTGGCACTGAAGAATGAGGAAGCGACATTGCTGTAGGCATTGTTGATTACCGCCATCATGATGAGACCAGGAATCACAAACGACATGTAGTCGTAGCCCCCCATCTGACCAATACGCGAGCCGATCAGGCTGCCAAAAATCAGAAAGTAGAGTGTCATTGTGATCGCAGGTGGGATCAGCGTCTGGACCCAAATGCGCATAAAACGCCGTACTTCTTTGCGCACGAGCGTGGCAAAGGCGATGAAGACTTGACGACTCATTGAGCACCTCCGTTCGAGCCCACCATGCCGACAAACAGCTCCTCAAGACGATTGACCTTGTTTCGCATACTGCGCACCTCGATGCTCTGTTCAGACAGCGCCTGAAAAATAGGATTCAGGCTTTGACCGCGCGCAATGGAGACCTCGAGCTGATGCGCATCCACCAGATTCGCCGCAAATTGCGAATCAAGCTCAGGCTCAGCCCCCCCTTCGATATCGAGGATGAAGGTCTCCCGCTGCAATCCTGCTAGGAGGCTGCGCATGTCGGATCGCTCGACAATCTGACCTCGATTGATGATCGCCACGTTCCGGCACAGCGCTTCCGCTTCCTCGAGATAGTGGGTGGTGAGAATAATCGTGGTGCCAGCGGCATTGATCTTCTCGATAAAGCTCCACATCGTGCGCCGCAGCTCGATATCGACACCCGCGGTGGGTTCATCCAGCACAAGCAGCTCGGGATCGTGTACGAGTGCCCTGGCAATCATCAGGCGACGCTTCATGCCCCCTGAAAGGAAACGACTGGCTTGGTCACGCTTTTCCCATAGCCCGAGTTGATCGAGATAATGCTCCGCCCTGTCACGTGCCTCTGCGCGCGCCAAACCGTAGTAACCCGCTTGATTCACGACGATGTCGAGTACTTTCTCGAATGTATTGAAGTTGAACTCTTGAGGCACCACGCCAAGATGGCGCTTGGCCGCGGCGAAATCGACGTCGATATCTTTGCCGAAAATTTTGACCGTCCCGCTGTTTTTGCGCACCAACGAGCACACAATACTGATGAGCGTCGACTTCCCAGCCCCATTCGGGCCCAGCAGGGCAAAAAAGTCACCCTTTTCTACATGCAAACTCACCGCATCAAGCGCTTTGACGCCGCTTGCATAGGATTTGGTCAGGTGATCGATCTCTAGCGCAAGAGTCATCAGACATTCTCCAATCAGGCCCGCTACCGGGGCGATACATGTGCTTAGCGAAACGACAGACGAAAAAAAACCAGCCGAGGGGCTGGTTTTTAGAATTTGGAGCGGGAAAGGAGACTCGAACTCCCGACCCCAACCTTGGCAAGGTTGTGCTCTACCAACTGAGCTATTCCCGCAATGGCGTCCCCTAGGGGATTCGAACCCCTGTTACCGCCGTGAAAGGGCGGTGTCCTAGGCCTCTAGACGAAGGGGACAGGACGCCGTTGAATCAATCTCAACGAAAGAGGCGCGCATTCTATTGAGCGAATAATGGAGTGTCAACACCCTGATTGCATTTTTTTACTTCTTAGCGCCACCCGTTCAAATGACCAGCAACTTGATCGCTTTGCGGGCAAGTTTGATTCGCTCCCAGCCTGCCCACCCCCATCAAGGCCCCAAATACCGACTCCTGCGCACAGTTAACGCACTTGAGCGTTGCATATGGAGCAGTAAGTGACTAGCCTAAATAGATAAAGCCCTCATTGGTCCGTCCCTGATCTTATGTCCTCAGTTTCCGTTATCGTTGGCATCATTGTCCTCCTAGTTGCTCTGGTGGCCTACGCTTTTGCCGCGCAAACGATCCAGCACAAGCGCGAACAGCGCAAACGCCTGCTCGCCGCGTTGAAAAGCCAGGCCCGCAGCTTTCAATTCATTCTCAGTGGTTGCCCCGAGGGCTTTTTGAGCCGAGAGCTCAAAACACTGGTGTTGCGCAGCCTGATCGACGTGTGTGAACAGCTTTCGCGCCTGGAACCCAAGGAGAACGTCCACATCCAAAATATTCAGGTCTTCAATGACCAGCTCGCGCAGACCCAACGGGACACCGGAGAGACCACGGCCAAAGCGATCGAGAGCCCGCAGCAGATCAAAGAAATCAAGATGAGCCTCGAGGAACTGCACCGCTACATCCACAGTCTCGAGCAGCAAGCGCGCCTCAACAAGGCCCAGGCCGATGGCTTTCGTGCGCAAATTCGCCTTCTGGTCTTACAGGTCACCGTCGACGGCTATGTGATCAATGGTGAAATCGCGCGTCAAAGCGGAAAGGCGCGACTTGCCCAACACTATTACGAACTCGCCCGCCGACTGCTGGAGCGCGATGGCAAGCCCGGACAAAAAGAAGACAAGCTCGCGCGATTTGACGCCATCATCGAAGAGTTGATGGCCGCAGCAAGCGAAGAGGAAGCCGAAGCTGGCACCAGCGACGAAGATGCGGAATTACAAGCTGAGCTGGACCAGGAATGGGACAAGTTCGCCAACGACAACGAAGATATCTGGAAGAAAAAGCAGGTGTATGACTGAGCGTCAGGCCACCGCGCAACACCCCTCCGGCACCGTCAAAACGTGTTCATCGATACAATGCGACTGATCTCGCATAGGCTGCGGCCACTCTGCTCGCGCCACGCATTGAAGGCCTGCTGAGCGGCTCGCTGATCTCGCTTACTGGTCGCCGCTTTCGCCAATACGCCCTCTGCGATCAACACTTGGGTGACATCTTGAGTCAGTAGAAACGTATCCCGCCCGACCATACGCAGAAACTGTGCCGCAGAGCTGCCGCCAAGCTGACGCCCTCGGCGCCCAATCTCGAACCAGAGCTCCACCGTATCCTGCACTGGCCATTGCGCGATCCAGGCACCAAAACTCCCGTGCTCTTCGGCCACCGCCCGCACAAACTGCGCGTTCTCTCGGATGGACTTCAGCTTCCCGAGATGTCGAATTAGGGCGCGATTCCCACAATGACGCTCGATATCCTCATCGCTCTGCATCGCGCAAAAAAACGGGTCAAACCCGTTAAAGGCCGCCTCAAACGCTGGCCACCGCGCGTCGACCATCGCGTGCTTCAGACCCGCACGAAATATGCGCAGGCTCATCATGGACAGATACCAGGCATCCGGCTGCGCCGAAAGCCACTGTGCACTCTGCGCTTGGGGTAACAGCGCCTCGACTTCGGTGTGACCGCCCTTGTGAAGCGCGGCCGTATCGAAGAGTTCATCGAAATGCCGCATGCTTATTCCTTGTCACCGTCACGCTCGAAGCTCAACGACACCGAATTCACACAATAGCGCAATCCGGTGGGCGCAGGCCCATCCGTGAACACATGCCCGAGGTGGCTGTTGCATCGCGCGCAAGTAATCTCCGTACGGCGCATGCCATGACTGGTGTCCAGCGTTTCCACAATGCGGCCCTTTTCGCTGGCCTCACTGAAACTGGGCCACCCGCAGCCGGCGTCATACTTGCTGGTGGAATCAAACAGCGCTTCGCCACAACAGCGACAGTGATAGGTCCCCGTCTCACTGTGTTGGTAGAGCGCCCCGCTGAAAGGCGGCTCGGTGCCCTTCTCCCGGCAAACCCGATATTCCTCCGGGCTCAGTTTGTCTCGCCAGTATTCGTCGTCTTTTAGCCCACCTTCTGCCATAATCTGCCTCTTTATTGCCCGATTTACGTTGCAAGCTGAATGCTTCAATCGTCGGGTCAGGTTCGAACTGGACCCGATACACATTGGGTACGAAGGGTAGCAAAAGCACGATCATGCAAAAAGTTGAAAAATCGAACAAATTGGAAGGCGTCTGTTACGACATTCGCGGTCCCGTTCTTCAGCACGCGTATCGCCTGGAAGAAGAAGGGCACAAGATCCTGAAGCTCAATATCGGCAATCCCGCGCCGTTTGGCTTCGACGCACCGGATGAAATCATCGCCGACGTTATCCACAATATTCGCAATGCGCAGGGCTATGTCGAGTCCCGCGGCCTCTTTGCTGCCCGCAAAGCCATCATGCAGGAGACCCAAAAACAGGGGATCGAAGGCGTCGAGGTTAATGACATCTATCTCGGCAACGGCGTCAGCGAGCTTATTGTCATGGCCAACCAGGCCCTGCTGAACGACGGTGACGAAGTCCTTGTACCCTCGCCGGACTACCCTCTGTGGACAGCGGCCGTCAAATTAGCAGGCGGAAAAGCCGTGCACTATCGCTGCGATGAGCAGTCCGATTGGCAGCCAGACCTCGACGATATTCGCAGCAAAATCACACGCCGCACCCGCGCCATCGTCATTATCAATCCGAATAATCCGACCGGCGCCGTGTATGAGCGCGACATGCTCGAAGCCCTCGTACAAATTGCCCGCGACCATAAGCTGATCATCTTCGCCGACGAAATTTACAGCAAAATCGTGTACGACGAAGCCGTCCACTACCCGCTCGCCGCCATTGCGGACGATGTGGTGTGTCTGACTTTCAACGGTCTGTCCAAGGCCTACCGATTGGCTGGATTCCGTTCCGGCTGGCTCTATATTACGGGCGCGAAAAAATCGGCCAGCTCACTGATGCAAGGCATCGAAATGCTTGCGTCGATGCGCTTGTGCGCCAATGTGCCGGCGATGTTTGCCGTACAAACCGCGCTGGGCGGATATCAGAGCATCAACGACCTGATCCTCCCTGGAGGACGCCTGAACGAACAGAGAGAGGCCGCATGCAACGCGCTCTCCACCATACCCGGCATCAGTTTCGTGAAACCGAAAGGCGCGATCTACCTGTTTCCGAAAATCGACCGCTCCATGTATCGATATGAGGATGACCAGCAGCTGATCCTCGACTTCTTGCTCGAGAAGAAAGTGCTGTTGGTTCAGGGTACGGCATTCAATTGGCCGGACCCCGATCATTTCCGCATCGTTTTTCTGCCGCAGGTCGCCGACCTGAGCAACGCCATCAAAAAGTTTGGTCAGTTCATGCAGACGATACGCAGCCCCATCGGCGCCATACCTGCCAACACCAAGACCGGCTAATATCGCATGTTGCAACAGGCTCTCCACATCGATGACTTCTGTCGTGACTGCGTGCGCATCATGGTGTTGCTGCACAAGCGCTTCCCGCAGAAAAGCACGCTGTACATCGAAGACATCATCGGCCCGGATGAACCGGACGAGTTTGGCTTACACAGCCCGAGGCACCTCGCGTGCCTCGGCGCAGCACTCTGGCTGGCGGATGAGGGCTACCTGCGCTTCGGTCAGACGATGCAGCAACAGGCCTTAGACGAAGCGGTGCTCACACACAAAGCCTTTTTGCTGCTCAGTGCTGCCGCGCCCTCGCTCGACCTTCGACGTGGCGGCGAACAGACTCGCGCCTTTGTGTTTGAAGACTTGCTGCGCGAAGCCAGCTCAGAAACGCTCAGCCGAGCCTGCTTAGATTTTCTTGCTGCGGACACTGGCATCAGCTTCGCAGTTAAATAGTCGACTGTTTCATATCTTCCACCTTGCGTTCAGCTGTGCGCTAGCCGGGCACCTTTTAGTGCGTATACTGTCCAAGCTTTTTCTCGATCACGTTTTGAATTCAAATGGATGTAAACGCCAGCTCTATCGCGCTACTGTCAATGGCTTTATTCTGTGGTTTGATCCTGCTTGGGTCAGCCCTCTATGTGCGCAAGTTAAAAACCCGAGAGGCTAGGCCGGAAGAAGATCTGCAACCCGCAGCCTCCCCCCCTCACGCACCCTCAGACAGACTCATCGAGCGCGCGCCCATCATCGCTATTGGCATTGATCAAAACAATCGTATCCAATCAATTAATGATTTCAGCTGTCGTCAACTCGGCTCAGACCGAGAGAGCTTGCTTGGGCGCAACATTCTGAGCCTTGTCACCGCGCCAGACCGCGACCGTGTGCGGCAGGTAATCGCAACGATCCAACGTCAACCAGAGCAGGAGCAACTCTCCTTTGAAACCACCCTCAAAAAAGGTGAACACAATGGCATCGTGCTCTCAGGGCAGCTCTTGCGTCACCACGACGGCGAGCAAGCACTACGCTATCTAGTCGGCGCAGATATTTCCGAAGTCAAAGAACTCAGCGAATCCCTGCACTACCGAGTCCACTTCGACACCCTCACAGAACTGGCAAACCGTCACGCACTTGAAAAACACTTCGAAAAAATGCTTCGACGAGATCCAGATGTCCTGACCACCGCGCTCGTGTATTTCGATGTCGACCAGCTCAAGGTTGTGAATGATACCTGCGGTCATACGGCTGGTGACCAGCTATTGAAACAGCTTACCGAGATCCTGCGCGAGTACTGCGACGCCGAGGCCGAACTATTCTGCCGAATTGGTGGCGACGAATTTGCAGTATTGCTCAGAAATTTCAGCGATGAACAGGTGCTCGTTTTTTCCGAAACACTGAGAAACGCAGCAGAAGATTTCAACTTCCGCTGGAACGACAAACAGTTTCGTCAAAGTATCAGTGTGGGAGCGGCGTGGTACAAAGGCGCGCAACCAGACCTGCAAGCGTTATTGAGCGCAGCCGATGCAGCGTGCTATGTCGCCAAAGAAAATGGCCGCAACCAGGTGCACCTGCATCGCCTCGATGGCCAGGAAGCGACGCTAACCCACCATCAGGATATGCTGTGGGTATCGCGCCTCGACAGCGCCATTAAAAATGGTGAATTTGAGCTGTATTTTCAGCCCATCACCCCGCTGCAACTGCGCGATCACGATCACGTGCACTACGAGGTTCTGCTTCGCTATATCGACGAACACGGCAATGTGATTGCACCGAATGCCTTTTTGCCTTCGGCGGAACGCTTTGGCAAATCCACCGACATCGACCTGTGGGTCATCACGGAGACCCTCGACTTCTTGTCACGCCACCCAGAACACACGGAAGCCTTGGATTGCTGTTCCATTAACTTGACGGCACAGTCGCTTGCCAGTCACCGCACGCGCAGTGCCATCATCGCGCTGATGCAAAGCTATGCCTTCCCACTTGAAAAAATCTGCTTCGAAATCACTGAATCCAGTGCGATTAAAAACCTTCAGGACGCCATCGCCTTTATCGATACACTGCGCGCATTGGGTTGTCGTTTTGCGTTGGACGATTTCGGCACCGGCTTTTCATCATTCGGTTACTTGAAAAACCTCAATGTCGATTATCTGAAAATCGACGGGTCTTTTGTCAAAGATGTGGTGACAGACAAAGTAGACCGGGCGATGGTGCGCGCACTCGTTGAAATTGCGCACGCGCTCGATCTGAGTACGATTGCGGAATACGTCGAAGACGATGCGGTCAAAGACGCTTTACTACGCATTGATGTGGATTTCGCACAGGGCTACGGCATCGCGCGCCCAATGCCTCTGAGCACGCTGTTACGCTACTATCACGACACCTTAGAGTCGGTCTAAGAACTCGACAACACCGCCAGTTTGAGTGCGCGCTGTGGCTCCACATCGGGAAAGTCGGAATGTGCGGGTAGCCAACGCTCAAACTGAAGTTCAGGTGCGCTTGCGTGAATCATCTCGAGAAACTCATCCCGCGTGCATTCCGGCGCGTTCAAGCACAGCAAATACTTGGCATCAGGAGCGGCCAAACTCGCCAGACGTCGCAATACTTTCGGATAGTCTTTAGTCGCGACGAAACTGCCTTTCTGAAAACTGGGCGGGTCGACCACAAGCACATCGTAGGGCCCCTTACGGCGCAAACGGCTCCAGCTTTTGAGGATATCGTTCGCAAAAAAATGGACCTCTTCCGTGTCGAGCTGACTCAAGTGGTGATTCTGTCGACCGGTCTGCAAACTGCGCGAGCTCAAGTCCATATTCAGCACCGAACGCGCGCCTGCGGCTTTTGCTACGACGGAAAACGTACAGGTGTACGCAAACAGATTGAGTACACGCGCACCCTGCGCATACTGCTCGAGCCAAACGCGAGCAGGCTCAATATCAAGAAAATATCCAATATTTTGCTGGGCCGTGTTCAACGCAAACTGGAGCTCGCCACGCCGAGCGACAAACGGATCAGGCAAGGTACCCGAGCGCAACTCAAAACGAGCGGGCGAAACGTAGCGCCGCTGCAGTAATATTGCTTCGCAGGCCGCTACGCGTTGACGCAGGGCCGCCTCTAACTCGCAGAGCGTATCGTCGGGCCAGGGGGCGAACAGCGTCAGCACCAGCACCGGGGAAAACCAGTCGACGCTGAGGCTTTCCAATCCCTCCACGGTACCGCCTCGGCCATGGAAAAGCCGGCAGGCGTCGCCACTGTGAGCAGACGCTTCGCGTTGACGAAGGTGATCCATGACCGCTAACACACGCGCGGAACTCACTTTTTACAACCCACGGCGGCAAAAGGGTCCGTGCCCCAGAGCGCGCGGTCTTCCGCAATCGCATCGAAGTGGTAGTGCGCAATTTCTCGGCGCTTGGGGTAGGTTTTGCGGAGCTGGTCAAATGAAGCAGGCAGGTCATCCAGCACAGCACCGAGGCGTCGGTGATCGGCCACAATATCGTAGCTGTGCTGCAAGCCCGCATAAAACCCCATAGGTCCGCAGGCTTCCGGTTCGCCAAACGCTTCACGCCGAAGGCCTGAGAGCACTTGATGTATCCAGTCAGTGTCACGCCCCAAAAAGCGCGTCAGCGCCTCAAAGATCATTGTCGTCCCATTCACCTTGCCCTCGTAGCTGTAGCCAGCGATATGGGGCGTACCGATGACACAGTGCTGATACAGTTCGGGCATCATGTTGGGTTCGTCCGCCCAGACATCCAAGACCACCTCCAAGTCGTCATGCGTGCGGAGGTAGTTCAGCAAGGCCGGGTTATCGATGCACTCGCCTCGCCCGGCATTGAGCAGCAGTGCGCCGGGGCGCATCCGCTCGAACTGGGCCGTGCTTAACAGGTTTTCCGTCGGGTGTGCGCCGTCGCGAATTCTCGGCGTATGCATGCAAATGACATCGCGACCCAAGGCCTCGTCCAAGCTCACCAGATCGGGGATCTGCGCCGTCGTGAGGTGTGGGTCCACGCCGACCACGTCCATACCCAATGCTTTCAGGTAACGGTAGACCTGCCCGCCCACATTGCCACAACCAATCACCGCTACAGTCGCGTCTGGTCGTAAACGCCCGGTATGCGCCAATGCGCACAACACATATTGCACCACGCCCAAGGCATTGCAGCCTGGCGCGCTGCTCACAGCGATGCCTTGCTGTGCGAGCCAGGGCAGATCGAGGTGATCGGTTCCAATAGTACAGGTGCCGACAAAACGCACCTGATGGCCGGCCAGGAGCGCCGCGTTGACCTTGGTGACAGAGCGCACCAGCAGCGCATCGACGCCCTCCAGGTCACGATGTTCAAGGTGCCGCCCCGGCTTTAATACCACCTCACCCAGTTCGGAGAACAGGGCCTCCGCAAAGGGAATATTTTCATCGGCAAGAATTTTCATGCATCAATACCTGTTCCGTACGGTGTATAAGAGTTGCAGGCGCTCGCCACTCATGCAGCAAGGCCTGTAATGCTTCGATATCGGCAACGCCCCGTCGCAGGCTGTCCGCCGAAGGCAGAGCGTCGTATCTGAGGGTGGTTAATTGCAGGTTTAGGCTCACTCGCGCCTGCTGAGCCGAAATGGCCTGAGCCAGCCGCTTGGCGCAGCGCAGTTCGAGCGTCTCTAGCGCGTGCACATGCGCTTGCAGTTCGGCCCAGTCTGGGTAGGCTCTAAGCATAATCGCAGCGGATTTCGGCCCGACACCCGTCACCCCCTGAATATTATCAATGGGATCCCCCACCAGAGCGAGGTATAGCGCCCAGGATTCCGGCTCCACGCCGTAGCGGGCGGTAAACTCATCGCGGTGAAGTGGGTCCCCAAAACCGTAATCCCACAGCAACGCTCCCGACTGCGCGGTCAGCAACTGCCCGAGGTCCTTATCGCGGCTCACGATAACCGGGCTGCGCTGTCTGCTGTGCGCACCTTTGGCCAGACTGGCAATCAGGTCGTCCGCCTCAAATACCGAAGACGCGAAACACGCGAGCCCTGCATGCTCGGCAAAGTGTTTGACGGCAAGCAGTTCATAGATCAGGGCCTCATCAGGCAGGGCCCGCTGTGCTTTGTAAGTCGAATCCAGCCCATGCCGAAAGCCCGTCCCCAAGCTCTCATCAAAACACAGAGCAAGCTCTTCGGGTTGCTCCTGCTCAAGCAGGCGCAACAGCCAAGAGACAAAGGCCAGCGCACTGGACACCTCGCGACCACTTTTCGAGCGATGCTCTGGCCGGGGGCTAAAGTAGTAACGGAAGAAATAGATACTGGCATCAATCAACCAGGACGTCGGCTTCATTGTCCAAGTTCACTGTGGGTAAACACACTTTCGGGCGGCGCTGACGGCCCTCCGAAGCTGGACGACAGCGCGGCTCGCAAGCGCGCTGCACGAGGCGGAAGCCCGTCCCGGGCATAGCTGCGCGCTTGGGCGACGACTGCGGCGACAAAGGCCGGGCTCGGCTCACAGCCGCCCTCCAGGTTGTCGGCACTCAAACGGAACCGGCGCTGGCACGCCATCGTGAGATGCCACTCAATCGCCTGAGGCTTCACTTCAACCCGCTCGAACTCGCTCTGCTGCTCTGCACTTCGACCATCCGGTGCGTACCAATAGCCGTAGTCCACACGCTGCCGACGCGCGGCCCCTGCGAGACACCAGTGCGCCAGCTCGTGCAATGCGCTGGCCGTATAGTCTCGGGTGAAGAAGATCGTGTGGTACCCATCCTCGCGCTCTGCGGGCAGGTAGAGCGGTTCATCCGCGCCCCCCATCAGACGTGTGCGCTCGGTTTCGGCGAACAGACGCTCGAAACAAGCTTGAATCACCCGCCAATCAGCGATGCCTTCCTCAGCGCATACGCGTGGCTCACCACGGTTCGCAAAAATCGGATCATTGACGGATTGAGGACTGGACATTGAAATGCACTACACTTAGGGTATGAAGTGGCTGCCGTCAGGAACACACCTGAAGCAGGCACCCGCGCTGCGACAGCACATTCCCCTGCATACGCAGGTTTGAGGAACTTTTCGTGCCAGCCGCAGTCTGAAAAGTCATGCATTCTAACGAGAGGGAGGCCAGTTCACAAACCGGGCCACATTTAGGCCGACAGACCCTAGGTCTTGTGTATTCTGCAAAGTCACTATACTGTATGTCGTAGCGGTCTACTCAACCGCTTTACTTAGCTGAGCTCTCTGCCCAGCGTGAAACGCCAGGCATGTGGGCTATCTACACGGAGGCGTCGCCATGAAAAACACGGTCTCCAGTCACGATATGGATAACGTGATTGATCTTTTCACTGGACAGCCGGTTTCCTCGCTTGAGGAGTCGCGCATTATCCGCTTATCTCCAGAGCTCGACGGGCTCGAAATGCTCTATTCCAATGAATCCGGGTCAGACAAACTGTTCAGTTTGCGTGTGCTCTGCTGGGCGCTGCGAGCCAACGGTGAAGTGGTCGGCTTGGTGCCGTGGTTAGACAGTATTTTCGCCTGCCCTGAAATCAATGACCCCTTAAATGGCCAGTTTGAAGGCTATTACGATCCGGGCATTGACGAAGTGTTTTTCGAACCCCCTATTCACAAAGTTGTGGAGTTGGAATCCGCCGCCGAATACTACGAATACCAATGCGATGACCCGCATGAAATCATTCAGGAAATCCCCGACATTATTGGCACCCATGCCGTAATGACCAATGCGCAAACCAAAACACTGACGCTTCAGGAGGTGGTGAGCTGGCGTCTGCATCACGATGGTGAAATCTTTGGCATGATCGTGAACGAGAAAAAAGTGGAAAGTACCCCGATTCTACCGGGCGACAAATGTTTGTACGCGGCGCAGGTGCACGATAATTTTCGCTATTTCTTTCAGCATCACATCGCCAACAAAATCAAATCGGAAGACCCGGAGGCACTGGCGGCGATATCGCTGCTGGTAGAAGGTATGGACTCCGCGGAAGGCCTGCCCTAAGCAGGCCTGTATCCACACGCAGGAACCGGACTTGCGACCAGGCTGCACCCCGGTCGCAGCGCCCTATTCACGCCTTTTTGACGTAGTAGACGAAGACCTCGTCCTCTTTTCCGGCGCTCACTAATTCGTGCCCGAGAAACTGACAGAACTTGGGGATATCGCGCTCGGTAGAAGGGTCACTCGCCAGAATCTTAATGCGCTCGCCCGCTCCAGCATCTCGCACCGCGCCGTGCAACATCATGACGGGCTCAGGGCAGCTTAAGCCCCGTGTATCAAGCAAATGTTCGTAGTCGTGTTCAGCAGACATAGCACCTTCAAATCCGTTAACATTGACGGCATCGCATTGTACACAGGACTGAACCGCGCACCATGATTCACGTACTCATTGAACGGCAAATCGCCGAGGGCATGCTGAGCACTTATAACCAGTTATTGAAGACAGCACTGCAGCGCACTTTTGTCGCTCACGGCTTTATCTCCGGGGAAAGCTTCCACGATATGAACAACCCCAACCACCGCTACCTCTGGTGCAAGTGGCGCTCCCTGCAGGACTGGCAACGCTGGTATCACAGTAAGGAACGCGGAGAATTACTCAATGCCATGACACCGATACTGGCCCAGGATGAGCAGATTACCATCATGGAAAACGGCTGAGGATCTCAGCCCTGCCCAGGCAGCTGGGCATACTCCTCGCGTGTGAGCAGATTGACGCTTTCGCTCTCCTCGTCATACACCAGCAGGACTCGACCGTCCTTCAGCTGCCCGATCACGTGTTCACACTTGTCTTCAAGCGCCCACTCGTGCTCACCGTAGTCGGTACCTTCCCTATTGATATAGGCCTCAACAATGGCTCTTAGCGTATCGGGAGGGAGTTCGGAGAGAGGAATAATCATGGTATATCGAGACTTGAGCGAAGCGGCTTTACAGCGCATTATACAGGCTCGAATCTTGTATTAAATACGCAGGCGCCTGCATGCTCAGTCAATATGTACTCACGGTCTCCAGTAACGACAAACCCGGCGTGATCGAAAAGGTCTCGAGCGTGGTCGAAGCCAACGGCGGTAGCTGGCTGGAAAGCCGACTCGCCCATCTGGCGGGGAAGTTTGTGGGTGTGGTGTGCGTTGGCCTCGATGAAAGCAAGGAGGACGCGCTCATTGCCGGCTTAAAGGCTTTGGAGCAAAGTGCAGGGATACAGATCTGCACCGAGCGAGCCCAGCTCGCCGACAACAGCGACACCCCCATCGCCGCACGCTTTTCCGCCATCGGCCCGGACCGAGTCGGCATCATAAAAGAAATTGCCAGCGCCTTCGCCCGTCAAGGCATTAACGTCGAAGAACTCGAAACCACGTTGTCGAGTATGCCCTACAGCGGTGACCCTATTTTCGAAGCCGTCGGCAGATTGTCCCTGCCCAGCGCGATTGACCTGCGAGATCTGTACGACAAACTCGACAGCATCGCCAATGACCTCGGCCTTGACCTGGACGTTGATCCGATCGAAAGCGCAGCGTCACACTGAGTTCGACGCCACCGGTCGCTCGAGTCGCTCTATCTCAAAATTGATCGCGCGTGTCGAAATATGCACTTCGTACAATGACACCAGCAGCGAGCCCATCAACATCAACAACGCCAAGCCAAATAAGCCCTCACCGAGGTGAGGAATGCCGAAAAAAATGATCAGCATGCTCATTGTACACAAGACGAAAGACAGGACTCCGAGTGACTGCATGCCTCGAATCAATTGCACCCTCAAGCGCAGACTGTGAATCTGCCGCCGAATGAGGTCCCCGTTGTCCTCGTCCTTCATGCGAGCGAGATCCCTGATGACGCGGGTCAAGGTGACAAATCGATTGGTGTAGGCGAGCAACAGTAAAGAGATGGCGGGAAACAGCAAACTCGGTGTGGTGACAGTCAATTGCACTCGGTGGCTCCATGACAAAGACGTAAATGGAAACGACGCCGGCTACGAAGCCAGGCCCTGCTACACACTATAGCAGATGCCCACTACTGCATACGTCACTCACTTATAGTTTCCACCAGTCCAACTGGCACCATAATCGACCATTCGACGTTATTACTAATATTGACCGAAATTCGAATTACCAGATTTGTTCGTCATATAGCGTATAAAAGAGGTGAGCAGATTCAATAGAAACCCTATCATGTCGCCCAAATAATTCCTCTAGCGTGGCTCATAATATGGACATCGGCCAACTTTCCAGGATCACCGGCGTTTCCGCCCGTGCTATCGCGCACTACCATCACCTTGGCCTGCTCGGTCATCACGGCGAGAGCGACACCGTCGAACTCGATTTTGACCACCAGGACATCCACTCCGTCAAACTACTGAAGCTCGCCTCACAATGCGGTTACAAGCTTCGCGACATCCTTAGCTTCGTCGAAGCAAAAAATCGCGGTGATCTGGATGTGCTTATGCTCGCACTCCACACTTTGGAGACACGGCGAAACAGCACACCGGCTAGCGACACCGACACCCTCGCCAGCCTCGACAAACTCTCAACCGCGTTACGAGAATTGATTTTAACGCCCTGAGGCATCTGGCGTCCGTTCTCTCTCACTGAATTTGCAGGTATGATTCCCGGATCATCCAATAACGGACGTCACTGACGACTTCGATGTATCACCACTATTTCGGGCTGCAAGAACCCGCCTTTTCGATTGCCGTGAATCCGCGCTATTTGTATATGAGCGCGCAGCACAAGGAAGCCCTCGCCCATTTGCTTTACGGTGTTCAGGGGGGCGGCTTTGTGCTGTTGAGCGGTGAGGTCGGGACAGGTAAAACGACCATTATTCGCTGCCTGCTCGAGCAATTGCCCACCGATACCGAAGTGGCGATCGTCCTGAACCCCATGGCCAGTGTGCCTGAAATGCTGCTCACCATTTGTGAGGAGCTGCACTTGTTTCTGGACGATGACTCCGACATTAAAAGCATGATGGATGCCTTGCAGGACCACCTGCTCAACAACCACGCCCAGGGCAAGCGCACCGTGTTGTTGATCGACGAGGCGCAGCTGCTTTCGGTCGATGTGCTCGAGCAAATACGCTTATTGACCAATCTCGAAACCAGTACAGAAAAATTGCTTCAAATCATTTTAGTCGGCCAGCCTGAAGTGAACGAGCTCTTGGCCCAACCCCGCTTGCGCCAGCTGAGCCAACGTATTACCGCGCGTTTTCACCTCGAATCTCTGAACCTGGCCGAGACTCGTCTCTATATTGAGCATCGCTTGAAAATCGCAGGGAAACAGGATGCCCGCCCCCTGTTTCCTGATCGTATCATCCGTAAAATTCACAAAAGTTCAGGCGGCATTCCCAGGCTTATCAATATTCTCTGCGAGCGCATGCTCGTCGGCGCTTACGGCCAGAATAAATATCAGGTAGACAGTGCGTTGTTCCAACTTGCTGAGCTTGAGGTCAAAGGTCGCTTTCCCCAGGCTCAAGCCGCCAGCGCGAGTCCCTTTTCAAATCGAACCGTCTTGATCGCGCTCGTGTCAGCGGCCGTGCTGCTCTGTGTCGCTCTGGTCGTGTTGATGGCAAGCCCGCGCCAAGACCCTGAGCCTCAACTCGCTTCTACTCCAGCGATCACTGTCCAACCTACGGCAACGTCGACACACACCGTCAGTACGGTCAGCGGCCCCGTAGACAGGCAAACCACCGGATACCTCACCGACCGAAACAGTGCTTTCGCCCGTCTGTTTCAGTATTACGGCGTGGAGTCCTCTGAGCTGCAACACCCTTGCTGGCAAACCGAACGTTCCGGCTTGCAATGCGCTCAGGCAGAAAATCAAACCTGGTCGTCACTACGAGAATTGAACCGACCCGTATTGCTCTCGCTGATCACGCCTTCGCGGAATCAGGCCTACGTGACCTTGATAGCCATGAACGAAGACACCGTGTGGTTGCTCGACGCCAGCGGCCAAGCTACAGCTCGCGCTCGCGATGACGTTGGCCAGCTGTGGAACGGCCGAGTTGACTACCTCTGGCGCAAGCCAGAAGGCTATGAAAAGCCGCTCGCGCAAGGCACTCGTTCACCGGTGGTCGCACGGGTCGCGCAACAATTCGCGCTGCTGGATGCCCAGCCACGCCCGATTACCGACACACTGTTCAGCCAAAGCTTGAAGACGCGGGTGATGCTATTTCAGACAGCAAATGGCCTCGAGGCCGACGGCATATTGGGCGAACGAACGCTGATGAAGCTCAATGAAACACTCGGTCTGGTGCCAGTCCTTCTGGATCACTGGCCAGATCAACACTAAAGGCGCCCGGTAAATGTCACTGATTTTGGAAGCATTAAAAAAAGCGGATCAAGAACGGCAACGATCCGATGCGCCGCCCAACTTGGATAGCCTGCACGAAGCCGCCAGCCCAACCCCCTCACGCCTGAGACAGTATGGCTGGATCGTTCTGCTCATCTCGCTCATGGTGCTGGTCGTCGTATTAATTGTGCTATGGCCTCGCGACAAGGCCAGTCCGGCGCCTTCTCCTGTTGCCGTTTCGGCTACGCCAACGCCGCAGCCTGCCGCCACCCCCGCGCCCGTTCGCCAAACGCCTCCGTCAACGGCGCCTGTGGTCGCGCCCACTCCCCAAATGGCTCAGCTCGATTCGAAACAGCGCAGCAACATTGATGCACTCTATGAGGCCAGTCCGGAACCCACTCCGACGCCTCAGCCGCGCAGAACTGCGACACCCGCGCCAACACCCCCACCGGTTCAAGGTGACGTCCTCGCGGCGCATGACAATGTGAAATTAATTAAGGCACTGCCCTTTTCCGTTCAGGAGAATATTCCTACCCTGATGTACTCAGAGCATCACTACCAGCCGAACGGGCGCAGTTATGTCGTCATCAATGGCCGAAGGCTGCAGGAAAATGCATCGATCGAAGGCATTCGTATTGATAGTATTCTTGAAGACGGGCTCTTGATGAGCAAGGAAGGCCGTAAATTCAAAATGATCGCACTGAACAGCTGGATTAATTACTGAATAGTTCCTGCCAATAAATGATGCGGTCGTGACCACGATAGCTGCCAAAACGGATCTCTGCATCCGGCAGGCTGAGGTCATTATCGTAGTCGCCATCCTGATTCCAGTCGAACCGCAGCCAGGGGTAGGCGCTCATATCAATACCGACAGCAAACGCGCCGGTATTGCCCTGCCCCGGGGCTGTAAAACGATGACCCGCATCACCGGCACTGAAATGAATCAGGCCCGCACTGTCGTCGGTGTACAAACCTGTGGTCGCACCGCCGCCCAACGCGACACTCCGATTGGCCGGATCATCAATACTACCTTCAGGGTAGACAATATCTGTCTGCGCGATACCCGTGCACGAGTCGTCGAGCTGCCTCTGCCACGCTTGGCCATTCCAGTATTCGACATGCAAGTCGACTGGCAGCTCGGCGGTTTCGGGACCCGCAGCATCACTGAGGCGCAAACGGCCAAAATACAAGGCGGTCTCTCCCACTTCCAACGCGTCATCGGTGGCGTCGTCGTCGGTATCCAAGTTGAACTGATCGTTGCGCAAGCGCACGCCATCACTGTCCACCACTCGAACGCCCAAGCGCGCATCCGTGAAGGGACCATCAGGTGCACTCGCTCTGGCAATCTGCACATCGTACTCAAGGCTCCCCACACCGGCGGCCCACAGTCCTTGTGCATTCGACACACTCTGACGCGCACTCAAATCCGTGGGCGCGTCAAGATCTACCGCAAAGTGACTCAACGCGGTGGCAGCATCAAACCGGGCAAAGTCCCCCTCATAATTTTGCGTGACGTCGCCTTGCACATTCAGCGCTTGAAGTTGAAAGGCTGTGGAAAAGCCCTGCCCCAGGTAGCTGAAGCCGCCAGTACCGCAAGCTGGGCTCAGTGTGTATGGATCAGGATCTGCAAGCGATTCAAACACGCTCGGGTAAAAACGGCCGACGGTTCTCGACACACTCTCGCTGCGCGCCGTTCGCGTACTGCCCGCGTTGAGGTAGCTACCGCCACTGAGCTGAACCTCTAGCAGCACTATGCCCACTTCACCAAAACGAAGCCCGCTTATCGACGCCGCACCATTCGTAAAGCCTGTGATTTCCGGAGCCGCATCGGGCAGAAGCCCAGGATTGTTGCCACCAACAGGCGCGTGCAGTTGCACCGAGAGCGTCACGCTCTCCGAGCTGCTTTCTCGACCAAAACCCGGCAGCGCGGCGCCCGAAAGTGACAGGTTATTCGCGGGGTCGCTGTCCTCGTACACATCAGGCCTACCGTTGTTATTACTGTCTTCCGTCGCGCCCCCGTAGCCAATGGCTTCGAGGTTCACCGTAAATGTAGACCCGGCCTCCATAAACGCACTGCCACCCGCATCGACAGCGGCAGGGTTACCGACCACCGATGCCTTGAACGCGAATGGCCGAACGGTCAAAAGGTTTGAAGACCCCGCAATCGCTTGATCTGAAAACGCGAGACTATCATCAAGGAATTCAATGCTGTATTGGCCAACATCCGAGGTGTTTAAACTAAACAGCGCTTCGCCATCAATAAACGGAAAGCTCAAAATGGCATTGGCTGGCGCTGCGTTGCCCAGCGCAGCACTTTGAGACTGATCCGCATTGCTGGCTTCGGGTGCGAGACCGCCGGGGTCCGCCGCATCGCGATCGATCCACACTTTAACACTTGCAACATCATAATTTTCGGCAGGCCCACATACCCCCGTACTCGAGTCGCGCTTCATCATTTGCGCGAGGAATTGATGCCGGCGCCCGGCGATGACGTCATCGCCCAGTACGTCGTTGTCCGTAATCACAAAGGCATTTTCACTGAACGTGATGGCGCTAGAGGAAGACACGACCCCGACACTGTCGTCTTCTACAGTCACCGTCAGAGTTTCAGCATGCTCATTCGACAGGGCAAGTGTGATGCTGCCGTCGTCATCGGTATCAAACGAATACGTCGCCCCACCTGTGTCCGTGCCGATTGGCTGCACGGAATTGATTGCGTCTCCCGCATCCCCGGTATTTTGCCAATCCCCATGTCCCGTTGACGTCGAGAGCGCAATTTCCCCCGCGTAATTCGTGATCGTGGCATGACTTGAATCGCGTGCAGTGATCGTCACTTCATACGGTGAGCACACACTGGCCTGCCCGCCGCCCACATCGATCTGAAAATACGAGAGTGTTGCACCAAAGACGCAAGGATGCGTCTCGGACATCGCCGCACCCACTTGCGCCGCATTCATGGCGCCCTCATAAATGCGCACTTCATCAATTAAGCCATTAAAGCGCCGGCTATGATAATTCCAATCGGTCCCGATATGAACGCCATCATTGTTCGCGGTTGCGTTACCGACATAATTTGTTTGCCCTACAGACACACCATCAAGATAAATTATTTGCTCGCCTGACGATTTGTAAGTAATGGCCACGTGGTGCCAACGATTGGTAGATGCGCTTGTGTTGCTGGACAATGCGCGGCTGCCTCCACCCCACCACCAATTAATCCGACCATTGCTTTGCAGGTGATACTCGAAATTTTCATCCTTTGACACGATCGTCGCGAGACCCGAAGAGGGATAGGTATAGGCGTAAAACCAATTCATCACAGTGAACTCGTCAGTGAGATCCAGAATGCTGTTGTTGCCAGGATCGTTAATCAGAACATAGCCATCCTGGGTACCGTTAAATTGGCCGTATTGACACGTGCCTGGATTTCCAGAAACCACAGGGTTGTTCGTTTCCGTCGTGGGCAGACCGTTATTATTGATCGCTCGACCATGCAAGCCATTGCCAGACTGATCCAGCACTTCGTTGCTGGCACCTGTCCACTGGAGCTCGTCCAGACGCCACTCCGCAATTAAGGTCACAACCGGGTCGGGATTGCCTTCGCAAAATGTGTCGAAATCCGTATTCGCCACTTTATCTGCGTCGTAACTGACAAACGATCGCGAACTTAAATTAATTAAACTCCGGCTGGTAATCGCGCCGGTGATAAACGCATTATTATTTAAGACCACATCTCCACGGGCATAGACAATGGCTTGAGCTTGAGAATTCGACGTGAAGTCAACGTCACCACGAGCGTAAAGAAGCGCATATCGGGTGCCGCCATCGGGATTAAAACTCGCGAGATTGCCGAGAGAAATATCTTCTCGAACGTAAATACGCACAGTCCCCGGCGCACTGATATACACACGGGACTCAGAGCCCATTGAAAAGTCGCGGTAGAAATAATAGTCACCCGGCGTCAACGTTAACTCGGCCTGGTAATCGAGATTTACGCTGTTGTACTCACCCGGAGTAATGGTGCGCTGCTGTTGATACCCCAAACTGATGTCAGCTTGGCCGCTACTGAATCCGTTGTATTCCTCCGCCGGTACACGGCTTCCGGAAATCGCACACGCCGAACCATCACAACTGACACCACCTGAACCGTCATTAAGCTGCGTCGTATCCAGTATATTGTCCGGGCTGTTGTAAATACGAGATCTCCAACCAAAATCAATGCGCCCGCTGTTCGTGCTGTTTTGCACCGCATCGGGGAAGACATCCTGACAGGCCGCTGCGAAAAGCGACGCGCTGTGCAGCACCAATGCCACAGTCAAAATAAAACGAAGCAGCTTATTCATGTTCATTGATGTAGGCTGAGGCTTGTATGACCCGTTCCGATTGCAGTTCTCCAGCGCCACAGGTGGCCGAAGCCGAAACGGTATAAAAACTAATGGAATTCGTCGCATCACTAGACTGACTGCAACTCAACTCAGCCGTGCACGCTCGGAGCCCTTCTGTATCCAACGAGAGTGAACTTCCCTCAATGGCGGCACAGGCCGCATCCGCGCCAGCGCGACTGGCATTGGGATAAAACAGGCGGCCCATCGCATATTGCACACCGCTTTCCGCGGCAAAAAACGCCTGTACGCTAAGCGCCTCCCGGAATGCACTGCCACCGCTCTGGGCCCCCAAACGGGACATGGCGACGGCGAGTGCGCCCAAGCCCACCACAATCACCAAGGCCAACGGCACCAGAAACCCCGACTGTCGTCTAAGCGGAGAAGCCCCTCTCGAGCGTGCGCGGCTGCGTTCAAGGCACATTTCGAATAAACACCGTCTGATTCATACTCGCGATGTCTTCCCCTTCCTGAAAGCGCAGCGATACCGCGAGCGACGCCGCGCGATCTTCACTGCCGGCTGAGAGAACAAAGGCCTGTGACGCCGTCGAGACGCCTGTCGCCATCACGGACGACACGCCGCCGGGCGCCACGTCGTTGAGCGCGCCGGTATCTAATCCATAGCCTTCATGCAACACCAGATTGTTGCCGCGCAGACAAATACGAAGTGGATCATCCGCCACAAACACACGCTGGTTTAAAGAGTTACGTACAAAGGTGTGCGGCAGCGTAAATTGTATCCCCGGAGTGGGAGAACCGGCTATGCTATCGATACCAACGCGCGCGGCCGGGCTTGCTCCGGTATAGATTTCCGCAGCGGAGGCGGGGCCGATGATCGCGTGCAGTGCTGTACCCGAATCCAACGAAAAAACGGAGGTCGTTAACTCGCTCGTAGCCGCAGCGCCATTGGTACTGTCCGACACTTGACCAACATAGAATGCGCCCGCAACAGCCGGGAGTGACTCTACACAATTTCCACTCGCGCTGACGCGCACACTGTGTGGAACAGCCCCCCTTAAATATCGCGTGATCTGCTCTATCGCAACACGACCTTTAATGTTGAGGCGGTTGCGAACTTGTGCATCGCGATAGCTTTCCACCGAGCTGACCAGAAAGCGGCTGCCTATCGACGCCACAATACCGAGCATGACCAACACGGCCACCAGCTCGATCAAGGTAAAACCACGCGCGCGCATTAGAAGTTCACCTTGTACGCAGCCAAGGTGACGCTTGACGACGACGCCCGCGAGGTTGCCGGCGTCGTCACCACCACGGTTATTTTTCGAGCCGCGGCAGCGGCTAAGCCGAGCTCATCGCCTGCGGCTTCCACCGTCACCGCGATCGCGTATCCTGTGTGACTGACATCGTTGAAGCCATTAAAATCGCCAACATCATCGTAATCACTGTCCGCAGTGATCCCCGCGCATGCGGGCCCACCGACACTCCCACAGGCGGGCACGCCCCCCGTCGGAGTATTTTCATCAAATTTACGCGCGAGAATATCATCGAGCTGGGCCTGGGCGAGCTCCAGTGCCCTGACCTGTATCAAGGGGTCGCTACTGCGCACGACGTTTTCGGAAAATACGCGCAGAGTCGCCGCCAATGCCACTCCGACGACAACGAGAAACACCAATACCTCGATCAGGGTCACCCCGTTGGCAGCAGCACGTGATTTATTGCGCATAGCCGCTCGCTGAAACGCTGACCGATACCGTCGCGCCACTGTAACCGACAATAATCGATGCGGCACTGGTTCGTCCCAAGCGGTTGAAATCGAGGGTGGCCGTACTCACCGTTCTGTTGCGCCCCAGCTCTACTGGAAAACGCTGGCCGTCGATGCGAACACTTTCGGATGCGGAAAAATTGCCATCGCGATTCTGGTCGCGACGAATATCGATGGAAGAGCCTGAAGTCGTAAGCCGGATGGGATCGCGCTGTACCATTGCGAGTTGCTGTGCAGAAGCCACGGCGGCAACAAGCTGGTCACGGCTACTCTGCAGCGCGTAGGTATTATTTGAAAAAACCCGCCCAACGACACTCGCCGCCAAAACGGCGGCGAGCATCAGGACAGCGATTAATTCAACAAGACTGAAGCCTCGTGATACGTTGAGGCCGGTCATGATGGTGGCCTGCTTAAGGTGTTAAAATCAGTTCGCTGCGTAAATCAGGACAAAGTCAGCCGTGTTAGGCGTCGAGGCATCGTCCGCGATATTACAGGTCGCGGTGTCGCCGGACTCTGGACTACCCGGAAACGCTGTGACTTCAGTCACGGTGTAATCTGCCGACAAGGGGCTGGTCAACAGACCGTTGACGATGGCCAGGGAGCACGCCGTGACGTCAACAAAGGTATCGTCGGACAGGCCCGCACTATTGGCGATGGCCACTGCATGATTCAGCGCACTCGCACTTTCGATGCTACCGGCGATATTGGCAATGGCCGCTTCACCAGCTTCTTCAGACAGGTCGATGAAACGGGGTACCGCGGTCGCCGCAAGAATACCCAGGATAACGAGAACAGCGATCAGCTCGATAAGCGTGAACCCTGATTGAGAATGTTTCATAGCTCATAAACTCCAGATAAATGAAATAGGATGGCAGAGCCATCAAATAATCAACGTTATACTTTTTATAGCGCAAAATTTATAAAGCGCAAATTTTCTATTCCATTAGAGCCTGTCCGTGGCGAGCACTCAGGAGGCCTGAACAACGATGCTTCCCGTTCTTACATCATAGTCAAAGTATCGGGATTCGTCGCTTCCCTCCACTAAAGTGTAGCGGCACACATAGGGCCGCACGATAGATGCCACAAACTGCGTTTCAAGCCGAGCGTTTTCCGGCTGAACGGAGGTGTTTTCCCGACGAAAGAACGCATCCCACAGCGCCTGACAGCCACTCTGAGTCGCTCTAAAACGGTCCTCAGATGGGATTTGAAGCGTAGACAGGGCCCAGCCGTCTCGACTGACAAAGATCACCACCTCGTTGTCCAGCGTCACCGCTGCGCTGTTCTGCACTTTGGACAAGGCACGTACATGCTCCAGCGAGCGCCCGAACGCGGCCGCTTGAAATTGAACGACACGCTCGCGAGAACTGTCCATAGGGCGCAGAAACTTGCTGATTGCCACGGCCATCAGCAAACCGACGACCACAACCACGACCACCAGTTCAAAAAGGCTAAAGCCACGCACACCTTGCCGGGCTCTAGCCACTTTGCACCTCGTACAGATTCCACATTGGCAGAAAAATACCCAGCGCCAGAATCAATACAAAGGCCGCCATGCACACGATCAGAAGCGGCTCGATACGGTCTGTCAGGGTTTTCAGATCGTAGTCCACTTCACGCTCATAAAATTCAGCGACTTCGGTTAACAAGGCCTCAACCTGGCCGCTCTCCTCACCGACGGCGATCATCTGTAGCACCAGAGGCGTAAACATGCTGGCGGCCAGATGCGTGCGCAGCAGACTGTCGCCACGCTCGATCCCCTGACGGATGCCGAGAATTTTTTGCTCCAGCCACGGGTTATCAATGGCCGCGGCACACAGCGCAAGCGACTGCGTGATCGGCACGCCCGCGCGCAACATCAAGCCGAAGGTTCGCGCATAGCGAGCCATTAACGCGCGCTCGATCAAATCCCCCACAATCGGTAGGCGCATTTTATAATAGCCCCAACGCAATGCGCCTTGCTCAGTGCGTAAATAGTGCCAGGCTGCGCCTATCAGAGCTCCCGTACACAAAAGGAGGTAGGGCCAGTAATTCACGAACAGATTGGAGAAGCCGATGAGAATTTTAGTCACTAGCGGCAACTCTGCATTGAAGTTGGCAAAGAGTCGGGCAAACTCCGGTATCACAAATATATTGACGATGACCAGTGCCGCCGCGAGCGCCAATATCACAAAGCTCGGGTACCTCAACGCAGACTTGACTCGCTTGCGAGTCTCGCTGTCACGTTCGATGTAAAACCCAATCTGCTTAAACACCTCATCTAACTGCCCACTGCTTTCTCCCACTGCAATCATATTCACGAACAGGGGATCAAAGGCTTTAGGATGGTTGCGCATCGCCAGCGACAAGCTTGAGCCCGCTTCTAACCGATCCGCCACATCGCTCAACACTTCCTGTAAATACGCGTGACGAACACTCGCCGCCAGACCACGGATGCCTCGCGTCAAAGGAATGCCGGCTTTGGTGATGGTGTACATCTGGCGGCAGAGCATGATCAGGTCGACTTCGCGTACCTTGTTCGCCCCCAGCCTATCATTTATCTGATGGAGAAACGAAGCGCCCGTTGAAATTTCGTCGATTTGAACCGGCGTAATTCCGCGTCCGATTAACTGGGCCGCCACGGCATCCTGGCTTGCCGCTTCGAGCTTTCCGCTAACGGGCTGGCCACGCTGAGCTCGCCCCTGATATTGGAAGCGCGCCATTATTCGTACTCCGCGATATCGCTCAAGCTTTCATCCGCCAGCTCGGCCGAAACTCGCAATACTTCTTCGAGCGTGGTCTCCCCCTGCGTCGCCAGATCCAGCGCCGCGGCTCCGAGTGGTCGATATCCGCCGTGTGCCTGGGCCGCCTGATTGAAATTTTTGACGCTGTTTTCACGCAGCGCATCGACCATACCGGAATTGATTTCAAGTAATTCGAACACACCGACGCGACCACGATAGCCGGTATTGAAACAATGAGGGCATCCAGCACCTTTGCGGAACGTTTCTGTACGATGGTCGTGTCCGGGTTTGAGCGCACGATACACTAAAATTTCGTCGTCCGTCAGCGTGTGCGCTTCAGAGCAGCTTTCACATATTCGGCGGATCAAACGCTGTGCCACAACCGCTTTTAAACTCGCCGCGACGAGGTAGGGGTCTACCCCCATATCCACAAGTCTTAGAGCGGATGTCACAGCATCGTTGGTGTGCAGGGTGGACAAGACAAGGTGACCTGTCATCGCCGCACGGAGCGCAATTTCAGCCGATTCCGCGTCACGAATTTCACCGACAAGCAAGATATCGGGGTCCTGTCGCAGGCTTGCTCTCAAGACTTTTCCGAAATCCAAGCCGATGCGCTCGTGAATCTGAACCTGGCTGATTCTGGGCAAGCGATATTCCACCGGATCTTCAACCGTGATGATTTTTTTCTCCGGCGTATTCAGCTCGGACAGAGCCCCATATAGCGTCGTGGTTTTGCCGCTACCGGTCGGGCCGGTGACGAGCACAAGTCCGTAAGGCCGACGAATCACCTTGCGAAAACGCTCAATGTAATTCGCAGGCATGCCCACATGGGTCAATGGTCGAACGCCTTCCGTGTGGTCTAAAATCCGCATGACCACAGATTCACCAAACTGTACCGGCACGGTCGATACACGGACGTCGATATTTTTACGGCCCAGACGTAAGTTAAATCGGCCATCCTGAGGCAGGCGTTTCTCGGAAATATCGAGGTTCGACATTAATTTCAAACGCACCACCACAGCCGCGGCAATGCGCTTTTCATTCATGACCTGCTCGACCAGCACGCCGTCGATACGCAATCGAATTCGCAGCACTTCTTCGTCTGGTTCGATGTGAATATCTGAGGCCTTCGTACTCAAAGCCTCTTCAAAAATTTTCTGCAGCAGTTTTACGACCGGCGCGTCACTGTCTGTTGCGTCGGTAACAATATCGCTGAGGTCGACTGAATCCGCCGTGAGTTCTTCGTCGAGCTGCTCTGCCAAATTGGCAATTTCGCCCGCGCGGCTGTACGCAATATCGAGAATATCGAGCAGTTCAGATTCTCGAACCACAGCGGTGCGGACCGTTTTCTGCAATGCGCCCTGAATTTCATCCAATCCGAAAATATCGGTCGGATCGGCCATGCCGAGCAAGACACCCTCCGCATCTTCTGACAGCAGCATGACACGATGGCGACGCGCAAGACTTTCGGGCAGCGTTTGAACAAGCGCGCGATCAAAGCGGAAGTGCTTGAGCTCAATAAAAGGAATACCCAACTGTTTGGATAAGAGATCCAACAGCGTATTTTCTTCGACATAGCCCAGCGCAATGAGCTGACGGCCTAACTTCAACCCGGTTTTTTTCTGCTCAGCGAGCGCGTTTTCTAGCTGGCTCTGACTAATGTACTGCTGCGCAACGAGCAAGTCGCCCAGACGAATTCGTTTTCCAGAAGGCGCTACCACTGTGCTGTCTCCACATCTGCCTGAACACTGGGCCCCAACTGAGCGAGGCGTTGACGGATAAAAGTGGCTACGGAGCTGTTCCAATCTCCGAGCTGTGAGGCGCGACGATAGGCGCTCAACGCAACCGTCGCATCGGCCAGTTTGTCCGCAGACACGGCCAGCCCCAGCCACGCTGAGGCATTTTTCTCATCGCGACTCAGCAGCGTTTTATATTCAGCCGCCGCGTCAGCATAGCGACCTGTTTGCTGCAAAAGACCTGCATACATCGTGCGCGCAGCGACGTCCAATTCTGGCTCGCTATTTAAATACTGAAGTGCCGCCACATCACCTGCCGTGACCTGCAGAAGACGCGCTCGATAGAATGGCAAGTGCTCGCCTTGCGCTTCGCGCGCACGCAACAACTGCATCGCTTGCGTGAATTTCGATTGCGCGAGATAGGCGTCCATCAGCGCATCGTTCAATGTATTGGTGCGCGCTGTCGAACCGGCCAAGGCGCCCTCAATGGTGGCCCACTGCGCCTGGCGTCGCCACTCGGCAACTTGAAGTTCAAGCTGTCGTAATTGTTGTGCCGCCGAGGCTTGAATTAGCACATCCCCCGCCTCGACGTCCTGAGGCGCAGAGACCACAGGCGCTTTTTCACTCTGACTTTGTCGTGCCGCCGCGGCTTTTTCTTCATCTAGGAGCGCGCGCTGACGCTGCGCATAGCGCTGTATTTCAGTCTCAGAAAGTAGCAGTGGTGCGCGAGCAAGCAAGGTGTCGAGTCGTGCGGCATTGCGTTTTGTAAGCGCCTGGTCCATTAAGTCACGGTACTTCCTTTGCAGCGAGGCAAGCCCTTCCTGGGCCTCGCCATGCTCGGGAGACACCGCAAGCACACGCTGATAATAAGTGAGCGCACTCTCGCCTTCTGGCAGCGTGTAGCGTTCGGCGTCCATGGCCATCGCCGCACGCTCAAGCCAGGCCTGAATGTCTCGCTGTGACGAATCGATTGACGGCCGAGCTTCCATTTCTTCAAGTACGTTCGCACTGACGGGCGCTGCGGGAGCGCCGACATTTTGAGGCCCTTGGACCGCTGTCGATAACGGCGGCGAAGCGGCTTCGTCAGGTTCCGCTATCGAGGAGAGTGGCGATGCCGCCAATGGCACGACAACGGACTCGGCCTGCGCCGTATTGACATGAGCGCTTTGCCGCTCGGCATAGCGCAGGCCACCTAAAAACAACAGCGCGCCCCCTAAAAGGATCAACACGATACGCACGCTGTTTGGCAAACCGGGCCTCGGGACAGATTTATTCAACTTCGGTGCCGGCGTACTCGGCGACACCTGTCTCGCATCGAGATCCCGTAACGCATCGTTAATCAGACTCATCCGAGCGCCTCCCGTCGCGGGGAAAACGCACCGGCTCCCGCGATAGTGGCAAATAAATAAGGGAGTCGCTTGGCTTCTGGAGTGTCGCTAACGGCACGGGCGACATGCCACAGACGAAGCCGCTGATCACCTCGACCGTAGGCGCAGATGAGGGCTTTGTGACAGAGGATATTAATGAGCCTGGGGATTCCACCAGAGGCCCGATACACAAGCGCTTTCGCCGACGGACCAAAATACAAGGGTTCCCCACGGCTGGAGGCACTCAGGCGATGGTCAATGTATTCCGAAGTCGCGCGCCGGGACAAGGGTTTCAGATACTCGCTGAAAACAATTCGTTGCTTGAGTTGACGCAGATCCGGACGCGACAGTAGCGTATCCAATTCAGGTTGCCCCAACAGGACAATCTGCAGCAGCTTACGCTTTTCCGTTTCGAGATTGGTCAATAGGCGCAGGCACTCCACTGTATCCCGTGGCATCGCCTGCGCTTCATCGATGATCAGCACGACCTGACGCCCCTGCCTGCATAGCTGAACCAAACGCCGGTAGAGGGCGGACATCAACTCGTGGGATGCCATGTCTTTATCAAATTGCGCCCCGACTTCTTGAGCGACAAAAAATTTGAGTTCATCCGGGCTCAGAAAGGGATTCGGGATGTAGGCGGTCACATAGCCTTGCTGTAAGCGCGCGAGAAGAATGCGACTGAGCATGGTCTTGCCCGTGCCCACTTCACCCACAATTTTGATAAATCCTTCGCAGTGCTTTAACGCCACCAAAATCGTGTTCAACGCTTCCCGATGGCTGTTCTGATTGAGAAACAGCGCCGTATCAGGCGTCAGCGAAAACGGCAGCTCAGCAAACCCAAAGTGCTGTTCATACATGGCGGCGGGCCACCCTGTTACTCTCTACCCATGGTGTCGAAGGGGCGCTGGCCCGATTCGACCTGTTCAGCCCACACATCGTCATTTTCGACCACGACGGGACGCATCAATATCACCAGCTCAGTTTTTTTCAGGGCCTTTTCGGTGTGCTTGAAGAATACATTGACGACGGGAATATCTCCGAGAAAGCCGCGCTTGGTGACCACATCGACACTGGTCTCCTGCATCAGCCCACCCAACACAACAACTTGGCCGGTACTGGCTTTGACAATGGAGTCGGATTCCCGAACATCACGCAAGGCGAGCGGCAATGAAAAATTTTCGCTGCCCAGCTGAATCTCTTTCTGCTGATCTTTTACGTCGGTCACGATGGGGTGCACATGTAAAATGACTTCCCCATCTTCGCCAATTTGAGGCGTGACATCGAGCGAAATCCCACTGAAAAAAGGACTCAATTCTATGGTAGGCACATTCGTCACCGTTGCAGCGCTCGCGGTTGTGCTATTGCTGAGGCCGGTAACGAAATATTCGTCTGAGCCGACACGAATCACCGCTTTCTGGTTATTGACGGTCGAGATGCGTGGACTCGATAGCACCTGAACATCACCCTGACGATCGAGCAGGTCAATCAGTTTCGTAATGTCAGTCACTTCTATCGCGGAGCTGAAGAGGTTGTCGGTGACGCCATCCCCACCGAGCAACACATCCTGAATTCGCCCCTGACCTGAAATCGTCGTTTCTAAAAGCAGTTCGCCACTGATCGCGGCCCAGTTAATGCCTGTTTCGTAACGGTCGTTTAACTGTACTTCAAGAATTTTTGTTTCCAGAATAACCTGTCGTTGCACGCTCAGTTCGGACTTTTCAAGAAAGTCCCTGACGGTACTCAACTCCACCGGTAAAGCACGCACCACGACCATACCCGCTTGTGCATTCACCATAACAAAACGCCCGTCACTTTCTCCGCCGATGATGCCTGACAGGGTCGTGCGCAAACGCGACCAGAAATCGGTTGCGTTCAGCGTCTGTACGCGTGTTCCTGGTGTTAAATCCTCCTGATTCTGCGCATCGCCGCCGAGATCCAGGTAATTTAAAAGGTTGGCGGAATCACTGCCCTGACTACTCTGATTACTGTTGCCACCAGAGTTATTGCCGCTGCCGCTGCTGGACGTCGCCTGCCCTATAAACACGCTCGTATCGGTCACGCCAACGCGCTGCACATCCAGATAGTCAATTGGGAAAACCTGAGTACGCAATTTTCTGGGGTAAATCGTGTAGATGCCGCTGCGCTTCTGATATTCGTAGCCGTACACATCTCGCACGACGTCGAGCACCTCATCCACCGTCACATTGCGTAAATTCAAACTGATATTGCCTTCGATATCCGGGTGTGCCACAACGTTCACCCCCGCCTGAGACACCAAGCTCACGAAAAAGGCGCGCGCAGGAACGTCATTTACCGATACATCAAAACGCAACGGTTCAATTATTTCAGGGCCGCGCACCTCACTCGCGGCGTCCAACAATGCCGCATTTACATCTTCAGGCACTTCAACCACTTCGGGCTTTTGGCTCGCTTTATCGTCGACAAATTCGGAATATTCTTTTTGCGCAGTCGTCGTTCCAATCGGTTCGTTAGCACACGCGTTGAGCAGCGCAACGAGTATGAAAACAAAGCTGAGTATGCCGATGGCGTGTTTGAGTATTTTCGTCATTTTTTGCTCTTTGTGACGGTCAATAAGCCGATACAGGTTGAGTAACTTTTTGGTGTAAATTTAAGGTCATGCGCTCACTCCCTGATGCCATCACGACACTGTCATCGCGCACCAGCGCCAAACGCCAACCTTCAAGGCTTTCCCCTTTTTGCAGAGTACTGCCGTTAATAATCGCGACTTTACGTGTCCCTTGTACAAAAACCGCTTGCAGTGCAAAGTGCGGTCGCTTGGCACCTTGAGCGCGATAATCGAGAGGTTGCGTTGGGTCCCGCAGGGCCGGCGCCTCTTCCGCCAGGGCAGACACCCAGGAAAACGTCGACAACAGGAAAATAAGGAAGAAGCGCTTAATCACGGATAAAACCCCGCTCCGTCGATAAGGTGTAGGCATTCAAATGCACTTCCGCTTCCGGGTAGCGCGTAACGTCATATTCCAGTGAGGACCAATAAAAACTCCAGCCGGAGCGTTCCAGTGCCGCCAAATATTCCAATAAATCGAAGTAGCGCCCGCTGACAGCAAAATGCACTTCATGTTTAAAAATGCCGACTCGCTGGGTACGGTCAGCCGGAATCACCTCCGGTGCCAGCTCTGGGTCACCTTGCGCCTGAGCCGAAGGTTGTTCCAGTTCCAAATGCTTGGGTGCATGCGCTTGCATGCCAAGCAGCGTCAGGGCGCGTCGCTGATGAACCACATCTCGCAACACATCCGGTAAACGCTGAGCGGGAATGAGCCCTACGGCGAGCTCAGCGAGTACACGATCCAGTTCGGCAAGACGCTTTTCCAGCTCAACAATTTCCCGCTGCTTTCGCGTATTTGGATTGCTCGCCAAGGCCTGCGCCAGCACTTTTTCTTCAAGCGTCAATTGAGACAGCGTTCGACTCGCCACATCGTAGCGTGTTTGCAGGGCCTGCTCTCTCGCGCTGAGACTGCGATACACCAGCAGATCCCAGACAACATAAACGAGGGCCAATGCCATCAGCGCAATCACCACTCGCTCCCGCAAAGGCCGCGCATTAAACGCATCACGAAAACGCTCCCAGGTAGCCTTCACTGGGTCTCCTCCTTTTTCTCAGCGAATACCGACTCGAATCCCAGAGCGAAGCGATACACACCTCGTCTCGAAGCCGACTCCGACAGGCTCACTTCACCAAAGCGGGTGTCCGCGAATTCAGGTTCAGCTTGCAGCGCGGCGATCCACTCGGCAAGGCGCTCTGGTGCGGTGGTTTCCCCTTCAACCTCCATCAACGCGGCACCTTTAGAAATATGAAACCGCGTCAATCGAAGATCTTCGGGCGTTTTTGTAGCCAGTGTCATTAACAGCCCAGAGTAGCCTTCGCGGTTCCCCAAGCTTTGACCTTCGATCAATTCATTCACTCGCACTCGCGCGCGAATCTGCTCGCGAAACTGTGTGATTCGAGCGTCCAGGGCCAATTCGCTGCCCGCAGGCTTGCGGGACTGGAGCTCGCGCACCCGCGTTTCCGCTTGCACGACCTGTTGTTCAAGCGCGGCAATATCGACCTCCGTTTTGCTCAGCGACCACTGATGCAGCAGCGTGGCGACAAGCAATACCAACACAAACCCCAAAATCAGACTGACTGACGCCCATGCCGTGACCCACTCCTGGCGAGGCCGCAACTCAGGCAGGTAGAGATTGACGTTCTGCATCAGGACGCTTCCTCTCTGAGCGTGGCGCCAATCGCGCCAAGGCAAAGCTGGTACAAACCGGACTCACCTTCATCGTCACGCAACATTGGCACTTCGAGAATCTCCGCCGGACAGGTAAAGCTGCGTCGAAGTTCGTCTGACAACTTTTCTGGCGCGACACCTTCGCCACACAAATACAGAATGGACGGTGGTGCCTGCCCCATTTGCCGCTCAAAGTAATCAAACGAGCGCTGAACTTCCAAAGCCAAGGCATCGGCCGGAATGTCATCGAGCAGACCCGCGTTGTAAGCCAGTTGAAAGTGGCGTGATAGATACAGATTTGCATCGCGAAAGATCGACACTTCTCCGGAGCCCTGTCGGAGTCGAACCACCGCGATAGCGCGCGTCTCCTCAGAGCCAATCAAGAGATTCCTCAAGGCCAGCACTTCCGTATCGATGGCATTCAAGCGAAGACCACTGGCCTGCACCATCGCAATGATATCGAGCACGCGTGAGCGCTCTGCCACGACCACATACACCATTTTTTTACCGGCCCGACTTGCATCCGCAGGGAGCGCAAAAACGTCAATGACCGCATCCTCGACGGGAATGGCAATCAGTTCTTTAATGCGCCATTTCACGGCTTCGCGCATTTCTTCGTCCGGCACATCCGGCGCTTCCACCAACAGAAGCTGATAATGTTCCGCAGCGAGTACCACATTACAGGTGCTATTCAACAGATGGTGCTTTTCAGCCCAGTCGCGAACACGCTCTGACCAGGCTCGCTCATCGCCAGCCTCATCGCGATTGAGTACCTTTACCTGACGCAAGGCGCCTACCACGTCGCGTACAGCGAGATACAGCTCTTGCTCACTTAGCTCGATCCCAACCTTGGCGCGGGGTTTTGAGAACAGGGAACGGAGATCCAAAATGTGTCTACACCTGTATTGCAACGAATGAATGGTTTCCGCAATGACGCTTAAGCTTATAATTGCGGTTTTATGATTACTGATAAGTATAGACAGCTCTGGAATAAGCGTAAGAAAAAATGCAGCCTTTTAATATCGTGCTTTTTGAACCCGAAATCCCGCCAAATACAGGCAATATCATTCGACTTTGCGCCAACACGCCGTGCCGACTGCATGTGATTGAACCGCTGGGCTTCACGCTTGATGACAAGCGGCTGCGACGGGCCGGGCTGGACTACGGGGAGTGGAAGGACATAGTTCGTCATGAGAACTGGGCGGCCTTTCGGGAAACCGCCGGGACGCAGCGTTTATGGACCTTGAGCACGAAAGGCACCCGCGCGCACTGCGATGCTGCGTTTGCCCCCGGGGACTACCTCATCTTCGGCCCCGAAACACGAGGCCTGCCTGAGGATGTACTCAATGATATCGGCCGCGATCAGTGTTTGCGCATTCCGATGCTGGCGGGAAGCCGAAGCATGAACTTATCCAATGCGTGCTCGGTCATTGTCTACGAGGCGTGGCGGCAGAACGGCTTCGAAGGTGCCAGCTGAGCACCGACCTTAAAGCAAGCTCCAAGCCCCCATCGTGAACGCATACACGAATAACAGTGCGTTAGTAAGTGCGTGGGCCAGAATGGCATCACCCAGATGCTCACTGCGCAAGCGCACAAGCGCATAAATTACGCCCGCAGCGGTACCCGCAATCCACGCACCGTGCAGCGCGCCGAAAGCGAGCGACGATACCGCAATGGCCAAAACGGAAAATGGCAGACGACCTTTGAGCTGCACCTCCGCCCCCCCGGCTCGACACAGGAGGTAGCCCCGAAACGCGAGCTCTTCCGCCAGCGGGACGGTTACAGCCGTACCGACAAACCGGAACAACAACCAGAGCGAAGCCCAAAGCGGGCCCATCGCCGCGAACGCGCTTTCGTGGTCAGCATCGAGCTGTGCATCGCGTGGCACCAACACGATCCAGAGAATACACACCAGCACCCCCGCACTGACGGCAATAAGCCGAGGCCGATACGGACGCAGCGCTAACCAGCGCCAGCAATACCATAACGCCAATGCCGTCACCACAACGCGCAACGGATACAGGTAGGAAAATCCCGCGCTGAACGCGCTGGTAAGCAGCATGCTCGCCAACAGGACAACTAACGGCAGCAGGGTCGCAATGGCGAGATTCATCGGCATAGTGGGCGCAGCGTGTCGAGGCGCACGAGCCACTGTCAGCCACCGCGCATGACGCGCCAACCAGAGGATGGAAATGGAGACCAAAATAAACGTCAGCCAACCCGCCTGACTGTGGAAGCCCCCCACCGCAACCTCCGGCGACCAGTAGTGCCCAATACTGACCAATACCGCGATACGCACAACGTTCAAGAGCCAAATCAACACCGCGCCGAGGGGAAACAACAGTAGCGCACGGGGAAAACGAAATTCATGACGGTAGAGGTACAGATACACGGCCGTAAACGCCGATATCAGCCCAATCCCTTCATAACCTGAACACGCCGGGGCCACATTGACCACGAAGTCCCCAAGCCCCAGGAGCTTGGCTTCAATATCGAGATACAAGGCGTCGTAGTTAATGGCGGACAGCAACAGCGCAGAGAGCAGGAAGGTCAGATCGCTCATCGGCCCCCAGAAATTTTGCGTCAACCTCGCCAGGGCCCAAACGCTCAACGCGACCGCCAGCGCCACCGCAACCTGCGCCCATTCGGCGCGCAGGTGCTGCCACCACCATTGCGGCTGAGCGAGCGCGAAGGCCCAGGACAGCAGTGTCACCAACACCGCCCCACCCCAAAGCGGAAATAACCAGATAGGCTGAGCCGCAAGCTCCCTGCCCACTTCATACAGCTGATGTGTCGCCCAAAGTAGCAACGCAAACGCCCCCCCTTGCAGCACCAGCCAAGGAAGCCGATGCGAAGCCTGCCAACGCAGGGCAAGGCTGTGGCCGTAGGGGATCAATCGAGACTTCAGAAGCAGCAGTAATACAGCAACAAACAGCACGGCAACCTTTGCCATCGCGCCCGCGTAGCCAAACAGCCAGCGCCAACCCACACCGCGGGAATCCATGACGAGGATGTAGGCATCGTAGCGTTGGCTCAGGTAGAGCACCTCAAACAATAAAACGGCAGCGACGGCAAACAAGAGCAGGGTTGTTTTGAGTGATGGCGTCTCTGTCAAAGTGCGATCCTTGGGTTTAGACATTTCACGAGAGGTTGGCATATTTACCACAGAGCACGGGCTTTGGACAAAAAAAAGCCGACCTTTCGGCCGGCTTTTTGGCATCTCAGAGACGCGGCTTATTTGCGGCGTTCACGAGCGATGGACAGCACACCTGCAACCAGGGCCAGAGCAATCGCTGCACCAGCTGCGTCGATTTCAGGCACCGCTTCGTGCTTTTTCTTTTTGTCCCACTTCTTGCCGTGCTTCTTGTCAAACTTCCCGTCTTTCTTGCACGCGTCAAAGCTCACTTGATTCTTCTTGCCTTTACACAGTAATTCATAAGCCTGCACATTGACAGAGGTCGCAGCCAAGCAGCTTGCGGCAATTACGGCCAATACCAACTTTTTCATTTTTGTCTCCAGTTTCAGTATTCGATCTGCTTTCCCAGCCGGCCCTTCCATGAGGGGGTCATTCGAAAGTTCGACCGTTTGTTTAAGATTCCCGGCGAGAAAGCCGGGCGCCCCAAAGTGACGAATATTAAGAATGCATAGCCTGTGCCAAAGCTGAAATTTACTTAAATTTCATGGAGTTAGGACAAAAACAAGGACAGAGGCAACGTGGCATGTAAAACTCCCCGACATAAAAAGCGACCGGAGCGTACGCGAAGCGCCTAAGCGTATTGAAAACCTGTTAGAATCGCGCGCTCCCTAGTTTCGAGGAATGTTGCCCGACATGTTAGACCCGAATGCTCTTGCCCAGCTCAACGCGCTGAAGACAGAAATTCAAGCCTCTAAAGACTATGCAGAGGGCATTGTGGCTGCTACCAGCGGTCGCTTTGGCTTTGTGCGCACCGATGACGGTCGCGACGTCTTCTTGTCGCCTGAAAAAATGGACCGACTGCTGCCCGGAGACCGTGTAAAAGTCAGCGTCACTGAGAACGACAAAGGCAAGCTGGAAGGCGAACTCGAATCGCTGCTGAACTCAGACATTAAAAAGTTTGTCGGGCAATATCGCGTGAAAGGCGCAGGCCATTTCGCTGTCCCGAGCGGCCCCCAGTTTAATCGCTGGATTTTCATCCCGCCGTCTCAGCGTAAAGGTGCGAAAGAGGGTGACTACGTCGTGGTCAAAATGTCACGCCACCCGTGGAAAGACGGCAAGGCGCAAGCCAATGTGGTATTCCGTATTGGCCAGCCTAGCGACCCGTTTATCGAACATAAATACACCAAAGCGAAGTACGAATTGAATTACCGTTCGACCGACGGGCACCAAAAACACACGGACACCATCCAGGCACAATTTGAAAAGGGCGAATTCGGTGACAAGCGCGAAGACTTGCGGGCCCTGCCCTTCTGCACCATTGACGCCGCGACCACACTCGATATGGACGACGCACTCGCAATCGAAAAGACGGACACAGGCTATCGCCTACACGTCGCGATCGCGGACCCCGGATTTGCCATCGCGCCGGATTCACCACTCGGCACTCAGGCGCGTACCTGTGGTCAGAGTGTCTACTTGCTGGGCGGGACGGTGCCCATGCTACCGGTGGCACTGGCGCATCACGCATTTTCGTTAGAAGCGGGTAAAGACAAACCTGCGCTCGTGTTCTCCCTCGAGATCAACCAAGAAGGGCAAGTCACGGACAGCCAGTTCCGCAAAGCCCTGATCCAATCCCGACACAAGCTCAGTTATGACGTCGTGGCTGCCCTCATCGAAAACAACGAGACGGCGGACCTCGACGAAGACACTCAGGCTCAGCTCCACTTGCTCGCCGAAGCCAGCCAATGCCTGCGCAATCATCGAGAGCAACACGGTCTCGTCAGCGACGACCACGGCGACTACGAATATCAGCTCGATGAGCGCGGGCATATCGTGTCCATCGATCTGCGCACGCGCAACGCCGCGCAGCAAATTGTCGAAGAGGCAATGATTGCGACAAATATCGCTGCCGGTGCGCAACTGCAAGCGAATGGCTGTGGTTTGCATACGGTTCACCAGGGCTTCCGCGAAGACCGCATCGGAGAGGTACGCGCGCTGCTGAAAGAAGAAGGGATTGAAGCAGAGGACATTAACTCGCTGGAAGGCCACATCGCTCTGATGCGAACATTGCAGCAAGACGAGCAGAAGCAGCGTCTGATTCCCGCCCTGCGACGCATGATGCAACCATCAGAGTTGAGCCCTTCAGCCGGCCCCCACCTCGGTATGGGGCTACCCAACTACGCCACCATCACCTCCCCTATCCGCCGCTTTGCGGACCTGTTCAACCATTGGTGTCTAAGTGCCATTGCGAACGGCGAGGATGCCCCCAAGCTCGACGAAGCAACACTGCAAACCCTCAACGAAACCCTTCGCAATGGCCGTCAAGCCGACCGTGAACTGCAGCAGTGGTTGCTGTGTCTGCACACGGAGAAACTCGCCGGTACGCTGGCTAAAGGGAAGGTCCGTATCGTGACGCAACAGGGCTTTGGAGTGAAAATTCATGATACCGGCATCGAGGGCTTCGTGCTGTTTCCAAAGAAAACCGAAAAACAATTCGATGCCAAGCGTATGACGCTGACCGTGGCCGACACCACCTACTTTATCGGCCAGGAATTGGAAATAAAAATCGGCGCAGTGGATCACGACAAACGCCGCATTGCCTTTGAGCTGGCTTAGCGAGCAGCACATAAAAAAGGGCAGCTTAGCTGCCCTTTTTTATTGCCTCACACCGCGTAGTCGCTACGGCTCGACCACCTCGGGATTGCTGACAATAGAGCCCGCAACCTGACCACCCTGTGCAAAGAAACGCACGAACTCCGACACCATTTCGCTGAACACCGCCGCGCTGCTGTAGGGGTCGACCTGTGTGTTCCCTGCCGTGATGGGCGTTGCGTGACTGCCCTCTGTGAAGCGCGTCACCAACACCGCGGCTTGGGCACTGGCCTCTGCGTCCGCCGTTTTCACTGCAGAAAACTGTGCCAGCAGGGGTTCCGTGCCGGCAAGCGGCGCAGGAAAGTTCACAATCTCGAAACCGTTATCCAGCGTCGCGTTGTAAGGGCCAAGACCATCACCCCAAAGTGTATCCGCCGCATTGGGGATGGTGTGATCAGCAGGATGATCGGCCGTGCCATCACCAATGATTTCGGTCAACAGCACCCCACCTCGGTCTTCCTGGCTGGCAAGCAAAGGCGCAAAGTGCAAGGGGTCGACACGGTCAACAATGCCCTGGAACACACTCAAATAGCTTTCAAGGCCGCTCGTGCCGGGCGCCAACTCGGCACTCGCCGCCGCAAGACCTTGCAGAATACGCGGAGAAAAAACCTGAGAATTCGTCAGCAAGCGTGCAACCCCGCCACCGGTATTCATAAAAGCCGATGCCTGTACAAAGGGCTGCGCACTGAAGGGACTTTCCTGAGTGGCGACGGCGTTATTGATCGCCATAAAGGGAATGCCATCAATTGCCCCCATCGAATGACCAATCATGTACACCTGAGTGGTGTCCAGATCACCGAGGGCGCCATCACCATCGACATCCAGATAGGCCAGTGACGCGTTCAGGTTGAGTAAGTCCAATACCATTTGACTCAGTCGGTCGCGCGTATTCACAAAGCCGCTCAAATTAATGAACAGCGAACCCGAACTGCCGAACAGGCTGTCGTAGTCCATTGGCACCGGCGCACTGCTCGCATCCGCCGTAAAATTATAATGGCGCTCCGTCAGCATGGCTGAAGGGGCTTCTGGAGCACCTTGAGGCAGGTTTGCTTCAATGGCTGCCTCCGGTGCGCTCGCATTAAACAGGCCGGCAACCGTTGAACCTGCAGGAACAGCGCCATGCAAAGGCTGGTCAATGGCGACCGTGGCGAAGCACGGCGCACCGCTGGGGCCACTGAGATCCGCATTCACACAGGCAAAGGCCAGGGCATTCGCCATCGGCAGCACCGCGCTGCGATCCGTGCCAATACCGTGAACAAATACCACCACCGGCCAACCGTTCTCCGGGCGACTGATACCAAAGGCACCTAACGTGGCTTCATCTGGCATCACCGCCAGGAGGGGTACGGTTGCGTCGTGTTTTTTCTCTGGGAACGGAAATCGATAAGTGACTTTGTCTGAGGGGGGCGTGGTCCCTAAATCCTGACCGCTACCGATATCGATCGCCGCACCCACGGTTGCACTTGCTTCCCAGGTATCCAACATCAGACTGGCCCCAGTGCTGTCCGCCGCAGCTTGATACTGAGGCAAGGTGATTTGCCCCTGGTACACCTGCGCAGGCGCCACCAATGCGGGGTTGATCTGCGAGGCAGGATCTACCCGGAAAAATCGGGCTTCACGGGGTGCAGGCACCGGGAAGACGCTCTGAGGGTTGCCCCCGGACAGGGCCAACACCGTGCCCAAGGCTTCACTGGCAATATCGACATAGGGCTCTTGGTCACCCTGTTCGGCAGAGCCACTGTCATGCACTTGAATCGCCGCTTGTGCCGCCGCAGTTTGCATAACAAAGGCCGCACTCGCATCCGCAGACGCGATGGTTCCGTAATCCGCACCGGCCTGAATCGCACCCGCAATATTAGCGCTATAAAGTGGATTGGGGCTGCTGTCTGGCAGAGACGGAGAGGTCAGTAAGAAAGCGAGCGTTTGATTGATCGCGATGTCCGTCGGCGTAGACAGGCCACTGGTATCACCATTTAAGCGGTACACGCCGCTGACCACTTTGGTAATCGCGTCCTGCTTGTAGCGCACACGTGCGCTTTCCTCAAAAAAAGTCTGGGGCGCTGCAGCAGCCTGCAACACATCTGACGACGCCGTCGTGGTGAAGCTTAAGGTCATCTGAATGTCTGGGTCGCCGAGCAGACTCAGGTCAAGCCCCGCCTGCTCAAACACCGCTGTGCGAAAGCCGAAGTAGCCTTCGGCAAGGCGCTCCCAGCCCTGAATGGCCGGACGCAGTGGCACGAGCGCAGGGTTCACTCCCGCAATGTTGGATTCAGGGTCTTTTAGGGTCTCATAGGCGGTATTGGGATACACCGCGTTCCCCTTTGCGTCCACCACGCCCGTCACAACGACGAGGTACTTGGTTTTCGCCTGCAGAGGCGTTAACGGCGTCAGACGCAGTATGTTGTTTTCTTGACCGTCCAAGCCGATCACTTCGACTCGAACTTTCGGGGCCGCCAGCGCTTGCAGCGTCGCCACATCGCCCGAAGCGACCGCCTGCTGGTAGGCTAGGGCTTCCGCAAACGTGGGCACCTCAACGCTCTCGGCACTGCCATCGCCATCGAGATCAAGCGAGGCCTGACTCAAGGCGTCTCCGCTGGGGTAGGTCAAAGGCAGCAGGAAAATGTTCTGCGCAGGATTCGGTATGACTTGCCCTTCCACCGCGATGAAGCTGTTGGCATCGAGGCTTTGATCGGGATCCAAACTGCCGGTGAATTCAATGTCGTAGGACGCAATCAGAGAATTCCCCTCCAACGCATCGATACCCGATATCACGGGGTTCCCCGGCTCATCACCCGCGTACATGGTGCCGTCTGCGGCCGCTTCACTGGCAAACAACAGGTCGTTCGGCACAGGCAGTTCGCTGAAAGCGGGGTTGAACACAACGTAGGTGCGATCTACCGGGTACACCGTGTTGAGGTCTTCTTCTCGATTGTCGTCACCGGAGCACGCCACTAGAGTCGTGAAAATGGCGGTGAGCGGTATCGCGTGGCGTAGGATTTTCATCGTGTATGTCCTCAGAATTATTGTTTTTCAGGAGAGGGACGGAAAACAATCACCGCATAATAGGCTCCTGGCGCCGCTTTTTCAAACACCCGTTTAATATGAGCGTTCAAAGCCTGTCGCACTTCTCGCTGAAATGCGACAGCCGGCACAAGCCCGATACGGCATAAGGGCTGTAAACTCTAATAGTGTGGATCAAAAAACAGAATTTTGCCGCTCTCAGAATGAAAGCGTCTAAACACGCGTGGCAATGCACGACCTTACGTGAAATTAAGCACCATGACCTTGCTGAGATTCCCAATTATTCGAGTTCATCGGAGATTTCGTCATGAAGAAACGCTATCCAGAAGAAGAGGTTATTAGACGACAGGAGGCTGGCACCAAGGCTGATGACATCTGCCAAGCCCCGAACATCTCGAAAGGCACCTTCTACAGCAGATGCAGTAAGTACGTAGGCTTGGAGGTGTGCGAGGCCAAGCGGTTGAAGGATCGCGAAGTCGAAAACAACTAACTTAAACGTCTTCTAGCGGAAAATTACTGATAGCAAAAGACTTTTCAAGGGTATTTACTTCGGGGTAAGGTCAACCACGCTAACATGCGTGGCACCAGGGGGAAAACGATTGACGCCCCACAACAAACTTGTTAAGAGAGCGCACAACCAACAAATTATCATACAAAAAAGGCCAGCCGAAGATGAAGCTGGCCTTTGTACTGTCAAAAGTCGGTCAACGATGACTTCATTAACAACTTGGATTTCTTACTGCACTTCATAGATCGCAATATCATCGAATAAAATCGTCTCACCAACAACCAGACCTTGCACAGCGACTGCAGGCATTACAGAAGTCCAATTCGTTCCATCAGCAGCCCACGTCGAAGGGATAGTAAAAATCGGGCTATCGTCAGTAGTAGTTGGAGTCCACGCACGATCTACAAATTCTACATATTGCCACTCGGTGGTAGCAGCTAGCTCAGCACTGAATTCAGGGCCAGTCGTAGTCATTTCTGAGAAGCTAGAAGACACACCTCCTGGCAAAGCACTATCGTGCCATGCCCCGAAATACAAACGGGCAATCACACCAGTTTTAGCCGTGCTGAGTTTTACCCATGCAGCTGCCTTTATTTGCTTGTTGTGACCTGCGGCACCATGACCATATTGAACCGCCCATCGGTTGCTCCCGTCTAGGTTTTTATTCCAGTTGGCATAAATTGCACCATGCTCAGTAGCGTCAGTCACAGGAATCAGTTCTAAAGAGTGTCCAAAGTGTGAATCGGCGTTTACAGAGCGAGTTACAGTTTCTTCACCAGCATCACCCGTAAGGGCAGTCCAATGCCAAAAATTAGGATCGCTAAAGGTGTGATCCCAAGAAATCCAGGAAACCCCGTCAGTGTTAGTGTCATAGCATGACTCGTTCTCGACAACGCTCACAGCTACAGGAACAGCGTTTACGTTACCAACAGGTGTTGAAGTCGCCCCCCCGTCAAACGAACGGTCACTGATACAGGGCCTGAATTCATATTTGCCTCCGCGGTTTTACCACCGCCATTTAATGCAATATAACTCCATTGACTGAAACCATCCGCATCAATTGCTCCAAAACCAAGACCAGCAGCAACTGCGTCGTCTTCAGGACTCCAGGAGAAATCGTAAATCCCACTTAGGTCTTCACCATATGCTGGTGTGGGCTCAACACGTAATGCACCAGTGACACAAGCGGGAAACTCTTTCGTTAATGCATCTGATGGGCCGTCAGCACTCGTTACAGCGATTTTAAACTTGTTATCAACTGTAACCTGAATATCACCACTGACACCCGTTACCGGGTCATTAATAGTAAGCGTCGTTGTACCGTCAGTTAGACCAGTCACATTGCCCGAAGCATCAACAGATGCGATTGCAGGGTCAGCCATAGTGAAAGTCAGGTTTGGACAAGCGGCCGATGGCATGACAGTGTATTCTGCAGCAACAGTTTGACCACCTTGCACTGTCATATTAGCACCAGTAATGCTCGCAGTATCAACCGCTACAGCATTGATTGTGATGTTCATCGTTCGTTCTGCGGGGACGGCCCCATTTAGCACATTATATGTGACTGTGTACATATGGGATTGGCGAGGCCAAGGATTTTCCGGCGGGTTTTCAGGGTCCCACTCAGAACAGGTGCTCAAGCGCTCATCAAAACCTTCGAGCACTACGTGCATACTATTCCCATCGAGAAAGAATGGAGTGACTTGTTTCCCATCTTTTACAATAGTTGGAACCGGCAAGCCATACAGCGGTTCGTCATTATTCTCCGCGTTTGGATCCCAAATGATGCTTTCTTGCGTGAAAGATACCTGGCTTACACCGACACCATCTGTGGACCCAGACAGGTCCTTTCCACCAGCGCTCGCGCCATCAAGTAGGTCGATGGTAATGATACCCTGATCTTCGTCCACCACAACATCCAAAGACTCATCGTCAAATACGACTTCATCCTTGCCGTTGAAACCATAGTCGGTGCCTTCACCCACACCGCCACAGCTTGCCAGCATTACCGTCAGCGGTGCAATCACCGCAAGTGTTTTTAGTAAGTATTTATTCATCTTACTTCTCCAATTTGAATTCTACGCCTGCGCGTAAATACGCAAGTCACCTATTATTTTTTCTAGCAAATAGCTTAGAAGTTTAAACGAACGCCAACACGGAACAATCGCCCGGTATACCATTCCTGCACAGTTCTTGAAGTATCTACACCACTGTCGGTGACTGCATCGCCTTCATCCCAGATAGAACCATCAGCCTCGATCATGTAGCGCGAAGTCATAAAAGTACGGCGCCCCTCATCAGTGAGATTGGTAGCTTGGAAAGTAAATGAAACAATATTGTTTAAACGATAGCTCGAACTAAAGTCGAGGCGATTATAGGGCTCTTGCCAGATCGAGATACCCGTTTGGCCGTGATCGATAGCTTGAGTACCTACGTAACTATTCGCCAAACGCAGCTCCAATTTATCGTTCTCCCAGAACACGGTCACGTTGCTAGAGTGACGGGGGGTATTAACTAGGGTCTTACCCTCTATCAGCTCTCCCGTTGTTTCGATCTCAATGTCATCAAATGATGAATCCTGGAAAGTGTAATTTGCCTGAACCCCTAATCCTGACCAGACGCTCGGTAAAAAATCGAACACCTGAGTATAGCCAAGCTCCAGACCCAAAATTTCAGCACCATCACCGTTCTGCACCTGCTGAATACGCGCACTACGACACTCAATCTGCATCTGTTGAGTTCGCCAACCGGCAATATGGCGATATGGCAAACAAGTTTCACCACCTGCAGCTCCCGGGCCAGGCTCGCCTACAGGAGAAATTAACACATTGGCGTCCGCCAGCTCATAATCCAAACGCGCATCTTTAATAAAGTACGGCGTTTCAACAGTCGCTTCGATATTTTTCATGTTTTTATGGAACAACGTCGCTGAAAGCATATCGCCTTCTTTGAAGTACCACTCTATTGAAAGGTCTAGGTTATCAGACTCAAGATTTTTAAGTTTAGTATTACCAGAACGTCCCGTAGCGTGCTCGTTCCACAAGTTTTCGTTCACTTGTAAACTCGGACTCAAGCTATCAAACTGCGGGCGAGTCATTGTTTTTGATGCGGCAAACCGAGTAATAAGCTCTTCATTCACCTGAAAGTTCAAGTTCAAACTAGGTAAAATCACATCAAACGCTCCGGTATCACTTACCTTCGCAGCACGAATGTAATTTTTCTGGGTATTTAAGCTCTCATCAGAATTTGAACGATAAAGTGTGGTACTTCGATCTAGCCAACGTTCCATCCCGCCATTGTTATTGAAGTACCAGTGACCTTGTGTACTATAGTCAAAGGTACCACCACCGTTTGGCAGAGGAAAAGTAGGTTGAATATAAGGCTCAACAGCCGCATTGAATCCAGCGATCCCACCAATGGGCAACCCATTATCGCCATACGCAATATTCATAACTCGGTTAAAGTTCATGCCATTAGCAGTATCAACCCAAGTTCCCGTAATTGCATCATAAGGCAGGGAAGCTGGGACATTCATGTTATAAACATTATTTAAACGCCATGAATAACAGTTTTGATCATTGCCATCGCCTGAGTTTTGAGGCTCATAGCGATGATCGCCATCTTGAGGGCCACCACTCCAATCGGGCTCTGCACATACCGGATTACTATCGTCGTAAAGACCGCGATTAATCGCCAAATCATACAGGTCAATCACGTGAGGGTTTGCATAAAAACCAACTCCTGCGTACCCATCGCCTTTTGTTTCGTCATTGACATAACGGAAACCGAAATTTCCTGTCAAGCGACCATCAAGCGCATCAAAATTAGCTTTCACATAGCCAGCCAGAGTGTCTGTTTTGACTTTACGAGTGCCTCGGTTATCGGTGTCTACTTTTATTGAACCAGGCTTACGACCAAGCAATGCTTCGAATGCTTTGTCGTGATCGATCAAGGGCCAACCATTAAATACAGGGTTGCTTGTATCAATACCAAGCTTTTCACCATAATTATCGTAAGGAAAAGCATCACTTGAAATCATGTCAACCATGCGAACCGATGACAAGCCATCGTAGGCGTAGTCAGTACCATCACCGTCACGAAATGTCGTACCCAAACCGATTGTAGTATTTTGAGTGTGCACATCCTTGGTACGGCTCGCATACTTAGCACCAAACTCGATTGTGGTCAGTCCGAACTTGTTTACTTCCCAATCAAAGTCAGAAAATAGAGAAGCATTGGTATCCGTCTGATAATTGTCACGAATATTAGTGCTACCTAAGTGGTTTGCGTACAAGTCAGAAGGGATAAACCGAGTTGGAGCAGTTACGACATTACCCGTAACGGGGTTGAATACTGCGTGGGTTTCACCGTTGAAAAATTTACACTTTCCATTTGAGCTACAATCGTACCCGGTCGGCTCGATAATGCTCGGGTCATTATTTTCAACTGCCACAACACCAATCGTACCCCAGGTTTCAGTGCCCATATTAACGAAGTCTTCTGTTTCCTCGTCTGTGCTTGAATAACCTAAGGTTACATTCATGGAGAGCATGTCAGTCAGCGCCTGATCTAACTTCAAGGTAGCAACGGTAGTTTCAGAAATTGTGTCGCCCTGAGAACGGTTGAACCATCCACTACGTGCAACACCACGTAAACCGTCTAACGTTTGACTCTCCATATCGACGATTGCCCACTCGGGAGCGTCGTTAGCTTGGGCATTTTGAGACCCCATGTTATAACGCATGGAGTTATAGTCAGTCGTAACCGTTTGATTGGTGTAAGAAACATCCAATCGAATATCAGTTGTAATAGCTGGCTGGAACTGCACTCCAAAGTTACCGGTTAAACGCTTACGCTCGTTATTACTCAACGCCATGTGGATTGAATCACGGCGAAGAACTTCAACAGGAGAATCAACTGCAATTTCAGCGTCTGGATTTAAGTCGGCTGGCGCACCACCGTTAGCGTCGTTGTAACGAATGATTTTTCCACTAGCCTCATCAATAGCGTGAAAGCCCGAATCACCCAAGTTGGCATCAGAACCATCAACAACTCGAGCCAGAGAATCGCCCCAATCGTGAGTAACCCTGTCTTCTCGGTGTTTTTGATTATCGCCGGAAACAATAAAAACTAAACCCAGCTTGTCATCGAAAAACTGATTCAGATAGCTAGCATTAATTCGGTAGTCGTTTTTATCTGAAAAATCATTGTAGCGAGATTCAACCGTCCCGCTTATAACACGACCGCTACGACTAAGAGGTGCGACAGTATTTAAAATAACTGTGCCACCAAGTGAACCTTCATTCTGATCGGCAGAGGCTGTTTTAATAACATTAATCGAAGAAAGAATATCTGATGAAAAAGCACTTAAATCGACGCTCTGGTTCGCAACCGCAGTATCGGTGGTATCCCCTGCACTCTGTGGACCCAAGCCGCCAGTCAGGGCCACACCATTCATTTGAATCTGGTTCTGGTAAGACGCAGTACCCCGAATAGAAATACGAGACCCCTCTCCCCCCTCCTCAGAAACGCTAATACCTGTTACACGGTTTAGTGCGTCTGCGATGTTCTGATCCGTTGATTTACCGATATCCTCAGCATAGATTGAGTCAGACACTTCAGCAGACATTCTTTTTGCATCTACAGATCGCTCAACAGACTGCTTAAAACCAGTTACAACCAGCTCTTCGGTCAAACTGTCATCTTGAGTTTCCTCTTCAACTGCATCCTGGGCATACAAAGGCGTTGCAAACATCACGCCCGCTACCGCGACAGAAAGCGCGTTTAGTTTAAAGTTAAATTTCATGTCACCTCTCCACTCGTACTATTATTGTATTGCCGATTTATATACACGCATCAGCAGCGTTCTTTTTCTATTCAGCTGTTACTAATTAAATACACCCAGAAGTATTGGAGAACTTACTCAGTAACATTTTTAAGCATCGATAGGGGAGCCCCTTTTAACGACTGCCTGACCGATAAAGTATGATCGCTAAAGGGCACCCCCCAATAAGGTCTCCTGGATCATAAAGCAGAAAATTTCCCACCAATTTTTGAATCTATAATGACCACACCCCTAAGGTATTTCGAACCAAAAAAATGTATTCAGGCAAGACAAGGCTAGCCCTACCATGCCTGAATACAAAGCGAGATGCACCGTGTTACAGGGACACCAGTTCGAGCAACAACACACCTTCGGAGACCAACTCAAACTCAGAACCTAGATACGATCCGGTAAGCAGGTCCACCGCTTCTAACTGCGTAGCATCAGCTAGTGAAACTTCTAGCTGAGCGGTGTTTTTCCCCAAGTTAATAATTGTCATCAAATACCCTCCTTCGGGTTTGGGAACCACTCTCCAGACGCAGCCTTTATGTGCTAAGCCATTGCTTTCCGTCAACACAACATCTGAAGAGATTTTTGTTATTGAAGAGAGCGTTTGCTGTTTAATCTCATCTACCCGAGCAGAAATGCCCATCATGTGCAGAGTACCTCGACCGGCGACAAGGACCGCAGACCTATTCTGCCCGTACTCATTTTTGGACAAGCTCTCAGCACTATCCAATACGACGGTACCACCAGCATCTAAGTATGCTTGCAGTGCTGAGAACTCTGCATCCGTCACAAATGGAGTTTTATAGACAACCACAACATCCCAATTCCGGGGATCGTGATTTTCGATGATGTTTTGCGTGGCATACCCCACTGGAAAGCCCTCGAAAAACAGAGACTCATAGATCTCAAATAGATCTGTCATGTGCGCGTCTTTGTTGATCGCTGAAGTCTCAGAATAAAATATTCGAGCCGGTCGCCTTTGCTTGCGCAACGCCACCACCTCTTCGGAGTAGGCATTTAAATCAAACATTGTTTGCGCAAGTTCATTAGCCACCTGTGGCTGCATGTTAGCCGAGGCGGCAAAGGCTCCAGCCATGGCAGGATCGAAGAATTCTAAATCTCCCTCCAGCCGTTGCTCTGGTGAACCATCAGGGTCTCTTGCCCAGAACCAGCTCATCGAGGCATCCATACCTAATATGGTTGCCAGCCAATATGAACTTCTGACGTAGTCTGGGCTCAAACCTAGTTCACGCCACCAAGAGCTGGATAAAAAATGAGCCTCTGAGTTCACATGAATTTTTTCAGGTGAGACAGATTCCATAAAGTCATAAGAAACCGCTAACTCTTCCCAGAAATAGGCGTAGTAAGATTCCCAATGTTCGGCCGATGTGCTGCGTAAATCACGTTTTCGTGTTTTTGCGTCGTCACCAATCAGGGTAGTAAGATTAGTCAGCGCCTCAAGGTCAATACCGTGAGATCGATTATTTTCAGTAAATAGATCAGGCATAATTTTAATACTGGTATTAATACCCGAATCAACCGCGTGCAGTTCTCCTTGCAGAAACCTAAACCAATCAACTACCCTATCCATATTAAATCGACACCAGTCGTACCAAATTGGTGTACCACGTGTAGATGGATCAATAGGGATTGAAAATTGAATACCATTAAAGCTTGAAAACTGCGTCGTCCAGTTTTGATTTAACGAGGCAATATCTCCTTTGTATTTTTCATTCAACCACTGCCTAAACTTCGCGAGGGTATAGGAAGAGATGCCATTCATCTCACCATAGTTCTGTGCCCAATGGCCCGCCTCCGAGAACCAGTGCGGTTCATTCGACAAAATAACCCCCATGTCAACGGCTTTGTGCCCACTAATCAAAGGGGCGACGCCGCGAAGAATGGTTGCCCACGAACTAGCCATCAAAGGATTATCAATATCGTAACCAGTAAACAAAGATCGGCCGACTTTAATTTCCGGCTCTTGCTGCTCCATCCAGTTCGGAATATTGCTGTTCCAAAGCAGTGAATAGCCAGTTTTAGTACTTGGATAGTCTGCCAATTGCGTTACGCGCCAATTTTGCAGGGTTAAATTGCTATTTACCCAGTACGGGTTAATACCCGGCAACACATCGAGGTTACCCAAGTGATCGTTATACAGGTCTCCATCTGTTGTTGGGTTACCCATCGATTTTGAAAAATAATCGTACAAAAATACAGGCTTACCTTTACTGGTAAACATATCGCTTTCAACGCTAACATTTCCCCAGTCCACTAATCCCGCTGGCCTACGAACTAGCTCCCCTTCGAGCACTCCACTTAAGGTGGCGATACCGTCCTCGAGGATATGAATTACCTGCTCGCGCTCAAAACCCGGAAGCAACTCAGCATATTTTTTTGCTTCATTTCTGTACGGGTAGAAGTTTTCAAAAAACTTTTCCACTTCTTGGGGGTTTGCCTCATCCCAACTTGCAAAGTCTAGAAAATTGCGAGCAAACCAAAGTGTCGTTTCTTCCCTGGCCGTATCAATTTGAAGTTGATTTGCATCAGCGACCAATGACTCCAAGATGGCAATATTCTCCAGCGCTTCTTGCTCTAGAGTTACCCCTGAATCAATGCCAACAATCAGATCATCAGCCCAGGCCTGTTGGCCTGCATCACCATTCCACACATAAATCCGTGCCGAGGTATTGTTTGCACCTGCAGTAAAGCTAATGCTGGCTTTCTGATAACTCGATGCACTAAATTGATAGCTTGTATCATCCCCACCATAATTTTTAACACCGAGGTAGGCCGTTTGACCGTCCGCTCCAACTCTCACCCAGCCTGATAAGGTGTAAGTGGTGTTTGGCTCTATAGAGATCTCTTGATATACAGAACCGATACCGTTCATATGGATGGCATAAGCCCCACCGTGTACATTGGTGGTTGTAAGCGAGTTGTTGGTATTTAAGGTCGACCAAGGCATCATTGAGCCGGACTCTAAATCGCCATTTCCAAGTAAATTTCCTACAACTGGGGTTGGAGTCGGCGTCGGAGTCGGCGTCGGGGTCGGGGTCGGGGTCGGGGTCGGGGTCAGCGTCGGTGCCGGAGTCGGGGTCGGCGTCAGCGTCGGTGCCGGAGTCGGGGTCGGCGTCAGCGTCGGTGCCGGAGTCGGGGTCGGGGTCGGGGTCGGGGTCGGCGTCAGCGTCGGTGCCGGAGTCGGGGTCGGTGTCAACGTCGGTGCCGGAGTCGGCGTCGGCGTCGGACTCGTAGTCGGATTTACAGTGGGCATGGGTGATGGCGTCGATGTAATTTCATCTACCACCCGCACCTCCACAGTATCCGTATAGCCACCATCTTTGGTAACAACAGTCAACGTTACCTGACCTGACTTTTTCGCGGTCATCATGCCACTGTTCATAGTCTCTACTACACGTCCATCGGATGACCGAAACGTTACATTGGGTTGAGAGGCGCAAGCAGGCGCGACAGAAAACTCTACATGAAAGGTCTCTCCCACTTCTGCAATAATTTGATCAGGAGCAATGTCCACGCCGGTAACCTTTACCCAGCCATCACAACTCGTGTCGTTTGAGGCTTCTGAGTCCGATGCACCACAAGCGCTAAGCGCTACCGCACAAAAAATACTCAAGACAGAACACAATCTTAAAAAATGTATATTCATTATCCTTCCTATAAATTTGGTAAGTACAAGGGATAAATAATTCCCATAAATCCCTTACTGCACCTCTGCAACAACAAAACTGTCACCATAGGCTTCATAGCTGCTGTTCCCGCACCAATAGTAAATCCTTGCAGTAGTCGCGCTCGGGCCAGTTGTAAAATTTATCGATTGTTGTTGATAGCTTGTCGAAGTGATTTGCAGGTTTCTTTCTGGGTAGCCGTGATCTCTCACCCCTAAAAACACTGCCTGTCCAATATCATCAACTCGCCCCCATGCACTCAATCGGTAGGTCGTATTTGGTTCAACATCAATTATTTGAGCCACTGAGCCCGTACCGTCGATATGCGCGGAATACTCTCCGTACTGAGCATGATTATTGATTATGCTGACATTACCACCACCGGCACCCCAGCCTGAATTGTCACCAATTTCAAAGCCGCCGTTGGCTAACAAATTTTCTTTTGTCACGACAATGTCGTCGGCCCAAGCTTGTTGATTGACATCGCCATTCCATACATAAATTCGTGCGCTGGTGTTATCGGCACCGGTCGTAAAGCTAATGGAGGCTTGTTGATAATTCACCGACGTAAAACGATGGCTTGTGTCGGCACCGCCATAAAACTTCACGCCGAGATAAACACTCTGGCCGTTTTGCGCAACCCGAGCCCAGCCCGCTAGCGTGTAGCGAGTATTTGGCTCAACTGCAATTTCCTGATACGCTGCCCCTGCGCCATTGATATGAATGGCGGAAGTTCCGCTATGCGCATTACGACTCGATACTGAGGCGTTGGTATTTGCCGCCGCCCACGGATACAGGCTGCCCGATTCAAGATCATTATTCTCAACCAAGTTTCCTGTGACAGGTGCAGGATTTGGTACCGGCTCGACTGTTGGTGTTGGTGTTGGTGTTGGTGTTGGTGTTGGTGTTGGTGTTGGTAAGGAGCCTGTACTAGCCAACAACAAATGGTCAATTCGGAAACCTTCAGGCCCTGCGACAGTTGGTTGAGCAGGAAGCCCGTCTCCCAACCAATTTGCAGGAATATGACCAAAAACAACTGGGTCAGGCTGCATAGGCTGACGTCGATGATCGTAAGGCGCAGTGACACCAACATCCAGCCTTAACGCCTCTAGATCCAAGCCATCACCACCACTGGCTTCATGGCAACTTAAGCAGAACGGGTTATTGACAGAATCCGGGCGCGGCTGATCGACAAGTAAGGGACCTTCAGGAAAGTTAATATCATCGCGAATGCTCGTTAGCCCACTCGGAATGTTCGCCAAGTGCGCGGCATAATCATCACTGTAATCGTGATAACAGACATAACGCTCATAGCTAGTTTTACCTTCAAGATACAACAAATCTGAAATAGTTTGGTGTTGAGCCACATCAATACCATCGGCTAAGGAAGACCAGTAAGTATTATTTCCGCTGATCCCAGCCAGGGTTCCCGCAGCATGATTACACGCCACCTCAACATTCACCTCTTCAGCAAACACTTTAAATTCATCAATCCAACCTGTAAAACTGTTGATTGATGAGTTATTGCTTAAACCAACAGTTAACTGGCCTGCTTGCATACGAAACAGAGGCTGTCTGTAACTAAAACGATCTACTGGAAATCCGTTTACATAGGTGGTCACATCTCTCCTACCATCATTAGCCGGTACACCAAGCTGCACCGCAATATGACTCCAGTTGTTGGCCGATAGCAGCTGAGAGGAAACTACCTCGCGAACGGTGTTGCCCTGATCATTGGTTAGCAAAATAGTATTGTTATCTCGAACACGAATTTCACTGCCATCAGGAAAAGTGATCAGACTTCGCTGGCCGCTTACATTATTCCTCGGATCGATAAAAATACCGTAATACCACGGGCTTTCATCGACATTTCTGCTTTGAGCCGGGATTTGGAAGCGAATTCCCACGTTGTTTCCGTCAAGCCAAAAACCTTTTCCGTGGATGCCACCCTTGGCAACAGGCTCAATTCGACCGTCACCCAATACATTGCCTTGTGCAGGTGGAACCCACTCGCCATTGGCTGAATACCCTGCCCCGGGGTTATTGGGATTGTCTAAGGTTACACGGCCAGCAGTTGCTGCATTTTGAAGTATTGATTGTGGACCGCGCCCCGTGGGTAGATAGCTCACCCGCTGCGCCATGTTTGCATTGATAAAACTATTTGGGTTTAGGTAGTCGTCGAATTTCACTTCGTCAGTGCTACGCCCAGAGCTCATCAACCATGTCACATCCGCAGGTGTGATTGGTTTCATATTGTGAAGGTAATTAAAGCGATGTTCATTGGAATCAAAAAAACTGGTATTACGCGAGCTGGTAATCGGCATCTCACCAATGAAGTTATCACGCCCGTCACCAACGCGTGTCCAACCCGCCTCACCTTCGTAAAGTTGAATTTCTCGATGATGGATATCGGCACTTTTCGTACCGTAATCAATGTTATTGATCATATTATCGAGCAGAACGATTTTTCCTCTCGTCCATAATCCAACCATCGCTCTGCCTTGCAACAAGTCGCCATTTTGGCTACTCGCTGCGGTTGGGTTGGTACAGCCTGTTCCCTCTACGCACCGGACTTGCGTCCCCATATTGACGACACCATGTCGAGAGAGCAAATCGGTACCAATTCGAACAAAGGAAATATTGTCGCCATCCTTATCCAGCCAGGGGTAGGAACCCCAAAATTGAGCACTCCCGGCACCATTAAGCTCGGGAATCACACTGCCGTCATAATTGCGGAATAACTGCATCGCAAAGCCATAGCGCTGATTAATGGTCGTATCGTAGGGCGCGTGGCTCAGCGGAAGCACCTTGTCCCACTGCCTCACGTCACAGGCTTCAAACGCGTCTGGGTTGTCATTGATAAAATACACATTATCAACATTGGTATTCTCGTGAGCTTGCCCCACACTATCGATCCAGTCGAAGTGCCCACCGGCTTTACGTGCAGACATCAAATGCCCGTCACTGGTTACAACAGGCTCAAATAATTGGCCGAACCCTAGAAATTGATGGCCTTGGGTTTGTTCGCCGGCGACCACCTCTGCGATTTGAGCCTGCGCAGTCTTGGGGTTGCTCACCCGAACCATGACTTCGGTACCCCACAGCCTTTTACCACCATCCATTTGAATCACGTGTAAGTCATAACAATCATCCGACCCACAGGCCCTTGGATTGGAATAACCATCATTACCCGATGGATCACACAAGGTTGAATGAGAGGAGTGAATACCGGCAATCTGGTCTCCCCCCACACGAGCATGATCCAACACCTCGCCAGTGGCACTGCCATTCCCGTCTTGACTCAGAATCGTAGTACCTGGGGTGGACACCATAAACGGCCGATCCATTTTTTCCGGCACCATTAAACGAAACTCAAAGAAGCCATCTGCGGTCATCCGGTGCGACATGGCAATTCGGCTATCTGCGCTCGTTGTCATCGCCGGAATAGTGGGGTGGATATACTCGCGATTCTCCGTCGTATGGACATTTCGATCGATAACCGGGACTTCAGGGAGAGCGAATATCAACGTGGAATAAACGACCCCTCCGAACAGAACGAATATTTTATTTCTCATGGTGACCTCTCATTCTCAGACCTGTCGTGTATTTATTGTTGTTATAGGCACCGCCCAACGGGAGCGGCATCTACTGGATCAACCAGGCTCAGCGCTAGTACGCTGTGAGCTCGAACAAGTCGCTTTCGCTCTGCACTACAAAACCTAGAGGATCCGCCAAGCGAAGGTGGAACACCTCCGTTATTTACTGTCAGACAAGCACTAGGTACCCAGTTACGAGGCGTAATCTAGAAATATCCCGAATACAAAGTCAAACCCCCTGGAAAGCCTATAAATAGGCCGGATAGGGCGGAACCTCACTCTAAAATCCCACATATTTAAAGCGTAAGATTCGATTTGAAATGTTTAATCTCTGATCTAAAAAACCAAAATATCAATGCACAAGAATCCTGGCTTACTACGGCGACCGCATATGCCCGTTAGTTACCTAAAAACACCTTTATTATTTCTTATAGCTCTATTAAATCTCGCTAAACCACCGGACAAAGCAAGCATATTCGAAGCAAATCCGAGATTTGAATTTACGCTCAGGCTGGATTGGACGGGATTCCGCATGAAAGAGGGTGGCTCTGAGCAGAGCTAAGGTTCGCACGTACAGAGAATGAAGGCATGACCAGAAGCAGGGGGTCATGAACGCGAGCCCACGCCTTTGCCAGATGCCATTGAGCTATCTTCCGGAAGCTATCCTGCCACGTAAAGTAGGAAACCTTAGTTCCATTCCCTGGTCGATCGCATTATGATCCGTCTAATAACAGCCCGCTCTTGGGTATGTCTCCAGCGACAAAGTTTATTGGTGAGTAAGGCGTCAACATATGGGAAAAATTGTTATCGATTGGTTTGTGGTATTCCACAATATCGTACCTATCATATCCGCTCAATTTTTCCTCGTCGCTCTGATATATTTCACCTTAGTGCGTGAACGCCTTGGCCAGGAATACCTATACTACAGCCTGTTCTTGACAAGCTTTATTGTCTATTTGGCAAGTACATTCATAAACATATTACCCATACAAGAAACCGCACTCTATATACATTACCTGGGCAGTTTACTTTTGTTTTCCGTGGGTTTTCCCTCATTAATTACTGCACTTTTTATTCAGTCCAAATTACATCTACCGCCTGCATTTCGCATCGGTAGTTATGTGCTGGGCATCCTCTGGTCACTATTTTATCTGCTTACGGCCGATTACCAATTGAAGAAAGTGAACATATTGACTTCTGTTGGTGATAGCACCTCCATACCCAGTTGGTTCAACTTTGACAATGTCTACTCGTTGCAAAGTGTGGTCATCGTGGTAATACTGATTCTGCCGGGGCTTTACCTTTGGTTCCGTACTAAGCAGGACGAGGCAAAGCCATATATTTTTGGAATGCTGGTGTTAGCCGGGTTCGCCTTTATTGGGAGTAGCATTCAGCAATGGGCTATTTATTACGCAGGATCGAGCATTTGTGCCTTTGCCTGGGCATGGGCAACCTTCAAAGATATCCGTAATTTAAATGATCAACTGAAGGCACATAACGCTCACTCCAAAGGAGTAGCCTCCGCTCAATACGCCTCGCGGACAGGAAGCATCAGTATTAGCGAGCTCTATCCGGATTCATTGGACGAAAGCTACCCGTTCAGAGAACGAGAAGAGTTACTAGAAGCGATCCGTACCGGCAGCTCAGGCCTTGTCGAGCCACGCGCAAAGCAGCTGGTTTCTGCACTATACCGCTTTTCAAAACACAATGATGAGGTGCTAAAAGCACGGGTTAGAGAGGCCATGTACTTTTTCGTTGATACATGTATCTACCTGGGAGGTGCTGCCAAACCCCTCATTCTCCACCTAGAAGACTTAGGCACTGCAATTGATCGTTGTGATGGGCAAGAAGACGTAGCGGATCTTATCAGCAATGAATGCTTGTATTTAGCCAAGAGCATTTCTTCATTGACCCGACCAACGGGCGTCGACGCCCTTGTTGAACGCATAAAATCGCACGTCTTAGCGCACTACCACAAGGATACAATGAGTATCAATAGTATTTCTCAAGCTGTCGGGGTGAGCAAATCTCACGCAATGAAGAGCTTTAAGGCCAAATATGGAATAACACTCAATCAATATATCATCGAAACCAGAATGGAAAAAGCCAAAAGCTACCTCTTAGAGCGTTCGGTGACCGAGACAGCTTATGAAGTTGGGTTTAAAAACACTAGCTATTTCTCCACCTTTTTTCGTAAGCACGCGGGCATAACCCCCAAGCAGTTCCAGCAGAAAGCATTAAAAGAAGGCGGTCCTGACACGTCGTAGCTAAAAGGCATGAGGATATACATTATCCAGTACTGTAAAGAAAGCCATAAGAACACGATATTGAAGTTTATCGCCCTACAAATGTATACCTCAGGCCTATATTTTAAAAATTTAACTGATAAATAGTTAAAGTAGCCAAAGGAAAAATTGTGCAAGCTTCCCTCAACGAAGACGTTAAATAAAATTATAAGAGGCATGTTGAGGATCCTATACAATGCGACGTAGAAATTTCTTAAAAATTGCATCAGCAGGCGTTGGTGTAAGCTTAATACCGTCCATCGCCGCTAGCGCGGCCAGAGAAAGGGGCGTATTAACCGAAGTATCTCCCCTGCCCGACTTAGAACAGAACACCACTCGGACATGGCTTGGCGAGTCCTACTGGGCTAACCGCCTACAAGACTGGCAGTTAAACAACGGACGCATAGAGTGCTTGAAGGGCGGTCGGGGCTATGAAGTCCGTACTGTATCCATCCTGACACGAAGCCTTAACAACAAACACGAACCTGCACGTATACAAGCCAAATTTGGTCAGCTTGATAAGAACCAACCGGGCTTTGCCGGATTCCTATTGGGTGTCGGTGAGGGCAAGCTCGACTACCGTGCTGCAGCGCTCGCTCAGCGAGCGTCTGGCACAGGCGGTGGCTTTATGGCCGTTATCAATTCCGATGGGGAGCTAAGCTTCCGCGATTTTACCGATACCAAAGACGCGTTGAGTTTCGAGAGCTTCGACACCAAGGGCAAAGCTAACATTGGCACCATCCAAGACAAAGAAATCCTGCTCGACTGCCATATCGACCCAGTCAATGACGGCAAGTTTGATGTACGCCTTATTGCTACTGATGCCACCACCCAAGAAGAATTAGGTTTTATTGTGCGCACTGGCGTTGACGCGAAAGAATTAGTGGGTGGAGTGATGCTACTATCTTCACCTCCGCAACAAGCGCCAGGCACCCGCTGGTGGATCAGTGATGTAGCAACCGGCGGTAAAAAAATAGACGCTGACGAGACCCGTCAACTCGGCCCCGTCATGGGCTGTATGCACAGCCTCAATCGCACAACCATGAAAATGACTGCGCAATTTATGCCAGTCGACCTTAGCACGTGCTCAACAGCGCGTTTAGATTATAGAGTTAAAGGCAAACCCAAATGGATTAAAGGGCCGGTAAGCCAAATTGAAGTCGGATTTGTCGCCCTGTTTCGGGTTGACACATGGAACCCAGATAAAACTTATGAATACCGTATAGTCTGCCCACACGAAGAAGACCGGATCTTGTACGATGGTTTGGTTGTTAATGACCCTGGAGATGCAAGAGAACTTAAGATTGCGCTGTATTCCTGTGTAATACCGACTGCAAAAAGTCTCGATGAAATCAAGTATGAACGTCGCATCCCGGAAGAGCGTCTGTTGGGGCGCTACACCAAGGAAAACATATTTTTTCCTCACAACGAAGTGCGTGAGAATTGTAACTCCCACGATCCGGATATCTATTTGTTTGTTGGTGATCAATATTATGAAACCTACCCCACACGCTGGGAACGTGAATCACCCGAGGTGAAAACCGATACACTCTACCGCTGGTACCTTTGGTATTGGGCCTTTCGCGACAGTGTACGAAACCGACCATGTATTATGTTGGCCGATGATCACGATATCTTACAAGGAAATGTATGGGGTAACGCTGGCCTGAACTCGGACCTACCTAAAGAGGAACAAGGTGGTTACAAATATGATAAATCGATGGTCAGAATGGTGTTTCGTATGCAGCAAGGCCATAACCCGGACTCCCCTGATCCCACGCCAATTAAATACGATATCCCGGTAGGCTACGGCAACTTTGTTTATGGTGGTACGAGCTTCGCCGTAATTGAAGACAGAAAGTTTAAATCTGCAGTGAACGATAAAATCAACCCTATGCAAGCAACCGGTGATTTACTGGGTGAGCGTCAGGAAAATTTCCTAAGAGATTGGGCAACAATGGATAAGGGTTTGCCTAAGGTCTGTATTTGCGCTTCTGTATGGGGCTCACCACAGGCGGTGGAGAATGGCGAGCCATTACTTGACTACGATGCCAATGGTTACCCTTTTGATGGCCGAACGCGCGCAGTTAAACTTCTGAAAAATGCGGGCGCTATTGGTCTATGCGGCGACATGCATTTAGCGACGCTGAGCCGGCAAGGTGTTAGCGACTACGAAGACGGGCCTCTGTTCTTCGCCGGCCCGGCGATTGCGGCGTTTTGGCAGCGTTGGTTTTACGGCTGGGGCAAGCTCGAAAACCAGCGAGACAACGATCCCAACACCGGTAATTTTATCGATACTTTTGGCAACAAAATGCGTGTTCTAGCCGTTGCTAACCCTAAGATTAGCTATGCAGATTTCTCGGACAATAAGAGAAATAATTACTGGGGCAACTTCCTTGATGACAGATCACTAAAATCTGAGGGGTATGGCATTGTGCGTGTAAATCACGAAAAGCAGCATTTTGAACTTGAGTGCTGGCCGTGGGATGTTGACCCCAAAAAAGGCGAACAGTATGAAGGTTGGCCGTATTTCTCGCCTTTTGAAAAACCTGTTAGCTAAGCTTGTAAAGTAAATCTCATTACGCACCGCTGTTTGGGTTCAAACCATGGCGGTGCTTGCTGTCTTAGCTAAATCAATCACGAATCCTGTTAACCCTCGAACTTACCTATTGAGATGAAGAAAAACGTGGTCTTCTTGCGTAGATTCAAGATCCGAATGCTCGGGTGAAACTTAAAACCAGGGGCAACTAAGAGAAATGGCTCATACCAAGACTTAAAATAATCCAAAATATTTAAGCTCCCCCCATTGACACAATGCCCCGAAACTTTGAATCCAAATAAAAACCGGCCAAAGCCGGCTTTATCAGAAGCGCTTACAAACGTGTTACGGATGAACAACGAGAGTAATGCTGTCAGTAATGCTCGCATCCGCTTTGGACACAACGGTAATCACCGCTGTCCCTATCCCCCTTGCCTCAATCAAGCCAGAACGACTTGGGCGGGCAATACTCCAGTTTGAACTTTGGTAAGTCACGTTTTGCTGGCTGGCGCAACTTGGGTAAATCGTGTGATCCAGATCGATCATCTCGCCGACACGGAGTTCGGCCATACCTTTCTCACTTAGAACAACCATGTCGACATCTATCCAATCCGGCTGATCAGGGGCGCAAATAGACGAATCTGGCGTGGTCGTAGGTTCTGGATTCGGCACAGAAGTTGGCTCTACGGTTGGTTCCGGTGTTGGAATGGGAGTAGGTACAGCTGTTGGCACTGAAGTCGGCTCCGGTGTTGGTGCAGGACTTGGCTCCGGTGTTGGAGCAGCCGTCGGTGCTGGCGTCGGAGTGCTAATGGCATTAATTATAAAGTCATCTACATAATAGTCACCACCGTCATCGTTCCACATCCAAATACGATATCGATCACCGGTGTTGGCGCTGGTGGTAAAGGTAAAGCTGTACAGGCTGTACTCGGTCGAGTTGATCAAGGCGTTTTGTATAAAGCTCCCCGTAGTATTGTTCGTCGCACCAATGTAGTAGGACTGACCTGCACTACCAACACGCCCGCGAATACTTACTTCATATTCAGTATTTGCTTGAAGCTGAAGCACTTGATTGATACCACCGCTTCCAGCGATAAAACCTGCAAAATTGCCGCTGTAAACAAGCATAGATTCAAGCTGAGCGCCGCCACCAGCATTCCAGCCGGCCAAACCCTGCTCAAAATCACTGTTGGTCATCAATGACGTTGGAGTGGGTACAATTGTATCTGTTGGCGCTGGGCTCGGCGTTGTGGTAGGTGTAACCCTCGGTATTGGTGTCGGTACAGCTGTTGGCGCTATCGTTGGAACTGGCATTGGGCTAGCTGTAGGCGCCGCGGTTGGTTCTGCAGTAGGCGCTACCGTAGGAACAGGAGTTGGTGTTGCACCACTTGAACCGGCCAGCAGCAGGTAATCGAGGTTCAAGGCATTGCCGCGCATAGAATCTCGAGCCACTGATGGTAGACCCGGCGATAACCAGTTTGCAGGAATATTCCCGTAAACATAAGGGTCTGGCTGCAAAGGCTGACGACGCTGATCTTCAGGGGCGTTCACTCCGGGCTGGAAAGCCAACGCATCAAGGTCAAGCCCGCCACGCCCCTCCGCTGTATGACAACTCAAGCAGAAAAGGTTGGTGCGTGATTCGGGGCGCGGGCGGTCTTGAAGTAAAGGACCTTCCGGGAAATTGATCGCATCGCGAATGCTCTCTAAACCAAAAGGAAAATTCTGTAAGTGGGCAGCGTAGTCGTAACTGTAATCGTGATAACACACGTAGCTTCCGTGTGCCCCACGGCCTGAAGCGCTCAACACCGAACTCACTTCATCGTGTGAAGCGGAAGGGTAACTGGCGGCAAGATTAGTCCAAAACGCTGAGGCACCAACGCCAACACCGGCCAGGCTTCCTTTGGCGTGGTTACAGGCCACTTCTTTATTCACGACCTCAGCAAAGACTTTAAAATCATCAACCCAACCACGGAAAGAAGCGCCACTGCCACCGTTATCACCAAGGGTCAAGGTACCCGGACTAAGTACAAATAAAGCTTCACTGCTATTATAGGTTTCAACTTTGTAACCATTCACATAGGTGTCAATACTAGTGTTACCCAGACTTAGCTGGAATGCTAAGTGGGCCCAACCAGTGTCAGGAATTGCAACAACTGTATCGACACTGTGCACTTCGTTACCAGCACCATTCACAAATACAATCGTACTATTCCCGCGTAAACGAATTTCAGAAGCGTCAGGGAAGGTAATTAATACACGCTCTCCGACGTTATCGCGGCTATCAACAAAAATACCGTAGTACCAAGGGCTGCCCAGCACGTTTTGAGGCTGCGCGGTAATATCGTAGCTCAACCCGATATTCTCATCCATCCAGTAACCTTTACCGGTGAATCCTCCATTGGCAACAATTTCAACACGACCTTCCCCCGTCATTTCAGCCAGTAGTGGCTTGTTCCAATACGGCGAAGTTGCCGAGTTTTGCAAAGCCCCATCAAGTGCGGCTTTCACATGATACTGGGTATTAAAGCGAAGCTGCTGAACCATATGGGAGACGATAAAACCGTTCGCATTCAAATAATCATCAAACACCACTTCGTCGCTGGAACGGCCCGTACTCATTAACCAGGTCACGTCGGCAAAACTTACCGGACGCATGTTGCTAAACATATTAAAGCGGTGTTCATTCGAATCAAAAAAACTACTATTCGGCACGTTACCGTTAGGCATAACATCGATTTCACGGCTGCGGGTATCCCCCACACGTTTATACCCATCGTCAGAAGCATTTGGCTCATAAAGCAATACATCGCTGTGGGAACTATGGCGAACATTTTCCATATGATCCATATGGTTGATCATATTATCTAACAACACCATTTTACCGCGCGTCCACAAGCCTAAAAGCGTGCGACCGTTTAATGGCGAGTTTTCTGCACCGTCTGTACAACCGCCATAAAGCGTTCGAATTTCTTCAGGACAACGCGTTTGATAACCCGAGTTGGGTAAACGCCCACCAATTGAGGTGAAGGTTATATTCGCTCCATCTTTATCGATCCACGGATAGGTGCCAAAGCCATAACCATCAGGAAGAATGAATCTGTCACCACGATGATCTACAACCTCAAACGGCTGCATCGCAAAACCGTAACGATTGTTAATCGTTTCGTCGAAAGGCGCGTGGCCGATTGGATATCGATCGGTAAACTGATTAACGTCACAAGCCTCGAAGTTGTCAGGGTTATCGTTAACGTAATAAACGATGTCAGACTCAACACTACGAGTTCCACCATCGGGATGGCGCCATGAAATTTGTGCATTATCCGTTCGCGAAACCATTAAATGGCCGTCGCCGGTAATACTTGGCTCAAAAAACGATGCGCCACCAAAGTTGGTTGGGCCAACGGTAGTTTCGCCAACCGTGATTTCAGCAATGCGTGCATCAAGCGTTTTTGGGTTTTCAACACGCACATGCACTTGCGTACCACCTAAATGATTATTCGCCTGCATGGAGATAACCACCAGGTCATAACAATCATCGTTGCCTCCCTCGCCACACATATACGGGTTGGCATTTTCTCTTGCCGGGGCAAGCGCAGGGTCATGAGCCATTTCCGCCGACGGGTCACACAGGGTCATGTGCACCTGATTGCCACGCATGGGAATCTCACCACTCGGGCGCATTTCATCCAGGTATTCCGCATGATTCATGATTTCCATGCCTGCAGGAGACTCAAGAAAAGGGACCTGAATCTTTTCCGGCTTTAACAGGCGAAAAAAGATTCCACGATACGGCCGGTGCGTTAGGCCAATTCGACCGTCTTTACTCGTAGTGAGGGGGGGGACATAAGGGTTTAGCCAATGGCGGTTAGCACCACCGGGAACATGACCTTCGGCCATATGAATGCTTCGGTCAATAATCGGGCGTTCAGGCGCAGCGATACCAACTGTCGGGACGACAGCCAGCATCAGCGCAGCGATGTAAATTTTCATTTGTATGAGTCCAGTTTTATTGTCTTAACTAATCTAGAACGTCAATACGCTATGGCCCTATCCGTTTAACAACAGCAGAGACGAATCCTCTAGAGGGTCCTTGCATGTCTCGAACATGCAAATGCAGGCAACCTATAACTTAGCATCTACACATACATCATACAAACAATAAGTAAATATAGCCAAAACTTAAATGAAAGCATCATTTGGGAGGTTTTGTGGCGGTAAACTCAGAATTGTCTCCAAAATCAAAAGTTGAAAACACAATTCAAAAGATAAAAGGGCTAAAAGTTGGAACTAAAGCCTGTAGCAACACGACTAGTTGGCGATGAGATAGGTTTATTATTACCCTTTAAAACACACTCGCTCTCAACTTATTAACTCTGGGTCTAAATTTTTCTTAATAAACGGGAGGCTGGTCGCAATATCTAAGAAAACCTGGGCAGAAGGATGAAATGAAGTATTCGATTTGTCGCACCCCGGACTTTTAAAATCGCGGCCCAAGTTTCCGTGATGGTGCGAACTTCGGTGATATCGACTCCTCGTTGAGCTGCCAGCAGTCAACATAAAGGAGTGGCCCCAGCTTTAGAGCTCACTCTCTTTAAACTATTGTTCTATATCGACCTATTAAACAACGGGAGGATAACCTTTGGTCAATCCAAAACGCTGAAGCGGTAGACGCTTTGCGTGCTGTAGGTGTCACCCGGCTCAAGCCGTGTCGAAGGGAAGTGATCCTGGTTTGGGCTATCGGGGAAGTGTTGCGGCTCCAGCGCCAGCCCCTCTCGGTGCTGCACGGGGCGCCCACCTCGCCCAATCATCGACCCATCCATGAAGTTGCCAGAGTAGAATTGGATCGCTGGCTCCTCGGTGTATATCTCAAGGAAGCGCCCACTTTCAGGCTCGAATAGGGTCACTTGACGTCGGAGTCGGCCATCGGCCTGGGCAAAGATCCAGTTGTGGTCGTATCCGCCATACGTTGCATCGACGCCCCCCCCTTTCTTCAATTGTTCATCTTCAACGCGAATGCGCTCACCGATCGCCGTTGGCGTGTTGAAATCAAACGGCGTATCCGCGACATCGAGGGCCCGCCCAGTGGGGATCAGCTCGTCATCCACCTCGCTGATGTGATCTGCCGCAATCATCAACTCGTGCGCCTCAATGTTGCGCTTGCGATCGCCGCTGAGGTTGAAGTAGGTGTGCGACGTCAAGTTAACGTGCGTCGCCTTGTCGGTCGTAGCGCTGTAGGACACGGTAAGGGCATTACTGTCGTCCAAGGTATAAGTCACGGTGATATCGAGGTTACCGGGGTAACCCTCTTCGCCGTCAGCAGACAGGTAATTCAGCTCAACACCACCGTCTACAATTTTCCCCGTCCACATACGCTTGTGCAGGCCTTTGACGCCGCCATGCAGCTGGTTAGGGCCGTCGTTGACCGTCAACTGATAGGTTTCACCGTCGATGGTGAAGCGCGCCTGATCGATTCGATTCCCGAAGCGCCCTACAATCGGCCCAGCGTAGCAGCAATCATTGAGATAGGCGTCCCAGTCATCATACCCAACCAGCACCTCCTCAATCTGGCCCTCTCTGTCAGGTACACGGATCGATTGCACATAGGCACCCCAGTTCAGGATACGCACCTCCATGCCGTGCTCATTGACCAAGGTGTAACGCGTCACGGTTTCGCCGTTGAGTTCTCCCCACGACTCCGCACTGACCTCAATCGGGCTCACAGGGATGGCGTCAGCAGACGCTTCAGGTTCAGGCGTCGAAGCCTCCTGACGGGAACAGGCCGCCAACACCAAGCTGCACAGTGCAGTGGCCAGCAACGCGATGGGTAAGGATTTAATATGCCGCATGGGTTCTCTCTCTTTATTATTCATACTTAACGAAAAATCAGCCCAAATAATAACACTTTATAAGAGAGTGCCAAGCACGCTAGAGCCTGTTGACACTCTTTTCATGCGCTCTGTTGCCAACCCGAAGGGCTGGGTCTGTATTTCCACCCTGCTGCGTTGCTTTTCACTCATTTAGCTCGCTAAACCACCGCTCAAAGCGCCTTGCAGTCTGGAAATACAGATTCCAGCAGAGCGTATGAAAAGAGTGTCAACAGGCCCTAGACAATACCGTAGCGTCGAGCCTCCGCTGGAAAATCGCGCTTGATCGCTTTCTTGAGCACAACCGCGAGTTCCGCAGCGCTTTCATAGCGGTCGTTCGGCGCCTTCTGCAGGCATTGATTGACGATGCGGGCTGCGCTGGCAGGTAAGTCCTTCCTTACCGAGCGCACGCTGCGGTGCTTGTTGTGTATGATTTCGTAAGTCAGGCTGGCGAGGTTGTCTCCATTGAACGGCAGGGAACCAGAAAGCAACTGGTAGAACGTGACCCCCAAACTGAATATGTCAGCGGTTGGCCCCACGCGCGCCCCACGTAATTGTTCTGGGGCCATGTACAGGGGACTGCCCAGAATCTCCCCGGTGCTCGTGCGTGAGTTGTCCAACAGGCGAGCGATACCAAAGTCAGCGACTTTTACCGTGAAAGGCTCCTCCACAAACATCACGTTGCCGGGCTTGATGTCTCGGTGCACAATCAATTTCTCATGCGCATAGGCTAGGGCCAGAGCCACTTCATACACGATTCGGTAGACCGTTGCCGCAGGCAGCAGCGACTCTGCGCTGACAAAATCGCTGAGCGGTCGCCCTGGCACATAATCCATGGCGATGTAAGCCAGATCTCGCTCCTCACCCACGTCATACACCGCAACAATATTCGGATGCATCAGGCGCCCGGCTGCCTCCGCTTCGCGGAAGAACCTCGCGCGCAAGCCATCGGCCTGTTCGTCGGTAAAACGACTGGAGTCCAGCGCCTTGACGGCGACTTCTCGTGCGATCACCGGGTCATAGGCCAAGTAGACGATACCTGCGGCGCCGCGCCCGAGTTCATTCTGCAGTTGGTAGCGCCCAAGCATGTCGGGCATGTCATTGGCTCTGGGCGCATCGCTGCGAGCCTGCGTTTGCGCCAAGGGCCCAATCCCGCCGCGCGTCGCGCGTAATGTGCGCAAGCGATCTCGTAATCGAGCGTCGCCATTGCTGAGTTCAACCGTGCTCGCCAGAAGCGCGATGGCCTGTTCGGTCTCCCCGGCCTGAACCAGTTTGTCGCTCAATTGCTGAATGCGAGCCGCGCGGCTATCTGGATCAGGATGATGCGCCAACAGATTAATGGCCTGAGCCAAATACCGTTGCTCGTCGAGAATATAAGCGCCTTCGATGAGCGCCTCGGAAAGATGGCGTTCTCGAGCACGGTGTTGTTCACGCAAACGCAACCAGAAGCCCATCAACACATTGATCAAGGTGCCCCAGATCAACACGATGGTCACGGATAACCACAATGACATTGCCAGTGCCAGATAGAGGCTGCTACCAATCAGGAGCGCCGCTCCGGCGCCGAGCACAGAGAAGCGCCAGGCTCTCAATCGCCATCGGTAGTGGAGGTAGCAGAGGTACAAGGTCACCAGCACCAGCAGCCCGCGTAGCACATATTCCGCCCAAGGCAGTTGCGCATAAGCTTGTTGGTGAAGCAGGCTGTAATGCATGTCGGCGAGCGCCTGCAGCGCTTCAGCCTGTGAGGACGGACCGATGATGACGGTTTGCGGGAAGGCACTGACCAATTTAGCCTCGACCACATCGAGATTAATGGTACGGGCGTGGTAGCCACTGAGCTCCCTGTGTGCAGCAACAAAGCGACCTGGCGGCAAGCTGATCTCGTCGTCCGCCAACAATGTGGCGAGCAGGCCCGGCTGCTGGCCGCCTGGGTGTCGCCAAAACAGTGCTGGCACACGTTCGCGTAAAACCAACATCACACTGAGCGCCTGCTCTTCATCGACACAGTAGCGGCACGCGTAGAACCAGCGATGCTGGAACCAGTCTGCGCGTTGGCTGAACTCAGCGATGGCCGAATTCGGCTCCAATGAATGGCGCTGACGGGGCTCAGGGAGCAACCCGACATGGACCCTGGGGTCTGTTAATAATGCTTCAAGATACCGTTTTTTCTGCACAAGGCGCACGGCCTCCGATGCCGTGCTGGGGCTTTCTGCCACCTCGGTATCGAGCGCGTTGGGCGCAAGCGCCAGTGGTTGGGGTAACAACAGCGCAATATCCGCTGTCGACGCATGCAAAATATTCGCGAGGATAGCCGATAGCGCATCGGTATCGTAAAAATCACGCTCCCAGCTGGCCATTAAATCATCGGGAACCGCCACGATGGCTGTTTCGGCGGGGCCTCGCTGAATACCGCTCAAACGCGCCTCAATATAGAGTTGAACCCGGTCCAGGAGCGTATAGCGGTTCAGGTGCACGGGTAAAATGCAAAATAGCACCGTACTAATGAGCAGCCACTGACGAAAATTGATGCGGGTAAGAAAGGAGACGGCGCGAACACCGACACGCGTAACGACACTGTGACTGGTCAGCATCGACATTGCGCCCTCAGCCAGATGAGACGCTTCGGGTGGGGCAAACGCGACGCGCTACTCTGTGTAATACACACCTGGTATCCAGCTTTTTTTGATTTTTAGCGTTTTATCCAGGGAGTCTGCGGGGGACGTGCTGTATTCAAAACTGTGGGTGCCCAAGGTAAACACCAGCCCCTCTTCCAGAGCGTGCTCGGGGATTCGTTTACCCGCAATATGGACGCCATTGGTCGAATCGGAATCGGATACCCACCATTGCCCATCGCGCTGCTCTACCTTCGCATGGCGCAGGCTGACAGTGGGATCGTCAAGCACGATAGTATTTTCGGTTGAACGCCCTATTGTGGCCGCCCCCTCGAGAAGGATCATGCCGACAAGATTGCCGTTCACGCTGTGTTTAAGACAGGCCACAAATTACGCCTCGCAGGGTCGCTTGCTTTTATACGAACTGGTCGATACCGAACCACTTGCTGCGTCGAAATGCTCAAACACCGCGTCGAGCATGGCATCAAACACGGAGGCCAAATGTTCACACTGGCCATAGCTGACCGCAGCGAGGCTCAATACGGGTTCTTCATCCCCAGCATTCTGTTTCGCGATTGAAAGCTTGATATGTCGAGCAAACTCGAACTGGTCCCTGTCGTAGCCGTCCATCAGGACCACCGACCCGTATCCGTAGCGATAACCGACCGAGCCATAGACGTTCGAGTTGGAATCACTCTTTTTTTGACGCACGGTGTCGTATTGCAAACTGGCAACAAAGTCAGCCTGCTCAGCGTCTTTCACCACGGTGTAGCCACGGTCTGAAAAGTGTTGGGCGGTGCGCTGTTTAAAATAATCGAACACCAAGGGATCAAACTCTTCTGCACCTGTTACACGCTCAGGCGCTACCACCGCAATACGCGCATCGGGCGGCACCGGTGACTCCCCGCGAAAGGTGGTGACGGTCGTGCGCACGCTGGACACACAAGCAGACAGCAACACAGCGAAAAGCACCACCACACCGCACTTATACAACAGGCCTTTCATTTACTTACTGCTCTCCAGTGTCTGAATCAATTCACGAAACGCATCGCCATTGCGATCATCCAGTTCGATCAAGCAATGATGCGCTTCGAGCACTTTGGCTTTTAAAGCGTGCTCGTCCACATCGCCCTCTTCCGGCAGGACTCTGTAGTTTTCATGGCGGATATCCGCCGACTCCACGATCTGCAGTATTTCGGAAAACCCCATCGAATCCAACAAGCGAGTAATCCCGGGGTTGGTAGAAATCACGAGAGGGTCCATGTAATCGAGCGCTCGCCCTTCAAGCGAAATCTTGGCCATCAGCCCTAAGGTCGTACTATCAATTGCCTGCGCATCACTCAGATCGAAGATGACGGAGCAGAAATTCGGAGACGCAAACATGTCCTGAATAAATGCGTCAAATGACAAGCTTAAGGTCAAGCGAACATCGCCTGACATTTTTATAACAAAGACACCGTCTTTGTCCGCGACTTTAATCACACCTGTATTCATTGTGCACTACACCCTGATACTCGGATTCCCGCACTCATCGTATTCGTCAGCCCACATCGGACTGGCCTGCGTCAATCACGCCTTATTAACAGCATAGCAACATCATCGGGGACTGTGTCCACCTTTTCCAGTGCCAGGCCCTGAGCCACTTCAGCCAGCGTCTTCGGTTTGGCTGCTGCCATTAGGCGTGTCAGGCTCGACTCTTTCTCCACCAGTCCCGGCGCATCCATCAACTCCAGAGCACCATCCGAGAACACCAACAGCGAAAAACTCGGCGGCAATTCTACCGTGTTTAGCTCCCAGTTCGCATCCTCGAATAAACCTAGGGGCTTGCCACGTCCCGATAGGACCTGTTCGCCGCTTTCAGTGACCAGGATAGGCAGGGGCAAGTGCCCGCCCACCACATAGTTCAATTCGTTGGTGTGCGTATCGATCACCCCCACGAGGCAGGTGAGATGCGTCCCTATCTGGTTTTTCAACAGCTCGCGATTGATCAGTTGCATCAGGCGAGGCGCATCCTCGATGAAGCTGCGCCGAGAGTGGAATATACGCTGATCGCGGAAAAAGGAGCGAACCAGCTGTTTCACCCACACAGCCACGAAAGCCGATGCCGAGCCATGTCCCGCGATATCCGTCAGATAAAACGCCAGATAGCGCCCATTCAGCAGGCCATAATCAATCGCGTCACCACTCAAGTAAAGTGAGGGGACGATGCGATAGCTGACTTGAAAATCACCGTAGACGACGGGACTGAGAGGGGAAAGCTTCTGCTGCACCATCCTGCCCGCGCTCTGGTCTCGCTCCAGTTCGTACAGGCTCTGGTTCAGCTCGCGGTTCATTTTGAGTAACGCACGCTGAGCTTCCGCGTGCTCTCGCTCCAAGCGGGCCCAACGCTGCGCCTTGTCGAGCACGCTGAGCATGACGTCAAAATCTTCGATGGGTTTTAAAAGGTAATCTGTGACACCCGCGCGTAAGGCCTCCACCACATCGCTGGCTGACGCGGGGGCGCTGCAGAAAATGACCGGGATCATAGGGTCGGACTGTTTGATCACCTGCAGGAGGGTGTAGCCGCTTTCGTCCGTGAGGTTGGCTTCAGTCATCACCACATCGGGGCTGCGACCGCGCAAGCGGGACCTCGCCGCGTTCAGACTGTCGCAATGTGTGACGAGATAACCGTGTGCTTCCAGGAAGCGGGAAGCGTCCTCAGCGAAAGCGCCGTCGCTATCCACCAACAAAACACTGCTCGGCAAGTCTGTCATATTCGCCCCCCTGCGATACGCCCCAACGCGTCTTTGCGCGCCTGTTTTCCGGGCTACTCTCGCTCTGCAACTCCCTAATTACGGCGCAGTATAACACCTGGATGACGCCGCAAACCAAATGACGACATTTTTTGTACAGAGTGTATTTTCTCTCATCCGCTTTGGGTATCGAGGGCGTATCGGTCTTCACAATAACCTGAGTTAAGAGGACTCTGACATGGAACTACGCAAGCGATTATTCACATTGATACTCATCACTTTCACCGCCGGCCTTCTGACCGCCTGTGGCGGTGACGATGACGACGACAACGACGATTCAATGGAAACCGAAGCCACCATCGCCGGGACTTTAACGGCTGACGCTCAATTTTCTACGCTCGTCACAGCAGCACAAACTGCAGACCTGGTTGGCGCATTGGACGACGAGGACGCGACACTCACGCTTTTCGCGCCCACCAACGACGCTTTCGATAAACTAGGGCAAGACACCATCACTGCCCTACTCTCCGACACCGACCAACTGACCGATATTCTGCAATACCACCTGATCAGTGGCGCAGCGGTCGAAGCCACCGCGGCCATCGCCAGTGCGGGTTCGAAGATCGAAATGGCCAACGGCGATGAAGCGGCGCTGTCGTTGAGTGGCGACGACCTGCTACTGAACCTTTCCACAATCACCGTCACAGACATTCAAGCCAGTAACGGCGTGATCCACGTTATTGATACCGTGCTGCAACCCCCTGCAGATCGCGGCACCCCCAGTAACAACATTGTTGAAACCGCCATTGCAGCCGGTAATTTCACGACATTGGTGACGGCACTGCAAGCCGCTGGGCTGGATAGCGTGCTCGCGGATGAAAGCGAAACTTACACGGTGTTTGCCCCCTCCGACGACGCCTTTGCCTTGATACCTGAGGCGACACTGACCGGGCTGCTCGCTGACACCGATGCGCTTCAGGGCGTCTTGCTCCAACACGTCATCATTGGCGCGGAAGTCGACAGCATCACCGCCATGACACTCAATGGAAGTAGCGCGAACACCGCAGCAGACGAAGACGTCAGCATCGCCATCGTCGACGGCGAACTGCAAATTCAGGGCGCGGTCGTCACCACGGCCGACATTTACACCAGCAACGGTATTATCCACGTGATCGACCAGGTCATCACCGAAACGCTCGAATAGTCGCTACCCGGGCTCCGGCAACACGGAGCCCGGCTTCCACCCCGCTTGTCCCGCCCTTTCCGCTACCAAAATCGGCCATTATGGTATACCTTTGTTAGAAGCTGCGTGTCGCATCTCGCGCAGTGATCGGGCATGGCCACAGCATGCTCCAACCCCGTCGCAACAATCGTTGCGCGCCCAACAATAAATGCGGAGACCCTATGAGCTCAGCCAGCCGAGACTACCAGGAAAAACGCAGCTTCATAAGAATGAAAATTGATACTCCTGCGCAAATCGAAGTGCAAGACGGCACCACCCTGCACGAAGGTGTTTGCCGGGATTTGAGTGGAGGGGGCATGCTGGTAGAGCTCGATACCGCTCTACCCGTGGGTACAAACTTGAAGGTATGCATCGCATCGGCACATGGTCACGCCCCAATGCTGGAAGCCATGACCGAGGTCACACGGGTCGTCTCTCAGCCCGATGACAGCTCCAGCAGCTGCCTGCTCGGCCTCGAGATTACCGAAGTCCTGCGTTAGCGCTTGCGACGGCGGCGCTACCAGTCGTCATCGCCGAAGTCGTCTTCGTAACCGGCGGTCACCTGACCGTCGCTCTCCAGATATTCCCTTCTTTGCAGATACGCATCACGAATAAAAATGTACAGATCCCCGGACGCCAGCTCTTCAATTTCGAACAGCTCGGCACGGTTGTTCGTCAGGCGCAACGCAAACAGGGAGTTCACCACAGCCTGACGGTCTACATGAGATACGGGGTCAAACACATACCAGTCCACCGGCAGCGCGAGGCCCTCACGCACGGTACTTGGGCCGAGGAAAGGCAGTACGATATAAGGCCCCTGTTTCACACCCCAGCGCGCGAGCGTTTGCCCGGTGTCTTCACCTTCATTTTCGGGCAGCCCCATTTTACTGGCCACATCAAAAATTCCGGCAATGCCCAGAGTGGAGTTCACCAGAAGCCGGCCTGTATCATTCCCCGCCTGCTTCCACTTCCACTGCAGCACATCGTTGGCAATATTGCCGACTTCACCGATATTGTCGAAGAAATTGCTCACCCCGGTTTGCACAGGCTCAGGGGCAACGGCGTCGTAGCCCTTGGCGACGGGCTTCATGAACCAGCGATCCACCGTCATATTGAATGAGAACACCGCACGGTTGTACTTTTCGTAAGGGTCGACGGCAACCGGTGCTTCGGCCTGTTGCTGGCTGGCACAACCACCGAGCGACACCAGGACGAGCAGGATTACGGCACTAATTCGGAAATTCATATTCACCTGAAGGTTAATCTAAGCCCGACATTCTACACGCAAGGCACCGCGCAGTGTGTAGCACTTTGTTACCGCGTTTTTAATGACATTCAGGCCTAGCCCAGCTCTGACCACAGCTTTTTCAAGCGTTTTTCAGACACAGGGACACGCGTCTTGAGAGTTTGTGCAAACAGAGACACTCGGAACTCTTCCAGCATCCAGCGATACTGCTGCCACGGCGCATCTGCGAGGTACGCCGCCTTGCCGAGCTTCTGCACGCGATCTTCATGCTGCTGCCAGAGGGCTTGCACACTGTGCATGCCCACGCGATCGGCCTGCGGCTTCTGTGGTGCTTTTTCCATCCGCACGAGAATCGCGTCCATATACCGGGGCCACTCCTGCACCCACTCCCACGGCGTCTCGAACAGGCAGCCCCGATAGAACAGATTATTCAGCTGTGTCTGGATATCCCCGAAACACAGTGCCATCGCCAACGCATTTCGGCTCGACTTAATCTGCTTTCGTATCGCCACCACCTTTGCCAGGCACTGCAAGAGCACGGCCGCGTGGGCTTCTGCCTGGGCGACGATCTCTGCCCGGCCTTGGCGAATTCGTTCCTTGAACGCCTCAGGTTCGCGCACATCAATCAACGCGGCTCCGCCAAAACAGACCTGACGCACCGCCGCGAGCAGCAGGTCATCCACCACCTCTTCGCGACTGCCCATATCCACCAAGGTCAGACCCACGTCTTTGTTGCGCAGTAACTGCTTGCGTGCATAACGGGCGGTTTCGCCGAGTTCGTTTAAGGCGAGCTGACAGATGCCAACATTGGTTTGCACCGCCGCCTCGATCGGGTTGTCCGTCATTTTAAGATCAACCGCGCGCGTGCGCGTGTTGGCTTGTAATGCCGGGTAGGCTCTTACTTTCACCTGCCCGCGCGCCAACTCCACAAACTCGGGTAATTCACCAAAGTCCCAGCGTTGAATGCCCTCTTTTTCAATATCACTGCCCACGTCTTCGAGCGTTTCCTGAACCCGGGCTTTATATTTCTCACGCAACGATTCGAGATCTCGCCCCTGATCCAAGTGCTTGCCGCGCTCATCTAGGACGACGATATTCGCGTGATAGAACGCATCGAGTTTCTCGGGCTGCCAGGCGTCCATTGGAATCTGCGTTCCGCTCAGTACGCTAAGCTGCTCCGCTAACGCCTCCAGCAACAGGCCTGTACCCGGTGTCATTCTGGCCAAGGCCCGCTCGACAAAATGCGGCACCGGCACCATGGTTTTGCGCAGCTGCTTCGGCAACGTTTTGACCAGCGCGATGCACTTCTCTGTCAGCAGGCCAGGAACGAGCCATTCGAGCTCTTGGGCCTGAATCTGATGCAACACCCCCACCGGCACCAGCACGTTCATGCCATCGTTTTGGCGGGTCGGATCAAACTCGTAACGCACCGGCAGTGTCAGTGCGCCGTTGCGCACGTGCTCTGGAAACTGCTGTTCGGAAACATTGTCTGCGCCGTGCAGCATCACGTCTTCTCGCGTCATGCGAAGCAGCTCAGGCTGGCTTTTTTCTTCTGTTTTCCGCCAATGTTCAAAGCCTGCAAGATTCGTAATCGCTTCCGGGATACGGGCATCGTAGAACGCAAAAAGTTGCTGATCATCGACCAGAATATCGCGTCGGCGAGCTTTTGCCTCAAGGTGTGTCACTTCCTCGATTAATGCAGCATTGTCTTTGAAGAAACGACCGTTGCCGCGATACTGCCCCTCAACCAGTGCCGAGCGTATAAATAGCTCACGACATAAGGCCGGATCAATTTTCGCATATTCCACGCGCTGTTTTTCAGAGAGCACCAGTCCCCAAAGCCGCTTTTTCACAAAGGCTTTGACGGAACCAGAACGCTGCTCGTAATGCGGCTCGAAATACTCTTTCTGAATTAAATGCTCCGCAGCGTGCAGTACCCAGTTCACATCGATTTTCGCCACGTAGTGTGCATAGAGCTGCGTGGTTTCGATAAATTCCGCTGCCATAACCCAAGGCAATCGTTTTTTCTTCAAACCCGATCCCGGAAAAATCATGAATTTTCGACCTCGGGTCCCGAGGTAATCGCGCGCTTGGTCTTCATCATTTTTTCGCCCGATATTGGACAACAGCCCAACCAATAGCGCTTGATGCACTTGCTCGTAGGATGCCGGCTCATCATTCAATTTAAAACCCAGAGATTTAGTTTGGGTTTTCAGTTGATGGTGTAAATCCCGCCACTCTCGCAAGCGAAGAAAATTTAAAAATTCTTTTTTGCACTGTTTTCGCCACTGATTCTGACTGAGTTCTTGCCGCTGCGCTTCGACATAACGCCACAGATTCACGTAAGTCAGGAAGTCGGAATGCTCGTGAAAAAAGCGCCGATGTTTCTCGTCCGCAGCTTGCTGTTTTTCCTGCGGGCGCTCACGCGGGTCCTGAATGGTCAGTGCGGATACGATAATGAGGACTTCGTTGACGCAACCCAGCCGCTCGGACTCAATTAGCATGCGCGCAAAACGAGGGTCGACAGATAAGCCGTGAATTTTCTTACCGAGTGCGGTGATCTGACCGCGACGATTTACCGCATGCAACTCTTCCAGCAGACGGTAGCCGTCATTAATCAAGCGCTGATCGGGTGGATCGATAAAGGGAAAATCCTCAACGCGTCCCATTTTCATCTGCAACATTTGCAGGACCACCGCCGCGAGGTTGGTACGAAGCAATTCCGGGTCGCTGAATTCCGGGCGCTGTAAAAAATCTTCCTCGTCGTACAGGCGATAGCAAATGCCTTCACTGACACGGCCGCAGCGCCCTTTACGCTGATTTGCACTGGCCTGTGAAATCGGCTCTATCGGTAGACGCTGAACTTTGGTTCGCACACTGTAGCGACTGATCCGCGCCAAGCCACTGTCAATCACGTAGCGGATGCCCGGCACGGTGATGGAGGTTTCCGCTACGTTGGTCGCGAGTACAATGCGCTGCCCTCGATGACTTTGAAACACCTTGTTCTGTTCCGCGAGGCTCAAGCGCGCATACAGCGGCAGAACTTCGAGCGCAGGCAGTTGGGCTCGCTTGAGCGCCAAAGACACTTCGCGAATTTCCCGTTCACCACTTAAAAAGACCAGGATGTCTCCGCCCTGCTGCCGCGACTCCTGTAAAATTTCTTCCGTGGTGGCCACCACAGCTTCTGCAAGGTTTTCGCCGATGTCGGACCAAGGGCGATAGCGCACTTCAACGGGGAAAGTGCGCCCTGAGACTTCGATCACCGGAGCCTCATTAAAGTGATCGGCAAAACGCGCCACATCAATGGTCGCTGAGGTCACAATGACTTTGAGGTCAGGGCGCTTAGGGAGAAGCTGTTTTAGGTAGCCAAGTAAAAAATCGATGTTCAACGAGCGCTCATGCGCCTCGTCGATAATCAATACATCGTAACCGTGCAATAAGGGGTCGGCCTGAATCTCCGCGAGTAATATCCCGTCCGTCATCAGTTTGATTGCTGTGCGCTGATCACTGTGGTCCGTGAAGCGCACCTGATAGCCAACAACCCCGCCGAGCTCCACACCCAGCTCCTCTGCGATACGGCTGGCCACAGTGCGCGCTGCAATACGGCGAGGCTGGGTGTGCCCGATTCGCCCTTCAATACCAAACCCCAACTCCAGACAAATTTTAGGAATCTGGGTGGTCTTGCCACTGCCCGTTTCGCCCGCAATGATCACGACCTGGTTGTCCTGAATCGCTTTGGCGATGTCTTCACGCCGACCGACGACAGGTAAGGTTTCAGGGTAGCGAATTTCGGGTAATTGTTGGCGACGAGTTTCCCGCGCCTGCAGCAGCGCTTGGAGTTCATCGAGCAACTTGCCAAGCTTGCGATCTGCAGGCTGCTGACGCGCCAGGCGCTGCTCAATAAAGGTCAATGTGGGTTGCAGCCGCGTACGCTGGCGAGCACTGAGGGTGTCCAGTATCTGATAGCAGGTTTTCAGCGCCTGCTCGCTATCAAAGGAGGGTGTCGTCGGCATGGCTATTCCTGAATCGAACCGCGCATTATACGCAGCTCAATGCAGGAAAAAAGCGCAATCAGGCGCAGCGCACGCAGACGAGGATGGTCTCGAGTTCCTTGTGGGTGGCTCCGACAACGTCACAGGCTTCCCACACGACTGAAGCACTGGCCGTCACTAATAGCTGTCGCGAAAATGAAAAAGCCGCTCGAAGAGCGGCTTTTAGATGTGTTGTGTGGCAGAGGTGACTTATACGGGGCCGTTGCCGTAACTCATCAAGCGCTCGTAGCGCTTTTCGAGCAGGGTGTCGATGTCTTGCGCCTGCAAACCCTCTAGTTGCGCAATCAGTCGTTCCTTCAGAGTGGCACACATGCCTTCAATATTGCGATGCGCCCCGCCTTGCGGCTCGGGAATCGTCTCATCGACAATATCCAGCTCCTCCAGCACGGAGGAGGTCACGCCCATGGCTTCCGCAGCAAGCGGCGCCTTTTCAACGGTTTTCCAGATGATATTCGCGCAACCCTCTGGAGAGATAACGAAGTAAGTCGCGTATTGCAACATATTGAGCTGGTCACCCACCCCAATCGCCAAGGCGCCACCAGAAGAGCCTTCACCAATTACGGTGCAGATAATCGGGGTGCGCAGGCGGGACATGACCGCCAGATTCTGAGCAATGGACTCACTGATGCCACGCTCTTCACTGTCGATGCCAGGATAGGCACCCGGTGTGTCGATGAGGGTCAGCACGGGCAGCTTGAAGCGTTCAGCCATTTCCATCAGACGCAGCGCCTTGCGGTAGCCTTCGGGTTTCGGCATACCGAAGTTGCGATAGACCTTCTCTTTCACGCTGCGGCCTTTTTCTTCACCGATGACCATGACCGGCTTACCATCGAGTCGGCCTATGCCTCCGATGATCGCATGATCGTCACCAAAGTGGCGGTCGCCGTGCAGCTCATCCCAGTCATCGAAGACCCGAGAAATGTAGTCCGACGCGTAAGGACGCTGGGGATGTCGCGCCACCTGAACAATCTGCCAGGGGCTCAAGTTTGAGTAAATGCTTTCCGTCAGCTTGAGACTCTTTTCCTTAAGCCGCTCGATTTCTTCCGAAATATTCAATGCGTTGTCGGTTTCGACGAGCTTCAACTCTTCAATCTTGCCTTCAAGTTCCGCAATCGGCTGCTCAAAGTCCAGATAATTAAGATTCATAGTTGCTGATTACCTTAATGGCGCCCATGTTGGCGCGCTTCCATAGCCCGGGGCCTGATCGCACCCCCAAAAGAGGCGCAAGTCTATCATTCCTGCCCTAGTGTGTTAACACCAATAGGTGCTGATCCTCAGTGACCATAGCGCAACTGGACGCGATCATGGCCGTATTGTCCGCGAAGATTCTGCAACAACTCATCACTCGGCGCGACTTGCCAGCCCGCGCCCAAAGGGAGCGCGACGCGCATATCTTCTCGACGGTAACGGACGATCAGGGGGCAGCGTTCGGCTTTAAACGGCTGAATCAAGGTCTGAAGCTGCTGAATACCCGCCCCTTCGAGGTCTGCGGGCTCCAGCTGCAGCTCTACCGCAGAAATTCGGGCCTCTCGCGCTTCGTTCAAGCCGCGTACTTGATCGGCGCGCATCTTCAAGCCACCGTTGTAGTCGTCCCGGCTGACCTGACCATCGATGACGAGCAGTGCGTCTTTCTGAAGCTTTTCCCGGTGCTCGGTGTAGGCGTCCGAAAACAAGGCCACTTCGAGTCTGCCTGTGCGGTCGTCGAGCGTGACAAAGGCCATCGTATCGCCGCGTTTGGTCTTCATCACGCGGAACGCGACCACCAGGCCAGCCACCGTTTGATTCCCTTTATCCGCCTTTAATTGGGATAAGCGGCTGCTGACGAAGTAACGTAATTCATCGTCATACTCGTCAATGGGATGCCCAGTGAGATACAGCCCCAACGTATCGCGCTCACCTTCGAGACGCACTTTCATGCTCCAACGACGAACCTTGCGGAAATCCATATAGGGGTCGGAATCGGCTTCAGAGCCGGGCACCACTTCGCCAAACAGATCCATCATGCCAGCATTGGCATTCGCTGCACTTTGTTCCGCGGCTTTCACCGCCTCGGGGATCGCCGCGTACATTACGGCCCGGTCGTAGTCGATATCCGTATTGAGGCCGAGTTTATCGACCGCACCACTGCGCACTAAGGCTTCCAAAGCACGCTTGTTGACTTTGCGCAGGTCGACGCGATTACAAAAGTCGAAAAGGTCTCGGAACGGGCCCTCTTTACGGGCCTCGAGAATGCTTTCAATTGGCCCCTCACCCAAGCCTTTGATCGCGCCGAGGCCATAAATAATGTTGTTGTCGTCATCGACCGTGAACTGAAACTCGCCACGATTCACATCAGGTGGTAACAGGTTGAGCTTCATGTTTCGACATTCTTCGATAAAGGTCACAACCTTATCGGTCTTGTCCATGTCAGAAGACATTGTCGCCGCCATGAAGTGCGCGGGGTAATGCGCTTTAAGCCAGGCTGTTTGATAGGAAACGAGGGCGTATGCAGCCGAGTGACTCTTGTTAAAACCGTAACCTGCGAATTTCTCTACCAGGTCGAAGATTTTCATCGCCAGCTCGGCATCGATGCCTTTGGTCTTCGCGCCGCTTTCAAAGATTGATCGCTGCTTGGCCATTTCTTCGGGCTTTTTCTTACCCATCGCACGGCGCAGCAAGTCCGCACCACCGAGACTGTAGCCAGCGAGTTCCTGCGCGATCTGCATGACCTGCTCCTGGTAGACGATCACCCCATAGGTGGGCTCCAGAATGGGTTGCAGGCTCTCGTGCTGGTACTTTGCGTCGGGGTACGCCACTTCTGCCCGGCCGTGTTTACGGTTGATAAAGTCATCCACCATGCCCGACTGCAGTGGACCAGGACGGAACAGGGCCACAAGGGCGATCATGTCTTCGAGGTTGTCGGGTTTGAGACGGGTGATCAGATCTTTCATGCCGCGGGATTCTAGCTGGAACACCGCGGTCGTTTCGGCGCGCTTCAGTAACGCAAAGGTCTCAGGGTCATCGAGTGGAATAAACGCGATATCGAGCGGATCTTCACCGTGTTTTTTGCGCTGGTCGTTGATCATCTCAACAGCCCAGTCAATGATGGTTAGGGTTCGCAGACCAAGGAAGTCGAACTTCACAAGTCCCGCGTCTTCAACATCGTTTTTATCGAACTGGGTAACCAGGCCGCCGCCCGTCTCGTCACAATAAATCGGCGCAAAATCGGTCAGTTTCGTCGGCGCGATGACGACGCCCCCTGCGTGCTTACCCACGTTCCGAGTGACCCCCTCCAATTTGAGGGCCATTTCCCATATCTCCTGCGCATCACCGTCGTTTTCAAGAAACTCGCGCAAGACTTCTTCCTGCTCGAACGCTTTATCGAGGGTCATGCCGGGATCGGGAGGAATCATTTTCGACAACTTGTCGGCTAGGCCATAGGATTTTCCCTGCACCCGCGCGACATCACGCACCACCGCTTTCGCTGCCATGGTACCGAAGGTGATAATCTGGGACACCGCATCGCGGCCGTAGTTGTCGGCGACGTAGCCGATGACCTGATCGCGCGTTTCCATACAGAAGTCGATATCGAAATCCGGCATCGAAACCCGCTCTGGGTTCAAGAAGCGTTCGAAAAGCAGATCGTATTGCAGGGGATCAAGATCGGTAATCAAGAGTGAATAGGCCACGAGCGAGCCCGCACCAGAACCTCGCCCCGGGCCCACGGGAATATTGTGATCCTTCGCCCACTGGATGAAGTCCATTACGATAAGGAAGTAACCTGGAAACCCCATCTGACAAATGATGTCGAGCTCGAATTTGAGGCGATCGAGGTAAACTTGGCGTTTACTGTCGTACTCGGGGTCTTTGGGGTCAAGTATGCTCTCTAAGCGCTTGTCTAAGCCTTCGTAGGAGATTTTTGCGAAGAATTCGTCTTCGGTCATACCGTCGGGTATCGGGTACTCGGGCAAGAAATATTCACCGAGGCGAATATCAAGCGAGCAGCGCTCTGCGATCGCGACACTGTTCTGAAGTGCATCGGGGATGTCTTCGAACAGTGCGTGCATTTCTTCACTGCTCTTCAGGTATTGCTCTTCGCTGTAACGTCGCTCTCGGCGCGGATCATCCAAAGCGCGCCCTTCTCCGATACACACCCGTGCTTCGTGGACTTCGAAATCGTCTTTATTAAGAAAGCGCACGTCGTTGGTGGCCACGAGCGGACACTGCATCTCATCCGCCAGTGCAACGGTGCGATGCAAATAGGTTTCGTCGTTTTCTCTACCAGTACGCTGTAATTCGAGATAAAAGCGATCTGGGTAAACGGCCATCCACTCGGCCAACAGTTTACGCGCGTGTTGGAGGTCGTTGTTGACCAGGCTGGTGCCGATTTCTCCGTATTTGGCGCCCGACAACGCTATCACACCGTCGGCGTGCTCCTTCAACCATGCGCGCTTAATATGGGGAATGCCTAATTTTTGGCCATCCATGTAGGAGCGCGAAATCAGTTCCGTCAGGTTTTTATAGCCTGCTTCATTCATCGCGTAGAGAGAGATCAGCCAGGGCTTGGCTTCTTCGTCTTCCCCCAACACCATGAGATCGGTACCACAAATCGGTTTAATCCCCGCGCCCTGGGCGGCTTTATAGAATTTGATCAAGCCAAAAAAGTTATGAAGATCCGTGATGGCGCATGCGGGTTGCTGCTCCTTGGCGACCTTCTTGATGAAGGGCTTAACGCGAACGATGCTGTCGACAAGGGAGTATTCGGTGCGGACACGCAGATGTACGAAAGGCTTGGTCATGGTGCTTATTATTGCGATGGGTATAAAGGGGGATTATGCCTGAATGGGTGGGTTGGCTGTAGGGTGAATTTGTTTGTTGGTGTTTTTGTTGTCAGTTTGCTGGGGGGGAGTTCGAGGGGCCAGAGTCCGCCGGATTTAAAATCGAAGCACCCCTGACCAAACGGCAGGATAGCCGTTTGGGACAGCCGAAGGCTGCCCGCAGGGCGAGGGCCAGGGATGGCCCGAGTGACCATGACCTTCCCTGCGCAGCAGGGTAGGTCATCGGCAGGCGGGAATGACATCAAACGTGTGCTAAGCGGCAAGTTTGTACCTACTCGGAGTGGCAAGCCGTGCTTGCCACCGCTTCGCGGCGCCTTTGGCGCTCCCCCTGCCGTTCCTGCGGAACAGGCGTGGTCACATGGGGGCCGAGAGTAGTGAGAATGTGCCATCGAATCCTATCCAAAAAAAAGGCCCATCCTTTCGGATGGGCCTTTCTTTTTGAATAGAAGCCTGACGATGACCTACTCTCACATGGCGAATCACCACACTACCATCGGCGATGCATCGTTTCACTTCTGAGTTCGGAATGGGGTCAGGTGGGTCCAATGCTCTATTGTCGTCAAGCAAAAAGGGTTGGTTTGAATCACTGTGGCGTACCACAGTCCTCTCACCAGATTCTTTCTGCGATTCTAAAGTAATCGTGTCATTTAAACGCTGATCAGTTATCTCGCGTCTTTATCTGTTCTGCAATTTTCTTGCGTTGTATCGGTTTCGATACATTT
>NOXC01000016.1 GCA_003265435.1 Cellvibrionaceae bacterium AOL6
GGGTCAGACCCCAATGCATACGGTGGGGTCTGACCCCATTGCATAGTGGGGTCTGACCCCATTGTATGCGCTATTTCAGGCGGCGCTTGAAGTCGTTGAGTAGGGCGTTGTCGTTGTCGGTGCAGCCGCGTACGAAATACAGGCTATCGATGTCCATTAGTGCGGCCATGTCGCGGTGATCCTGTGCGCACAGGCCGCCTTTGCGGATATTGTGCCGTCCGCTCTGATCGACGAACTCTTCGTAGCCTGCGGGCTCCGGCCTAGCTAAAGTGCGGCGTTGGAGCGCCGTCTCGCGTTTTGCCTGCAGGCGGGGATCAAATACTCGGGTTTCCGGAGCGACTCGGTGATCGGGGTGATGTTGCTCTCGAACGAGGCTATCGGGCACGGCGAGTAGGGGCTGGCTCCGCAAGGCTTCGGGTGCGGGTGGCGTCGGGCTTGGCGCCTCTTCTTTGGGTTTGGTCTCGGGCGGTCGTTGCGTGTGGGTTTGTTCTGGGATCGGCGTCGTGGCTATCACGGGTTCTGGCTTGGCATCGACCTTCGCTTTGAGCGTCAGGTGCAGGGCAGGAAGACGAGGCAAATTTGTGGGCTCGTGACTCAGCATCAACCAGGGCCACAGAAGGAAAGACAGCGACAACAGCAACACTGTCGCGAGCTGCGCTCTGTCCCACCAGTGGTGCTTAAACGCGCTGACGCCTGCTTGCATCCATCCCTGCCCCAAGTCCTCTGTGCTGCCCTTAGAGCCTCTGAACGCCATCCAAGTTCCACACTCACCAATATCGAGCACAAACCAGAGCGGCGCACCAAATGCGCCCACGCCTTCTTGACCCCGCGTCGCAGCCGTTTTCAAGAATATGCTATGAAATCAGCAACATAAGACCGATTTTTCGCTTGGCATGCGCATTGCCTTTTGAGTATTACGATTTCAACAATTCGTAATACTCACCTCCGGGAGCGACACAATGAAAACCAGACTTATCAAATGGATCGGCGCGACGCTGGTCAGCCTTTCCGCCATCGCGCAGGCCCATGCCGCCGAGCCACTCAAAATCGGATATTCAGACTGGCCGGGATGGGTCGCCTGGGAAATCGCGATCGAAAAAGACATGTTCAAAAAAGCCGGCGTCGACGTTCAGTTCGAATGGTTTGACTACGTTGCCAGTATGGATGCCTATGCCGCCGGCCAGCTCGACGCCGTGGCCATGACCAACGGAGACACTCTCGTCACCGGCGCTACCGGTGCCCAGAGCGTGATGATCCTGATCAACGATTACAGTAACGGCAACGACATGATCGTGGCCCAGCCCGGCATCAACTCTGTAAAAGAACTCAAAGGCAAAAAAATCGGAGTTGAAATTGGTTTTGTGAGCCACCTGCTTTTACTCAATGCCTTGGAAAAAAGCGGTCTGAGCGAAAAAGACGTTGAGCTTGTCAACGTGCCCACTAACGAAACCCCTCAAGTACTCGCCAGCGGCGACGTCGATGCCATCGTCGCCTGGCAGCCAAGCTCCGGTCAGAGCCTGTCTCTGGTACCCGGTTCGAAAGCCATTTACACCAGTACGGATGAGCCCGGCCTGATTTACGATGTGTTGGCGGTCTCGCCTACCAGCCTCGCGACTCGCCGCGACGAATGGAAAAAAGTCCTGATGGTGTGGGACCAGGCGATTGCCTACCTGAACGACCCCGCCACTCAAGACGAAGCCATCAGCATCATGGCCGCTCGCGTGGGCCTGGAACCTGCCGCATACAAGCCGTTCCTCGAGGGCACGCGCATTCTCTCGATCAAAGAAGCCCTGCCTTACGCAGAGAAGAAAGACGGCTTCAAGAGCATCTACGGCTCCTCAAAAATTTCTGATGATTTCAACGTAGCGAACGACGTGTACAAGGAACCCCAGGACTTGGAAAGCTACATCGACACCAGCCTGATGAAAGAACTGAAATAAAGTGAAGGCCGGGGAAACCCGGCCAAACAGAGGACTGATTTCATGCACTCTTCTTATGGCCTCAGTGTCCGCACGCCAATGAATGCGCGTGCCAGCAAGTGGGTAACCGCCCTGAGTTTTCTGCTGCCGTTGGCGATTTGGGCGGCCTTTTCTTACCTCCCATTCCTATGGCACCCGATGATGGAAATCACCGAACCGGGCTCTGTAGGCTATTTCAAAGAAGGCATGATGATTGAGCGCGATGTCTTCGAGCAACAAAAAAGCGAAGCGGCTCTGGAAGACAGAGCACTGCCCGAAGGCATTCGCGCCAACCCGATTTACTTACCGGCACCCCACGAAGTGGTACGTGCGTTGTACACCTCCTTTACCACCGAGCCACAGCGACGCAGCGAAAGCTGGCTGCACGAAAGCTTGTGGCAGAGCATACAAGTTATTTTCTGGGGATTCTTTTTATCCTCGTTGATCGGCGTGCCGCTGGGCATACTTGCCGGCACCTACGATTTTTTCTCTCGGCTTTTTGAGCCCTTTATTGAATTTTTCCGCTACCTACCCGCACCGGCCTTCGGTGCGCTCGCAGTGGCAATTCTGGGCATCTACCACGCCCCCAAAATCGCGATTATTTTTATCGGAACCTTTTTTCAGCAGGTGCTGGTCATTGCCAATACCACACGCAAGCTCGACCGCTCCCTGCTTGAAGCCGCGCAAACACTGGGCGCGCGCAATAAATCTCTGGTGTTTAAAGTGGTTGTCCCCGGCGTCTTACCCGACCTCTATCGCGACATGCGCATCCTTCTGGGTTGGGCCTGGACCTATTTGATCGTCGCTGAATTAATCGGCACCAGCTCGGGCATCACCTGGTTTATTACCCAGCAAGCCCGCTATAAAAATTTCGAAAATGTTTTCGCGGCGATCATCATTATCGGCATTATTGGCTTGAGCGTGGATCTGCTGCTCGCGCTACTGGGACGGCGCCTGTTCCCATGGAAAAAGTCGGAGGCGGGACACTGATGACAAAAATCATTGATGAAAAAAAATACCTTGAACAAAGCGACGCCGTTCGGGACCGTTTTACGCGGCTGAAGCAACGACCCGTCACCCTCGAAGTGCAATCGCTGACGAAAAAGTTTCAAACGCCGAAGGGCGAAGTGACGGCATTGAACAACGTCAACTTCAAAGTCCACCGACGTGAATTTGTCTGCGTCATCGGCCCCTCGGGTTGCGGTAAATCCACGCTGATTCGTATCCTCGCGGGCTTAGAGCAACCCAGTGCTGGCCAGATGCTGCTCAACGGCAACAGCGTCTCGGGCCCCGGCCCTGACCGCGGCATGGTGTTTCAGGGCTATACCCTGTTTCCGTGGCTGAGCGTGAAACGCAATGTGATGTTTGGTCTGATTGAAAGCGGTCACAGCCGCTCTCAAGCCGAAGAGCAGGCCATGCAATGGATCGACTTGGTCGGACTCAGTAAATTTGCGGAGAGTTACCCCCATCAGCTTTCGGGCGGCATGAAACAGCGCGTGGCCATTGCGCGGGCGCTCGCCAACCAGCCCAAAATTCTGTTGATGGACGAGCCCTTTGGCGCCCTCGACCCTCAAACGCGCTGCAAAATGCAGGGGCACCTGATGGAGATCTGGCAGAATATCGACATCACTGTTTTGTTTATTACCCACGACCTCGACGAGGCCATTTACCTTGCAGACCGCATCCTCGTTCTGAAAGCGCACCCGGGCGAAGTGCAGGAAGTCATTGAGGTCCCGGTGCCGCAACCGCGACACCCAGATCAATTGCTGAGCGAGGAATTCCTCGCCACCAAGGCGCACTTAGAGGCGCTGATCCATCCAGAAGAGACCGGCGACGACGTCTCTGCCGAGAAAATCAAAATGGTGCGCATGGTGCACGTCAACGACGAGGTGCCCAGTGTTTTCTGACGCCAACGAGTTGAAAAATAACGAGCACAACGTGCGCGACAAACTGGTTCGCATCAGCATCTCTTTACCCGAGAGCTTACTGCATCAATTTGATACCATGGTGCAGGAGCGGCAGTTTGACAGCCGCTCTCAGGCAGTCGCAGAAATGATTCATCAGCAACTCGCGGAACACTGCAAGGAAGTGGGCGCACAAGTGATGGCCGGCACGATCAACATTGTCTACGATCACACCGTGCCCCAATTACAGCGCCATCTCGCTGAATTGCAACACACCTATCTGGACGAGGTGATCAGCTGCCTGAATGTCAATTTGACACACGACAAAACCCTGTCGGTGTTTTTAGTACAAGGCCCCGGCGCGCGTCTGCAAAAAATCGCAGACGAAGTGATCTCCCGCAAGGGCATCATCACCGGGAAATTATTGTTGAGCACGGCGATATTGCCCCCGGTACATCCATTACCGCCATTTAATCCACGATCTGTTTTATGAAAATCGACCACTATCAAACCCAGCTTGCAAGCGGCAGCCATTGGTCGCTGATTGTTCGCAAGGGCGTTCAACTCACCTTGACCGATCTCAAGGGCGGCGCCAATGTCGGGATGCTGATGTACAACCCCACTTTACTGATGGAGAAGTACAACGCGCCCGACACTTTAAAATGCCAACACACGTTCAAGCTCACACGCGGCCACTGTTTGTATTCGGACATGGGGCGCATATTCTTTTCGATCACGGATGACCACTTTGGCTGGCACGAAACCCTGTGTGGGAACAGCCATGCCGAGCACGTGGCATCCCAATGGGGCAAGCGTGACTACCAAAGCGATCACAACGCCTGGCATCAAAACGGCAATGACAGCTTTCTGGTTGAACTCGCGAAGTACAACCTCGATAAACGCGCATTGGCGGCCAACGTGAATTGGTTCAGCGAAGTGCGCAGCGATGCCGAAGGCCGCTTGAGCCTTAGCCGACAATCGAAGGCCGGCGACGCTGTTACCCTGCGCGCAGAGATGGATACGCTCGTCCTGCTGCACACCTGCCCCCACCCACTGGACAAGGCCGAGCACTATCCTCGCAGTGAAGTGTCTCTCACGCTGTCTTTGGCTGAGCCCGTCCAGGACGACGACTACTGCCTGAACTTCCGCCCCGAAAACCGACGCGGCTTCGAAAACAATGCCCTGTATCACTTCGGTCCAGGAGGTCAATAACGATGATTCTTGAAAGCACGAAAACGCTGTCATCCGCGCTTGAACGATTTGAGGTTGAGGCGGGCGACTACTTCCTGTACACCCTGAAAAAAGGTCAAACGCTGCGCATTACTGACCTCGAAGGCAACCAGGCCGCCGACACCCTTTTTTACAGCGCGGAGGATACTTCCGAGCGCTACAGTGCCAGCGACACCATTCGCGAGCAGGGCGGTCTGTATCTCAGCGCCGGCAGTGTGCTCAAAACAAACTTGAATCGCGACATGTTAAAAATCGTCGCCGATACCTGCGGGCGGCACGACACCGTGGGTGGCGCGTGTGCCACCGAATCCAACACTGTGCGTTACGACTTGGAAAAGCGCTGCATGCATGCCTGCCGCGACAGCTGGATGCTCGCCATTCAGGAGCACGATGAGCTCGGCCTGAAAAAAGACGACATCACGCACAACATCAACTTCTTTATGAACGTGCCGGTCACAGAAGAAGGTGGCCTCACTTTCGCGGATGGCATCTCCGCACCGGGAAAATATGTTGAACTTGAAGCATTAATGGATACCATTGTCCTCATATCCAATTGCCCTCAGCTCAACAACCCCTGTAACGGCTATAACCCGACGCCTGTTGACGTCGCTATCTGGTAGTTTCTACCCGGCAAGCGGGACGACCCGCTTGCCCGCATCAAAAAACGCGAGACGACTCGCACAGGCCAGGTGATTAAACCATGTCCTTTACGAAAGTGCTCATCGCCAACCGCGGCGCCATCGCCGTTCGAATCATACGCACCCTGAATGCGATGGGGATCAAAGCCGTCGCGATCTATCACGAGGCAGACCGCAAATCGCTGCACGTCCGCCACGCGGATGAAGCGTACAGCCTCGGAGAAGGCAGCGCCGCAGAGACCTATCTCAATATCGATGCAATCTTGAAAATTGCACGTGAGAGCGGTGCGCAAGCGATTCATCCGGGCTACGGTTTTTTAAGCGAGAACACCCAATTTGTGACGCGCTGTGAAGAAGCCGGCATTGCCTTCATCGGCCCTACGGCCGAACAGATCGATCTGTTCGGCTTGAAGCATCAGGCACGCGCGGCGGCGCAACAGGCAAAGGTCCCACTGGTGCCAGGCTCCGACTTGCTCACCGATTTAGACTCAGCCTGTCAGGCCGCTGCCGAGATTGGCTACCCCATCATGCTCAAAAGTACCGCCGGGGGCGGCGGCATCGGCATGCAGGTGTGCGATTCTGAAAGTGCGCTGCGCAAAGCCTGGGATGCGGTAAAACGCTTAAGTGCAAATTATTTTGCCAACGACGGCGTGTTCCTTGAAAAATATATTGCGCGCGCCCGACACATCGAAGTACAGATCTTTGGGGACGGGCGCGGTCAGGCTGTCGCACTCGGGGAGCGCGACTGTTCTGCTCAGCGTCGTAATCAGAAGGTCATCGAAGAGACCCCCGCACCGAACCTCAGCGAGGCATTGCGTAAAGAGCTGTGGGACACCGCCGAAGCACTGATGGCCTCCGTGTCGTATCGCAATGCCGGTACCGTCGAATTTATTTTTGACGCCGATGCACAGCAATTTTATTTTCTGGAAGTGAATACCCGACTTCAGGTTGAGCACGGCGTCACCGAAGAAGTATGGGGTGTTGATTTGGTGAACTGGATGGTCAGCCTCGCAGCGGGCGATCTTGCGCCGCTGGAGGAATTGAAAGCCCCGCTTTCCCCTAAAGGGCACGCCATACAGGTGCGCGTCTATGCCGAAGATGCACAAGCCGATTTTCGCCCCAGTGCAGGCTTGTTGTCACACGTGGATTTTTCAGCCTGCGATTCGTTGCGTGTGGACACCTGGGTGGAAAGCGGCACCGACATTCCCGCCCTGTTTGATCCCATGATTGCCAAAGTGATTTGCCATCAAGCGAGCCGCGAAGCCGCACTTGAGACCTTGCAGCACGCGCTCGATGACACCGTACTTTATGGTATTGAAACCAACCTGGACTATTTGCGCTTTCTGCTCGGCATCGACGAAAGCCAAAACGGCACCCTCCTGACCCACACGCTTTCGACGCTGAGCTTCAACCCGGCGGCGTTTCGCGTACTGCAACCCGGCACCTTGACGACCATTCAAGATGTACCGGGACGTAAAGGCTACTGGGATATCGGCGTGCCCCCCTCGGGCCCGATGGATAATTTCCATTTCCGGCTGGCCAACCGCCTGCTCGATAATGACACGAGCTGTCCCGCACTCGAAATCACACTCAATGGACCAGAGCTCGAATTTTACTGCGCAACCCGCGCCGTACTCTGCGGCGCTGAATTTGAACTCTGGCTCAATGACACCCCGGTTAAACACAACGAGGTGTTCAGTATCCCCGCCGGGTCAGTGCTGCGTATTGGCAAGGTGTTGTCCTCGGGTGCGCGTGCCTACCTCGCCCTCGAAGGTGGCATTCAGTGTCCGTTGTATTTGGGTTCGGCTTCAACGTTTACGCTGGGTCAGTTTGGTGGACACAACGGTCGTGCCCTGCGCACCGGCGACGTGTTAAAACTGGCCGACGCCGAGCCGCAAACAGCAGGTGACGCCGCCAACACCCTTCCGAATTTTCTGACGGAAACACAGTACCTGCGCGTCATCTACGGCCCGCATGGCGCAACGGAATTTTTTACCGAAAACGACATCGACACGTTTTTCGCGCATGAATGGGAGGTGCACTACAACTCGAGCCGAACCGGTGTGCGCTTAATCGGCCCGAAACCCGAATGGGCTCGCGACAACGGTGGCGAAGCCGGACTGCACCCCTCTAATATTCACGACAATGCCTATGCCTTTGGCAGCGTCGACTTCACCGGCGACATGCCGGTGATACTCGGTCCCGACGGCCCCTCGCTCGGCGGCTTTGTCTGCCCGGCCACGGTCATCAGCGCCGACTTGTGGAAATTGGGCCAACTGAAAGCCGGGGATCGATTCCGCTTTATTCCGGTCACGATTGAACAAGCCGTAGAAGCAGAGCGAAACCAGAATCAGGCTTTAGAGGCCCTGGCTTTTGTACCTACTGCAAAACCTGAGGCGAGCACGCTAAGCTCCCCTGTCGTCAGTAAGGGGCAATTCCAAGGTGATGACGTACAGGTGCGGGTCGCCGGGGACCAGTTTGTGCTGGTGGAAATCGGGCCAATGGAGCTCGATATCGAACGCCGTTTTAAAGTCCATGCCTTAATGCTCTGGCTAGAGGAGCACCGTTTGCCCGGCATGGAGGAATTAACACCCGGCATCCGCTCCCTGCAAATTCACTACGATTCGCAAGCGCTGAACCTGAACACCCTACTCGAACACATTGCGCGCGCAACGGAGGCCTTGGCGCAGCAGGAAAATCCGAGCGTCCCTGCGCGAGTGGTACACCTTCCCCTAAGTTGGGACGACGAAGCCTGTCACCTCGCGATCGAGAAATACGAGCAAAGTGTGCGCCCCGGCGCGCCCTGGTGCCCAAGCAACCTCGAATTTATTCGTCGCATTAATGGGCTCGACTCGATTCAAGACGTGAAAGACATTCTGTTTGATGCGAGTTACCTCGTCATGGGGCTGGGGGATGTCTACCTCGGTGCACCCGTGGCCACACCACTTGATCCACGGCACCGCTTGGTCACCACAAAGTACAATCCGGCGCGTACCTGGACGGCCGAAAACTCAGTCGGCATCGGCGGGGCGTACCTGTGTATTTACGGTATGGAAGGCCCCGGCGGCTATCAGTTTGTCGGCCGTACCTTACAAATGTGGAACCGCTACCGGCAGACACAAGAATTTCCCAAACCGTGGCTTCTGCGCTTTTTTGACCAGATTAAATTTTACGAAGTCAGTCACGATGAGCTCGAAGATATTCGCAAGCGCTTCCCGCTCGGCGAGTACCCCATTCGTATTGAAGAAACCGAGTTCTCGCTTGCGGAGTACCGTCGCTTCCTGGATGAACACCAGGGGGACATCGACGATTTTGAAACACAACGTACCACCGCATTTGAAGAAGAACTGGCCCGTTGGCGACGCGACGGGCAACTCACCTTTGAAGCACCGGAACAAGATGCCTCCGACAGTGCCATGGACACACTCCCCGACGGCGTTATAGCGGTAGACAGCCCGGTTTCCGGCAGCGTCTGGCAACTCGAAGTGGAAGTTGGCCAGCCAGTGAAGCGCGGTGATGTACTGATGATTCTGGAATCGATGAAAATGGAAATTGAAATTAGCAGTCCGGTCGATGGCCGGGTTCATACACTCCATGCCAAAAAAGGCTCAGGTATTAGCAGCGGCCAAGCCCTGCTCTGGATAGAGGAGAACACCGATGACGCATAACCTCAGCCTGACTGCGCTGCACGATTTTTATTCCCAAGGTGGCGCCGTTCGCGAGCGTATCCTCGAGCTGCGCGAACAGGCCTTGGCACAAGCCGACTACAACGCCTGGATTTATTTGCTAAGCCCCGATGAACTCGAAGCGTATTTTCAAAACCTTGAGGCGAAAAGCCCCGAGACGCATCCTTTGTACGGCGTTCCTTTTGCCATCAAAGACAACATCGATCTTGCCGGCGTACCCACCACGGCGGCCTGCGAAAGTTTTGCGTACACGCCCGATGAACACGCCTACGTGGTGCAACGTTTACTCGACGCAGGGGCCATCCCCTTGGGGAAAACCAATTTGGATCAGTTCGCGACCGGCCTGGTGGGTACGCGCTCGCCCTACGGTCAGGGAAAGAACGCCTTCAACCCGGATTACATCAGCGGGGGCAGCAGCGCGGGCTCCGCCATTTCAACAGCGCTCGGGCAAGTGAGTTTTGCATTGGGTACGGACACCGCAGGCTCCGGCCGTGTGCCTGCGGCACTGAATAATCTGATTGGCTTAAAACCAACTCGTGGTGTGTTGAGTACGCGCGGTGTCGTACCGGCGTGCCGTAGCCTCGATTGCGTGAGTATTTTTGCACTGACCACCGCGGATGCGGCCACCGTATTCAACGTCGCTGCGGCGGAAGATACGAAGGACGCGTTTGCACGTGCAACCCACAGCGAAAACAGCGCGCGGTATTACAGCGGCAGCCCCAAAACATCTTTTACTTTCGGCGTGCCTGACCGCCTTGAATTTCAGGGTAACCCCCGCTGCGAAACCCTTTTCCATAACGCGGTAGGCGCATTGAAAGCCCTGGGTGGTAAAGCAGTCACGCTGCCCTTTGCGCCGTTTTATGAAGCCGCAAAATTACTCTACGAAGGCCCTTGGGTGGCCGAGCGTTGGCTCGCGACCGAAGCCGTTCCCGCCGAAGCCATGCTCGACACCATTCGCACGATAATCAAATCGGGCGATCAGGCGCGGGCCACTGACGCGTTCCGCGCGCAGTATCGCCTGGCCGAGTTGAAACGTGAATGCGATGCGCTGATGGCCGGCTTCGATTTTGTCCTGACGCCGACGATGCCGACGGTCTATACTCGCGCAGAGCTGGATGAAGCACCGATTGAACGCAACTCCATTCTCGGCACCTACACGAATTTTATGAACCTGCTCGACTACAGCGCCTGCGCCGTGCCGGCCGGACGCGTAGAGGGTGGAGTTTATTGGGGTGTGACTCTTTTCGGGCAAGCCCATCACGATATCGCCCTGTTGAATGTGGCCGCCGCCCTGCAGAATCATTGGCAGTTCCCGCTCGGCGCCACCGGTCACGCCCTCGACAGCAAGGCCAATACCCGTGCTGGCCTACCTGCGATCGGCGACACCGTCGACGTCGTGGTCTGCGGTGCTCACCTCAGCGGGCAGCCACTGAACTGGCAACTGATCGATCGCGGCGCCACCTTGGTGTCCTGCACACACAGTGCGAAACAGTATCGCTTACTGGCCCTTGCCGATGGTAAACGACCGGCGATGATGCCCGACAGTGAAAACGGAAAAGCCATCGAAGTGGAAGTGTGGCGTATGCCTACCCGACATTTCGGCAGTTTTGTCGCGGCCATTCCGTCCCCTCTCGGCATCGGTAAAGTGGTGCTTGAAGACGGAAAAACACTCCCCGGATTTATCTGTGATGGGAGTGGCCTTGAAGGCGCGACCGATATCACTGAATACGGAAGCTGGCGCGCCTGGCGAAAAACACAATAAGCCATTGCCAGGGAATGGCATGTGCTTTGCTGCTTTTTTATGACCGGGAGATGACAATAATACCCTCCACAAGCGCAGATTTTCCGGTTCGGCGACCATTCGCGGCTAACACGAGCATTCTCCCTATTGCTCAAGTGAGCAAGGTCGTCGCGTTGGTGCGGCAACACGCCCCTCCCCGCACCTTTTGCGCACATAACTCGAACTACCAAGGTGCACGCACATGCAATTTTCCAAACCCATGATAGAAATTGTCTATCAGATACGGCGGTTTGTTCCCGCCGAGCTCAAACCTGCCATAAAATTGGCCAACGACGATCTCTTCGAAGAACTGCGCTTATATTTTCATGCTGGCGCCAACGCCGTTACCAAGGCTTTGATTAAAGAACTGTTTACGCTCGCGGGAGACGATTGGGCCGCGCGCCTGCAACAAGAGCAAGCGCCCATGCCCGCACAAAAGGTCAAGGTATATCGCGGTCAGACCATCTTTGAGGAAAAGAAGCCCCAACCGGAAAAAAGCAAAGAAGAGATTCGCCGTAGGGTGTACCGAGGGCAAGTGATCTACGGTTAATGGCCGAGCCTCAGGGATGAGTGCTCAGCGTTCACTTTTCATCCGGTATTAAGGCCTTACCTTTCACCAGCCAAGAGATACCGAAGGACACAAACGCAAACACCTCGAGCGAAAAGATAAACGGGAAGTTCGCAACGCCCTGCTTGAATCCCGGCACTGCACCGTAGAGCAGCACCACCAAGATCACCAACACAATATTCCATCCGCACAATCGATAGACCACATTTCTCGCCCGCTTTTGAGCATCAGGTACCTGCCCCGGTGCCGTGCGCACAAAAAGTACGAGACAGAAGAAGGCTAAGGCGGCCAGAAAGATTAACGCTGCGCCCGCGTGAATGGCCGCAATGGTTTGCCCCACCGAATCTGGACTGCCCTCATTGCCGGTTGGAAACAGCGCGGCGACAATGGCGGCACATCCGGCGATGGCTGCAGTCACACGATCTATCGTGCCGTAGCCTCGATAGGTCAGTAAAAAGACACCGATCGCAAAATCAACCCCAACAAAGACGTCCCGCATGGGCGTGTAGTAATAGTGACTCATGGACTTTTGCAAACCCAAGCCAAAAATCCACAAGCCACCAAAGTAGAGAATGGCAGGGTGCAAAATCGCCAGCAAACCAATACAGCGGCGCAAACTTAAATAAGACAGCGTGAGGTTCTTCGTCGACATCGGGAATGATCGGCCTATTGAGTAAATGGAACGAGGAGAGGCGTAGACCGCCTCTCTCTTAGTTTAGAAGGTGCTTTTCCCAGAAGGCCGCTGCGCGCCGATACAGGATAACTTTGTTTTTATATTTCCGTATATGGTGCCCCTCATCGGGAAAGCGCAAATATTCTACCTTCCCGTGCATTTCACGGATGGCGCGAACAAATTGATCCGACTCCTCCACCGGGTCACGGGTATCATTCGCGCCGTGAACGACCATAATCGGAGAGACAATATTCTGTACGTGGTACAGCGGAGACATCGCCTCAAAAAATGCGCGATCGGCTACGTTATCAATATCGCCATATTCGTACCGATCTGAGGCACGCAATGACGGAGATGCGCCCTCCAGCGCGGTGATCCAGTTCGACACACCGACGCCTGCCATACCCGCACGAAAACGATCAGGCAGCCGCGTGAGTGCAGCCATGGTCAGGTAGCCGCCATAAGACCAACCCGCAATGCCCGCTCGGTCAGCGTCGACATCACCGCGCTCGGATAACCAATCTTGCGCATCCGCAATATCAAAATATTCGTTGGCCCGCAGTAAGCCATCATTCAGTCTGGCAAAGCGTTTGCCGTAGCCTGTGGACCCACGATAATTCAGATCGAAAATCGCTATCCCTTTTCGTAACAAATACTGGTATTCCGCTCGATAAATAGGGCTGGCCTCTGCGGTCGGACCACCGTGCACACGAATCACCACAGGCGGCTTGCGCGATGAGGTATTTTTGGGAAGGTACAATAAGCCGTGCAGGATCACCCCGTCTCGGGCAGGGAAACTGTGATGCGTCGGTTGCACCATGTCATTCATATCGAGACCGGCCGTCGAGGAATAGGTGAGCCGCGTGAGCTGTTTTCCAGCCACATCCCAGCGCCAGATATCGCCTGCGATTTTAGAGCTGCGTACTTCAATGGCCAGGTGGTCGCTGCGCGGTGCCCATGAGAGAGAGTACACGCCTTCAGGGACTTGCACCGGCTTGACGCGATCAGTGATATCCAAAGGCTTTTTCGTACGCACTTCCGCCATTTCTAAAATATGGTGAATATGGGCATTAATCGTCCATGCCAGTAAGGTCCCTTCAGCGTTGAGCGCAACCTCTGCCACGTCCGCCTGCTCGTTGGTCAGGTAGCTCAGCTTTTGTGCCTTTAAATCATAAAACGCGAGGTTACTGTATTCCCTTCCCTCGTTGGTCGTCAGGTAAAAGCCGCTGCCGTCAGGCAGCCAGGAAAAGCTGCCGTAGTGAGAGCGCTCTTCTGGGTCAAACAGATTCTGTACTCTCTGCGTCGTGAGGTTGAACAGCGAAACCGCTACCGCGTCTTCCCCTCGACTCTCCGTTAGGAGTACGGCAGTCGCGCCCGGTTTCCACGCGCCGACGTATAAACCCGGCCGGCCGACTAACACGCGTTTCGACTCACCGCTTTCAATTTCGAGTAAATAAATATCAAAGCCGTCAGACACACTGTTGTACTCGGCGTACGCAATCTGGCGACCATCGCGGGTGAACCCACCGAACACACGGTAAGTATCGGCCGGCGCCAGTAATTCGCGCTCGAGCTGGCCGTCTGGCGTAATCAGGTAAAAGCCTTCCTGTTCATCCCCGCCACGGTCGGTCCCGTAAATGATCCAGTCACCCGCAGGTGACCATTGGTGAAAGGTGACCGACTCGCCAAAGGTGAGCTGCGACGGCCACGCCGATCCCGTGCCCGTGACCCAGAGTTGAGGTTGCCCGGACAAGCTGCTGCGAAACGCGAGTTGTTGTCCATCGGGAGAAAGCGACGGCGCGGTGGCTGAGCCCACATTCAAAAAACGCACGATATCAGGTTGAGCTGCACCCGCGAGTGAAGTGAACATGGGCTCGGGTTTGGGTATGTCTAGCTCATTGGGCGTTGCTGGCACAGCGGCCTCCAAGGCAGGAATATGACTGAGCAAAAACACCAGGGCCAGAAGCATGGCCGGAAAAACTCGGTAGGACATAGCAGAGAACACTCCAATCACTCGCTAAATGGCTTCAGCATCCAATGCTAATCCGATGCTGAATCCAACGGGGACAGACAACTTGGAACCTGTCGTCATTCAAATGTCATTTGGCGCCTATATTAATTTAAGCAGGCCCTCTAGCGGCGCTAGAGGAACCACGCTAACATAAAGGCCAAGGTCGTAAAAGCAGGCTTTGGAGAAGTGGGATCAAGGCCGCGAAATGGATTCGTATGCTCCCTTTAAAAGGACTTCCATTATGGTATGCAATGTCTTTGGCCGCTTCCCTCATCCCGTTTTAGCCACGGCTCTGATTCTATTGCTGAGCGCATGCTCGGACAAGACACCTCAAAAATACGACAGCCAGATCCGCGACGTGCCCAGCGTTACCGGCGAAACGCGCGTGCTCATTTTCAGTAAAACCGAAGCGGGCAAATACCGCCACCAATCCATCCCGGCTGGGCGACTGGCCCTGCAGCAGCTAGCCGAACAACGAGAATGGGGATATTTCAGTACGGAAAACGGCGCAATTTTTGAACACGAAGGCCTGCAGCAGTTTAACGTTCTGATTTTGCTATCACCTGCGGGCGACGTATTAAACGAAGCGCAACAACAAGGGCTTCGTGCCTTTGTCGAACAAGGTGGCGGACTTGTCGGCATTCACGCGGCCGCAGAAGCCGAGCCACAGTGGGACTGGTATCTTAAGGCCCTCGGCGCAACGTACGCCGGTCACTCTAAGGTACTGCCAGCCACCATTCACTTTTCTGCACCTCACCCTGTCACCGATGGGTTTCAGAGCCTGAGTCTGACGGACGAATGGTGGGCCTTTACGATGACCCCAGATACCGATATTCAGGTGCTCGCAACCGTAGACGAAAAAAGCTATGACCCGGGCACTGCCACCATGGGGGAGTCTCACCCTGTCATCTGGGCGCACCAGATGGGCGCGGGCCGTATCCTTTATACGGCGCTGGGCCACACCGACGAAATCTATTTCAACCCTGAATTTCTATTGCTGTTAGAACGGGCCATCCTCTGGTCCAGTGACAATCTATAACGTACCTCGCGAGGTATAAAAATGAAAATGCAACGAGTCCACATAGCACTGGTGGCGGTTTTGGGTGCAGGCCTAGTTGTGCTTGCCTGTTTGTTCTCGAGCTTCTTGGGGTTTGAAATTGCCAAACGCAAAATCACCCCCTATGGTTTGTTCGATAAGGTGCACAAAAAAATTGAACGCCTCGAAAAACGTCTGTCCCCTCCCGCGCCGAGAACCGATGTCTTCAAAGACTATAAAATTGATACCGCGCTACTGACCCTTCACGTTCAGTCCAGTTACGTCGGCGTTGACGGGATTCCCTACCCTCAAAAACACCGTAACTACGGTGGCGCACTCACCTCGCTGGGTGATCAGGTTCTGCTGCTGACCAACGACGGCTCGTTTTATGCGGCGCATTCGGCTAAAGACATTCATCGCACAGGAATCCGCGCACCGGATCGCCACTTGGATGCCTATCTTCGCGCACAGCAAAGCGAAGCGCTTGCAGGCTATCAGCACCTCAAAGACGCGCTCCGTTATGACGATATTCTTGTGATTCAGGCGGATGCGCAAAGCTGGCTGCTCGCCTCTTACACCGAGTTTCATGAAGAAGCACTGTGCTACACCAGTACCCTCGCGCGCGTGCCCTTGACGAGCCAAAACGCGGATGAACTGAATATCCTCGAGAGCGATTGGCAAGTCGTGCTGCGGACTCGTCCCTGCCTGCCGTTAAAAGCACATTACAACGCTATAGAAGGGCATATGGCGGGCGGGCGCATGGCCTTTTCGCCCCCGCACACTCTGTATATCACCAGTGGCGATTATCATATTGATGGAATGCGCTCGAACCTGGACGCGCTCGCACAGAACCCGGACGTCGAGTATGGAAAAATTCTGGCGATCGACACACGCACCTGGGAAAGCCGAGTTTTCACCACCGGGAATCGCAACCCGCAAGGTCTGCTGCTCGCCCCGGATGGCACGCTGTACAGTACCGAACACGGGCCTAAAGGCGGTGACGAGCTCAATATTCTGATCGAGGGTCACAATTACGGTTGGCCACTGGAGTCATACGGTACGGCCTATTCTGGCGGCATGCTCAGAGACGCCACCACATTCGGCCGACACGATCACTACACGGCGCCGTTGTTTGCGTGGGTGCCTTCTCCCGCGATTTCCAACCTCGCCTTCCTTGAGAACTTTAATCCTCATTGGGACGGCGACCTCCTCGCGGGAAGCCTAAAAGGCGGCAGCCTCTACCGCTTACGCCTGCAGCAAGGACGCGTGGCTTACAGCGAGCAGGTCAGCTTTGGTGGTGACCGGCTTCGCTATGTGCATCAACACTCGGATGGTCGCATCGTCATATGGACCGACAACTATGAACTGCTGTTCGTTGAGGGCGTCGAGCGTGACACAGAGGACAACCTGCGCAAAGCGTTCTTTGCCGAAAACACCTACGATGCGCTGGTCGCGATGAAAATCGAGTCCACGCTCGCGAGCTGTCAGGAATGCCACGCCATGGTGGGTGCGGAGGACCTTAACGCTCCTCCACTCCAGCACATCTTTAACAGCTCGGTAGCGAGCACTCACTACCGCGCCTATAGCGAAGCCTTGGCAACCATGGACGCCACCTGGACCCGAGAAGCGCTCAGTGCGTTTCTCGTTTCTCCGGGTGACTTCGCTCCGGGAACCCGTATGCCTCCCCTCGGCTTGAGCGACGGCCCCGTGCTTGAGGGCGTGATCGACTACCTCGAATACATTAACAACCAGTATTAAGCACAAAAAATACATTGGGGTCTGACCCCAATGTATGCGCTCCGTCGCCTTATACCACAGTCATTAACTAAATATACTATATTTATTGACCAGTGGTTTGCGCTGTGCTCTAGTAGCGATTCCTAACTCACATTAAGAATAATAGGAACCGCTATGACAACGCTTATGAAGTCTCTGCTCCACCTATGCCTGTGTTCAGGCTTGCTTCTCTCGTCACTCAGTCACGCCGGCTTCAGTGTTTCCGGTAAAAACCTGCTCGATGGCAATGGCAACACTTTTGTTATGCGCGGGGTGAATCATGCGCATGCCTGGTATCCGAACCAGACTCAAGCACTCGCCGACATCGCCGCAACGGGCGCAAATACGGTGCGTGTTGTACTCGCAAACGGCGAGCAGTGGTCGCGCACCCCCGCGAATGAAGTCCAGAACATCATCGACCTCTGCAAGGCGAATGCCCTCGTGTGTATTCTCGAAGTCCACGACACCACTGGTTATCCCGAACAGGGCGTTGCCGCGCCAATGACCACCGCCACAAACTACTGGCTCAGCAGTGATATTAAGCCGGTTATACAGGGCGAAGAAGATTACATCATCATCAACATCGCCAATGAGCCGGCCGGCAACACAACGACCGTCAGCACCTATGTGAACGACACCACCACCGCCATCCAGGCGCTACGCAACGGTGGCCTGACCCATACGCTGATGGTCGATGCCGGTAACTGGGGTCAGGACTGGCAATTCGGCATGCGCGACAACGCCCCTGCCATTTTCAACGCCGATCCGCAACGCAACACCGTGTTTTCCGTACACATGTACGAAGTGTTTTCGGCGAGCGGCAATGCCGCCTCATACATGCAAGCATTTGCGAACAATAACCTCCACCTTGTGGTCGGTGAGTTCGGCACACCACACAGCGGCCAGACGGTTCCGGTTGCCGAGATCATGCGTCTCGCCGAACAGCATGGCTACGGTTACCTCGGCTGGTCGTGGTCGGGCAACGGGGCATGCTGTTATGACCTCGATATTGTCAGTAACTTCACTCCAGGCGCCTACTCCGCTTGGGGCAATTTACTGATGTTCGACAGCAACGGCATCGTAAACACCTCACACACGATGAGCCTGTACAGTGGCTCCGGTGAACCACCCAACCCTCCACCGACGGAACCGCCCAGCGCCAGTGAGTGTGAGTGGTATGACGGCAGCGTATGGCCCATGTGCCAAAACGACAACGGTGGTTGGGGTTGGGAAAACAACCAAAGCTGCGTGTCAGAAAGTGCGTGCCCGAATCCTCAAAACGGCGGCTCCGGTGGCGCTGCACCCACACAGTGCCGCTGGCATGACGGGACAGAATGGCCCCTGTGTCAGTCTGACAATGGCAACTGGGGCTGGGAAAATAATCAGAGCTGCGTCTCCAACAGCATCTGCCCTGAACCCTTTTAAGTCACCCCTGGCCCTGTCGCGCAGCCAAGCGATGGGGCCGCTCACGCGCTTCCCTCACCCCATCCAGCTCCCATCTATGCTGCCCGATCGATCGCCACCACTTGCTCGACCAAAATGATATGGTATATCATCTCACCACTCATTCACTGACTCAACACACCGTATGAAAGATTTTTTAGGCATCAGTTTATCGCTCGCCTGCCTGCTGCATTGCACCCTGGTGCCATTGGCCTTACTTGCCGGGCTCGCCTGGGCGGGCCCGTTAGAGGACGAACGTTTTCACAAAGTGCTCACCATCGGCATTGTGCTGGTGGCCTCGTGGGCCTTCACTCACGGTTTAACCAGGCACCGCAACAAGCTCGTGTTCGCCTGTGCAGTGATAGGCGTAGCCCTGCTTATCTCCGCCTTGTTTGCCGAGCACAGAGCTGAAATCCTGCTCACTGTCATCGCGTCACTGCTTCTAGTCGGAGCGCACACGCTGAACTGGATACTTCAGCGCCAAACACCTTGCCCGACCAGCCACTAAAGGTTGGCGACAACAACATCAGGCCTGCCCGGCAGGCCAACTCGCGAGTGGACAATCCCCTAAATCACCACTTTGATGAAGGAATACATCATGTTTACACTCAGCCACTCCCTGACTCGTCTTGCACTACCGCTAAGCCTCATCCTCTCCGCTTGCGGCGGGAGCGATGACAGCAGCGACGGAGACGACCACGATCATGACCACACCGAAGAACGCGGTCGCCTCGTATTGTTGAATAGCAGCACCAACGAAGCCGTAGTGCACGACCTGCATGATGCCGACGTGATTTCGCGCTTCGTCCTTGATAGCACACCGAGCGCACTCTATGCGTCCGCCGACCACCGCTACGCCCTGCTCGTGGATCGCAGTGGTGACCAGGTGTACGTTCTCGATGGCGGCATTTGGGAAGAAGATCACGGCGATCACCAACACCCGTATGCGGAAGACCCAAATTTGTTCGATGAGGTGATCGAGGGCAGCCGTCCCACTCACGTTGTCAAAGGGGAAGACAGCATCGCGGTCTTTTTTGACGGTGATGCCAGTACGATGACGCCAGCAAGTGTCACCACCTTTGAAGATAGGGATCTGATCGATGGCGCATTGCCCGCCTCCCAGCTGCAATACGACATCAATATGCACGGCGTTGCCGAGCCGCACCACGACGTCCTGCTCAGCACCATCCGCCCCGACGACGCGGATTCGCTTTCAGCCAACCCGATTCTGCCTGACCGTGTCGGGGTGTTTGCGATGAACGACGGCCAATACACCTTGGAGGCAACACTCGCTGACTTCTGCCCCGACCTGCACGGCGCTGCGCAAAACGCGCGCTATGTAGCGTTCGGTTGCTCCGACGGCGTACTGATTGCCGAGCGTACCGAGACAGGTTATGTCTCTTCCAAGCTCGCAAACCCCGACAACCTGCCAGATGGGCTGCGCATCGGCACGCTCTACGGTCATGCCGGTAGCGATCAATTTGTAGCGGTAGCCAGTCAACACGGCGGGGCCGTCAGCTATATGTACAGCGTAGACCCAAGCCAGAACCGCATCAGTGACATCGACTGGCAACCCGTCGAAGAAGCCTCCCCAGTGAGTCGCCACTTCTCGTTCGAGGGTGACTATTTTTATATTCTCGACAGCCTAGGTCAGGTCACCGTGTTGGAACCGCAGAGCATCGACGGCAATACAGAATGGCATTTCGGTCTTCGCATCAGCACCTCAGACGCGGCAGGCATTGGTATGCCGGAGGGTTTGCACTATTCAATGACCGAATCACAGAGCGACGGGCATCTCTATGTCTATGATCCTATCGCCGAGCGCATTGCCGTCATTGAGCCTTCCCTGTTCGAACTGACCGAAAGATGGGACGTGAACTACAGCGCGAGCCGCATTCTGTGGCTGGGAATTAAGGACTGATACTCGTGCCAGCCTTTCAGGCTTCTGCGGCGGGAAGGCTGGCCAACAGATTTAACAATTGCAGTTGCGTTCGCGTACCGGTTTTTTCATAGGCTCGTTGTAATTGCTCACGCACCGTGTTCACCGATTTTTTCTCTTTCCGTGCGATTTCTTTCAGACACAAACTCGAAGAAAAAAGATGGCACACTCTGGCCTCCGCCGCTGTTAAACGATAGAGCTTACGCAGCAAGGTCTCACTGACCCCGGGTAAATTCTGCGGGGACACTGCGTACACGAGCGCGCCGACAAAGCGGTGGCCAGATTCCTCGTGTGTTTCACTCAAGGCCTCAGTACCCAGAGCAAAGGTGAGTCCGCCTTTTGACGGGGCTACTTGAATAGGCTCACTGGAATAACTCAAGCCCCGCCCTTTCGCGTGCGCGATCGATTCTGTCAGAGACATTTGCAGGGCACGCTCCGATGTGTCTTCCCGAAAACGAAAATGCTCGCCTTCAATAGCCAGGGAGGCCTCGTGGTCTTTCAAAAACGCATCCATCAGCGCGTTTTGCGCGATACGCTCACCAAACTCATTGACGACCGCAGAGGGAATTCGCATTTGGTTCAGTAAGGCACGAAAGCGCAGCTGATCACCCTGCCCCGAAGACAAGGCCAGGCGCAAGCGCATAGCGCTGTCAATATACGGAGACAGCGCGCGAAAGCGCTCGATTTCGTCCTCGGTATAGGGGCCATGCTGCTCCCCACGGTTATGCACAAACACGCAAGACCACTCGCCGTCGCGAAAGAGCGTTGCCCCCGCCATGTAATGAATCCCATTGGGGTACGCCCATTCAAGAATGGCCGGGGAGCGATGCACCTCATCGTAGTTCGGCATGAGATTGCTGGCGAACCACTGATAGGGCTCTCCTCTCAAGGCGGCCAGATGCGTATGATCATATTGAAAGTAATTTTCCATGTAGTCCCGCAACGCCCAATCCGAGGGCGCCGGCCCACTGAACTCCTGAAATCGCGGCGTCATGGTCTGCATGTTACCGATGTAAATATGACAGGAATGTAAATTCAGATGATGCCGAAACGCATCGAGAAAGGTCAGCCACCCATTGGCTTCCCGGTTCGCATCCAGTAGCAGCTTCAGCAGGAACATGTCCTTTCTTCGGGGTTGAGCGACCTCCTTATCAGTGCCGAATAACAGCTCGGTTTCGCTCATGGGTAATCAGCCTTTGCGATGCATTGGGTGTGGGTGCTTACTTTTGAGGGGCGCCATAGAATATGCATGAACGCGACCCCACGATTTTAGGGTGGCGCGACCGCATCAGTCAATTAAAGTGTTACCCCATTACTGAGCTCGATTTACATTGGCCTCCACGAGTTCACAGGGATGCGAATTCAGCCAATACCAGAAAGCCCTAAACGGATAAAAAGGGAATTTGAGCCATTATATTGACGCCTTAATTTTTTACGGTTCATCAGCCTCTCACAGTCGATAAATTGACACCCCAAGTCCGTATCGAATGATTCTTTATGAACTGCTGTACATAAGTTTGAGGACAGAATGAAATCTCGCTTCACATGCCTGCTTGCCTTATCCATGGTGACAACCGCGTGCAAAGACACTTCCCCAACCAAAGAGCAGCTTCTGGCCGCTTACGAAAGTTCAATTGAACACGAGTTGCTCGCGGAGAAAAAGGGCCATGTGGCCGACCTGCAAAATGTGCATTGTCGGAAACTCAGTCCGACACGCTTCCACTGCCAAGGCCAGCTCTTATTTATCGACCAGACTCGAATGGTCCGAAGCGGTGTGGCCTTTAAGAAAAACGAGACGCACTGGATCTGGTTAAACTGATTCGTAAAAGCCCCGCTATCACAAAACTGCCTTATCATTGCAACCTGCCTATCACAGATTCTTCATCTAAGGGTCACCAATCAGAAAGAAAGGCTGAGCTACTATAAAAAAATAATAATCAGGGCATACCAACTGCGAAAGGACAACTCGCACCTATCCAATTTTCGCCACACAGGCGAGTCTCGTTTTTAAACATTTCTGAAATTTTCGGGGGAAAAATGCGATCTTCAATTCGTAGGGCATCCTATTGCCCAAAGCTTTTCAAAAAAAACCTTTTAGCAACAGCCATTGCCACTCCAGCTCTCATCTTGGCTGATTCTGCACTCTCTCAGAGCGACAATGAAGTCGCTCCAGCTAACGAAACTGAAATCACACTGGTAGAAGGTCAACGGGCAGAAACCGCCATTACCGAATACGCGATCGATGTATCGAAATTTGGCACACAGGTGCAGCTGATCACTTCAGATGAGATAGCGACAGGCGGCTTCACAAATTTCGGCGAACTCGCTATGGGCTTGATTCGCGGTGCCAATATCGGCTACTCCCCGGATGAGGGAGAGTTCACGATTCGGCTAGACGGAGGTTCTGATAGGGACACGCTACTGCTATTGAACGGCGTCCCTACCTTCGATCGAGGCACACCACTTGAAAGCCTCTGGGGCGCAACGGCCATTGATCCTCGCATGATACGCACGGTAGAAGTTTATCGCGGCGGCCAAAGTCTTTACTTCGGGGGCAATGGTGGCCTGGGCGTAGTCAATGTCATGTACAAACAACCCGAAGCGGGACAGGATGTAAATGGTGAGATCGGATTTTATGCCGGGGACTTCAAAACACGGGAAATTTACGGCAACCTGTCGATGCCGTTATTCAACACCAACAATCACGCGTTGATGATTTTTGGGCGCTCATATGAAACCGATGCGCATACGATTTTTGATAAAGAAGCACACGTCGACAATGTCGTCGCGCTCGGTGGCTTCCACGAATTCCCATACACCTATAATTCGTTCGGCCTGAAATACGTATGGCAAATTGCCGAAGAAACAGATCTTCGCTTGGGCTATCAATTTGCCACGATCGATTTTCGGGATTCGTTTCCAAACTACACGGTATATCAACCGAACTATACCGAATTTCCAATCTATGACTTAGCCTTCAACACCCGACTGACTTCGAATACCACGATGTCTGTCGACGCGTACTACACCGCACCTACGTTGAAGAATACCGAACTGGATGTACGCACCTGCAATATTCCACGTATGCAAGACCTGCCCGAAGACATCCAGGCACTGGCGGCCGAACAAGGCATCGATGGTTTTGGTACTGCAAGTGAATTCGAAGCATTTGCGAACGGTATCGACACACTGGCAGCCGGTTGTGTCACCAACCCCTATGGCAACCGTGGTGCGGCTGCAGTGAGCGCACAACAGGGCTACTACGTGGACGACGAAGGCAACCCTTACGGCACGTTTAACAATCCTTTCCCAATTGGTGCTCCAATCGGCTACGTTATTCAGAGTACTGCGAGTTTCGGGAGCGGTGTACCAACCAAAGGCTTCGGTGATGTGGACCAATTCACCGCTGGCTATGTTGACTACGGCATCAACGCACGCGCGAAAACCGAGTGGTCCTCCATGTTCACCACCGTCATCGGTGTGCAGAACACGACGTACTATGACAATTCTGACGAAGTCTATGGAATGACGGACCAATCTGTCAGCAGCACAGGTGTGTATGCCGATCTTCGCTTTAACTTTGATTTCCTCGAAGGCACCAGTATTTCGGTCGCTGGCCGCCAAGATTTTAATGACCCATATGAAGACGAGTTCATTTGGAAATACGGCATCCGTCAAGAGCTTCCCAAAGGCTTTTATCTTCGCTCGAATGGCGGCACCTCCTACAGCAACCCGACGTTGACGGAAATCGGTGCCCGAGAAAACCTGATCACCAACCCCAACCTGGAAACACAAAGTGTTGAGACCTACAGCATTGGTGCGGGTATCAACGGCGAGTTCATGGGCGGCACCTATAACGTGGAGTTAGGTTATTTCGACACCGTTATCGACAATCTGATTGGCAGCTCGAGCATCGACCGCGTCTGCCCTGAAATTGCAGAGGAGAATGGTGAAGACCTCGCTGACAACATCATCATCCCCGACGCATTTTGCCGCTACGCAACGGAAGAGTTTTTCGCTGGCAATTTCAACGGCAATGAAGTTGCCTACTTCAATCGCACGGACGAGCAAAATATCGAGGGCTACACCCTAGATATCTCTTTCGACCTCGATAAGTGGCAACTCGATTTGACCTACACCGATATGGAATCACTGGAGTCGAACCCGCGTTACGGACAAATGGCATTGCAGGAAGGCACGGGCGAAGTGCTGGACTTTGTCGTGCCGGGCGCCGCCGGCAGTGACCCTTACCGACAATCCTCCGAGCGCCCCGAATGGTCTGCCTCTGCATTGTTGACCTACACCCCCACAAGCCGCTGGGTATTTTCATTGAACCCCATGTGGCACGGCGCCGAATGGGCCTATGCCGGTGGCACACAGGCACGTTTGGTGGATGAGAACGGCAATCGCACCAACCCGGATCTGAATTTTGGGGACTACATGGTGTTAAACGGCTCTATCCAGTACTACATGGGCAACGCCAATCAACACCGCTTTTTGTTGCGCGCCGTGAATTTGCTTGACGAGCAATACTACGAGCGAGCCAGCGCAAGTGCAGACCAACGCGTTTCTGTCGCCGGTGTACGCGGGGAAATTGGCAGCTACGACCAAGAGTACTACTACCAATACGGTTGGAACGGTAAGCCGCGCTCCTTCTGGCTGCAGTATGAATACCAATTCTAACACCTAACACTCACCCCTCGTTTCCCGGCATGGCCTCGTTGCGTGCCGGGTTTCCTCCCAAAAAAAACAGATCAGGACACAATTATGAAAGTACTTATTGGCTACGCCATGCTGATCGCAGCAGCACTGGGCAGTGTAACCAGCCATTCGGAAGACGCTCGCTGGTGGAAGGGCAACACGCACGCCCATAGCTGGTGGAGCGACGGAGACATGCCACCCGAGCTGATTGCAAGCTGGTACAAATCACACGGGTATCACTTTCTCGTATTAAGCGACCACAACATTATGCAAGAAGGCGAAAAATGGTACCCCATCGACAAGCCCCCACGCCGCCCAGAGCAAATTTTAAAAGCCTACGAGACCTACAAGAACACCTTCAAGGACGACTGGATTGAAGAGCGTGTCGTGGACGGCAACCGTGAAGTCAAACTGAAAACCCTGGATGAGTTCCGCAGCTTCTATGAAGAGAAAGATCGCTTCATCTTTATCAAAGGAGAAGAAATCACCGACCGATACAAGGCTCACCCGGTTCATATGAATGGTGTAAACCTCGTTGAATACATCCCACCACAGGGGGGGCACTCCGTCGTCGACACCATTCAGAACAATATCGATGCAGTGGTCGCCCAAAGTAAGGCATTTAACCAGCCGATGGTGATCCACCTGAACCACCCTAATTTTTATTTTGCACAGACAGCCGAAGATTTCTTTTACCTAAATGTCGATGAAGATGACGGCTTTTTTGAAATGTATAACGGTCACTCACACGTTGAAAATTACGGCGATGAACACCATCAAAGTGCCGAGCGGATGTGGGATATTGTACTCGCGAAGCGCGTCGGTGAACTGCGCAAAAGTCTTATATATGGCGTGGCGGTAGATGATGCTCACGAATATACGAAATGGGGCGTTGGCGTGACCAACCCGGGTCGCGGTTGGATCATGGTGAAATCCGCCTACTTAACACCCAATGAAATCACGCGTGCAATCAAGCGTGGGGATTTCTACAACAGCACCGGCGTCAATTTGAAATCCATCGAACGCGACGGCAACAGCATCACGATTGAGGTCGACGGGGAGCGTGGCGTCAACTACACAATCGAATTTGTCGGCACACTGAAAAACGCAGACCTCTCGGCCACTCGCGCCACAGAGGATCACACACACTTTCATGTCACCGACCACGAGCATCGAGAGGTCTACCGCTATAGCGAGGACATCGGCAAGGTGCTTAAACGCGTAGATGGTAAAAAAGCGCGCTATGAAGCCAGTGGGGAGGAAATCTACGTACGCGTGCGCATCACTTCCGACCGGGCTCACCCCAACCCCTATCAGGAAGGTGACCTTGAAATGGCTTGGACGCAGCCCTTCCTTTTCCAATAAGATCGAACACCCACCCGGGACAGAGTCGCTCGCAGCACGCGCGGCGCTGTCCCCTGCTAGCGTCTCCTTTCCAGACTCTCATTGATTCCCCCTATTCACGCCACATCGTATACATTACAATCAAATGAGAATCATAAGCATTAAGACTTTGTTGTTTAAAAACCATCAGGGGAAGCACATGAAGAAGCACTATCTGGGGCTGGCTGTCGTCGCGGCCATTGGCACAACGGCGCAAGCACAAGAGCTTGAAGAGGTCGTCATTACCGGCCAAAAGATTGAACGTTCGCTGCACGATACCGCCGCCAGCGTATTCGTAATGACCGAAGAGACCTTGCGCGATGAAGAACTGGGGAATTTCTACGAACTCGTGACGCAGGCGCCCAATGTCTACGGCACCCCCAATACCGGGTTCTCCATCCGAGGCATCGACGCCTTCAACGTCTCCGGCGGAGGCAACAGTTATCTGGCCAGTATGTATGTCGACGGTGCCCCTATGCCGTATCGCGTCATCCAGAAGGGGGGCTTTTCTACCTGGGATGTTGAGCAGGTGGAAATCCTTCGGGGTCCCCAATCCACGTTGCAGGGCCGAAACTCGCTTGCCGGTGCCGTTATCGTCAACACGCGCGACCCGGGCTACGACCCTGATTTACATCTTCGCGCGGCCGTGGGTGAATATGGGCTGAAAGAATTTGCCGCAGCCGGCGGCAGCGCCATCATTGACGATGTCGTGGCCTTTCGTTTGAGTGCGGAGAAAAATGAATTTGAAGGAGTGAATGAGAACATCACTCGCAATGACCACAGTGACTTCAACAACAACGAAACCTACCGCGCAAAACTCTTGTTCGAGCCCTCCGCCTTGCCCGGATTTTCTGCCCTTCTAAGCTACACACACTCGGAAGCCGAAATCGGCGTACTGTGGACGGAGCAATCCGAAGACGGCAGTGACTACGACAATCGCATCACCCTGTTCGACGCCCCGACCTTTGAAAAAGTGGATGTCGACATCAGTACCCTCGAACTCGAGTACGCCTTTAACGATGCCTGGCATCTCAGCTCAATCACCAGTTATTCCGATGCCTATTACGGCTACGAATGGGATGGTGACGCAAGCGCCGAACCCATCTCGGTGCTGCTGGACGACCGCACCGACGAAACCTTGAGTCAGGAACTGCGGTTGGTGTTCGAATCCGATGCCGTTGATGCCGTTTTTGGGGCTTACTACTCCAACCTCGATGTCGAAGATGTCGCGACCGGTCAGCGCGGACTGACCCTGCAGGATACCGGCCTGCCGACACTGCTCGTCGCGCCGCCTGAGTACGGCGGACTCGGTCTGGATCAGGCCACCGCCGACATGGTGCTTTCACTCTACGCACCGATTGATCCCGTGCAACTGGGGACCGATTCCACCCTCATTCAAGAAGTCGAAACCTATGCTCTGTTCGCAGACATCACCTGGTCCGTGACGGATCACATCACTCTCTTCGGCGGCCTGCGCTGGGATCATGAAGAACAGGGCAACGAGAGCGATGCACTCTACACCATCGACAACGAAGAGCTGTTGCCGAACCCGGCAGACTACGCGGCACAGCCTCCGCTTGCGGCCCTGATCACCGGCATCAACGCCCAGCTCTACCAGATGGTCGCCGATGCATCCAGCTCAGAACCCGCCGCATCGGCTGAGTTCGAAGTGGTGCTGCCAAAAGCCGGCATCACTTACGTGATCAACGACCACATCAACCTGAGTGCGTCCTACCAACAGGGTTACCGCTCCGGCGGCGTCGGCACCAACATCGCGAAGGCGACCATCGTGAATTATGAGCCTGAGTACACGGACAACTATGAGCTGTCCTACCGCTCACAGTTTCTGGACAATCGCTTAAATATTAATGCGAACCTGTTTTATATCGACTGGAGTGACCAGCAGGTCGATGTGCAGTTATCCGGCAATCGCTATGACTCAGAAACACGCAACGCCGGCGCGTCCACGGTGCAGGGTTTTGAGGTAGAGCTCGATTATTTGCTGCTCGATAACTGGCAACTGTTCGCAGGCATCGGGCAAGCGAAAACCGAGTTCACTGACTTTACCATCACTCAGGCAACCGCCACTTACGACCTCTCTGGACGGGGCTTTGTTCGCGCTCCGGAATGGACGGGCAACATCGGCACCACCTACAGACAAAATGGCTGGTTCCTCAACGTCAACGCGAATTACGCAAGCAGCTCCCCGGCCCTGACGAATCCGTATATCTCCGGTCTGTCCGAAGGTGAACCCGGATTCGATCCGCAGAACGATGCGCGGACGCTGGTGAACGCGAAATTCGGCTACGAATGGGATAAGGTCGCGTTGTACGTCTACGGCACGAACCTGTTCGATGTGGAATACATTCAGTTGGCCAACATTGGCACAGACAACGTGGTGACACTCGGTCAGCCCCGAGCCATCAACGCGTCAATTGAAGCCCACTTTTAAACCGGATACTCCGGAGCCACTGATCCATGCGGTGGCTCCGCAGAGCATCAACGCCCTCTGAACAAGGGGGCGGCAATCACCTTCGTACCGCCCGCCACACTCAACACCGCCAGCCAGATAAAAATCCCTTTCGCCGAACCGTAGGCCAGAATACTCAGCACAAGACACACTAAACACGCGAGCGCACTCAAACCACTGTGCCATGCAGGCGCATGAGAATGCGTCGGCGTGGCCAAGACCATGATCATCCAGCACAATATGATTCCCGCCAGCATCATTGGCTCCACTCCTCTGTGCCCTGCAGCGTGACTTCAGCATCCCGTTTTTGAGACGTTCGACGGGCTTCCATCTCTGCGCGCGTCGCAGGCAAACGCCGAGCCACCCAGAACAGAATTCCGGCACACAGTAACAAGCCTGTATCCACCCCGGCACTGACGGTGTGTCCCCGGCTAAACGCGAGCGGCAGCCAATCCCCAGTGACCACACCGTTCAAAACGGGCACGCCAACGGATAAGCACGCCGCCGCGCCAAACCACAACTTCAAACTTAAGAGACTGTTGTGAATAAACAGCGTCACAACCAGCACTGACACCCAGGCAGCCGCAAACACCGGCCCCTGCCAGGCATGTGCCGAAAAGAGTCCTGCAACGCCCAGCATCTGCACATAAAACAAAGCGAGACTGGCCAACACTAAACCCATGCAGGCACCAATCGTAAAGCGACTGATTCGCCAATACTGACGCTCAGCCAACTTGCCTTCTGCGCCATAGGCACGCCGCTCTATCCACACCATCATGCCCGATGCCGCGAGCAGGGCTGTGCTCAAGCCCAGCACAAACCACAATACTTTTACCAGAATGCCCCCAAAATTGCCGAAGTGCAGAGGGTACATCGCATCCAATATCGCGCTGGTCACGCTATCGAGCCGACCAAAGGTGGTAAAACGCCGAACCAGGTCGCCGTCCACCAGACGATATTCAAAGGTTTCGGTCAGCGTGAGTTTTTCGCTGTCCGCCGACTGCAACGAAAGAACAGCCGAGCGATCACCCCAGCCGTAAATACTGACGTCCGTCAGGGCAACGCGTCCGTGACTCGATTCAAAATCGCGCAACGCCTCGGCCACGGGCATCTCCGCGTATTCGCCACTGCGCACTACCTCCGTTTCAGGCAGAAAGGTCGCGACGAGTTTTTCCTGATCGCCTTCAAAGGTCACGAAGGCCGAAGCCGGCACCAGCAATACGAGCACCAACCCTAAAAATGCGCCCGTAAAGCCAATCGTACCGTGGAATAAAAGCCCCCAAACACCGAGCGCTTTGTGCGTGTCCGTTAATAACAAACGAATGCTTCGCCACGGACGAAAGCGGAACATCTCCTTGAAAAATTTCCGGTGAATGATCACCCCCGTCACGACCGACATGAACAGCGCCAAGCCAAGTAAGCCCGTCGCCACCAGCCCCCAAGGGGAGCCAAGGTGTAAGTCGGCATGGAAGGTAATAAGAAAGTCCGCCATATCCGATTCAAAACTGTCGAACCACTGCCTATCGGTGCCTTCAAAGGTGCTAATCAGCTCAAGTGTTGCGGGGTGGTGCTCAAACACTTTCAGGTTGTGCTGGTGCCGACCGTTTTCCAGCTCGACTTCCTGCTCCAGTATCAAGGTAAGCGCGCTGAACGTCTGCTCACCGGGGAGCAAAATGCGTATATGGTCGGTGTAGGCCTCGCCCACTTCCTCAATGTGCTGCTTGAGCAAGCGCTCAACATCGTCGTAGTCAGCACTCTGAACACCACGTACTTGTGGATTTGCCCAGGCTTTTAATTCGGGGTGCCCAAACACGGCCACGGCACCGGAAAACGCCACCACAAACAGGAGTACGGCGGTCAGTACACCAAACCAGCTATGGATCAGGTAGTAGCGTTTTAACGTGTCTCTCTTCATCCCCTCAGCCTCCCAGGTGCCGAAAGATCAATGCAACATGAAGCACACTCAAGGCACCTAACACGGCCCAAACCTGCCACAACGGATTCCTCAAAGCGGAAAATAAGACCAGCGCCGTCCAGGTGATGGGAAACATCAGTATCGGAACGCCAATGCTGTCGATCTCACCGAATGGCAGATAGATGGACGCACCCGCAGTGATCAGCGTTGCGGTAATAAAACTGACCAAGACAACCGCCAAGGTTCGCCATCGAGGTGAGCTAAAGACTCGAGCCTGAGCAGGCATGGGACCCTCCCGAGTAAATGAATCGCATTTCCATTAGAGGGCACGATTGTAACGTATATTGGGAGCCAAACGTCACCTCAATCTACGTTCATTGCTTTGTGGGTAAAATCGGCTGCCCCGACGCGAGCCTCACCCGAAACACATTTTCGTTCTCTTTCCCCAAATGCCCCGGCCACGGTTGAATCTTCCTGCTCCATCCCCACCTCTATTTGTGAAGCGCATTCGAACTCGCTGACCAACGCGCCATTCTCGAGAGGGATCTATGAATCCCGTCGCGGGGGCCACGGTTCGAGTTCGGCAAATACAGGCAAACAGGAGACACCATGTACACTCAAAAGCTACATGCAGGCGACCCATTTCCGGAGGTAAAGGCAACCTTGTTGACCGGCGAACACATCAACCTAGCGGAGACTCGTGACGGTGGGGACTGGAAGATGATCGTCGTGTATCGTGGGCAGCATTGCCCTTTGTGCACGAAGTACCTAAATGAGCTGGAAACACACCGAGAGGCGTTTCGCGAATTAGGTGTTGAGATCGTCGGCGTTTCAGCCGATAGTAAGTCACAGCTTGAATCTCACCTCGAGAAACTATCAGTGAATTTTCCCTTAGCTTATGGGCTCACCCTCGATCAACTGAAGACACTCGGTGTGTATATTTCAGACCCTCGCTCTGAAAAAGAAACGGATCATCGTTTTGCAGAGCCTGGACTGTTTATTGTCAATGAGCAGGGCAATCTCCATGTGGTTGATATAGCCAATAACCCTTTTTCCCGCCCTTCCCTTCCACAACTGCTTTCAGGCATAAAATGGATACGCGACCCCGAAAATAATTATCCGATTCGGGGGACGTACACTGCATAGCGGTATAAAGAGCCAAATTAAATGGGGTCAGAACACAATTCCTTTCCGTAGAAATACCGCCCGAGGCCATTTAATGGTGATCTGACCCCATTTATTTTGGGCTTATTCAGAGATGATGACTTCTTCGCCGGTTTCCGGGTGGAGTTGTTTCAGTGCATTCCAGTCCGATACGATGATGCTACCGTCATTGAGGTATTTCATATCAAGGTAGCCACTCGAGCCAAGCACTCGGCAAGTTTGCGCTTCCAAGTTATATTGCAGTACAGCAGTATCGCCGCCCAGTAGTAATGTGCGTTGGCCAGCGTGAAAGTCCATTCCTGTCCCGTTTTCCTCTACCAGCTGATCATTCAGAAAGCGGTCTAAACACGTGTCTACCACCACCCGCCAGGCCAGGGTCTCGACGTGAATGGCATACACCGCTCCTTGTAGCTGCGCGTACAGATAGAGCTCTTGAGTCTGTTCGTCGAAGTTAGCTCCAACAATCCCGCCAATATCGAGCCCTTCCACTTGATCCAGGTCCACAAAGTGGCTTCGTGCGCCCGTTTCCAAATCAATTTTATAAACGCCCCCATTGATATACGAAGAGTTGGTAACTAGGAGGCTATTGGATTCAGGGAGCGGAGACAACGTAGAAACGTTACTAAGAATAGGGCCCGTACCGACCACATCACTCATTATTAGAGTTGTTTCTTCAGCTGTAAGGTCATAAGAAAACACATGCTCGGAGAAGGCGTAATACAGCATTCCGTTTTCTTCATCCAAAGCAATACCTTTAGCTAAATAATTGTATTGCTCAGACATCTGCGCGATGACATGACGATCCCCGGTACTTAAATCGACACGCAGGAGAAACCCATCAGCATTACCGGCGTCATCCAACACATACATATAGCTCTCTTCTGAATTAAGCACCATCGCGCGCGGCACGCGTATTTTTTTGCCCGATCCAATCTGGTTGTTTTCTATCAAAAATCGACGAGTACCTTCAGCCACATCTACCAGAACAACTTCTTTCACTCCGTCGTCCGATATCACAAGCTCCCCGCGCTGAGTATCCAGAAAGACGTCACGAATTTGAGAAAGATTATATAGCGGCTCTTCACTTTCTAAGGAGAGAGGTGAGACCTCCATATCTTCAAGACGAACCGTTGCAATACCTTCGTAACCAACAAGATAGGCAATCTGGCCATCGGGCGACACCGCTAATACTGAGGCCAATACGCCAGACTCAATTTGCGTTCTTTGCCATTCCCCATCAGTGACGTCAATTTCGTAGATCGCCTCTTTGTACGCATAAAAACGCGTTTCCACGCCATAAAGCCGATCGTTCGCGAAATAAATATCTGCGAGCTGAAGGTAAGTATCATCTAGCGGCTCACCGTCCACGAGCAAGCTCAATGTCGCTTCAGCAAAGTCGTAGGAATAAATTAAAGAACGATAATCCAGCATATTGGCGGCGTAATAGCGCACCAGAAAATAAAAAACATCATTATCAAAATCGTAGGTTGTCGTCGTGACAGACGCAAAACTACTTTCATCGAAAGTCAGCTCAATATCGAGCGACCCTAAATTATGCAGCAGGGCTGTTTCGAGATTCTGGCTATACAAAACAAATTTGTTTTCACGCACCTCCGGGAGGATCATCGTATTCCCGTCTTTATGCAATACAGCCGCACCATTTCTTTTGTAAGCTTCGTTCGTCACGGAAGAAATGCTTTCATCTTCAGCGTCAATACGGGTCAGTGTATTAAAGTCAGACCAACCAACATATTGATCATTCGCCTTATCCCACACGACGTGATCCGGCAGTTTATAGTACTTTACCTCTCGCTCTGCGGGTGTACGCTGATCTCCACTATCGACGACTTCAACCTCAATGTGGGTCGACCCTTGATCCAATTCGACCGTCGCTTCCCATTCAACAGTGTTGTCGTCTTCGCTGGATTTCCCCAAGGCTCCCGCACTCGCCTTACTCGAAGCCTCGTTGCTGCGAGGTATAAGCTGTGCTTCTACGCCGTTTACAAAAACACCGCTCACGCCTTTGTCATCTGAAGCCGTGCCTCGAATGGCAATCGTACCCGTGGTCGTTTTTGCCGTTTGACGCGGGTAGGTAATTGTCACGGTCGGTACCGCATCCACCGGTGTAGGTGACGGCTCTACACTAGGTACAGGCGTTGGGGTTGGTGCCGGATCGGTACTCGGTTCAGGGCTGGGCTCAGTACTGGGTTGAGGCGACGGTTCACTAGACGGCTCTGGAGAGGGCGTCTGAGAAGGTGTCGGGGATGGTTCAGGGCTCGGGGCTTGGCTCGGCTGAGGCGTCGGCGCGGGCGCGCCACTTTCAGATCCACCGCCCCCACCACCGCACGCAACAATCGCGCACGCCAACAGGCCAACGTATACATACTTGGGTAAAAAACGCATCGTATTTCCTTTTGTCTTTATTAGATCCTTTCCACATTCCACGACCTTCAAACTGGTCATGCCAAAGCCGAAAATCCTAGCGAAAAACAATGACACTTTCCAGAGAAAATGACACTAATTTCATCTTGATTTTAAAGGGCTACAGCGAAATGTAGCGATAAAGGAGGGAAAAACGTATTACTTCGGCGAAATCTAGAACCAAGAGGAATAACTGAACCTGACTGACCAATCAGTATGATGAACCCCGCCTTCACCTGAAGACGAGGTTAATTGGGGTCAGAACACATTTTCCTTTCCGCTGGAGAAACGGTCCAAAACCATTTAATTGTGTTCTGACCCCATTTTTACATTTTTAGGGGCTTAGTCTTCGTGCTGTACCCAGAAGTCGTAGACGATGACTTCGCCGTAGTTGTCTGGGGCATCGGTGTAGTCGCCTTCTTTGTCGGCGTTACTTTGCGTGTAGTTGCCGATTTTGAAGTAGGACTTGCCGTAATCCAGATCCATTACGTAGCTGCTGGAGCCATCTTTCACCAGATATTGAGCGGCGTCACCGTTGAGGTAGGCGCTGCCCAAGTTCCCGTCTTCGCTGTAATACACGTAGTGTTTACCGTCGATGACTTCGAACATGACCTCGTGAACGGTACCCAACTGGTAGTCAGTTTTGACCGTCAGATCATCACGTAACTTGCCGCCGTTAAAGCTCAGGAAAAGATGCTTGTCTTCAAGGCGCAATACCAGTGAATCATCAATGCCCTCTTCCTTGTCGCCGTGGATCTGTGTGGCAACCAGGTGGCTTTTTACGAGTGGGAGGTGAGTAATGGCCTGTTTCGCGTACACCACATGCTTGCCGTCAGTCGTCCAGTAAATGTCAGACCCGCCGTCTTCGGTACGCTCACGCAACTCAGAGCGAATGTAGCTGGAGTTAGGCGTTGTACCATTACTGCTGCGCACAGGGGCATAGAATACAATCCCGTTGCCCTCGTCGTTCACGTAGAAGTACTCATTACTTTCCTGATACAGCGTTTTGTCTTCTACGCCATCAGGGTAAGTGATTTTCCACTGATTGTAGTTACGCATCAGGTCAGAAGGATATTCCGCATTACCCGGAGCCGGCGTGGGTGAAGGCTTAGGCGTTGCAGTGGGCGTAGGCTGAGGTGTTGCGGTAGGCGTGGGCTCAGGCGTTGCAGTTGGCGTAGGCGCAGGAGTGGGTGCGGGCGTTGGTGCCGGAGCAGGCGAAGCAGAGCCGCCAACCCAAGCAAACTCATTGTCGGCCTTACCACACGTACCGCCAGAATTATTGCCAATTAAATCGTCCGACTGATTTTTCAAGCTGCCGCCTGAACTCGCTGCCACGATATATACCGCGTCGTCGTCACATGCATATTCGAAAAACACTTCTGCGGCGGAAAGGTCCGCACTGAGCTCCAGGCGATCTTCGCCACTAGGCTCATACGCAAACAGTCCATCAAAGCTGCCACCCACTGCGCGCAATGAATAACCACCGCCATTCGCCACTTTCTCAAAGCCTTGCGCTTCGGAAGTGTCGCTCGCACCGAGTTCCAATTGGCCCGCACCGTTAACCCCGTAGAACAGCCCGGAATCGACATGCTTAAGGAAGGAGGCCTCTGCCGTGACAGCGTCATCGCCATCAGTACGTATCAAATCCCATTGCTGATTCACATTACTGCTGTTGGAATCCCACAGGTAGATTGCTTGCTTTCTCGCACCGCCGCGATTGCCGTCAATCGACCAACTTGGTGCGTTGCGCTTTTCAAAACGGTAGATCTCCGTACCTGAAAAGACTTTTACTTTCTTCCAATGCTGGTTTTCGTTGTCTTCATCACACACTTCCAGTGTAACAGGCTGACGACGTTCACCACCTTCTCCGCCATCCCAGCACAGATTGGTATTTTCCTTTTTGTAAGCGTAGTAGCCGTTACCACGATTCAATTGAATCCACTTTTGATTCGTGTTTTTGGTGTTTGTACCCCAAAGATAAATTTGTTGACCCTCAACAGCGCCACCCGCACCGTCGATTGAAAAACTGGTATTGTTTTTTTCAGCAACAAACGTTGCCGCATTAGCCAGCGATACGCTGGTGACTAAACCGATCGCCAATGAAAGCGATTTTTTGATAGGCATGGTTTCAACTCCAAATTTGACCCATAGTAAAAGCGGTATGTTTAGTACTAAGACACACCTTGCAAATGGCTAATATATCCATAGCCAAACAACGCAATTGATCGCCAAATAAATAAAACAATGCTTATTTTGATAGGAAATTATCTCTCCCCGTCTGATGCGGGGATCGAGTCGCCCTGTCCCGGGCAGCGCTAAGGTAGCTATTCACCTCACTACATTCAAACACCCGTTCTGCGACTGCATCACAAAATTTGAATTATCATTCCTGTTTTGTCCTACATAATTAAAACACAGCACAATGACTTCATGCTGTCACTGGAAATAAGGGGCGAGGTGACCATACTTTTTATATCAGCCGTTATTAAAAAAGTATGAGCAAAGCTTATTGACCAATTCTCGAGTCATTTTGTTTAAGGTTCACTCCGCCTCCTCAGAACATCATATTTAACGCTGTTTTTACTCGCGACTTACGGTTAGTTCATTTGCGGAACCGGTACGCATTTCACACGCCGAGCATGCAGCATCCCGGGAAATTAGGGACGTCCGTCACACTCTCCCTGAAAAAATAAAAAGATAATAAAAGTATAAATGACGATACCGACTCGGAAGGTGTGAACTGAATCCGGGCAATTTAGGGACGGGCAAAACCATGTTTTTTAAACGCGCTCTTGTCGTGGGAATGGCGGCAGCCATTTCTGCCTGTGGTGGAGGTCAAGCGACCGAAAGCGGTTTACTACCGGGCAGCTCAGAATCACCGATTCCCACGCCTGCCCCTACAGCAACCCCAACACCGGTAAGCACACCCGCTCCAGTAGTGACATCCACTCCTGTTCCACTCCCTAGCCCTACACCGCTTCCCAGCCCTACACCGCTTCCCAGCCCTACACCGACCGCAGCACAGCCAACACCCGCGCCAACACCGAGCGCGGCACCCGCCACTGCCGAGAACATGGCCCTAAACAAACCTGCGACGCAATCGTCTATCTCAGCAGGCGGGCTTGCTTCCCGAGCCGTTGATGGCAATACCGACGGGCGCTATCAAAACGACTCCGTCACGCATACTGCGGTTGAGTCACAACCCTGGTGGCAGGTGGACCTCGGCGCGGTCAGCACCATTTCACACATCAACATTTACAATCGTAGCGACAGTTGCTGCGTCGACCGTTTATCCGACTTCTATGTGCTCGTATCCGAAGACGGTTTCACCACACAGGACCTCGACGAGAGCCTCGCACAAACCGACGTCACCGCCTTTTACATCGGCCCCACGGTGGATGGCGCAACCATGGTGGAAATTGATTTCGCGGGCCGGTATGTGCGTATTCAGCTCGCTGGCAGCGACAAACCGTTGAGCTTGGCGGAAGTGGAAGTCATGTCGGAGGGTGAGGTCAGCAATCCGCTTCCCACTCCCGCGCCCACAATGACACCGACCCCGCAACCTACGCCCACTCCGATTACAAGCCCCAGTCCTACTCCGCCGCCAGCTCCGACGCCCAGCCCCTCGCCGGTGCCTACTCCTACGCCGACGCCCATGCCCGCGATGGGCGACATTCTCAGAGGACAAAACCTGTTCGAGACGGAAGGCTGCATGGTTTGCCACGATGTGGCAACAAACTCGCGAAATATTGCCGCAGGCGCCGACCCATCCGTCATCACCAGTGCGATTCTCAATGTCTCGCTCATGTCTTCCTACCGAGCGTCGAGCAATGGCAACGGCACCAAATATACTGACCAAGCACTGCTGGATCTCGCCGCCTATATCGAACACGCTACGCAAACCACACCCACACCAACCCCCACACCGATGCCCACGACACCGCCAAGCCCGGCACCAGTGGACTGTTCCGACATGCAGACCTTAATGTCTGGCCCGGAACTCAATTGCACCAACTCAAGTTGCCACAGCGCGACACCAAGCCAGGCTGCACGCATTTCCCTGACGGGCAGCATTGAACAATTGGCCGCACGCCTCGCTGGGGTTGAGTCTGTCAATTCGAATTGCGCCGGTGAAAAAGTCATTGATGTCGACAACCCCAGTAACTCGTTTTTACTGAAACTGATCGACCAGGACTCAGGCAGCCAATGCGCAACCAAAATGCCCGTCGGCACCAATGGCGTTTCTCCCGAGCATTTCGCCTGCTTCGAGCAATGGGTGGGTGATATTGCTGCGGCGGCGCCCATGATTGAGGAACCCGAAACGCCCTTTGAAACCATTTCCCCGCTCGGCGCATTGACGAAAACGAAATCCCTGATTAACGGGGCGGCCGTGACGGACGACGAATTCAACCAACTCGCGCCTGCACAAGGCGTTGATCAAGAAGCGCTGAAGGCGGCCATCGCCGACTGGATTGATACCCCACAATTCGAAACGAAATTTAAAGCCTTCTTAAAACTGGCCTTGCAGCAGGACAATGTGGGCTCGGATTCCTACGTACTGCAACTCGACACCGTGGCGGGGAATCGCAACGACACGATTGACGGCGTAAGAATGAAAGACAATCTGGAAGAGTCGTTCGTCCGCACCGCGTTTAAAACCTTCGACGAAGGCCGCGATTTCCGAACCGTCGCCACCACACGAGACTGGGAAGTCACCACCGCCGTCTTACTCGCTCTAGCCTATACCGACAATGAAGGACGGCGTCCGGGCGGCGGCGGTGGTTTGCGCACTTATGAATTCCTCTGCGCAGACGACGGCACCGCGGGGTGTGAAGGCATCGATGACTACAGTGATTGGCGCACAGTGCGATTAACCCAAGGCACGGAACCTGCCGTTTTCGCCCATGACGCCGGGACCGCCGCCGCCTTGAGAGCGATTGCCAACGGAGGCAGCTTGCCGTTAATCGCTCCGCGCGTGGGCTTTTTCACCACGCCCGTCTTTTTAAACAGCTGGGAAACCAATGTCGGCAATCAATTCCGCGTGACCATCAACCAGGCACTGATTGTCGGCCTGGGCTTAACCTTTGAAGCCGGTGATGTCACACCACACGGGGATCTCGCCGCACTCGACGCGGTGCACGCAGGCGAAGACAGCCCTGAGTGCTTCGCGTGTCATCGCATGCTCGACCCACTCAAGCAGGTGTTCGACAACCAATTCAATCTCAACCGCGGTATTCGTGGCCGAGAAAACAGGAAGTCGGTCAGCGCCAGCTTTGCCTTCCACGGCTTGGAGCGCGACCTCGACAGTATCGATGATCTGGGTCAAGCCATATTCGACCACCCTTATTTTGCAACCGGCTGGACCGCCAAACTCTGCAACTGGGCGAACTCCAGCCCCTGCGACACCAACGGTCCCGAATTCCAACGCCTGGTCGACGTCTTTAAAGACAGCGGCTACGACATGCGTACTCTCGTCATCGAGTTGTTCGCATCGCCGTTAATTACCGGGTCAGAATACGTCGCCGACTTTGAGTCCACCGCACCCAGTATCGTGCTGAATCGAACCAACCATTTCTGTGGCACCATGCAAGCTCGGCTGAACCAGGTTCGAGCATCACAGGGGCTGCCCGACTCCCCACGCGCGAATATCTGTAACTTGAATAACAATGCGCGTGCAAAAGCCGCCCTGCTGCCTCAAGACGAATTCGCCCGCGGTGCAATCGACCTCGTTCAATCGGTCAGCTTTGATCCATTCATTTCCACAGGTTACAAGCAGCTGTGTGAAAGCGTTGCCAATAACCTGGTCGCCTATGGTGCCGGCGATACAAACTACGATGCAATATTCAGCGCGAACACGGTCGATCGTACACTCGATGAATTCGTGACCTACGTTATGGGTATTCCTGCCTCCGCCGAGGCCCATACCGATGCACGTGATGCCTTGCAAAAAACTGTACGACATACACCGCCATCAAACCCTCTGCAGCGATCAGGGGCTGGACCCTGTCGCCGACAATGCCGATGAAGTGGTCTGCGGCTTTGGTGCGAGCAATAACGCGATCGCACTGAGAGAAGTGTGGAGCCTGGTATGTTCAACACCTTCGATGCTTGGGATGGGGTTCTAATATGAAGAAGCGAACAACAGACACGACCTCGCGCCTGATCACACCTGCGCTCAATCGACGTCAATTTCTCGCTGGGGGCATGGCCGGCGCAGCCAGCCTGTCGTTGCGCGCCCTCGCGACTGGCCTCCCTTTGGGTTTTCTGCTCGGTGGGCACATGCCCGCCCACGCGCAGAGCAATGGGTATAAAAGCCTGATACTCGCGATGTCCGACGACGGCGAGTCAATCAATGCCTATGCGCCGGGAAGCTACGGTACTAGCAGCGATGACCCACGCCATAATATCGATCGCGCGACCACGGCCGAGCTGGGAACGGCCACGCTTGGAACAGTGAATGGCAACGCTGTTTCCGCGGCCGACTTTGAACAGTCCGCGATGATCTCCCTCGGTAACACTCAAGTCGAAGCCGCGCGATTCTGGTCTTATTTGCCTCAAAATTTACTCGATCAAATGGCACTGTTTCATTTACGCACCGCGGCAAATGGGCACCCCGAGGGGCCCAACGTCCACCGGGTGCATGGTGCATTGATGGCCCCGAATGGTCGCGGTGTAGAAGAAATTCAGTCTGCCATCATGCAGGAACTGGTGATGGCAGACCCCGGCTTCAATAGCGTTCTGTCAACGCCCTTGGTGTTAAACGGTGGCGGAGGCCGACTTTCAACACTCACTCACGAAAGCATCGCCATTAGCCGCTACTCACCGCTTGATATCAAAAACTTGTTTATCGGCTCCAACAATGCCGAACTCGAGAACATGAACAAGGTGTACGACAGCACCATTGATGCCATTTACAAATCCGTCAAAAATGGCGGAACGGCAATGCAAAAGCGTTACCTCGACGCCTTTGCGTCCTCCCGCGTGCAAGCCAGTGTTCTCGGCGATCGCCTCGGAAACCTATTGGATAGCATCACCGGCAGCTCCAAATCCGATCAGGCTCGCGCCTCCGTCGCGCTGGCTCAAGCCCAGCTCTCTCCCGTGATTGTGATTCGCTATGCGTACAGTGGTGATAATCACAATGACGCCGATTTGTTAGAAGAGGCGAACTTCACCATCGAGCAATTAAATAACCTCACGACCATCTGGAATTTAATTCAAGACCAAGGGCTGACGGACAGAATTAACTACGCGACCTATGACATCTTCGGGCGCACCCTCGGCCGTAATGACAACGGCGGGCGTGACCACCACAACAGCTCCTGTATTAATATGATGTTCGGCTCCAATATTAAAGCGGGTGTCGTAGGCGGCCTGGAAGAGTGGCCAAACTCCGGCCATCGCCTGATGCGGGCGACCGGAGTCAACTCTGAAACCGGCTTGACCACAAACGCCGACATCAGTCGTGATGACACCCTCGTAGCGTATTGCCGCACGCTGATGGCATCGGTTGGGGTATCGGAAGAACGTATCAATGTGCGATTGCCGAGCGGAAAAACCATTGCAGGCGCTTTAATCTAGTCTCAAGAACCCTCCCCCCTCAACCGCGCCAACGCACCCGCCCTCTATTGCTACAGGCATGAAGCACTCGTGCCTGTAGCGCAGCATAAAGAGCAGCACTCCGCTGCCCGCTCAAAAAAAGTTCTGACTACTCGCTCACAAAAACGGCCTTTTCCCGCCATGAGAATTCTGACAATTGTTTACAATCCTCACGCCGAAAGCCTTTGTATGACAAATAAAGGCTCACCTACGCTCATGGATAGAAACCGGGGATGCTATGAACATGACACCGCTACGCTTATTCATCATAGGCGCTCTGATTATTACTTCCGCCTGCGGCGGTGATCGAGCCGATCCCACTAACCCCAGTAACCCACCGATGCCTTCTCCAACCAGTACACCGTTGGAAATACCATCACCCCAGCCCCCTACGGCTCCAACACCAGCCCCGTCCCCCGATGGCACACCCATGCCCTTACCATCGGATAACCCAGGGCCAATTGAAATGCCTTCGCCCACACCTGCGCCCTCTCTCATACCGGTACCCTTGCCAAGCCCCAACGCAAGTGCAACACCTATGCCCAGCCCCACGCCTACGATGTCACCCTACCCCAACCCAACCCAAACACCGGCCCCGAATGTGGATGCGTTTGAATTAGGAAAAGCCATCTTTGCAAGTGATCGCTGCGTTGTGTGTCACGAAGACAATGGCGACGGTACCTTTTCAGGCACCCCTTTTGATTCTCGAAATCTACGATATCCAAAATCGGGCCAATACAGTGCCGAATCAATCAGCGCGATCGCGCAATACATCGAAGACTCAATGCCCCTGGTCGATCCAACGCAGTGCCAAGGCGAATGCGCGCATCACGTCGCAAGCTATTTATGGCATTTTATCGAATCTCCCACGCCCCCTACCGCCCCGCCCTCACCACCGCCTGATAACGAACCACTCGACACATCACGGGGAGATAAAACTCATGGGAGCCTGATCTACGAGCAACAATGTCAAAGTTGTCACGGAGTGGACGGTAACGGCGGAGTGGTGTCCAAACCGCTAGTCGCCGAGTCGGGATGCAGTACCTGCGCCAGCTTCGCTAACTTGGTCACTAAAATCCATGAATCGATGCCAACTCCCGGCGCTTGCGCAGGGCAGTGCGCTCGTGACGTAGCTACGTACATTTTCGATGAGTTTCGAGCAGCCGCTCCCATCGCATGTGATGGCCCTATTGATCCTGGTCCATCACCGCTCCGTCGCCTCAACAAGCGCGAATATATCAATACGGTCATCGATATATTCGACGTTGAGCGACCATTATTAGCGGGCATCATTGCCGAGCCCGCGAGCGGCTTTGATACCGACGTTGCTGCACTCGGTATTTCTGGGGGCAATGTCGAAGCGTACAGAAGTACGGCGGAAAAAGTTGCTGCGCTTTTTGCTCGTGAAGCCGTTTCTCATTTTGAACCTCAAACCGAAGTCGAACCAGACCAATGTGACACCACCGCTCAATGCCGAAATACATTCGGGAATACCGCTACCGACTGTGTGAACAGCGCGGCTACCAACAGCTTCTGCCAATGCGGTGGTCAACGATGTGATACCGTATTTCCTACCGCGCCGGCGGAAACCGGTACACGCAGCCCATTTTCAAGCTGTTCGGCACTTGATGCAGAGTGTGCTTATGAATTTATTCATGACTATGGTTTAAAAGTCTATCGGCGTCCTCTAGATGCCGACGAAAGTCTGTCTTTGATGACCATATTCGACGTGGGATACAGCATTGACTTTGAAGCTGGTATCCAACTGACTGTCGAAGCTATGCTCCAATCGCCTGCTTTTATTTACCGTCTAGAAATGAGTCAGAATGATGCAAGCTCAAACAATATTGTTGCGCTCGACAGCTGGGAAATAGCCACTAGACTTTCTTATATGTTCTGGGCAAGCACCCCAGACGATACACTTCTGTCTCTTGCGCAATCCGGCGCACTCACCGACCGCGAAGTGGTCCGCACGCAAGCAGAACGGCTGCTCGCCGACAACAAGGCTAAACCGGTAATCAGACAATTCTTTCGCGACTGGCTGCGTATGGGAAGCGTGTATGCAATTGAACGCGATCCGCTCATCAATCCAGGCTGGAAAAACACGATACCAGAGATGTATCTAAAAGAACTTGATGCCTTCGTTGATCACATCATGTGGGAAGAAGAGGGCGACTGGTCACAATTTCTCTCGGCAGATTTCACTTTTCTCAATGATGACCTAGCTACACTGTATGGCTTACCGGCCCCCGGCAGCGACGATGAGCTCATACAAGTCTATAACCCTGAGCGGCATTTTGGATTATTTAGTCTTGGTGGTTTTCTCGCAAGCAGCGCTAGAGCCGACGAAACAGCCCCGATACTGCGTGGCGTGTTTGTCATGCAAAACTTATTTTGCGTCAATATTGAAGCCCCCACAGAGACGGACGTCACTAGCATGAGGCCGCAAGCAGACCCACATGCCACGAACCGACAACGCTGGGAAACCCTAACCAGTCCCCCTGACTGCATGAGCTGCCACAGAATTCTAAACCCTGCTGGATTTGTGTTCGAAAACTTTGATCAGGTAGGACGCTGGCGTTCGCACGATAAAAATGATCTCGAGCTAAACACCCAAGTTGAATTATTCGCAACAGACATTGACGGGCCCTATGCCGACCTTGGCAGCCTCACACAAGGGTTCATTATGAGCGAACGGGTAACCGAATGCGCCGTCGTAAATTGGGCCAACTTCAGCTACGGTCGCCAAATCGAATATTTCGAAGACGCACACACAGATGAAGATCTCGAGAAAAATGACTACTGCCATCTGCAGACCGCCAAACAGCAATTTGTAAATAACGGAACAAGCATCAAGGCCTTACTCATTGGCCTCACACAGACCGACGCCTTTTTATATAAACGCGCTGCAGAATAGGAGGTACTAAGAAATGGCTCGACATACCATCAGCAGACGAACGTTATTGCAAGGGAGTGCCCTGCTCAGCTTGCCACTATTAAACTGTTTCCAGCCGGCACGGGCTTTGACAGGCACCCAAGTATCCCCGCCCAAACGGCTCTTCATCGTGTTTAACGGGCTTGGAACTATTCGGAACGAATGGTATAGCGGTGCCGCTCGGAATTACTCACTCAAGCGTATTTTGCAGCCATTGGAAAGCCAACGATCACGCTTAACGATTATCCGCGGACTTACACACACCTCAACCAATAACACACACGAAGCGACGGAACTTGCTGCGTTAACTGGTCAGCCCTACAACGGGGACAGGAAAACAACAAAAAACGCCGACGGTATCAGCATTGACCAACATATTGCCAATCACATAGGCCAAACAACGCCAATCCATAGTATGGTAATGAGCGTTCAAGGAAAAAACCAATACAACCCGATAAGCCATAAAGGTCGAAACAGTCCAAATTTCCCCTTGCGCAACCCCTACGATGCGTTCGATCAATACTTAGGTCAGTTCGATGGTGAACAATCTACGCCGCAATCTAGAGCAGAAAAGCTTGCAGCCCAACGCCGTATCGTCCTAAGAGAGACTCATGAACGCTACACTGCAATTTATAGTGCATTAGGCCAGGACGACCGCCATCGGATGGAACAGCATCTGGATTACCTAGCTGACTTAGTCAATCAACTGGATTTTATGGAACAGAACACTGGCGAACAAAGCAATAGCTGCTCCATTCTTGCCCCCTCAAGCGCAATCCATAGCCAACTACCGCCTCGCACTGCAAACCAAACCACCTTCAGTAAAAACCAAGACGCCTTCTTCGAACTGTACAACATGAGCGAAAATACACTCAACCGTATCGATGATGTGGTCAAAACCTACATGGACACATGCGTGCAAGCGTTCAATTGTGATATCTCCCGCGTTGCGGTACTTGATCATGGGCACTATCACGGGCACGGCAGCCAAAGCCATCAGGCAGACCCCAACAATCGCAACAGCGACCCTGACAGCTGGGATAAGATTCTCGACTCCGGTATCAAAACCGCGAGAAACATCCGCTATCTTGTTGATAAGCTGTCCAGTATCCAAGAGAGCGACGGCTCTACCCTGATGGATAATACTCTTATCTACTGGCTCTATTCCCATGCCGATGGGTTTCGTCACGACCGTACGGATTGTGTTGATGTCTTAATTGGGAATGCCGGCGGCATGTTCACCATGGATAGAGTGATTACGCTCGATAAATTCGAAAAGCGACCTCACAATGAACTATTAGCATCAATTGGCCATTGCTTCGGCCTTACCGACGAGGGCTTTGGGAAGGAGGCCTGGAGGGGCCGAGGTCAACTCTCCGAGCTCGGTGTCATGGGGTTTAGCTAAGCTCCGAGGAAGATCCACACGCCAAGATAGGGTCTCAACGTGAGCTCAATTGGTTTTCTTGCGACAGACTGTTGACCTTTTTAATGCAAATGCTATCGTTGCGCTCCACCAACCTGCTATCACACGAGGCAGGTTGTCTAGCAAAATATTATAAATAGTCGTGTTAACATTGCGAAACGCGATAGTGGAAAACTCGCGTAAACGCGAATGCGTCAGTACCTGACCAAAAATGATGTAATTTTAATAATAAAAAACAATTAAAATCCCATTAGCGACCTAATCAGTCGTTCTAAAGCCAAAAAGTGTGTCTTCTCCTGAACCGGTTTGCGCCGACGCGCGAAACCATTGTGTAAGTTATTTGGAGCTAGCACCATGCATAAAATAAAATCCATTCCTCTCGCGATCAGCCTGATCACCAGCGCAACACTATCTCACGCCGCCACTTTCGTTATGGAAAAAAACAACACCAGTTTTTCCATTGATGGTAACGGCGGAGCCCAGGTTGGCCAACAAATCTACCTTTGGAACACCAACACCAACAACACGAACCAAAACTGGATTCAGCTGGATCGCGGTAACGGTTTCTACGCCTACAAGAAAGAGAACACCAACCTATGCTGGGACGGTGGCAATGGCGGTGCACGTCGTCAGGCAATCACACTGCAGCCCTGTGATGCCAGCAATCAGAACCAGCATTGGAAAAAAGTAAAGGTCGTGTCCGGAACAGAAATCTACCGCTTTGAGAAACGCAATGCGCCGGGTTGGTCCATTGATGGAAACCGAGGCGCCGAGCGACGCCAGGCAATCTACCTCTGGAATTCCGACAGCAATAATGTCAATCAGCAATGGGGACTGATCCGCACCGACGAAGGCGGTGGCTCGGGCGAGGCACAGTTCTTACAACATGCCGATTCCGGCCTATATTATTCGCTGAACAGTGCTGGCCAGCTCGTTCGCAATGCCAGCTCAACGTCCTCGGCACAGGGGCTTGAAAAAGTGCCCAACGGCGGCGGTGTGTCATTCCGAGCAGTGGGTGGCGACCTCGACGGTATGTACTCTTACGAACCCAGCGGATCAAATCGTCAGGAACTGACAGCGGATCAGTCCAGTGCCGAAGTCTTTTTCGAAAACGATTGCGGCAACGGCGTGGTGTATTACACCAGTGGCGCCACAGGCTCCAGCCTGAAAAACGAATCGAACAACATGCTGGGGAATAATTCCTCTGGTACTTGCAGCAGCAGTGCGAACCGTTTCACTTGGACGGGCGGCTCAGTTTCACCCACGCCAACACCTACGCCCGCGCCCACACCCAACCCAACACCCACGCCTCCACCAAGCAATGCGCAATACCCCTCTGATCTAATGGATAACTACAATCAGTGGAAAATCACGTATCCCGATGGCGTAGAAGACAAAACCCTCTATCAGGAAAGCAATGAGTACTTCTACGTGAACGATGATGGTAACGGCATTGTGTTCTATGCACCGATTCGTGACGGCAACGGCACTACACCAAACTCCAGTTACATCCGTTCAGAACTCCGCGAGCGTGAGCCCGATGGCAGCAAAGACATTTACTGGACGACCGATGGCAAGCATGTGGTCTACGCGAAACAGGCCATTACCCACCTGCCCATTGTCAAACCGCATCTCGTGGCAACACAAATTCACGGTAATAAGGACGCCGGTATTGATGATGCCATGGTGCTGCGCTTGGAAGACGACCATCTATTCCTGAGCTTCAATGGCGGAAAATTGCGTTCCGACCTCACTGTGAAAAACGGCTATCGTTTAGGTACGGTACACGAAATCATTTTTGAAGTGATCGATGGTAAACATTACGCGTACTACAGTGAAGATGGCAACCTCGCCCAGGCGTATGCCAATGGCAATGCCAGCCAATACCTGGTGAAAGACGGCTCCAACTCTGTCGTGATGGATCGTGACTACGGCGAAGCTTACTTCAAAATCGGCAACTACACCCAAAGTAATGCCGACCGCGAAGGCAGCTATACCGGCGCGCCCGATAATTATGGCGAAGTGATCGTGTACGACTTCTGGGTATCTCATCAATAAGCCTACCCAATTGGGCTCGCCCTAGTCTTAGGGCGGGCCCATATTTTTGCTCACGACACGCATTAAAAAACATCGGCAAGAAATACTCACCATTTCCAGTGGTTGCCAATATTCAGTAAAGCGAGATCGCCCCGTCAATGCCCAAGCTTTACTTTGTATCCCAACGCAACTCTTCTAGCAAGAACGCCTCTCCCTCTAGCAATACTTTAGTATCAAGCCATCCAAATAACACCCAGGTATTCAGGCGAATTTCCGGTGGTTTATCCGCTTCTGGGCATGAGACTCGCCCAAGCAAATGTAAAAATGTGCGCCATTCCTCATAGCCCAAGCCGCCAAAACTATAACATATTCATTACACATACATCATACCTTAAGCGTTGCCATGTCTTTTCTTATTTTTACTCGACGTCGTCCGCTTAAGATTCATATCAATGAACCTCGTCATCACTACGCGCTTTATCCCGCATGCGGCTCAGGCGTTCCCGAAAACCAATAGGCATCGTTGATACAACAGAGACGGGTACCATGAGCACCACGCGCTTTTTTAGCAAGGAGTACGGGATTTTATCGAAGAGGCTGACAGCCGCCCTGCTCACGCTCATCATTACTGCCTGCGGCGGCGCGGAGAACGACCCGCTACTGAACTCTGATATCACACCCGAGCCGGTCCCCACCATCAGCCCCTCGCCGTCTCCGACAGCCACACCGTATTCCCCCCCTTCACCCTCCCCGATACCGGATGCGTCACCCTCGCCCGACCAAGGTAGCGCAATAGGTGCGCTTCGTGACGTAGACCCCAACCCGAATGCATTGATCGAAACCGCTCCTATTGGTAGCATTGCTCAGATACAAGCGTATGCATCCGATCCCGATGGGGACGAAGTGCGCTATTCCTTGCTTAACAACGACAAAAATTTATTTCAGATCGATACTCAATCCGGTCTCGTCACGCTCGCTATGCCCGGGCTGAATTATAGCCTCCAGACGTCCCACCGCATTACTGTCAGCGCAAGCTCCTCCGACGGTTCAAGCAGCCAGCGCGTATTTGTTATCTATGTTCTAGCTTCGGAAGCGAACAATGAGAATGAGCCAATAGGATCTATTTCCGATAGTAACCCAGCATCAAATCGCATTAGTGAAAACGCCGGCCCCGGAGTGGATGTCAATGTTCAAGCGCTTGCAATTGATACCAATGGCGATACCGTCACTTACACTCTCTCCGACGACGCAGACGGCCGATTCACGATTAACCCCCTGACAGGCGTAGTCTCGAGTGCGAGCGATCAATTCAATTATGAAGAAACCGCCTACCACAACATCACAATTAACGCGCAATCTGAAGATGGCTCTAGTTCACACTTAGTCGTTCAGGTTGCCGTTGTCGACGAACAGGGGAATGACACCGATAACTCTGTAACCGATCTTCATGATGCTGCTCCCACTGCAAACACCATATCTGAACAAGCTTCAGCAGGCAGCCCGGTCTTTATTACCGCGTTAGCGAGCGATGCAGACGGCGATCCGGTGCAATATTCGCTTAGCGATGACGCCGATGGATTATTTTCTATCGACACGATTTCAGGTGATGTCACTCTGGCCGAAAGTAATCTCAACTATGAGCATCAGCAAGAGCACCAAATCACCGTGGTCGCGACGTCAGGCGATGGCTCCACCAGCAGCGCGAGGTTCACGATTGAGGTGCGCGAAGCCAGTGGGCCGAGCGATACCGACCTCACAGGTTACAATGAAATGGAGCGCAACTATGTTGTCGGCCGGGAATTTGGAAATATTGGATACTTCGAGAACACCGTCAGCGATAACGACCCTACGCTACTCTATGCCGAAGATGACTTTAATGATTTGGTCAACGACACCGGAAGAGTGCGTTCAGCACTGAGCCGAGCCTCACGCGAAACCAATGGAGGGGTTGTTCGATTGTTACCCGCACAAAACAGCGTTAACACACGCTTTAGTCTCGCGCATATTCCTTTACCCTCGAACATCCGCATTGAAATTCACCCAGACGTCGTACTGGAAATGCGCGGCATCAAAGAAGGTACAACGGCAGAAGAACGCACCAAGCTCAATCGCACGACCCTTTTTAGCATTGGAAGAAGCAACGGGCCCAAGAATCTACTGAGCAAGCGAGTAGAGAACGTCGAGATCCGATCGACCCATCCGACACGCCGCTTCACCGTCGATTCGCGTAGCAACATGCCGCACTACTACGGTTACCAACCCGGGGCGAACGGTGCAAATGGCATTGTAAATCTCACCCGAGCGATTGCTGTGTCGGTGTTTTATGCTCGTAATTTCAGAGTAGCCGACATGACAATCTTGGACAATCATACTGAATCAGTTGCGATACAAATGGCCGCCGACTCCGATTACGGGGACGGTGCTCATGCCTGGCGCTTTGGTTCGGCTCCAGTCTTTTTGGAGAATGCCTATATCAAAGCGCCCACAGGACAACCCAACAATCCTATGTACTCCGATGGCGATAAAAATATCCGGCTACCAATGGACGACGCTGGCAATTTTATTGATGATAGTGGCAATACAATCCCGGATATGTTTGCCATCCGACGTAACACCACTTATGGCCGCACCCCTATAAAAGGATCAATTCAAAACATTAAGACCCGCTTCTCTCACACCGGCTATGGAGCAGTGCAAATATATGGAGGGGACTGGATTGAAATTGACCAGATCGATGCTTTCAATGGTATCGGGGTGCGTATAGAAGCCGGCAATGGATCAAACAGAGACAACCCAAATCGCTCAGGCCCATACTACACCGCAGCGAATAAAATACGAATTTCGAATGTGAAAGTGGCCAATGGCTTTACAGGCGTTTGGCTGAAGGCACACAGTAAAATCCACAAAGATATTCAGGTGCATAATGTTGAGGCGATCGACAGCGCCTCTGCGATTCTTGTTGGAAAGGGCGCTTTTGGGTGTGGTATGGCTTGCCGCGACTTAACCAGAGGTCGCATCAATGAGCTGGAAATTACTGGCGACATCATTCTGCGTCAAACTAAATTTGATCACCCCGTAGCAGAAGTCGGAAACCTCGCAACCTACCTTATAACTGACTTTAATAGACACTATATCGCTCGACGCGAAGGTAAGCGCGTAGATCAATTAAACTCCGGCGACCTGTTGGAAAAACAACCTCCTCGGCCGCCAACTCAAGCAGAGATCGATGCGATGAATTTAAGATCAAGTGATTTCGATGTCGCCTCAGGCACACGCTGGTATAAGATTTTTCCGATTGCACCGGTCTTAGCGCTCGCGCAATATGCTGAAAATGATATCGGTGACCAGTCATCCAAAATCGGTTATTTCCCAGTCGACGTCAGTCAAGCCAACCTCGCTATAGATGGTGTGCGATGTGATCGTGACGGTAATCTGTGCACTCGTGAAGTGCTTTACCGAAGCGATATGCGCCATCCGGATGGCTCAGTAGCAGAAGCGTTTATCAATAAGTAGCGAGCTAAATCCCTCGTCAACGACACTTTCATCGTATTCGCGGCGTGGTTTAACCAACGCAAATTTACAATGAAATCACCAACTCCGCTGTGAACAACCGGGAGCGATCTTTCGAACGAGCACTGCGCAAAAGTGTATCTACATTCTGTTCGAGCAACTCGTTATACACAGACACTTTATTGTGAATCACCTGAACCGGATCGGTAAAATCCACCATGTCCGGGTTAAGCTTCAGCGTAAAACTCGCTACGCCTTCACTCAGAACATGAAATATATTTCCATCCCGACGCGCCAATATCCAACCATGCTCTTCAGAGTGAATGAGCTCATCAATTCGAAGCCAATGAATCTCGTTATAACACTCGGTTGAATCCGCCACCCAACGAACGGCTTCGGGTAGCGGGTTGCGCGGGTGAGAACGTTTAAACTGCTCAATGTTGGCCTTGTGCTCGCCATACCACTTCATGTCGTGCTTGCCGTTTTCTATGGAGAGATATTGATAGTCTACGCCCGATCTCGACATCAGCTCTATTACCGGCTCAATCGCTCGAGAAGGGTAAATGGGGTCTTTCTCGCCATTGACGACGAAAAGCGCGCTGTTCACTAGATTCTCCATACTAAGCGAATGATGACCGTTAAAACGCCCTTCGCTTAGAATATGAGGATGCGATATGTACGCGAAAAATGCGGCCCACTCACTGGGTTGCTTAAAGGCAAAAAAGAAGACACCGGAGCCACCATTCGACACACCAGAGAGAAAGACCCGGTTATCGTCGATATGGTATTGTGATTTCAGGTCAATCAATATGGCTTGAAGATTAACCGCTTGCTCCTCTTCCCACCACAACGCGCTTCTCCACGCGGCGGGAAAAACAGAAATGTGCTCTTCATCTAAGTACTTTTTATACCGGCGGCCTTTACCCCACCATGCGCCGCCTGAACGCCACTTGGGCTGATTCAATATGGCGCCATGCAAGTTAAATTCGACAGGGTAAGCCTTGGCCGGGTCATAGTGTTCAGGCACGACATAAACGTATGGAAAGCGTCGACCATGCTCATCCACTCGATAGCGCTCCTGCACACCGACAGGTACATCATCACGATATACAGGCCCGGCGCGCAGCCATTGAAACAAGTCAGTAGCGTCGTCTGACGATGCACGTAGCGCATCTGAGCTTACGCGAAGCGATTCACTATCGCGAGCTTGCCAAAATGCTGATATGAGCGTTTTCGACCCACCCATTTCGAGCGTCGTTGATACCCCACAAAGAGGGAAGTACATAGCACAAAAAATCAAACAACGCGCATACATAAGCCGGCCTCAACTCAGAACAATGAGTTAGCGTATTCAAAAAATGTAGCCCAAGCTCAGTAATAACACGCCATTATTTCGTACCGAGTCCTCGGATTCTTCTTCCAAGTAAGCGCAGGACCAGCAGCTGTCCTCGGCATCACTATGCATTACCGCATCCAACCCCAGCAAGAAGCCTCTGCGTCTAGAATTGAAATAGTAATTTATACTGACGGCAGATGTATTCTCCATCCCGAAGCTGTCAGCATATGTCAAACCTAGAGACAGCTTTTCTACCAACATGAAATCGTATCCGACTCCAAATCCCGCGTATCCTAGCGCGCCTCAAAAAGTATGCCGTCCAGTTGTCTTGAACACCTGAAACCCGAAAATACCACCATATTGAGCACCAGCGCCAATCGATGACTCAAAGTCGTCTGCTGATACCTGTACTGAAAAACCCAGGAGAATAACTAATATTATTTTTTTCATGTATGTTCTCGCCCTCCATGCCAGAGACTCGTTTGCACCGCATGCCTATTTTAGCACGCACTTTGTGTACAAACTCCATCTACAATTTTCGCAAGTTGCCTATTTGATCTCATGCTGCCTATGACAAAATCATGCAATTGATTTAACTATTTTATGTTTTCAGCAGCTTCAGAACCCCTACTAAAGTTTATATTGTATACGAATACGTTGGAATTCATTGCGCATAAAAATGGATTCCCCTTTCCCTAAGACTCCCGTGATTTGCGTCACATTGGCAAGACAAGGTATACGTTACTATACGCGCCAATGGAATTATTCCACTCCAGTCAATTTCTGACTCTTCTTATTGCGCTAAATCGAGGGATTCGTTTTGCCGATAGCTTGTGTTGTCTATATTTGCGAACTAAAAACCTCGCCTGAATCCTCAAGCTTTTCTCACGAGCTCGCAAATCTATTTCGGTTTTCGCGGGCCTACAATAAAGCCCACAACATCACCTCGGCTTTATTTGTAAATGACGGCACATGCATACAGTTTGCCGAAGGCGAAACTCCCAATCTTAATCAACTAATGGCAAACAACTCTGCGGATAGCAGACAACGGAATTTGCGCATTGTCTATAGCGGCCAGTTGAAATCTCGAATCTTCCCTGAATGGAATTTGAAATTACTTGCGCGTGGCAGCAAAGAGTATGACGTGGCCATGGCACAGTTGGAGCGAATACATCCAGAGTGCTTTGCAGAAGTATTGCACCAATCCAAGCCATCGAATATAAACGACAAAACTCAAACACGCACGCCAACCCCAAAAAGTTACTTCACGAGCAATATTGGTCTCAACGCTTGGCCAAAAGCATCACAAATTTCGCTCGACCGCCCAGGCATGCGTTTATGCTCGCTGCTGATTGGACAAGGCGTCGTATTCGATGAGCTCGTAAAACGCAATATATACCCGTCAAACCGGCAACTCATCCAAGCATTAAGTCAGCTTGATGCGCTTAATCTATTAAAAGTAGAACACCTTTCTACTGACGAACTAGATAACAGTTTAAGCCAGCCAAATCCACCACCAAAGCGCACCTTAAGCTTCGCACAAGCACTCAGGGATTTCATACGATTGAAAGCAGTTAAATTATGGTAGCGGGAGTACAAACCTCAGCAGATAACACATACAAGAAACTAGTGGTAGCCGGGCAAATTGGATCAGGAAAAACTCAGCTAGTAAATACCCTAAGCCAAATCTCACCACTCGCATCAGAACCCCGCTCAAGCATCGACATTGGGAAAGATTTAGCTACGGTAGGAATAGACTATGGGAGGCTTATGGTCACAGAAAATGTGGCGCTCGGATTGTACGGTCTACCAGGGCAAGACCGGTTTTCTTTCCTCTGGGACATGATAAACCAATGCCCTTGGGGAGTACTCATTTTGGTAAAGCTATCGAAAGATATCGATATAAACTGGCTCAAGCGACTCTTAATAGTTTTTCATTCCAAAAACCAGAATGCACCGTTCGTCATGGCTATCACCCACGCGGAAAAGGCATCCACAGAGGCTATCGATGAAGCACAAAAAAAGATTGGTGACGTTCTTTCCGACCTTCAAATTGACGCGCCGATTTTGTTAATTGACCCAAGAAGCCTGAGCTCCTGCCTGCTAGTACTAGAAGTTTTTTTGGATTTAAACACTGATACCGAGTAGGCGATACCACTGAAGAGAACGGCATTCTCAATGCATTACTTCACGGATAGAGAGCGACGTATTATTGAGAAAGTCAAGACAGACGTCTGGCATAGAACTCGTTACATTGCCCACCCCAGATCGCTGCCTCGTCTAATCAAAGCCATGCGGAAGAACAGCCCCGATGGCTACAAAAACGGCCGCCGTGAGAAGCACGCTCAAAACAGCCCGGAATACCGCTGAGAATCCGGCAACTTTTGCAATGTGCTTTCAGGGAAATACATCACCTCAAGATAGTCCCATTGCTTGCGTACTATGACCGCGTGTACGCCTCGAACTAAAAAGTCTACGCCGTAGCGTCTTCGACCAATTTGCACTACGTCCACTAAATTCAGTTTGTTGAAATAGCGATTTAATACCAGTTGATCGCCATCGGAGTATAGATCATACAACATATCAACCCCCCAACGAGGGGCAGTCAACGTCACCATTTTCACAATAGCACGCTCATCATCAATCACACCATAAACAGGCGTATACGCGCGTACTCGGTTAGCTGCAGGTATGAGATCCGCTCCGGCACCGTGGGCACATTCAGGCAGACTCTGGCTGCCTAGGCTCACAAATATTGAGCTTGCTTCCTCTATGGTAAAACCAGATTCGCAGAACGGCGCGGTGTAGTAATTGCGATATGCCACGAACACACCTCTGTCGTCCTCGCCCGAGATCCATGAGTCAATCAATTCGCCGTCCAACGTATAACTCATATACTCCGAATTACGGTCGGGCAGCGATCGCCTCACCACTAACGCATTGGGTGTGGCATCAATAGGCACGGGCGCCGCCTCGTCCGTCTCGTTTCTTGAATCGAGAAACAGGCCTTCGTAAGGGATCTCGTCTTGCAAATCTATACGGGTAATAACACCGCCGCTGTACCCCACATATAACGCGTGATGCTCCGCGAAGTAGAAAACGCTAAAGTTCGGCAGCGTTTCGAAATACAGTTCCGGCGATAGCACCAACGGCTCAATAAAGTGACCAATACGGGCATCCCAACGCAGTATTTCCGGACTGTCCCGATAGATGAAATACAGGATGCCATCCGAATCCAACAAAAGCGTGTCGTAATCTCGAGCCTGTGACAAAAGACATTCACCGTCACGTATATCTCGGGCTAGCGCACAAACGAGATACAGCGGCAGCAAATCCTCGGCATCTAGTACACCATCGTTGTCATCATCGCTGTCTGCGATATTGCCTATGCCGTCGCCGTCGGTATCGCTCACCTCGCTGGGGTCATACGGCAGGTCATCGTCACGGTCATTTACACCGTCATTGTCATCGTCATCATCGTATCAGTCCGGGCTTCTATCACCGTCGGAATCCCGGTAGGCCTCTACAGATATTAGAACGGTATCTTCGTGTGGCTCTTCATCTTCACCATACGCGGTAATTTCAAACTGATATTCAACACGCTCTAACGGCGTATGCGAGGTGAAAAGAAAATAACCCGAATCGGTTTGTTCTAATTCATAATCAATGATGGCATCACCCGTAATATCCTGCCCTTCACCAGAGATATCAAGTATGTTTAAGACTTTTACCAGGGCCGCTTCAAAACGGAGCAAGCGACCGTTCGCATCTCGAAAGTTAGGGTTCACATCGAAGGCGTTCACTTCCCCCATAAGCCTTTCGCCTTCGATATAACTTAACCCGCTTATTAAAATAGGGGCCGATAAAGGCGACTGGCCAAATTCAAACAATTCAAAGTTGATAGGTAGGTAAAAGCGTAAGCTACGGTCTGTTTGCCCATCGCCGTCTTCATCAAATCCCAATAGGTAGTTCTGCTCAAACTCAAAGGTGCCCTTCGATGGCCCTTCCCCCTCAATGAGAATACGCAGAGGAGAGTACGCCACCCTGTTACGTACTGTTGTAGAGAGCTTGGCGATACCCACATCTTCCACTTCAATTACACCCTCAATGCTCTGAATTTCTTCACGCATCGGTGATATCGTGTGTGGCTCTAGTTCAATGACGAGATTATTCACCGTCGTTGAGCCGTACTCGGCGCCCACCACGGATAAGTTCATAACAATTTTTCGAGGCAACATCCTGTCTATGTCGTACGTCAACTCGATCACACCGTTGAGTTCACGCTGATCGTCACCCGTGCCTAATACAAAGCGATCGAACTCCTGCATCACCGACGTGTTACCGTCGCCGCCCTCCACCCAGGTTATACGCTCACCGCCATTAGCGTACTGATAGCGATGCCGAATGCTGAATAAGCCGTTGCAATCGTCATACAGCGCGGTGAAGACGGTATTCTCATTAGAGAATGCGAGATCGGCCTCGCCAGACAGATTACATTCCACCAAACCAATATCGAAAGTCTGGGGATCTCCCTCCATGGCCGACCTGGTATAAAATAAATGATCGAGGTCCTCAGCGAGATCCAGAATACGGTCCAGCTTCTGAGCAAAATGGGGAACATCATCCAAATGGATTTCGGTGAGGGGGTTACTCACTTGTACTGATTGAACGCGCTCTGCTTTGCTCATGGAGAAGTAAGACGCGCTGTCCGAGTCATCAGCGCTATCACTCAAGCCCCCACATGCGGCCAGCCCTAGTGTCAGCGCGGTCAATGCCCCCGCCTTCGCCCGACAGAAACCTACATAATGATTTAGATATGAGTCATACAACATCTCATTTTCCTTTTTTGAAAAGCGTTCCCTATAAGATAAATCGCGAAAGTTAAATTCAGTAGAAGCATGCAACAGGCAATCATCTATCGCTTCAGCTAGGCAGTGATACGAATGACCGCTCTATTTCGCCAAGTTCAACAAAAGTCGATGCCTCCGCCGATGAAGCTTACCTAGCAATAATAAACATCTGAGATAGAAAAGAATGGCTTACCCACATCCGTATCTCCTCGCAAACGCACAAGGGCGTCTTGCTTTTCCATTTTTGCTCTCGCCCAAGGGGGGCTGAGAAGACTCAAGAACGGTCAACTAGAGAGCGTAACTCATGTCACTTCAACGAAGATTGGTCGTCATCTGGCTGTCGCCGGAATCATTTCTGGCACTAAAGCCTTAGTTATACCTTGCCTCTCAGGCGAGTTCAATTATTTTTTGTGCAAATTGTGGATTATTTAGCAGGCGAGATGGCCAAGCCTGGAATGTATACATACTACGCAAACTTCCAGGAGCTGAAGCGATATACAAGGTTATAGGGTGTGGAGGCTCACACCGAGCAACAACTGATCTGAGGCTCTAAAAATTCTCATCTGACCCCATTTAACTTCAATGGAGGTTTATTTTTCGATATCGTGCTTCGAAAAGACTGTATGTACCGAAGGCGACTAGACCAGCGGCGACGACGGCCATTAGCCAGGGGCCGTGGGCGGCTTGGAGTAGCGCATTGAGGGCATCTTCTAAACCTTTCATTTCGCCGCCCCCTGCGCGAAGGGACGTATCGATCAGAAAGCTGCCGACGATCAGCCACACCACACCACGCGAGATCAATCCAAAGCGACATATATGCCGACTCACGTCTTTATGACTGGCAGGTAAGTTCATGTATTTTTCGAAGCGGGCCGTCCAGCCCTTTATCACGTGTGCGATGCCAGCCCCAATGGTGGCGACCCCGGCAAAGAATAAGAATATCTGACCCAGAGTCGAATCCAACCAAGAGGATGAACTCCCGCCAGAGCCGCCATCACCGCTAAGCAGAGAAACAGTCCAGATGCCGAGCGCCAAATGCGTTAGAGAAGAAACAAAAAGCCCACCACGAATGGCCGAGCCCTTAAGTTCGTGCCCGTGGTTGTCTGTATCCTTGATCGCTTGCGTGAAACGCCACGCAGAGTAACCAAACAAGCCTACCGCCACGACCCCGACAATAAACACACCAAAGGGCTGCTCCAGCAGCGTCGCAATCGCGTCCTTACTGCCCGTGGTTTTACCACCACCACCCGTCACCGTCATGAGCGCAAGTACGCCAACCGCAAGGTAAATCGTACCGCGAGCGGCGTAACCTAGTTTAGCAAACCATTTTAACTTGTCTTTTTTGTCTTTTGTCATGTGATCGGCCTCGGATTCCATTCAATCGTTAATAGAAAAATCGAAAGTTCAGTCAGTTCAGCTCATATCAAAAAGATACAAAAGGCGCGACAGTATCGATCCGATACCACATGCCTATTTAGGACTTACTCCAACTCCGCAATAAATCGCTCAGCTTCTTCAATCGAGACCGACATCGCACTGAGCAAGGCCTCCACGTCTCGGTCCAGGCTCAATGATTCCGCTTTCAACGAGCTAATCGCGGAGGCGTTCAAATTATGTTTTAAATACAGTACCTGATCGTGCATAACAGTAAGTGCGGGGCCAAGCTTGGACTCGGCCGACTCCATAGAGCTGATGAGCTTTTTGTAGCGGCTTTTCGTCTCATCCAACTTTACTTTGCTTTCGTTTTTTAGACGCTGGTTGTCGTAAGTCTCTAACTCGTCCTCCCACTCTCGAAACAGCGCACTTGATACGTCCTCAAAGTCATCAATCCGAGCTCGAATCTCTTCTGCTGCGGCTTCGCTGCGCTCGTACTCGGCATTTAATTTGTCGTAAAATTTACTGAGATTGGATTCATTGACCGAAACAACGGAGCGAAACTGCTCGAGTGCGCTCTCAAAGGTTTCTACGCCATCCTCCTGCGCGCTACGCGCATCAGCCACGCGATCGGCCATGATCTCGCGTTTATGAACACCGAATTTTTCCATCGTGCTGTAATAGGCGTTGCTGCAAGCGCAAAGCAGCGAGAATGTGAGAAGCACTAGAAGCGCCTTCATTCTTGAAGCAGAAGTGAGGTTGAGCATGTGTCTACACCGATGGTTGAGTCAATTTACATTAACTCAAGAAATGCAAAGCGGATGCCATCTGCATTTCGCGGTGACAAAGCGCCGAATTGACGCAGAAATAGCGGCTATTCGGCGCTTTAACTTGTTATTCTTTCAATAGGATTGCAGGGATTTCACTTATTCGTGAGAGCTTATAGATAATTCTCATCTGACCCCATTTAATTTTTCTCTTTCTGAATTTCAGCATCAAGCGTCTGTATTTGAGAAATGATCGTTAGGAGCTTAGCCCCGTAAGGAGTTAGAGAATACTCCGTGCGTGGCGGCACCTCTGGATAACTATGCTTTATGAGAAGCCCGTACACAGAGAGTTTACGAAGGCGCTCAGACAGCACTTTCGTCGAAATACCTTCAATATGCCGTTCTAGTGCTCCAGGGCGACTTATGCCGCTCGCGACGGCAAGCAGGACAGAGACCGACCATTTACAACCGACTACCTCTTCGAGCTTGCGATACTGACTTTTAGTGGTAGCGATATTTTTTCTCCATTTATTTCAGCAATTTACACCAAAAGGTGCCTACCCCACATTATGGTGCCCGCTGTTTTTTAGTCTTTCAAGTACTTACTCTACTTACGTGCGCACACATTGACGTTAATCGAATCTAGGAGTTTTACATGACTGTAAAAGCCACTTTCTATCATGCCGGGTGCCCTGTATGCGTCGCCGCAGAGGACAATATTGCCAATGCCATTGACCCGTCTAAATATCGGGTTGAAATCGTACACCTCGGCGATGATCGATCTCGAATTGCCGAAGCCGAGGCCGCCGGTGTTACATCGGTGCCCGCGTTGATTCTGGATGGTACACCATTCCATATCAATTTCGGAGCCAATATTTCTGATCTGAAATAGCTCGACACAGTACGCAGCCCCTTCGACTTAGACTAGGGCTGCGTACCCCTTTTCCGTCGTCTTCATCTGTCACCCGAGTCGTCAGCGTACGCTTTCGTTTACTGTTAGAGACCAGTTGAAGTCCGCAAACGCGAAACATTCATCCAAACCCCCTATAATGCAACACGCAACTGAGAACCTGTGCCCCCAGCTTCATGAAATCAGTGCGCTGTATCTACCGATGGAGCGTGTACATACCTACCCAAAGGCGAAGTAGCGATGACAACGTATCCCTGGCGATCGATCTGTATGGCTGTATTCTGCGGAATCGTAATACTCTTGCGAAGCCACGCCCACGCAGAGGACACTGAGCGCGGTACTGTGATATACACATCACCCGGGCTGGAGGTGGTCGTCCCCGCATGGCAGTCCGGCGGGGGAGTCAAACCCGCTCTGAGTCAGTATTGCTCTGCTGAGAACAAGACCCACCCCGGCCACTTTGTCATCTTCGCGTATTACACTGTGGCGCATAGAGAGCGGGCCCCGCTTTTTCAGCCAAGCTATGAAGCCTTCGTACAAAATACCGTTTACCCAAATCTGATTGCGCTATGCGGGCAGGTCGCCGTCACCGCCATTCATTTGAGCATGTATAAACTAGGTGAGGCTCAAGGGCGTTGGGATCACTTCAGCTTCACGCTCTCTGACAACGGTCAAACCGTACAACGCAGCGCCTACCAACCGAGTGAGCGCGCCATCGCCGCGATGAGCATGGAAGAGATTGCCGCACTTATGCCACAGCAATCTGCTTCCGCAACGGCGCAGCCAGAGGGCACCCTCATCTATAGTGATGACAAGATCCAAATCACTTCCAGAGAAGAGTTGTGGTGTACCTCTAAAGACCTGAAGCGCCGGCCCTCCCCTACCGCGGGGCTAGATATCATCGTCCCCGTTTCCTATAACGAGCTGCGCGGCTGGCTACGCAAACACTATGGCCGGTTTGAACTGACAGTGATCAAACCGCTTGCAGAGAAAAACTGCTTTCCAGGCGGGAGCATTAATGCCAAATTCTATCAAACCGGCCAATCCGCGTATTTAGAGGAAGTTCGCTTCGGCTGGGAGCCCTCTCGAAATACGGTTCAGCGTCAGCAATTTGCCATTCTGAGCCAACACGCGGGCCAAACCCGTGACGCCCGCTTGGCCGATGTTCAGCAACAAAAAGACAAACAAAACGCATGGGGCCTTTCTTGTAAAGGCTATTTTTGTGCTCTACCGGGCGGTGCGTATTTTCAGGCGATTCTTGCGGGGGATAAACGCGCGGTTAAGCAAATGGATGCTATCGCCGACGCTCAAGCAAAAGAATGGGTGCGCAAGAAACTAGGCAGCACCATAGCCAATCAGAAAACACAGCACTACTCCCTGCTGCCGGTCCTCGCCGATACCTATTTCTTCAACTACCAGAACGATTTTATGCTGGGCTGCCGCGATGACGGGCTCGTCACAAAGCGCTATACCTTTACCGATGACATGTATGACACACCTGACTTTGGCGACTTTGCCATGCCCGCGATGGGCGGTGAAACCGTCACAACCACCTATGTGCTACGCCCTGAGTTTGTGGCGTTGTGTGACCAGGTCTGCGATGCGTTTGGGGGCAAGTTTGAACGAGACTTTATCTACACGACAAACATGAGCGCAGCGCGCGAAACATTAAACGGCGTGTATAAAATGCCCGAATGGTATCAATGTGATTCTGACGCGGTGAGTCTTTTTGAAAAGAACCTGGTCCGGTTCACCGAAGACTATCTCGATAACAAAGAAAACTGGCTGACCGACACTCCCTCACCTGAACTTCAAACCCAATCCGCGACCCAGCCTGTTGAGCGCAATAGCGCACAAGCCGAGCGAACGGCACCTAAAAGCCTTCCTGACGTTCCCGTTCAATCTACACCATCAGGCGCACACGTCACGTCACAAGCAAGCACCCCGCCCCAAGCCACGCCTAACGCGCGCCAAATCCCGTCTGCCACGGCCCCGACTCAAGCAGAAAGTACGATGAGCGAAGCTGAGCGCTATGAGCGTATGAACGCAGAAATTAGTGCGTTATCGCTAACCTTTAGCGAACGCCTGAATGCCTTAAGCGAAGCGCTGAAAGCCGATATGATGCAGGCTTCAGATACGGCACAAAAGACGGAACTGCTGAACGCCTTTCAAGCCAAAATGGCTGAACTGAACGCCGAAGCCGCGCGAGAAACACAAAAAGTAAAAGACAAATACAACAAGATGTGAGCTAGAACCCTTGCGAGCCGGCATCGTGCGAACACCTTTTGTTGGCATCGTGTAAGTTGCCGATGCCCTATCGATACCGGCGATAGCCGAGTGAGGAGCCCTCCTCTATAGAAGCCATCCACTACCTTACAGGCCCAATAACCCACTCATACACACCAACCGCTTCTAATAAACGCCCTTCTCGGTTCGCCTTCAAGTGCGGCCATTGTGTAAGCCAGCCTTTGGAAGCCAGCCGCTGCTCGAAAGCCTCGCGCTTTTGGCTTCTCTGGTTGTACGTCACCGTACACCCCAGTACCGCGTCGATCGGGAACGGCGAACGCAGGGCGATCTGCCCCTCCACCATCGTAACCCCAATAGCCGTTTCGATCTCTGGCCAGTAGCTCATGGCGTCGAGCGTACTGGTGTAGGGCGCATCGCCATGGCGAAGGTGCATGCGGGCCTGGTTTTTTACGGACCAGGGGCCGGGGTAGAGGGTATTGAGGGTGTGTTCCAATTCGTGATCGCGGGACTCAGAACTGTCTTGGGTGCAGTAATAGACGAGATCGTAGTCGTTTAGGGCTGTGGGGGACGGGTGCTTGTGGTGATAGTCCCAGATGAGGTTGCGGATGAAGCCTGCGGATAGGTAGTAGGATGGAAGCGCGAGGGTGTGGGCGGCCTTTAGTACTGGGTTGTTTGCCAAGCGACTCTTTAAGTAGTGGGTAACATCGGGGGTATGCTTCACAGGCTTCCTAATTTGCTAGTGGTTGGATTTGACAGCCATCAAGGTGCAACTCTTCGCGTTCCATTCACCTCACTGAAGCCAAACACTGTTGAGGAGGCTATTTACTCATCTGGCATGACCTCAACCTCTATATCATAGGCATGGCATAACTTCAGTAGTTCGCTGTCCATTTTTCCGCATATAGCAACAGTTCGTATAGACCTTGGCTTATACCTCTTCATAATCTCGCGCGAAAATAGAGCCTGTCCCATTAGGTACATTCCCAGCCTGTTAGCTTTGGTTTGAATCACAATAATATCCTTATTGGCAATATTATAACTACCGCCAGTTTGAACCCCTTTTGGATCGCCCAATATGATTACACCATCTATAAGTCTTCTACCGATATTGTTTTTCAGGTCTTGTCGTATCGCAGGAAACTCTAAGATCAGATAACCTCCTTGAGATTCCCAGTATTTTTCTGTACGCCAGGTTTCATGACGACTCATATTTACATACTCGCTTTGATATTTAGAGATTTCTCGAATGACATAAAAAATCGATCTCTGCAAATTTCTACGAAAAATCTAAGCACCGCTTAACTTAGATACCCGTGCCAACCCCGCACTCACAAACGAGGTTTTCAATAGGGGGAAATCGCCCTAAGTCCATATTATAGAGTAATACCGCCTCTCTCTGAGCTAGGGGCACCTAATTACTTCCCAAGCCTACTGCAACCCTAATAGCAGCATGTGTAAATTACTGGTGATTGCGGGCAGCTCGAAAGCCTTCATCGCCTTCTTTTCCCAAGGCTAGGCAATCCACCTCGAAGTGGGAAAGCACCTTGCCTGCTATGCTCCAGATCCGGGCTAGACTTTCCCTTTGTTTCTAATACAATTGAATTAGATACCAACTTCTTCTCATTAAATACCTTATCGGGATGATTTAGCTGATAATGCTTTTTGATCTGAATAAGAGGTACTCGGAGATTGCAAACTGGGCAAGAGACCGTAGAATTCTTTATCCTGAATAACGCACTATTTGTCTTCATACGAACTAGAGATTTAGATCCTTTTTTCCCCTTCTTTTTCCTAGCCATAAATATTCACTCGCTTTCGAATGATTTACCTTGCGCCATTTACTCCAACTTAATATGGTATGCTTATGGCAACATCAGGGCTCGACGCGCTATTTTGGCTCGTCGCGCCTAGGGTGGACTTCTCAGCTCTAGATTTCATTAGTTTCAACAATGAATTATGAAAATCTCGAAAGATCAACTCTCCCCACACTCTTGAATAAATGCCAAAATTCGTATTATCGACTAACGTCGTCCTTAAGCTTAGAACTGTATCACCATCACTGTTTTCCGATATATAGTAGCCGCCAGTCAGAGGAGAAAAATATTCACCGCCAAGCTTTACGTGCTTGTCTAGTGCGTGATCCGGAATCACATCAGGGTCGATATCAAACGCGTACGTCATTTCTTCATTGGGCACCCAAGAAGTAATAACTTCCTTAAACACTACGCCTTTCTCCCATTCACTTACCCTTACAGCTCCTACGCCACCCGCATTCATACTCGCTTTGATTGGCCGGGGGACGCCGATTAATGAGACCAAAGACATTCCTATTTCTTCCGATTCGATACGCGCAACACTACCTAGCTCTTGCCACACCACATTCGGGGGAGCATGAATGGTAATTTCATTTTCTACAGTATAGGTACTAGACATTTCTACAAAATTGACTTCGATTGGGGCCACAACCAGCGGGAGGAGTGCTACGGACATTAATGTCGCACTCCGCTTTTTTGAAAAGTATCGATAAAGGCACCCAGCAGTGACTCCCCCCAAACTAGAGCAAAGCATAAACGCAGGCAAAGCCATGGCCACGCAGATGCTACCCTCCATTAAAGTCACAACAGTCGCAAGCAAGAAGACGAAAATAGGCTGCCATGAAATGAAAATCATTTTCCATACGGTTAGGTTAGGATGTATTTTGCATTCGAAATATACGCGTATAAACCCGATAACGTAGGGTACGAAAAACATAAAAGAAACGGTTACGACACCACCGAAGATACGCAGAGCTTCCAACTCCCACAAGCCCCTAAAAGAAAGGCCATACAGGGCACCTAATATCACTCCAATATACTTGGGATCGTTCGCGTTCATCTGCTACTCGTAATACCTAGTTTTTCCGTAAATATTTCGGAGAGATTCTGGGGCTAAATTCGACCAAAACCAAACACAAAAAAGCGCATCCATATTGAGCCGGCGAAACGACTTACTAAACACCCTAATCAATTTCAAACTCAACGTAGATGCTAGCTGACACTTCAACTGGCTCCGGTTGGAATTCATACGGGTCTTCATCGCGGAGAGAAGCTCGAACACCAGAAACAACTAGTTCTTCTAAATTTGAACGACGCCAATTTCTTTTCTCGCCTATGCTATGAACTCTACCAAGTTTTCCTCCCAGATTTTCCACGAGAAACCTGGCCTGGTTTTTCGCATCGTCAATAGCGGCCAGCATGGCTCTCTGCTCATACTTTTCTATGTCGGCTACTTCGCCCTCTACTCGACCGATTTCGGTAGCACCATTCTCAACAAGTGCATCGATGACTTTACGGTACAAACTCACATCTCGAAGTAGAACTTCCATATTTCTACCAACAACCGGAACATACCCATTCGGACAATCGTCGCTATCGTAACGGCCATCCAAATCAACTGTAAAATACGGCGAGTATATATCTTTGTCAGCAACCCCAAGATCAATCAACGATTCTACAATCGCTTTTGAGGCACGCTCGACTTTAGTTTTAGCAACTTTTACATCTCGATCTGATTGATTGAAAACAGAAAAATTAATCCTAATTACTTCAGCTTGAACCTCAAAACTTCCCGAGCCCGAAACTGCTATGATCCTCGGGTCAGAATAAGCATAAGCTGAAAGGATTGAAAGGGAGACGATAAGTATTAATTTTTTCATGTTAACTCCTAAATTGGTTTATAGTTATTTCTAACCCCCCACGCAAGTTGCTGGAACGTCGTTGGCGACTTTTTCTTTATTACCAACGGTATAGCATTACTTCGTGGATATCGAGCGCCTCAACAACATAGGTTGCCTTAACACCCTTGACCTCTGTCAAAGCGACAGCGGTAGCTTTAAAATCATCGCCGTATCGGTTGTACTTCTCACGCCTTGCCATGAATTATCTCCATCAGAGTTAGATGAAGGTGGCTGCTTTATCGGGCTAGGTTCGTTGCCCGCGTTGATCCGCTTGCAAGGAATATCTTTAGAATTCACAAGCTTTAAGCACATACGGGTTAATCGCACCTTGTATAAATTTATTTGTAGTAAGGTAGGCGATGACATTCCCGCTTTTAATAATCATCGGAGGACTGTTCGAATAGCTATTAAATGGAGAGTTTGGTGAATATTCTCCGCCATATTGCCCATAGGCATTCCAAATACTATTAGTGCTATATACACTTCCGTGTGTTCCGTATTGATTCAGCACCGACTTGGCGTTATAGCTATTCGTAAAATCTCCAAGAAACGTACCGTCATTCGCAACAATCGAGGCACCAGCGAGAAGTAAACAAATATCCTGCTGAACTATCGGCGCTGATTGATAGTATGCTTGGGCGCCTCCACCGCCAGAATAGACTGGCGTTGCCTGATAGCAACCAGTCATAAAAACTAAAATTAGCAAGACAAACGCTATTCTCATAATTTTTCTAACGCTGAGGGCAGCGGCAGTTTTTAGAGTGGCTTTTGCGGTAGTGTAGCGGCCCGCACAAAAGAAGCCACGGAGCAAGCTGTCCGACTAGCACGGCTTGTTATGCATTTAGCTCTCTCAGGATTCTTGTTCCTTCCAGAATCATCCCATTTTCACCATAGAACTTAAATCCAGGCCTCGGTGCGTAAATTTGGTTGTAAAAATTGTGGAGAATGGTGGAATTACATAATGCCACTAGTTCTTCAGTTCCTCGAACGACATCATCTTCTGTTTCGAACTCTCCCATTAACACAAGATCTTGAGATACTGGAAAATATACTTGTGTTCCGGTGAGTCCAAATCCGGGACTTCTTCTATAAATGGCGGGCACATTCTCTGGCTCCTTCCAAGATAAACACACAGGATTGTCGCAAGTAATAAACGGTCCAGTATCGCTAGATGCTTCTACTAATACCCAGTTTCTTGCATCTAGATAAGGCAATATCGCATCTACTTGAACCATTTCCATATGTATATGGTGCTCCCTTGCGAATTCTATCGTGTACTCTTTACTATCGAAGTACTCCTTAATATCTTCGTAAGAAACATCACTCTTATATTCCGGGTTCTCCTCTTGCATTTGTCGCATTTGGGATTCCCAGTGCTCTTTTGATTGAAGCGCCAACCCCATAATCTTGTCCATAACTTTCGCCTCAAACTGTCTCATATGTTCTCGACGCTCTGGGGACCTAACAGCGATGAGTGCTATAAGATATATAATTAGCTCTCTGACCTCACCAGTGAATTCTTTCGTTTCCTCCAGTTTTTTGAGTGCTGTTGCAGCCTTTCCTTCAAAGTCCGACAAATCTTTCTCGAGCTGATTTTGATCGATACCCTCAATATCAATCCTATTGAAATCTCTAATCCCTCCGACATTGCGCGGAATAGTTTCAAATGATTTGCTTTCCTTTATATCAAAAACTACCAGCTTAGATTTTTTCGCTCGGCCTTTTGTAAATCCTTTCAAATAACATTGCGAAAGGTAGTGATGATGTCTTGCGGTCATTTTATGCCTAACGCCTTTGTAACGAGTATTTTTTGTGTAGTGGAGCTTTGCGGTACAGTGGCGAAGCCACCGCAAAACGGAGCGTAGCAAAAAATGTCCTGTTGACAAACTTGATAAGCACTTACGACGAAACCAGTTTTTTAATAATGTCTGCCGCCAACTCGCGCCCCTCTTTTGTTTTAAGAGTTTCTTTCAAAAGCTTCATTAATTTGGTGCCTGCTGTTTTATACCATACGCCTTTAGGATACACTTCGATGTCCGTTTTGCTTTTCTCAATAGCTTGCTCAATTGCTGCAACTTTTGATGGATCTATACCCATCTCAGCTTCAAGTGACTCGACCCTCTTCTGAAGTTCATTGAGCTTAGAGATTAAAGCTTCTTTCTCCTGGTCTTTAAAATACTCACCTGGGTTATCAATGCTTTCATCAATACTGGATTGAAATTCCGCGGTTGCATCATCTATGGTTGCTCTAACCGCATCCCTAGAATGAATTAGGTCTTCGCGTATATTTTCAACCCAATTTACAACTCTATCTACAGCAGGCTTTATTGATTGGTGGTTATGTTTTTCGTCATTTCTATAATCTCCGGGGCTTTCGATAGTGCGAATCACTTTCTTCGCTTCCGATTCCTGCATAGATGCCAATACGCTAGCAAACCTATTCCCATCGATATAGTGCTCCTCAATCCTAAACGAATATTTTGGCAAGGCAGTAAAGAATATAACTGCTAGCTCTGAGGACTCATCTGGAAATTCAACGGTAAAATCCTCCCTACAGAAATCTCCATAATTCAAATTGTTTAGAATTTCAGCAATTATTGAGTTCTTTAAATTTGGCACAGAATTTAATCCTCTTTTGCCTAACAGTATATTTGCTTGATTCACTTCTAATCAGTAGGGTTAGATTGATCTACCAAACCGACTAAAATTTTTTCAATCCTCTGAAATTCCACATACCGAACCCCACCACCACCCAATCAATCCCGAAAATTCACCAAACCCCAGGCACAAAACCACCCGCCCAGTTCAAGCAACCCTAAAACCCCAATGATCAAATAAAGAAATGAAAACCCACATCCCTATCCCCTCGCAAGTGCACATAGGCGACTTACTTTTCCCTTCCGTCTCCCCCCGCAGGCGTGCGGCGATAACCTAAGGACGGTTATCTGGGAGCGCGACTCATGTCGCTTTATCGCAATTACTTTGCCATTCAGACTGGCGCCTGAATCATTCCTAGTACTAAAGCGTTAGTTATACCCTGCTTCTCGGATAACTTCAATAAACTCGGCGCCGAATTTTTTGAGTTTTTGGTCACCTACGCCGGAGATGGCGAGCATGGCGCTTTCGCTGTCTGGGCGGTGGATGATGAATTCGTGGAGGGTGGCGTCGTGGAAGATGACGTAGGGGGGCACGCCGTGTTCGTCGGCGAGGCGTTTGCGGCAGGCGCGCAGTGCTTGCCAGAGGGGCATGTCGGCTTCGTCGATGTCGTCGAGCAGGCGTGGGCGGCGGGTGGTTTTGGCTTTGCCGTCTTGGGCGACGATTTTGTTGTCGTAGCGCAGTTCCAGGCGGGTGTCTCCGCGCAGTACGGGACGGGCGGCTTCGGTAAGGCTGAGTACGCCGTAGCCGTCTGCATCGACGGCAAGCAGGCCGCGGGCGATGAGTTGGCGCAGGATGGCGCGCCATTCGGCGACGCTGTGTTCTTTGCCAATGCCGTAGGTGCTGACTTGGTCGTGGCCGCTTTGGCGGATGCGTTCGGTGTTGGCGCCGCGCAGCACTTCAATGATGTAGTTGGTGCCGAAGCGTTGGCCGGTGCGGTATACGCAGCTTAGGGCCATTTGTGCGGCGGTGGTGGCGTCCCAGGTTTTTGGGGTGTCGATGCAGTTGTCGCAGTTGCCGCAGGGGGTTTCGAGCACGTCGCCGAAGTAGCGCAGCAGGATCTGGCGGCGGCAGGTGACCACTTCGCAGAGGCCCAGCAATGCATTCAGGCGCTGTTGTTCGAGGCGCTTGAACTGTTCGTTGGCTTCGCTCATTTCGGCCATTTGCTTGAGTTTTACGACGTCTTCCACGCCGTAGAACATCAGTGCGGTGGCGGCTTCGCCATCGCGCCCGGCGCGGCCGGTTTCCTGGTAGTAGGCTTCGATGCTTTTGGGCATATCCATGTGTACGACGAAGCGCACGTCGGGTTTGTCGATGCCCATGCCGAAGGCGATGGTGGCGACGATGATGACGTTGTCGTCGCGCAGGAAGCGGTCTTGGTTGCGTTGCCGCGTGGCGGCGGGCAGGCCGGCGTGGAAGGGTAAGGCATTGTAGCCGCGCTGGCTCAGCCATTCGGCGAGTTCTTCGACTTTTTTGCGCGACAGGCAGTAGATCACGCCGCTGTTGCCTTCTTGCTCCTGACGCAGGAAAAGCAGCAGTTGGTCGCGGGCTTTGTCTTTTTGCTGAATGCGGTATTGGATGTTGGGGCGATCGAAGCCGCAGATAAAGTGGCGGCCCCATTCCAGGCCGAGGCGCGCGATGATTTCGTCGCGGGTGCGTTCGTCGGCGGTGGCGGTCAGGGCAATGCGCGGCACGCCGGGGAAGTGGTTGGCGAGTTCGGAGAGACTGAGGTAGTCCTTGCGGAAATCGTGGCCCCATTGGCTGACGCAATGCGCTTCGTCGATGGCGACGAGCGCGAGTTGGGCGCGCTGCAAGAGTTGCAGGGTGCGCGGTTGCAGCAGGCGTTCGGGTGCGACGTAGAGCAGGTCGAGCTCGCCTTGCAATAGAGCCTGCTCCACGTCCTGTACTTCTTCATAACTGAGCGTGGAGTTGAGGAAGGCGGCGCGCACACCCAGTTCGTGCAGGGCGCTGACTTGGTCCTGCATGAGGGCGATCAGCGGGGAGATCACCAGACCCACGCCCTGGCGCACGAGTGCGGGCACTTGATAGCAGAGGGATTTACCGCCGCCGGTCGGCATGATCACGAGTACGTCTTCGCCATCGCACACGCTTTGTACTATCGCCTCTTGCTCGCCGCGAAAGGCGGTGTAGCCGAAGGTGTGCTCAAGCACGTGCAGAGGTGTGGTGGTGTGCATGCGAATTCCGGGCGGGCGCGACTGGGCGGCTATTAAACCAGATCGCGCGGTGCAGGTCTAAGCGCTGCGCCCTATCGGCGGTATTCGGCCTAACGTCGCCAGCGGTGCCCCGGCGGGCCGAAGCGGCGTCGGCGCAGCACGCTGGTGGCGCTTTCGTCGTGCATCTGGCGTATCTGGGCCTGCAGGGCCTGAGTGTGGTCGCTGTTGGCCTCGGCCAATTCGAGTACGGCATTGCGCTGTTGCTGGCGGGCGCTGTGGACGTCGGCGCAGTGGGCGCGGTCGTCGCCAATCAGGGTATCCGGTTCATCGCGGTCGATTTCGAGGCGGCGGAAGGCCTTTTTACTTTCCATCAAGGCTTTTACGGCGCGGGCCTGATGTTCATCGAAGCGAAACTGCTGGGCCTTGAGCTGCATGCGGCCACCGAAGTAGAAGGCGATGATGACGCTCAATAAAGCCCAATAGCCCTGCGGCACATTGGCGAGTGCGGCGCTGATTTGGGTGAGCTGCGGGGGCGACACATAGGCCACGACAAAGATCGATACGACCAGGATGACGATGAAGGGGCGCACGAGGCGGTTGAAGCCATCGGCCACGGCGTCGATCCAGGTGCGTTGTTGCCGGGCGTGGAATTCAGCCTGGTAGGCCTGCATTAATGCCATCTGTTCATCGGAGTCGCGCTGGGCGCTGTTTTCTTTGTTGTCGGTGAAGATACCGGCGACGCGTTCGGCGCCTTTGCTGGCGGCGTCGATCACACCGCGCACGGGGTTCAGGGTGCTCATGCGGCGGCCTCCTCGAGTTTGGGCAGGAAGTGGCGGGCGCGGCGCAGCCAGCCTTCGAGGAACACTTCCTGATCGGGGTGGTGGTGCACGATGTTGGCGTAGAACATTTGCCGCTCTTCGACGAGGGCCACGCACATCCATTTGCCGAGCGCGGCCACGCCATTGTGTGCGGCCTGCTTGGTCTTGGGGCCCATCAGGCCGTCGTCGGCAAGCGGGCCGAAGCCGGCATCGCGGCACACGCTCTGCACAAAGCGCACGGCGCGACGCGGGCCGTGATTGACGGCGCTGTCGAAGCAGAACGATTGCAGGGCCTTGGGCAGCAGGTAGAGGCGCGGTTGGTAGTAATAGCTTTGTGCGTAGATGTCGCGGGCGGTGGCGAGGTCGAGTCGGGCAACTTCGTCGGCGGTGACGGCGCGTTCGAGGTATTTAGAGAGAGTGCGTTGGGTGATGCCAAATCGGGTGGGGCCGCCACGGTCAGCGGGATGGTTAACATAACCGCCCTCCATGGACAGCACCTCGCCGATCATCAGATCGAGGTGAGTGGTCATTGCGTGCTCCTTGCGTTAACGACTCAGGCATCGTACTCCTTTTCTGCCCAAGCCGGAAATTCTGGAAGGAGCGCATACATCGGGGTCAGACCCCAGCGTATACGCTGGGGTCT
>NOXC01000017.1 GCA_003265435.1 Cellvibrionaceae bacterium AOL6
CGGGTGAAGCCCCACCAAAGCTTTACCGCGCGTCAGGCCTCAGATTCAATGCGAATCTTCAACGGCGCAAGTTTTTATCGAAAGGCACAATGCCGAATCAGCGAAAAAGCTTCCCGTCGTATGCGAGGTCAGACAACGCGGTGGAGCAGGCCCCCTCGAATACGGATGCCTAATTCGTAGCACCAACCAGAACTTGAAAAAGACCCCTAAATTATCGAAGCATAATCTCATGCGAGATCGGCAGGGTACTCATCTTGTCATCGTATGGACCGTATTCAGAAACGCCGACGCGGCATTGCTCATGCTGCGCTTCTGGTGATAGACGATGCCGAGTCGGCGGCTGATGTCGAGCCCCTGAATCGGCAGCACTTTCATCTGCGAGTCAATCAAGGTGCGCGGCAAAATGCTCCAGCCTAGGCCGACGGAGACCATCATTTTGATGGTCTCTAGGTAGTTCGTCGCCATGTTGATGCGTATTTGATAGCCCGCGCGTTCGAAGGTTTCTTTGATGAGTCGCCCCGTATATGTATTGAGATCCGGAAGAATTGCGGCTTCATGGCTGAGGTCTTCAAGGCCGGGTTGGTCGAGTTGGCTCAGAGCGTGGTTGCGGGCGACGACGACATCGAGAGGGTCGTCCCAGATCACTTCGCTGAATAAAGGCGCCTGGACGCGGGGGGCGAGGGTGACGAAGGCGAGCTCGCAGTCGCCGCTTAAGACTTTCTCGTGTGCCTGCTCGGAGTCGAGGAATTCGAACTGCAGGTTCACGTTGCTGTGCGCCGACGCAAATTCGCGCAGGATGGGGGGCAGGTGATGCAGGCCTACATGGTGGCTGGTGGCGACGCGCAGGGTGCCGACGATCTCGCCGGACAACTCACGAATGTTGCGCTCCAGTTCCCGCAGCTCTCGCAGAATCTGCTCGGCTCTCGGCAGCAGCGCCTGACCGGCTTCTGTCAGACGCAAGTCGCGGCCGAGCCGGTCCAGGAGACGGTGGTTGAGTTGCTCCTCGAGCTTGGCAATGCGCTTGCTGATTGCTGGCTGTGTTAAAAACAGCTGCTGTGCCGCTGCGGAAAAAGAGCCGCTTCGAGCGACGGCGGCGAACGCGGCCAAAGCTTCGGTGTCCAAGCCTGAACTGCCTGCCATATCGTGATACCCGCTTTAAATAGATCTATAAATATTTTTCATTCATTATATAAAAATAATGAATTTGAGTTATTTATATCACGGGCTAGAATGCAACGCTATAGCCCGTGGTATTCGCGTTTTCAGCTTCTCATTGAGTGGTGCTGATGAAGGCGGGTGCTTAAGAAGGCGAGCAAATTCGAGTAAATGAGAACGAACAGAGTAAAGAGCATGGCTGGCAAGACGCTGTATGACAAACTGTGGGACGCCCATGTCGTGGCGCAGCGAGACGATGGTTCGTCGCTGCTGTACATCGACCGGCATCTGATTCATGAGGTCACCTCCCCGCAGGCCTTTGAAGGCCTTCGCATCGCGGGCCGCAAACCCTGGCGTGCCAGTTCCGTTGTGGCGACGCCCGATCATAACGTCCCGACCACTTCGCTGGAACGCTCAAGCGGTGTGGATGGGATCAGTGATGAAATCTCCCGAATTCAGGTTAAGACCCTCGACGACAATTGCGACGAGCTTGGCATCACCGAGTTCAAAATCAATGACAAGCGTCAGGGCATTGTGCACGTGGTGGGGCCAGAGACGGGCGCCTGCCTGCCGGGCATGACCATCGTCTGCGGCGACTCCCACACTTCGACCAACGGTGCGCTTGGTGCACTGGCCTTTGGTATCGGTACCAGCGAGGTGGAGCACGTGCTGGCCACGCAGTGTCTGGTGGCGAAGAAAATGAAGAACATGCTGATCCGTGTGGACGGTAAACTCGGAGAGCATGTGACGCCGAAGGATGTGGTACTTGCCATCATCGGTAAGATCGGGACAGCCGGCGGTACGGGCTATGCGGTTGAGTTCGGCGGCGAAGTCTTCCGCAACATGTCGATGGAAGGGCGCCTGACGGTCTGTAATATGTCGATCGAAGCGGGCGCGCGTGCGGGCATGGTGGCCGTGGACGATACGACCATCAACTATGTGCGCGGGCGTTTCCTCGCGCCCACGGAGTCACAGCAGGCCGCAGCGGAAGCCGCTTGGCGCGAGTTTTACAGCGATGATGATGCCGAATTCGATGCGGTGGTGGAACTCAGAGGCGAAGATATCCAGCCCCAAGTGACCTGGGGTACCTCGCCCGAGATGGTACTGCCTGTGGGTGAGAATGTTCCCAATCCTGAGGACGAAGCCGATGAAGTGAAGCGTAGAGGTATGGAGCGTGCGCTGCAGTACATGGGGCTGCAGGCTGGCCAGCCGATTCAGGACATCCATGTGGATCGCGTTTTTATCGGTTCGTGCACGAACTCGCGTATTGAAGACATGCGCGCAGCGGCGGCGGTGGTCAAAGGCCGTCGTGTCGCAGCCAGTGTCAAAGAAGCCATTGTTGTGCCTGGCTCCGGTACGGTGAAAGCGCAGGCCGAGGCAGAAGGTCTGCATCACGTGTTTGAAGCGGCGGGGCTGCAGTGGCGAGAGCCCGGTTGCTCGATGTGTCTGGCCATGAATGCGGACCGGCTCGAAGAGGGTGAGCACTGTGCGTCGACGTCGAACCGCAATTTTGAAGGGCGCCAAGGTTATGGTGGACGCACGCATCTGGTGAGTCCCGCGATGGCGGCGGCAGCGGCGATCGCCGGTCATTTTGTTGATGTGCGAACGTTTTCGGAGGCGGCGCAATGAAAAAGTTTACGGTACACACTGGGCTGGCTGCCCCGATGGATCGCGCCAATGTCGACACGGATCTCATCATCCCCAAGCAGTTTCTGAAGTCGATCAAGCGCACAGGCTTTGGCCCCAACGCCTTTGATGAGCTGCGCTATCTCGATATGGGCGAGCCTGGCAGAGACAACAGCACGCGGCCGGTGAATAAAGATTTTCCGCTGAACTTTCCGCGCTACCAAGGCGCGAGTGTGCTGCTGACGCGGAAAAACTTCGGTTGTGGTTCCAGCCGAGAGCATGCGCCCTGGGCGCTGGATGAATATGGTTTTCGGGCCATTATCGCACCGAGCTTTGCAGACATTTTCTACAACAACTGTTTCAAAAATGGCCTGCTGCCCATCGTGCTGGACGAGGAGACGGTAGAGAAACTGTTTCAGGAAATGTACGCTGAGGAAGGTTATCAGCTCACGATCGACCTGCCGGCTCAAGAAGTGCGCAGCCCGAGTGGGGAATGCTATGCGTTCGATGTCGATGAGTTTCGTAAGTACTGCCTCGTCAATGGCTTTGACGACATCGGTCTGACCCTGAAGCACGCGGATGAGATTCGCGAATATGAAAATCGCCGCCGCGAACAGGCGCCTTGGCTGTTCAACACCGTTTGAACATGCGCGAAGAAAACTAGGAGTAAATGACGTTGACCAAGAAAATTGTGTTGCTGCCTGGAGATGGCATAGGCCCTGAGATTGTCGCCGAAGCGGTGAAGGTGCTTGAGGCCGTGGATGCGAAATACAAGCTCAAATTGAAGTTCGAGCAAGAGCTGATTGGTGGTGCGGCCATCGACCAGCACGGCGTTCCGCTGGCAAACACGACACTGGACAAATGTCGTGCCGCCGATGCGGTGCTGATGGGTTCGGTGGGCGGCCCCAAGTGGGATACCCTCGACTCAAGCATTCGCCCTGAAAAGGGGCTGCTTAAAATTCGTTACGAGTTGGGCCTGTTTGCCAACCTGCGTCCGGCTTTGCTGTACCCGCAGTTGGCGGATGCCTCATCGCTGAAGCGCGAGCTGGTTGCCGGCTTGGATATTCTCATCGTGCGCGAACTGACCGGTGGCATCTACTTTGGTGAGCCGCGTGGCATTCGTCGCCTCGATAACGGTGAGCGCCAGGGCTACAACACCTACGTGTACAGCGAGCACGAAATTGAGCGCATCGGTCGTGTTGCTTTCGACATGGCCATGAAGCGCGACAAGCGCGTGTGCTCAGTCGACAAGGCCAACGTACTTGAGGCGACCGTGCTGTGGCGCGAAGTCATGCAAAGCCTGAGTGCCGACTACCCGGAAGTCGAGTTGTCGCATATGTACGTAGACAATGCGGCGATGCAGCTAGTGCGTGCACCGAAGCAGTTTGATGTGATCGTGACCGGCAATATGTTCGGCGACATTCTCTCGGACACTGCAGCGATGCTGACCGGTTCCATCGGCATGTTGCCCTCGGCCTCCCTGGGTAAGGACGGTCGCGGTCTGTACGAGCCGGTTCATGGTAGCGCGCCGGATATTGCAGGGCAGGGCATTGCCAACCCATTGGCGACGATTCTCTCGGCCGCGATGATGTTGCGTTACTCACTCGGTGAAGCTGAGGCAGCCAACGCCATTGAAGCCGCGGTTGGCAAAGTGTTGGATCAGGGCCTGCGTTCTGCGGACATCTATTCCGATGGTATGCAGCGCGTCAGTACAGTTGAAATGGGCGACGCTGTGGTAGCGGCGCTTTAATACAGAATTCAGGAGACAAACTATGAAAGTCGGTTTTGTTGGATGGCGGGGCATGGTGGGCTCCGTATTGATGGGGCGCATGCGTGAAGAAAATGATTTCGCGGATATCGAACCCGTATTTTTTACGACCTCCAATGTTGGTGGTGCGGCGCCGGATGTGGGCCGCGACACCCCAGCATTGAAGGATGCCTACGATCTCGACGCGCTGAAAGCGCTGGATGCGATCGTGACCTGTCAGGGTGGCGATTACACTGCGAAGGTCTTCGGTGATCTGCGCGCCGCAGGCTGGAAGGGCTATTGGATCGACGCCGCATCGTCCTTGCGTATGAAAGACGATGCACTGATCATTCTTGACCCGGTCAACGACGGCGTGATCCGCGATGGTCTGCAGCGCGGTGTGCTGAACTATGTTGGCGGCAACTGCACCGTCAGCCTGATGCTGATGGCACTCGGCGGTTTATTTAAAGAAGGTCTGGTGGAGTGGATCAGCTCCATGACGTATCAGGCGGCTTCCGGTGCCGGCGCTCGCAACATGCGCGAACTGCTGACCCAAATGGGGGAGTTGCGCGATGCGGTGGCCACTGAGCTGGCCGATCCTGCGTCAGCAATCCTGGATATCGATCGCAAGGTGGCGCAAGCCATGCGCGGAGGCTTGAGCATCGATGAATTTGGTGCACCTCTGGCGGGCAGTTTGTTGCCCTACATCGACAAGCAAATGGACAACGGGCAGAGTAAAGAAGAGTGGAAAGCTCAGGCGGAAACCAACAAGATCCTCGGTATCCAGTCTCAGCCCATCCCTATCGATGGTGTCTGTGTTCGCATCGGCGCGATGCGCTGTCACAGTCAGGCCTTCACTGTGAAGATGAACAAAGATGTCCCGCTCGACGAAGTGCATGACATGCTGGCGGCGGCGAACGACTGGGTCAAAGTGGTTGAAAACACTCGAGAAGCCAGCCTCAGCGAACTTACCCCAACCAAGGTCACCGGCACGCTGTCTGTCCCTGTGGGGCGTCTGCGTAAACTCAATATGGGGCCTGAATACCTGTCGGCGTTCTCTGTCGGGGATCAGCTACTGTGGGGGGCGGCCGAGCCTCTGCGCCGTATGCTGCGAATCCTGAAAGAGAGATAAGTTTAATAAAATCAGTGGGTTGGAGTTCTCTGTGCGCCTTTGGCGAGGCACTCCCGACCCACTGAAGACGGGGTGAAAATCCCCGTCCTTCCCACCCTATGCTATTCTTCCTAAGGTCACACGGACGAATCTTGATCCCGGCCAGCGTAAGTTCTGCTCTGAACTGTGTCCCAACTTTTTAAATAAAATTTGCGATAAGTTGAAAAAAACCTATTTATCCTGAATACTTACGTTCGATTGTGAAAGACTATTCTAGGTTTTTTGTAACGGGTTTTCCCCTAACTTGTCTTTCTGTTGCTGTCGCGGGCTGCTTCCTGATTCAAGCAAGACGTAAAGTAACAAAAGGGGAGCTTGGGATGCCTTGAGTCGCTGAACCCTCGTGTGACTCGCGGAATTTGCTTACTGCTTCTATTGGAAAATAAGGAACGACCTTATGGGGCAACGAATCGGATTATTGATTCTGGGCTTGGCCGGCACACTGTACGCTGGTGGCGCATTGGCACTGGGTCTCGGTGATATTGAACTGAAGTCTCACCTGAATCAGCGACTGGAAGCGGAAATTGAACTGCTCGAAGTACGCGATCTCAGCCAGGAAGAAATCCTGATCGGGTTGGGCTCGGTTGAAGACTTTGAGCGTCAGGGCATCGAACGCACCTATTTCCTCACTGATATTGAATTTTATGTCGATCTCGACGCTAACGGCGGTCCCGTTGTTAAGTTGAGTTCGTCGCGCCCCGTTCGTGAACCCTTCCTTGACTTCATCATTGAAGCGCGTTGGCCCAGCGGTAAATTGCTGCGTGAATACACCTTGCTGCTGGACTTGCCGCTGTTTTCTGACGAAGCGGCTGCCCCGGTGAGCCCAGTCCAAACGGAGACGGTGACCGAGCAAAGCACAAGCCCAGCACCGCGAACGAGCACAACGACCAGCTCGGCGCCAAAATACAATCCTCGTTCAGAGTTCGGTCAACAGTCCGCGCCAGCGACGTCGACTAGCACCTCCACCGTCGCGAGCGGGCCTGCTTATGAGGGTGATGACTATCAGGTGCGTCGAAACGATACTCTCTGGGAAATTGCGCTGAATGTCCGCCCTGAGCGTTCGGTAAGCGTCCATCAAACCATGATGGCCCTGCATCGTGCCAACCCAGATGCGTTCATCAACGGCAATATTAACCTGCTGAAGTCCGGTCAGATTCTGCGTGTGCCCGACGTCGACGAAATTCGTGCGCTGAATCAGCGTCAGGCCGTGCAGGAAGTGGCGCAGCACAACGCGGATTGGAATAGCAATGATACCGCGGCTCCCCTTGATGCCAGCCGCGCAGCCTACAGCGAGAATACACAACAGCGCGAAGGCGAAGGGCGTCTCTCTTTGTCCTCTCCCGATGACAGCTTTGACGCGGCCGGCGGCCGTATCGGTGGCAGTGCCTCCGGTGGTGATGCCGAAACTGCAGCGTTGGAGCGCGAGCTCGAGACAACGCTTGAAACCTTGGATCAAGTTCGGGGCGAAAACTCGGAATACCGCAACAAAATTGCGTCTCTTGAAGATCAGATCAAAACTCTTGAGAGCATGATTGAGGTCAGCAGTGAGAGCCTCAGAGCACTCGAGCTCGCCAGTACTCAGAACAACGAAAGCGTAACCGTCGACGAAGTTGAAGTCTTTGCCGACGAGGAAGCCGCTGCGGTAGAAGAGGGCAGCGACGCGCTGGCAGAGAGTCTCGCGGAAGAAATTGACGAGCTCGATCTTGGTGCTGAAACGGCCGAAAGCGACGTCATTCCGCTTCCGGAGACCACGCCCACACCGGTAGCAACGCCTGAGCCGAAGAAAGTCGACCCCACTAAGGTGGTCAGCAGCGCACCCGCGAAGCAGCCCGGATTGCTGGACTTCGTCATGGAGTACATTGTCTTCATCGGGCTGGGTCTGATTGCGGTACTCGCGGCCATATTTTTCTTGTTGAAGCGTCGCAATGACGACGATGACGATTTCGATGACTTCCTGAACGACGATACTTCGTTCGATGAGGAAGGTTTTGACGCGCTGGCCGAGCCAGAGGAGTCTCAAGACGATAGCGAAGACTTTGATGCGGTAGCGGAAGACAGCAGCATCGAAGAATCCGTGGAACTGCCGGAAGAAAGTCCTGAGCCTGAAACGGAAGACGTGGTTGCCGAGTCCGATATCTATATCGCTTACGGTAAGTACGACCAGGCAGAAGAGATGCTACAGAAAGCCCTGCAGCGTGAGCCTCAGCATCACGAAGCGCGCCTGAAACTGCTTGAAATCTATGCCGCGCAGGGCAATCAGGAAAGTTTTGATCCCCATTATGCTACGTTGCGGGCCGCGTCTCGTGACGATGCGCTGATCGCACGTGCGGCCGCGTTGAGAGAAGGCATCCCGGGCGTCGGTGAATTTGATGAGTCACTGTTTGATACCAGTGGTGTCGAAGCGACTGCGGCTGCCGAGCCTGTGGCCGAAGAAGAAGCTGTCGATCCACTCGACCTGGATCTCGACATCGACGAGCCATCTGCCGACACCGAACTCGACCTGAAGGCACTGGATTCCGACGAGTCCCTGTCAGATAGCGATGCACTTGATCTGGAGCTGGACCTCGACAGTGGCAGTGATGATTCTGTTTTGAGTCTCGATGAGCCAGAGAGTGAGCTCGAGTTAGACTTGGGTAAGCTCGAAGAAGAGCAGCCTGCGCCGAGTGCTGATAACAGCCTCGATTTCGATCTGGAAGGCTTGGATTTCGATGACGACGCGTTGGAAAGTGACGGCGAGTCGATCAGCCTGGATATTGAAGAAAGTGAGGTTGAGCTGGCTGACAGCGACGCGCTGGATCTGGATTTGGATATCGAAGCTGAGACAGAAGCGCAGCCGGTCGAAGATTTGGATCTGGATTTTGACCTGGGTGACCTCGAAGAGACCAGCCCGGAGAAAGCCGACGACAACCTGCTCAGTGGTCTGGAAACAGAAGCACCGAGCGATGAACTGGTTTCGCTAGACACTGAAACTGAAGAGCTCGGGGCCAGCCTGTCGGACGAGCTTGAAATGGATCTGGAGTCCATTGATCTTGAATTAGGTACGACCGAGACTGAAGTGGAAGGCGAGAGCACCGCTGAAGATCTGGGTGGCCTGGATCTCGAAACAGACTTCGGTGACTTTGAACTCGAAGACGACGACGGCAGTAAAGATCTCGCAGGCGAAGACCTCGAACTTGACCTGCTGGACACAGAGCTCGACGAGCCCGCCGAGGACAAGCCCCTTTCTGAAGAGCCGGCTTCCACACTGGAAGATCGCACTGAAGATGACACGCTCATCCGAGAAGCGCCATCGCTTGAATCGGTTGAAGCAGAAACGGAAGACGATGATCTCTCCGTCACGGGTACCGGTTTTGATCTTGCCGCACTGGACGAAGAGTTGGATGCACTGACCTCTGACCTCGAGCCCGGCGACTTCAGCGACGAAGCCATAGATCGCGCTTTGGATCTGGATGATGAACTGCCTTCGCTGGATGAAGAGCTGTCAGCCGCAGGCGAAGATCCGCTGGATTCTCTTGAGCTGGAGCCGGAAGAAGACGCGATGTCTCTGACCTCCGACAGCAGCCTCGATACCGATATTGACCTGGATGACCTCGAACTTAGCCCGGCTGCCGAATTGGAAGAGCCCGACTTAAGTTTCGATGATCTGGATGAGGCCTTAGACGATCCCGCGCCTGCGCCGGTTGTCGAATCGCTTGAAGAAATCAGCTTAGAAGAAGAGCCTGATACTCTGGGTGATACCGACCTCGATGATATGCTCTCTCTTGACGAAGACGCGAGCACCGAAGAGTCGGAAGCAGAAGTGCCGGACTTGCTCGAAGAAGCTCAGCCTGAGCCGTCTCCGGTATCGCTCGATGATGAGCCAGTGACCTTGGCAGAGGAAGCGCCGCTTGAATCTCCGGCTTCTGCGGAGCCTGAAGACAGCAGCAATGATCTGTCTGAAGATGCGCTGGACTTCGAGCTGCCAGATATCGACCCAGATGCGAGTGATGACGAAGATTTGGATTTTCTTTCAGACAGCGATGAAACGGCGACCAAGCTTGATCTCGCGGCGGCCTATATCGATATGGGTGACGCCAGTGGCGCGAAAGAAATCATCGATGAGATTCTTAAAGAAGGCAACGAGAGTCAGCAGGCGGAAGCCCGCTCACTGTTGGACAGAATCGGCGGTTAAACTACTGCCCCTTCCGCATCCGAATAAAGGGCCCTAAGGGCCCTTTTTTGCGTAATGGCCAGCCGCAACAACGAAGTACCCTGTGATTGACGTAGAGGCAGAATAACCCGTGTTTGAGCGTAACAGCGAAGTCACCGATGTATCGGCGTACCCTCAGGATTTGCAGCGTGTGGCGCTGTGCATTGAGTATGCTGGCGCGGGCTTCAATGGGTTTCAGCGCCAGGCCTCCACTCCGAATACGGTGCAGCAATATCTGGAAGCCGCATTGAGCTTCGTCGCTGATGAGGCTATTACATTGGTGTGCGCTGGTCGCACGGATGCTGGCGTGCATGCCACCGGTCAAATCGTACATTTTGACACGGCTTCCGTGCGGCCGGAAAAGGCCTGGGTGATGGGCAGTAACACACGCCTGCCGGACGCGATTCGTGTCCGCTGGGCGCGCGCAGTGGACCCACAGTTTCATGCGCGCTTCTCTGCGCTTAGCCGAACTTACCGCTACGTTTTTCACTGCTCGGATGTGCGTTCGGCTACGCTCGGGACTCAAGTCACACACAGTGCGCTTCCCCTGGACTTCGACGCGATGGAGCAGGCCGCGAGCTGTTTGATCGGCGAGCATGATTTTAGTGCATTCCGTTCCGCGCAATGTCAGGCACATTCTCCCGTTCGGCGGATAGAGGCCATGCGCTGGGTGCGCCAGGGCGAGTTGGTTGTCCTGGAGATTCGTGCGAACGCGTTTTTACATCACATGGTCAGAAATATTGTCGGGACTCTGATGGATGTGGGCCGTGGGCGCCAAGCAGTCTCATGGGTGCGCGACATCCTTGAGGGCGGCGACCGCACGCGTGCAGGGGCCACGGCTCCGCCCTGGGGCTTGTACCTGGTGCAGGTTGCGTACCCGGAATCCATTGCACTGCCCGAGCTGCCTGCGGGGCCCTGTTTTTTGAGTTTTTAATCGGGGGCATGGCCCTGAGATCTCGCTTCAAGTACACGGACAATCGCGGCGTAATCTGCTAATATCCGCGCTTTTCGAACAGTTGCCAACGTGTGGCGCCTTTATTGGGTGGGAGCAAGCATGCCAGTACGAGTCAAAGTCTGTGGGATCACCTCCGTCGAGGCGGCGGCGCAGGCGGCAGACGCGGGAGCGGATGCAATTGGCTTGGTCTTCTATCCACCCAGTTCACGCTACGTCGACGACTGGGTCTTGGCACGCGATATCGCGCTTGCTGCGGGACCTCTGACGCAGGTGGTGGGGCTGTTTGTGAATGCAGACACCCGGTTTATCGAAACAGCACTGCGAGAAGTGCCGATAAACACCTTGCAATTCCATGGCGATGAAGCACCGGAGTTTTGTCGGCAGTTCAGCAGGCCGTTTATCAAAGCGCTGCGTATGAAAGCAGGACTCGACGTTGAAATAGAAGCAGGGCGCTACGCTGATGCGCGAGGCATTCTGCTCGACAGTTATAAAGCAGGGGTGCCGGGCGGTACGGGTGAATCGTTTGATTGGTCGAGGATTCCCAGTGACCTACCGCATGTTCTGCTTGCCGGAGGCTTGAATCCGGCCAACGTGGCAGAAGCGGTTCGTCAGGTGCGACCCTATGCCGTCGATGTCAGTGGCGGGGTGGAAAGCGCCCCGGGAATCAAACAGCCAGAAAAGGTCGCGGCATTCATTCGCCGCGCCAAAGCGGAGTAACACGGTGAGTACTGATAAAATTGATTACAGCGCAGTGCCTGATACACGAGGCCACTTCGGCCCGTACGGAGGGCGCTATGTCAGCGAGACGCTGATGCATGCGCTCGATGAACTGGACGAGATTTACCAGCGCCTCAAAGGCGACGCCAGCTTTCAAGAAGAGTTCGATAAAGACCTCGCGCACTACGTTGGCCGGCCATCGCCTTTGTATGAAGCTGAGCGGCTCTCCAAAAAAATAGGTGGCGCGCGGATTGTGCTGAAGCGTGAGGACTTGAACCACACGGGAGCGCACAAGGTCAACAACACCATCGGTCAGGCCTTGTTGGCGAAGTACACCGGCAAGCAGCGCGTGATCGCTGAAACCGGCGCGGGACAACATGGCGTCGCCACGGCCACCGTAGCGGCACGTCTCGGCCTAGAGTGTGTCGTGTACATGGGTGCTGAAGACGTCCAGCGACAAGCGCTGAACGTCTATCGTATGAAGCTGCTCGGCGCAACAGTGGTGCCGGTGCATTCAGGCTCGAAAACCCTGAAAGATGCGATGAATGAAGCCATGCGCGATTGGGTGACCAATGTCGATACTACGTTCTATATCATTGGCACCGTCGCAGGCCCCCATCCCTATCCGCAATTGGTTCGAGACTTTAATTCCGTCGTAGGGCGTGAAGCGCGCGCTCAGAGCATGGATAGGTTTGGTCGTCTGCCGGATGCACTGGTGGCGTGTGTGGGCGGTGGCTCCAATGCCATTGGCTTATTCCATCCTTTCCTCTCGGATGACAGCGTGGCGATGTACGGTGTCGAAGCGGGTGGTGACGGTCTGGAAACTGGCCGTCACGCGGCGCCTCTCAACGACGGCATCCCCGGGATTTTGCATGGCAATCGCACCTACCTGATGGAAGATGATGATGGACAGATCATCGAGACGCATTCCATCTCGGCAGGCCTTGATTACCCCGGCGTGGGGCCAGAGCACGCTTGGTTAAAAGACATTGGTCGGGTGAATTATGTCGCTGCGACGGATAACGAAGCTATGCATGCCTTCCGTGAGTTAACCCGCGTGGAGGGCATCATGCCCGCGTTGGAATCCAGCCACGCTGTGGCTCACGGTATGAAGTTGGCCGCGGAGTCAGATCCGGACGACATTATTCTGGTGAATTTGAGTGGCCGCGGAGACAAAGACATTCTGACCGTTGCCAAAATTGATGGCATTGATGTTTAACAGGAAATCAGCGTGAGTAGAATAACGTCAACACTGGCGCAGTTGCGCGAAGCAAACCGTAAAGCTCTGGTGAGCTATATCGTTTGCGGTGACCCCACATTGGCTGCGACGCTGGATGCCATGCACGAACTGGTCAAGGCCGGTACGGACATTATTGAGCTGGGCGTCGCGTTCTCTGACCCTATGGCCGAAGGGCCGGTCATTCAACTCGGGCATGAGCGCGCTTTGAAAGGCGGAGCGAGTGTGCGTGCCACGCTGGAGCTGGTCAGCGAGTTCCGTAAACAAAATAGCGAAACGCCTGTCGTATTAATGGGGTATGCCAACCCTGTCGCGCGCATGGGCTATGCCGTGTTTGCGGAGGCCGCTGCGAAGGCCGGTGTCGACGCCCTGCTAACAGTGGATTTGCCGCCGGAAGAATCGCATGAACTGGATGCCGAGCTGGCCAAGCATGACCTCGATAATATTTATTTGCTTGCCCCGACGAGCAAAGAAGCTCGTATCAAAACCATTTGTGATGCGGCTCGTGGCTTTGTGTATTACGTGTCGGTAAAAGGTGTGACGGGTTCGGGGAGTTTGAATGCGGATGACGTTGCGCAACGTGTTGAGAAAATCCGCGCACAAGCGCATACACCTGTGCTGGTCGGCTTCGGTATTAAAGACGCGAAGTCTGCGAAAGCGGTGGCGGCGTGCAGCGATGGCGTGGTCGTAGGCAGCGCCTATGTCAGCATCATGGCTAAGGCTGCAGACACGCCGATGCCTGAAGTATTAAAAGAATTGCACACTCTGGTGAGTTCGATTCGCCAGGGGCTCGACGAACTGTAAAAAAGCGCTATTGGGAAGAACCTATGAGTTGGCTAGACAAAATTGTGCCTGCGACGGCGAAGGCCAAGGCAAACAAAACTGCGAGTAAGGTACCGGAAGGGCTTTGGAAAAAGTGTCCAAAGTGCAGCGCGGTATTGTATCGACCGGAGCTCGAAAAAGCGCTGGATGTGTGCCCGAAGTGTGAGCATCACATGCGGATCGGTGCCCGACGTCGACTGGATATTTTCCTCGATGAGGAAGGTCGAGAAGAACTGGCAACTGACGTGTTGCCGATTGACCGTTTGAAATTTAAAGACGTAAAGAAATACAAAGACCGTTTGCTCGAAGCGCAGAAAAAGACGGGTGAAAAAGATGCGCTGATCGCCATGCAGGGTACCCTCAAGGGCATGCCCGTCGTCGCGAGCGCGTTTGAGTTTGCTTTCCACGGCGGCTCGATGGGCTACGTGGTGGGGGAGCGTTTCACTCGCGCCGCTCAGCGCGCGTTGGAACAGCGTATTCCCTACGTGTGCTTTTCTGCCACCGGTGGTGCACGTATGCAGGAAGCACTGATCTCCCTCATGCAGATGGCCAAAACCAGTGCGGTGATTGAGCGCATGAAAATGGCCGGTGTGCCTTTTATTTCCGTAATGACCGATCCGGTATACGGCGGCGTATCAGCGAGTTTGGCGCTGCTGGGTGATCTCAACGTGGCCGAACCGGGGGCGCGTGCAGGCTTTGCAGGCCCGGCCATTATTGAACAGACCATTCGTCAAAAATTACCCGCGGGATTTCAGCGCAGTGAATTTTTGCTGGAGCACGGGGCCATCGACATGATCGTCGCGCGTGAAGATATGCGTGATCGTCTGGCGTCTGTTCTCGCGAAGTTGACTCATCAAGAACTCGTTGAGAGCGCCTAACGCTTGAAGTCTCCACGATTTCACACTCTGGACGAGTGGCTGACCTGGCTCGAATCTTTACATCCCACTGAAATCGAGCTGGGTTTGGCGCGTGTCGCGGAAGTGGCAGGGCGCCTCAAGCTGAATTTTCAGAGTACTCGCATCGTCACCGTTGCGGGAACCAATGGTAAGGGCAGTTGCGTTGCTGCACTTGCCGCCTTGCTTCGCGCCTCCGACAAGCGTGTCGGTTGCTACACGTCGCCTCACATCCAGTTCTACAATGAGCGTGTCGAAATCGACGGGGTGATGCTCGGAGACGACGCATTGATCGAAGCGTTTGCGGCGGTTGATGAAGCTCGCGCAGATGTCTCTCTCACGTATTTTGAATTCGGTACGCTCGCGGCGCTGTATGCCTTTGGGCAGGCGAAACTCGACTATATTGTGCTCGAAGTGGGCTTGGGTGGACGCCTCGATGCCGTCAATGTGGTTGATCCAGACCTGGCCATATTGACCTCGATTGCACTTGACCACGAAGCCTGGCTGGGTTCAGACAGAGAACAGATAGGGCGTGAAAAAGCGGGCATTCTTCGCGCAGGTGTGCCATTTATTTGTGTTGATGATTCGCCTCCCGAAAGTGTGCTGCACGCGGCTGAATCTTTAATGACACAGTCCTACTATATCAACGAAGACTTTTATTGGCGCCGAGAGGATGCCGGTCTCACGCTTTCGGTGCCGGGTCAGGGTGGCCTTGCGCAGCGATATCGGATTGAGCACGCCGCGCTGCCCGCACCAAGTCTGCTGGCCGCGAGTCAGGCATGGCATCTGTTGGAAGGGGCCCGCGGTGCGACACCCGTTGATATCGCAAGCGTCTTGAGCGGCTTGAGTCTGCCTGGCCGGATGGAGCATCGAACGGTGCGGGGCCAGCGTTTGATTCTCGATGTGGCACACAATCCCCAAGCGGCAGAATACCTTGCCCAAGCGTTGCAAAGCACGGTAGAAACGCCCGTGGTATTCGTCTGGGCGATGATGAGTGACAAGGATTGCCAGGCAGTGGTCTCGCACCTGTCCAGCGTGGTGGGGCACTGGGTATGCACTGAGGTGGCGGACATGCCGCGTTGTCGTCGCGCGACTGAACTGGGTGAGGTCCTGCTCGGCGTGTCAGAGGATTACACGATAAAAACCGACGTGCATGCAGCGCTGCTGTGCGCACTCGATAAGGCTAAAGCGATACCGGGTGAGCCGCCTGTAGTGGTGGCGGGTTCGTTTTACTTGATTGCCGAAGCCAAGCGTTGCTTGGACAGTTTAGAGGAATCACGATGAATGACGGATTGAAGCAACGCATCATCGGCGCAGTCGTGCTGGTGGCATTGGGCATTCTGTTCATTCCGGTGTTGTTCGATAAAGAGCGAATCGAGCCGGTTGATCGCGCAACGCAAATCCCACCGGAGCCGGAACTACAGCCTTTACCGCTACCTGAAGCGGCGACTGCGCCACGCACGCCTGCGCCTCAGGTAGAACAGCCTATTGATGGCGAGTTTGCGATTGAAGACGTTGAGCCTGCGGTTGAGCCGGCCCCATCGACGCCAGCCCCCAAGCCCACCCCTGTAGAACTCGAAGGGCCGCAGACGGCGGATGCGTGGGTATTACAGATAGCGAGTTATAAATTTGAAAACCACGCGAGTGCATTGCGTGATGAACTGATCGGGCGTGGTTACAAATCGTTTATCAAAACCGTCGATACAAGCTCTGGGCCACGAACGCGGCTGTATGTCGGACCGAGCATTGATAAAGCGTCGTTGGAGCAGGCCAAGCGAGAGTTGGATAACGAGTATCGCGTAGAAGCGATGTTGTTAAAATTCTCGCCAAAATAAGCCACGTCCGCGCTTTAGGACGCGTCTTGACTGAGTCGCGCGTAGCGCTTTTGTAAGTAGCTGAAGCGTTTGTGGTGGTGAGTGCCTTCTTCGATTTGACCGATACGACGGAAGGCTGTCTCAAGTAATAATCGGTCATCCGCACTGAGTGCATGCTGTTTGGCCTGGGCGATCAGAGCCTGAATCAAGTTGAGGTTCAGACCAATGTGATTGGGCAGCTCTCGTTGCACCTCCCGAAAGGCATTTAACGCCGCTTCGACATCACCGGCCTCATAGAGCGCGATGCCACGTCGATTGCGATTCGACGCATACGCGATGCCTTCACGTGTTTTCGGTTCGCGCAGTAACTTATCGATGGAAATCGCCAACTCCGGGTCTTCATTCAACGCGGCGAGCGCCTGCAGAATGGCTTCACCCTCGTCATAGTGTCCCCGATTCATAAACGACTTTGCACAATCGATACAGAGCTGGAATGAGGTGTTTTCCAGCACGCTGTATTTCATTTCTTCATGACGCTGTAACGCTTCGGCTGTGGCGGTTTGCGCTTGCTCGATCTGTCCTTGAGTCTCATGCCACTGGGCTCGGACCAAGGCATTGCGCATGCTGACCACCGGGTGCCGGCTGTAACGCTTTGATGTGGCCTCGATGTGTTGCCGCGCTTCATTCAGCTTTTCTTCTCGCGCGTCGGCGGGGGCTTTGCTGGCTTGCCGAATCAGGGCTTCGGCGAGGTTGAGGTCGTCATCTGCGGCTTCATGGCAGGTGTGTTTTGCGCATTTCTGCGCGGTACGAAACGCATGTACTGCGGCTTTGTCATCGTCGATGAGCACGCTGATTCGACCCAAAGCACGTTGCCTGAGTGCTGAACGGGGAGAGAGTCGCACGGCGTCCATTAAGGCCTGCTGACTCATTTCCAGTCTATGGTTGGCCTCATGTACGCGTGCGAGCAGGTCGAAGGCTTCGACACAATACGGGCTTTCATCAATGATTTCCCGCAGTGTGGTCTCGGCGCTGTCGTAGTGTTTGCGCAGCATGTGAATGCGTGCCCAGCCCAGTGCCATCCAAAGCGGGTGGCGCTCTTCGCCAAGTTCCTCATACACGAGGGCGGCCGCTTCGGGATTGCGCGTCGCGAGGTAGAGTTCAGCAAGCATTTTCTTTGCATCGGCTTGCAGTCGCGCATCTCCCGGGGTTTGAGCGAGTCGCTTGGCGGCGGCAATGGCTTTGCGCCGGTTTTTATCATCCAGCGCGACTTTGATACTGTGCAGGAACTCGGATTTCAGCAGTGCCGCATCGAGTCTGGGGCGCAGCGATTCGCGGCTGATGGGCTTGTGCAGAAAATCATCAGGCTGGTATTCGAGCGCGTGCAGCACGTAGTGGCTCGAATTTTCCGCAGTGATCATCACAAACAGCGCGGTATTGCGAAGCAGGGCGTGAAAGCGCAGCTCCTCCAGCAATTGCTGGCCATTTTTGCCCTGCCCGAGGTTGTAATCTGAAATGACGATATCATATTGGCGGGAGCGGCAGAGCTCGATCGCTTCTTCGGCGTTGCCGGCTGTGTCGGTATCGGTCGCGCCGTAGTCAACAAGCAAGCGCTTCAACTGAGCGCGGGCCGGAGCAGCGTCATCGACGACAAGGCAGCGCTTTTGCGCGTAGGTGCGAATGATGTCGATCTGCTTCATTGCGTAAGAATATTCCCGTCCGTTGCGACGGACGCATTGTGGGTCCGAAACGCTGTAGCCAAACAGTATGCTGATTCGCGTGGCCTATAGGGTTCAGTATAGGTGGTCTGGCCGCATTGGCCTCTGCCGGGGCGTCTCGTGACTGTGTTTGTCGTGCATTTAATCTATTTCATAGTAGCTTATTTAGAGGATTTGGGAATAAGGAATCGCATAATTTCGAAGATGCAATCGCTGTTTTGGATTCAGGAGGGCCTCTGCTAGAATGGCGCCTTCATTTCCTCCGTCAAAGCGCTCCACACGACTGGCAACTGAATGATTTGGGCTGATTGGGTAATTCTGGCGATACTGGTGGTGTCCAGTCTGATCAGTCTTAAGCGTGGTTTTGTGCGCGAGGCGCTCTCCCTCGTAAATTGGGTGCTGGCTTTCTTCATCGCCCTGGCGTTCCGCGAAGTGTTTGCGGCTCTGCTAAGTTCTTATATATCGACACCTTCGGTCCGTGAGTTGGTGGCCTTTGCTGCGCTGTTTGCCGCGACCCTGATCGTGGGTGCCATGGTCAATAATTTGATCTCCGAATTGGTGCGATTGACAGGGCTGTCCGGTACGGACCGTACCTTTGGCATGATATTCGGCCTGTTGCGGGGCTTTGTGATCGTAATGGCCTTGTTGATTTTTTTACCGGATCTTGTCCCTGTCGACAAAGATCCCTGGTGGCGGGAATCGCTGTTGATCCCGGAGTTATTAAAGCTTGAGGGCTGGTGCCGGTCGATGGTGGCCGAGATATCCACGCTGTTTTCCGAGTTGTTTGAACGAACTGAGACTATTTGAGGCCCCTATGTGCGGAATTGTTGGAATTTTTGGCAAAAGCGACGTGAATCTGGCGCTCTATGATGCGCTGACCATGTTGCAGCACCGAGGGCAGGATGCCGCCGGAATTATGACCTGTGCGGAGGGCAAGCTTTCTCAGCAGAAAGGGCTTGGCCTAGTGAAAGATGTGTTTCGCACACGCCATATGCAGCGCCTTGCCGGCAACATGGGTATCGGACATGTGCGCTACCCGACTGCGGGCAGTTCTGGCCCAGCGCTGGCTCAGCCTTTTTACGTGAATTCGCCCTACGGTATTGCACTGGCGCACAACGGCAACCTGACCAATTCGGCTCAGTTGAGCGAAGACTTGTTCAAGGCGGATCTGCGTCATGTGAATACGGACTCGGATTCGGAAGTTCTGCTGAATGTCTTTGCGCATCAGTTACAACTCCAGGGCAAGCTGCGTCCGGAGCCGGACGATATCTTCAAGGCTGTTGAGGGTGTGCACGACCGCTGTCGTGGTGGCTATGCCGCGGTGACGATGATCGCCAATTACGGAGTCTTAGCGTTTCGTGACCCCCATGGTATTCGGCCACTGGTGTTCGGCAGCCGTGAAACGGATAAGGGCACCGAATATATGATCGCATCGGAGTCGGTCGCGTTGGACGTGCTCGGTTTCCGCCTGATTCGTGACGTGGCGCCCGGAGAAGCGATATATATCACTACGGATGGTGTCCTGCACACACGCCAATGCGCGAAGCAGCCCAAGCTGACTCCTTGTATTTTTGAGCATGTGTATTTCGCGCGTCCAGACTCGATCATGGACGGCGTGTCGGTCTACAAGGCGCGCTTGCGCCAAGGTGAGCGACTGGCCGAGAAAATCATGCGAGACATGCCCGATCATGACATCGATGTGGTCATCCCGATCCCGGACAGCAGCCGTGTTGCGGGGCAGGCGCTGGCGCAAACCATGGGTGTGAAGTTTCGGGAAGGCCTCGTGAAAAACCGCTACATTGGTCGTACCTTTATTATGCCCGGGCAGCAGATGCGAAAAAAATCGGTGCGACAAAAGCTGAATGCGATACGGCTCGAGTTCGAAGGCAAAAACGTGCTGTTGGTCGATGACTCGATTGTGCGCGGTACCACCTGTAAGCAAATCATACAGATGGCGCGCGATGCCGGCGCCAATAAAGTGTATTTCGCTTCGGCAGCGCCACCAGTGGCCTATCCTAATGTATATGGTATCGACATGCCGACCTCTAAAGAGCTGATTGCGCATGGTCTGGAACACGAAGCCATATGCCGAAACATCGGAGCCGATTATCTGATTTATCAGGATATTGAGGATCTGATTGCGGCCTCGGCAGAGGGCAACCCGGATATCGACAGCTTTGATTGTTCGGTATTTAATGGCTGCTACGTCACGGGTGATATCTCAGAGGAATACTTTGAATGGCTGGAGCAGGTCAGAAATGACCAGGCCAAACACAAGCGTGATGCGCGACTGGGCCAGAGTGATCAGGCCATCGTAGGCATTAGCAACGAGGGATAGTTATGATTGACGAATCGCACCCGCTCTTCGGTGCCGATCTGGACACGCTGGCAGTACGCGCGGGCCAGTCACGCACTGCGGAAGGTGAGCAGGGCGAACCCATATTCACAACGTCGAGTTATGTTTTTGAATCCGCTGCCGCTGCCGCGGCGCGCTTCTCCGGTGAAGCGCCTGGCAACGTTTACTCGCGTTACACCAATCCCACGGTCCGCAATTTTGAGCAGCGCTTGGCGGCGATGGAAGGCGGTGAAGCCGCTGTGGCGACGTCGTCTGGTATGGCGGCCATTTTGGCGACCTGCCTATCTCTGCTTCAGGCGGGTGATCACATCGTGGCTTCGCGGAGTATCTTTGGGACGACTTCGGTGTTGTTCACAAAATACCTGGCAAAGTTCGGCGTCGAGGTCGACCAGGTTGAACTGACCGACTACGCCGCCTGGCGCAGTGCGATCAAACCGAATACGCGCCTTTTATTTGCTGAAACGCCATCAAACCCCTTAAACGAAGTGGCGGATATTCCGTGCCTCGCAGAACTGGCTCACGCCAACGATGCGCGTCTGATTATCGACAATTGTTTTTGTACGCCGGCCTTGCAACGGCCACTGTCTCTCGGTGCCGATATTGTGATTCACTCGGCGACCAAGTTTTTGGACGGGCAGGGGCGTTGCCTTGGCGGTGCGGTGGTCGGCGATCGCGAAACAATGGATGAGGTACTGGGTTTCGTACGGACTTGCGGCCCTACGATGAGCCCGTTCAATGCCTGGGTCTTCCTCAAAGGGCTGGAAACACTGCGTCTCAGGATGGAAGCCCATTCAAGCAATGCCTTGGCACTGGCGCAATGGTTACAGCAGCACGAGTCGGTGGAAACGGTGCATTATTGCGGCTTGCCGGAGCACCAGGGTCACGAATTGGCGTGTAAACAACAGCGTGGTTTTGGTGGCGTTCTGTCTTTCACGGTCAAAGGTGGAAGAGAACAAGCCTGGCAGGTACTGGATGCGACCAGAGTCCTCTCACTCACGGCGAATCTCGGAGATGCAAAAACCACGGTTGTTCACCCAGCGACCACGACACACGGCCGTTTATCGGATGAGCAAAAGGCGCAAAGCGGCATCACTGAAAATCTGATTCGTGTGGCGGTGGGCCTGGAAGCGGTCGCGGACATTCAAGCGGATCTCGATCGCGGTTTAAGCCGGATTTAATTGGCTTAGCGCCTTACGGACTGTTCATGAACCCCACGCTTGCTGGCATTACAAACGCAATTTCCCAAGTACTTCTGGGCAAGGATAAACAGGTCAAACTGGCATTGACCTGTTTGGTGGCTGAAGGCCATCTGTTGATTGAAGACCTTCCCGGAATGGGCAAGACGACCTTGGCACAGGCCTTGGCACGGACGCTCGGCTTGCGTTACGACCGTGTGCAATTCACGAGTGATCTTCTGCCTGGCGATATTTTGGGTGTGTCGATTTTCGATCAGCAAAACAGTCAATTTCATTTTCATGAGGGGCCGGTGTTCACGCAGGTGTTGTTGGCCGACGAAATTAACCGCAGCACGCCAAAGACGCAGAGTGCGCTACTCGAGGCAATGGAAGAGCGACAAGTTTCAGTTGAAGGGAGCACGCGCGCCTTGCCTGAGCCGTTTTTCGTGATCGCGACGCAAAACCCTTTGTCGCAGGCTGGTACTTATCCGTTGCCGGAATCTCAGCTGGATCGATTTTTAATGTGTCTGTCGCTCGGCTATCCTGACCCCGAGGCTGAACGCCAATTACTCTCCGGTAAAGATCCGCGCCTATCCCTTGAAGCCATTTCACCGGAACTGGATCTCGTCGAGCTTCGCACAATTCAGCAGGCAGTCAATGAAATACACATCAGTGAAGCCGTGCTGGATTATGTACAGCGCCTGATTGCCTTCACTCGGCATCACGAGCGTTTCGCGTGTGGCTTGAGCCCCCGTGGTGCTATGGCGCTGCTGCGCGCTGCACGTGCCTGGGCTTTGCTGATGGGACGGGAACATGTCTTACCGGACGATATTCAGGCGGTGCTGCCCGCAGTGGTTGAACACCGTGTGCAAGGGTTTGGGGCCGCACGTATTCACAACAGCAACGAAGCAGAAAGTTTGAGTCACTTTCTGCTGAACTCCGTGGATGTTCTTAACTGACGGCGTGATGCCCTCCGAGGCGGGGCGATCTGTAACGGCTCGAGCGTCGACCCCGTGCGAAGTTTTTCACGATGGGTGTCCTCGATGACGACTGTGACGAGGACGTTTTCACAGTTTATGCAGCTTCGGCGAACGCAATTCATGCGTTGGGTCGATCGCCGCCTGCCACCGGCAAGAGCACACGCACTCTCCCAAAAAAATCTCTTTATCTTCCCCAGCGCTCGCGGTTTAGCGTACTTGGCCGTGATGCTTGTAGTTTGGGTTATTGGAACCAATTACCAAAATAACCTGGTGCTCGCGCTGGCCTTTTTTATGGTCAGTTTTTTTGTCGTTGGTATTCTGCATACTTTTCTGAACCTGAGTGGCCTTCGTGTTGAGTACGTCGGCGCGGGCGATGCATTTGCCGGGCAGGAATTTTCGCTGCGCTTCAAGCTTGTCGTGCGTCGGCAGCGCGCGGTGCATGCGGTTTCGGTGTGTTGGTCCGGGGATGAAAAAGCCGGCGTTGAGTTGAGTTGTGATGGCCAGGGGCAACTGGAGTTCAGTGTGCCGCTGTATACGGATCAGCGAGGCAAGCTGGCCTTGCCCCGTATGTCTGTCTCGAGCGTCTTTCCTTTGGGTATTATTCGATGTTGGACTTGGTTGAATTGGGACGTTCCCGTACTCGTGTTTCCGGCGCCGATGGCGTACCCGCTTCATGCCGCCACCACCTCTGATGATCTTGGTGATGGCTTGCACCCGGTTCGCGGAGGAGAGGATTTCAGTGGGCTCAAGCCTTATCAGCCGGGGGATTCACTGCGCCGTGTTGCGTGGAAGGCCTTTGCGAGAGGGCAGGGCGTGTTTGTGAAAGACTTCCAGCAGAATGCGAGCCGTGAACACTGGTTGGACTTTGACGCCTTGCAAGAATTGGATCGAGAGCGTCGCCTTTCCGTTTTGTGTTATTGGGTATTGCAATACTTTCAGGCGGAAGAACATTTTGGTTTGATACTGCCCACCCAGAAAGTACAGCCCGACAAGGGCTACCAACACCGAACCCGTTGTCTCATCGCTCTGGCGGAGTTTCCCAAATGACGCCGCTGAACGCAAAGACGCTACTCTGGTTGTGCATTGCACAGGGAATGGCCTTACTTCCCAGTTTTTTTCAACTGCCTTTGTGGTTGCCCTTTTTTTGGTGCGCCACCGTTGCGTGGCGCACCCAGGTTTATCGCAGGGCTTTACCACTGCCGTCGCTGCGCTGGAAAGTGTTGGCGGCCGCGCTCGGTATTTTGGCCTTACTGTTTAGTTTTAACCGCTTTTTTTCAGTCGAAAGTTTTGTCACGTTTTTTGTGATCGCATTTTCGTTGAAGCTGCTTGAGCTTCGCTATCGCCGCGATGGCTTGATGCTTGTCCATGTCACCTTTATTGGGCTTGCGATTAGCTTTTTGTTTTACCAGAGCCTGCTGATGGTGATCTACGCGCTGGTGGTGCTGGTGCTTGTGGCACATGCGTGGGTCATGTTGTATCGCGGTGAGACGCTCTCTGCACGACCAGATTGGCGCTACGCGCTGCTATTAGTGGTGCAGACGCTGCCGCTGATGTTGGTGCTGTTTTTAACGATGCCGCGCATGTCCCAGCTTTGGAATATGCCGACACCGGGTGAGCAGGGACGCACCGGCTTCAGTGATTCGATGTCGCCGGGCGATTTTTCCAACCTGGTCGAATCCGACGCGGTGGCATTTCGAGTCAGCTTTGAGGGCGGTCAGGCGCCACCGCCTTCAACGCGTTATTGGCGAGCGCTTGTACTCGAACATTTTGATGGTCGAAGCTGGCATCGTCAGCCGGGTTGGCGTAGCTCATTGCGTCACTCTCAAACCGGACAGCCTCCGCAGGAATGGGAACCTCAAGCAGGGGCAGAGCGGATTCAATATTCGGTGTTGATGGAACCGCATCGCGAGCCCTGGTTGTTCAGTTTGATGTTACCTGTGAGCGCATCATCGACGAGCCTCAATTTGCGGTTTACCTCATTTGCTACGCTCAGTTCGCGTACGCGAGTCGGTTCTCGCGTGCAATACGAGGTCACGAGCGCGCCGGAGTACCGTTGGCAAAGCACTTCGATATCGTCATTTGATTTTCGCAACAATACGCAGTTTCCGAAGGCACTGAACCCTCAGACCATTGCCTATGGAGAAGGGTTGAGACAGACCTTGGGCAGCGGCGCTGAGGCCGACCGTGAAATCATCCAGCGTGTATTACAGCGCTTTCATGAACGCTTTCGCTACTCTCTGTCACCTCCTGCGCTAGGCGAGCATGCCGTGGATGCTTTTCTGTTCGAGACCTTTGATGGTTTTTGCGAACACTTCGCAGGGGCCTTCACGTTGACCATGCGCGCAGCGGGTATCCCTGCCAGGGTTGTTGTCGGGTATCAAGGAGGGGAGTGGAATCCGCTCGAATCCTACCTGATCGTGCGGCAGCGCGAGGCGCATGCCTGGGCTGAGGTGTGGTTGGAAGGGGAAGGATGGCGTCGTGTGGACCCGACGGCCGCTGTTGCCCCTTCGAGAATTGAGCGCGGTTTGTCAGGTGCGGTGTCGACCGGAGAAGACACTATCGACAGTGCAGCAGGCGATCTAGGCCTGCTGCTTTGGATGCAGCTTCGGCTGGATGCATTCAGTTACACATGGCAAAAGTTTGTACTGAGCTATGATTCCAATGTGCAGCAGGCGTTTTTGAGTGCTCTACTCGGCGGTGCCGAGTTGTGGCGCATGGGCCTGTTTTTTGTCGGCGCGACTGGGTCCTTAATTTTGCTGTACTACCTGATTTCAACGTATTGGCAACGCCCTAAAACCCGTGGCCCCCTAGACCGCGCGCTGCAGCGTGTCCTGAAACAATGTGCTACGCTTGCTCGAGCTCGACATCACGGCGAAACGCTCGAAGCCTACCTGAGTTCGTTGCAGCGCAGTCATCCGGATTTAGCACAGCGCCTGAAGCCACTCATGGATCGATACCAGGCGATGGCTTACGAGCCCTCAGCACATTCGGAAGAGGCGATTCGGTCTTTCCGTCGCGCTTGCAGGCGTTTTTGAAGTTTGAAATGAATTGAAAGATTGAAGCGCGGTTAGCAATAACGGCCAACAGTGCAGCGATTGTCGAGTAGTGACAGCGTCGGCGTGAAGACATCGAGGGATTGCTACAAAGTGATGGACTGATCGAGGGCTCGTATGGAATAAAAAGGGGCGCTTAGCCCCTTTTTTACTAGAAGGCGAATTGCAACCCGATGCTGAGGTTGCCGCCACGGGGCAAGGTGGTGTCGTCAATCTCGGTGGTGTTCAGCGCACTCGACAGATCGATATTCAAAAAGCTGAATAAAGTGGTACCCAAAGACAGATACTGCATTTCATTGTCGACAACATTCGCGCGATAACCTATGCGAAAGTCGGGCATCCAGAAACCGGAGCTCTGATACGCGCCGCCCAGTTGCATCCACTGGTATTCGTCACCGACGGGTGTTTCTACACCGTTCAATTCGACCAGCGCGTTGAGTACCCAGCGACGTGATGAGGTATAGAGAGACGCCTCAACCTCACCTTGCGCCTCCATCTTCCAGTAGGACTGAGATTGGACCTCATCCGCAATGGCGCGTTTTCGATATTTAGTGCGGTCAATATCCGGGAACTTGAATTCCGGGCTCAACGGGTCTCGAATGGTCGCACCGACAGAGTAGTTGGAAGCCACCCAAAGTGCACCGAGATCGAAACTGAAGTCGGTGTCATAGTGGAAATCCGCGTTGTCGATGTCTTCGAAGAGCTTTTCGGAGTCTGTCAGGTCGCCGAGTCGTACATCGATCTGCGCTAGGCCGACACGCAACAATTTGGCTTTTACGCCGGTGTACAGTGTGCCGTGTTCAGAGGCCAGCGTTTCTCGACCGTAGCCGACACTGAATTGGCCAATTTCTGCGGCCTTCGTCAGCAGTAAACTGTCATTCGTCATGCGCAGGCGAGTGGTGCCGTTTTGTGGGTCTACCGTCAACTCAAGGTCATCGCTGAGTACAAAAGTAGTGGCAGGGTCTGTGGGCGCTAGATTTCGTGCCTGGTCGATCTGGGCTAGGGCCTCGTCGCGGTCAAAATCAAAATCGTCCACGATGCCGTATGCTTTCGAGGTTCCACTTAAGTTGAACGCCACTTCCAGCGAGCCGCCCCACAGATCGTTGGTGATCAGAATGGGGACTTCTGTTTCAACGAAGGCTTTGGCATAGGCTTCGGCCTGCACAATCGCTAGTGAACTGGCGAGGAAGGCGGTTTGAGCGGCGACGGCGTTTATCCACTCTTCGAATTGCGGGTTGGCATCTATGATGTCGTCCAGAGTCGGATTCTCGGGGATCGTTACCGGCTCGTCGGGAAGGCCAGGAATACCAGAGTCACCGCCGTTATCTCCGCCGCTGCTCTCTCCGTTTAATGCTCGCAATTGTTGACTGACCTCATCGATCAGTTCGAACAGCTCATCGACTTCGCCATACTCCAGACCCGCGCCAACTGAAAACAGGACGGCGTGGTCCTTACTGCCTGGGATATCGGCGTTGGCTGCCGCCATTGCTGGGTTGCTACGAGACGAATAGACTCCCTGCAAATGCGTGGCGGTACCGCTGGTCAAGGTCGGGCCGCTTAAGGTGTTCTGTGCGGCGGCTAGTGATTCCGTCCCTGCAGCGCACAGTGTCAGGCCTGTCGTCAGGTAACGTAAGGCACGAGATTTCATCCGGACATTCCTCTATCGTGGGGTTAACACAGAGTATACGAGATTTTTAAGACGAGATTGTGCATGTGCCTGGCTTTTTTTAATGCGTCAGGTTCCGCAACCAACGCTTTTGATTTACCCGCCAAGTGAAGAGGAAAGCCTTGCAGATTTCTTCCGAGTAGGCCACCAACACCACAAAAAACAAAGGCAGTTGCCAGTAGAAGGCGGCGAGTGCGGTCAGCGGAATACTTACTATCCACATACCGATAATATCGATCACCATGCACATGCGATTGTCGCCCCCGGCGCGCAGTACGCCCATGGCAAGTGTCATGTTGATAATCTTCAGCCAGGTCGACAGGGAGATGAGCACAAAGACTTTTAGCGCGACATCCAGCGTGTCCTGAGGTAGGCCTGCGAACGGCAACAGGACCAGGTCGGCCCCCATGACGACGATAAAGCCGAAAAGCAAGCCAATCACTGGGTTCAGGATGGCAAAGCTTCGACCGTACAGCCATGCCTGATCAAAGCGGTTCGCGCCCAGCGCCTGACCGACTAAAATAGAACACGCGGATGCGAGGCCAAAAAACAGCGAGAGGTAGATGGCCTCGACGGGCGCGAGCATGCTCATGACGGCGAGTTCCTGCGTCCCCATGCGCCCATAGATAATCTGGTAGACAAAGGTGCCGCTGCTCCAAACCCCAAAACTCACCATCATGGGTGTGGCGAGGCGTAAAAAATGTTTCAGTTCCTTGCGGTCCAGGATATGACGCAAGTCTCTGCGGTGAAGCTGGAGCAAGTGTTGGCGGGCATGCAGAAACTTTAATATCAGGAACACTTGAATGCCGCGCGCGACGAAGGTGGCCAGTGCCGCGCCCGCCACGCCCATCGCCGGCAAGCCCAGCCCGCCGTTAATAAACCAGAAGTTCAAAACCACATTGATCGCGATGGCGATCGCACTCAGCGCGAGGGGTAATTTGACCTGGCCGACGGCGCGAATGGCATTTTCGAAGCACAGAATGATGGAGACCAGCAACAAGCTGGGCACGGTGATCCAAAGGTAGGCTTGCCCGTGTTGAATGACCGCCAGGTTGCTGCTACCCAGGGCCATAATGTCGTCAGCGAGGAACGCGTTCAAGCCGATGATCGGGAGCAGTGCGGTGAAGGACATGGCGATCGCCATCGCAATCGTCGCACGGATTTTTTCCGGTTTATCGGCGCCGTAGTATTGTGCAGAGAGCACTCCGACCGTCCAGGCGATGCCGAGCAAGATGACCATCAACATGAATTGGAAGCGGTTGCCCAAGCCCACTGCAGCCACGGCGGAGTCTCCAAGATGACTGACCATGGCGACATCAATCATCGAAAGCAGGTTCGTTAAAATGCTTTGCAGTGATATCGGCCAGGCCAATGCCAGACTGCGGCGCAAGGTTTGAGCGTCAACCCATTTCATAAGCGTATCCAGGGGCAGTGTATCGCGTACGATGATCTCGACGCGCGGGCCTCGCAGGCTTGCATTGGGCAGTCGGGATTGCGATTATTTGGTTAAGAGGCGAAGAGTACATAAAAATGAAGACGGTTTTATTCAATAGCCATGATTTGGTGCTGGTGGTCATTGTTTATCTGTGTACGCTGTTCGCCATTCTGTTATTCAGTTTGCAGAGTCAGCATCGCCGTTCATCTGCCTTACTCGGTGTGTTTCTACTCAGCCAGGCGGTTATCGCATTGGACATCCTGTTCCGATACGGCGATGCGCTGCATCAATGGGCCCTCGCCGAGTTGCCCGGTGCCGCACTGGTGTTCGGGACGGGTTATTGGCTGGAAGGACCCTTGCTGCTGTGGTACACACGAAGTGTCATGTACAGTAACTACCGCCTGCGTTGGCTGGATGTACTGTACCTTTTGCCCGCAGCCCTGTACCTGATCTCGGTTGTGCTTCCGCTCGTTCTGTTTGGCGAGCAGGGGCGTGACGCGTTTGTCGACGCCACTCAATCTCTGATGCGCTCGGCAGAATACCACTATCTCTATCTTTATCCGCGAGATGTGACAAGACTGGTCTTTTTCCTGTTCTGCGCGTGGGAAATTTTACGCTACCGCAAAGCGCTGCGCGAAGGATACAGTAGTATTGGTCAGCTTGACTACACGTGGTTGATGATTCTGGTCTTAGGCTTCACCTTGCTGCGGGCCTGGGGACTGCTGGTCAGCTTGCTGTTCGAATTCTTCGGTGGCACTCAAGGGCCTTTCAATTTTGATTTTCTCGGATTGATCACAAACTATGCTGAACTGTGCATCGTCAGCGTGTTGCTTTTCTACAGCCTCAGTCACTCCGCCGTGCTGGAAGGGGTTGAGAAGGAGTCATTAAAGCAGCTCGGGGACTCGCGGCGTGCGCAAGCCGGTTTGAATATCACCGACGAGCAAGTCCAGCGCGTACTCAATCACATGTCTGAACGTCGGCCTTATCTCGACAGCAACCTGAAAATCGACGAACTCGCCAAGCAGGTATCACTGCCGGTGAAAACGCTGTCCGCCATCATCAACCGTCACTTCGATAAAAACTTCTTCGAGTTTGTGAATCAATACCGTATCGAGGAGGCGTGTCGCCAGCTTCAGGATGAGACGCTGGCGAGCAAGACCATCATGGCCATCATGGTGGACTCCGGCTTCAATGGCAAAGCGACCTTTAACTCGCTGTTTAAACGCGAAAAGGGGATGACGCCGAGTCAGTTCAGACAAAACGCCACCTATGTCAGTGGGGAGTATGAATAAACGCCCGCAATGCCTGTAGTGGGTGTTTAATGGCCAAATCCTGTTCGCGTTTCACCTGGCAGCGGCATGAATACCCTGTAGCGAGGAGCTCCTGTTTGCCCAAACGTTGTTCAATATTGGGTCGCCAGCTTAAATCGTAGAGGGTTTTCGAGGTGTCTCGGTTTCTCGCTTCGTGGCCAAAGGTACCGGCCATCCCACAGCACCCTGTCGCGACGACATCGAGTGTCATCCCCAATGCTTCGAAGATCTGTTGCCATTGCTTAGAGGAGGCGCTGGCGTTGGTTTTCTCGGTGCAATGCGGCAGCAGCGCCAGAGACAGCGATGCGTCTGGCTTGGCGGCTTGGATGCGCTTGAGATGATCGAGGTGTTGCGATAGCCACTCTTGCAACAGCATCACCTCAACCTGGTCGGCACTGTCCAGGTGTTTGCGGTATTCCCCGCGGTAGGTCAGTGTCATTGACGGATCTATGCCCACAAGCGCGACGCCAGTATCGGACAGCGTTTTCAGCATCGCGACATTCTGCTTTGCGGTACGCCGAAAAGCGTGCAAAAAACCGTGGACATGCAACGGCTTGCCATTGGCCCGGTAGGGCGCCAGATAGGGCGTAAAACCGAGCCCCTTTATGACTTCAACGACATCGATCAGCATCTCGGTATCGAAATAGCGAGTGAACGCATCCTGCACCAGCACCACGCTGCGCGCGCGCGCGTCGTCATCCAGTGCCGACAGTTGCTCCGGGCTGACGATGTCGATGTGATCCAACAAGCGGGCGTTCGACAGTCTGGGCCCATCAACGAATCCGGCAAGGTGCTTAAGTACTGTGCGGCTTAGAGGGTTGTTGCTGAGCAGGTTGTAGGCGGAAGGCCATCGGGCAGCCGCAGGCAGTATGTGCTCGAGACTGGCGACCAAGTAGTCCTTCAGTGGGCGCAGGTAGCGCGTGTGGTACAGCGCGAGGAACTGACTTCGGAATTCGGGTACGTCGACTTTAATGGGGCATTGTCCCGTGCAGGACTTGCAGGCCAGACAGGCGGCCATGCTGTCGTACACTTCATGTGAGAAATCCTGCTCACCGCGACGGGCAGCCCAGGTGTTGCGAATTTTTGCTGGGAGTGTACGTGCGCTTTGATACCAATCGCGCGCTTGTAAACCTTCCGTTGTGTGATAACCGCGCAGGGACAGCTGCCGCAACCATTCCTTGACGAGCGACGCCCGCCCCTTGGGTGTGTGTGTTCGCAAGCGGGTGCCTTTCCAGGAAGGGCACATGGCGTCATTGAAATTCCAGTTGTGGCAGGCGCCGTTGCCATTGCAGTACACCGCGCTGCTGAATTGTTGCCAACTTTGCTGCGAGATGGCGCGATCGTAGTCCCCGCGCGTTGGCACCTCCGCGATGCGAAGCAGATCGTGCCCTTCATCGGGTGTTGCAATTTTCCCCGGGTTGAGTTGATTGCGGGGGTCAAAGGCGGCCTTGATGCGTTGCAATTGTGGATACAGCTCGCCAAAGAACGCAGGGGCATATTCTGAACGCACGCCTTTACCGTGCTCACCCCACAGCAGGCCGTGGTACTTCTTAGTTAGCGCCGCGACCTGATCAGATATCTGCCAGGCAAGGGCTTCCTGATCCGGGTCTTTCATGTCGAGTGCCGGGCGCACGTGCAGAACACCGGCATCAACATGGCCAAACATGCCGTAGCGCAGCTGGTGCGCGTCGAGAATCGCGCGAAATTCCATGATGAAATCGGCGAGGTGTTCGGGGGGGACGGCGGTGTCCTCGACAAAGGGCACCGGCCGGGCTTCGCCTTCTACGTTGCCTAGCAGGCCCACGGCACGCTTACGCATTGCCCAGATGCGATTAACCGCATCGCTACCCATGGCAAGTGCAAAGCCAATGCGAGCGTCGTACTTTTGTGCTTCCAGCTCGGCGAGCAGCGGGCGCATGGCGGCGTTGAGCGCGTCCTCGGTATCCGCCGCAAATTCCACCAGGTTAATGCCCTGTACCGGCACGGGCGTGGCGTCATCGAAAAAGGATTCGACCTGATGCCAGATGAAGTCGTTCATGGCGAGGTTCAGGACGGTGGAGTCAATCGTTTCGATACTCGTCGGGCCGGTGTTCATTAATTCCGTGGCGTCGCGTAGCGAGGCTTCGAAGTCACCGTACTTGACCACCACCAATGCGGAGCATTTCGGGATCGGCAGGACGTTCAGTTTGGCTTCGCTGATGAAACCCAAGGTGCCTTCAGACCCGCACAAAATATTGTTCAGATTCAACCGGCCTTGTTCATCGTGGATGTGAGCAAGGTCGTAGCCTGTTAGACAACGGTTTAATGGCGGGAACACCGCCTCAATGGCCTCTTTGTGCTCTATACCGATATTGTGGATTAAGCGATGTACCAGGCCGCTTCGGGTCTGGGCGCTGGCATGGGATTGACGCTCCTCGTCTTCAAGCGCACGGCTGTGCAGGACTTCGCCGCCGAGCAAGACAGTTTTTAACTCGAGCACATGGTCGCGGGTTTTACCGTAGAGGCAGGAACCTTGGCCCGAGGCATCGGTGTTGATCATGCCGCCAATCGTCGCGCGGTTACTGGTGGAGAGCTCTGGGGCAAAGAACAGACCATGCGGTTTAAGTGCCGCATTGAGTTGGTCTTTCACCACACCTGCTTGTACCTTGACCCAGCGTTCCTCGACGTTAATTTCTAGGATGTGGTTCATGTGGCGTGACAGGTCGACCACAAGCCCGTCATTGAGTGATTGCCCGTTGGTACCTGTTCCGCCGCCGCGAGCAGACAGCGTGATGCCGTGATGCGTCGACTCGTCGGCGAGCTCGCTCAGCAGACTCAGATCTTCCGTCGAGCGGGGATAAACCACCGCTTGAGGCAGCATTTGGTAGACTGAATTGTCTGTCGACAGCACGGTGCGATGGCCGTACTCCGGGCTGATGTCGCCGCTGAACCCTCGCGCACGCAGGGCCTCGAGAAAATCGAGGTAGCGCTGTTGAACGGGGTCGATATTGGCGAGCTTTGGAATCATAGAAAACGCGTCCGGAAGTGAGGGCAAAAAAGCCGGCTATTTTAGCGTTTTGCTGCCGTCAGTGCATCCATCAAAACCAGTTTGTCCCCAACGCTCACGCTTAGCGGAGGCGCCTGTGGGTCGGCATTGCACACGTTGATGCCGAATGCGGGTGCGCGCGGGTTGTCTGGCATGGGATTCAGCGCAGTCAGCTGTTTAAAAGGACTGGCATCTTTACGCCGTTCGCCCGTGTCTGGATTCACTGTGACCATCACGCAGCGCTGGCAGGCATCGACCAGTTCAAAGCAGTGCCCGGTGGCGACATGTTGCGCGAGGCGGAATTGATGTTCGCTGAACGCGGGCAGGCCCTTGAGAACGATGTTGGGCCGGAAGTGTGACATCGTAACCGCGTCGATGCCGGCTTCCTCAAGGTGAGTGTTCAATGCCGCGAGTGAGGCGCTTGAACTGAGCAGTAGGGGAGCGGCGTCTGCGAAGTGCTGCCCTTGTACTCGAAATCGCTGCGGTTGTCCGGGCGTGCGGTGCTTGTCCGTTTGAAAGCGCACCAGCCTCAGCGGTGTGCGGCTTTCCAGGGTCTCGGTGAGCCAGCGACCGACCTCATCATCGGCTTCCGCGGCGTCGACGTGATCTTTCCAAATGCTGACGGTGGCCGAGCGCGCGGACAGCGCAACGGGGCAGCGCCCCGTTCGAGGGTGGGATAAGCTTATCTGATCTGATTCAACGCGTGGTTGAATCAGCGCCATGTCGGGTCGCTTACGCTGCGTTTGCATCATGCCTCGCTCGTCGACCACCATCCATTCTCGGTCGTGCTCGATGCCAGAGGGACCGCAAAGCGCCTTGGGTAAGGCGATGCCCGCGCAGGATTTCACCGGATAGTGATAAAGGCTTTCAATTTCACATTCGAGATGTGGATGTGACATGTCCGTGTCCTCGTTGCGTTACAAACTCAAAATTGGGATGTCGTCGCCCTCAGCCACCACGGTGCCCGCCGGGATACGCGCGAGCGCATCGGCCCAGGTTACGGAGGAGAGTACGCCCGAACTTTGATTCGGGTGTACGGTCGCGACACCATTGTTTAGTTGGACGCGCAGAAATTCATCGCGCGTACCTGCTTGGCGTGTGCTGAAGCCCGCTTGCACGGTTACCCAGTTCAGGGCTGTGCTTGCCGCTCCTTGAGCACGCTCGATATAGGGACGAACAAAGAGCTGGAAGGTCACAAAGCTGGATACCGGGTTGCCCGGTAAGCCAATGAAACGGCATTGCTCGATGCGGCCCAGCGCGAGGGGTTTCCCCGGCTTGATGGCGATTTTCCACATGTCCAGGGTGCCGAGTTCAGCTATGACGGCTTTCACGTGATCCTCTTCGCCCACGGATACGCCACCGCTAGAAAGAATGAGGTCGCATTCTGCGGCGGCCTTGGTGAAAGAAGCGCGAATCTGCTCAGGCTGGTCCGGCAGCCATTCGCTGATGTGTATCTCACAGCCCAGAGGCTGGCAAAGGCCCTGCAACATAATCCGATTGCTATCGTAAATTTGCCCGGCGTCGAGTGCTGTCCCCGGCGCACGCAGCTCATCCCCCGTGCTGAATAGCGCGATACGCAGCGGGCGGATACAGGGGAGCTCAGCGATGCCAAGTGAGGCCGCCAAACCTAGGTGCCGCCCCTCCAGGCGGGTGCCCGCGGACAGCGCCAGGCTCCCTTTGCGGAGGTCCTGCCCCGCAGGTCGAATATGATCACCTACCTCTACCGCTTCGAGAAACTCGATGTCGTGTTCGTGCGCACACGTGTTCTCCTGCATGACGACCGCATCGGCGCCAACAGGTATGGGTGCGCCAGTGAAGATCCGGGCGGTGGTTCCGGCGAGCAACGGTGCAGGTGAAACGCCTGCGGCAATGCGTTGAGAGACAGGCAATCGCTTCGATGCACGGACGTCAGCGACCGACACGGCGTACCCATCCATCGCGCTGTTGTCTTGAGGGGGGACATCGATCGGAGCGTGGATGTCTTCGGCCAAAATGCACCCGAGGGCGGTATCCAGAGGAAGGCTTTCGCGCTCCCCGATGCGGCATTCTGAAGCGAGTGCGAGGACGGCGGCAAGGCCTTCTTCAAAGCTCAACACGGTAGGGCGCTCAATGGTTTCGTTCGAACAGGTGCCCGACGAAATTACAGGGGCGTGTGCGCGCGTCGAGTTGGGCTTCAATAATTCGGGTCCAAGCCGTGTTGCAGGCGTTGGTTGATCCGGGCAGACAGAAGATCAAGGTTCGATTTGCGAAGCCTGCAAACGCGCGTGATTGTAAGGTCGATGTACCGATCTCTTCATAAGACAGGGCGCGAAACAGCTCGCCGAAGCCTTCGACTTCTTTGTCCAAGAGTGGGCGAATGGCCTCAGGAGTACTGTCGCGCCCGGAAAAGCCAGTGCCTCCGGTGATCAGCACCACGTTGACTTCCGCGTTCGCTATCCATTGCGAGACCTGTGAACGGATTTGATAGACGTCGTCTTTGAGCAAGGCCCTTTCGTGCAGGACGTGCCCAGCTTCGGTTAAGGCGTTGCACAGGCTTTGCCCTGAACTGTCTTGTTCCAGATTGCGTGTGTCCGATACGGTCAGTACCGATATAGAAAGGGGGTGAAGGGGGTGTCAGCCGCAGCCATTGCTTGCGTATTCTCCAATAAATGATGAAAGGGGGGCGGAAGCGAGGAGCCCATGCACTGCGTGCTTTATTAACTCAGCCTCCGGTTGCGTTCATGAACCGCACAATTTGTGGTGCATCGCGCTCCGAGAAGGTGTGCCGCTCTGGTTTAATGTGCATGGCATCAACGATGGCTTCCATCAGGGCTTCTACAGGATGGGGGATGTTTGGCGCTCTGAGCACGCGGCGTAAATCAACGCTGTGCTCGTTCCCCAGGCAAAGGAGTAAGCGTCCCTCGGCCGTGACGCGCACACGGTTGCAGCTATCGCAAAAATTCTGACTGTGAGGGGAGATAAACCCGATGCGCGCATCGAAACCGGCAGCTTGCCAGTAGCGCGAAGGCCCTCCGCTTTCGTGCGCGCTGGGCGAGAGTGCCCACTCTTCGCTGAGCACCTTGCGCAATTCCTCACTGGAGACAAACTCCTGCTCGCGTTGATGGCTCTGTATGTGGCCCAACGGCATTTCTTCTATAAAGCTGATGTCGAGGTTTCGTTCCAGTGCAAAACGCGCGAGGTCTTTGACTTCGTCCAGATTATGATGTCGCAGCACTACGCTGTTGATTTTAATACCGTCAAAACCCGCCTCCCTGGCGACATCAATGCCAGCCAATACTTTGTCGAGTGCACCGAAGCGCGTCAGGGCTTTAAAGCGGTCTTCACGCAAGGAGTCGAGACTGATGTTGATTCGATTCACACCCGCTCGTCGAAGCTCCGCCCCCATCAAACCCAGGCGGGCGCCGTTGGTGGTCATTGCGAGTGAGCGCAGGTTGGGCAGGGCGGAAATTTTTTTACACAGTGTGACAAGACCGCGACGTACCAGGGGCTCACCACCGGTTAGCCGGATGGTATTGACCCCAAGTCGCGTGAAGGCTTCGGCGACCAGTGCGAGCTCTTCGATACTCAGTACCTGAGCGCGGGGGAGGAACTCCATGTCTTCAGCCATACAGTAGGTACAGCGAAAGTCACAGCGATCCGTCACTGAAAGTCGCAGGTAGTGAATGTGACGACCGAAGCCGTCTGTCAATCTTGGGGGGCTTTGCATGGGCTCATTATAGGGCCAAGCGCCGGGGAAAGGGCAACAATCTGAGGGATGTAATCTCTGCAGGCACCAAAAAGATGCACTTCAAAGATCAAAAAATATACAGTTTTGGTTTTGTGTTTATAATCGCGACGCATTGCTTTGGTGCTAAAGCACTTTATTGGTGCGAGTGCCAGTGCCTCTTTGGCGTAATTTTCACCATTCTGCACAGTGAATGATTTTTAGCGATTTTTTTTAAGCCTTTGTATTTAAAGAATAAAAAGTATTTTAAAGGTGCATTTTCAAAATTGGTATTTAGATTGCAGATGCTCAATCAAGCTGCGTGAGCCAGAACAAAAAAAAGTCAAAGATGGCGGTCTCATGCGGAGTGGTGCTCTCATCACACTGGTGCAATTTGAAAACGAGGAAGAACGTATGAGCAAACAACGTGTTGTCGTCGTCGGTAACGGCATGGTTGGGCATAAATTTATTGAAAACATGGTCTCGCATGAGCGCGCGGCCGATTTTGATGTCATTACTTTTTCTGAAGAGCCTCGGCTCGCCTACGACCGCGTTCAGCTCAGTGCCTATTTTTCTGGCGCTACGGCTGACGACCTGATGCTGACCTCCGAGGGTTATTATCAGGAAAACGGCGTGAACTACGTACTCAACGACAAGGTTGTTGAGATCGACGCGAAAGCACACAAAGTCGTCACAGCCAGTGGCCGCGAAGAGTCGTACGACAAGCTCGTACTGGCAACCGGCTCTTTCCCTTTTGTGCCGCCAATCCCGGGTAAAGACCAGCCTCACTGCTTGGTGTATCGAACCATCGAAGATCTCGAAGCCATTACCGCCTCTGCAGAAGAAAGCAAGGTGGGCGTGGTTGTCGGCGGCGGCTTGCTGGGTTTGGAAGCGGCCAACGCACTTAAAAACCTGGGTTTGAAAACGCACGTTGTGGAATTTGCGCCCCGTTTGATGGCCGTACAGCTTGATGAAGGCGGCGGTAATTTGTTGCGGCAAAAAATCGAATCACTCGATGTGGAAGTCCACACCGAGAAAAATACCCAAGAAATTGTTCCGGGTGAACAATGCCGCTACCGCATGAACTTTGCGGACGGCACGCATCTGGAAACCGACATGATTCTGTTCTCTGCGGGCATCCGCCCACAGGATGAACTGGCTCGACAGTTTGATATTGAAATTGGCGAACGCGGCGGAATCAAAGTCGACAACTACTGCAAGACTTCCGTCGATGACATTTACGCGATTGGTGAATGTGCATTGTGGGAGGGTCGAATTTTCGGTCTGGTCGCCCCCGGCTATCAAATGGCAAAGGTCGCGGTCTCCCACATTATGGGTGGTGAAGAGGCCTTTACCGGCGCGGACATGAGCACCAAGCTGAAATTGCTGGGTGTGGATGTGGCGAGCGTCGGCGATGCACATGGGCGAACGCCTGGCTCACTGAGTTATGTGTATCAGGACGGCGTGTCTGAAGTGTACAAGCGCATTAACGTTAGCGCGGACGGAAAAACACTGCTTGGCGCGGTGCTCGTAGGTGAGGTTGAAGCCTACGGTACCCTGCAGCAGATGTGTGTACATGGCATGCCGCTGCCTGAATCACCAGAAGCATTGATTTTACCTGCGGTAGATGGCGATGCCGCAGCAGCGGGCATGGGCGTGGATGCACTTCCGGATGCGGCGCATATCTGTACCTGTCACGAAGTGACCAAAGGGCAGATTTGTTCAGCGGTAGAAGAGGGCGCGCGGACACTGGCCGACCTTAAAAGCTGTACTAAAGCCGCAACAGGCTGCGGAGGCTGTGCCGCCCTGACGACGCAACTGTTGAACAGCGAGCTCGAAAAACTGGGCGTGGAAGTGAACACCGATCTTTGTGAGCACTTTGCGTACACGCGGCAGGAGTTGTACCACATCGTGCGCGTTGAAAAAATTCGCTCCTTCGAAGAGCTGCTTGCCTCGCACGGTAAAGGTTTGGGTTGCGATATCTGTAAACCCACCGCAGCGTCCATTCTCGCGAGCTGCTGGAATGAATATATTCTCGAAGAGCCGCACGCCGGATTGCAGGATACCAATGACTACTTCATGGCAAATATGCAGAAAAACGGGACGTATTCGATTGTTCCGCGTGTTGCCGGTGGTGAAATTACGCCAGACAAGCTGATCGTGCTCGGTGAGGTGGCGAAAAAATACAACCTGTATACAAAAATTACGGGCGGCCAGCGAATCGACCTGTTCGGTGCACAGCAGCATGAACTGCCGCTGATCTGGAAAGAATTAGTCGATGCCGGTTTTGAAACGGGTCACGCGTACGGTAAATCTGTTCGAACGGTTAAGAGTTGCGTGGGCAGCACCTGGTGCCGCTACGGCGTGCTCGACAGTGTCGGCATGGCGATTCGCATCGAAGAACGCTACAAAGGCTTGCGCTCTCCTCACAAATTGAAATTTGCCGTTTCGGGATGTACCCGTGAGTGTGCCGAAGCGCAGAGTAAGGATGTGGGTGTCATTGCGACCGAGAATGGCTGGAGCCTTTATGTGTGCGGAAACGGTGGTATGAAGCCGCGCCACGCAGACTTGTTTGCCACGGGTCTGGACGACGAAAGCTTGATTCGCTACATCGATCGCTTTTTGATGTTCTACATTCGCACCGCCGATCGTCTGCAGCGTACCTCCGTATGGATGGATAACCTCGAAGGTGGGTTGGATTACCTCAAGTCAGTGGTAATCGATGACAAGCTTGAACTCGGCGAAGAGCTGGAAAAAGAAATGGGTATCGTCATTGATGCGTACCAGTGCGAGTGGAAAACCACCATCGAGAACCCAGAAAAGCTCAAGCGATTCCGCACTTTTGTGAACTCGGATGCGAAAGACAACACCGTCGTGTTTGTTGAGGAGCGCGAGCAGATCCGCCCGGCGACAGAAGATGAAATCGTGAAGTTTGTCGAACCTGAAGAAATCGCGGAACCCGCTTGATAGATTGGAGAAATGAGTATGTCTGAAGTGAAGACTTGGGAAATTATTTGCGATGCCTCAGAGCTCGAAGCCAATCTGGGTGTGCGCGCGCTGATTCAAAACCAGCAGGTGGCCGTTTTTCGAGTGCAGGGAAAGCTGTATGCAATCGATAACGTGGACCCGTTCAGCAATGCGTCTGTTTTGTCCCGCGGTATCGTTGGGGATTTAAACGGGCAGGTTGTCGTGGCGTCACCGATTTATAAACAACATTTTAATCTCGAAAATGGACAATGCCTTGAAGACGAGAGCGTCAAGCTCAAAGTGTTTCCGGTCAAAGAAGAAGCCGGCCAGATCCAGGTGGGGGTGGCCTGATTTCGAGATAACCGTTTCTGCGCAAATTTATTCCTCCTAAATTTGCACCAGTTAGGCAGCTTCGGCTGCCTTTTTTTATTCTGAAACCGCGTTTGCCATGCGCATCAGCACATTGTTGTAGGTGTGGATGTCGCCCGCTGACGCGCGTGTAATGCGAAGCTCCAACTCGGTTCCCGTATCGGTCGTATTGCATTCGAGGACTTGAGTTTGGGCGCTGATGCGCTTCTGTTTGCCTTTATCATCCAGAATAAATTCAACGTTGACCTGAGTGCCCGGTGTGACGCCGTAGGGATATTGCAGTACCAGCGCGTTGGGCATAACGGTCACCACCGCCACATGATGCAGTTTTCTATCGGGTGCCATGGCGCGTGCGGGCCATTTGACCTGAAAACGCTGGCTGGGTGATGTCATGAAGGTCTCCGTCACGGCAGTCGTACTGCCTTTATCTTTCAGTGTAGCAAAGCTCGGGTTTCGTGCTCGCAGGGCGGCGAATGCGTGCGTACAATGCGGGGAAAAGGTCGTTTAGGGGTAAATATGCGTCTTCAGCAGCGGGCTACAGAGTTGCGTTTTTCATCAGATTTTGTCGATTCCTTACCGGGTGAGGCGCCTCGAGAGCCTGTGGAGGCGAGGCAGGTAACAGGGCAGTGCTACGCGGAGGTCTCCCCTACACCGGTTTCCGCCCCCTCACTGTTGGTCGCGAACGTCAAACTGGCTGAGGCCCTGGGCTTCAGTGAAGCGCGTATTCGCGAAGAGGACTTCGTACAGGTGTTGGCCGGTAACGCTCTGTTCGAATCGATGCGCCCCTACGCGATGTGCTACGGCGGACATCAGTTCGGTCAATGGGCGGGCCAACTGGGTGATGGGCGCGCCATTAACCTCGCCGAGCGAGACTTTGCTGTCGCCCAGGACCATGGCTTGACGCAGGCAACGCTCCAATTAAAGGGAGCGGGGCCGACGCCGTTCTCCCGCTTTGCGGATGGGCGGGCGGTACTGCGTTCTTCACTTCGAGAGTACGTATGCAGTGAAGCCATGCACGCGCTCGGCGTCCCGACGACACGTGCGCTCAGCCTGGTGTTAACGGGCGATCACGTCGAGCGCGACATGTTCTACGATGGGCGTCCCGCGTATGAGCCTGGAGCGATAGTATGCCGAGTCTCCCCTTCGTTTATTCGCTTTGGCAATTTCGAGCTGCCGGCGTCGAGAGGGGATCTGCCGCTACTAACGCGTTGGGTGGAATTCACCTTATCTCGCTACTACCCCGTGCAATGGCAGCTCTATCGTGTGGACCCGGTAGAGGGATTGTTGAGTTTCCTCGCAGAAGTGCAAAGCCGGTCATTGGATCTGGTTGTGCACTGGATGCGATTGGGCTTTGTACATGCGGTACTGAATACCGACAACATGTCGATTCTCGGCGAGACAATTGATTACGGTCCCTTTGGTTGGATTGATGATTTCGCACCTGACTGGACACCCAACACCACTGACCGTCAGCACCGGCGTTATCGCTTTGGTCAGCAGCCCGCTGTTGTGCATTGGAACCTGTTTCAGCTCGCAAACGCGCTATTTCCCCTTGTACGTGAGGCTGAGCCACTGGAGGCCATTTTGTCCGGTTTTGAGCCCGAATATGAGCGGCGTTGGTTGGCGATGATGCGTAAGAGGCTCGGCCTAACGGATGAGGCGGCATCCGATCTCGCCTTTTTCAATGAGTTGGAGAGCCTGATGTCGGATCTCTCTCTGGATATGACGCTGTTCTACAGGTTGCTGACGGAAACGCCCGTTACAGAAATGACTCGCCCGAATTTTATAGAGGCCTGTCGCGCACTTTCCTATCGCACGACGGACTCTGATCAGTGGGATGCGTTACAGTCGTGGTTAGGGCGCTATCAGCAGCGGCGCGCTTCAGGTGATCCGCAGAAGAGTGTGGCCAGTATGTCGGCGGCCAACCCCTGCATTGTGCCCAGGAATTTTATCTTGCAGGAATTGGTGGACAAAGTGGGAGAGGGGGACGTGGATTCCTTAAATCAGGCTTTACGCGCCTTCGAGCGTCCCTACGACAATGGTGACGAACAGCGCCCCTTTAAGCGTATGCGCCCCGATTGGGCGCTGGACAGGCCTGGCTGTTCAAGCCTGTCTTGCAGCTCGTAAGCGTTAAGCGATTTTTTTGATTTCCTGTTTGATGTCCTCAACCGCGTATTGGATTTGATTGCGGCCATTGCGCTTCGCTTCGTACAGTGCTTTGTCCGCGCGTTCAAACAGGGCGTCAAAGGTGTCGCCCATACTCAGTGAGGCGAGCCCCACCGAAACGCTGCACTGAAGTTCGCGGGCGTTTTGTGCAAAGCTCAGTGTCTGGATTGTTTGACGCACGCGCTCGGCGCTGGCTTTGGCGCAGTTCAACTCAGTCTCACTAAGCAAAATCACAAACTCTTCGCCACCAAAACGGAACACTTGATCGGTTTCTCTGACGGTGTTTCGCAGGCATTGCGCGACGTCGCGGATGACTGCGTCACCGGTGAGATGGCCGTAGGTGTCATTGATGCGCTTGAAGTGGTCAATATCGACGACCATCAAGCTCAATGGCTTACTGTGCCGCTGCGCAAGTTTGAGTTCGCGAGTGACGGCCAGATCCAATGCAGCTCTATTCGGCAATCCGCTCAGCGAATCCATCAGTGAGCCTTCCACAGCTTCACGGTATTTCAGCGCATTGCGAAGCGGATAAAACAAGGTGCCGATAAGCATTTCGATCGTCGCGAGCTCGGTCTCTGCAAAGGGCTGGCTTCGACGAAAATCCAGACTCCCGAGTTCGTCGTGTTGCGCACTGATTCGGTAGTTGGCGCCGTGGCGAGCCTCTGTGCCAATTTGCAACTCAATACCTTTGTCATCATAGCGGTATATCAGCCCATCACAACGCAGCAGTTGATTGAGGTGGTCGAAGAACAGGCGCAATGTCGTATCCAGCTCCAAGGTACTCTGGAGTGTGGTGGAAAGAGCAAAACGCAGCTCATTGAGCTGTGAACGATCAGCGAGCAAGGTTTTCTTATCGCTGAGGGTATGTGTTTGGCTTGCGAGCTTCACCATGGTGGAATCCGGTCATCTGTCACTTAAATTCGTACAGCAAGGTGATTAGCTAGTTTTGTGCCAAAATCGTATTGTTGGTAATATTGTTTTAAATCAATGACTTAAGTATGTTGATTTAAATGACTTGTAGTTTTCGTCATTTTTTTGACCGGCCACATCGGGTTTTTTACCTTGCAAACGGCAATTTTTTGCCGATCTACGACTACACTTTGCGCAGGTGCGGTGATTTGTTTATAAAACGGCCTGTGTTTACTGGCATAATCCCGTAACAAACCCATGCGACACTGGTTTTACGCGTATGTGTCCTGAAGGTCTTGAGATAGTTTGATTGGTATGATGAAGAAAAATCGCGGGTTCACTCGCGTCTACAAAGCGATGTTCTATTCCTATCGTGGCCTGTTGCAGGCGTTTCAGCATGAAGCGGCTTTTCGACAGGAGACGTTGGCTGCGTGCGTTTTGATCCCTCTCGCATTTTGGTTCGATGTCACGCGTGTAGAGCGTGTTTTATTGGTCGGAGCAGTGGTGTTCGTTTTGGTTGTGGAGCTTCTGAATTCCGGGATCGAGGCGGTCGTGGATCGCGTTGGGTTCGAGCACCACGAACTCGCCGGCAGGGCAAAAGACATTGGTTCTGCGGCGGTGTTTGTCAGCATTCTTCTTTGGGCCTTTGTTTGGGCTACGCTTCTGCTTTAATTCGGCGTTGCGGCATGTTTACCCGCTGACGCTGTTCCTATCTTTTTGTGCTTCTTTTGAGTTTTGATCGATCAAGCTTTGGCCACTGTGGTTGAGGGGGCCTTCTCGACTTATTCTGTTTAATCTATTTCACTGTTTTCTATGTTTTTCGAGTTGGTCGTGATGCGCTTCTTATCGGGCCTCCGTATTCGAGGGGGCCTGCTCCACCGTATTGTCCTGCCTGGGACGCGTGAATACATCCCTGTAGGCTCTCCATTCGCATCCCTGCGAATGAGAGCCCAGTCAGAACAATACGGTGCATCAGGCCTTGGGAGGAGGGAGTATCCTTTTTGCTACGCGCTATTTGCTGAACTGTGCGGGTTCGTTTTCTTCGAGCTTGGAATTGAGGGGTTAGATCACGAAGTGCTCTGACCCCGTGAGCGATGAGGTGCGTTTTCGCTGATTCGGCATCAGACCTGCCGATAAGTATCGCGCCTTAGAAGATTGGCATTGAGCCTGAGGCCTGACGCGCGGTAAAGCTTTGGCGGGGCTTCACCCGCAGGGATGCGGGTGGGGAGCCTACACGGATGTACTTGCCGCGTCCCCGCCAAAGCTTTACCGCGTGGCAGGCCCCCTCGACATCTTGTGTTTAAAAAAATGGCTCAGCACCCAACAAATTACGTAGAGGTCTTTTTCAAGTTTTAGTCGGTGCTACGAATTAGGCAGCCGTATTCGAGGGGGCCTGCTCCACCGTATTGTCCTGCCTGGGACGCGTGAATGCATCCCTGTAAGCTCTCCATTCGCGTCCCTGCGAATGAGAGCCCAGTCAGGACAATACGGTGCATCAGGCCTTGGGAGGTGGGAGTATCCCTTTTGCTATGCGCTATTTGCTTGGGTGTTTAAGTTCGTTTTCTTTGGTTTGAGAATTGAGGGGTCAGAGCACTTTGTGATCTGACCCCGCGCACTGTGGGGTACGTTTTCGTTGGTTGTAGGGCGAAAGTGGCTACAGTGTTTGGCTGTCTGCCTTCAGCGGGTTTACGCCGATTTGGCGTAGCAGTGCGTGGAGTTTGATCAGCGGCAAGCCTTCTAGCGCGGTTGGGTCTTCGCTGCGAATAGCTTCAAACAGTGTGATACCGAGGGCTTCGCATTTAAAACTGCCCGCGCAGTCGAGTACCTCTTCCTTCTTTATATACGTGTGGATTTCCTCCTCGCTCAGAGTTCGAAAGCGCACCTCGGTGGGCGTGCTGTCACAGAGCAAATCTCCGTCTGGCGACAGAAGGGCGATCGCGGTGTGGAAAATCACAGTTTGGCCACTGCAGCGCGCAAGCTGGACCGCGGCGTTTTCTTCTGTGCCCGGTTTATGGAGGAAGGTGCCGTCGAGCTCCGCGCATTGATCGCATCCGATCACAATTGCATTCGAGTGCTGCTCAAAGACCTTGCGTGCCTTGGCCTCGGCGAGGCGTTGCGCGCACTGCTCCGCGCGTTCCCCTGGTAAAGGGCGTTCGTCTACGTCGGCGGGAACAGCCTGAAAAGACAGTTGGCTGCGGGCAAAAAAGCGCCTGTTTGTAACGAGAAGCGGTGGCAAGAACGATGGGGTAGGGCATAAGAGGTTGAATCAGCTGAAAAAAACGTGCTTTTCGCACAAGAATCTTTGACAGTCAAGGTGGGTTTCTCTATTATCGCGCCCCTATGTCGGAGCAAGCACCCAATCAGTGGCTCCCAAAGCTCGTTGAGCCGCGCAAACTCGTCGTGACATCGGCCAGCTTTCAGCGATTCATACGTGCCGAGGATCTGCCTCGCCTGGCCGAAAGCGCGCGTGAAGTGCGCAGCGTCTGGGTTGATGTGACCTTTGATCGCGATGAGCAGGGGCGACCCATGCTGACGGGACAAGTCAGGGCCGAGTTAGAGCTGGAATGCCAGCGCTGCCTCGAGTCGATGAGCTATTCAGTAGAAGAGCCCATCACGCTGGCAATTGTTTGGGATGAAGCGCAGGCGAAAGCCTTGCCGAAGCATCTTGAACCGTGGATCGTCGCAGACGATGAAGCGGAATTGCCCGCGATTATCGAGGAGGAGCTGATTTTGCACCTGCCGGTGGTCGCCCGACACGAACAGGACTGTTTAGATTCTGCTTATCTCTCAAGTGATGAGCAGGAAGAAGACGCACCGACCGCGGCGGACAGCCCGTTCAGCGTTTTGTCCAAATTGAAGGGCAAGCCTTAGGCGAGCCGGCGAAGATTGAATACAGGAGGAATCCATGGCTGTTCAACAAAACAAGAAAACCCGTTCCAAGCGTAACATGCGTCGTTCACACGACGGTCTGGGTACGGCAACATTGTCTGTTGATTCGGTAACTGGCGAGAAGCACCTGCGTCACCACGTGTCTGCAGATGGTTTCTACCGTGGCCGAAAAGTGGTCGACACCAAGAACGACGACTGATTTTGTCGCAAGACATCGTCATCGCGTTTGACGTCATGGGCGGGGACTTAGGTCCCCGCCCTTGCGTATGTGCGGCCATAAAATTTGTCCAGGCCTACCCCGACACCCATATTCAGCTTCACGGCGATGCCGACGCACTCGCATGGTGTCGTACCGAATACTCTCCGCTTCCTTCCTCGATCTCTCTCCATCAAGCCTCATCGGTTGTGACCATGAGCGAGCAGCCCGCCGTTGCGTTGCGGCAGCGTCGCGATTCCTCTATGTGGCAGGCGCTGAACAGTCTCGCAAAAGATGAAGCGCACGCGGGGATCAGCGCGGGAAATACCGGTGCTCTGATGGCGATGAGCCGCCACCTGGTGGCGATGCTGCCGGAAATTCGCAGGCCCGCGATTGGCAAATGGTTGCCTACGCGTACAGGCGCCTCGCTACTGCTGGATCTGGGTGCGAACCTGGTGTGTTCGGCAGATAACCTCGTGCAATTTGCGGTGATGGGCAGTGCGGCCGCGCGGGTGGCGGGTATACGTCGTCCTCGTGTGGCCTTGTTGAACGTGGGCTCAGAGATGTCAAAAGGCAGTGAACCTGTGCAATTGGCGGCCGAGCGCTTGCGAGCGCACAACGGTCCGTTTGAATTTGTCGGCTTCGTCGAGGGGGATGAACTCTATTCCGGCGATGTCGATGTCATTGTGTGTGATGGCTTCAGCGGCAATGTTGCCCTGAAAGTCAGTGAAGGCCTGGTGCGCCACCTGACCGCGAGCCTGAATGAGTTTTTCAATGCAGGGCCACTGCGTCGTCTCGCCAGGTTGGCCTTAGGCCCAATGTTGAAACGATGGAGTCAAAATCGTAACCCATCCCTGTATAATGGCGCGGCGTTTTTGGGTCTTCGTAAGACCGTGATCAAGAGTCATGGCTCAGCGGATACGCTCGGATTGTTTTTTGCACTAAAAACAGCGCGAGAGCAGGTCGAAGCGGCCGTTCCGGATCGCATCGCTGCCGCGATGGCTCAGGATCTTCATACATGATCGTTTGGCTCGGCGCTTGCCCGAGCCGCAGGTCGATCAATACGTGATCTACTCGTAACAAAAAAGAGAATATTATGACTTCTTCGTCTTTGGCCATGGTTTTCCCCGGGCAGGGCTCCCAACAAGTGGGCATGCTCGCGGATTTTGCTGAACGTTATCCGTTGTTTGTCGACACTTTCGCAGCGGCGTCCGAGGTGCTCGGTTATGATCTTTGGAATCTGGTGCAATCCGGGCCAGCAGAGTCCCTGAACCTGACCGAAAATACCCAGCCCGCATTGTTAACCAGCAGTGTTGCGGTGTGGCGTGTGTGGAACGAACTTGGCGGTGAAGCGCCTTCTTACATGGCCGGTCATAGCTTGGGGGAGTGGTCTGCCCTGGTCTGTGCCGGTGTGGTGAGTCTGGAAGATGCGGTTAAGCTCGTACAATTGCGCGGCCGTTACATGCAGGAAGCGGTGCCGGTCGGCGTGGGCGCGATGGCTGCGATTATAGGGCTTGATGATGACACGATTATCAAGCTGGCTGCTGAGGCGGCGTCGGCGGGTGTGGTGGCCCCCGTCAACTTCAATGCCCCTGGTCAGGTCGTGATTGCCGGTGAAAAAGCCGCCGTTGAGGCGCTGAGTGAAGCCTGTAAGGCCGCGGGTGCCAAGCGAGCCTTACCGTTGCCCGTCAGCGCGCCGTTTCACACGGAAATGATGCGTCCTGCTGCAGATCGACTCGCCGCACATATTGCAGAGGTGGCATTTTCTTCACCTTCGGTACCGGTGGTGCACAATGTGACCGCGGCGGTGGAAGCCGACGCAGAAAAAATCAAAGCGCTTATGATCGAGCAAGTTTACTCCCCGGTACGCTGGGTTGAGTGCGCTCAAGCGCTGGCAGCTAATGGTGTGGAGCGGATCGTCGAGTGCGGCCCCGGCAAAGTGCTTGCTGGCCTGATGAAGCGTATCGATAAAAGTGTGGCTGCATCGACTACCGACAGTGTCGACGCGCTTGAAGCCGCGTTAGAACAAAGCAAATAAAATTGATAAAAGAACGAATGAACCCGGAAGGATAGAGGAAGGACTATGTCTTTAGAGTCAAAAGTAGCCCTGGTGACGGGCGCGAGCCGAGGAATAGGCGCGGCCATTGCAGAGCAGCTGGGTCGAGAAGGTGCGAAAGTGATTGGTACCGCGACCAGCGAAAAAGGGGCGCAGGCGATTACCGAGCGTTTCGAAGCGGCAGGTGTGGTCGGTGAAGGCATGGTGTTGAATGTCACTGATGCCGATTCTGTGTCTGCTTTGTTAAAGGCGGTGCAGGAAAAGTACGGAGCGCCTCAGATCTTGGTGAACAATGCCGGTATCACCAAGGACAACTTGTTGATGCGTATGAGTGATGACGAATGGTTTGATGTGATCAACACCAATCTGAGCGCAATCTACCGACTCAGTAAAGCGTGTCTCCGTGGCATGATGAAGGCGCGATGGGGCCGAATTATCAACATCAGCTCTGTTGTGGGGACGATGGGGAACGCAGGTCAGACGAACTATTCTGCCACCAAGGCCGGTGTTGGCGGCTTTACCCGCTCATTGGCGAAAGAAGTGGGTTCGCGCAATATCACGGTCAATGCGGTCGCACCAGGCTTTATCGATACGGATATGACCCGCGAGCTGAGCGACGACCAGCGTGATCTGATGCTGGGTGCGATCCCTCTGGCGCGCCTGGGACAGCCGGAAGAGATCGCCAGCGTGGTCAATTTCCTCGCCAGTGACGCTGCTGCGTATGTGACGGGAGAGACTATCCACGTCAATGGCGGCATGTACATGTGCTAACTTGTTGAAAAACAAGGGAAAAAATTTAACTTTCATAAAAATTTGCCGAACGTGTTAAATCTGGCAAAAAATCAGGGTAAAATGCGCGCACGTGTGAGCCTGAGCAACTGTCTATCAAATACATTCGGCTTCGCAAAGAATGACAATTAGGAGTTTAACTACTTATGAGCAGCATTGAAGAACGCGTTAAGAAGATCGTTGCCGAGCAACTTGGCGTTAAAGAAGAAGAAGTCAAAAACGAAGCCTCTTTTGTTGAAGACCTGGGTGCGGACTCTCTGGACACTGTTGAGCTGGTCATGGCGCTGGAAGAGGAATTCGAAACCGAAATTCCTGACGAAGAAGCTGAAAAAATCACGACTGTTCAGCTCGCGATCAACTACATCAACGAAAACCTGGCTTAAGCGACTTCAGGCGAGCCATACCGAAACGTACAGGCCTGCCTCGTTTAATGTGACGTTTTTGTGAATCGAAAAGCCGCATACTCCTCGCAGTTGCGGCTTTTCTTTATTTTGTCAGACGAAAAAGTGTAGCGATTGTTTTAATCGATGCACGTGAGCAATACGGAGAAAGCGCTGTGACGCGAAGAAGGGTAGTCGTAACGGGTTTGGGAATGGTGACGTCAGTCGGGCACACTGTGGCCGAAACCTGGGAGTCCATTCTGCAGGGCAAAAGTGGTATTGCTCCTATCACCAGTTTTGATACCAGTGCCTTCGCGACCAAAATCAGCGCCTCCGTGCGGGACTTTGATGTTTCTCCCTATCTTGAGGAGAAAGAAGCACGCAAGTTGGACACCTTTATCCAATACGGCATGGCTGCGGGAATCCAGGCGGTTGAAGACAGCGGCTTGGAAGTGACGGAAGAAAACGCCGCGCGCATTGGCTGTATTGTCGGTTCCGGTATCGGGGGCCTTGGGTCCATCGAAGATACTGCGGTGACCATTCATGAGCGTGGGCCGCGTCGCGTGTCTCCGTTTTTTGTACCGGGTGCCATCATCAATATGATCGCGGGCAACCTGTCGATTAAATACGGTTTCCGCGGCATCAATCTGGCCATCTCCACGGCGTGTACTTCGGGCACGCACAGTGTGGGTTTGGCCGCACGTGAAATTATGTATGGCTCGGCGGATGTCATGGTGGCCGGTGGCGCCGAAATGGCGACGACCCGTGTCGGCGTAGGGGGGTTTGGCGCCGCACGAGCGCTGTCCAAGCGCAACGATGAGCCTGAGCGCGCCAGCCGCCCCTGGGACAAAGACCGGGATGGCTTTGTGCTCGGCGATGGTGCGGGTGTCCTCGTGCTGGAAAGCCTCGAGCACGCGCAGGCGCGCGGAGCAAAAATTTACGCTGAGCTTGCGGGCTTTGGCACCAGTGCCGACGCGTATCACATTACCTCTCCGTCGGGGGATGGCGCAGAGCTCTCGATGAGGAACGCATTGACTGACGCCGGCCTCAACCCGGATCAAGTCGACTACATCAATGCGCATGGCACCTCCACTCCGGCCGGTGACAAAGCCGAGTGCGAGGCCGTGAAGCAGGTCTTCGGCGCTCATGCCTCTGAGTTGGCCGTGAGCTCAACCAAGTCTATGATCGGTCACCTACTGGGCGCTGCCGGAGCCGTAGAAGCCATCTTCAGTGTGTTGGCCGTCCGCGATAACATCGCGCCGCCCACCATCAATCTCGACAACCCAGATGAAGGCTGCGATTTGAACTTCGTTGCGCATACTGCTCAGAAACGCGCGATTTCGGTCTCGTTGAGTAATTCCTTCGGCTTTGGTGGCACCAACGGCTCTCTGGTGTTTCGCGAGCTGTCTTGATACTTCGCTCGGGCGCGCAGGGCATGGCATCGGCGGCTATGAAAAATGGCGAGCTGATTGATGACGCCGCGCTGACTGAGCGCGGGTTTACCTTCGCTGACGGGTGCTTCGAAACTCTCCGTTGCGTCGGCCACGTTGTGCCGCTGTGGCCGCAACACAAGGCGCGCGCCCTGGCTGCCTGTCATGCTTTAGATATCGCCCTCTCATCGGATGAACTGGATCAGCAACTCGAACACGTATTGGCCGTGTGCCCAGCGGATTCGGTCATCAAGTTGATCTTGACGCGCCGAGATGGCGGGCGAGCCTCTTATCCCGCGCCTTCTCGCGCGAATGTCTACGCACACTGGCGACCTTTACCTTCGGCGCCACGAGCCGGAGTCGCACTGGTGAGTGCTCGGCGACCACTTGCAGAAATCCCGTCTTTCGCTGGTATGAAGTTGATCGCGCGCACGCATTACACGTTCGCGTGTGCCGGACAGGCGTTTAGCGATACTGAGGAAGCGCTTTTCCAGCTGGAAAGCGGGGCGTTGGTCGAAACCATGCACCACAATCTCTTTCTGCTGCTTGATGGCCAGTGGGTCACGCCCGTGCTTACACGAATGGGCGTTGCCGGGGTGATGCGCCAATACCTGCTCAGCCAATCACTGCCGCCCGAGATCGGTGTCTGTACTGAAGGCACACTGACGCTGGCGGATTTTGATCGGTGTCACGGTGCGTTTATCAGTAACGCCGTAGAAGGTGTGGTACCGGTTCTGGAAGTCAATCAACGTCGCGTGCCAATGGCGGATGCCTTCGCGAGTATGGCGCAGCACACGCGTGAGGTGCTGTTGCAATGATTCGTCGCATAGTGCTTGCGTTGGCGGGCCTTGCCGTCGTGACAGCGGTCGCGGTGTCGGTCGCTGTCTATCTTGCCTGGCAGTGGTTGCATCAAGCGGAAGTGGTTCCTGCGTCACACCGAACGCTCGTGGTCGCGAAAGGGGCCCATGTTTCCGGGTTGGCGCGTGAGCTGCATCAGCAGGGGCTGCTCGCGCAGCCTGAACTCTGGCGACTCTATGCGAGATTGACCGAAAAAACGGCGCTCAAAGCCGGTGAATATGCCTTGCCTGAGAAGGTGAGTCCGTCGGCGTTACTGGATATCGTATTATCAGGCAATGTCATCACCTATCAGGTGACGCTCGTAGAGGGCTATAACCTGAGTCAAATGCTGACGGTATTGCATAGCCAAGCCAAGCTGGAGCAGCGCCTGCCGTCCGACCCCGTTGCTCTGCAGCAAGCGCTGGCCGAATATCCGACTTTTGAGCCCGCTCACCCGGAGGGCTGGCTGTTCCCTGATACTTACCAATATATCGCCGGAGACAGCGACCTCTCCATCGTCTTGCGCGCCTATCAGCGAATGCAGCGGGTATTGGATGAAGAATGGGCAACACGAGCGGAAGGCTTGCCTTATGACTCGCCGTATGAGGCGCTGATCATGGCCTCGATCGTTGAGAAAGAAACCGGTGCGCCGCATGAACGTGAGCAGATTGCTGGGGTCTTCGTGCGCCGTTTGCAGAAACGCATGCGCCTGCAAACAGACCCTACCGTGATTTACGGATTGGGGACCGAGTACGAAGGCAACCTTACCCGACAACACTTGCGCACACCGACGCCATATAATACCTACACTCAGCACGGTTTACCGCCGACGCCGATCGCCTCTCCGGGGCGAGCCGCGATCCATGCGGCGCTGCATCCCGCCGATGGGGACGCCTTGTACTTTGTTGCAAAGGGCGATGGGACGCATACCTTCTCCCCGACACTGGAGGCACACCTCGAGGCGGTGCGCGCTTATCAAAAAGTGCGACGAAAAGACTACCGATCCACGTATCAGAAAATAGAAAAGGCAGACGATTGAAAGGTCGATTTATTAGCGTAGAAGGTACCGAAGGTGTGGGTAAGTCCACCAACCTCGAGTACATCTGTGCATTTTTAAAAGCGCACGATATCGACTTTATCCAGACGCGAGAGCCAGGTGGCACGCCCCTGGCAGAAGAGCTCAGAGACTTGCTGCTCCGTCATCGAGAGGAGGCATTTGACCCGCTCGCGGAACTGTTGACTGTATTTGCCGCGCGGGCTCAGCATATTGCGCAAGTCATTCGGCCCGCACTGGAGCGGGGTGTTTGGGTGATATCCGATCGATTTACCGACGCGACTTACGCCTATCAAGGCTTTGGCCGAGGTTTGAATCTGGAGCAGATCGAAGCGTTGGAAACATTGGTTCAGGGTGAGCTGCACCCCGACCGCGTACTGCTGTTGGATATCGATGTGGAAGAGGGGCTGTCCCGGGCGCGTGAGCGCGGGGCGCTCGATCGGTTCGAGCAGGAGCAGGTCGCGTTTTTTGAGCGGGTTCGACGAGGCTACCACGCGCGCGCCGCAGAATTTCCAGACCGCTATCGGATTGTCGATGCATCGGCGTCGCTGCCAGAGGTACAGGCTCAGCTACAGAAGATATTACAGTCCTTGGTCGGCGAGGGATCGGATTAAAAATCAGGAGGGCATTCGATAAAGAGGCCCTCTTGTTGGTCCTGCGCGGGGAATTGCAGTGATGTTGCGTGAAGCTGCAGTCGTTCTGCACGTTCGGCGCTGTCACCAATGGAATACAGTTGATCACCCAGAATAGGGTGCCCCAGTGACAGCATGTGGACGCGTAACTGATGCGTGCGTCCAGTGACGGGGTACAGGTGCACTCGCGAAACACCTGGCTTGGCGAGATCGATGACCTCAAAGCGAGTGAGGGCCTGTTTGCCGTTCTCCCAGTCGACGTGCTGTTTCGGCCTGTTGGGCCAATCACACAGCAAAGGCAAACAGATTTCTCCGCAGCGCGCGTGCAGGTGCCCGGCGACTTCCGCGATGTAAGTCTTGACGATCTGTTTGTGCTCCAGCATCTTTCCCAGCCGTACCTGGGTGGGGTGATTGAGCGCGAACATCACAAGGCCGGAAGTCGACATATCCAGCCGGTGTACCACTCTGGCGTTTGGGAAGGCCGTAAGCACGCGGTCATGCAAGTTGTCGGGCTCTTTCAAGCCGGGCACGCACAGCAGGCCGGAGGGTTTGTTAACGACCAGCATGTCGTTGTCTTGATACACAATGGTGAGGCTCATGAGATTGATGCGGGCCAGTGGATACAGAATTAGGAAACGAATTATATGACAGCTGACGAGCGCTTTCATGATACGGCCATGCCACCTTTTCCGTGGCAGCAGCCCGCGTGGCAGCGCCTGTGCGAGCAGTTTCATGCCTCGCGCCTTCCGCATGCTTTTCTGGTGCATGGCGTGCCGGGTGTGGGCGCCTTGGAATATGCCGCTGCCGCCGCGCGGTACCTGCTTTGTCATGCGCCGTTAGAGGATGTGGCCTGTGGGCGTTGTCGAGGTTGTAGCTTGCTGAAAGCGGGCTCGCATCCGGATATTTTCCGTCTGCGCGCAGAAGAGGATGCGACTCAGATCAAGGTCGACCAAGTGCGAGAGTGTGTTGAGTTCGTTGCTCGAACCGCGCATTTTGATTTGCGCAAGGTGGTGATCGTCGAGCATGCGGATGCGATGAACATTAATGCCAGCAATGCCTTGTTGAAAAGTCTGGAAGAGCCGGGGGCCGATACGGTGTTTATCCTGGTTACCCAGCGCCTGAGCGCGATATTGCCTACGATTCGCAGTCGGTGTCAGAGTGTCGCGTTGCAGGTGCCACCGCTCGATGAAGCGCAACGCTGGTTGCAGGAACAAGGTCTGGACCAGGACAAGCAGGGCTTGCTGGCTCAGGCGGGTGGGGCGCCGCTATTGGTCCGCCAGTGGGTGCAGGATGACTTTCCTGCCCGTCAGGCGACATTGTTCGAGCAGCTCAGCCATTTACTGGAGGGGCGTGTAGAGGGGCTCAGAGTGGCGCAGGACTGGCAGAAGCAAAGTATGGATGAGCTGCTGCAAAACCTCTTGTTCGCGCTGGATGCGCTTATCCGTGACAAACTGAGTCACGCCGGTACGGCGCCTCCTGAGACACGCGCCTTGGCGCAGTCGGCTTCGGGGCTGAGCGTGCAACTGCTGTTCAAGTTGCGCGACCGACTGGTCGTCAAGATGCAGCAGTGGCGCAGGAACAGCAATTTGAATCCCGCCATGTTCACCGAAGAGCTGGCGCTGGATTGGCAAGCGCTCAGTCGACGCAGTGCGCGTGCTTGACTTGTGTTGCCGGTATTGGACAAAAGGCGTAATTTTCACTACTGTTCAGGTTGATTAACTAGGTATACAGGGTTCAGCAATGAATGCTCTTGGCGGCGGTGCCCGCAACGGAATTTTGTCTTTGACCATTCGGGATAAGGCAGTGCTTTATGCGGCTTACATGCCTTTCATCCAAAATGGTGGTCTGTTTATTCCAACCAGCAAAAGCTATAGCCTCGGAGATGAGGTTTTTATGCTGTTGAGCTTGATGGATGAGCCTGAAAAAATCCCGGTTGCCGGGAAAGTGATTTGGATTACGCCCAAAGGGGCCCAGGGAAATCGTGCGGCTGGGATCGGCGTGCAGTTCAGTGGCGAAGACGATGTCGCCTCTAAAAAGATTGAAACCTACCTTGCCGGGTCGCTGGAATCGGATCGCCCCACACACACGATGTAAGTCGCGGCCGCGCAGTTGCGTTGCGCACCGCGTGATCTCATCGCGAATATTGCCTTAAATCTCGCTCCCGAACGCCACTCATTCCACTGTTTAGGTATCTGCTGTGCTTGTTGATTCCCACTGCCACCTCGATCGGCTCAAACTCGAAAACCACGATGACGCACTCGATGCGGCCATCTCAGAGGCCGGTGCGCGTGGTGTATCCGCGATGCTGTGTGTGTGCATCAGTGACGAAAACCGCGCTGCGGTGTTGGACATTGCTCAGCGCTTTCCTCAGGTATACGCGTCGGTGGGTGTCCATCCAACAGATGTCACAGACGCGGTGGTGAGCGAAGCGGCGCTGCTGGAATGGGCGCAAAGTCCCAAGGTAGTCGCACTAGGTGAAACCGGGCTCGATTACTACTACACGAAGGACAGTGCCGAGGTGCAACAGGCGAGTTTTGCAAACCATCTCCGGGTTGGCGCTAAGACTGGCTTGCCTATTATCGTGCACACGCGCGACGCCCGTGAGGACACATTGCGACTCATTCGGGAGCATGGCAGCACCGAATCGGCTGGCGTCCTCCACTGCTTTACCGAAAACTGGGAGATGGCCAAGCAGGCCATTGAGCTGGGGTATTACATCTCGTTCTCGGGAATTGTCACCTTCAAAAACGCCGTGGAGCTCAAGGATGTGGCCAAGCGGGTGCCCGCTGACAGAATTCTAGTGGAGACGGATTCGCCGTATCTGGCGCCGGTTCCCTATCGTGGGAAGCCCAATGAGCCGAAATACGTGCGGGAAGTGGCGGAATACGTGGCGGAGTTAAGAGGGGTGTCGTTTGATGCGCTGGCCGAACAGACCAGCGCCAACTTTTATGCTCTGTTCAACAAAGCGTCATCCGCTTGAAGGTCGGGCACGGGGGACGCTGAAAAGCTCTCAACTCCGTGAGATTCGGTGGCTTCCCACAGGCTCATAATCATCTGATTCAGCGCCGCTTGATTCTTCCAGTCGCCCTGGCTGATCCAGCGGACAATTTCTCTCGCCACATTCGGGTACACAACGCGCTTTCCTTCAGGCTGTTTCAGCCATGTGGCCACGGTGTCGTGGTCCAGCGTGTCCATGGACATGCCCAAGCCCAGCTTGCTGAGTGCTTCCGCGTTGGATAATTGCTCCATTTGCCCCATGAGTGGTTTGACCAGCAGTTTTTTACCGAGCTGGATGGCCTCACTGGACAGCTCAAAGCCGGCGTTGCAAATCACGCCGCTCGCGGTCGCGAGATCGTGCTGGAAGCCTTCACGCGACAAGGGCTTGAGCTGAATATGCCCACGACTTTCGTACTGGGGGAAGGGGGCGTAGTAGGTGAAGAGGTAGTCTTCAAAAGGCTCCAGGAGCTGAATAACCTGGTCTGGGTCTTCAAAACCGAGGTAGACCGCAATCTTATTGGGATCGCTGGGCTCGCTGGTAGTATGCGTCTCTGCAATCGGAGGCAGAATCGGCTGGTTGAAATGGTGCCAGTGCAAGCCAAGCCCCACGTCTACCGGCGCGAAGTTTTTCATGATCTGGGTCGCCATGAAGTCGGCGCCGCGGCGTGGCACATCGTGCTCAAACGCGTATTGATGGCCTACACCAATGGCCAGTCGGCCTTGGCGTCGGGCAGCCCACGCGGTGATTGGCTCGAAATCCGTGATAATAAGGTCATAGTCGCTTAAATCCAGCGATCGGATGTCGCTGAAGAGCGTCTTGAGGCTGTTTTTCTCGATGGTTTTCCAGAGCTTCAGCTTGCCGGCTTCATGGTAGAAGGTCAGGCCTCGGCAACAGCGCCATTCACCGAACTCTTCCATATCCCAGAAGTCTTTCTGTTCCCGGCCTGAGAAGAGGAAATCGACCTCAATATTAAATTCGCTGAACCAGCTGTTGAGCGCGCGCGCGCGCGTGATGTGGCCGTTTCCGGTGGCCTGAACACCGTAAAGTATTTTCATGAAGCTACATTATCGTTGTAACGAAGACCGCGAAGATCCCACTGCCCATCAATGCACCCGCGACAACATCGCTCGGAAAGTGCACACCCAGAACAACGCGCGCCATGCCGACGCTCACTGCCCAAGGAAACAGTATGAGGCTCATTGGTGGAAAGAAATAGGAGAATATGCAGGCAACCAGAAACGCCGCAGAAGTGTGGCCCGACGGGAAGCTGAATTGGTCAGAGGGCACGACCACGCTCTTGAAGCCTGGAATGGCCTCGGGAGGGCGGTTGCGCTTGAAGGCACGCTTGAACACCTTGTAGCAAATACGTTCTGCGAGGAAGCATACCGCCATGAGTGTGGCGAGGTCCCAGTGCTGCAGCGCGATAAAGGTGAGGCCAGCGAGTACGTAGAGCGGGCCATCAGCCGAGATGGAAATCACACGCGCGAACTTGATGATCGTCTCGCGGTGTTTGTGTTTCAACAGCCAGGAGAACGCGGAGAGATCAACTTGATGGATACTGTCTAGCAAGCGCATGGAAATTTACCTTGTAGATTTCTCAACAAATCTAGCTGCTATTGATGACAAACGTATTGAGCAAATGTGACGATAATATTACAGTTTCTCGCCGCTAAACTTAAGGCCTGATTGTGATATTGCTGTGCTAAACTGCGATCCCGCAGTTTTCCCCGCCATTCAATAGCACCCGACAGGGTAGATAGGAGCCTCTTGCCGCCATGAAACACGCGTTGATTACCATGCTCGAACTTCAGGATGCCATGAATTGCCGAGTGCATCCAGCCTGGCGAGCCGAGAATAACGCGTGGTATCGCGCCATTTGGGTCGAATGCGCCGAATTGATGGATCATTACGGCTGGAAATGGTGGAAAGCGCAGACCCCGGACCAAGATCAGGTCGAGCTGGAGCTGATCGATATCTGGCACTTTGGTATGAGCATTCTCCTGCAGGAGCACGGCGACGACTATGATCTGGTTGCGGAGCGACTCGAGCAGGCCTTTCGTACGCCGGCTTCTGAACTGGGCTTTCGTGAAGAGCTCGAAGCGTTCACAGCGAGCACGCTGAACACCCAAGCCTTCGATGCGCCAGGCTTTGTTCGCTTGATGGGGCTGGTGGGTCTGACCTTTGAGCAGCTCGCCGAGCGCTATGTTGCCAAAAACGTGTTGAACCTCTTCCGTCAGGACCACGGGTATAAAGAAGGTCATTATCAGAAGGTCTGGGCGGGCAAAGAAGACAATGAACACCTAATGGAAATTCTCGCCGGTCAGTCTTTGGCCGAGCTGGATCGGGATGCCTTGTATCAGGCTTTGACGCAACGCTATCCCGGCGCGGTCACGCGCCCCGAGCACAGTGCCTGAGGGGGCATGACTTTGCCGATGCATATTCTCTATAATGCGCGGCGTTCTACTTGCTAAATAAACTAAAATCTGAAAACGGAGAATTATCGTGAAAGCACCCGTTCGTGTTGCAGTGACTGGCGCTGCAGGTCAAATCAGCTACTCATTGTTGTTTCGTATTGCTGCCGGCGAAATGCTTGGCAAAGACCAGCCTGTTATTTTGCAGATGCTCGAAATTACCCCCGCGCTTGACGCATTGAAAGGGGTTGCGATGGAGCTTGAAGACTGTGCTTTCCCTCTCGTGGCAGGCATGGTGTGTACCGATGATGCCAATGTCGCATTTAAAGATGCCGACTACGCATTGCTCGTAGGTGCGCGTCCTCGTGGACCCGGCATGGAGCGTAAAGATCTCCTCGAAGCCAACGCGGCCATTTTCTCTGTTCAGGGCAAAGCCATTAACGACCACGCTTCACGCGACATCAAAGTGCTTGTAGTGGGTAACCCTGCAAACACAAACGCATTGATCGCACAGCGCAACGCGCCGGACATCGACCCGCGTCAGTTCACTGCCATGATGCGTTTGGATCACAACCGTGCGTTGTCGCAGCTGGCGGATAAAACCGATAAAACCGTTAATGACATTACGCACATGACCATCTGGGGTAACCATTCTTCTACTCAGTACCCTGATTTGCATCACGCGAAAGTGGATGGCAAAACGGCGATCGACCTGGTGGACCAAAGCTGGTACGAAGAAACGTTTATTCCCGATGTGCAGCAACGTGGTGCAGCGATTATTAAAGCACGTGGCGCATCTTCTGCTGCCTCTGCAGCCAACGCGGCGATTTTCCATATGCGTGATTGGGCGCTGGGCTCGGCTGAAGGCGATTGGGTGAGCATGGGCGTATACAGTGATGGCAGCTATGGTGTTGAAGAAGGTCTGATTTTCTCGTTCCCGTGTGTGTGCAAAGACGGTGACTGGGAAATTGTCAAAGGTCTTGAGGTCAACGCCTTTTCTCAGGAAAAAATTAACGCGACTGAGCAAGAGCTGAAAGAAGAGCGCGACGCGGTTCGCTCGTTGTTACCTGCGTAAATTAATTTACTTTTGTTCAATGAAAAGCGCGCATTTGTCGCGCTTTTTTTTTATGGGGCACAAATTATGTCTTTTCCCAAAATTGGCAATAAAGCACCAAAATTTACACTCCAGAACCAGGATGGTGACAAAATTCGTCTGGCGGATTTTGAAGGACAAAAAAATGTGGTCATTTATTTTTACCCAAAGGCATCTACACCCGGTTGTACCGTGCAGGCGTGTGGAATTCGTGACGTGCGCACGGCTTTTGATGAGCTGGATACAGTAATCTTGGGTATCAGTCCTGACCCCGTTGCGAAGTTGGACCGATTCCGAGAGAAGCAGAGCCTGAACTTTGATTTACTCTCCGATGAGGATCACGCCATTGCAGAAAAATACGGTGTGTGGGGGCTGAAAAAGTTTATGGGCAGAGAATTTATGGGCATTCTCCGCACGACCTTTATTCTCGATAAAAACGGACGCCTGCAGCACATCATCGACAAGGTGAAAACCAAAACGCACCATGATGACGTTCTGTTATATATCCGAGAGAATTTGAGCTGAAAAACAGGGGGAGCAGGTAGGCAGAGAAGGAGCAAGTTCTCTTTTTTACAAATCTTTACTCTGCGACCCCGCGATTTGTCGTTGTAATCGACCACATGGCGTACGCTGCAAAACATTGGGGGGTGCAAAAGGAAAAATTGTATCTATAATCAGATCGTGTGTATTTTAAATTCGTTAATAACCAATCTGCATAAGAAATGCATGCGTTGTTGGTGGCAATGTGATTGATTCATTCAAGAAAAACGACAGTCTTAAACTTAATGAGCGACTTTTGCCGCCATTCCAAGCTAGCCTCGTCAGAGCCAACGCGCAAGATGTTACGCCGTTTCCTCAGTGCGTGCTCCATCTCTATCGTATTCTCGCGAACCAGGCGCTGTTCGCATCGCACCATGATGTGATGAGGGCACTGCTCGATGTCGGTTGTGCGCGCTTTCATTGTGATACAGCTTTTGTTCTACGACGTATATCTGAGCAAGTGTATGAGATCCAGGGCTGGCGCTGTGACGAGCCGCTTTACTTCGTTGGGCAGCACATTTCCGCAGCAAAATTCCCCTGTATTCGACTGCATGATGAAAATCGTGTCGTTATTGAAGCAGATTTGACACCTTCCGCTACTAATGCGCGTGGATTGGCGTATAATTTAAGTGAGTCGCGCTCGTATGTCGGGATTTCACTGGATTTGAATAGCTCGGAGCGCGGTGTAGTGTGCTTCCTGTCTGGAGAGGCCATGCCTCACGAAGCAGACAGTGACGACATTTCATTGCTGGAACTAATGGCGGAGGGAATAGCCTGTATGACGGAATTACAGAAAGCACGCGCTCAGCGCAAAACAGAAGATTTGGCCATTTTCGCTTCAGGTTCAATCAAGAGCCTCGAAGAGTATCAGATGGCTGCAGAACTCCCGGAAGGTCTGGGTATCTCAGGTAAAGTGGTAGAAGTGCTTAAACGACGCATCGGTCAGGCGTCTCTGAGCATTGATAACATTGCTGAGGAGCTTAACCTGTCTAAACGAACGCTTCAGCGTCGACTTCAGCAGCAGGGCATCAGCTTTGCCGAGTTGAGAGACAAAGTGCGTTTTCACTACTCTATTGACTATCTGGTAAAGCAACAGATTTCCATCGACCGCATTTCGTCGACCTTGGATTTCTCTGACCGCACCAGTTTTACCAACGCCTTTAAGCGCTGGACGGGCTTGTCGCCGAGTACCTTTCGCAAGGTATTCCGAGACTACGCCTGAGCCAACACGATAGGTTGAGGTAAGTCAACGGCGAGGCGGCGTTTTCGCTGCTTCGCACGTTGCGTGCTGCGCACAACTTTAGTAGAGTTAGCCGCCTTATTTTTTCTCGTATATCAAGAGGTTAGCTCATGAGTTTTTTCATTGCCGAAGCGACTGCGCAGGCACAAACGACCGCTGCGGCGCCGCAAGGTGCGGGCTTCCTGAACATCCTGCTGTTGGGTGGGCTGTTCCTGTTCATGTACTTCATGATTATCCGCCCTCAGCGCAAGCGCCAGAAAGAGCATCAATCTTTGGTCGACGGCTTGGCCAAAGGCGATGAAGTGGTGTTGAGCAGTGGTATGGTCGGTAAGATCACTGAAGTCGACGAGGCTTACATTTCTGTTCAGGCCAGCGACAATGTTGAACTCAAGTTCCAGAAAGCCTCTGTGCATGCCGTATTGCCAAAAGGCACGCTCAAATCTCTGTAATGTCCCACGCAGGGTGAGTGAATTACTCACCCTCGCCGTGCAGGAGGCCGCTGATGCTGCCTCCTGAGCCTCCTCGACTTTCTCTAGGGCATTTTCCCACACCCCTGCGCGCACTTGATGCTCGCGCTCTGAGTGCACTCGAATTGCCATCTCATTTGAAACTGTGGATCAAGCATGACGATCTCAGTGGTTTTGCGCTGTCGGGCAATAAAGTGCGCAAACTCGAGTTTCTTCTCGCCGACGCCAAGCAACGTGGTGCCAGCGCCGTGGTGACCTGCGGTGGTGTGCAAAGCAATCATTGCCGTGCCACAGCCTTTGCCTGCGCGCAATTGGGCCTGGCGTGTACCTTGCTGTTACGGGATGACCCCGGGCCGGGTGGGGCGGTCACGCACAATCAGGGAAACCATTTTCTGGATCAATTTTGCGGAGCGGAGACACGTGTGTTTTCTCCCCGTGACTACCGCGCACTCGACGAGCACTTTGCTGAAGCGATTCGCGATCTGGAGCAGCGCGGCCATCGTGCCTATGCGATTCCAACCGGTGGCAGTAATGGGCTTGGGGTCTGGGGTTATGTGCGGGCTTTCGATGAGCTTATGCAGCAGTGTGAAGCGCAAGACTTCCAGCCAGATATGCTCGTGTGTGCCTCTGGCTCCGGCGGGACCCAAGCAGGGCTCAGTCTTGCTGCACATGTTCGCGCGCCTACAGTGAAGGTGCACGCTTACGCAGTGTGTGACTCCGTGTCGTATTTCGACCGAAAAGCCCGAGAGGATATCGGTGCCTGCATGGCGGCCTGTGGTCATGAAGGGCGTATCGACCCAGAAGCCGTGGCCTTATCGACGGATGACGATTTTATCGGCCCGGGCTATGCGCAAGGCTACCCCGAGTTGTACCAGACCATGCTGCTTGCCGGTCGAAGTTGTGGCCTGTTGTTGGATCCGGTGTACAGCGGCAAAGCCTTTCACGGCATGGTGACGCAATTGCGGGCAGGTGCTTTTCCCGGAGTGGAGCATGTCGTCTTTATGCACACGGGCGGAGGCTTCGGTACTTTGGTACATGGCGCTGCAATGCTGGAGGCGCTTGGCAGTCATCAAAATAACGCGCAAAATGGGTCGCTATGAGCCAAAGTGTTACGACTAAAAAATTAGTGATCGCGATTTCGTCGCGCGCACTCTTCAATCTTGATGAAAGCCACAAGGTCTTCGAGTCAGAGGGGCTTGAGGCGTACTCGCGCTATCAAATCGAGCGCGAAGAAGAGGTGCTGGAGCCGGGCGATGCCTTCGCGATGGTCAAAAAATTATTGAATGTGAACGCGATGCTCGAGGACGGGCCTCGTGTTGAGGTCATCCTGCTTTCGCGCAATAGCGCGGACACCGGGCTGAGAGTGTTCAACTCCATCAAGCACTACGGCTTGGATATTGTGCGCGCAGCGTTTACGGGAGGGCAGAGCCCTTACCGTTACATCGCCCCGTTCAGTTGTCATTTATTCCTTTCAACAGATGCAGACGATGTGCGTCATGCGCTGGAGCATGGCGTCGCCGCGGCGACCTTGATGCCGTCTAACAGGGAAAACCAGCAGAGTCAGGAACTGCGCTTTGCCTTCGACGGAGACGCCGTGCTGTTTTCCGATGAGGCAGAAAAGGTCTACAAGACGGAGGGCCTCGCGGCCTTTACGCAAAGCGAAGTGGCAGCGGCCCGAACGCCGTTGTCCGGGGGACCGTTCAAATCCTTCCTGGCGGCGTTGCACAGCTTGCAGAGTGAATTTAAGGAAAACTGCCCGATTCGGACAGCACTGGTCACCGCTCGGTCTGCCCCTGCGCATGAACGGGTGATTCGCACCTTGCGCGCTTGGAATATTCGCATCGACGAGTCACTGTTTCTCGGCGGTATGGACAAGGGGCAATTTCTGAAGGCCTACGGTGCGGACGTGTTTTTTGACGATCAACAGCAGCACTGTATGTCCGCGCAGCAGCATGTCGCGACTGGGCACGTTCCACACGGCATTGCGAATCTTAAGCTAGAAACGGGCGCCGCGGCGCCCAAATTCAAACAAGAATAAATTTTAAGCCGATACCCATAAGGAGCAGGGCGAGAATGCGCTGCAGTAGGGCGTTGGGGATGCGAACAGCCAGCTTCGCACCGACGTGAACAGCAGGGAGCGAACCAATCAACAGGCCCGCGAGCAGGGCCCAGTCTATGTTGTCGTTCCAGAGATGCCCCATTCCGGCGACCAGTGTCAACGGTACGGCGTGCGCAATGTCAGTACCGACCACGTTCAGCGCCGGCATGCGCGGAAAAAGCGTAAACAGTAAGGCGGCACAAAAGGCACCCGCGCCGACCGAGGATAGGGTGACAAAGACACCCAGAAAAACCCCCGCGATAAGCGTGATTGCGCGTGAATGCCGGTGAATCCAGGAGTTGTGCTCGGTATTCAGCGAGGCCTCACTGCGGATGCGGCTCTTGAACAGCACAACCAGCGAGGTGGCCACCAGCATAATGCCAAGGGCCACTTCGAGTTGCGTGGTGTAGTCGGCGTTGTTGCTGATCCAGAATTTCAGCACCGCGCTGGTAATCATTGACGCGGGAATGCTGCCAGAGAGTAGCAGCAGCACGATGGGCCATCGAATGGAGCCCTGGCGATGATGAGAGAGCATGGCCCCGGATTTGGTGGCCGCAGCGTAGAGCAGGTCGGTGCCTATGGCGACTTTGGTGGGGACACCGGAGAAGATCAGCAGCGGAGTCATCAATGAGCCGCCGCCAACGCCGGTGAGGCCTACAGCGAGTCCGACACCGGCTCCGCAGGCTATGAAATACAACAAATCGGCCATAGTTTTATATAAATCTTAAAGTTATGACTAAACTAGTAACAAGTGGCTGGCAAATATATAGTTTCATTACTATTCTTCAAAAGAATATTTTTTTATATTTTTATAATCTATAGTGCTCACTAGACAGTGAGCATGGATGACGTCCCACTGCGGCCTAACGGAGGGAATATGAAACTGCAGCAGTTGCGCTACATCTGGGAAGTGGCACATCATGATTTGAATGTGTCAGCTACTGCCCAAAGTCTCTATACATCGCAACCTGGCATCAGTAAGCAAATACGCTTGCTCGAAGATGAGTTGGGTGTGGAGATTTTTTCCCGGAGTGGCAAGCACCTGACGCGCATCACGCCGGCGGGTGAAGCGATTTTGCGCACTGCTGGTGAAATCCTGCGCAAGGTCGAGAGTATCAAGCAGGTCGCCCAAGAGTTTTCCAACGAGAAAAAAGGCAGCCTCTCTATCGCCACAACGCATACGCAGGCCCGTTATGCGCTGCCTAAGGTGATCGAAGAATTCATCGAGAAGTACCCGGACGTGTCATTGCATATGCATCAGGGCACGCCGATGCAAATTTCTGAGATGGCTGCAGACGGTTCTGTCGACTTTGCCATCGCGACCGAAGCTCTGGATCTGTTCAGCGACTTGATCATGTTGCCGTGCTATCGCTGGAACCGGTGTATTTTGGTGCCTAAGAGTCATCCGCTCGCGCAACTGTCCACGCTGACGCTCGAAGACGTCGCCAAGCATCCCATCGTCACCTACGTGTTCGGCTTTACCGGGCGCTCCAAGCTGGATGAAGCGTTCATGCAGCGCGGACTGGCGCCCCGTGTGGTGTTTACAGCGGCGGATGCTGACGTCATCAAAACCTATGTGCGCTTGGGTCTGGGTATTGGTATCGTCGCAAAAATGGCTTATGACCCGCAGATGGATTCCGATCTCGTTGCACTCGACGCCAGCCACCTGTTTGGCTCGAGCATCACTAAAATTGGTTTCCGTCGCGGCACCTTCCTGCGCGGTTTCATGTATGAGTTTATCGAAGCATTGGCGCCGCATTTGACGCGCGAGTTGGTGAGTGAGGCCTTTAATCGCCACTCAAAAGTTGAACTCGATGAGCTGTTCAGCCACGTTGAATTGCCAGAGTGGTAGTGTAGAAGGGGATTCGGCGCTTAAATAGAGCCTGTGTAGCCGCTGCGCTGCAGCGGCGGTGAGCCTCAGAGGAAGTCGAGATCCTCGTTGCTCATGATCTCCTGCAGTTCGTCGCTTTCTTCCGTTTTCTGATCCAACACCTCTTTCACAAACTTCATATACACGGTGTAGACCTCCGTGTTGCCTGCGTCGTCTTCAACAATAAAGAAGGGCGCTCTGTCCACTTCGAGTGTTTTGGCAAGTTGCATGCCGGTGCTGTCAGGATTGCGCTCGTCGGCAATGACAATCTCGTCAATGCGGCTGATCTGCCCGCTGTTTTCAAGCTTATCGAGCACGTCGGCGCATTTTTTACAGGGCGAGCCGTCGGCCAGGATCTTCTTAACCAGTGTGATTTTCATGGTGTTACCCCCGTTATGTGCCGGCCGCGAGAGAAGGGTGTCGCGGCCTAAACTCTGTATATGGGGCTACTTATCGATATTGGTAGAGTGCAAACCGCATTCTTTCTTGGTCGACTCTTCCCACCACCAGCGTCCGGCACGCTCGTGTTCTCCGGGCAGGATGGCACGGGTGCATGGTTCACAACCAATTGAGACGAACCCTTTGCTGTGCAGCGGGTTGAAGGGCACATCCAGCGCGCGGATGTAATCCCATACCTGCTGGGAGCTCCAGTTCGCGAGCGGGTTGTACTTTGTCAGTGTTTCTCCTGGGCGGGAGAAGGCTTTGTCGGCTTGTACAACAGGGATGTCTGCGCGGGTGCCCGGGCTTTGGTCTTTGCGCTGGCCAGTCACCCAGGCGTCGAGGGTGAGCAGCTTTTTACGCAGTGGGCCGACCTTGCGGATGCCACAGCATTCCTGATGCTGGTCTTCATAGAAGCTGAAGAGGCCTTTCTCGCTGACCAGTTTTTGCACTTGTGCGGCATCTGGAAACAGGATTTCAAGCTGAATGTCGTAACGCTTGCGCACGGTTTCAATGAACGCGTAGGTCTCAGCGTGTAGGCGGCCCGTGTCCAGACAGAAGACCTTTACGCCAGGGCGGATCTCGGCGGCCATGTGAACCAGCACCACGTCCTCGGCACCGCTGAAGGAGATCGCGATGTTGTCGTGCTCCTGCAGGGCGTGCCGCAGAATGGCTTGCGGGGTGGCGCTTTGTAGTTCGGCGTTGATATCGGTCAGGGGAATATGTGTACTCATAGCTGTCTTTCGCGTTTACGTCGTCGTCTCAAGGGTGCGGCGTCTTTGGCGGCGCCGTCAGGCGCGCAAGCATACCAGAGCGCTTTACCGAACGGTAGGCGCGCGCCGAAGACGGGGCAGTGACGAATTTGCCAAAGGGCGGCTAAACGGTTAGATTGAGCCGCCCGCTTTCCCAGCTAAAATTGAACTCTAAAGGAGCCCTGAAGTGGAAATCGCCTGCCTAGATCTTGAAGGAGTCTTGATTCCGGAAATTTGGATCGAATTTGCTCAAAAAACCGGTATCGACGCCCTCAAAGCGACCACCCGCGACATCGCTGACTACGATGAACTCATGACGATGCGTCTTAACGAACTCGATAAGGCGGGGCTCGGTATTCATGAAATTCAGGAAGTGATTGCCACCCTGAGCCCGCTTGAAGGCGCGGCGGAGTTTGTTGACTGGCTGCGTGAGCGTTTTCAGGTCCTCATTCTTTCGGACACCTTCTATCAGTTCGCCGGCCCGTTGATGAAGCAGCTGGGCTACCCAACGTTGCTGTGTCACAACCTGATTATTGATGACGCTACGGGTCGTGTGGTCGACTACAAGTTGCGCCAGGCCAACCCCAAGCGCCAGGTCATCTGTGCATTGAAAACGATGTACTACCGCACCATCGCCGCTGGTGACTCGTACAATGACACGACGATGCTGGCCGAAGCCGATGCAGGCATTCTCTTTCATGCGCCACAAAATGTGATTGAGGAATTCCCACAGTTTCCTGCTGTACACACCTATGAGGACCTCAAGCAGGAATTCCTCAAGGCCAGTGTCGAAGTCAATGCCTAATGTTTTTCGAGCCGCTGCGTGTTCAGCGGCTCACTCTCCGCCCTGTTCGAGGGCCCGCATTAACATATCCACTTTCGCTCGGCTTTCCCGCCACTCGTCCTCCGTATCCGAATCGGCCACAATGCCGCCCCCGCCCCAGCAGTAAAGATCTTCGTTCTCCAATAACATGGTACGAATCGCAATATTGCTGTCGCAGCGCGCATTCGCACTGAAATAACCGATCGAGCCGCAGTAAATGCGTCGCGGTTCGGGCTCCAGCTCGTCAATGATTTCCATAGCCCGACGTTTGGGTGCGCCGGTAATCGAACCGCCCGGAAAGCTGTCTAGCACCAGTGTGGCGCTCGCGCATTCAGCGGGAAGCTCACCCGTGATCGTGGAGACGAGGTGATGCACATTGGCGTAGCTCTCAAGGGTAAACAGTTCGGGAACCGCGACACTGAACGGTTTGCAGTGGCGATTAAAGTCGTTGCGCAAAAGGTCGACGATCATCAAATTTTCGGCGCGGTTTTTCTCGCTGTTTAAAAGCGCTTGCGCTAACTCTTGGTCGTCTTGCGGCGACTGCCCCCTGGGTGACGTCCCCTTAATTGGGCGGCTTTGTGCTTTGCGTCCGTTTACCCCAATAAATTGCTCTGGTGAAAAGCTCAGCAAGGTGCCGCAAGGCTGTTCAAAATACGCAGAGTAGGCGCCAGAGAGTGTTTTGCGAACCGTGCAATAGGCCTGCAAGGGATCGCCCTCAAAGTGCGCGCGGAAACGCTGTGCAAAATTCACCTGGTAGCAATCGCCTTCAAGGATGTATTGTCGAATGCGTTCGAGGGCTTCCTCGTAGGTCGATTTCGGCATTTCTGCGCGAAAGGCACTGCTTCGATACCCCGTCGAGTTCAGGGGCGTCGTGCACAAGCGTTGTTTCAAGTCTTCCACACTGTGGGTTGGAAGCGTCGGCTGGCACACGAGTAACGCACGTTGCTCGGCGTGATCCACGAGAATCGCCCAAAGATACAAATGCCAATGGCTTGTCGCTTCAAGGGTGCGCGGGAGTTTGAAGTGGGGATGCCGGCTTTCGTAGTCGAAGTGGCCAATCAGGCCTCCGGTGAAAGGCAGGTCCTCGCCGTTCGTACTCAATGCCGATAAAGCGGTATCAAGCGTGTCTGCATTCGGGTTTGGCCAGCTCTCGACGGGTGCCGCACTGAGGATGTCCCAACGGCCACGCTCCGGCGCCTGCTGGCCGCTGTCCAGCCACACACGGTGTTGCATACCGTCCAGCTGACGCAGGTAGTGAGAAGCGTCTCGGAAGTAGGGCAAAGGGTGGCGGATAATGGCAGCTGGGCGCATGGGTCGTTGCGTTTGAAAAAGCCGCATTCTATGTGCATCGCTTGGAGGAAACCAGCCTTGTGGCTGAGCTGGTGATCGTATATATTTACGATATTTTAATATATCGTAGTTTTTTAGGGTGTAGACGGGTACACGAAGCCCTTTTGATAGGGCGGTTCAGGAGAGTGAAACGTGAGTCTTGATGAAGTGGCGGTGATCACGGGTGATGTGATTTCCAGCCGGCGACATGAGCAACAATATTGGATGCCTGCGTTGAAGTCGGTACTTTCGCACTTTGGTCAGGAAAATTTCGACTGGGCCCTGTATCGCGGGGATGCGTTTCAGATCTTCATCCACGACGCGCCATCGGCATTTGAGAGTGCGATGCTGATTAAAGCAGGCATGCGGGCACATAAGGGCTTGGATGTGCGTTTGGCCATGGGTGTTGGGACCGTTGACGTCCGCGCGCCACAAATTGGCGAGAGCAACGGCCCGGCCTTTGTCCGTGCCGGGTCACTCGTCGAAGAGCTCGACAGCATGCGTACCACCCTGGCTGTGCGCAGCGCAAACCAGGCGTTTGATGAATTCATGAACGCAAGCCTGGGTTTAGCCGCGGCCATTATGGACAAATGGCTGCCCAATTATGCACAAGCGGTGGCCTGTAGCGTGCAGCACTCGGGGGAAACACAGGTGCAACTGGCTAAGCGCCTGGGCATCGCACAAAATACATTAAGCGAAAGACTGGGACGAGCACACTATAGAGCGCTGCGCGATTTTGAGCGCGCATTTCGACAAGCGATACAACCCCTCGGGCAGGGCGATTAAATGATGTTGGATATTCTGTATAAACTTCTTCTTGTACATTGCATAGCGGATTTCTTATTGCAATGGCCAGCGATGTTGCGCGACAAAAGCCGTAAAAAGTTTGCCTCCCCCTTGTTGTACGTACATGGTCTGATCCATTTTGCGCTGTCAGCGGTGTTGGTTTGGGATGTGGATTGGCTTCTGCCGCTCGGTATTATGGCCATTACTCACGTCATCATTGACGGGTTAAAGCTCAGTTTCTCAACGACCAAAAATGAACGCCTACTGTTCTTTATCGATCAAGCCGCGCATTTGCTTATTATTTTCGCCTTGTGGGCGTGGATGGTGGGGGTTGGCCCCGCTGAATTTCAGATTGGGGAGCATTTCTGGCTGCACGCGCTGTGCCTGTTTGTGATCACCTTCCCGGCATCAATTACGATCCAGAAGCTTTTTCAGAATTGGACCCTGCCTACATCGGCACAGACCTCGTTGAGCGGGATTGGCGTTTATATTGGGTATATTGAACGTATATTGGTGTATGTAGCGGTAGTGACGCAGCAATGGAATTTAGTTGGGTTTTTAATCGCCGCGAAATCCGTATTTCGCTTTGGGGATTTCAGTAAACAAGACGAGAGAATCTATGCGGAGTACCTGTTCGTCGGCACTTTGTTGAGTTTATTTGTGGCCATTTTGGCCGGGCTACTATTCCTATCCTTGAGTGGTCATTCCATTATTTCGTGAGGTGAGCATGGCATTTTACGCGCTGGAGCACTTAAGTCACCTGTTCGATGGCTATAAAAAGCCGTTTAAGGTAGCGGGGCGGGATGTGCTGTTGTTACACGTAGGTGGCCGAAGTTACATCATCGAGAATCGCTGCCCTCATATGGATGTTCCTCTGGCGAGCGGCACTTTGCTAAGCGATCAGAAAATTCGCTGTCGAGCGCACGGGATTGAGTTTGACCTGAACAGTGGTAGAGCAAGTGGGGCGCTGGCGGATTCGCTGGATTGTTTGGTGTCGTTTACCCCTGTCTATGAGGGGAGTCGTATTGGGGTGGATTTGTAGGGGTAGACGACCGCCCTATGTATTTTCTGGGCAACCACTCCTTCCTAAATGTATACGTTAGAGGGGGCGGGCGCTTTTCTTGGTATAGGCAATCCAGCTAGCGGATATATGATACATGCGACGCTGTTTTTTGTGAGAAGGCGGTAGTGGTGATAATTCGTTTTGAATCAACGTGTTAGAGGCGTATTTTCTCGAGTGCGGAAGGGATATACGGCGCGAGACCTTTTATTTGGAAGGGGTTAGAATGAGGTTTGTCGTTTTCTCTTGGTTTATGAGGGGGCGCGGGCGATTTGGGCTGGCTATAAGACTGGGGATATTGGCAGCTGAATATAAGTCGGGCGACGTTGATTAAAATGTTATAAGTCAGCACGGATTTGACTATGGAAGAACTTCAAGAGTTTGAAAAGGATATCGTGCAATGGTACTTGGATAATTACCCTGAGATAGCGGAGAGTTTAAGAGTACAATTCTCAGTAGCTAAATTGAAGACGAGGGAGTTTACATCAGGCGCGGGATCATATCTTTGGTTCAAGATGCCCAAAGGTGTGCAGCCCATCGAATATCCATCTGATTCGTCTCAACTCGATGGGCCAATGATTCAAAGTTTAGAGCTAGAACATGGGGCCAGTGTTGGTTTAGGTTTCGTCGGAACTGGAGTAATCGATTATATTGAAATTTGGTGTCATGGCGGTGATTATCCCCCTAATAGGCATCCATTAGATTGCCAGTTTTTGTCAAAATATTAATCACGTTTACGGTAGCAGAGTAGCTTATAACAAAGCCCACCAGGCTCGCCCGCGAGCGGGCTGGACCTCCGTTGCGGTGCTTGTTTTGCGGTTTACCGCTACGCTACCGCAAAACATTCACCTCCACTGCGGCCCCTGTGGGCGGCGTTAAAAGTCTTGGTCGGCCATCTCACAACGTACCAGACATCAGCATTTTCTCCTTTCGGGTACTGGCCACAAAGATTTGCAGTAAATCAATCTCAACCTGCTCGTTCCTGGTGCCATCTACAGCACCATCCAGACAGCAAGTCTGTGCATCCTACATGGCGTGCCACAATGCATACTTTGCGCTCTTTAGCTTCCGCCTGTTCTAGGCTACTATCTGACCAAAGGCTACGCTATCGCTCCGCAGCGTGCTACGAAGCTGAGGAAACCGCCACCTTTTAACCATTCACACCACCGGACGCCCTAAAGCGGCGCCGGTGTGTTCGGCGTTAGAGCTCAATCGCAAAATGCAGAACTATTTTCCAGCAATTGACGAAGTAGGACCTTTTTTAGCTTATGCAGTCGCTGTGTCTACTTTTTTTATATAAAAACTAAAAATGCGCTACGGTCAGCACACGGAATATTGATAGTTTTTCTCTATTTGTATGCATGTGTAGCAATGCGCTATAGCGGGTTTGGGTCAGCGCCAATATACGATATACCACTCTTAGTTATCTTAGGGCTTTCGTTTCTTTCGCTTGTATTCTCTTGCACTAGCTTTAAAGGTAAAGGTTGGCAAAATATGTTCCTGCTACTACATCTAGGCACAGCGTTTTGCGGGCTTTTTGTTTGGTTTATATCTGCTATGGCGGTATCCCATGATTGGCTTTAGCGCTCTAACAAAGCAATCTACCGGACTCCGTTTCCGTCGTTTGGTTTTTGTGCTTAAATCGCACAAAAACCAAACAACTACAACTCGCCGGTAATTGCGGCGTTATGTATTACCGAGGGATCGAGCACATTGTCTATCTGGATAAGTAAAATAGAGGACGGAAAGCGCATTAAAGTACTTCAGCTAGGTAAGGAGTTATGGGAATTACCTGAGCTATTGAAACTATTTGAAAGCTGGCTCAATTCGGGGTCAGATAGCATAGATGAAAACCTAGAATGGATAGCTGATATTGGTTTTTCTCCTAGAGATGGCGCTAATGGAGGCGGCCCTATAATTTCTACTGAAATCATGAGAGAGTGCATTGCAAAAAATATTGCCATTTACTTATCCGAGTACGATGATCGAGAGTAAAATACA
>NOXC01000018.1 GCA_003265435.1 Cellvibrionaceae bacterium AOL6
GTATGCTTTGCGCTTAATGCGACTCGGGTTGTGGGGCGCGTCCTTTTAGGGTGCGCAGGTAGGCGACGATGTCGCGAATTTCTTTTGGCTTGAGTAGATAGTGCATGGGCGGCATGCCGGACACTGGGCGCTGTACGGAGGCCAAAGCGGATGTCTCAAAGGCGCGCTCTTCACCATCCCCACTGCGCAGCGTCAGCGTCGTGTCGGTCTCGCCCATGTAGATACCGCTGTATTCTTCGCCGCTGTGCAGTGTGACTTTCAGTGTGCCGTATCCGGGGGCGATGTCGGCCGAGGGGTCGACGAGTGCTGCGAGCAAGTACTCACCACTGCGTTGCGCGCCAATTTGGCTGAGGTCAGGGCCGACGTCCGCGCCTGTGCCATTCACTTTGTGGCAACGCAGGCATTCTCCCGCGCCACCTGTGTGGAACAGTTCCTGGCCTCGTTTGGCGTTGCCGCCTTCAAGCGCACCAGCAAAGCGTGTCATGACGGGCGCTTGCTGCATTGTGGCGTCGTAACGGCTTACCAGCGCCTGCACTTCCTCAGAATCTCGGCTACGTGCGAGTTCGATCAGTTCCAGCCACATACCAGGGTTGGAGTGCTCTGGTTGATCCAGGCGGAGCGCGAGCGCGTCGCGGAGCATGCTGTCCACGCGTGGGTCGCTCTGCCCCTGCAGTTGACGCAGTGCCGCCTGTTGTTTCTGTGTTGCACCCGATGCCATCCACTGTAGTGCGCGGCTGACACCGTTGTTCGCATCGCGGTGAATCAGCATACCGAGCGCCTCTTCGCCTACCGCGATGTTATCGCCTTGTGTGAGTTCGTCGACCAGCGCCAGCACCCCGTGATCATCTCGGCTTTGAAGGTTGTCGAGTGCCTGCACACGAATACTGTCGATGAAATCGGCATTGCGTGCCGCCGCGATCAGGATATCGGTGGGAATCTCAACGCTGTGGCTCTGGGCGAGCTGCATGGATTGCACCAGCGCTTGACCGCGACTGTTCGCGAGCAAGTAGGGGAGCGCGTCCGTGACCAGGGCATGGATTTCCGCGCGTTCACTGGAGGCGTTCGAGGGCAGACCCGTGGTCGAGTCGATTGGGTTCGGCGCATCCCAGGCTTGCAGGGCTGCCAGTGCCTCGGACATCAGCCTATCGCTTGTATTAGGGCTTTGTGCGTAAGCGAGTATTCGCTTCGCCGAAGCCTCATCGCCGATATTAAAGTTGGCATTGATGACTCGGTGATGCAGGAAAGCCTCTTGCGCATTCGACGGTGTCTGAGCTTGCGCCCCGCTCAGCGTGTCGAGGTGTGCGGCAAGCTGGGGACGGGCTTCGAGGATGTCCGCGTCGTTAATGGCAATGATCGCTTCCGCGACGAGAGCCGGGTCGCGGTCACTCAGAAAGCGCGCAATGTCGGCATCACGTTGGTGACGCAAGGCCAGCAGAACGCCCATACGTACCGAGGCATGCTCGTGGTTTGCGTGAGGCAGCCACTGAGATTTATCTATGCCTTGCAGCGCCATCACAAGGCCGTGGCGCAGCCAGAGATCCGCATCGGCATTGGCCTCAAGGCGAGCGAGTACGGCATCGACCGCAGAGGCATGCCCAATACGGCCGATGCCTATGGCAGCGTACATGGCCACGCGCGCATTGGAGTCCGCCAAGGCGTTTGTCAGTGCTTCAGCTGCAGGCGCATAGCGGTGGTCTCCCAGTACGCGTGCGGCCTGGGCGCGCAGCTCGGTATCTTCCGCACTCAGGAAACCCTGTACGAAGCCCAAGATTGTGTCGCGTTGATGCTTCTGCGCGATTTGACCCAGCCCCCAAATGCTGTGTATGCGAGCGAGTTGTGTCGCTTGCGTATCCGACGCCACCTGCCGAAAGAGCGTGCTGCCCTGCTCAAGTTTGGCCAGGCTGAACTGTGCGCGCTGACGAACACGTTGGTTGTGGTGACTCAACAGCGCGGCCAGTTCACTGGGCGCTTTGGCATCGAAGTCGCTGGTCAGCAGGGCTTCAGTCGCGCGAACCGTATCTGAGTCAGTGGCACCGGGCACACTCATCGCGTAGATGGAGCCTTCATCGGTGCTGCCCCAGCCGCCGAAATTAAATTCCGAAATGTAGAGTCGCCCGTCAGGGCCGAAATCCAAGTCCACGGCGTTGATGCCACTGGAAAAGGTTTCCTGATTCTCCATAGTGAAACCCGCGCCGTTGGGTTTGACCTGAAAGCTGGAAATATTCGTTCGCGCGCGTGCGCCTAAGAAGTGAATCACAAAGAAGTGATCCTCCCAGCGTTCACCAAAGCTGGCGCCGGGGTTGTAAACGAAGCCGGAGGGGCCGCCGTCGATCTGGCCAATACCGGGCAGCATAAATGCGGGTTGTTTGTGGTTGCGGGGTTTCCACATGTCCTGTGTCATCCACGCATTGGGGATTTTGGCTTCAGCAGTGAAATGGCCAGAGCGCAGCTGTAGGCGTTCAGTAAAGCTCATTATACTCTGGTGACCGCCGTGCCAGCCGGAGTCGCCCCCTTCGATCAGGTGGTTAATACGCTCCATGTCACCGCCGTCGCCGTCGTTGTCGGCGGTGAAAAGGTTGCCGTAGTCGTCAAAGACGAGTTCTTGCGGGTTGCGCAGTCCGGTGTAAAACAACTCGAGTTCCGAACCATCGGGGTTCATGCGAAACACGGAGCCCATGTTCTGCCCGGACATCTCGACCCCTTCGCGTGTCGTGAACTGGTAGCCGCGGTCGCCAATACTCCAATACAGCTTGCCGTCTGGGCCCCAGATCATTCCGTGCATATCGTGGCCGAGAAAGCCCACGCGAATGCCGAAGCCGTCCTGCAGGGATTCTTTGTATTCCGCTACACCGTCACCATCCCTGTCCTCGAGTAACCACAGATGCGGAATGTTGGTGAAGTACACCTTGCCATCGCGCTCGATGACACCCGAGGCGAGGCCATCGAGCGGGTCGTTATAGCCGCCGGAGAAGAGGGTAGAAGTCTCTGCGCGGCCATCCTTGTCTCTGTCTTCGAGTAGCACTATCTGGTCGGAAAATTCCGACCAGCCCGCAAAGTCATGCTCTGCTTGAAAGTCCTTGTACATTTGCAAGCGCTCCTCATTGGAGCGGATCTGGATATCGGCCAGCGTCATTTCAGGCGAAAAGCCGCGCACGTCTTTCACGCTGCGAAACACGCGGCCCATCTCGATCATCAGCATGCGTCCCTGACTGTCGAAGCTGAAGAAGGTGGGGTTCAGGGTATCGGTCTCATCCGCCCAAACTTCGACGTTTACGCCATCCGGGACCGAGATGGTCTCCAGTCTTTGGGCGGCGGCTTCCGCCGCACGAGCCCGCGCTTCGTCGCTCGCACTGCGCGTTTGTTTGAAGTTTTGAGCCGCGGCCAATGCGGCGTCGCGGTGGGCGTTTTGTTCGGAGAGGCCTGCATCACTAAGCGGGGCGTCTGCCTGAGGGGTGTCTTTTTCTGGGGTGTCCGTGCCCGAAGGTTCACAAGCGGATAAGAGCACTGCTGTTGTCATCGTGACAAGAGCTAAATGCGCGCGTGGAGGGAATCGCATACGGTTCGCATCCTGTTTTATTTTTGTTGGGTTCACAGATTTGAAAGGACTATAAGTCTACACGAAAGCCGGGCGAGGTATGCACCAAATCGACGCTAATTTCGACGCGAAGACGTTTGAACTTCGGTGTTGGCGCGAAGTTCGAACCCGGTTGCGCGAAGAGGCGCACGGCTTGAGCTCAAGCCGTGCGCACAAGCCTATAGAAAGCTGGCCCGACGTCGAAGGTCGAGCGTGTACGGGTATTCGCCCGGTGATTCCTCTGGTGGCGGCGACATCGGGCGGGGAGGGGTCTTGTTGACGTAAAACTCTCTCAGCGCATCGACCTCCGGGCGAGGTGTAAAGGGCCCGGGTGTGTGGCCGAGCGTTTCGAAGCGATTGATACGGCGCGACTCCGCCTCGAAGGCGTTGACTGGGAAGGTATCGTAGCTGCGGCCCCCAGGGTGGCTGACGTGATAGGTGCAGCCGCCCAGAGCGCGACCATTCCAGGTATCAATCAGGTCGAAGGTCAGCGGCGTGTGGACCCCAATCGTTGGATGCAGCGCACTGGGCGGCGCCCAGGCTCGATAGCGTATGCCTCCTACGAACTCGCCTTTGCGGCCAGTGTAGTGCAAGGGGACGCGCCGTCCGTTACAGGCAAGCACATAGCGTCCTTCGGTGAGTCCGGTCAGTTTGACTTGCAAACGTTCGACGGAGGAGTCGACGTAGCGTGCCGTACCGAAAGAGCCCACTTCCTCACCCAGCACGTGCCACGGCTCGATGGCCCAGCGCAGCTCAAGTTCGATATCGTCGAAGTCGAGACGGCCATAGGTGGGAAAACGAAATTCTTGGAAAGGCAGCAACCACTCCACCTGGAAGGGGTAGCCGTGTTCCTGCAGGTCTTCAGCAACTTCTTTCAAATCTGCCCATAAAAAGTGTGGCAGCATAAACTTGTCGTGCAGGCTTGTGCCCCAGCGCACCAGCGGGTGCTTGTAGGGCTTCTTCCAGAAACGCGCGAGCAGTCCGCGAATCAGTAGCGCCTGTACGAGCGCCATACGCGGGTGGGGCGGCATTTCAAAGCCGCGGAATTCCAGAATGCCGAGGCGTCCCGAGGCGCTCCCCGGTGCGTAGAGTTTGTCGATACAGAACTCGGCCCGATGCGTGTTACCGGTGATATCGATCAGCAGGTTACGCAGCAGCCGATCCACCAGCCACGGCTGATCATTAAGGCCTTCTGGCATCTGCTGGAACGCGGTTTCCATTTCATAGAGCATTTCATCACGACCCTCGTCCACACGAGGAGCCTGGCTGGTCGGGCCAATAAAGGTGCCGGAAAAGACATAGGACAGGCTGGGGTGATGTTGCCAGTAGGTGACCAGTGAACGCAGCAGGTCGGGGCGACGCAGTATCGGACTGTCGGCCGGGCTCGCGCCGCCGAGGGTGATGTGGTTGCCGCCGCCGGTGCCGGTATGGCGCCCGTCGAGCATGAATTTTTCGGTGCTGAGTCGCGACTCCCTTGCCGCTTCATAGAGTGTCTCTGTATTTGAGACCTGCTCTTTCCATGAGGCCGACGGATGAATGTTGACCTCGATGACGCCGGGGTCCGGTGTGACGAGCAGCTTCTGTAAGCGACCGTCTCGCGGGGGCTCGTAGCCTTCAATCACGATGGGCGTGTCGTTATGTGCGGCGCTTTCTTCCAGCGCGGCCACGAGGTCCACGTAGTTTTCGAGCGAGTACAGTGGCGGCATGAAGATGTGGATTTTGCCGTCGCGAGGCTCGATGCACAGTGCCGTGCGCACCACCGGTCGCGAGACCTTGAGTCGATCCTGCTCTTTCGTTTTTTGTGCCGGTTCGGTGGGCATCTGAGTGGTTGCCACCGCAGACGTAAACGGGAAGGCAATATTTTCACGTTTTTGCAGAGCGTCCCTTGGTTCGAAGGGGTCGCGCTCCTTAATGATCTCGTGCTCCTCAAACCAGGGCAGGTCGCCTAGCGGCAGGCGTAAGCCCAAGGGGGAGTCTCCCGGGGCCAGAATCAGGCGTTCGCGTTTGAATTCCCAACGGCTGGTCAACCAACATTGGCTGATCGCGTCCCACTCGATGGGGAGTACAAAGCCCACCGGCTTGTCGAAGCGTTGCTCGAGCAGGCGTGCCAGGCGACGCCGACCGAGATCATCGTGAACGCGCGACGCGATACGATCGATATTGCCCGGGATCTTCTGCTCCTGCAGCAGGTAGTGCAGGGCGTCTTCATAGGCAGGTACGAGGTATTGCTCCTCGATGCCGAGTAGTTCGACCAATTTATTGGCAAAGCCCGTCGTTTGACGCAGGCCGTGGCCGTAATCCTTATCAATGCGGGCGAGAAGGGCCGGGTCGCGCCAGAGTGGCTCACCGTCTTTACGCCAGAATACCCCGAGCGCCCAACGCGGCACTTCTTCTCCGGGATACCACTTGCCCTGGCCGTAGTGCAGTAAACCTTGAGGCGCAAAATGGTCGCGCAATTTCAGTAATAGCGTCTTGGCGAGACGCAATTTATCTTGGCCGAGCGCGGCCGTGTTCCATTGCGCCGATTCCATATCGTCAATGGAAACGAATGTGGGTTCGCCGCCCATGGTCAGGCGCACGTCGTTTTCTTCAAACTCTTTATCGACCGCCTCACCGAGTGCGAGGACATGCTGCCATTGCTCTTCGGTGTAGGGCTTGGTGACGCGCGGGTCTTCGTGAATGCGGCTGACTTCATTGCTGTAGCTGAATTCCACTTCGCACTCGTCGGTAAAGCCGTCGATGGGGGCCGCCGAGGAGGGGCGAGGAGTACACGCGAGTGGAATGTGGCCTTCGCCCGCGAACAGGCCCGAGGTGGGGTCGAGGCCGACCCAGCCGGCGCCAGGCAAATACACTTCACACCACGCGTGCAGGTCGGTGAAGTCGGCTTCTGGTCCGGAGGGGCCATCCAACGATTTTTCGTCCGCGGTCAATTGCACCAGGTAGCCAGAAGCGAAGCGTGCGGCGAGACCAAGGTGGCGCAACAGTTGCACCATCAGCCAGCCGGTGTCGCGACAGGAGCCGAGCTTTTTCTCGAGCGTTTCTTCCGGGTCCTGCACGCCCGGTTCCATGCGAATGCTGTAATTGATTTCCTTCTGCAGCATCTGATTGACCTCGACGAGGAAATCAATGGTGCGGCGTTTCTTGCGGGAAATCGAGCGCAGCATCTTCTGAAACAGGGGGCCGTGCTTGTCTTTTTCGAGGTAGAGACTCAGGTCGCGCTTGAGGCTTTTAGAGTAGTAAAACGGGTAGTCTTCGGCATCGTCGTCGAGGAAAAAATCAAAGGGGTTGATGACCACCATGTCGGCAATCACTTCGACTTCCACGGCCAGTTCGGTAGCGGCTTCGGGAAACACAACGTTGGCGAGGAAATTACCAAAGGCGTCCTGTTGCCAATTGATAAAGTGCTCCTCGGGTTTGATCTTGAGGCTGTAGCTGCGAATCGGGGTGCGGCAGTGTGGCGCCGGGCGCAAGCGAATCGTGTGCGGTGACAGTGTCACCGGCCGATCAAACTTGTAGTACGTGTTGTGCTGTAAGGCTACACGGATAGTCATAGAGTCTCCAGCTGACCGACGTCAGCAATGATTCCGTTACATTCTGAACTGGACTGAGGGCTTACTGGATTTTCGGAAACCAGGTTTCGCTGATGTGCGAATGAAAATCAGCAAGCATGATCTGCAACTGATTCAGGCACTCCCTCAACTGCGGACCGAGCTCTTCGTAGTCCACGGCGTCGAATAATGACTGCTTTTCCTTACGCAAATATGTCACCAGCGTTTTGGAGTTGGGCAGGTGTGTGCAGGAGTCGATCAGGGCTTCTATGCAGTGTTCTATGGAGCGAGGGAAGGCCTCATTCGCCAACAGATATTCTACAACCGCGTCGCCCTTAACGGAGCTTCGCATACAGCGTCGATAGCTGAGATCTGCGTTGAGTGAGCGCAGGACATTGCCCCAGATGATCTGATGGCTGTTGACTGCGGCGTCGTCATCTTCGAGTTGCAGAATCGCCGCCATACCGGCGTCGAGATTGCGCGTGGTCATGTCGGCGCGTTCAAGGTTGCGTCCCAGGCGCAAAAAATCCCAAGCCGCATCGTGCGGCATATTGCCGTAGAGCAGACCAAGAATTTGTTGGCAGCCCTTGATGATATTGTCGAGAAATTCGTGACGCTTGCTGCGATTAATGCCCTGTTGTAGGTGATCCTGGACGTAGAGGTTCAGCTCGTTGGTCAGCTCCCAGGTTTCTTCGAGTACCACATCGCGGGTGGTGCGAATATTTTCTCGAATCGCTTTCAGTGACGACAGCATGGAGCTGGGGTTGCTCTCGTCACCAAGGAGGAATTTGACCACATTGCGCTCATCGCGCACGGAATAGCGCTCATCGAAGTCTTTCTCGAGGCTATTGATCATGATCAGGTTGTACCAACTCAGCGACACGTCTCGGGGCAGGTCGAACAGCAGCTTGTCATAGATGCTGATGATACGAGCGGTGCTTTCGATACGCTCCAGATAGCGCGCGGTCCAATACACGCGCTCGGCTACTTTGGATAACATCAGCGTCGGTCTCCCTCTGTGTCGACAATCCAAGTGTCTTTACTGCCACCACCCTGAGAGGAGTTCACCACCAGTGAGCCTTTTTTCATCGCCACCCGCGTCAAGCCGCCTGTTGTCACATAAGTATCGCGCGCCTGCAAAATAAAGGGGCGCAAGTCCAAATGACGAGGCTCAGCCAGATCATTGCCCACCAGAGTCGGGGCGGTGGACAGTGCGAGTGTCGGTTGCGCGATGTAATTGCGCGGGTTCGCCTTGATCAGTTCTGCAAATTTTTCGCGCTCTTTTTTCGTAGAGTGCGGACCGATGAGCATGCCGTAGCCGCCACTCTCATTTGCGGGCTTCACCACCAGTTTGTCGAGATTTTTCAATACATGATCGCGTTGTACATCGTCGTAACAGAGGAAGGTTTCGACATTGGGAATCAGCGGGTCTTCGTCGAGGTAGTAGCGAATGACCTCGGGCACGAAGGCATAGATGACCTTATCATCCGCGACACCGGCACCGGGCGCATTGGCCATCGCGACATTGCCCGCACGCCAAGCGCGCATCAATCCGGGTACGCCTACGACGGAATCTTTCTTAAACACTTCTGGGTCGAGGAAGAGGTCGTCAATACGACGGTAAATGACATCGACACGTTCCAGACCGGAGATGGTCTTCATGTAGACCACGTTGTCTTCCTGAACAACTAGGTCGCTGCCCTCAACCAGTTCGGCGCCCATCTGTTGGGCGAGGAAGGCGTGTTCAAAATAGGCTGAATTAAATATGCCCGGCGTCAATACCACGACAACCGGTTTTTTGACTTTGCGCGGCGACAGTGACACCAGCGTGTCGAACAGACGCGAAGTGTAATCACCTACCGGTGCGATATCGATCACCTCGAACACCTCGGGCAACACGCGTTTCATGATGGAGCGGTTCTCCAACATATAGCTGACGCCAGACGGTACCCTCAAATTGTCTTCGAGGACATAAAATTGACCGTCCGTGTGACGCACCAGATCGGTGCCGCAAATATGGGCCCACACCCCAAATGCGGGCGAAATGCCTTCACATTCTTTTCGATAGTTGGCGCTTTGTTTGAGCACGAACTCGGGAATCACACCGTCTTTAATGATGCGTTGTTCGTGGTAGAGGTCGTCAATGAACATGTTCAGCGCGGTCAAGCGCTGGGCAAGGCCGGCCGATGTGGTGTCCCACTGCTTTTTGGCAATCACGCGGGGAATGATGTCGAAGGGCCAGGCACGGTCGATATTGCCCTCTTCGGTATAGACCGTGAAACTGACACCCATCTCGCGGATGGTGGCTTCCGCCGCCAGCTTTCGCGATGCGATATCGCCCTTATCGAGTGATTTCAGATAGGACAATAATTTTTGCGCAGGTTTTCGAGCGCGGCCCGGACTGGAGATGATTTCATCGTAAAACTCCCCAATCGGGTATTTGTTCCATGCAATAGTCATAGCGGTGCGTTACCTGGCGGTCCCTATACTTCCCTAGCAACGGACCTATTCTTACATACTTTATCCTGCGCAGATACCTGCAGTATGTGCGCCAATTTGAAAAAATTGTTGGATGAAGCGGATTGTTCGCCGCGATGGTGGCGATTCGGCTTTCTCTGCACACGCATTGCGTTGGATCGGCCCTCCCCCTACAATCGCGGACTCTTAAGAAAAACACAGTACAGGTTTGCCATGCGCTCGATGCTCCGAACTCTTTTAACCCTTTTTATTGCGATTATCTTCGCACCGGCTGCGCTGTCCCAACAGGTCTATCTGAGCGGCGACTTGGCGTATGTGACGCCGAGCAACAGTGCGATCGATGTGAGCAGCGGCTTCGGCTATTCTGCTGGCGCGGGCGTGACCTTGGGCGATTACATCGCATTGGAGCTGGAGTATGTTGCGCTGGGAGATTTCAGTGTGGATGGCGTGGAGGCTGTTGAAGACGGCGCGCTGAACGATCTCGGCCTGGGGGCCGCAAGTGATGCCAGCGTAACGGGCTTTAATACCAGCGTGCTCCTGCGTTGGCCGCCCAACGAATGGGATACCTTTTATTTGCGAGCGGGCTACTTTACCTGGGAAAACGAACTTACACTGATTTTGGGCAACAGTGTGGGCGCATTGGAAGATACGCTCACTCGTGAGGGCAGTGATCCGATGTTTGGCATCGGCTATGCCTATGCGCCCGGTGGTAGCCTGAGCCTTTACATCGAATACAATCGCTACGCCACTGAAGAACTCGACATTGATGTGATTGCGGGCGGTGTGGGTTATAGCTTCTGATTGCGTGTCGCGGGTGGGGCTCCGCCCGCGTGACACGTTCAGTGTGTTGGGCGTATCAGCAAGAGCCAGTCTGAACCGGCATCGCAACCCGGATAGGGGATAACTGGTTGTCGGTCTTTGTGTACAAAACCTGCCGCCATGTAGAGTTTAAGGGCGGCGTCATTTTCTGAATTTACAATGAGACTCATCGTGTGGCAGTGATGTGCTTTGGCTTCGGCCAGAGCATCGTCGAGCAGCGCGCGAGCGATGCCCTGTCGTCGGTAGGGTGTATCCACCGTCAGGGCCTGAATGTGCCAGCTTCCCGGGGCACAGGTCTCCAGCATGGAGATCGGTATCAGTGGATCTGGTTGTTCATGCAAAGTATTCAGGGCCATGCGCTCATCCAGGCGGTAGGCGAGAGCGACACCGGCCACCGTATCCGAACGTCGAATGACTCGAGCATGGCGATAACTGTAGCGACCCTCTTCTCGTTGAATCAACTGCTCCCCCATCTCCAACGGTTCCATACGACCGTGCGCTGTAATCTGCCAAAGGTAGAATGGCAGTGCATTGCCGGCCAGATTGATCAGCGCAGCCAGCGCGGAGGCTTCGCGCGCTTCGGCGGGGCGGGCAGTATTGTCCATGATCACAAGGTGCTCTCGAGAATCCGGTTGACCATTTTAGTATGGGTGAAGGGGCTCAAATGGCCAGCATCTCGAAGATGTATGACTCGGCTATCGGGGAGATGTTCCAGAAGAATGTCGATGATGCGTGTGGCGGTACGCCGGGTCTTACTGCCTTGCAGCAGCGTGACCGGCATGGTCAACGCGTTAAGGCTGTCGTCGACTGGGGCAAACTGCTTCATGTAGCGGCATTCTGCCGCGACTTTGTGCATGCTCGAGGTGATCTTGGCGCGGGCGTCGCCCGGCATCAGCCACCACGAAAGAGGACTGCTCCAATACGACATGTAGTGCCGTGCTGCCGCAGCGAATTGGTGGCGTTCTGCGCGCTTCACCAAGGTCCTCATCATGGACTTGGCTTCCCGGGCACTTTTTGTGTCGCGATCGCCCTCTAATAGGTGAAACGCAACCGGCTCGACCAGGGTCATCGCGCGTACGCGCTGTGGTCGCGCTCGCGCTGCCTCCAGAGCGATGGCGCCTCCGTAAGAGTGGCCAATCAAGTGTACTGGCGTGCTGAGACTGTCGAGTAAGGCGAGTACCATGTCGAGGTCCGGTAGCGTGTCGACAGGCCAGGTACGGCTGATGTCGTCCGAGTCCCCGTAGCCACTGAAATCAGGTGCGATACAGTGAAAGTGCGATTCGATGCTGGCGAGCAGGGGCAGCCACATGCGGTGCGAAGCGCTGGAGCAATGAAGGAGCAGCACGGGTTGCCCCGCACCGCTTTCATAGCAGGCGATGTTGTAATCGCCGATGGGAAACTGAATCAAACGCTTATTCCGGCTTCACGAACTTCAGTGTCATTCGGTCGCTTTCGCCAATCGCCATGTAACGTTCGCGATCCTGGTCTTTTAAACGCAGGCTCGGGGGCAGGGTCCACACTCCTTCAGGGTAGTCGGCCGTGTCCTTGGGGTTGGCGTTGATCTCTGAGCTGCCAGCGAGTTCAAAACCGGCCTTTTCTGCTGCGGCGATGACAGTGCTCTGTTTAATGTAGCCACTGTTCTCCTGTGCGCTGTCGTCGGCTTTCTCAGGCAATCTGTGATCCACCACGCCGAGGATGCCCCCGGGTTTCAGAGCTGCAAAGAGCTTAGCGAAAGCGGCTTCGAGGTTCTTTTCACCACCGCCGTACATATACCAGTTGTGGGCGTTGCGGAAGGTCAGGATGCGGTCGACCTGTTTGCCCTCGAGCAGTGCCTCATCATTGCCGGGGTTAAAGCCGATAAAAATGGCTTTGTCATAGACCTCGGGGCTCTTGGCGAGCTTTTCTCGCAGCGCCTTCCGAGATGCGTCGACGTAGCCTGAGGCCATATCGTCGGAAAAGTCGGCGAGGTACAACGTGCCTCGGTCACGCAGGTAGGGCGCGAGAATCTCGGTGTACCAGCCGCCGCGTCCGGGCCAGATTTCGATCACGCTCATGTGCTCTTCCACTTCGAAGTAACGCAGTGTCTCGGAGGGGTGACGCCAGGTATCACGAGCGCGATTTTCGTCGCTGCGGTGTGGGCTGTTAATAGCATCCTGCAACGCATCGGTATGGCCCAGGTTGCTGCTGCCAATCAGCACGATTGCGCACAGACTGATAAGGAATTTTCTCTGGAGTAGCATTGTGTATCCCTCACAAAAGTTGGGTGGGTAGAATCAAGCGGAAGGATGGTAACACGTGTCGTAGCGTCGAACACGGATGGGTGTTCTTGGCGCAAAAATCAACGTTTGGTCTATATTGAAGGGTGGCTGTGCCTGTCGGGCTGGCAATTTCGCTAAAAGTCGACTTGACTAAAGTGAGGCGCGGTGCGAGCGGCCGATTCCCGAAAGACAACCTAGAACGGAACACTACTTATGGTGGCTGCGGTCCACAAAACCTGGATGCGTTGGCGAGTCGTCGTCTCTCTGGCCTTGTTGCTCATTCTCTTAGCCCTGTATTCGGCTCGTGCCATTGATCGCAACCTGGATGACTTGCGCCATCTGAGTAGTGAGGAGCTGCCTCTGTTCGACGGTATCCTCGAACTGCGCACGGCGTTGGTGAATGTGGAGTCTTCCGTCTATGAATTCTACCTGACGACGGAAGACGCGCCGTTTGAACAACGCTACCGCTCTCAGATCGCGATTATTGAGCACAGCGTTTCCGATATCCAAGCGAAACTCGGTGAGAGTGAAGCGCTTGAGAATATCGCTGTGGTCAGTGAAGAAATTAAGGCCAAGGCCACAGAGTTTCAGGATGTCATGACCCGTGAGCAGATCGATTGGGATCTCGCTCGTGACGTGTTGTCGGAGGTTGCGCCCCTGACAGGCCGTGCGATTCGCGAAAGCGAAGCGCTTGCCGCCTGGGTACGGGAAAGGGTGGAAGATCAGACTGAAGTCTATTCTCGCCGCATGCGTAATTCGGTCTACTTGGTGTTGTTTCTGAACGCATTGGCCTTCGTGGCGGCGATTGGGCTGTTTCTGGCTCACCTGTCGCGTTTGCGAGCGGTCAGAGAGCAAAAGCGTTTGGCGTCGTTTCCTTCTAGTAACCCCTATCCTGTGATGTCGCTAGGGCCCGCGGGCGAGCTGCGCTATGCGAATGCTGCGGCAAGTGCTGCGTGCAATAGCGATAATGTGTTGGATATCCTCCCGAGCAATATCGCGGATGAGCTTGATCAAGGTGCACAGTATCGTGAGTGGGAATACGAGCGCGACGGCCGCTGGTTCATGATCAGCATGGGATGGCTCGAAGAACACCGCGAATACCATGTGTACATATCGGAAACGACCGAGCGTAAGAAAGCGGAATCCCAATTGGAATACCTGGCCTATCACGACCCAGTGACGGGGCTCAGTAACCGGCAATCGTTTCTGCGTTACATCGATGAACACCAGTCAAAGCGCGCATTAGCGGTAGCCATTTTGGATCTGGGTATTCAAAACACCGTTGCAGCCATTGCCGGGGTGAAGGTTGCAGAAGAAGTCGCGGCGCTGCAGGGGGAACGGCTAAGTAAGGTATTCGAGCAGGATACACGATTGCTTCGCGGTCAATTGTCCTCCTTGGGCGGTGGGCTATTTGGTATCGCGTTTTATGAAAGCGATATTGATCTCAATGCTTTGTTTTTACTGCTCAATGAGGCGGTGAGTCGCCCTCTGGATGCTCAGGGTTTCGAGTTCTATCTGGGTTTGAACATGGGCGTGGTGGAATCGTCTCATACGCGCCAGCTCAGCAGCGACGAAATTTTGCGCCGAGCCGATGGCGCGCTCAGCGAGGCGATCCGGGATGCGGGCCGAATGTTGGTGGTCTACCAGACGGAAATTGAAGCCCGGGCTCAACAGCGTATCGAGATGGAAAGGGGCCTGCGTCAGGCTCTGGAAAATGAAGAATTCGAGCTGTTTTATCAGCCAAAGATCGATTTGCAAAGTGGTCGGGTCGCGGGAGCCGAGGCCCTGTTGCGATGGCGTCATCCAGAAAAAGGCTTTGTTTCCCCAGCCGAGTTTATCCCGGTTGCAGAGGAATCGGGTCAAATTCTGGAGATTGGTCGTTGGGTCCTCAATCGGGCTGCTGAAGATGTGGAAATGTGGAATACGGGGCAGCGCGAGCTCGTTAGCGTCGCGGTGAACATCAGTGCAAAACAATTGCTGCACACGGATCTCGGGGCAGTGGTTCTCGCCGCGGCGGAACGCAATGACATCCCGGTAAACTGGATGGAACTCGAAATTACGGAAACGGCTGCATTGAGTGATTTTGATAAGGCGTTAGAGCGCCTGGAGCAGCTTACCCGCCTTGGTATCCAGCTGTCTCTGGATGATTTCGGAACCGGCTATTCCTCGCTCAGCTATTTACAGCGCCTGCCAGTGAAGACCCTCAAAATCGACCGTTCCTTTGTACAGGCCTTGCGTCCGGGCAGTAAGGACGAAAGTCTCGTCGAAGCCATCATCAATATGGCGCGCCAGCTCTCGTTGTACGTGGTTGCTGAAGGGGTGGAGACCGAAGAACAGCTACAGATGCTCAAAGACTGGCGTTGTCAGTCCGTACAGGGCTTCCTGCTCGCCCGCCCCATGCCGCTCGACGACTTCATCGAATTCAAGCAACAGTTCACACTCCCGTAGTCTTCTGCATACATTGGGGTCAGACCCCAGCGTATGCAATCTTCCGCCAGGTGTAAGAAAATGTGTGCTCGCAGCGACTGGGTTGGCATACGTGATAGCTTTGTGATGACTGGCTGGTAAATGCTGGTAAAGTAAGCACTCATCGATCGTGGTTTCTTCGGTTGGGCATCGCTGGTTTATTTTGCCCCTGACGACGATCAGGGCACGTTTTTATCTCAACTCAATGGAGTAATTTACATGAAGAAGCAATTTGTAAAACCTGTCACTCTTGGATCGGCTGTTATTTTGGGCGCGGCACTCAGTTCCGGTGCAGTCGCGGGTGAAAATCCATTTGCCGTGACGGAGTTGGAATCCGGGTACGAACTCGCGATGGCGGGAGAGGGCAAGTGTGGTGAAGGCAAGTGCGGTGGCGATGCCAAGAAAGCTGACGGAAAATGTGGTGAAGGCAAATGCGGCGGTGATGCTAAAAAAGCCGAAGGCAAATGTGGTGAAGGCAAGTGTGGCGGTGATGCCAAGAAAGCCGAAGGCAAGTGTGGTGAAGGCAAATGTGGCGGCGACAGCAAGAAAAAAGAAGCCAAATGCGGTGAAGGCAAGTGCGGCGGCGACAAATAGTCAAAGCTGAACTTCACGGGCGCGGGCTTTGCTCGCCCCGTATGTCAAAACCTGTTGTGGGGGTGTTATGAACGTGTCGGGTGCGGGACTGGGTTTTCGCCGAGAGCTGGTTCCAGCGTTGGAACAAAGCTCGTTGGAGGCGATCGATTTTTTTGAACTCGCACCTGAAAATTGGCTGCATGCTGGTGGTCGCTATCGCGATATGCTTTCGCGTTTCCGCGAGCTGAAGCCCTTTACAGCGCACGGATTGTCGCTTTCGATCGGCTCGACTGCGGAGCTCGACGTGCAGCTGCTCCAGTCGATTCGCGCTTTTCTAGATCAGTACGACATTTCGCTGTACACCGAACACCTTTCCTGGTGTGCCGATGATGGGCACCTTTATGACTTGCTTCCCATTCCGTGTACCGATGAAGCGGTGCGTTGGGTGGCGCAACGTGTGCGCCAGGCTCAGGATATTCTTGGGCGTCAGATCGGTCTGGAAAATGCGTCTTATTATTTCACGCCGCCCGGCTCTGAAATGGACGAAGCGAGTTTTATCAAAGCTGTCATCGAAGAATCAGATTGTCTACTGCATCTCGATGTCAATAATGTCTATGTAAACAGTCAGAATTTTGCATACGACCCGATTGCTTACATGCGTCAGCTGCCGCTCGAACGCGTGTGTTATATGCACGTGGCGGGGCACTATGTTGAAGAAGATGGTGTCATCGTCGATACGCATGGGGCAGAGGTGATCGATCCTGTTTGGCGCCTGCTCGATGAAGCCTATGCGTTGTTGCCCCACCGGGCACGAGATATTCCTACCTGCTTGGAACGAGATTTTAATTTTCCAGAATTATCCGAGCTCGTCGCCGAAGTCGATCAGATCCATACGCTGCAGGAAAAACACAGCGCAGCGTGCACGTGTCGAGGAACAGCGTGAAGCAGGACCCCAATGCGCCTGAGTCATTGCAGGCGTTTCAAATAGCCTACGGTCGCTACCTGAGAAATCCTCAGTCACAGACGCGCCCGCGTGGTATTCCAGCCAGACGCAGCGAAATATACGAAGAACTGTTCTTCAACAACGTGTGCGGCTTCGTCAATGCCTGTTTCCCTGTCGCGGCTCAATGTTTGGGAGAGGCCTTGTGGGCGCAATTGTCCCGAGAGTTCTTCACGCGCTGGCGTTGTGATACACCGATTTTCAGCCAGATCCCTTACGAATTTGTTCGATTCTGTTCCGATACTTTCCTTGATGTGAATACGCCAAAATGGCTGCCCGAGTTATTGCATTACGAATGGGTGGAACTGGATGTCGATCTTGATGAAAGCCACTTGGACTTGCCAGAACAACCCGGAGTGATGCGCTTAAATCCCAGCGCACGCTTGCTGGCCTACGAGTGGCCAGTGCATACGATCACGGCCACTCACCTACCCAGTGAGGGGCAGCCGACGTTCTTGGTTGTGTATCGAGGTGCAGACTTTTCCGTAAGGTTTTCGGAGCTGAATTCGACCACGTATTTGTTGTTAGAACAGCTCGTAGCTCAGGAAGTGGATGCAGCGGAATTAGTGCATCAGTTTTTAGAAAAGCATCCTCAGTTGGATGCGGACGCAGTGAAACGATTTGCCCCCGCCCTCCTTCAGCAGTTTGTGGAGAGTGGTGTGATTTTAAGAGGTGGTGAAGCATGAGTGCGCAATGGGTTCAAACTCCAGTAAGCAAATTGAGTGAGTGGGGGCGAGCTATCGATTTTATCGTGCCTGTGCTTGTGCGGGTGTATCTCGCGTTTATTTTTATTCCCGCTGGTTGGGGCAAGCTGAGCGCGCTCGAGAACACCGCTTATTATTTTGGTGAATTCCTAGGTCTGCCGCTACCGGGGTTGATGGCTTTGCTCGCCGGGGTGACGGAATTCGTTGGCGGCTGTGCCTTGTTGATCGGTTTTGCTGTGCGTGTATGGGCGGTGCCGCTGGCGTTTACGATGCTTGTCGCCGCGCTGAGCGCGCATTGGCAAAACGGGTGGCATGTGCTTCCCGAGGCGACGCTGACGGTGCCGTGGGAATGGCGCACTGACCTGATTGAAGGGGCGCAGGTCCGTAAAGAGGCCATGGTTTCACTGTTGCAGACGCATGGCAACTACGGCTGGCTCACCGAGACAGGCAGTGTGACCATATTAAAAAACGGCATTGAGTTTGCCGCGACCTATCTCCTGCTGTGCCTCGTGCTGCTGTATACCGGTGCGGGTCGTTATCTCAGCGTTGACTACTGGCTTGGACGACGTTTCCCGCTTTTTTGAAATGCCACTAAGCCGGCTCCGTAGCGCTCTGCTTCTGTTTTGCAGCCTGTTGACTGGCTTCGATTTTCGCTTGAATGTGTTCCCCAGCGCTTACCGGTGTATAGCGGTTAGGCCTCTCCGCTGTGATGCAGTTCGGCAGCGTTTCAATTTCCACAGCGCTGTCTGGATCAATAAACAAGGCGATGGAGTAGCGTTGCGGTGCCACACTTCGCGGTTGTACGCGATGTGGCGTTGATCGAAAAGTATCGTTGCTCCACCTTGCCATCAAATCACCGGTATTGATAACCACAAGATCTTTGTCCGCCGGTGCTGTGTGCCAGCGTCCATTTTTGTCGCAGACTTCCAGGCCGCTCACCCCATCCTGAAACAGCAGGGTGATGGTACCGTAGTCGGTGTGCGCGCCCGCGCCGAGTTGGTCTGGATTGAGTGTCTGGGTATCAATGACCGGGTAGTGAAGCACACGCATCGTGATGTTTTCACCGCAGTGTCGGGAAGAGAAAAAACCCGGGCTCCTTGTCAAATAGCCGATCAAAAAATGCACAGCATGCGGTGTGCAATCGCGTTGCCTTCGGCGTAAAAATCTAATACGGTACGGCGAAAAGATTCGGAAGGCCAACGCGAGGCATCTTCGTTGTAATGCGTGGCGTAACGCATGGTAAAACTTTCTTTGACATCGGCTCCCGCGCCGGGGTCCAAATACTCGTCACCCTGTCGCAGGTACCCAAAGTTCTCGCTGGCTTTACGGTATGCGTAGGGCTGTTTTTCTTCAAAAGGTTGAGAAAAGAAGGCCTCGGCTTCGGAGAAACATCGTTGAATTAAATCGGGCGACAGGCCTGTATTTTTCAGTGCGAGAAAGCCGGTGCTGGTGAGTGCATGTTTAATCGACTCTGACAACTCTGCCAGTTGTTCGGGATCGGTTCCCCCTGCGGCTGAAAAGTCGACGACGGGGATTAAAGTACTCATGGTGATGCCTCCAGAAATTGTACGAGCGCCTGCCGCTCTTGTTTGCTTAGCCCGGTAATATTGCCTAGCGGCATGTAGCCACTTGCAACGGCCGGGAGGCTTCGCGCGGCGCCCGCTTTCAATTGATCGGCGTTTTCAAAGAGCAGCCCCGCCGGCGCGGCGAGAAAGCCAGGTTGTGTTGGGGATGCGCTGTGGCAGGTGGCACAGTGTGTTCGAACAAGTTGCTCGATATGCGCATAGGGATCGGGCGTTTCAATCGCGCTAGGAATCGATTCAGCCGCGTTATCTTCTTCAGACTCGAGCGTCTCCGAGGGCGCCGCTTTTAAATGCGGGTAGGCCGCAAGCAGGGTGGCGAGCAATATAAGGCCACAGACACTCACAATGAGGATATGAGGACGGGTGTGACCCGCGTTTCGGAGATTGAAAAAATGACGCGCGTACGCGGTAAGACTCAATATCGCAATCAGCGCAAAGACACTGAGTTCATGATTGTAGAGTGCAGCATAATGATTGCTGATCATGCAGAAGATGACGGGCAGCGTGAAATAATTGTTAAACAGGGAGCGCTGCCGTGCGCGCAACATGCCTTGTAGATCCGGTTCCGGGTTGCGCTCAAGCTCGGCAATATAGCGTTTTTGGGCGGGAATGATGCCGAAAAATACGTTGCCGGCCATGATGGAGGCCAGTAGTGCACCGACGTGCAGATAGGCGGCTCGACCGCTAAAGCTGGCGTCCGCAATGAAACAGGCGGCGAGGCAAAGCAGCACAATGCCCGCAACGAGTGAGGGTGTATGCTTGTCTACCAGTGCCTTAAATAAACATTCGTACAGGGCCACGCCAATCGCAAGAAAGCTCACGCTGAAGGCAATGGCCGCTGCCGGTCCGGGCAACCAGCTCGTTTCGTCGAGTAGATAGAGACGCGCCTGGCTGTAGTACAGCACCGACATCAACAATATGCCTGTGAGCCAAGTAGCGTAAGCCTCCCACTTAAACCAGTGCAAGTTCGCCGGCATGGTTTCCGGTTTGGAATGGTATTTATTGACCTCATAAATGCCACCTCCATGGAATGCCCAAAGCTCACCGCGAATATTTTGCGCCTGCTTGGCCGCAGGCGCGGGCGAGAGGCTGGTATCGAGCCAGACGAAATAGAAGGATGCACCTATCCAGGCAATCGCAGCGATGACGTGGAACCAGCGAAAGAAAAGGTTCAACCAGTCTAAGATCAATGATTCAATCAATGTCGATTTCCTTGTTGTGTATAGACGCACTCGCCCATGGTGTGGGTCTCTTGCACCAGACGGTCATCCGCCATCGTGATGTAAGCGAACAGTTCCTCTTGGATGGTTCGACAATGAGAAACACGCGTGCTCAAGCAGCGGTGGCTGCGCGCGTCGAGCACAATAAAATCCGCTTCCTTGCCTTTTTCAAAATTGCCAATGTACTGATCGAGCCGCAGTGACGTTGCCGCACCCAAGGTCACATCGTAGAGCGCTTCCAGTGAGGAGTAGCTGTGTTGTTGCAGTTGCGTCACCTTGTAGGCATCGGCTAACGTACGGAACATGCTTAAACTGGTGCCCGCACCGACATCCGATCCCGGGGCATAGTGAATCCCCATCGCTTGCAACTGTTTTAAATTCAGTAGGCCACTGCCGAGAAACAGGTTCGACGAGGGGCAAAATGCGACGGTGCTGCCCATGTCCGCAATCCGCTGGCGTTCACTGTCGGTGAGATGGATGCAGTGCGCAAAGATACTTTTGGCGGTATGCAGACCATAGCGCTCGTAGCAGTCCAGGTAATCGGATGCCTCGGGAAAGAGGCCGAGCGTCCAATCGATTTCCGCTTTATTTTCACTTAAATGGGTATGCACCCAGAGGCCGGGGTAGTCATCGACGAGCTGCCCGGCCCGTTGTAATTGTTCGGGGGTGGAGGTCCCGGCGAATCGAGGCGTGACCGCGTAGCCCAAGCGACCTCTCTGGTGATATTGTTCGATCAGTTTGCGGGTGTCTGCAATGCCGGTTTCATGGTCATTCAACGCGGCAGGGGCGTTGCGGTTCATCAGTACTTTGCCCGCAATAATGCGCATCTTTTTTTCGAGCGCCAGTTCAAAGAGTTGTGCACAGGCGTGGCGGTGGCTGGTGCTGAAGACAACGGCCGTGGTCGTACCGTGGCGCAGCAGAGAATGTAGGAACTGACGGTTCTTTTCCAGCGCGTACTCAACGGATGCAAACGCAGACTCGGCGGGAAAGGTGTAGGTGTTCAGCCATTCAAGAAGCTGCTCGCCGTAGGAGCCGATGATATTTAATTGCGGCGCATGAACGTGTGCGTCAATCAATCCGGGGAAAATTAATGCGCCCTGTTTGTCGATAACGGTTGACGGGTTCAGACCTTGCTTGAACGCTTCTGATGCGGGCACAAGTTGCTGGACTCGACCATTTTCCAGTGACAGGACGGCATCATCAATATATTCAAACGCCTCGGCTTTCGACGCAAAGCCTGAACGAAAATGCGCGACGCGAGCGCGATAGTGCTTGGCCTCCACGCTAGCTGCCTCGGTAGCTCGAGAAGCCGAATTGATTTAGCAATAACGGTACATGGTAGTGCTCATCGGTATGGTCCACGACAAAGGGCAGGCGGATATCGGCAAAAAAGCATGAGCGCTGTTGGGCTTTAAACCAATCCTGCGTATGAAATACGAGTGTCCAAATACCGCTGTGCAGTGTAAATTCTTCGGGCCAGTGCAATACGCGCCCGTCATCATTCGTCGACGCGGAGCACAAAGGCTTATCGTCAAGCGGTGAGTACAGCGATACCAGGACGCCCTTCGCGGGTGTACCCGTGTGTAGGTCAAGAATATGGGTTGTAATAGGGGCTTTCGCGGATGGAGGCATGATTATAGATTTCCCGCTGTGTTAAGGTCCAATTGCGCAAAGCGCAGTTTCATGATCGCGAGTTGCTCGTGTGCGGCGTTGCTAATTTCTTCTTCTCGTGGATTGTTGAGTCGTTCCGATAGGGCAACGCACATTTCGGCTGCAGATTTACCACTCGCGCAAATAATAAAAATAAAGCCGAAACGATCGAAGTAGCGATCGTTGAGGCATTTCAATTCTGTCAGGATGGCGTCGCTGGCTTGGGCAACTTGCCCTTGTTCCTTGTGAGCCTGTTTCGCAAATCGGTTGCGCAGCACCTCCATATCTCCGATGCGAGGGTGCGCGGCGAAGGCCTCCAGGTATTCGGCTTCGCTGGCCGAGCGCCACTCTTTTTCCATCGTGTCCAATAAATTCGGCTCCGACTCGAAAGGGCCTGTCGAGAGTACGCGCTCTACCCATGTTGGGCAGTGGCAGCAGTGCATCAGCAGGCGTTTTTGCTCTTCGCTCGAAAGCGAATTAAAGACTTGAATGTCCATTGTCTGTTTCTACGGTTTCATTAGCGAGATAGTGTTGTTTAAGCTGGGGCCAGCTGACGCCGCTTTTGGAAGACGACGGCTGTGTGTCCGCTTCCAGCAGGGTCAAAAGTTGCCCAACGATGGAAATGGCAATATGAAAAGGGGTTTGGCCCGGAATATCGAGTAAGCCGAGGGGGCTGCATAATTGGGCGATGTCGTCGTCGCTGAACGAAGCACTGCGCAGGCGACGGCGAAAGCGCAGTGCTTTTGTTTCAGAGCCCACCATCCCGATAAATCGCTGATGCTTTCTGTCGAGTAAGGCTTCGACAAGTGCGTAGTCAGCGGCATGGTCGTGCGTCATGATCAGGTGGATGTCACCGTCATTCACGTTGGCGATGTGCTCGCAATACTGCTCGTAGAGGTGGCATTCCGTCAGGACTCCAGCGGGTGCTTCAAGCAAAGCCTCACGGGTATCGACCCAATGCAGCTGGACAGGGAGTTTGGCAATCAGCGGCAGCAGCTCTCGCGCAATATGACCGGCGCCGTAGACGTGGATACGCTGCAGCGGCGCGGCGAAGCATTCGTAGAGAATACTCATTTTGCCTCCGCAACATTGCTGAGTCTTGCTGGCCAGGGCAATGTGCTCGAGGTCCTGCATGGCCTCACCTCGCTTTAACAAAGCTCGGGCGTGCTCCACTGCACGGTATTCGAGTTTACCCCCGCCGATGGTGTCATAACTTTCATCGGCCGTGACCAGCATTTTTGCCCCAGCTTTGCGCGGGGCTGAACCGTGAGTACCGAGTACTGTAATTAACACGTAGGCGATTTTATGCTCGTGTAAATGATGTAGGGCCTCGGGCCAGGGGGTGCTATGCATCATGATGTTCTGACTCCTTGCGGTGCGTGCTGTCCGCTCGGTAGGCGCGCGCGGCCTCCATGCTGAAAAAAACCTGCTCCGGGGTTGCCGGAGCAGCAAGTGGAGGTGCGTAATGGTAATCGGCGGCTGCGGCGCAAGCGTCGCGCAAGGCCGACCATACAGAAATGGCCAGCATTAACGGCGGCTCACCCACGGCCTTGGATCGGTAAATAGATTCTTCGCGGTTGGGTTGGTCAAACAGTGCGACATGAAAGGCTTCCGGCACATCTGCCCCCGTGGGGATTTTGTAATTGGCCGGACTGTTCGACAAAATGCGACCCTTGTCATCCCACACAAGTTCTTCGGTCGTAAGCCAGCCCATGCCCTGTACGAAGGCGCCTTCAATTTGACCGATATCAATTGCAGGATTCAAGGAGTGTCCGACGTCATGCAATATGTCCACGCGCGTGACGCGGTACTCGCCAGTAAATGCATCGACAAGGACTTCCGACACGGCCGCGCCATGCGCGAAGTAGAGGAAAGGGCGGCCTTGCGCCGCCTTGCGGTCGTAGCCGATGCGTGGCGTTTTATAAAATCCGGTCGCTGACAGGGAGACACGCGCAAAATAGGCAGCTTTGACCAGGTCGGGGAACGCCATGGTGTTTTTGCCGAGATGAACCAGATCATTCTCAATGGAAAAGTCTTCCGGTTCGATGGCGTATTCTTTTACCGCAAAATCCCGCAGGCGCTCGCGCAGGATTTTGGCGGCGTTGAATGCGGCCATGCCGTTCAAATCTGTGCCTGCGGAGGCCGCCGTCGGGGATGCGTTGGGGACTTTGTCGGTGCGTGTGGAGGCCACGCGGACGCGACTGTAATCAATGCCTAGCGCCCGGGCGGTAATTTGCGCAACCTTGGTGTAAAGCCCCTGCCCCATTTCCGTTCCTCCGTGGCTGACATGCACGCTGCCGTCGGTGTAAATGTGCAGGAGGGCGCCGCCCTGGTTCAAATGCTTGGAGGTAAAGGAAATACCAAACTTCACCGGGGTGAGGGCCAGGCCTTTTTTGAACGCACTGTTATTGCGATTAAATTCGGTGATGGCTTCCCGGCGCGCCCAATAAGATGCGCTGGTTTCAAGCTGTTGAATTAATTCTGGCAGGACCTCATCGTCCACCTTCTGCCCGTAGGGCGTGGTATTGCGATCGCCTTGGTAGAGATTTCGTTTGCGTACCGTTAACGGGTCTAAACCTGTTTTCCGTGCTACCTCCTCGATCATCGCCTCGGCGAGCAGAACACCTTTGGGGCCGCCAAAACCTCGAAACGCGGTGTTGGAGACAGTATGGGTTTTTCCTCGATATCCGGTGATTCGGGCATGGGGATAATAATACGCATTATCGGTATGAAACATGGCCCGGTCGACCACGCCGTCCGAGAGGTCCGCAGTGCACCCACATTTACCGACAAGCTCGCAATCCACGCCGAGAATCTGGCCTTGCTGATCGTAGCCGATGTCGAAGCGTTGCCAAAAATCGTGGCGCTTGCCCGTCTGTACCATGTCATCCTGGCGAGGCATTCGGTATTTCGCCGGGCAGCGATTGCGAACGGCGAACACGGCAGCCATGCACGAGAGCGCTGCAGCCTGACTTTCCTTGCCGCCAAAGCCTCCGCCCATGCGCCGTGTTTCGGCCTGGACTAGGCCGATGGGCACACCCAGCACCTGCGCGGCCAACTTTTGCACTTCGGCAGGGTGCTGCGATGACGCGTGAATATGTACGCCGCCGTCTTCTGTTGGAATGGCCAGACTGATCTGACCCTCCAAGTAAAAATGCTCCTGACCTCGGATATACAGCTCGCCTTGTGTGCGCAACGGTGCGTCGCTAAGCGCTTTGTCTGCGTCCCCTCGCGCAATGGTATGAGTCGGGAGGACGAAATCCTGCTGGGCCAACGATGTCTTTGGGTGAAGGATGGCCGGCAGCGGTTCATATTCAATTTTGGCCAGGCGCACGGCGCGCTTGGCGGCTTCCAGGCTGGTCGCGGCAACCGCAAAAACCGGTTGGCCGACATACTGCACCTCGTCGCGCGCGAGCAACATATCGCCGTGAAACACGGGGGAAATATCGGGGTTCCCGGGAACGTCATCGACGGTAATCACATCGCGTACGCCCGGCGCTTTGACCACCTCGCTCAGGTCCATGCTCAGAATTTTTGCGCGTGCATGCTCGGAATGCCCTGTCGCGATATGCAGGGTATTGGGCCATTCCGGCATGTCATCAATGTACTCGGCGGTACCCGTTACGTGCTTGATTGCGGACTCATGCTCTGGGCTCGCTTTGTGGCTGCCGTGAGGGACGGCTTCAGGCAATTTACGCATGATGTCGGTCTCCTTCGGTTTCAGGCGACCAAATCGACAGGGGCGTCGCGCGTCCAGCGCGCCAGGCTTTTTCCAGAAGTGCCTGGGCCATGGCCATACGGTAGGCTGCACTGGCGCGCACGTCGTCGAGCGGTTGCAACGATTGCAAGGCCTCTTTAGCGCGAGCGAGGCTGTCTGGGTTGCCAATGTCGGTGCCCTTTAGTGCCGCTTCGACTTGAGGTAAGCGCAATGGCGTGGCTGCCATACCGCCTACCGCGACACGCACGGTGTCGGCTTTGTCGGACTCAGTGGATGACGCAATCCGCACGGCCAACATCACACTGCTGATGTCGTCTTCGAAGCGTTTACTGATTTTGAAGCAGTGCAAGGTATCGTCGAGCTGCGTTTTGGGAATGTGGATACGGGCGAGATATTCGTTCTCTGCGAGCGCGGTCTGCTTGTAGCCCTGATAAAAATCCTCAAGCGCTATCCGACGAGCCTGGCCCTCGTCATCGATGAGTTCGAGCTCGGCATCCAGGCACAACAACAATGGCGGCAGGTCGGCGATCGGTGAGGCATTGACGATGTTGCCACCGATGGTGCCTCGATTGCGTATTTGGCGCGAGGCAATACGAGACAGCAACGCATGAATGGCAGGGATGGACTTAAAGCGCGTTTCTAATTGTGCGTAGCGCACCGCGGCGCCCAACACCAGGTTGTCCTCATTTTCAGTAATGCATGTCAGGGATGGGATCTCACTCAGATCAATCACCTGCTCGAAGGGGGTGTAACGTTGCGTGACCTCAAGCCAGAGATCTGTACCTCCGGCGACCAAGACCGCATTGGGGAGGGCGCGCATTGCAGCCTGTAATTCGTGCTCTGAACGCGGGCGCGCATAGGAGGCATGGCCCGCTTCGGACGCGGTGTTGCTCAGTTCGATATTGCCAACTTCAAGGGCGTGCTCACCAAATTGGGGCATTTTAAGCCCGGCTTCAATGATCGGGCGGTAGCCAGTGCAGCGACAGAGATTGCCGGAAATGGCCTCGCAGATCGCCTCGCGTAGAGGGGGTTCATCGTGCCCCTTCGCATTTTCGTGTAGCGCCGCGAGTGACATGACAAAGCCGGGTGTGCAGTAGCCACATTGGCTGCCGTGACAGGCGACCATGGCCGCTTGTGCGGGGTGCAGTGTGTCGCCGTCGGATAGGTGTTCTACCGTAAAAATCTGTTTGCCGGTTACCGCGTGAAGCGGCGTAATACAGGCATTAATAGAGCGGAAAGTCGGAGAAGCGCTCTCCGTTTCACGAACGAGTACGGTGCAGGCGCCGCAGTCGCCCGAGGCGCAACCCTCTTTCGTGCCGGTCAAGCCGGCTTGCTGTCGTACGAATTGCAGTAGCGTGGCATGTGCCGCCTGGCCTTCGAGTTCGTAGCTTGTGTTGTTGATCAGTATGTTCACGCTTTTCGCCATTGCTGAGTGGGTACTTCTCGCTATCCCGGTGGCCAAACGGCGTCAATCGGAATGAGTTCAGTATCGGTGTTCTCGAACATGATTGCAAAAAGCTGGCCAGATAGACAGGAATTTGTCTGAGCTTAGTGAATGCATAATTACGCGGGGCGAAGCCTCTCAAAATGAACGCCCGTGCCGGCGCTGGATTTGGGCGTGGTAGCGCATTAACACGATAAATTATGGGGTTTTTCTTCAAAAACCGCGAGTCTTTCTCCGCTATGGTGTTTTTCTGTTGTGGCGTGCAAGTTGCATCGAGCTGGTTTTAAAATTGAAATTGGCTTCAACTTGTCTAACTGGTCAGGAAAAAAATACGCTCCCCGGCTGGAGCTGGTTGCCCTCTCCAAGCGCTATGCTCAAGTCTGTGCGAATGATGCGATCTCTCTACGTGTTGCGGCAGGGGAAATCCACGCGCTGGTAGGGGAGAATGGGGCAGGCAAAAGTACACTGCTGTCGATGATTTACGGCCTGACGCAAGCCGATGAGGGCGCGATCCTCTGGGAGGGACGCGAGCGCGAGATCCTGGGGCCTCAAGATGCACGAAAGTTGGGCATCGGCATTGTAATGCAGCATTTTTCCCTCTTCCCTGAACTGGATGTGCTCGACAACCTCTATTTACACGCGTCGGTGGTGGAATCGGTATCACGCCAGTCTTTGGCGCTCCGAGCAAAGGAAAAAATGACGCAACTGGGCTTGAACCTGTCGTTGACGGCGTGTGTTTCTGAGCTGGCCTTAGGACAGCGCCAACAAATTGAAATTCTGCGCTGTCTGCTCCAGCCCGACTTGAAGCTCCTCATCCTTGATGAACCCACCGCAGTACTGACCGTGGACGAGGCGGATCAGCTCCTGACGCTTCTGGAGCGGCTCAGTTTGGAAGGCTGCAGCATTGTGTATGTCTCGCACAAGCTGCATGAAGTGTGTCGCATTGCGTCTCAGGCGACCGTATTGCGTAGAGGAAAAGTCGTTGGGCATTGCTCACCGGTAGAGGTGGGCGAGGCGCACTTAGCGAGCCTCATGGTCGGAGGCGATATCGAAAGCGCCTCACGAGAACGTCACACTCAAGCCTTGAGAGAGGAGGGCTTGGCCTTAAATGCGCTGACGACACCTTATGGTGGCGCGCAAGGTGCGCCGCTGAAAGCCGTCGATGTGCTGTTTCCCAGTGGCGCGGTCAGTGGTGTTGCGGGGGTGTCCGGCAGTGGGCAAAACGCTCTGGTGGATGCGATCAGTGGCGAGCTTATGGGGGCCGACGGGCAATTATCCTATCAAGGGCGCGCGCTTGGCTCGTTGACGCTGGCGCAACGCTACCTGTTGGGTATCAGCGTGATTGCGGCAGAGCGTAAAGAACGCTGTGTTGAGCCTTCAATGACACTGCTCGAAAACTATTACGCAAAATACCGATTAAAACATCCGGCCACGGTCATTCCCTGGGGCGAGTTAAAAGCTCGCGTCAGTGCATTGATCGATCAATTCGATATTGCCTGCGCGGGGCCGGAAGCACGAGCGGGAAGTCTTTCCGGCGGTAATTTGCAGAAATTTATCCTCGCCCGAGAACTAAGTCTGCAGCCGCAAGTGTTGATCTGTCATCAGCCGACTTGGGGCGTGGACATACGCTCTGCGGCCTTTATCTGGCAACAGTTGCGTCAGGTCGCCGATGACGGAGCGGTGGTCGTCGTCTTGTCGGAAGACCTCGATGAATTGCTGGCACAGACGGATGCGATTGCCGTGTTACACGACGGGCAGCTCTCTCCGCTGATCGCGCGCGTCACCCTCAGTCGGCAACAACTGGGTGAGTGGATGTCGGGACTGGCTTTTGGAAACGGAGGGCAGCGTGTTGCAGTGGGTGAATAGTGGTGCGGCCTGGCAATGGCTCGCGCCTGTCGCGGCGAGTTTTTTTGGCGATGCTGACGGGAGCATGCATTCTGCCTTTCATGGGGGTACCGGCGCTCGAAGGGGTGCAGTATTTTTTTGTTGAGCCTTTGCGCGATGCCTACGGACTGAGTGAACTGAGTTTAAAAGTGGTCCCTATCTATATCTGCGCACTGGGCTTGCTGCTGTGTTTCCGCAGCGGTGTTTGGAATATCGGTGCGGAGGGCCAGTTTTTGGCCGGCGCCATGACGGCGGGTGCAACGGCGCTTTGGTTGGAATCTGTGGTTTTTCCCGGAGCCTGGGTGCTGGTGTTATTGGCCGGTTGTGTCGGTGGGGCATTGTATGCAGGGTGTGCCGCACTGTTGAAAACGGGCTTTGGTGTGAGCGAAATTCTCAGTACGATCATGCTGAATTACATCGCGGTCCACTTGTTGATGTATTTGGTGAATGGGCCGCTTAAGGACCCGAATGGTTATGCGTTTCCCGAGTCGGCCCTGTTCTCCCCGCATACTCAATTGCCGCTGTTTTCGGAATCGGTGCGCGCGAATCTTTTGTTGGTTTTCCCTTTCGTCTTAGGGCCTCTGGTGTGGTGGGTATTGAAATACACTCGCTTGGGCTTTGAATTGCGCTTACTCGGGCGATCACCTGCTGCGGCAAAAAATGCCGGGATCGCGCCGACGCGCATCGTTCTGTTTGTGCTCATCACCTGTGTGCCTTGGCCGGTTTGGCCGGAGGCGGCGAGGTGGCAGGCCCAGTAGGTCAATTGATCCCTCAGTTGTCTTTGGGATATGGCTTCAGTGCGATTATTTGTGTGTTCCTCGGCGGTCAACACCCGTTGGGGATGTTTTTCGCGGCGGTGGTGCTGGCCGTGGTCATGGTTGGTGCGGAGTCCCTGCAAATCTATTTTGAATTCCCGGCCGCGAGCTCTGCGACCCTGCAAGGTCTGATTCTGTTTTATCTGTTGATATCGCAACGCTGGACAAAGGGGGCGCACGAGTGAGCCCGGAACTACTGGACGCGATTTTCTTCTCGGCGGTTCGTGCCGCGACGCCGCTCTTACTCGCGGGCCTTGGCATTTTACTGCTCGAAAAAAGCGGTGTACTGAATCTGGGTCAGGAGGGGGTTGTGGCCGTCAGTGCTGTAGTCAGTTTTCTTACTCAGTTTTACACGGGCTCGTGGTTGTGGGCCCTGGTTGCTGCGGTGATATCCGCGCTGCTATTAAATACGCTTTTCGCGCTGCTTGTCTTTCGTTTTCGCGCGGGGCAGGTGATCAGCGGTTTATCGTTGAGCTTGTTTGGTGTCGGTCTTGCGGCTTTACTCGCCAGCATTGAGTTGGGTGCTGCCGCGACGCCATTGCCCGCTCTGCCGATACCCCTGTTGCAACACGTTCCGCTACTGGGTGCTGCGCTTTTTTCTCAGGACGGCTTTGTCTACGTCGCCGCGCTCAGCGTGGCGCTGATTTGGTGGCTGCTCTACCGCACGCGCTGGGGGCTTCATGTTCGCGCTGTGGGTGACGCCCCATCCAGTGCCTACGCCTTGGGTTATCACCCGAACCGCATTCGTTTTCAGGCGCTGATGCTATGCGCGGTGTGTGTTGGGCTCGCCGGTGCCTATCTCTCCATGGTGTACACCCCAGTGTTGGCCGAGGGCATGAGCGGGGGGCGGGGCTGGATTGCGTTGGCCTTGGTGGTGTTTGCGGGAAGGCAGTTGCGCTACCTCGTGCTGGGGGCGCTGCTCTTCGGCTTTTTCGCCGTGGTGAACCTTGTATTGGGAGACTTGGGTTGGCGCATGCCCGGCAGTATTGCGGCGATGATGCCTTATGTGCTGACCATTGTAGTCCTGCTGATTTTATCTGCATTGCGCGTAAGCCGCTCCGAGCCCGCGTCGTTAGGCCAAAATTTTAATGTATCGAATAGGTGAAGTATGTTGAGCTTGAGTTCTTTTTTGCGAAGGTGTGTTTGTCGTCTGCTGGTGCCAGTGTTATTGGTGCCTGTTGGCAGCGTAGTGGCTGAACCGCTGAACATTGCATTTATTCATCAAAACCCTGTAGGTGAAGGCGGTTGGACCTTGTCGCATGAGCAGGCTCGAGAAAAACTTGAAGCGTTCTACGGTGACGCCATCCGTACCACGGCGGTGGATGGTATCGCACCCGGTGTGGATGCTGAGCGTGTATTAACAAAGTTCGCACGCAGTGACTACGATCTGGTCTTTGCCACATCATTTGGTTTTTTGAATCCGACGCAGAAGGTTGCACGTCGCTTTCCCGCCGTCACTTTTGAGCATGCGTCCGGATATCGCATGGCAAAAAATTTGGGTGTCTATCAGATTCGCGCGTACCAGGGGCGGTATTTAAGCGGTATGTTGGCGGGCGCGACGACCCAGTCTCAGCGCATAGGGTATGTGGGATCGTTTGCCATTCCAGAAGTGATTCGAGGCATTAACGCATTTACGCTTGGCGTACAAGCCGTGAACCCCGACGCGGTCGTCGAATTAATATGGGTGAACAGCTGGAGTGATGCCGGGCGAGAGCGCGAAGCGACGGAGATCCTGATGGCTAAGGGCGTTGATGTGGTGACCCATCATACCGAAACCGCCTCGGTTATGAGTGCGGCGGCGGCCAAAGGTGTCTATGCCATCGGCTATCAAACGGATCGCTCGGCGGCGGCCGGCGAATATCATTTGGCGTCTGTTGCGCACAATTGGTATCCGATCTATCAGAAAATTGTCCAAGAGAAACTCGACGGCACCTGGCAGAGCAAAAATCGCTGGATCGGTGTGGAAGAAAACGCATCCGAGCTTGTCTCGATTGCGCCCTTTGTGTCCGCCGAAGTCTTAGCAAACGTGGAATCGGTGCGCAGTGCCATGGCGGCGGGCGAATTCCGGATTTTCGAAGGTCCGATCAAGGATCAAGCCGGAGAAATTAAAATCCAGCACGACGAAGTGGCGACAGATGACGTGCTCATGTCGATGGAGTGGTTAGTTCAGGGTGTCCTTGGTAAACTGGATTCTTGAGTTTTTGCATTAACTGAGTGTCAGGGCGGTTTAATGATAGAGTCTTCTGAAGAGTTGCTCGAAGAGAACGATAGCAAGCGAAAGTACAAGCGCGGAAAAATTCGCGATAAAAATCTGGAAATAATTCTGGATGCGGCACGCGATGAGTTTGTGCTAAAAGGCTACAATGGCGCGAGTATCCAGGCTATTGCCGATAAGGCGGGGATTGCGAAAGCCAATGTGCACTACTATTTCAAGCGCAAATCCAATTTGTATGTGGCTGTGCTCGATGAAATTATTCAGTTGTGGAACGACTATTTTGATGATATCCACGTCGAAGACGATCCCGCTGAAGTGTTAGATCACTTCATCCGGCAAAAAGTCGAACTGGCTATTAGCCACCCGAAGTCTTCCAAGTTGTTTGCGATGGAAATCATTCAGGGCGCGCCGCTGTTAAAAGATTACATGCGAAATAAAATGCGTCCTTTCGTGCGAAAGAAATCTGAAGTGATTGAACAATGGATACATCAAGGAAAGATGCGTGAAATTGATCCGGCGCAGTTGATCTTTTTGATCTGGTCATCGACGCAACACTACGCGGATTTTGATGCTCAGGTACTCACTATTATGAATCGTGCTGAGTATGAGCCAGAAATGATCGAACAGATCTCGGATTTTCTCAGTGGTACCATCCTTCGAGGTGTGGGCCTGGAGCCGCCGGTGAAAGTATGAGTCGGATTTTTCTCAAATCGCCCGCGGCAGTCTGGACGGGGCTGCCCGAAGTCGATGAAAAGCAAGGTGCCTGTGGCGGAATTGTCATCGAAGCGGGGCGTATTGTGGAACATGTTGCCGCAGGCGCAGCACCGACCCTGCCCGTGGATGAAGAATTTGATTGTCGTGATCGGGTGCTGATACCCGGGCTGATTAACTGCCATCACCATTTTTATCAAACACTGACGCGAGCGCTGCCCGCGGCGTTGAACAAAGAACTCTTCGAGTGGCTTGTCAATCTGTATCCCGTTTGGGCTGGCTTGGATGAAGACTGTATTCGGCTTTCGACCAAGCTGGCCTTAGCCGAATTAATGTTGTCGGGTTGCACTACCGCGTCGGACCATCACTACCTGTTTAACCGAGAGGTCACTGCCGCGATCGATATTCAGGTCGCGGCGGCCCAGGAAATGGGCATGCGTGTGGTACTGACGCGCGGCTCAATGAGCCTTGGCACCTCTTCTGGCGGCTTGCCTCCAGATTGCGTCGTACAAGATGAAGCGGCCATTCTCGAAGAGAGTGAGCGTCTCATCAAGGCCTACCACGATGCGGGGGACGGTGCGATGACACAAATTGCGCTGGCACCGTGCTCGCCCTTTTCCGTCACGCCCGAATTAATGCAGGCCAGTGCAGATCTGGCAACACAATATGGTGTACTGCTGCACACGCATCTGGCCGAAACTCAGGACGAAAATCAATTTTGTCTTGATCGCTTTGGACAGAGGCCACTGGACTACTTAGAAAGTGTGGGCTGGTTGCGACCTGGCGTCTGGCTGGCTCATGGTATTCACTTTAATGACGAAGAAGTCGAACGCCTCGGTAAGCATCGGGTCGGTGTGTCCCATTGCCCCAGTTCGAACATGATGTTGGCATCCGGTATGTCGCGGGTACTCGAACTGGAAGCGCTCGGCGCGCCGGTAGGCCTCGGCGTAGACGGCTCCGCATCGAATGATTGTTCGAACATGATGGAAGAAGTACGCCAGGCGTTTCTATTGCAGCGTTTGCAGTACGGTTCGGCGCGGGTGACGCACCACGATGCCCTGCGCTGGGGTACCTCGGGAGGCGCCGGCGTATTAGGTCGCCCTGAACTCGGTCGCCTCCACCTCGGTGCGCAAGCGGATCTGGCGTTGTTTCGCCTGGATGAGTTGCGTTTTTCGGGGAGTCACGATGCGATTGCAGCGCTGGTATTGTGCGGGGCTCATCGTGTCAGTGATCTGATGGTTGCCGGGCAGTGGCGTGTGCGCGATGGCAACATTCCCGGTCTGGACCTAGCCCAGCTTCGCGCTGAGCACAGTGACGCTGCCCGACGGCTGGCGCTTCGCGCCAGCGCGTGATGAGGATTTAGTCCGGCGTCGATGCCGGCGTCTCCGCCTCGAATTTTTCCCAGTTGCTGGTCAGGGCATTGACCACGTGCTGCCCAACGATAAAAGCGTTGCGTATTGCGGGCATGCCTTGATCGGGATAGGGCGCCGTCGTGCTCCAGGCGCTGCTCTTATCACTGGGTGCCATAGTAAAATTACTGGCCGTGCGCAGCACCATGACGCGTGCCATATCCACCCGCTGTTCGCGACTGAGTCGCTTTAATGCGGTGAGTGTGCCGCTGTCTTCCATATTGCTCGTTAAGAAACTTGCGTTTTCTCCGCCATACAGGCTTACCCAGTCGTTCGCCCATTGATTGAGATGGACGCCGTGCCAATAGGTGCTCGCGCTCAGCGTATCGCCCAGGGTGACGAAGGGGGCGCGCTGCGCATTGGGATAGTCTGGAAACTGCTTGCGAAACTCAGCCACTTCCGGCCCGTCGACCAGTGTGACATCGCGTGTGAGTTCAAAGGCCCAATCCGCCAAGGCGTCATTTAATGCAAAATGGATGGTGTTCAGTGTCCATCCTGTATAGATGTCCTCGGGTGTGTCGGCTGGTTTTTTCCCGCCGAGTGGGATCATACCGTAGGGCCAGTCTGCGGGAATTTCACGCGCGTCGATTTCGTACACGAGATCACCGTCGACAACATGCTTGGCCCAGGCCGCCGAGCCAAGGGACATGTCGGCAGGGTCCCCGCCTGCAATGCCCGCAATCAGCCAGTAGGCTTTGCTGAGATCAAAACGTGCATCCATACCCAGGGCCATGATTGATGCGGTCGCATTGGCGATGCCCCCGCCAACGCAAATGCCCAGGACGCCGTCGTCGTTCATTCTGAGTGGGTATTCCCCTAGCGGAAAATCAAAACTGTTCGATAAGCCGCCTTCCTCCACCCAAAGTTGAAACTCGCCTGCGTCATCACCTTCGACTTCGCCCCGTTCAAACATCGTGACCACGACCACTTTAACAGGGATGGGGCTGGGCGAGTCACTTGCGGGCGGTGCCGCTTTTTCACAGGCTTGAAGCACGAATAACAAACCCATGACGGGTAGGATGCTGCGTAAATATCTCATGATTTCTTAATTCTCAATGGAGTTTGGGCGCCTTAACGGTGCATGGCTTGTGGGCTTGACGGTTCATGAAGCATCGTCGATGCCTACCCCGTCGCAGCAGCGCGGGCCGAGGTCATAAATCAGAAAAGCTGACCATATGGTTAGCAATTGTTGTGCCCGGACGGCAAAGTGCCGAGATTTGCTTATACTCCAATAGAGAGGGTTTGGGTGATTAAGTGTGCATGGCTTTGATACGTAGAATTCGACAGAGCGTTTGGCTGGTGTTCGCGGGCTTCGGGTTGCCTTGGATGGCCGCTGCGACGACGCCACCACAAAATGAGCTTGAGCGTGTCGTGTTCAGTTATGCGGGCTGGAGCGCGGAGATGCAAGGCTTTCACAGCGCGTTGATTACCGCGATTTTAGAGGCCTCTCAGGACAAATATGGAGGGTATTCGCTGTCGTTCTACGATATTGATGCCAGCCCTCAGCGAGTGAGACGCGAAGTGGCGCTGGGTGTGAATGTTCAGGTGGATTTTAGCGCGATGACGCTGGCGCCTGGCAAGGTAAGTGACAATACCGTGCAACTGGATGTTCCGCTGATGTTCGGTGTGCTGGGTTTGCGTCAGCTTATCGTGCGGAAGGATGTACGCGATGCCCTGCTCTCAGTCGAAAAAGGGGAAGATTTTAAGGAATGGGTCGTCGGTCAGGGCGCCCATTGGCAGGACAATGAATATTACCGACTAGCCAATATCGAGGTGGTGGAGAGTATTCATTTCTCGAATTTATTTTCGATGTTGCAGGCCGGACGCTTCGACTACGTTGCGCTTGGTGTGGTAGAGGCCGAGACGGCCCTGGCGGGGAGCCCACAGCCAAACGATCTACAAATACATGAGCAGGTATTCGTGTATTACCCGTTGCGGGTCTATGCGAACGTCAGTGCGGAAAGGCCGGAACTGGCGCAGCGCTTAAGGTACGGCGTGGAAAAAATAGAGCGCGACGGCACCTTAAGTCAGATTTTCGACGCGCATTTTGGAGAACATTTACAGCGAGTCCGGCAGCGAGCGGAGCGCGTATTCATCCTCCCCGCATCGGCCTGCGAATCGACGTTTAACCCGGACCTTATTGAAGCGGATATCGAACGCTTATTAGGACCGGAAGTTGCGCGAGTGTACTTGGAGCCGACGCGTCGCTGCGGTGATGCGTCTCGCTCCAGCCCTCGGGGCTGAGGCGTGGGTCGTGGCGCGGTGTCATGTGGCAAACCAGCGCCAGCGACGGGCTGCTCGGCTTAATTTTGCATCGGTCTTGCGAGTGTTTCGGCAATCGCCGGCCCTTTCCCCGCTCGAATTTCCTCCATGCTTAAACCTTGCAGTTCATGCGGAAAAACCAGCCATTTGTCGGTGGCATGCATGTAGAAATCGGGTTTGATATCGGTGACGTTTCTGCGAGGCTTGAACCAGGGGCAGGCAATTTTTACGGTGCCTGGCATGTTGCGGCGGCAGCGTTGTTGCAGTTTGTCGATAATGGCACGAATGGAGCGGCCTGAATCAAAGACGTCGTCGACAATCAGCAGTTCGTGCTCGGCATCGATATTGTCCACGACATAATCCAAACCATGGACTTGAATTTCTTTGTGTTGTTTGTCGATGCCGTAGTAGGACGACGTACGAATCGCGATGTGATCCGTTTTTACCCCCATGAAATCCAAGTATTCCTGTACGACGATACCGGTCGGCGTGCCGCCGCGCCAGACGCCGACGATAAAGTTCGGACGACAGCCCCGAGTGTAGATCTGTTCGGCAAGCTTGAAGGAATCGAGCTGCAGTTCATCTGCGGTGATAAATCGTTTTTCCATGGTCGTTGTCAACTTAAGTTAGCGGTCGTGAAGGGACGAGCGGTCACAACACGTGTTGTTTCAAATTCGTTACTGCAGGCCAGCGCGGCGCCTTAAAACGTAGCGCGAATTGGCCTTCGCTGGACGTCGGTAGAGACCTCATCCAGCCTGCAGGCGTTTTACGTCCTCGCGGATTGCGTAGCGCAATGCCTGAATGTCAAAACCCTTTGGCTGTGCGTCTTCCAGCACAGGCTCTCCGTTGATGAACAGAGACTGGATGTGCAAGGGTTCGCCACACACAACCGGCGCCCAACACGGCTCCCACAGGCCCCATAAGCGGGGTTGATCGAGGTCGATCAACGAAAAGTCCGCCAGCTGCCCCACTTCAATTTGTCCGAGTTCTTCGAAGCCAAGCAGTGCTGCGCCGCCTCGACTGCCCCAGTCCAAAACCTGATCGGGGTGAGTGGCTTCGGCATCGCCTTGGCCGCGATGCAACAGCCAGCAGAGCATCAGTTCATTGAACATACTCGCACTCTCAGAGGATGCGGAACCGTCAACGCCGATGGAGATCGGCATTCCTGCGCGGTGCATGGCTGGAAGGTCCACCATACCACTCCCGAGCCGAAGGTTCGACGTTGGGCAATGTGCGATACCGGTCCCGCTGTCGCCGAGTCGCTTTATCGCCTGCGCGTCGGCATGGACAAGGTGGGCAAACCAGACATCGCGCCCAAGCCAGTCGACGGAGGCCGCGTATTCAATAGCCGGCATCCCGTGTTCGCGCTGGGCAACCTCTTCGTCATAGGGGACTTCGAGTAAATGGCTATGCAAACGAAGCTGTCGCGCTCGCGCGAAATGCGCGATGGTTTTCAAGTGCTCGGCGGGACTGGTGTGTACCAGTGAGGTAGGGGCGAGCGCGACCCTGAAGGTCGACTCTGCACTGGCATCGTGGTGTCGCTTCACCAGATCTTCACTGCGCTCAAGATACTGCGTGAGTGATTCCGGTTCAAATTGCGAGCTCCGCGCGCCGCGGTGGCTGCCGCGATGCGTGGCGCCGCCTCGGCACAAAACCAATCGGATTCCCGCTGTTTTTGCCGCTTCGACCAACGCTTCTTGTAAATCCAGACAGTCTTCACGGTGATAGAGGTAAAAATGGTCAGCACAGGTGGTGACACCTGAGCGAAGCAGTTCATAAAAACCAAGCAGGGCACAGCGATAAAAAAGGTCTGCGTTCAACTTGGGCCACAGCGCGAAGGGGACTTGCGCCAGCCAGTGGTTCAAATCTGAATTAATGGCAGCGGGCACGGCTTTCGCGAGGCTTTGGCTGAGGTGGTGATGGGTGTTGACCAGGCCCGGATACAACAGACATCCGTTCGCATCGATGATGCGGTCGTCGTCCCGTTTTTCGAGCTTCGTTGCAATATCGCTGAAGCGCGATTGGGCGATTCGGAGGTCGACCACACCAAGGTGGGGAACCCGCGCCTGTCGAATTAAAATACTCATATTCTCTTGTTATCGTGGCCACTCACGTGTGGCGTCTTGGTCGTAGTCGAACGGCGTTTGATTCTGGCCGCCCAAGGTGCCGGGCGAAGTTGCAATATTCCGGTGAGAGCAAAAGCTGTACCATAGCTTCGGGTTGCCGAAGTGCGCGCCCTTAGTACTCGTTAGGAAACGCGCCAGATGCGTGGCGCACTCTTTTGGTTAAAAAGTTGACCATGTGGTCAAATATGGTGCCTACCTCGGCAGTAAACCTACACCGGCCTGAACGTCGATGCAAATAGGAAGTGGTCAAACCGTCGCTCTTAGGACCGCTTTAGATCTTAACGTAATCCTGACCGTCTGGTTCATAAATTGCATTGGCTGGATTAAGCAAGCGTATGCGAGTGCCGAAAAGGCGGCTCGAGCTGACGACATGAAAAAGCAGTCAATATGAGAACGATATGAATTACGTAACACAGTATTTTCAACTTCAAGCGCATGGGAGCTCGGTTCGACGAGAGAGTATCGCCGGCGTCACGACGTTTCTGGCGATGGTATACATCACTGTGGTGAATCCGGGTATTTTATCCTCTGCCGGTATGGACTTTGGTGCGGTCTTCGTTGCTACGTGTTTGGCTGCGGCCATCGGCTCGGTCGCGATGGGGGTGCTTGGAAATTACCCGATTGCGCAGGCGCCAGGCATGGGGCAGAACGCGTTTTTTACCTACGGCATCGTGTTGGGCATGGGCTATAGCTGGCAGGTCGCGCTCGGCGCGGTGTTCCTGTCAGGTATTCTGTTCATCATATTGAGTGTATTGCCGGTGCGCGAATGGATGATCAATGCGATTCCGCGCAATCTCAAACTGGGCATGTCGGCGGGCATTGGTTTGTTTCTTGGCATCATTGCCTTGAGCCAGGCCGGTATTGTCGTTGACAGTGCTGCGACCCTGGTCACGCTGGGGGATTTAACCAGTTTCAGCGCATTGATGTGTCTTGCCGGCTTTGCACTGATCGCCGCGATGTCGTATCGACGCGTGACGGGCGCGGTGATTATCGGCATGTTGCTGGTGGCTGCGGTAGGTTGGTTCAGTGGTGCGGCAGAATTTAAAGGTCTTGTGTCGGCGCCACCGTCCATGGCGCCAGTCTTTCTCGAGCTGGATTTAAAAGGGGCCTTTAATGTGTCCATGGTGACCGTGATCGTGACACTCCTGATTGTGGATGTGTTTGATACAGCGGGAACGATGGTGGGCGTGTCGACGCGCGCGGGCCTGGTCGATCGAGAGGGTAAATTGCCGCGCTTGGGTAAAGCATTGTTGGCGGACTCGGGTGCGACCACAGCCGGCGCTTTGTTGGGGACCTCATCAACCACGAGCTTTATCGAAAGTGCGGCCGGTGTCGAGGCGGGGGGACGAACGGGTTTGACGGCGGTGATATGCGGTCTGTGTTTCTTGCTGTGTCTGTTTTTTGCTCCGCTTGCGCAGAGTGTTCCCGCCTATGCTACGGCGGCAGCTTTGTTGTTTGTGGCTTGTTTGATGACGCGCAGCCTCGCCGATCTTGATTGGGATGATCATACGGAAAGTGCACCGGCCGTGATCAGTGCGATTGCGATGCCCCTGGGCTACTCCATTGCGGATGGCATCGGGCTGGGTTTCATTTCCTACGCTTTGATTAAGATTGTTTCTGGTAAGCCGCATCGTTGCCCTGCGGTGGTCTATGTCATCGCAGCGATCTTCATTGGAAAGTTTGTCTTTTTATAAAGTTGACTGTCAGGTCATGAATTTTGGTGCCAGATTTTGTGGCATGGAATCGGCACCAAGCACCGTTTTAAAGCCACAAAACTGGATTTTTTCTCAAAATAAATTTGTTATTCAATATAAATTACTGACCACTTGGATGGTTTTTGTGTTTCGTCTTTTAGGCATATAAATTGCGTTGCTCTTCGAACTTACTTTCGGAGAAGACAAATGACAAAACCTCACTTTCAACTTTCCAGGCTGGCTTTGGCGATGCTGTGCTTGTCTGGTACTTTATCCTCTCAGTCTGTTTTAGCCCAGGAGGGCGACACCACGGAGCTCGAAGACTTTGTGGTGGAGGACGTGGATGATCAGTTTTCCGTAATTCCTACCGAACCGTCAGGCAGTGCTTTTGGTTTTGATAAAACGCTCCTGGAGACACCGCGCTCGGTCAGTGCCGTGACCTCGGATCTGGTGGTGAATTATGGTTTGCGCAGTGTGGATGACCTCGTTCGTCTTACCCCGGGGGCCTTTACCAGCTCCTTCTTCGGTATTCAGGGCGCGATGGATATTCGTGGTGAACCTGCCGATAACTTTTTCCGCGGGTTCCGCAGAATCGACAACCCGGGCGCATTTAAAACCAATATTCGCGGTGCAAGCGATTTGGAAATCATGCGTGGCCCGGTGTCACCGCTCTATGGTTCTGGTAGCGTTGGTGGTCAGCTGAATTACATTCCAAAATCCGCTAAAAGCGATACGACGAAATACATCAGCGAGCCAACCGGACGCGTGGATCTGACCTTGGGCACTTACGAGCAAAAAGTGCTTTCCGGTGAACTCGGCATTCCTTTTACTGTGGCGGGTCGAAATGGGGGCGTGTATCTGTTTGCTGAGACTGAAGACAGCGCGTCGTTCTATGACGGCTACGAAGTCGAAGGCGATATGTTCCAGTTGGCGTTGGATTTGGACCTCAGTGCTTCGACCACGATGGAGTTTGGATTCCAATATCAGACCGGCGACCATATTCAGGTGCCGGGTTGGAACAGGGTCACGCAAGACCTTATCGACAACAATATCTATATTACGGGCGCAGCACCGAATAAAAATTCCGATAATCCTATCGGCGCCGATCGACTGCTGCCTCAGGAAAGTGGCTTTGTTGCGGATGGCTGGCCTTTCCCGGCATCCATCAACTCCTCTTTTTCAAATGTAGGCTCTTTCTGTTCGCCGGCTGCTGAAGGCGAGGGGAATTATGTTTACAACGGTTTTGAAATCTTCTGCCCAGGCGTGGGGGCGGTGGCTTTGCAGGAAGACACGGTCGGTGAAACCAAAATCGATCACGACACCACCTTCATTGATACGCTCGATTACGCTGACTCGGAAGTGTATACCTTTTACCTCGATTTTATTACGCAGTTTTCAAGCGGGGTGACATGGAAAAACCAGTTCTTCCACGACTACATGGATCACACCAAGTACCAGAGCTGGGGCTTTACCGCGTTGTACCCGGGGGCGAATGCATCTGAATTCCGCAGTAGCTTGAATTTTGAAGCAGGCTTTGGGGCCGTCGAAGCAAACCATATTGTCGGCGTGTCCTATCGCTATGAAGATCTGGATTTGAATCACGCGTTCTACGATGAAACCTTTGACTTTCGCGATATCAGTGTCGGCCCCACGCCGGACGATCGCATTGACTGGGCCGAAGAAAACCCTTGGCAGGATGCGGAAGTCATTATCGATGAAGAAACTGGTGCGCGTAGCCTAGAAGGGACAGTGCGACGTAACTTTAACGAAGAGCAGGTCAGCACTAACGCCAACACGGGGCTGTTCTACTTGGCGGATCTTGGTATCGGTTCTCTGGACGTCCTCATAGGTGCACGCTACGACGTGTACGATGTAGAAGCGGTAGAGGAAGCGCAAACTTTGCTGGGTTACTACTATGCCAGTGATGATGGCGTCACCGCACCATCGCCGGTGAGCAATACAGAAGACGCGCTGAGCTATAACCTCAGTGTCAGCTATGATTTTGATGGCAAATTTGTACCGTACTTAACCTACGCTCAGTCCAGCTCGCTGAGTAAAAACCAGCTGGGTGGCATCATCGCGGCAACCGTCGAAGACGGCTCCTTCCTTCAGGAAAGTGAGCTGGCTGAAATCGGATTGAAGATGAACCTGGCAGACGGTCGTCTTTACTCGACCTTAGCGTATTTCGATCAGGAAAAAAGCTATCGTGATGGGCAAACCGGTGCGTTGGTGGCGGTCTACAGTGACGGGCTCGAATTCGAATTGCGCGCATTGTTGACCGAAACCTTGTCGATGACGGCCACAGCGACGCACATCGAAACCACCGAGGTGTCCAACGGTGCACTCGCCGTCATTAACGGGGCTGAATTTGCTGCACAAAATGGGCTGGAGCCTTGGCAGGTCTACGGTGGACGTATCGCCGGTGTTCGTGAAACCTTTGTAGGTTACAACAAGGAACTCGATCGTGGTGGTCTTCCCAACGACAGTGCCAGTATGTATTTGAATTATGCTGGCGATATGGGGATCGGTAAGTTGACGGGCAGCCTGGGCTTTACCTATGCGTCCTCTACCTACACCGACGTGTTGGAGACGGTCGAATTACCGAGCTACATGGTATGGACCGCCTCTGCGGGCTATGTCATGGATCAGTTCGAAGTGCTGTTGTCGATCAACAACCTGACCGAAGAAAAGTACTACACCTCGGCGGATCTGTTTGACTCCGTTGTCGTGAAGCCTTCGGAAGGGCGCACTGCTTCTGTCATGCTGACCTATAAGTTCTAAGCACAACACCCGGGGTCACAAGGACGCGACTCCGGGTGCGTTCAACGGTTTTACCTTTCTTAGGCGGCGCTTTTCTTGCCTGCCTTGATAAACATCACCTTCATTAAAATCACGCCCAGTAATACCAGCAGCGACGAGATCGCCAGAATCGGGTCAAGTATGTTGATGGCCACGAACTGCCCATAAAGCAGAAACAGGCAAGTCAGTACGACAAGCGTGCCTACCTGGTGTACGTACAATTGGATTTTTGCCAGCGTCGAGGTATCGCACTCGAGCCAGAGTTTGTGGCACAGAGCGTAGATAAAAGAGACCACGAAGCCGATCAACATAATGTGTGCGTGCGTAACCAGTTGTGCGTGATTCTTAGATGCGGCCATGTGAATACCGAGTAGCAGACCGAGAATGGCGTACCCGAGACCGGTCATTACAAAAATTCTATCCATGTTCATCTCCTGAGCGATTGTTGTTGTGGTTTTTCGACCCTGAGTGGAATTCAAATCAGGCCGCGACCGCTATGGTATCAACCTGTTGTGAAACTTGCTCGCGGGAAATTGCGGAGTACAAAAGAGGCGCTTTAGGAGCGGGGCATCGTGTTGACGGGCGCCCACCCCTAGAGTGGTCGATGAGCGCCGTCGAAGCGGAGGAGCGTTAGTAGCTTTGCGCGGCTTCCGCGCGTTCTATGTAGTCGTTATAGGCGGGAATGGCGACAGCCGCAAGGATGCCGATTACGGCGAATTGTGCCAAACCGGAGCCTTGCATCATCAGCTCCATTGGGGAGTGTCCGAAGTGCATTTGCAGAGAAAACGCATGGGGGTCCATGTCGAGTTGTGCCGCAAATCGGCTTTCTTCCGGCAGGCCCAGAGTCGCTGCAGTTGGAAAGGCGTAGATATCGAGCGCGTGATCGCTCGCGTCCGCGACACTGAGCAGGCTCCCGAGATAGAAATAGTACGCCAGTCGGCTCACGTCCTTCGCGGAACCCGTGATGGCGAACACGCTGCGCGTAAAGTCCTGCTTCTGGGTGTTGGACAGCCAGTTGCTAACAGAGCCGCTGGTATTTGCCTGTGCGCGTTCGAGTACAGGTTGTGGCAGTGATGACATCAAAAGGTGGCCGTTTTCTTCGGTCCAGTAGAAACGGGTTTTGCCCATCATCAGGCCCATCAGCATGGCCGTGGCGGGGTCTTCCTCTTCGTGACTTACCATTGTGTCGATGGTCAGACTATGGAAGGACTTACCACCGTATTTGCGGGACTCCAGCGTAAAGGCTTCCAGTTTTTTGAGTTTCTTCTGAAGTTGGCTCCACTGCTTTTGGTCGCGTACTTTGACCGCAACATAGCTGCCGGCGTCGTCCGCAATATAGGTGACTTCCGGCCCCAGCGCCTTGCCGATATCTGCAAGTGCAAGCTTGTATTCCTTTTCGATGTCACGCAGCGTGGGGGTCTCACCCTGTTGTATTTGGTAGTCGGTGATTGCATCCGACCACGCAGTGAGTGTTTCCGCGGGAGGAATTGACAGGTTGGCAACCAGTGAGGGCGTGCCAGCGCTTTTCATCGCGAACTGGTTATTGATTGACGGAAGCAGAGGGCGCGGTTCACTGAACTTGCCATTGAGCAACAAGGCGCCTCGCTCGTTGCTATGCCCCAGGCCTAAGCTCAATGTTTGCAGACTGTCGAGGCCCACTTCTTCGAGCTGTTGCAGCTGCTCCTGCGCGCCCATGGTTTGCAGCATGGCGATCAGGTCCTGGCAATTTATCCACATGAAGCCACCGCGACCGTTGGCATCGACGGCCAATTCATCGGTGCTCATAGGGTGGGCGGCGACCTTGCTGGGCGTGAATGCGGCCGTAAAAGCGTCAGGGCCTGCGGCGGCACTGACCAGGGCGCGGAAATGGCCCTGACTGTCAAAGTGAAATTGCATGGGCAGGCCGGATACCAGCATTAAACCTTTGCGTTCCGCATCGAGCTGACCGGAGAACTGCAGCATTTCGCTGCCAGCGGCCAAGTCTGTGAGCGCAGCCTCCAGCGCTTCGAGTTCCATTGCGAGGCGGGTTTCAAGCACGAGCTGCGGAATGGGCACGTCCGGGTTGCTGCCTGGCACCAAAGCGATCTCCAGTGGCGCGACCATGTTCGCGACGAAGAGATCTAACAGCGGCGCAGCCAGTGCAGCCGCTTCCTCATCGAGGCTGGCGGCCAGCGCGCTGGCGAAGCTGCGACGCAGACCCTCGAGCTCCTTTTGCGAGCCGGCATACTGGTCGTCAGACAGGTACACGTTGTTCGCACCGAGTGCGCCACTCAGTACGGGCAGACGGAAGTACATCAGCGTGGCTTCCGGCAGAGCCTGACGCAAGGCGCTGCTGTGTTTGGGAAGGTTTTGCGCCGACAGCGTGCTGGTAAACAATGCCAAAGTGGCTGCTGCCAAAAGCGTAATGGCGCGGCGCCAGTGCAGCGATGCTTTGACGAGGGTTTTGAGTCTAGGGTTCGGGGGAGTCAATATCATGGTCGAGTCCTTGATTGTTATGGTAGTGCCGTCGGTCGACGAGGTGTTGATTGTCATTTTTCGGAATGTGGAGGGTTTAAGTGGCATAGGGATTATGATTTGAACAAATAGGGAAACAGACTTCGACATTGCGCATCGCTGAGATTTTGCATGTGTTTGATGTTTCTCTGGTATATGGCGTCCGGGTTGTCGACATGCGCGAGCACGGCTTCGAGGCTCGCTTCGCGAAGTAGATGTAGGACCGGTAGCGGGGCGCGATTGGTGAGGTTCTCCCTATCATCAGGCAGAGTGCCGGCGAACTGGTATTCGGGGTGGAAGCTGGCGATTTGAAAAACTCCCTCGTACCCCCATTGGCGCAACAGGTTCTCCGCGAGGCCAAGATAGTCATTGAACTGGACAAAGTCGTTGAGCAGGGGCCCGGGCAGCGCAATCAGAGTTGTTTCCAGACTGTCCTGAGGCGTGCTGTCGAGGTGCCGGCATTCTTTTTCAAGCTGGCTGTTCAATGCCTCTATTGTCTCCGCCTGAACGCAGGTGATGCGTACGGTCCCAGCGTGCCAAGGCTGTGCAGCAAAGGGGCACAGGCCCTCTCCGATGACGACGGTCTTCAGCCAGTCCTTAAGGGCCTGCTCATCGGCGCTCATGTAGGTTCTCCTTTTAGGGGGCTGCATTTTCGAATGCCTGAGGGATTTGCGCAAGTCGTCGGATTGACAATAAGGGGGATTCACGTATCGTTGTGAACAACCCGGCGGGAGGCCGGTCAATAAGAAAAATAAACTGTAAGACAGGTTTCTGTCGCAGGAGCTAAACATGCCAGATGTCTCTCCGGCCGCCGCGTACTGGCGGGCGAACCTCCGTGTCCTCGCGCAATGCCTATTGGTGTGGGTGATCGTCTCTTTCCTGCTTAGTGTCATCCTGGTCGATGTGCTAAACACTCTCCGTCTCGGCGGTTATCCACTCGGGTTTTGGTTTGCTCAGCAGGGCAGTCTCTACACCTTCATCGTGCTGATCTTTTACTACGCATGGCGTATGAACCGGCTCGATCGTCAATTTCATTTTGAAGAAGATGACGAGGGGTCGAACTGATGTCCTTACAAATGCTTACGTATATTGTGGTCGGCTTGACCTTTGCGTGTTACTTCAGCATTGCGATTTGGGCGCGTGCGGGAAGTACCGGTGAGTTCTATGTAGCCAGTAAAGGCGTGCACCCTGTTGCCAACGGCATGGCGACCGCGGCTGACTGGATGTCTGCTGCGTCCTTTATTTCAATGGCTGGCCTCATCGCGTTCAATGGTTACGACGCATCGGCTTACCTAATGGGGTGGACCGGGGGCTACGTGTTGCTGGCGTTATTGCTGGCGCCGTATCTGAGAAAATATGGAAAATTCACAGTGCCTGAATTTATCGGTGAGCGCTACTACTCGAAAACGGCGCGACTGGTGGCGGTACTGTGTTTACTTGTGGCTTCTCTGACCTATGTTATTGGCCAGATGAAAGGGGTTGGCGTGGCCTTCAGTCGCTTCCTTGAGGTGGACTTCAGCACGGGCGTATTCATCGGCATGTTCATCGTCTTCTTTTATTCCGTGATCGGTGGAATGAAGGGCATTACCTATACGCAGATCGCGCAATTTGTCGTGTTGATTTTTGCTTATACGGTACCGGCGGTATTTATTTCGCTGCAACTGACGGGGCATCCGCTGCCGCAGACAGGGCTCGGGGGCACCGTGGCAGACGGCACCTATCTGCTCGATAAGCTGGATCTCGTCTTGCAAGACTTGGGTTTCGCCGCTTACACCGAATTAAAAGGCACGAGCATAAACGTCGCCTTGCTGACCCTGTCGTTGATGCTTGGTACGGCAGGTTTACCGCACGTGATTATTCGCTTCTTCACCGTACCCCGTGTGCGTGATGCTCGAAGTTCTGCGGGCTGGGCGCTGGTATTTATTGCGGTACTTTACACCACTGCACCTGCGGTAGGTGCCATGTCCATGTTCAATTTGATTAACACGGTGCAAACCGGTGAAGTCGGTGAAGTTGAAGCGAATCTCGTATATGAGGATCGCCCACAGTGGTTCCACAATTGGGAAACCACGGGTTTGCTTCAGTTCGAAGACAAAAACGGGGATGGCCGCATTCAGTATTACAACGATAAGAACCCCGAATTCGCCGAGCAGGCTGAGCGCTTTGGTTGGGAAGGGAACGAGCTGGTGAAAGTGGATCGGGATATTATGGTGCTGGCCAACCCGGAGATCGCTCAGTTACCGAATTGGGTTATCGCGCTGGTGGCGGCCGGGGGTATTGCGGCAGCATTGTCGACGGCTGCAGGTTTATTGCTCGCCATTTCTTCAGCGATCTCTCACGATTTATTGAAAGGTATCTTCCGGCCGAATATTTCCGAGAAAAACGAATTGTTGGCGGGGCGTATTTCGATGGCCGGAGCAATCTTGGTCGCCGGTTATTTTGGACTCAACCCGCCGGGATTTGCCGCGCAGGTGGTGGCACTGGCCTTCGGTTTAGCGGCGTCATCACTGTTTCCTGCGTTGATGATGGGGATCTTTTCGAGTCGGGTAAATAATCGAGGGGCCATCGCGGGGATGCTTGCCGGTATTGGTGTGACCCTCTGTTACATCTTCATTTATAAAGGCTTTCTGTTCATTCCCGGTACGCAGTTACTCGCAGATGTACCGGCTAACTGGGTCTTGGGCATTTCCCCGGAAGCCTTTGGTGCGGTGGGGGCCTTGGTTAACTTTGTTGTGGCGCTGACGGTATCGAATATGACCGAGGCGCCACCCGCTTCGGTTCAGGCCCTGGTGCAAGATATTCGGATTCCGAAAGGTTCTGGCAGTGCGCAGGCACACTAGATTAAGTCCCTTCCTGCTGGCGGAAGTGCGATGAGCCTTCTGCCGGATAGGTGAGGGTGCCTTTCATATCCTGAATTTCATCTGCTTTATAATCCGGAAAGGGTAAGGCATTCTGTTCTCTCAACGCTGCGATTTCGGCTTGTGCGTCTGCGCTTTGAGCCGAATCGGGCTGCGGGCCACGATTCATCAAAATGTGCTGCTGCGGCAAGGCGAGGCTCACACCCAAATCACGCAAGGTGTCGAGAATTCTTAAGTTCAGGTCTTCCTCGATGGCTTTGTAGTCCTCAATCGATATGATGCCCACGTAACAATTCAGTACGATGACGTAGGCATCGGTTTCGATGTTTTCAAAGCGAACGCGACGAGCCTCCTCGAGAATTTTTTCGTGACGGTGTATCAGGCTGCGTAAGGCGATCAGCACTTTGCGAATTTCATCAGGACTGGTTTGCAGCGAAATACGCAGCGACTTTCGGTAAAGGCGTCTGTCGATCTCGCTGAAATTTTCGAGATGGCGTGATGAAAACTCTGAGTTGGGAACGTGCACGACTTTGCGGTCCAGTTTACGAATACGAGTGGAGCGCAAGCCGATCTCTTCCACTGTTCCGATGATATCCCCAAACTGACAGAAATCACCTGGCGCGATGGGGCGGGCAACATACATGGTGAACGCGCCGAAGACGTTTTCCAATGTCTTTTGAGCGGCCAGTGCGACAGCTAGACTTCCAATACCCAGGCCGGTTAAGACGGTGGCGATATTAAATCCTGCATCGGCTAACCACGCGAGAATAATGCCCAGTGTCACCAGCACTTTGAGGGTGGTGGAGAGGGGCCGGACGATGGCCGAACTGAAGGATTTTTTGAGCCGGTGCTTTTCGAGATAGAACCCCGTTAAAATTTCAATGATGCCGAGTGAAATAACGACCAGTGCAAGGTAGTCGAGAAGACCTGAGGCAAACCAGACCTTTGCGCGAAGCGAGAGGCCCAGCGAGGCCAGACCGATATCGATGAGCTTGAAAATGAGAAAGTAGCGCAAGCCCCGGCGAATGAAGCGACGCAGGATGGCACCATAGTGCGCGCCGCGGCACAGCCATGCGAGTAATGTGGTCACCGCCCATGCCACCGCGATGCTGGCCAAAACGATCAGGAGAAAGCCGACAAACTGCCAGTTTTCCATACCCATCACGGTAAACGTGGGCAGGTACCTTGCCAGGGATTCAATGCGCTTCGGATAGCCAAACTCACCCCATAGAACAGGGACTTGGTTCAAGGTGGAGTTGGATATTCGCCACACCCGCCCGCCTTCTCCGTCCGGAATACGTTGCATCAGCACAGGGATTTCTTCCCCGCTGTGCAGCGTGATGTACCCGATCAGATCGCGATAGACAGGAAGCCCGTCGTCAAGGTGCCCTTCTGGCTGATCACTGAGGCTGGTAATGTCGAGGACGCGTTGTTGAGACCAGACGATCGCGAGACGACGGATCAATTCGGGCGCGCCTATTTGGGCTACATCGTCTGTCAAAAATCGTGTGTCGATGTATTGGGCCGCGGATTCCCAGTCTCGCTGCACTGCGGCTTTGTGCAGCATGATGGCCGCCGCCTGAGGGGTACGCCCGCGAACCAGTTCATGGTGGTGCACATCCGCTGATTCACTGAGTTCGGCGGAGCGGCCTTCAAGTTCGACCAATTCCTTGAGCTTGACCTCCTCATTTGCAGTCGCCAAAACCGGTAAGAGGCAAAGTATCAAGAGGGTGCACAAAGTACGCATTGGTAGAACTCCTTGTTTTTACTACGGCGTCGCGAAGGCCCAGTGTAGCGGTTACGCTTTTCTCTGGCATCTTCTTGCAACTCGGAGAAGGCGGCGTAAAATCAAATGAAGGCCTATCTGGAGATGCTGTGCACTCTCGGACACTGTCCGGGCCTGTCGATTATAGGCATCCGCCGGGTGTCATCACATCATGGAGGGAAGACCATGTTATCCGCAACAATCGCCGATTGTATGAGTACGGACTTTGCACTGATTCGCGAGGACATGCCGGTTGCCGAAGCATCCAGTAAGTTAATTCGCAAGGCCTTAATCGGTGGCCCCGTTACCGATGAGATGGGGCGCCTTGTCGGTTGGATTTCGGAACAGGAATGCCTGCAGGTGACCATTCAGGTGGTGTACCACAACCAGCGTGTCGCCACCGTCAAAGATGTCATGCGCTCAGATGTCCTTTCGGTCAAACCCAACCAGCACGCACTGGATGTCGCGCAACAGATGCTGCAGCAAAAGCCGAAAAGCTATCCGGTGATCGATGAAAACCGTAAGGTCGTCGGTGTGGTGACTCGCCGTCACATTCTTAAGATGCTGGATGACAAACTAGGCGAAATTAAAGGCGGCGCCTGACCCCTCTTGTTTCGGCCCGGTGACGGGCTTTGAATCAAACGTTTGTAGGTTCTTCCTGCCCCTCTGAGCGGTATTGCGCTGTCGTGTAATCGTCACACGAACGTCACAGAAGTTTATGCATACATTCATATGGTTCCCGTTAAATGTCGACTCCGCGTGTTTGCGCGGGCACATGGTTAACAAAAATACTGGGAAACCCTATGTCAATTACAACGATTCAACGAATACTGGTGCTCGTATTCAGTCTCCTGATCACGATGGCGCTCAGCGCCTGCGGTGGCGATGACGACAACACCGAAACGCCGACTCCGGCGCCCTCTACAAGCCCCGAACCAGAAGATCCGAACAAAGGTGATAGTGATGTGCTGAGCACCTTCAAAATCGGATTGTTGCCGGACACTCAAGGTGGTACGGACGGCGAAGGTCAGGCTCATGTCTCCATGCACCCGATGGATGAAGTGCTCGCCCATCAACAGGCGGCTGGCGTGGACATGGTGATTGCACTCGGTGATCTCACCGATCACGGCTCGACGGTAGAATTCGCCGAGTGGCGCAGTGTGGCCGAGTCCTACCGCGACGCGGGCATGACGTTTTTACCGGTCATGGGCAACCACGAAACCAGCTACGCTTACACCGTGGAGTGGATCGCCAACATGCGCGACTTCATTCCCGAAGATGCGGTTCACATGCACGGCTATGAGTGGGTGAATTACTACGTAATCCGTGAAAATGTACTGGTATTCGGACTCGCCTATTACAACCTGCCCATCGCCTTTGATTGGATTCGTCAGGTGGTACTCGACAACCGAGAAAATGTAGATCACATCGTTGTGGCCAGCCACGATGGTTTGATCGGTGCGAAATACGGCCAGACACGTGAGCAGATTGTCGATGGTACGAAAGGCGACGACTGGGTCTATGGCGTACAACCGTTGATTCGTGAATTTTTTGCTGAGCACGACGTGATCTACGTACAGGGCCATGAGCATATGTATCAGCGTTCCGTCGTGACCGCGAAAACCATGCTTACGACCTATCCCTCTGGCTCGACGCCTGAAGGCGGCAACTACCGCATGGATGTTTACACGCAGATCATGGCTGGGAATGCGTCCTACAAAGGCTATGAATTCCGTTATGGTGAGCGCGACCTGGTCCAGGCCATTGTGTCTCAGAAAAACGCGACGATGAGCAGTGGCTCAGAGAACTTTGATGTGAACTCGTCGATTCTGAGCTTTACCGGCACGCGTGTTGATTATGAAAGCTGGTTTGCGCCACACACCGCAACGAGCAATGCGGAAGATCAGGATTTCGTTGCCGAGTGGGCCCTGTTGGATCAATTCTCTCGTTCAACCGATCGCTGTGAAGCCTTGGTGTACCCGAATTCGATTCCGGAAGGCACGCGCCCCGTTATGGTATTGAATCCAAATTACGTGACCGATCTTTGTGTGAGTGAGAGCGGTGTGCAGGCTCAGTTGATCGGAGGCGTGAACGCGACGTTCAATCGCACCGATTCACGTACGCGTGACATGGGCTACATTCCCGGATACACCCGTGCGGAGAGCCTGACGGATCTTGCACGTCTCGCGTATCAGTGGCTGTTCCAAATGCATGAGAGCTGGTCGCCGAACCTCAACAGCGCAGCGCGCATCATCCCTGACTACGATGCCGACGAGTTGGTGATTCCGGAAAGCACATTCGACCTCAAGGAACACGTGACCCTGAGCTGGCTGCCCGCACAAGACACGGCGTCGGAAGTGCTGGTCATCAGTGGGACGCAGAATCAGACGGGTATGTATCAAGACGATTACGGCGTTCAATTGGACATCGAAGCACATACAGGGCTGCCGCTGTCCAGTGCCACCGGCGCTGAAAAACCACCCGTCGTCTTGCCCGAGACCGCGTCCAAAAATTGGGATCTCGCTACAGCGATCTCCGATACCTATGTGGCGGCGCTGACCCTTTCGGCCGAGCATAGCGATGCCGAGCACACGCTCGCGCAAAATGTGGACGGTGCCTGGGACCTCGTCGTGACGGATGAATGTCGCGTAGAAGGCGCTTGGGATGCGGCTTACCTGGAAGCGGCACCTGCACGCGCAGACGGCTGTGATGCCTTTCCACTCGCCGGCTTCGACAGCAGCACCAACACCTGGTGGATCGCGCTCGATCAAGATGCCGAACTGGCGCTCGTAACCCGCTAATGCCCACCACGTATGCACTGGGGTCAGACCCCAGTGTATACCTCGGGGTCTGACCCCAATGTATGCTTAGTGAGTGGGCTGGTGCTGGAAATCGCGTTTGCGTTTTTGCAGTAGCAGCACGTTGATCAGGCTGACGGCGATGCCGAGCAGGACCACGGCGAGCAGGACCTCTTTCAAGGTGCCGCCCGAGGCGAAAATCTGGTTTTTGGTGGCACCACCGAGCCCAGAGCTAAGCGCAATGCCCATATTGGCCGCGAGCGTGATGGCCGTCGCAACAAAACCCTCCTGCTTCTTCGGTGTATTTTCCATCGCAGCCGCACGCGATGCGTTGAAAATAAAACCCATGCCCAATCCGGCGAGTGCCCAGCTCGGGTACATCCACCACAGTGACCAAGCCATCAGCGACACGGTCCCCACACACAACACACCACACATCAGAAACAGATTACCGATCAGCATGGAGTCCACCCGACTTAAGCTCGGGTGAAAGCGGCTGGCCAGGTGCGATCCGGTCAACCAGCTCAGGCTGGCAGTCGTCAGAATGGCACCGGCGAGTGTGCTGGGTAGACCGGCGTAGTCGATCAGGTAGAGAGGCTGGTAGGCCTCCATGCCGTAAAAGGCGATAAAGCCGAGCATGCTGATCAGAATCGGCAGCGCAAGCGGTGTCGCGCCTTTGTACCAGCCTTCTGGCATCACTCGGTTGAAAGCCGGCAGCGTCAACCAGAACGTGAACGGCAATAAGGCCCAAGCCCAGCCGGGTGGCTGGCCAATAATGGTCAGAAAGGCGCCGCAACCCACAGCGATACGCAGCGCATCCGTGAGCACGCGCAAGGGCGGCCACGCGTGATGCTGATCGAGCTTGTGTAGGTTGGGAAACAGCAAGATCGCAATCAACACCAAGGGCGGCAATTGAAGCAGAAATATCCAGCGCCAATGCAGAAAATCAATGAGCACACCGCCGATCGCCGGTGCACTGAGCGAAGGGATCACCCAAGCGAGATCAATGGCCATAACAGCCTGCCCTTTCCGATTGGCGTCACTTAATAGATTGAGCAGGGCAAACGCGCAGGTGACCGCGATACCCCCGCCGAGCCCCTGCAAGATGCGAGCACCGACAAATAAAGCGCCACTGCTCGCGAAGGCGGCGAGTAGCAGGCCCGTCGCCAGCGCGGCTAATCCCGCGATCAGCACACGTCGGGGGCCGAGCGCGTCAATGTAGCGCCCGGCCGCGCTCATGCCTGCCACTGCCGCGAGAATATAGGCCGCGATGGTGGCCCCGTAATGGGCACTCAACGCAAGTTCGTCGGCGATGGACGGCAGGGCGATCAGCAACACGAGTTCGTCGTAAGCGTGCAGGCCGATGGTCAGCATGATGCCGCCAAGGAGCCGTTTATTGAGGCTCAATGTCATGCCGGTAATGCCGGAGCAGTGAAGCCCTCTTCTTCGAGAAAAACGCGCGACACGCAGGCACAGATCTTCACGCCAGGGGGCGGCAATGATTTGGACCCCTATCGGCAGGCCGCTTTCGTCATCGAGCATGGGCACGACACACGAGGGCAGTCCGATCGCCGAAATGGGCTGGGTAAAATACCCCAGGTTGGGCCGAAGCAAATGCGTTTCGCCGCGTAAAGTGAAGGTCTTGGTACCGGACGGTGGCGCCACACAGGGAGTGCACGGTGCAATCAGCACGTCGACCTCGCGGAAGGTGCGCAGGGCCTGTTCGTGATACCAGTGACGCACTTGTTGAGCGCGCACGTAGTAAGACGCCGGGAGCAGGGCACCCGCGAGAAAGCGATCCCGAGTGTCCGGGTCAAAGCGCTCTGGTGCCTGTCGCAGCCGACCTAGGTGCAATTGCGCGCCTTCGATATTGGTGATCAGGTAGGCAGCCGCGCGCCCCTCCGCTGCACCTTGCAACTCGGCCGTGTCTGTCACGCCTAAGGCTTTGCACACCCGTGCTACGGCGCGAGCGGCGTCAGGAAAGGCGTCGCAGTCAAAGTAGCCGGCTGCGCGTGCGATGCGCAGGTCCTGCACGCCATCATTCAGCGACGACGAACAGTCGATGTTCTCGCGCGAAGCGCAGGCGGGGTCGCCGTGGTCGTGACCCTGCAGCACATCAAAACTCAAGGCTAGGTCCCGCACAGAACAGGCCAGTGGCCCGAGGTGATCGAGGCTGTCGCAAAAAGGAAAGCTGCCTGTGCGCGGCAGTCGGCCATAGGTGGGCTTGAGACCCCATACACCGCAGAACGAAGAGGGGACGCGAATGGAGCCATTGGTATCCGAACCCAGCGTTAACGGCGCCAACCTGCCACCGGTTGCGCTGCCACAGCCGCCACTCGAGCCGCCGCTCATGCGCGTTGTATCCCACGGATTCAGGCTGTTGCCGAAATGGCAGTTTTCGCCGGTGAAGTCGTAGGCGTATTCGCCCATGTTTAACGCACCGAGCAACACGGCGTCTTCTTGTTCCAGCCGCGTGATCAATACGGCATCGCGTTCGGCCGGGGCATGATCACGGTTGTGATCCGCACCGGCCAGCGTCGTCAGTCCTTTAATGTCGAACAGGTTCTTGACGGCGAAGGGGACGCCAGCAAGCGCTCCGAGCGTTTCGCCTTTCGCGCGGCGGGCATCGATGGCACGGGCTTGGGCCAGTGCTCTTGTTTCACCGACATGGGTGAACGCATTCAGCTGCGGGTTCTGTGAGCGGATGCGATCGAGATAGGCTTGCGTTACTGTTTCGGCGCTTTGCTTTCCCGTGCGAACCGCCTCGGCAATTGCACAGGCGTCGTCAAATTCGAGGTCAGTCATGGTCGACCTCGCCGGGCGTAAACACACACGCAAGCTCGATGGTATTGGTCTCAACTGGGGCCTGCTCGAGAAATTCAGCCATTTTTACGGCGTTGACCAAGTGGGTCATGACGCCTGCTCGCCATTCGTCTCTGACGGCCAGCCCCTGTTGCGCCACCATGGCATCCATAAGGGGAGCCAAGTCGTTGGCTTTCTGTTCATCCGTTTTTTGCATGAAGCTGAGTACTCGCTGATATTCAGTTGGAAAAATAAAGCTGACTAACTAGACAGCAATTTGCATGCCTGTGTCGTTGTCGCGCTCGTACGGTAAGAATTGGTATTAATGCGCATAGAGCTGCACATCTTGGGATCAATAATTGACTATGTGGTCAACTTTGGTGCTGAAAAGAGGTGACTGCCGCGCTCGAAAGCCGCATTCGCTCATAACGACTCGGTCGGCATCGAAATTGCAAATCGGAAATGCAGAAAGGCGCCGATGGTGGAACTTATCGTCGAAGTGTATCGCGCAAGTGGTGTGCGTGCCCAGAGCCCAAGGCCGAGAACCTGTAAAAAGTTGATGTTGAAGTCCTACCCACATTCTGTCCCGCTCCTTACGCTTCGCGTGATCAAGGTCATGCTTGTTGTTCAGGTAGGCCTGTTTGCGCTGCTCGTGGGCATCAACAATATCGTTGACTACGGCTCGAATTTTGAATTTGTGCAGCATGTGCTGCGTATGGACACCACCTTTGAAGGCAATCGCTTGATGTGGCGGGCCATCGACGTGCCCTGGGTACACCATCTCGCGTATGCGCTCATCATTCTGGCCGAGTGTACGTGTGGTGTGGTGTGTCTGTTTGGGGCTTGGTGCATGTGGTTGCAGCGTCGCAGTGAAGCGGCGCTTTTTTTTATGGGCGTGATGTGGGCCTCGGTGGGCCTGAGCGTTGGCATCTCACTGTGGTTTACCGGGTTTATGACGGTGGGCGCAGAATGGTTTCTGATGTGGCAGAGCGAGATCTGGAATGGTCAGTCTGCGGCATTTCGTTTCATCGTGATTTTATTTGCGGTGCTTTTGTTTCTGCATTTGCCAGAGCCTAAGGCCGCGTCATCAACGGGAGTAGAAGCAGTCAGTTAGCTGTACCTTTTGAATGCGCACCGCGTGTTTACGTTATGGCTAGCAGGTCATTGCTCCGCTACAGCCAGGAGACATTTATGTCGAACTACTCTCTATCAGAACTCGAACTTGAAGCAACGCTCGGCGGTCAAGGGCAAGAAATGGAGCGCACGCTCCCGGTGATCAGCCTGCATGATTTTGATCAGCGCTTTGACGAGATCACCGAGGCGCTTTGGCAAGCTGCATCAGAATACGGTTTTTTTCAATTATCGAACCATGGTCTCGACGCAGCGGCCATCAGCGAGACCTTCGCGACGGCAAAGCGTTTTTTTGCATTGCCTAACGAGACAAAAGCACAGTGGCCCTTAAAAGGCGGCGGGCTCAACGCGGGCTGGGAGTCCCGTGCTCAGGTGCGCCCTTCCACCGGAACCGCAGACGATAAAGAAAGCTATCAAATGACGCGCCCGCATATGGACGATGTATGGCCAGATGACTCGACGCTGCCAGGGTTTCGCACGCAGCTTTTGGCCTTCGAAACGCAGTGTTGGCAACTGGGCATGCGCGTATTGTCGTGCTTCGCTCAGCGACTTGGCTTTGCGCGCGATTTTTTTACGCACGCACACAACCCTGAAGGGGAGGGGTATCAAAGCACATTGCGCATGCTGCATTACTACCCCGCGTCGAAAGAAGCCATCGCATCAGGGCAATGGCGCGCCGGTGCCCATACGGATTTTGACTGCCTGACGCTGTTATTTCAGCGCAGCGGTGAGGGCGGCTTGCAGTTGTGTCCGGGCAGCGAAGCGCAATCTGGAAACTGGACCAGCGTCATTCCGGACGATGCGTTGATCACCTGCAACATCGGCGACATGTTGATGCGCTGGAGTGATGACCAACTTAAATCCACCTTGCATCGCGTGCGTATGCCTCGCCCCGAAGAGCCCAATCATTCGCGTTATAGCCTGGCGTTTTTCTGCCAGGCGAACAAGCCTGTTGTGATTCAGGGGCCCGCGCAAAAATACGAACCGATTACCGCCGAAGCCTATTTAAAGCAGCGCATCGCCGCCAACTTTTCAAAGACCTATTGAGAGCCTTGAATGAGTTTATATCCACAAAATTCGGCGCCTTCCTCCGCCAGTATTGAAAAACAATTACTGCGCGCGAACGACATCGCACTTGCGTCCATGTCGGCGGGGCGGCACCCGTTCGGCGCAACTCTGGTTGCGCCTGACCACGAAACGGTGCTGCTGACGCAGGGGAATATTGATAGCGTCAATCACGCAGAATCGACACTGCTCAGAGCCGCGGCAGCCCGCTTTGACGCCAGCTATTTGTGGGGGTGTACCTTGTACACAACCGTTGAACCTTGCGCGATGTGCACTGCCACCGCGTATTGGGCGAACGTTGGCACCATTGCCTATGGCGTCAGTGAAAAAGCCCTACTCGACTGCACGGGTGCGCACCCGGAAAATCCAACCATGGATTTACCCTGTCGTGATGTGGTGTCGCGCGGACAAAAACCGATAAGCGTGTATGGCCCCATCGACGCTGTTCAAGAAACCCTGCTCGCGCCGCACACGCAATTCTGGAGGGCATCATGAATCCGCCCACCATGTTGTATGGTCTCAACGACAAGCCGCCTTTTTTTGTCGCGGCATTGGTGGGCTTTCAACATCTGCTGGCGGTGTTTGGCGGCATTGTCGCCTCCCCGCTGATTATTGCATTGGGGATGGGCCTGGATCTCGTTCAAACGAGTTATCTCGTCAGTGCATCGCTGTTGGTGTCGGGCTTGGCGACCTTCATTCAGATTCAACGTCTGGGCCCGATCGGTTCTGGGTTGTTGAGTATTCAGGGAACCAGCTTCACCTTTATCGGGCCGCTCATTGCGGCCTATGCGATGCTGCGCGCGCAGAGTCAGGGGATGAGTTCTGAGCAGGCCTTGGGAGTCATATTTGGAACCTGTGCCGTGTGTGCGTTTATTATCGGCATAGCCGGGCAGGCCATTGAAAAATTACAGCGCATTATCACACCCAGTGTCACCGGTGCCACGGTGATCCTGATTGGTATGTCGTTGTTGTGGTCCTCTGCGAAAAACCTCCAGCGTGAGTACGCTCAAAACCTGGATGCCGGCGGCTCCGGTTGGACCGTGCTGCTGCTGGCGCTGTTTGTTTTCGGCGTGACGTTGTTGGTGTCGCGCCATAAGCGGCCCTTTGTAAGGATTTTTGGGGTAACGGCGGGCCTGGTTGCGGGTTCTTGCGTAGCGACCTTTGCTGGTCTCGTGGACTTCTCTCGCCTGAAGGAACTCGAGCCGGTGTTCCTTCCATCGATTTCCCATTTTCCGCTGGCGTTCGACTTGCAGTTGTTTTTCATTCTACTGCCGGTCTTTGTGATCTCTTCTTTGGAGACCATCGGGGATTTAACGGCAACGTGCAGCTTGAGTAGCATTGATCTGAAAGGACGAGAGTACTGGCGACGGATTCGTGGTGGGATTACCGGCGATGCCTTTAACTCTTTACTCGCAGCGATACTGTGCTCCTTTCCGAATACCAGTTTCAGTCAGAACAACGGCGTGATCCGTTTGACGGGAGTGAGCAGCCGCTACGTGGGGGCGTTTACCGCGGTCATGCTGTTTATGCTCGGCCTGTTTCCGATTATTGGTGGCTTGTTTATTGTCATACCAGGGGCGGTTCTGTACGGCGCGACGACCTTGCTCTTCATGATGGTACTGTTTTCAGGCATCGGTATCGTGCGCATGCATACGGGTGATCCGGCTCGCTATTGGGTTGCTGGGTTGGCGGTGGCGGGAGGGTGGCTCCTCGCGTTGTTGATGCCGCAACTCAAAGGTTGGGTGCCCGATTGGTTGATCGGACTGCTCGCCTTCCCCATCTCGACGGGCGCCTGTTTGGCGATGCTGATCGAGGCCGCACGAGGGCTCTACGGCTCGCCAGTTGGGCGCCGCCTGCGTTGGAGTACCCAGCAGGATTAAACGTTTCTGATCGAATATGATCGGAAATGCTTGATTGCGTCGCGGGTTATGACGCAAAATGGACACAGAACATAACAAAAACCGGAGTGCTCTGTGTCCACTTCAGCGAATCCATCGCGTTCCTCGCGCAGTTTAGGTGTGATCGCGTTCGCCCTGCTCATAGGGCTCGGCGCCTTCACTTTTCGCGCTTTCCACTATCAGGCCTTCGCGGATGAAGCGGAGCCTGTCTATGTCTTTGCGTTTTTCCGTGATTCGGGTGCCAGTGGGCTCTACCTGGCTGCGAGCCGGGATGGTTTGCACTGGGAAGATTTAAATCAAGGACAGCCGCTGATGCGCTCTGACATCGGCGGTGGTCTGATGAGAGACCCGAGTGTGACTCGGGGGCCCGATGGTCGTTTTCACATGGTCTGGACCTCAGGCTGGGAAGACCGCGGAATTGGTATCGCCCACTCCTCTGACCTGGTGAACTGGCAATCCATTCGTGAAGTGCCGGTCATGAAGCATGAAACGACGGCACGCAATGCCTGGGCGCCGGAAATTTTTTGGGACGCCGCCAGTGAGCGATTTTGGATTTACTGGGCGAGCACGCTGCCTGAGAAATTTACAGAGACCGCCGAGCAAGCCGATGCCGGTTGGAACCATCGCATTTACGCTACAACGACACGTGATTTCAGAGCGTTTTCCCAAACCGAACTCTTTTTAGAGCCCGGTTTCAATGTGATTGATGCCCATATTCAAGGTGATGGTGATGCTTACGTTATGGTCCTCAAGGACGAAACACGTTATCCACCGGCGAAAAACCTGATGCTGGCACGAGCCTCAGCCCTATCGGGTCCGTGGGAGGTGGATATGCGCGTGATTTCTCCGGAGTCGGTTTGGGTGGAAGGCCCGGCGCTTTTGCGAGCGGATACAGAGTGGCTGCTTTACTTCGATCGCTATCTCGACAAACAATTTGGCGCTTTGCGTAGTTCAGATCTGCAACACTGGGAAGATGTCAGTGAGCAGCTTCACATGCCCGAGGGTGCGCGTCACGGCTCGGTAATCAAATTAGATGCAATCGAATGGCGGCGACTCCAAACCGCGCTCCAAGCGCTGGCCGCAGCGGATACGCTGTCTTCGGCATCATTTTAACTTCACGACTCGAAAAATAATAAGGCAGAAAAAATGACTCTAACACGACGTCGATTAGTGCAAATCACTGGAGCCGGCTTGGGCAGTTCGTATGTGCTGGCCAGTGGCTTGGCGCAGGGGAATACGCTTAAAAATACGTCCATACAGCGTGATGCTTATACGAAACGCAAGCTCTACCATGGTGTTGCCTATTACCCAGAGCTTTGGCCCGAAGACGATATCGAAGGCGATATCGCCGAAATGAAAAAGCTCGGCATTAACGTTGCGCGCATGGGTGAATTTGCGTGGTCGAGCATGGAGCCGGAAGAGGGCAAGATTAGCCTCGATTTTTTTAGAGGCGTGATGGACAGGCTACACGAAGCGGGCATCGAAGTGGTGTTTTGTACCCCTACGGCAACGCCACCTGTTTGGCTTACCCATGGGCATCCTGAACGCTGCTTTGTTGATGCCGATGGCAATGTGATGAGTCATGGGGCACGACAACATGCGAGTTACGAGCATCCAGCGGTGCAGAAAGCCTGTATTCGTATTGTCAAAGCGTGTGCGAAGGCACTGGGTGATCATCCCGCCCTGATCGCATGGCAGCTCGACAACGAAATGAAAGCGCATGTCGCGGAAGATTTTAGTGATGCTGCGGTGGCGAGTTGGCACCGTTGGTTGAAGCAGCGCTATGGCTCTATTGATGCGTTAAACCGCGCGTGGGGGACGCATATCTGGAGTCAATATTATCAACGGTTTGAACAGGTTCCCGCACCCAAAAAGACGCCCTTTTTACACAATGCTTCTCTGAGCACGGCGTATCGCGAGTTTAATCGAGAGCGAATTGTGGATTTTATGAAATCACAGCGCGAGGCGATTCGTGCCTATGCACCGCAACCCATCACGCACAATGACAATCCTGCATTTAACTTAAACCATGAGAAGAGTATGGAAGCGCTCGACTTTGCTTCCTATGACGCCTACCCCACGGACAAACAATGGGGGGCCTTGATCTTCCGGTCAGATTTTTATCGCGGAGCGATTCCGGGGCGGCCGTTTTGGTTGATGGAAACCAGCAGTTCTCATAATGGTTGGTTGGGCAATCATCAGCCGCCGCACCCGTCGGACTTTTTAGTGGCCGAGGCGGCTTCTGTGTACGCGCTGGGCGGCGAAGCGTTTTGCTATTGGCTCTGGCGTCAACAGCGCACGGGTGCTGAGTTACCGCACAGTGCCGTGATGAGCGCTTGGAACGCACCGGGCATTGGTTATCGGGAAGTGCAAAAAGTGAGTGCGTTACGTGAAGAATGGACTCCTTTACTCGCGGGCAGTGACGCGATAGAGGCAGACATTGCCGTCACCTATTCGGACAGGGCCAGGGCGATGATTGAAACGGAGGGCCTAGATCGACGAGAAGGCTTCCCCCGGCGTTATCGCGATGTGGTGGCTATGTGGCACGACCAGATTCGCAGCCTGGGCTATCACAGAGGCGTTCGCTTCGAGCACGCAAAGCTCGATGGCTTGCGTATGTTGGTCACGCCGGCGATGCCCTACGTGTCCAGTGAGTTTGCGGAACGCATTATCGATTTTGTGAATAAAGGGGGCACGTGGTTGTGTGGCCCGGTGACAGGGACACGCGCCGAAGATCATACCGTGCCGACGGATGCGGGTTTAGGTTTGGTGGACGCCCTTGCCGGCGTGCGCACGAAGTTTGTTGTGCCTCTGACCAACACAGACGCTGAAGGCGAGGTATTTGGAATGCGTGTGCCGCTCAGTGGCTGGGCAGGTGCGACGGAAGTCGAAGGGCAGGCGGATTCGAAAGGCAAGATCCTGACGGGCGTCGCAAAAGGCTTGAGTTTTTTGACCGAGCGCCGTTTAGGCAAAGGGCGGATCGTGTTATTGAGTGCGCAGCCGCATGGTGACGAGGGCAAGGCGCTTGTGAATAAAATCATTGAGCACTACGCGACGCAAGCCAATGTGCGTCACCGTTTTGAAGTGAGCGATGGCACTGTGGTTGGCCCTCACCGTGATGCGAACAACAAGACGTTGTGGCTCGCCGTAAATATGAACGGCGAGGGGGGGCGGCTACGCCTGCCTGCACGCAGTCGTGATGCTTTGACCGGGGAGCCTATTCAAAAAGTATGGCTGACGCTGTCACGTTACGAGCGCCGCGCGATTTATCCTGGAGAATAAATATGGAAAAAATAGCCTTTGTGATGCAGCTTAAAACGGGCTGTGAAAAAGAATATGCGTCCAGGCATGATGCGCTTTGGCCGGATTTGCATGCGGCATTAAAAGACGCCGGTATCGAAGACTATTCTATTTTTTTACATCCCCATACCCTGCAATTGTTTGCTGTGCTCTGGCGCAACGACGCGCACACGATGGACTCGCTTCCGAAGCTCGAGGTGATGAAGCGCTGGTGGGCGTATATGGCAGATCTGATGGAAACAAACGAGGATAACAGCCCGGTAGTCACCGGGCTGGAGCAGGTATTTCACCTGCCTTAGGCTGTGTGAACATTCTCAGCGCGCTCGCGCCAGCGAGCGCGGTAGACATCCAGCCCTTTAAGTTGGGTCGGAGAACACAGCGTGCAGTCCGGTGCGTCTTCATTGCGTGGCCACTGCGGCAAACTGGCACAACCGCGCACGGTGCCGGTGGTGTCGAGCGAAAGCCATATCTGGTCGTCACTGCGTAGCTGAGCAAGTACGGCGCACAGCATCGGATTTTTCAAAAAGCTACCTTCTATATAAATATCGCCCTTGCAACCCAGTAGGTCCAGTTGGTAGTCCATTAGCAGGGCGCAGTACAAGGTGGCCAGCGCGGGAGCGTGACCGGCGTTGACGTGCGCATCGAAGCTGCCGCGACGCGAAGCAAAAGGGCCGGTGCCCGAAGCAAAACCGGGAAGGGCCATCATGCCACTTTCTACGAGTTCCTCTAGTGCTTGCTCATCATCGACACTGGTGACCGGACTGCCAAGCTGCTGACAAATGGCCTCGTATTCACGACCACCCATGAAGCGCGAACAGGCGACCGGCTTTTGATTGATGGCGGTATTGGCGAGCATATCGCGTTCGGCATGCAATAATGACAGCGGCGTGGCCGTACTCATCGCGATCGTCCAGGTGCCGGTAGAGATCACATTGGCTTCTTTATCTGAGTGTAAATACCGTAACAAACTGGCATTGCTGTCATGCACGCCGTTGTACACATGAGTATTTTCATTTAAGCCCCAGCGCTCCGCCAGCTCCGCGCGTACGGGTGCCAGCGCCTGCCATGCGGGTTGGATCGGAGGAAAACGATGTTGCCAGTCCTGTTTTGCTACGAGCGTTGAAAAACATTGTTCGCGAGTGTTCCACAAATCGGTATGGCAGCCGAGGGAGGTCACCTCGCTGGCGCGTACGCCACAAAGTCGCCAGGCCCAATATTGTGGGTATAAAAGAATATCGGTGCTTTGAGCAAATTGCTCTGGGAAGCGCGTCTGCAACCAGTAAAGCTGAATCCCGAGATTGAGTCCCAGTGGCAGTTCTGGAGAAAAGCTCTCTTCGAATGCGGGTCTATGTGGGCGGTAGGCCTCGCGAAGCGCATCAACGCAGTCGCTCTCGTAATCGAGTATGGGAAGCACCAACGCCTCCTCGGGTGGGCGGCGGTGATCAATGAGCGCCGCGGTCGCGCCGTGCGTAGTGATGCAAATTGATTGAATTTGTTTTTTCACCTCATCGTTGAGCTCTGCCATGCGGAGGTCGAGCCAGCGGCTGTGGGTTTCGGTATCGAAACAGGGGTAGAGGCCTTGCATCAACGGCGTATTGTCGAGCTGAAAGTGATGAATTGATTGAAGGTTTTGATCAAGAACGTGCAGTTTGACGTGGGTCTTGCCAATATCGAGAACCAGGGTGAATGGCATGGGATACATCCGTAAGTCTTTGTTTTTATTAGAGAGTAAAAGAAATCTAGGATTTTTTTACCCGACAGATTGCCTGAGAAAATTCAATCAGTTACAATCGATTTAGATCATTTTAAATCATAACTGTGGCTCTGGCGACAGTGAATTCAGCTTGGGTTTCCATGATTCACTGTGCATTCGTCAGCAGCCGGGCCCATAACCCCAATTATAAAAGGCACTGTTCTATGTCGACACAACTCGCCACGCTCTGGGACGACCAACATGCGTCCTCGCTCTCTGAGCCGGAACTCCTCCAATATCGCTCGAATCTGCTGGGCTCTGACTTGCGCATCACAAATTATGGAGGGGGCAATACTTCCGCCAAGTTGAGTATGCCCGATCCGCTCTCTGGCGAACATGTCGATGTGCTTTGGGTGAAAGGTTCGGGTGGCGATCTGGGCTCCATCGCGCTCGGTGGCTTTTCGACCTTGTATCAGGACAAGCTGGAACGACTGAAAGACCTGTATCGTGGTTTGGAGCATGAGGATGAAATGGTGGGTTACCTTCCTCATTGCACCTTTAATCTCAACCCTCGCGCAGCCAGTATCGATACCCCTCTTCACGCGTATATCCCGCACAAGCATGTGGATCATATGCATCCGGATGCGGTAATCGCCATTGCCTGTACCGAAAACAGTGAGGCGCTGACGGAAACCATTTTTGAGGGAGAGTTAGGCTGGTTGCCGTGGCAGCGTCCGGGTTTTGATCTTGGACTTAAACTTGAAGCGTTGGCAAAGGCCAAACCGCATTTGAAAGGCATCGTGCTGCAGGGACATGGTTTGTTTTCCTGGGGGGACGACGCAAAAAGTTGTTATCTGAACACGCTCGCCATTATTCAGCGCGCGGCGGATTGGCTTCAGGCGAACAATACCAAAGAAAGCTTTGGCGGCCCGCGTTTCACCGAGGCGCTGGACGCCAGTCAGCGCCGCGACGTTGCGGCTAAGCTCATGCCCTGGATTCGCGGCCGTATCGCAGAGGGTCAATACAAGGTAGGGCACTTCAATGATTCTCCGGAAATTCTTCAGTTTGTGAATTCCCAGCAGTTGGCGCCATTAGCAGCGCTCGGCACCTCATGCCCAGATCATTTCTTGCGCACAAAAATTGCACCACTCGTGGTGGCCTTTGACCCTTCCGCTGCTTCGCTCGACGACGCGCTTGCACAGTGCCGTGACGGCCTGGATGCGCAGCTTGCCGAGTATCGGGAAGGCTATAAAGCCTATTACGAGCGCTGTCGCCGCGACAACAGCCCGGCCATGCGTGATCCCAATGCTGTCGTGTACTTGGTGCCTGGCGTGGGGATGTTGACCTTTGCCAAAGACAAAGCGACCGCTCGAATTGCGGGTGAGTTCTACATTAATGCCATCAATGTGATGCGTGAAGCCGCTGGGGTGGATCAGTATGTTGGCCTTGATGAGCAAGAAGCCTTTGATATTGAGTACTGGCTGCTCGAAGAGGCAAAACTGCAACGCATGCCTAAGCCCAAGTCACTGGCTGGGCGCGTGGCTTTCATTACGGGCGGTGCCGGCGGTATCGGCAAAGCAACCGCACACCGGTTGGCATCGGAAGGTGCATGTGTGTGTATTGCCGATATTGATGAGGGCGCACTGGAAACAGCCGTGGCTGAGTTAGGGGAATGTTATGGCGCGGACGTGGTGCGCGGTGTGCGTTGCGACGTCACGCAGGAGGCGACGGTGGTCGGCGCGCTCGCTTACTGCAGTGTCGAGTTTGGTGGTGTTGATGTGGTGGTCGCGAATGCCGGTATTGCCAGCGCGGCGCCGCTCGATGAAACAGACTTAACACTGTGGAATCGCAATATGGATATTCTCGCAACAGGCTATTTTCTGACTGCACGTGAGGGTTACAAAGTATTGAAAGCCCAGCAGAGCGGCGGTTCGGTTGTTGTGATCGCCAGTAAAAATGGTCTCGTTGCCTCACCTAACGCCTCTGCCTATTGCGTTGCGAAAGCGGCGGAAGTACAGCTTGCCCGAGCCGTGGCGCTGGAAGGGGCACCGCTTGGTATTCGCTGTAATGTCGTCAATCCCGACGCTGTTTTGAAAGGTTCCAAAATCTGGACCGGTAAATGGCGAGAAGAACGTGCGGCGGCGTACAACAAGGAAGGCGAAGAGCTGGAAGCGCACTATCGCAATCGCAGCCTGCTCAAGCGCGACGTCCTGCCGGACGATGTAGCGGAAGCGATTTACTTTTTCGCGTCCGATCGCTCTGCAAAAAGCACCGGCAATATTCTGAATGTCGATGCCGGCAATGCATCGAGCTTTACCCGATAAGTTTTAAACCGCTCCGGCGTACAGGGAAGTGGCCGGTTTTTTTTGGCTTACTGGCGAGCCTCTGACACAATGTCTTTTCGAGGCCGCCGATAAAAGAATAAATGTAAGAGGGCCAACCATGACTACAGGTATCGACAACCAGCTCGTTGAAGAGCTGAATCAACGTGAACTCAGTTCGCTTACGCGCGACTATGACAACCTCGGCGAGCAACTGGACCGTCGAGGTATCGCGATCGACGACATCACCAAAAAAGCGCAGGCATTCGCTGTCGCCGTACCCACTTGGGGTGTCGGCACAGGAGGAACGCGCTTCGCTCGTTTTCCCAATCGAGGAGAGCCGCGCAATATCTATGAAAAGCTCGACGATTGCTCGGTGATTCAGCAATTGGTGCGGTGTACCCCCAAAGTATCCCCGCATTTTCCCTGGGACAAAGTGTCCGATCCCTCTGTATTAAAAGAGTACGCCGATGCACGCGGGCTTGGCTTCGACGCGGTAAATTCCAACACCTTTCAGGACCAACCCTCGCAAGCACTGTCTTACAAGTACGGCAGTCTGACGCACACCGATCAAAGTACGCGTGAGTTGGCGATCGCACACAACATTGAATGTATTGAGTTGGGTCGAGCGCTGGGTTCGCAAGCGTTAACCGTTTGGGTGGGTGATGGTTCTAATTTTCCGGGCCAGCAACATTTTCAACACTCACTCGAGCGCTACCTAGACAGCATGCGTCAAATCTATTCGGCCTTGCCCGATGACTGGATGATGTTTATCGAACACAAGATGTTTGAGCCTGCTTTTTATTCGACCGTTATTCAGGACTGGGGCACCAATGTGCTGTGCGCGATGGAGTTGGGCGACAAGGCACGCTCGCTGGTGGACCTCGGCCATCACGCACCCAACGTCAATATTGAAATGATTGTTTCGCGACTGATTCAATTCAAAAAGCTCGCGGGTTTCCACTTCAACGACAGCAAATATGGCGACGATGATCTGGATTCGGGTTCGATCAACCCGTATCAGTTGTTCCTGGTCTTCAACGAGCTGGTCGATGCGGAATATCGAGCGGAGTCCGGCTTTAATCCGGCTTACATGCTGGATCAATCTCACAACGTCACCGACCCCGTAGAAAGCCTGATGAACTCGGCCATTGAAGTGCAGCGCGCCTACGTGCAGGCCTTATTAGTGGACCGTGAAGCACTTTACGCCTATCAGGAAAACAACGATGCCCTGATGGCCTCCAATACTTTGAAGGGCGCGTATCAGACGGATGTCAGTGCGCTGCTGGCGATGGCGCGTTACCGCTCATCCGGTGCCATTTCGCCACTGAATGTGTTCCGTGAATCGGGCTATCGCGAGAAGGTCGCCGACAAGCGACCATCAACTGGCCAGAGCGGCTCGGGAATCGTCTAAACGAAGTATACGCTGGGGTCA
>NOXC01000019.1 GCA_003265435.1 Cellvibrionaceae bacterium AOL6
ATTGACCATCCACACCCCCAGGTCGGCGGCCGCGCGGACAGCCGACGCCACCGTATTGGGAATGTCGTGAAATTTTAAATCGAGAAAAAGATCGAAGTTGCGTGACTGGAGCTGCTCGACCAGGCTTGGGCCAAAGAGCGTGAACATCTCCTTACCTATTTTTAATCGGCATTTCTGAGGGTCGAGCTGGTCGACGAGATGCAAGCAGTCTTGAAGGGAATGAAAATCCAGTGCGACGAGCACTTGAGGGGAATCGGTCACGGTCATACTCCAATACGTTGATCGTCCGAGCCACGACGACACGACATACACCGCCGCCCCCAACACAAAAAACCCAGGCCACGCCTGGGTTTTCGCCTTGGGCCTCACCGTGCCCGGTAGGCACAGTGTACCATTTTGTGATTAGAGCGTTAACTTCGCTCGGTTTTTCTCAACGGTCCCCACACCAAGGCCTTTCACCTCGGTCAATTCGTCCAAAGAGCTGAAGCCACCATGCAACTCCCGGTAAGCCACTATGGCTTCCGCTTTTTTCAAGCCTACACCACTGATGGCCTCAGCAAGCTCAGCGGCGGTTGCCGTATTGATGTTCACTGAGTGCTCTATCGCTGCGGCAGGGGGTTCTGCATACGACGGCAGCGATGCGAGGCTGGTGACGGTCGCCAGAAACGCGAAAATCAGGCAGGCAATCAAGCTGGATTTTTTCGGGTGTGTGTTCGAGGTATTCATATCGATCTCCATATTCGTTCGGGATGTCCGTATCGGAGGTGTCACTGTAGGCCCAGGGCGCGGTGCCGCACAGAGGAGATCGTTCACAGAGGGTGTGAGCCAAGTCGGCAAAACGCGTTTAGGCCGACTTTGGCGCGGAGTATTCGCCGCTTGGGTTAGAACCAAAAGTCGAGGGTGACGCCCGTCATCACAAACCCGTCCCGCGTGTTCTTCAGCAGATAGCGAAATTCGAGGTTGAAATTCATATTGGGTGTCACATAAAAGCCCGCACCGAGGCCAATGCTGTTGCCGGTGGCGGAACGATTGGAAATCTCACCGTCTTGAAACGTCGAGGTGGTATTCGCGGTCGTCTGCCCAAAAAGGGCGTAGACGCGTGCAATTTCGTTATCGAGCTGCGCGCGAAGGTAGTAACTGTGGTAACTCGAGATCGCCGTTTTCGCGTATTCAGGAATGCCGCCATCCTCGTCAGAGTCGACATTGATGGTTTCATCCTCCATCGACTTTCCGATACGGTATTCAAGCCCCAGCCACCGCCAATAGGCACCGGCCATCAGTTCACCCGCCTTGTAGGCCACATCCTTTTCAAACGCGTCCAGTGCGTCAACGTCCATCATGCCCGCACCGGCACCGACATACACACCGTATTCCCGCTCAATGGAACCCGCCGCGTGCGAGTGCGCCGACAGCGCCAAACACACGAGCCCGAAGCAGGCGAAGAAAGCTTTGATCGTCATGGAGTCTATCCCTGTTTTGACCGGTGCGGCGCTCAGTCGCTCAGCACCTCAAGCGGAATGCCAATGCCTTTTGCAAGGCTGGTAAAGTTCGGAAACGATGTCGCCACATTGGCACAGTTGCGTACCACAATGCTGTCTTGGGCGCGCAGAGAAGCGATCGTAAACGACATCGCAATACGGTGATCACCGTAAGACTCCACTTCGCCGCCCTGCAGTTGCCCGCCCTGTACGATGATGCCATCGTCGGTGGTTTGACACTCAATACCGAGCGTCGTCAGTCCATCGGCCATCGCCTGAATGCGGTCCGTTTCTTTCACGCGCAGTTCTTCTGCACCGGTCACGACGGTGCGGCCCTCGGCACACGCCGCCGCGACCAACAGCACAGGGAACTCATCAATGGCCAAAGGTACCTGCTCTTCGGGCACCTCGATGCCTTTGAGCGGCGCATAGCGAACTCGCAGATCGGCCACAGGCTCGCCGCCCACCTCTCGCTCGTTCAAGACGTCAATGCTCGCACCCATCATGCGTAAAATATGAATCACCCCCGTGCGCGTCGGATTAATGCCCACGTGCGTCAAGGTGATATCCGCGCCCGGCGTAATCGAACCGGCCACGAGAAAGAAGGCCGCAGACGAAATATCCGCAGGCACATCAATATGACAGGCTTTTAAGGTGCCACCGCTCTGCACGGAGATGACATCACCGTCGCGCTGCACCTCATAGCCAAAGCCCTTGAGCATACGCTCGGTATGATCCCGCGTTGGCGCCGGTTCGAAGACACTGGTCTTGCCTTCGGCATAAAGTCCGGCCAGCAAGAGACAGGACTTTACTTGGGCACTGGCGACCGGCATATCGTAGTGAATGCCTTGCAATGATTGGCCACCGTGAATGTGTAAGGGCGGACGTCCTTCCGCAGCGGTATCAATTTTTGCCCCCATTTCCGCGAGGGGCTTGGCCACTCGATTCATAGGGCGCTTAGTCAGAGATTCATCGCCAGTCAATTCGGAGTCAAATTGCTGCCCGGCCAAAATACCGGACAAGAGACGCATGCTGGTACCGGAGTTGCCGACATACAGTGCGCCCGCCGGCGCTTGAAGACCATGTAGGCCCACACCATGCACGGTCACTTTGCCATCATCAGGGCCTTCAATCACCACGCCCAGATCGCGGAAAGTCTGCAAGGTTGCGAGCGCATCCTCGCCCTCCAGAAACCCTTCGATTTCCGTCACGCCTTCAGCCAGGGAGCCGAGCATAATGGAACGGTGAGAGATGGATTTGTCACCCGGCACGCGCAGTTCGCCCTGCGCCTTGCCGCCGGGACTGACTACGTAAGTGACATTCTGAGATTCTGAATTTGACATGGAACTACTATACGCTCGATGAGATAACATTAATGTGAAGCGGTCCCGGGCGGCCTTAGCCCGAGTGAACACGCCGGTAAGTTCAGTGGCATCTTCGCGTTCGATGACACCACGCAGGCGCTGGAGGTTGTCCAGAAACAGGTCAATGGCGTTCAACACAGCCGGTTTATTGGCCAGCATAATATCACGCCACATAATCGCATCGCTTGACGCAATGCGCGTAAAATCGCGGAAACCGCCCGCCGCATAGCGGAAGATGTTTTCGTTCTGACTGTCGTGCGCCAGGGTATCGACCAGAGAAAAAGCGATGGCGTGAGGTAGGTGGCTCGTTGCCGCCAGCACTTCATCGTGCAGCGCCACATCCATCGTTAATACGTCCGCACCCACCTGTTGCCACAGTGCTGAGACGCGCTGCAAATGCGCGTCCCCGGTTGCCGCGTCGGGTGTCAGGATGACGCGATGATGGATATAGAGTTCAGGGTTAGCCGCCTCAACGCCGCTTTTTTCAGAGCCGGCAATCGGGTGCCCCAACACCACCTGCGAAGGCATTGCACCGTAAACGGCACAGACATCGCGCTGCACGCTGCCTTTAACACTGGCACCGTCGGTGATGGTGACGCTCTCAGGCAAGATGCGTTTTAATTGTTCGAGAATCCCACGCACACTTAAGGTCGGAACCGAGACGAACACGACGTCGCCTTTGCCCAAGCGCCCTTTGAGCGCGTCGAGGTCGGTTAACGCTTCGTCGACCACCCCTAACTCTATGGCACGTTGTGCGGTTTCTTCACGGCGGACCACTCCGATGACATGCGCGCAGGCTTGGCGCTCTCGTGCTGCGGCAGCGAGACTGCCACCAATCAAGCCCAGGCCGACCACGACCAGATTGCGTACAGCCTGCTCGGACATGACTCAGAGCACACCGCGCGGGTAGGACCCGAGAATTTTGAGTTCGGACACGCGCCCTGCCACTTCTTCCAGCGTGCTTTTCACAGTGGCATCACTTTTATGGCCCGCAAAATCAATAAAGAAGACGTAGCTCCATACCCCGCTGCGTGAGGGGCGGGTCTCCACTCGCGTCAGATCAATACCGTGACGATGGAAAGGCTCGAGTAGGTCGTGCAGGGCACCGGGGTGGTTGCGCGTGGACACCACAATCGAGGTTTTATCATCGCCACTGGGGCCGGCGTCTTCAGCGCCAATAATCAGAAATCGGGTCGAATTATCGGGCAGGTCTTCAATGTTTTTGGCGTGACTTTTCAGCCCATAGAGTTCGGCCGCCATTTCACCGGCAATCGCCGCGGCGTTCCATTCCCCTTTAATGCGCTTGGCTGCCTCAGAATTACTGCTGACCGCGATACGCTCGGCTTTGGGATAGTGGGCGTCGAGCCACTTGCGACACTGCGACAGAGATTGCGCGTGAGAATAAATGCGCGTAATGCCATCCGTGTGCGTCACATCGGACACCAGCAAATGGTGGTGAATGCGCAACACCACCTCACCACAAATTTTGACACCGCTTTCGATGAAGTTATCCAGCGTGTGTGTGACGACGCCTTCGGTGGAGTTTTCCACCGGCACCACACCATAGTGCGCAGCACCCGAAGCCACCTCACGAAAGACTTCATCAATCGCAGAAAACGACACCACTTCGGCCGAATGACCAAAGTGCTTCAACGCCGCCTGTTGTGTAAACGTCCCTTCCGGGCCGAGGTAGGCCACGTGAACAGGTTGTTCCAGCGCGAGGCAGGCCGACATGATTTCGCGGAACAGACGAGCCAGTTCTTCATCTTTCAATGGCCCCTGATTGCGCTCCATGGCTTTTCGCAATACTTGCGCTTCACGCTCCGGTCGATAAAAGGTCAGTTCGGACCCGTTTTCATCCGCCTCAGCTTTTTTCACATGCGCCACGTCCAATGCGCATTGTGCGCGCTCGGAGATCAATGCACCTAATTGCGCATCGATGGCATCAATGCGATCTCGCAGGTCCGATAGTGTCGGCCCGGCTTCCTCTTTGGAATTCGCCATTTATTCCGCGTCGCCCTCAGTCGCTGCTTCTACTTCTGCATCGGTTTCCTCGATGCGCTCAACACCGATAATGTGCTCACCCTCTTTCACACGAATCAGACGTACGCCTTGTGTGTTGCGGCCCAGCACGCTGACTTCGTCTACACGTGTGCGCACCAGTGTGCCCTGATTGGAAATCAACATGATTTCTTCGCCATCAAAGACCTGAACCGCGCTCACGAGAGAGCCATTACGCTCGGTGGTTTGCATGGCGATCACGCCCTGCGAACCGCGCCCCTTAGTCGGGAATTCGGTCACGTCGGTGCGCTTGCCATAGCCGTTTTCACTGACCGTCAGCACCTTACCGCCTTCCTCAGGAATAATCATGCCGATCACGCACTGGCCTTCTTTCAGTTTGATCCCGCGCACACCACGCGACACACGCCCCATGGCCCGCGCCTGACTTTCTTCAAAGCGCGCAGCTTTGCCGTCGGATGAGAGCAGCAGGATGTCCTGTTTGCCATCGGTGATGGCGGTGCCGACGAGGTGATCGCCCTCATCGAGGTTGATCGCACGCAGACCCACGGAACGGGGGCGGCTGTAATCAACCAGTGCGGTCTTTTTAATGGTGCCGTTGGACGTGGCCATCACGATGAAGTGGTCTTCATCGAACTCACGCACAGGCAGAATACTGGTGATGCGCTCGCCATCTTCGAACGGCAACATGTTGACGATGGGGCGTCCGCGAGACTGTCGACCCGCGACAGGAATCTGGTAGGTTTTGAGCCAGAAGACCTTGCCGAAATCGGTGAAGCACAAGATGTAGTCGTGCGTGTTGGCAATGATCAGGTGTTCGACAAAATCTTCGTCTTTGACCGAGGTCGCCGACTTGCCCATGCCGCCACGGCGCTGGGCCTGGTAGGCGTCCAAAGGCTGACTCTTCGCGTAGCCGCCGTGGGAAATGGTCACCACGCGATCTTCTTCGGTGATCAAGTCTTCTTCGGTCAGATCGAGCATGCTTTCCTGAATATCGGTGCGACGCTCATCGCCGTATTCGTCGCGAATGGCTTCAAGCTCTTCGCGGATCACGGCCATCAGACGCGAGGCATTGTTCAGGATATCGAGGTATTCGACGATTTGAGCGAGGCGCTCTTCGTATTCGGCCACGAGCTTGTCGTGCTCCATACCGGTCAAACGATGCAGGCGTAAATCCAGAATTGCCTGAACCTGAGCGGGCGACAGGAAGTACTGACCGTCTTCGCGCAAGCCGAACTCGTCGCCGAGGTCGTCGGGGCGGCAGGCGTCTTTGCCCGCGCGCTCAAGGTACTGGCCGATCAAACCAACGCTCCAGCCACGCGACAACAACGCATCACGCGCATCGGCAGGCGAGGCTGAGTTTTTGATCAGCGCGATGACTTCATCGATATTCGCAATCGCAACCGCCAGCCCTTCGAGCACATGACCGCGTTCGCGCGCCTTGCGCAACAGGTACACGGTACGACGTGTCACCACTTCACGGCGGTGAGTAATAAAGTGCTCGAGTAACTCTTTGAGATTGAGCACACGCGGCTGGTTGTCCACCAGCGCGACAATATTGATACCGAACACGCTTTGCAGCTGGGTCTGCGCGTACAGGTTGTTCAGTACGACTTCACCGGAATCGCCACGGCGAATCTCGATAACCACGCGCAGGCCATCCTTATCAGACTCGTCGCGAATTTCGGAAATGCCTTCGACTTTCTTCTCTTTCACCAGCTCCGCAATACGTTCAACCAGGCGCGCTTTGTTCAGCTGGTAGGGAATCTCGTGAATGATGATGGATTCGCGATTCTTGTCATTCGTCACCACTTCGGCTTTGGCGCGAATGTAAATGCGGCCACGGCCCGTGCGGTAAGCCTTGAGAATACCCGCACGGCCATTGATGATCGCGCCGGTGGGGAAATCTGGCCCGGGGATGATGTCCATCAGGGCTTCAATGCTGGTATCGGGCTCGTCGATGAGCTGAATACAGCCCTGCACCACTTCGCGCAGATTGTGTGGTGGGATATTGGTGGCCATACCGACGGCAATACCGGAAGACCCGTTTACCAGCAGGTTCGGTACACGGGTGGGCATGACTTCGGGGATCTGTTCGGTGCCGTCGTAATTCGGGACGAAGTCGACGGTTTCTTTGTCGAGGTCAGCCAGCAGCTCGTGGGCGATCTTCGCCATGCGGATCTCGGTGTATCGCATGGCCGCCGCGCTGTCGCCATCAATGGAGCCGAAGTTACCCTGACCGTCGACGAGCATGTAACGCAGCGAGAACGGTTGCGCCATACGCACGATGGTGTCGTAGACCGCGCTGTCGCCGTGAGGGTGGTATTTACCGATCACGTCACCGACCACACGGGCCGATTTTTTGAAGGCCTTGTTGTAATCGTTCTTCAACTCGCCCATCGCAAAGAGGACGCGGCGGTGCACCGGCTTCAAGCCGTCGCGCACATCCGGTAAGGCCCGTCCGACAATCACGCTCATCGCGTAATCGAGATAGCTCTGCTTGAGCTCATCTTCAATCGTAATCGGCAGTATTTCTTTCGCTATGTCACCCATGGAACCCGGATTTTCCTTATTGTTCTCGTCGAAATTCGACAACCCCGCCCCAGCTTACTGTCAGGGCGCACAAAGCCAGCAATGTTAGCATAAAATGGCCGTTGCCTATAGCGCTGAGACACGGGCAGGTCCGAGTGTAGATCCCCGCATATTTCTCCCGGCAAGCGTTCAAAAAACAGTCAATCCCAGCACCGATAGCTGCGCACTTTGCGAGGCTTGCCACTTCGCGGATAATAGCGCTTCCAATTTGCGAGTCCGCTCATGCCGAAACACGATTCTGATGCCTACCTCGCCCGTAAGCGGGCTTTTCAGCAGTTCCTGACACTCTACGGCCGCCTACCCGTGCTGGAGGCCTTGCAGGAACCCGGTGTGACGGCCAAACGCCTGCATCTGGCAAACAGCAACAAGCCTGCCCGTGTGCTCGACGACATCATCGCCGCGGCGACCGCTCAGGGTGCGGAAGTGCTCTACCACGACCGCCTCGCCCTGTCGCGGATTTCACGTAACGCCAAACAGGATCAGGGCGTCGCGCTCGATATACAAGCCGCCGGCTTCCGCGAATTCGAGGCCGAAACACATTGCCGGGAGGGCGGTGAGTTTATTGCGCTCGATCGCATCACTAACCCACAGAACCTGGGCATGATCGTGCGCTCGGTATGCGCATCCGGTATTCGAGGCCTGATACTGCCGCGCAAGGGCTGCGCCAAGCTCGATGCGCTGGTGATCAAGGCCAGCGCGGGCACCCTCTTCCGCACACCCGTCTTTCGCTGTGAGACACTCGAAGACGCACTGAGCGCAGCAGCCGCGCAGCAGACTCGTATTGCCGCGCTCGAGCTCGATGCGAAGCATGCATTGAGTGCCCTCCCTCCCGCACACGCACGTATCTTTGTACTCGGCAACGAGAGCGAGGGCGTCTCAAAAGCCGTACACGCGTTATGCAGTGAGCACGTCCGTATTCCCATGCACAACAACGTGGAATCGCTAAATGTGGCCGTGACCGCAAGCCTGATTGCGCTGCGCCATCAACTCTAGCGCCGCACATAGGACTATGCGGCGGCGCTGATCAGTGCAGGCCGCTTGACGGTTAAGCCGTTGAGCGAGCTATCCAGCACGTTGAGCTGCAAATCCTGTACATTAAACACACTCCCTGCACGCTCGGTGACCAGGATGAGCCTCGCCTCGACCAAGGGGCCAAAACCCCGCAGGCGCACTCTACCCGCAAGCAAGGCATCTTCCATATAGTGAGCCTCCCCGACATCCACCCGTTGGCGCTGGCGCCCCAAACCATCGACATACTCCAAGACCAACTCGATACGCTGAGCCTCGGCGGTCAAACTTTCGAGCCAACAACAGCCTGCCAGCTCAACCTGCCAACTGTCGCTTTGATAGGGGTTCAGCTTCGAGGTATCAAGTTCGGAGACAGGGTGCTCGATACCGTGTTCGATGGGGAGTTCTGTACACAACATTTGAGAGAGAATCATGGTGGCTATTCCTTTAGCTAAGCGGTGATAAGGCGCCCGTCCTGGGCTCTGGAGGTATCAGTGTACGTAAAGATCCCGTCGCTCACGCTGACAAATCACTCGCTCCACACTGACGAAAAGGACCAATTGCCGCCTCGCAACCTAATCGCTATAGTGACGACCGACACCACTGGGCACGCCCCGGTGAACACTGATAACAATACAAGGAAAAGTCTCTCATGGACGCGACCCGATACACGCCCCCTACCCTCAAACGCCTCACTGGGGCCTGCTTATTTCTGTGTTCGGCTTTGACCAGTGCGCTGCTGCATGCAGACAGCTCTGTCTGGAAGACCAGCAAAGGCGGTGAATCCTTCTATATCGGCGGCACAGTGCATATGCTGGCCGCGAGCGATCACCCTCTTCCCGCCCCCTTCGACGTCGCTTATGCCGAGGCCGATGTGCTCGTCTTCGAAACCGATATGGCGGCCATGGAATCCCCTGAATTTCAGATGAAGTCCATCCAGGCCATGACCTATCAGGACGGCCGCATGTTGCAGGGCGCCCTCAATGAGGCCACCTACAATGACCTGTCGGCGTTTCTGGAATCGCGCGGCATCAACGCGGCGCAATTCTCGATGTTCACACCCGCTGGTGTCGGCCTGATGCTGGTCGTCATGGAGTACCAACGAATGGGCTTGGTGCCTACCTACGGCGTTGACAGCACCTACTACCAACGCGCAGTAACCGACCAAAAAAATCTGCTCGCGCTGGAAACACCTGATGAGCAGCTCAGCTTTATTGCGCACATGGCCGATGGTAAGGAAAACGAAATGATTGCGTACACCTTGCGTGATATTAGCCGGCTTCCCGATTACTTTGGCATGCTCAAGACAGCCTGGCGCGAAGGCGATTTGAAGTCGATGGAAAAAGCCGCGCTGGCCGATATTCGTAAAGAGTTCCCACAGATGCATCAGCGCCTGATTGTCGACAGAAACAACAATTGGCTGCGTGAAATGGACACGATGATTACCACTGAAGAAGTGGAGTTTATTCTCGTCGGCGCCTTACACCTTGCCGGAGACGAGGGCGTCATAGCGCAGCTTAAGAAAAAAGGCTTCAGTGTGAAGCAGGTTGACGCTAAATAAGCTGCGGTGAAGGACCTTCGGCCCGTTGTGAATATCCTATTACGATGCCCACTTTGTCACGAGGCCCTTACAAAGGATGCGCACAGCTTTGTCTGTGCGCAACGACACTGCTTCGACCTCGCACGCGAAGGCTATGTCAACCTTTTACCTGTACAGCACAAACGCAGCCGGGAGCCCGGTGACAGCCCTGACATGCTGCTGAGCCGCAGGACCTTCCTCGAAGCCGGTTACTATGACGGCTTTGTCGGCGCACTCGCCTCAGCGCTCGGCGCGTTGAACGGCAAGCGCGTCGTCGATATCGGTTGCGGTGAGGGTTTTTACGCGCGGCAACTCTGTGCGGGTGCCCAACTTGTGGCGATCGACATCGCTAAAGCCGGTGTCAGAATGGCCGCCAAAAAAGCCAGAAGTTCAGCTTTATCGGTCGATGCCGAATTTGCTGTGGCCAGTGCCGCCGCCCTGCCACTTCATGACGACAGTATGGATATGGCGCTGAGTATTTTTTCCCCGCTTCACCTTGATGAAGCCGCGCGTGTTTTAAAAACCGGAGGGCGACTGTGTATTGCCGGCGCTGCGCCGAAACACCTGCGGGAACTCAGCGAAGCGGTATACGGAGAGGTACGCGAACATGCCGGACATGGACTGAGCGCCGACACCCATGCGGCTTTTGAATTGATTTCACATCGACATCATCGGGAAGACATTGTGCTGCCACACCCCCTACCCGGCAACCTCTTAAAAATGACGCCCTACTACTGGCAGGCAAAACCCGAAGCTCAGCAACGTATTGAGGCGCTGGATCAATTTTCAGTGACGCTGGATTTCGACATCCAGCTGCTCGAAAAGCGACCCTGAATAGACTGTTCTATGTTTCGGCGTCCTCGTCGGGCTCTTGGTCTTCAGCCAGTGCCGCGGGCAAACGCTCTTTAACCGCCACCCCCATCTCTACGAATTTATCCACCTGCCTTGCGAGGCTGCCCCGACCATCCTTGAGCGTATTCCAACCATCTTCGTAGGTTTTTTGAACGGTCTGTAATTGATTGCCCAGGCGTTGCATTTTCTCAGCGAAAATACGCAACTTGTCATAGACCTTGGAGGCCTGCTCAGCGAGTTCACGTGTGTTTTTATTTTGCTTATCGATGGACCACAGATGCGCCACGATACGCAAACTGGACAGTAGCGTGTTCGGCGTGACGATGGCGATGCCTTTACGATACGCCTCGTTGAACAAAGCCGGATCGGTTTCAGCTGCCGCCAGATAAGCCGGCTCATTGCCCATGAACATGAACACATATTCCGGGCTATTGACGCCTTTGAGCTTGGTGTAATTCTTATCACTGAGGCTGCGCACATGGGCACGCACACTGTCGACGTGTTTGCGCAAGCACACGAGGCGCTCTTCCTCGGTCTCCGCCGCCACCGCTTCCATATAGGCGTTTAATGAAATTTTGCTGTCAACGATGATGTGCTTGTCGTTTGGCAGATTAATAATGAAATCGGGGCGCTGGTCACGACCCTCTTCCGTTTTGTAACTGGCTTCGCGCTGAAACTCCCTGCCTTCGCGCAAGCCGGACATTTCGAGTAGTAGTTCAGCCTGCACCTCGCTCCAGTTCCCCTGCGCTTTTTTATCGCCTTTCAAGGCATGCACCAAGGTGTTGGCTTCATCGCTCATTTTCAAGCCAATATCCAATACCTGTCGTATCTGTGCCTCAAGTCGGCTATTTCCCTGCACGGACTCGGTATGCACTTCGTTCACGCGCTTTTGAAAACCGTCGATTTGATCCCGGAACGGCTTGAGGACATGGTCGATTTGTTGCCGACTGTGCGAATCAAACGCCTTGCCTTTTTCTTCAAAAATGCGGTTGGCAAGCAGCTCAAACTCCTTGGTCAGGGCCAGCTTCTGCTCTTCGAATTGCGCGAGCTGTTGGCGAAAGCCCGCTTCGCGTTCGGCACTGCGGGCGGCCGCCACTTCAACCTGCTGCTGCGCCGTGTGCCTGGCCTGCGTTTCTTCTCTCAATGCCTGCTCCAACTCAGCGATGCGCTGTTGCCACTGCTGTTTTTGCAGTACCGCCTCGTCAAGTAATGTCTGCTGGCGAGCGTTGTCCAGCTCGGCCGACTGCTGCGCCTGTCGCGCTTGATCCAGCGCCTCTCGATGCGCGTCGTGCACGCCTCGCATCACCGCTCTATGCCACCCGTACAGGCCCAGAGCGCCGATCAGCAGGCCTGAGATAAGCCCGAGGCCGGCGAGAAGATAGGGGAATAGCTGTGGATCAATGGTCATGAGAAGAAGCAGTCTTATTCAGGTTGGAACGGGTTCACGCGGCGTCGCGCTTCGCAATTGGCGATCGCCCCGGCTTGCTGTAGGCTATGCAGCTCATTTTTCGGGGTAGAACACAACGATGCGACTGATTTCGTGGAATGTTAACGGCATTCGCGCTGTAATGAAAAAAGATTTTATGACCAGTTTTGCCGATATGGATGCGGATGTCCTTTGCCTGCAGGAAACCAAGGCTCAGGACGACCAAACCATGGAAGCACTGGAATTTGTCGATGGTTACTATATGTACACCAATTCGGCGATAAAGAAGGGCTACTCCGGCACGGCCATCTTGAGCCGCAAAGAGCCCATCGCCGTGAGCTACGATATGGGTATCGAAGAACACGACACCGAGGGGCGCGTGATCGCAGCGGAGTACCCGGATTACTTTCTGGTTACGGTCTATACCCCCAACTCCGGCTCAGAACTGAAGCGTCTTGGTTATCGCCAAACTTGGGACCATGCCTTTCTCGCCTACTTGCAAAATTTGGAAAAAACCAAGCCCGTCATTGTGTGTGGCGACCTCAACGTCGCGCACAAGCCCATTGATCTGGCGCGTCCGAAAGAAAACTACAACAAAGCCGCCGGCTATATGCAGGAAGAAATCGACGGAATGGACGCCTATGTCAACGCGGGTTTTGTCGACACCTACCGCCACGCGCGTGGCGATGAAGTCAAATATTCCTGGTGGAGCTACCGTGCTCAGGCACGTGCAAGGAACGTGGGCTGGAGGATTGATTACTTCCTGACCTCATCGAGCCTCGCATCGAAGATTCAAGACGCCGATGTGCTGTGCGATGTGATGGGTTCGGACCACTGCCCTGTGCTGCTTGAGTATCAAGATTCATAAAGAAACTCCCTTAAGGACCCCACCATGCGGCGCCGTCTCTCGCATTTCATTCTTGTTCTCGCTGGCCTGTTCGCTACGCTTCCGGTCACCGCAGGTTCGCTCTACCTACCGGTGAACCTCTCACCCGAAATTGAAGCCCGGGTCGAACGGCTGTTCGTCGTAGCCAATATGCCCATCATCAAGCGGCCGATTCCAGTAAAGCAGGTGCAAATCGCGATAGATAAAGCACAAGCAACGGACCCTGCGCTCGCAGCCAGTGTGCGCCGCTATCTGGACCGCTACTCAGAGCGCGTGTTTGTGACCCATGTGTCGGTCAGTGCGAGCGCCAGCGAAGGCGCCAACGTCGTTCTGCCCAACCAACGCGGTTACGACTCCAGCGCAAATTATCAGGTCTCTGCCGCGGGCTATTGGGTCATTAATGACCTGATCGCGCTGAATGCCGGTGGGATCATCGGGGAGCGGCAAGACGGTCAGAAAAATGAGTTTGCCGAGGGCAGCTTTGTCTCCATTGGCTGGGATTGGATGCAAGCCGATATCGGTATGCGACCCCACTGGTGGGGCCCCTTTACGGAAAGCGACATGCTGCTCAGTACTCAGGCCTCGGCCCTACCCAGTGTCACGGTATCGAACCCGGTGCCACTGCCCTGGCTGGGTATTCAATATGAGCTGTTTTTGGCAGAGATGTCCGAATCGGATGAAATTCTGAGCGAAAGCCGGGGCGAGGAGCGACTCACCGGCAACCCACGCCTGTTCGGGCTGCATTTCAGTGTCACCCCTTTCGCCGGCTTCGCGCTCGGTGTGAATCGCTTGATGCAATATGGCGGGGCCGATCGAGACGCCAGCCTGAAGTCGATGATCCAAGCCTTCTTTAACGTGGCGGAAAACGAAAACATCGGCAACCAGGGAAAGGATTTCGGCAATCAGCAGTCTTCGGTCACGGCGCGTTACACCTTCGCCGGCCGCTTTCCGATGTCGATCTATATGGAATATGCCGGTGAGGATACGTCCGCATCCAGCGACTACCACTTGGGGAATACGGCGCTGATGTTCGGCCTGCATATGCCCAAATTGACAGAGACACTGGATCTTCGTTGGGAATGGGCGGAATGGCAAAATGCTTGGTATGTTAACAGTAACTACAATTCCTACACAGGTACGCACGACGCGATGAGTCAATTCGGCGCGATCCTCGGGCATTGGGGTGGCGAGCAGCGCAATACAGGGAGAGGTGTGGCAGCCGAAGCCCAAACGCTTAAACTCATCTGGGATATCCGTTCAGGACAGTCCTTAACCACGACTTATCGCAGTATCACCAACAACGAATTCGATACCAACTACTATGAACCGGGCCAGGCCCTTCAATTCGAATACGCTCACGGCGTGGGCGATTTGATTTGGAGCCTCTCTGCCGGTGGAGGTACCGATGTGTACGGTGAACATTTCTCTCTTATTTCAGGCTCAGTACGATGGTAAGCACCCGCTCTCTCGTCGCGCTCATCGCGCTTTCACTTCCTCTCGCGGCCCACGCCGTGCAATTTACGGTGTCGGCAGGTGCACAGCAGCATTCGGTGAGCTGGGACACAGGACTCGAAGAGATCGACGAGGCCGATCATAGCGGCACGGGGTATCATTTTGGCGTGCTCGTCCATAATCATCTTGGCAGCAGCCTCCGTCACCGACTCGGGGTCGGCGTAGACTATGACGAAGTCGACTCCATGCCGCTACTGGGCTTGCGTGCCGTCGATTACCAATACCTGCTCAACAGCAAAGTCCGCCTCGGCGCGTTTATTGGCGCGGCCAGCCTCGACTCGGGCTTCCCGCAGAACGGCTACTACCTCGGCGGACGCGCCTCCTGGGACTTCAATCGAGAGTGGAGCCTGGTCGCAGAATTCCGTCACGCGAATGGGCTCGCTCGAGACCGCCGCGGCCAATTCCCACCTGACGAACTAAAACGACCCGACGTTTTTGCCGACGTTTCCGTCGCCGGTCTGCAACTCGAATACCGTTTCTAATGCATACAAAGGGGTCAGACCCCAGCGTATGCGCTGGGGTCTGACCCCTTTGTATGCATAGTTGGGAGGCGGCGCATGAGGATGGCGTCTTCGCGCTGAGGGGAGTTTAAACCGGGGTAATAGGCCCTGCGTAGACCACACGACTCGAATCCGAGCTTTTGGTAGAGCTCACGTGCCGCTGAGTTCGAGGCGCGTACTTCTAGGAACCATTGATGCTGCGCAAACTCGCCTTGGATTAACTGCGTCAGTAGTGTTCGAGCCAGCCCCTGGCGACGATGCTCCGGTACAACCGCGATAATCAATAACTCACATTCATCGAGCACCACGCTCAACATGCAATGTGCCAGCGGCTGGCCCTCGTCGTTGCAGAGCATAAATCCACGGTGCCCCGCGTTGAGTGAGTCACTGAGCGCCTTGCGCGTCCAAGCCTCTGGCGAGGCGGATGCTTCCAACGCGGCAACCGCATCCAGCGACGCTGGATCAACTGGTCGTAAGTTGAGACTATTCCGCGCCGTCATGCAGGCCGGAGAGATAAGCCACCAACGCTTCCCAGGCCCGGGCCTTCAACGCGGGCTGGTATAGGAGGTCTCGTAACGCAGGTAGCGCCAGCGCAGGCAGCGGGCGCTGGTCTAAGGAGAGGGTTAACGGCGAGTAAATCTGCTTTTCAAAATCTTGATCAGGGCCCGCTATCGCATGGAGCGCCGCTTCACCGAAGAGGAGAGTATGGCTTACACGCTGATGTGAATCCCTGCCGCTTAACACGTCTTCAAAGTAGATATTTGCCCGCGACCAGCGTTTTTCCTGAGGTCGCCCGGGCAAAGGCCATGGATGCCGGTGGTGCGCGGGCAACGCCAAATTCCCTTCAAGCACACCATGCTGGGCCAATATATTTCGCAATAGAGCCGCCGTAGGCAATGCATCGCCCACATGTACAGAATCAAATACTTCCAGACCGGCCAGCGACCATTCATTCAGTTCAAATTCGGCTTCGGGCTCGTGTGGCGGCGCAATGGATTGATCAAGCTCACCCGTTTTCTGCCCTTCTTCTTTCGCCACTGAGGTCGATGCGTCAGAAGCCGTGCGGGTAACCGGCGTATCGAGCTGAAGATCGGCGAGCACACTGTGTAAGCCTTCGTTTAGGCTGCTCAGTGCCTCAGTAGAGGGGGCCGCGCTTTCAACAGGCAATGCCGCGTCATTCCCAGAGGCAGCCCCTGCCCGATCTACGCGCTCAGGCAACCTCGCCTGCACGGGTTCCGGGGCATTCGGCAAACGCCATCGGGGCACATACATGTCTATACCGATGGCGTCGAGGTACTGCATTCGCTGCGCTTCATTCATGGCGGCAGTGTACCTGTCGCGTGCACATCAAGCCAGTCGCTACACACCGTCGCGTTGAGGGTGAGACTTAATGCTGGGCGACTCCAGCAGGTTCAGCGCCATCAGATACGCCTTCACCGATGCCACAACAATATCGGTATCTGAACCAATGCCATTGACGATCTGCCCATTTTTCTCGAGTCGCACCGTCACTTCACCCTGGGAATCCGTGCCCTGGGTGATCGCGTTGACGGAGTAGAGCTGCAGGTCTGACTCACTTTTTGCAACGGACTCGATCGCTTTGTAAGCGGCATCGACGGGCCCGCCACCCTCTGCTTGGGCGATGACATCCTTGTTGTCCACTTGCAGAGTGATGCTCGCCGACGGCTTTTGGCCAGTCTTTGAGCATACTTCCATATCGACAAGAAGGTATTTCTCAGCGATATTCTTGGCCGATGAAGACGAGACAATGGTATGCAGGTCTTCATCAAAGATTTCGTGTTTTTTATCCGCCAGTTCCTTGAAGCGCGCAAAGGCCAGATTCAGGGCATCCTGATTTTCGAAACTCACGCCCAGCTCTTCGAATCGGGCTTTCACTGCGGCACGTCCGCTGTGCTTGCCGAGCACGATGCGGTTGGCGTTCCAGCCGACATCTTCGGCCTTCATAATTTCGTAGGTCTCACGGTGCTTGAGTACACCGTCCTGATGGATGCCGCTCTCATGCGCGAAGGCGTTCGCTCCCACGATGGCCTTGTTCGGCTGAACAGGGAAGCCTGTGATCGTAGAAACCAGCCGTGAGGTCGGTACGATATGCTCGGTCTGAATACCGGTTTCAACCGGGAACACATCTTTGCGGGTGCGCACGGCCATCACAATCTCTTCGAGCGCGGCATTGCCCGCTCGCTCGCCCAGACCGTTGATGGTGCATTCCACCTGACGCACCCCATTCATCACAGCCGACAGCGAATTGGCGACGGCAAGGCCGAGATCGTTGTGACAATGGGTCGAAAAAATGGCCTTGTCGGCATTCGGGATGGTCTCGATCAGGCGGCGGAACATGGCTCCGTACTCGGCCGGCTCACCGTAGCCCACCGTGTCTGGGATATTGATGGTCGTCGCCCCGGCATCAATAACCGACTCAATGATGCGACACATGAATTCAAAATCAGAACGGCTGCCGTCTTCCAGAGAGAACTCGACATCGGCGGTATTATTGCGCGCGCGTTTCACCGCATGAATGGCTCGCTCAAGAACAGCGTCGGGCTCCATACGCAGCTTGTACTTCATGTGAATGGGGGATGTCGCGATGAAGGTATGAATGCGCGACGACGCCGCACCTTTCAGCGCTTCTGCGGCACGATCAATGTCCGCATCGACGGCTCGCGCGAGGCTACACACAGTGGAGTTTTTTACCGCGTTCGCCACGGCTTTTACCGCTTCAAAATCCCCCGGGCTTGCGATCGCAAAGCCGGCTTCGATGACGTCCACACGCATTTTTTCGAGCATTTTTGCAATGCGTACTTTTTCGGCCTGGGTCATCGAGGCACCCGGGCTTTGCTCTCCGTCTCGAAGAGTTGTATCAAATATGACGAGTTTGTCCTTGGACATTACGCTACCCTCTCAATTAGGCGTCGTAGAAATTTAGAATCAGTATGAATTTGGGTGGGGTCAGTGTCGGTCGCAACCGGTCACTGAAACCGGGGTCGATTACAGGCCGCTATGCGGCAATCGCAATCGCAAAGCCCCGTGAAGAGACGCCACCGCAGAACCACTGCAAGGAAGCAGTGAGTACGGATTGGATTGGGCAAACAGTATGTTCACAACGGGTCTCTTTAAGATTGGCAATGAATGGTGACCATTCAGTTTCACGTTTTTAGGGGAGGCTGGCTGGCCGCCGATCTCCTAACTTGGGCACAGTGTATGCCCTGAAACGGTGAAGATCAACGGCCATCCTAATATTTAGAGGAAGAAAGGGTAATAAAGCAACAAAATCACATATATCATCGAACTTACAGAACTTTTATCCTAAAACTAAACCCCCTCCAAACATATCACGACTGCCGCCTGATAGGATTTCCAGCTAACAGGAATCACATATGAGCGAAGATCCACCGGCAATTGGATTTGACTGGGCGCGCCCTCGATCATAACCGGTACCGATATCATAAACTCATGCCCGAACGCGGCCCGCGCGTTCCCGGCAATGGTGTTGGCGACCTCGCCGACCAAATCGAGAATGTTGCCGGTGCTGGTATCCTGCTCCCCGAGGCTTAACAAAAGATGGGAGAGCAGAGCACGTGGCGCAGTGAAGTACACTGTCCCGCGATACGGTCCAGAGATGCCGATGATCCCGGTGTAATCAAACGATGCCGGCTGACGATTATCCACAAGATACGGCGCGCCGACTTTCACTTCTTTGTGGCTGGTGTGTTGAAAATACCGCACCACGCCGTCGATAAATACTTTGAGCGTATCTTCAGTCATGGAGCCCCTCCACCAGTTCGGTTAATGCGCCGTTGAGCTGCTCATCATCGAAAGGCTTACACAAAAATCCGCGCGCACCTCGCTCCAAAGCCAAAATCCCCGTCTCCACATCCGAGAGCGCCGAAATCACCAAAATCCGGACAGCTGGATCGATTTTCACCAATCGTTCAACGCACTCAATGCCATCCATCTCTGGCATGGTCAGATCCATCGTGACGACCTGAGGCCGATGCGCCTGAAACAGGTCGACGGCTTCCAGTCCATTTCGCGCGAGCGCGACAATATTAAAAAATTGCCGGTCCGCACTGCGTTCTATTTTGCGACGGATGATATTGGAATCATCCACAATCATGACATCTAGCATAAAGCCTCACCTAGCGCCTCTTCGACCGTGGCCGCACTCGCGGACTCCACGACCGGCAGGCGCAAACGAAATCGCGTTCCTTTGCCTTTTTGACTGCGAATACTCACACTCGCTCCCTGCGTTTTGACATGCTCACGCACCATCGAAAGACCGACTCCTCCACCCGCATCCAAACCGTGTTCAGAGGTCGTTACCCCCGGCTCGAACAATAACGCGCTGAGTTTTTGCTCAGACCAGGTATCGAGCTGCGCTTTGCTGAAACGCCCTGTTGCAACGGCTTTTTGTTTTAGCGCCTCAAAGTCTATTCCGGCACCGTCATCGTAGACACTAATCTCAAGCGCGCTGGCCGAGTTCTGCGTCACACTCAATTGCACACGCCCCGCTTCGGGTTTTCCTAGTGGGACGCGTTGTTCTGGGCGCTCTATTCCGTGACTTACGGCATTTCGGAGAGTCTGTAACACAAAGTCGCGGACGAGCTGATCGTGTGCATCCGCCAAGCCAACAGGTAAGGCGCCCTGTAACACTAAGCCCACTTTCTTACCCTGCCGCTCGGCAATGCGCGAGCACAACGCGTTTAATTCAGCCCAACCCAAGTGGGGCTGGGCCCCGTCGGTTTTATCGAGTCGCTTGCCACTGAACTGGCCCAGCTTCACGGTCATCGCCTGCACGGACTCGGCATGCTTGTAAAGTTTTTCCAGTCGCACAACCAGCGGTAGAAAGTCATCTCCGGCCGGTTCAGGTTTTTCCTTGATCGTGTGAATCACCGACTCAAATTCATGGGTCATATCTTCGAAGCTCTCAAGACCCAGCGCGGACGACTCGCCTTTAATGCGATGCACTTCAATAAAGATATCCGTCGCCTTCTTCTGCAGTGCCACGGAAGAGCGCGATGGTTCGCGCAGGATACGATTGATTCTTTCAACCGCCTCAAACACCTGCTGCACAAAAGATTCCAACGCACGGGGATCGGAATGCAAGATGCTTGTCAGCACTTCAATTTGTCGTTCGTTTTGCTCCCTTGTCAGTGCCAGCTCCCGTTCCAGGACCACGCGATCCGTAATATCCAGTACCGTCACCAGAATATTGGCGATCTCACCTTCGTCGTAGGCGCGCTCAAAAGTAAAGCAAAAATACTTGGTGACGAATTTACCCTGCTCCGACGAAATATTGACCTCAACCTGCTTCAGTGGATTGAGGTCACCGATCAAGGCACTTTTGATATCATCGCGAAACAACAGCGCGATAAACCGCTTGGCGGTACTCAGGTTCTTATCGGAAATTAAATCCCCCAACAGAGCCTGTAACGAGGTTCCACCCAGGTTTTCCCTGGCGAACATCTGTTCGAGCGCGCGCGAATATTGCGAGCTGATCACATACTCTTTATCGAGAAGAAACAGACCTTCATTCACGGTTTCCAATATTTCCACCGTCTCTTGACGCGCCTGCTCCACTTTTCTGTCACTTTCTTTCAACTGACGTAGAAAGTGAAACAAAATGATAAAGAAGTTGATCACGGCTAAGGTGATCCCCACAGTCTGAATCCAGCGCAGTCGCGTGGCTTTCGAAGAGGCGACCGACTCAAGTTCGATGGTCAGGTCATTCATTAATTTCAGCAGAGTGAGATTATTGTCCCTCGCATAAAGAATGGCTTGCGCGAGGGCCGGCGCCATTTCGGTGTGGTCTGCATCCACCACATTGAGCAAACGCTGTTTGTAGGGCCCCCAGATTGCATTCGCATCGGCGATGGCCGTCTTGGCTGCAGGCGTTGACGCAGCTTCCAGATAGATCGGCGTGCCATCCGCCGCCGTGGCATTACCGCCAGACTCAAACGCATTTAATGTGCTGTCGAACAGCAAAATGGTGGTACGCAATTCCTCCCTGGGCGGTGCAGGGTCTAGGCTTTGCTTCAGCGCGTAGTCCAGATCAAAGGTACTTTTGACCATCCTCTGTGAAAGCATCCGCTGTCGACCGGCCAGGTTTACGCCTGCGGCGTCGTCTGCAATTTCAAAAGAGATATAAAAATTAAGCATCAAAACCGACGCATCGAGCAGCAAGAACAGCGCTATCGATACGACGATGTTTCGATATTTGCCGATAAGAATATCGATCACCGTGGCCTCCCACAGATTCAGGTAGTTCATTCAAAGCGCGACACGCGCCAACACCGTGAAACCAGACAAAAGTTGCAGAAGCTGTGCCAAATAGATAAGAAAGCGGTAGTAGAGATAAAAAAGACGAAAAAACACCGAGTTATCGGTGAGAATACATGCGCGCACAATATCAGCGCATACCTACAGATTGCAAAACAGGCAGTATAAATACTGCCTATAAATTGCTCGCGCTAAGACGGCTAGAGTTTGCACCACTTTGGAACATGGCGCATGTGTGCGCCAAGGCGTGCTAAGAAGCGTCTAGGGCTTAAAGTCGAGCATGCGCTGCAAGGGCAGGAGCGCTTTTTGACGCGTATGCTCGTCGACGAAGATTTCGGTTTCGGGCCGATCGAATACGGTGGCTAGGTTGTCCAACTCATTGAACGCCATCCACGGGCAATTTGCGCAGCTACGACACGTCGCACCCGTACCACCTGTAGGCGCGATAATCAGCGTTTTGTCCGGACATGCTTGCTGCATTTTATAAAAAATGCCTTGATCCGTTGCGACAATGAAAGCCGGGTTGGGCAAGGTTGTGGTCGCCGCAATCAACTGCGAAGTGGAGCCCACTACGTCGGCCATATCCACAACGGATTCGGGTGATTCCGGGTGCACCAGTATCGCAGCCTCAGGGTACTGCGCTTTCAAATCCTCTAACCCGCGGGCCTTAAACTCTTCGTGGACAATACAACTGCCATCCCAGAGCAACACATCGGCACCCGTTTCCTTTTGCACGTAGCGGCCCAGATGCTTATCCGGCGCCCAGAGAATTTTCTCTCCCCGTGCATCGAGGTAGTCCACAACTTTTAAGGCAATGCTCGAAGTCACCACCCAGTCCGCGCGCGCTTTTACGGCGGCGGAGGTGTTTGCGTAGACCACCACGGTACGGTCAGGGTGCGCATCGCAGAACGCAGAGAATTCGTCTTCAGGGCAACCCAGGTCAAGCGAGCACGTCGCCTCGAGTGTCGGCATCAGCACGCGCTTTTCCGGAGACAGGATCTTGGCCGTTTCACCCATGAACTTCACGCCGGCAACGATAAGCGTCTGCGCGTCATGCATTTTGCCAAAGCGCGCCATTTCCAGCGAGTCGGCGACACAGCCTCCGGTCTCTTCTGCAAGGGCTTGAATTTCTGGGGCGCAATAGTAATGCGCGACCAGTACCGCGTTTTCTTTCTGAAGCTGCGCTTTGATCGAGGCTTTCAAGTCCTCGGCGTTTTCGGGAACAGTATGTGGATGCGCAAGCGCATCATCGAGATAGACCTGAACCGTCTCTCGTAAACTCTGTTTGCTTGCAGTGATTTCGTTCATCTCGACACCCTGGTTGGTAATCAGCCGGAACTGACGGATCCAGTATACCTGATACGAAAAAGGCCACCCATTGGGTGGCCTTTTCGGGCGTTTACGCCTTTTTATGGTGGGTCGTACTGGATTACTCGGCGCCGAGCGCCTCGCCCTGCGGGTCGTCGCCGAAGGCGACGCTGTCTCGCTTCGCTCGGCTCGAACCGGTTCTCATCCAGTGCGACTCTTTTTTGGCGCAAAGCGCCTGTATATGGTGGGTCGTACTGGATTCGAACCAGTGACCAATTGGTTAAAAGCCAACTGCTCTACCAGCTGAGCTAACGACCCGTAGTTCTGTTTTGCGGCGTCAGCGCATGCGTTGGGGTCTGACCCCGAGGTATGCGTTGATGTCGCTGAATATGGTGGGTCGTACTGGATTCGAACCAGTGACCAATTGGTTAAAAGCCAACTGCTCTACCAGCTGAGCTAACGACCCATAATTCTGTTTGTCTCCACATCCGGTGGATTGACTCGCCCCATCCATGGGGCTCGGGCCTTCGGCCCGCCGTCGCTTCGCTCCCGCGTCCCAATTCGCTCCCGGCGAATTGGTCGAACCAGTGACCAATTGGTTAAAAGCCAACTGCTCTACCAGCTGAGCTAACGACCCATAATTCTGTGTCTGGGGCGAGCCCCAAAGAGGCGCATATAGTAATGATTTGGAATGAAAACTCAAGTGCTTTGTGACGTTTTTTTGTCTTCTCGTTCTACAGAGCGTTTCAAGCCTTGTAGGGCGTGGGGTCTGGGACCTTGGCGTCGCGGAATCCGGCCTTGCGTAAGCGGCAACTGTCGCACTTTCCGCAGGCTACACCGCTCTCACTGGCCTGGTAGCAACTGATCGTAAGGCTGTAGTCGACCCCGAGTGCGTGCCCTTGCTGAATGATTTCCGCCTTGGACAGGTTCAACAGCGGCGCCTCTAGCTTCAGCGGGCTGCCCTCTACACCGGCTCGCGTTGCCAATGTCGCCATTTTTGCGAAGGCATCCAGGTACTCCGGGCGGCAGTCTGGATACCCTGAGTAATCGACGGCGTTTATGCCGATAAAAATCGCTTCCGCGCCGAGCACCTCAGCCCAGCCAAGGGCAATGGAGAGAAAGATCGTGTTGCGCGCTGGCACATAGGTGATTGGGATACCCGAGGTCTCTTCCTCTGGCACATCGATATTCAGGTCTGTCAGGGCTGAGCCGCCTATCGTGGCGAGATCCAGTACCACCGTCTTATGCTCTCGCACCCCCATCGCGGCTGACACTCGATCAGCGGCATGCAGCTCGGAACGGTGTCGCTGCCCGTAATCGAAGCTCAAGGTAAAACACTCGTAGCCCTGACTTTGGGCTATGGCAATCACGGTGGTGGAGTCGAGGCCTCCGGAACTGAGAATCACGGCTCTACGCGTATCTGACATAGTTATACCCCGGGTTTATCGCCCCATAACACTTTGTGAATTTGTACCTGAAAACGCAACGGCAGACCGCTTTTCAACACCCAATCGGCCAGCGCCGCCGGCTCGACCTGACCAAAACTGGGCGAAACAAGCACATCGCCGACGCGCGCCAAGAGCTCATGCTCCTGAATTTTGAACACGGCCCAATCGAAATCGTCCTTGCTGCAGATAACAAATTTGATTTGGTCTTTTTGTTGGAGCGAGGCCAGATTTTCCCAGCGGTTGCGGTGAGACTCCTGAGAGCCCGGTGTTTTAAGATCCATGACGATACTCACACGCGCATCGACGTCTTCAACCGGCATCGCGCCACTCGTCTCCAACGACACTTCGTAGCCCTCATCACAGAGCGCACGAATCAGCGCAATGGCATTAGGCTGCGCAAGGGGCTCTCCCCCTGTGACGCACACGTGTTTCGCGCCATAACTGTCCACCTGCTCGAGCACCGAGTTGACCGTGCTGCGCTCGCCTCCGTGAAACGCATACTCGGAATCGCAATACTGGCAGCGCAAGGGGCAGCCGGTCAGCCGCACAAACACCGTGGGCAAGCCTATGCTCCTCGCCTCTCCTTGTAGCGAGTGAAAAATCTCTGTTATGCGTAGTCCGGGATCGGACATGAGGGGAACCTCGGCCAAAAAACGCGGGATTCTACCGCTGTTTACCGCTTGACGCGAGCAAAGGGCGTCCAGGCGCCCTCTTTTTCAACCTTACAGCACGAGGCCCAAGGATTAACCGTTGAAATTCTGCTTGAGGTAGTCTTTGGCCAGTTTGGCGGCGTTGCCACTGCTCATGCTGACTTCCTGCAGAATCTGCTGGGCCTGCGTATCCATGCCGAGCTGGTGGTAAACCGTGCCGAGCTTGTACTTGGCATCCGGTACCTTCGCATGTAAAGGGAAATCCTGCATCAAGCGCTCAAACCACTGGCGAGAGGACTCTAAGTCGCCCTCAGCCAAGTACACTTCGCCGAGCCAGTATTCAGCATTGCCGGCATAGCGGCCTTTGGGATACAGCTCAAGGTGCTCTTTCAGCCGCGCGATGCCCTCGTCGTAGTTCTTGTCGACGAGCACAAGCTTGGTCGCGCTTTTATAATGCGCCATCTCGCTGGCCGGAGAACTGGCGACGCCCACCACCGTGGCACTGCTGGCCGCGGTTGCCGCGGCAGAATTCGCTGCGCTGCTCGCGACCGGCGCCGTCGATGACGGACCCGGCGCACTCACTGCTGCGCCGCTTTGCCCCAGTGCACTGATGCGACGATCGAGGTCGACATAGTCATCCAGGCGCTGCTGCTTAAGCTGCTTGATTTGATGGGTTTGCTGTTCGACCAGGCCTCGCAGCTCGAGAATTTCCTGCTGCATAACCTGCATCTGATAGAACAGCTCGGCGATGTTGTTGCCACCGCCAGAGACAGCAGTACTCGCGGGCGCTGCAGGCGCAGGCTCGACGGTCGCTGCCGGAGAATAGGGTGCATTGGATGGCGAGTTGTCGATCGTACGATCTTCCACTTCCACCTGAGCAAAAACGAAATTGGCCGCTGCCAACAGGGCAGCGGCCATAAGGGTCTTACAATACATTCGACGCTTCGATTACTTTTTCAGTTCTACGCGACGGTTTTTAGACCATGCATCTTCGTAGCTGCCTACTTCTGCTGGTCGCTCTTCACCGTAGCTAACTACCTCGATGTCCGCCGAAGGTACGCCGTTCAGGACCAGGAAGTCACGAACTGCGTTGGCACGACGCTCACCAAGAGCCATGTTGTATTCACGGCTGCCGCGCTCGTCTGCATGACCTTCCAGACGCAGTGAGGAACCGTATTTTTTCAGACACTCGGCCTGAACCAGGAGTGCAGCGCGAGATTCAGCGCGCAGCAAAGACTGGTCAAAGTCGAAGTAGAACACTTTATCCGCGTTGTCACACTTCGCCATTTCCGCTGCTTTCGCTTCAGCTTCTGCGCGAGCACGCGCTTCTGCTGCTTCCGCTTCAGCTGCGGCACGCTCGGCTTCTGCCGCGGCCGCTGCTGCTGCGTCATCAGCTTCTTTTGAGGATGAACAGCCAGCCATAACAGCCGCCAGAGCTGAGGCAGTTACTAACACTTTGAATGATTTAACCATTGAAACACTCCCGATTTGTTCTAAAAAAAGTCAACAACTCTTATTTTGGAAACGGTGACCACGCGGGCTCCCGTACATCCCCCAACTTTGATGGAAGCCTAAACTTCAAGCCCGCATCCATAGACACCGCCGCGAGAACCCCCTGGTTGTTGTACTGCGTTGCATAAAGCAACATGGCGCCATTGGGTGCTATCGTCGGTGATTCATCTAACCAGGTTTCGGTCAGAATGCGCATATCACCCGAAGCAATATCCTGCCACGCGATATGGAATACGCCATTCTCCCTGTGAACCATTACAATACTTTTTCCGTCTGGCGACACTCTGCCACGCGCATTGTAATCACCATCGAAGGTTAAGCGTTCTACCCGTCCACTGGCAAGCCCTATTTGATAAATTTGCGGGCTTCCTCCGCGATTGGACGTAAAAATGAGGGATTTCCCATCTGGAGTCCAGTTTGGCTCCGTATCAATCGCAAAATGGTTTGTCACTCGTGTTAATTTTTTTGTCGCGATATCCAGCGTGTACAATTCCGGGTTGCCGTCCTTCGATAATACAAAAGCTAACTTGCGGTCATCCGGAGACCAGGCCGGTGCGCCGTTGAGCCCACGGAAGTTTGTCAACTGCTCACGTGTTCCTGTCACCAAGTCGTGCCGGAAGATAGCGGGACGGGACGTCTCAAAGGAAACATAAGCCACTTGGCGCATGTCACTCGACCAGGCCGGCGATAACAAAGGCTGGGAAGACGAAAACAACACCTGGTCTCGCGCACCATCAATATCGGCCTTGACTAAGCGATAGCGGCTCGGCCCATCGACGCCCATGTCTTCGACGTACAGCATTTTGGTCGAAAAAATACCGCGAATGTTAGTAATGGCTTCGTACACTTGGTCGCTGGCCGCGTGCGCAATATCGCGCACAGCTTGCGTTCCACCGCGCGTTATTTTTCGAAACAGACGCTGCTGGCTCACCACATCATACAACTCATACTCGAGCGCGAAGCCTTGCTCATCGCGGGAGATATTGCCAATCACAATATAGGTGGCGCCGAGCAATCGCCAATCGCGATAGTAGATGTCTTCCTGACGGCTGGGGTGCGACAACATGTCCGCCGGCGCGATGGGTCGGAAAAACCCGCTCATGCGCAGGTCATTCGCCATGATCTCATGAATGGCGGCACCGTCAGAGGCATGCACACCACCGAAAGGCACAACGGCAATCGGGGTCGGCTCGTCCACGCCTTGGGTAATTTCGATGGTGATCTGAGCCTGTGCTGCCGACGCAAAAAACACGCACACGACTATCAGGCCGATCTTTTTCAATAGGGTCACTGTCTCATATCCTGAGGATTAAATAACAATTTCATTTGCCGGTAGTATTTTTCAAACACGTCCGGCGACATCTCTTTCAGCTCGGGAAACACTTCGGCTTTTCTTACCGCCTGTTCGGCTGAGCGGTCGAATGCGGCGTTACCACTGCTCTTCACAACCGAAACGCCGACGACTCTACCGGTTGGCACGAGTTGAATCAACAGCTCGCACTGCATTCCGCTTCGTGCGGACGGAGGGCGGTTCCAGTTGTTCTGAACCTTTTGCTGCACCAGCTCCATGTAGCTGAGCGCTTCCTCTTCCATTTGTGCTTCGGCTGCGGCCCGCTCCTCTTCTTTGAGGGCTTTTTCCAACTCTTCAAGCATCTGTTGACGCTCAAGCTGTTTTTTCTTTCTTCTTCGGCGCGGCGCTTGCGTTCTTGCTCGACTTTTTCCTTCTCGCGCTTTTCTTTTTCCAGATCCGGTGCTTTTTTAGCCGGCTGTGCTTTCTTCGGTGGTGCGGCGGGAGGCTGTTTTTTCGTCAGATCCACTTTACGCGGCTGCTGTTTAGGCGGCGCCTTCTTGGTCTCAGATTTGAGCTTGACCAACTTCGCTTCAATATAGCGCGGGGGCTTGACGACTTTGGGCTCACTGGTCGCTTTCCAGGTGATGAAAAACGCACCAAACAAGACCACGTGTATCAACACGCTCAAGACGAAAGGCGTAAAGCGCAATCTCTGCATATCAGGGCTCGGTCACCAGACCTACCGAATCCGCGCCGGCGTTTTGCAGCTCCGTCATCAACGCCACTACCTTGCCGTATTCGACCTGCTTATCACCCCAGACGAGAATGGGCGTTTGCGGTTTATTGCGCAGCACTTTCGCCACCGTGTCGACCACGACGGCCTGCGTTTTTGCCTCTTCTTGCTGTTCACCGGTATTCAGAAAAAGCGCGCCGTCTTTTTTAATCGAGACAATCAGCGGCTCATCTTCTTTTTTATCAAGCGGCTTGGACGGCGCCTGAGGCAACTCGACCTTGACCCCCTGCATCAATAAAGGCGCAGTCACCATAAAAATAATCAGTAGCACGAGCATCACATCAATGTAGGGAACCACATTGATCTCTGCCATCGGTTTTCGCTTGCCACTCTTGGCCATGCTACCCCCTACTTCGAGTGGACCTGACGATGCAAGATCGAGGAGAACTCGTCAGAAAACGTTTCGTAGCTGGTGGTCAGCGCCTCGGCCTTGGCGGAGAAGCGGTTGTAAGCCAACACAGCGGGAATCGCTGCGAACAGCCCCATTGCCGTCGCCACCAGCGCCTCAGAGATACCGGGCGCCACCGACGCCAGGGTGGCTTGATGCTGACTGGCCAGACCGCGGAAAGAATTCATGATGCCCCACACCGTTCCGAACAGGCCGATGTAAGGGCTAACGGAGGCCACACTGGCCAAAAACGGAAGGTTCGCCTCGAGCTTTTCCTCTTCGCGGCTCATCGCAATGCGCATGGCGCGCTGCGTACCTTCCATAATTGCGTCCGGGTCCGTGCTGCCTTGCTGGCGTAAACGGGAAAATTCCTTGAAGCCGGCGCGGAAAATGGACTCAGCACCATCGATAGCCCCCGCATTGTTCCCCTGGCGATAGAGTTGCGTGAGATCGACACCGGACCAAAACTCCGACTCAAATTCCCGAAACTGGCTTTTTGCGCGACGCTGATAGGACCCGAGCTGAATAATGATGCCCCAGGAAATCACCGATGCGAGTACCAGAATCAGCATCACAAATTGCACCAGCAGGCTCGCCCCACTGATGAGATGCCAAATTGAAAGAGGGTCCTGGTTCATCCTTTCGCTGTCTCCAGTTGTTCAAGTTGTTGTTCCACTGCGTGTTTAACATCAGCGGGAAACGCCGCAGGCCGCCCCGTATCGCGACGGACACAAGCCACTTTGATCTCCCCTTCTGCGAGGAGTTCCGCGCCTGACGCGCTTTCACGATAGACTGTCTGCGCAAACACCATGTAAGTGCGCGCCATTTTCAACGGCTTTGCGGTTACGATCAATAGATCATCGAGCTGTGCGCTGCGGCGATAATCAATTTGGGCTGAACTCACGACAATGGCCAGCGCTTCATTCAAAAGTGCGGGTTTGGGAAAGCCCAGCTCACGCAGAAAATCGGTGCGCGCGCGCTCCATATACTTCAAATAGTTGACGTAATACACCACGCCACCGGCATCGGTGTCTTCGATATACACGCGGTACTGACTGCGGAAGTCCTGCGGGGACATCATTGTGAACTCAATCCTTTTTGGGAGGGGCTTAAAAACCGGGCAATCCGTCTTGCTTGTGCGCGTTTGGCATGGGCAAGCCAAAATGATCATAGGTGCCTTGTGTGACCATCCTCCCCCTCGGGGTACGAATCACATAGCCCTGTTGGATCAAATACGGCTCTAATACGTCTTCGATGGTATCGCGCTCTTCACTGATCGCCGCCGCCAAGCTGTCGACCCCCACGGGGCCGCCGCCAAACTTTTCTATGATTGCCAGCAACAAGCGGCGATCCATATGATCAAAGCCACGCTTGTCGACGTTGAGCATATTCAACGCATCATCCGCGACCTGCTCGCTGACGTGGCCATCGGAACGGACTTGAGCGTAATCGCGTACGCGTCGTAGAAGACGGTTTGCAATACGGGGAGTACCGCGTGAACGCCGGGCGATTTCATCTGCGCCACCTTCATCGATCCCTACTCCCATCAAACCGGCTGCACGACTGACAATGTGAGACAGGTCTTCTATGTTATAAAACTCGAGGCGTTGCACGATGCCGAAGCGGTCACGCAACGGCGAGGTCAACAGGCCGGCCCGCGTCGTTGCCCCGACGAGGGTAAATTCCGGCAGGTCAATTTTGATGGAGCGCGCCGCGGGGCCCTCGCCGATCATGATATCGAGCTGATAATCTTCCATCGCCGGATAAAGCACTTCTTCTACCACCGGGCTCAAGCGGTGAATCTCATCAATAAAAATGACGTCGCCCGGATTCAGGTTCGTCAATAATGCCGCAAGATCACCGGCCTTTTCCAAAACCGGGCCTGACGTGGTTTTCAAATCCACCTGCATCTCTTCGGCGATAATGTTCGCCAACGTAGTCTTACCCAATCCGGGCGGCCCGAAGATCAAGGTATGGTCGAGCGCCTCCTGACGACTTCGCGCGGCCTCCATGAAGATCGACATCTGCTCTTTAACAGCGGGCTGACCAATATAGTCTGCCAGCGTGCGCGGTCGAACTGCGCGATCCAACTGCTCTTCGCGCGGCTGCGGGCTCGCGCCAATCAAACGATCTTCTTCAATCATCCGAACACATCCTAGGGCAGCATGGATTTCAAGGCATCGCGGATCAGTTCTTCCGCAGAGCCGGTTTCATCGCTGTAAGCGCGCGAGACAGCCTTGCTCGCTTCGACAGGTTTGTAGCCCAGCGCCACAAGCGCACTCTCAGCCTCTGCCAACAACGCATTCTTGGACGGCATTCCACTGACCCCAGCTGCAGGCTCCGGTGCTACCCCGCTCTCGGCGCCACTCCATGCCTTGAGCCGGTCACGCAGATCTACAATCAGTCGTTCAGCGGTCTTTTTGCCCACCCCCGGTACACGCGTCAGTGCCGTCACATTGTCATCGCGAACACAGGCCACCAGTTCATCCGCATCTAGCGACAAAATGGCGACCGCCATTTTCGGTCCAACACCATTGACCTTAATCAACAAGCGAAACAGGTCGCGATCCCGACGTGAGATAAACCCAAAGAGCTGTTGCGCACTTTCGCTGACGGCAAAGTGCGTATGTAAGGTCACGGAGGCGCCCACTTCAGGCAGTTGAAAGCAGGTCGTCATCGGTGCTTGCAGCTCGTACGCCACGCCGCCGACATCCACCAGCAGTTCGGGCGCCTGCTTCTCAAGCAGGATACCTTTGATGCGTCCTATCATTATACAAGTCGTCCGCGTCGGAAATGTCTGGACTGTGCCACGCTGACCAGGTGTCGCTGTGTGTTGACGTGACAAATGGCCACCGCCAGAGCGTCTGCAGCGTCTTCCTGAGGGCTTCGCGGGAGCTTGAGCAAGGTCTTTACCATGTGCTGCACCTGCAGTTTATCTGCGGCACCCGTCCCCACAACGCTCTGCTTGATTTTTCGGGCTTCGTATTCACTGACGGGCAGGTCCTGCATGGTGGCCGCCACGATGGCCGCACCGCGTGCCTGCCCCAGCTTCAGTGCCGAACCTGCGTTCTTCGCCATGAACACTTGCTCAATCGCGAATTCGCCCGGCTGATACTGCTCAATCACCTCAGTCAAGTGGCTGAAGATCATTTGCAGTCGTTCGGGAAGGGTCAGCGTTTCGGGAATGCGAATCACGCCGCTGGCCACATAGGACAGACGATTCGACTCGGTAGACAGCACACCAAAACCGGTTTTACGCGAGCCCGGGTCCACGCCCAGCACAATTGACATATCTGGTTATATATTCAGTAGTTCAGCGACGCAGTGTTCCAGCTTCGCTATACGCTGTCAAGCGAGCACGGCCGCTATGAAAATGTAAATATGTGTTAACATCAGAGCACACACCGCTTTCCGATCAATCTCGCACACACGTCCAGCTGTATTCATGAAACTAAAAGAATACCCGCTCTCGTTGAGCACCGCCCGCTCACTCCGCAAGCTTCCGCTAGCGCAGTTGCACCAGCCGCACACAACACCCGCCCCAGGAGTGACGATCTCCTTGACGTCAATTCCGTCCCGGCTCAATGTTGTGCATTTGACGATCCGCAGCCTATTGGCGCAATCCCGATCTGCTGAACGCGTAGTGTTGTGGCTACATGAAAGCCTGTTGCCAAAACTGCCTGAAAAGCTTTCAATGCTAATCGGTCCTCGTTTTGAGGTGCTGCCATCGAAGTACCATTTCCCCCACCGCAAATTGATTGAAAGCCTGCGCCAATTCCCCGGCGAGACGATTGTCACCGCAGATGACGATGTAATGTATCCCGAGGATTGGCTGGAGCGCTTGCTTGAAGAACACCAAAAACACCCCTGCGACATCGTTGCCCACGAATGTCGGAAGATCAGCCGCGACACATCAGGACAACTCACTGAATACCGGCTCTGGTCGAGCGAGGCTCCGGGCCAAAGCCATGTAGAAACACTGGCCATTGGATACGGGGGCGTACTTTATCCACCCCAAGCATTGGCGGAAACGGTTTTGGACATTGATTTGTTCACGAAGTTGGCGCCGCGCGTGGACGACTTGTGGTTTAAAGCGATGAGTTTAATAAACCAGACCGCAACTCGTAGGACAGAAAACCCGAGACCTAAACCTGTCCCGGTGGCCTTTTCCCAACGCATCGCACTGAAACGCAACAACATTCGTCACGATGCCAACCGAGAGCAATGGAAGATCCTTGCTGAACACTTTAAGCTGGACATCTAAATGTATCCCTCCCCTTTATCGAGAGTAAGACTTTGAAGATCAGCGTCATTTTTACCACTTACAATTCTCCAGAATGGCTCCAGAAGGTGCTGTGGGGCTTTGAAAATCAGGACGATGACAACTACGAAATCGTGATTGCTGACGACGGTTCCAAGGCCGAAACGAGAGAGATCATTGACACATTCCGAGCTGAAAGCGGGCTCGAGGTCAAGCACATATGGCACCCCGATGAGGGGTTTCAAAAATGTCTCATCCTGAACAAGGCTATCGTCGCCAGTGAAGGCGATTATATCGTCATGACCGACGGCGACTGTATACCACGACGCGACTTTCTCAGTACCCACCGGCGAAACGCCGAACCCGACCACTTTCTTTCCGGGGGGTATTTCAAGTTACCTATGTCGACGAGCAAAGCCATCACACGCGAAGATATACGCGCCGGTCGTTGTTTCGACAAAAAATGGCTGATTGCGAATGGCGTCAAGCCCAGCCTGAAATTTATGAAACTCACGGCAGGCCCGATCCGTGCGAGTCTCTACAACGCATTAACCACCACTAATCGGACTTGGAATGGCCATAATGCATCATGCTTTAAACGCGACGCCATCAAGGTGAACGGCTTTGACCAAAGAATGAAATACGGCGGCCTCGATGCGGAATTCGGCTGGAGACTAAAACATGCGGGCATAAAGGCGAAGCAGATTCGCTACAGCGCGATCTGCGTCCACCTCGATCACAGCAGAGGGTACGTGAATGACGAAGACTGGAAACGAAACCGCGAGATCAGGCATACCACTGTTAACGAAAAACGCGTGCGCACCCCAGCAGGAATTGAACAACTCCCTGTAGATTAAGGTATTCCGCTTGCAGGCGTGAAGCAAAGGACCTTCGCACACCGGCAAGCGTTCACATCACTAGAACCGGATATCCAGATGCTCAAAGCTGCATTTTACGCTCTGCCCCATGACACCCGACGGGCACTCTATCAACGTTTCAAAGCCAAGCGCTTTAATGAATTTCAGCAGCTTCGACACATGACCACCGAAGCAGGATATAGCTACCAGCCCTACGACGAGCGCCGGTGCATTTTCGTGCACATCCCCAAAGCGGCGGGCGTATCTATTTGCAAATCGACCTTTGGTAATCTTGCAGGCGGGCATACGATGATAAGCCGATATCAGCTTATCTTTAGCGAGCAGGATTTTAACAATTATTTTAAATTCACTTTTGTGCGGAATCCGTGGAGCAGACTGTATTCCGCTTATCAGTTCTTAAAAAAAGGAGGAATGACGCCGAAGGATAAAAGGTGGGCAGACGCCAATCTCGTAGATTACACTGATTTTAATACTTTCGTTCTCAACTGGCTGACCCCAAAAAACATGCAGCTCTACCCCCATTTCCTACCTCAGAATCGTTACCTTTGCCTTCCTGGTCAAAGCAATCTCCTCGTGGACTTTGTCGGCTACTTTGAGAATATCGAAGACGATTTCACACAGATCATCGCTGCACTTGGCGAGAACAGCGATGCGACTCTACGGCATGAGAACAAGACGGAAATCGGAGATAAAAAACGCATCGACTACACCGAAATGTATTCAGATGAAGCTGCCGGAATCGTCGCAGAAGTATACCGCGATGACATTGAGCTTCTTGGCTATAATTTCGACAACAGCTCACTCCCCTCACAACTCAAGCAGCGTCCTCCCATGCCCCTGAAAACCTCTGAGTAATCCAGTGACCAACTATTGGGGGCGGAGAGTGAATTTGGTATGATTCCACCCCATTCACTCACCGTGATACTGGACTTCACATTGGCTAATGCATCCTCCTTGAAATCCCAACTTGTTCAGTCCATTCTTAGTGCGATTGGCGCCTTGCCCCTCTCCTTCCTACGTCTGGTGGGTGCTTTCCTAGCTCAATTTGCGCGGTGGACCCGCTCACGAGCATGGAACACAACTGCAACCAATATAGACTTATGTTTTCCTGACTCAAATGCAGAAACGCGCGAGTCGTTGGCCAAACAAAGCTTAAGTGAAACAGGGAAACTCGGGTTTGAAATGTGTGCAGTCTGGTCTAGAAGCAACCAATGGCTGGAAACGCAAATACGCGAGGTGAACAACGAACAAATGGTTCACGAAGCCCTCGCTAATGGGCGCGGCCTAGTTATACTTGCCCCCCACCTTGGGAATTGGGAAGTGCTTGGCAAATTTCTACCGCGCTACGCTGCAATTACGAGCCTCTACCAACCTCCCAAACAGGCCTCGCTCGAACCAATGATCAAAGCGGCGCGAGAAACCAGCGGCGCCACGTTGGTTCCGACCTCTCAGCGCGGGGTAGCAAAACTCTTAAAGCATTTAAAAGGCGGTGGCATCACCGGCATTCTTCCCGACCAGGTACCTGCTCAAGGCAGTGGCGTGTTCGCCGACTTTTTCGGCCACAGTGCCTACACCATGACACTCGTCCATGGGCTGCTGAGGCGTACCGAAGCCGCGGTATTGGTGGGTGTGGCGCTGCGCTGTGACGAGGGCTTCGACATTCACTTCCTACCGGTATCCGATGCCATTTACGACGAAGACAGTGAGAAGAGCTGCGCCGCCATGAACGCCGCCATTGAAGACGCCGTGCGCTTGGCCCCAGAGCAGTACCAGTGGGAATACAAGCGCTTCAGACGTTCTCCGGGGAACCTTTACGCGCGCGACTGAGTGCGCCGCGCGATGACGTCCCTGTAAAACCCCACCATCGCCTCGTTGGCATTTTCAATGTAATGCGCGCTCAAATCCGGGTAATGGCGCGGTGGTACACGCACGAGGGCCTCTTCCAGCGCGGCTCTCAACGCCTCTGAATTGTCGACCGGCACGCACACGCCACCGTAGTCGTCGATCAATTCCTTGCACCCCCCCGCATCCGACGCGATGACCGGTAATCCGGCATCCATGGCTTCAAGCATCACGCGCGGCAAGGGCTCGTACCGTGATGGGCAGACCAGCAAATCCAGCGCCTGATAAATCGCCTTGATGTCGCTGCGGTATCCGACAAAGCGGATACGTGCATCCCCTTCTGCCTGTTCCTTCAGTGTCTGTTCCTGAGACCCGGAACCGAAGAAAAGCAGCACCGCTTGCGGTGCCTGAATCGGCTTGAAGGCCTCAATGAGCGTATCCCAACCTTTACTGGGGTGATAGCGCCCCACTGCACCTATCGCGATCTGACCCGGCAAAAGCTGCAGTGCCTCACGCAGCGATTTACGCTCCTCATCGCTGAGGCGTCGATGCGGAATCAGTGAGTTGGCCGCTTTGTGCACAAGCCCTTTAAATTCATTGGGCATTTTATCAACCTGCCAACGCGCGTTGCAGATCAGCCCATCCATGTGCATAAAATGGGGCCCGTTGACCTCGATATGCAGGGTGGAGACGCACGCCGCTGCCGGGCGTATTTTTGCAACCAAACGCGTCGAACGCCGCAGATGGCAGTGAATAATGTCCGGTTTGAGTGTTTCCAACGCCGAAGCCAAGGCCGCCTGTGTGAACCAACGCGCTCGTACTTCGATCACCTTAACCCGCGGATCGAGGTGATCGACGATGCTTGCCCCTCGACGCCGGTGATCTCGCCGCACAATGACGGTCACCTGATGCGTCTTACATTGCTGATTACAGGATTCGGAAGTCGAGCGTTCTGAGCCGGCGAAGCCGCGCGAGAGAATGACGTGGACGATATTTAAAGCAGTATTTTCTGGCATAATTCCGTTATTAACGCCTGAGGGCCTGCCCGCACTGGTTAATGCATAACCAATTCCCGGGCAAGCGTAAGCCGACAAAGCGAATAGACTAACACAATGTCAGAGACAGACACCTCCAGCGAATTTGACGTCGTTCTAGGAAATAGCAATCCGCGCTTTTCCGGCGTGACGTCCACCATGTTGCAAACCCTGGCGGTTCAAAAACACCATATCGGCGTGCGCGTACTTGGACGCCATCATCTCGACGACCGCGCTCTGACCTTAGGGTTTTGGGACGCAGTGAAGCAACTGCGTCACCCGACCTCACGTGGTTTGCCCCGCGTGTTCCACGCGCGACGCAACGATGAAATGATTCAGGCACTGATTCTGAAACACGTTTTCGGCGCCAAACTTCGCTTGTTGTTCACTTCCACTGCACAGCGCCACCACAGCGCTTTCACGCGATGGCTGATGCGTCGAATGGATTGCGTCATTTCCACCTGTGACGCCGCCGCATCGTATTTACTGGCGCCTCCCTACCAGATTATTCCACACGGTATTGATGTGTCTCGCTTCCAGCCCGCACCCGAGCGCCGTGACCCGGACCAAATTACGATTGCGATGTTTGGGCGGGTTCGCCCGCAAAAAGGCACGCATTTATTTGTCCATGCCTGCTTATCAGTTTTGCCACAATTTCCCAATGTGCGGGCCGTCATCGTGGGGGCAATCAGTTCGGAATTTGAAGAGTATGTGAGCCACCTTCAGGCAGAAATTGACGAAGCCAACTTAAGCGGGCGTATCGAGTTTCTCGGTGAACAGGACTTTGATCGCCTTCCTCGCTTGTTTCAGTCTGCGTCTTTGGTCGCCGCACTGAGTGACAACGAAGGCTTCGGCCTGACGGTGCTAGAAGCGATGGCGAGCGGCGCCGCAGTCATAGCGACGCGCGCCGGTGCCTGGCCCGACATTATTGAGCACGGCAAACAGGGTTTTCTAATTGCGCCTGGTGACCAGGACGCGCTGACCCAACACCTTGCAAGCTTGCTCACGCGACCGGAATGTCTCGCTGAGATGGGGCACAAGGGGCGTGAACACGTATTAAAACACTACACGATCGAACGAGAAGCACTCGCCCTGTGTGCGCTCTACCGAGAACTTCAAGCATCCAAAGCACTCTAAACCTTGATGAAACGCGTTGTATTTAGTTCCAAGCTGTTACACCCCCGCTATTGGCTGTCGTGGTTTGCGATGAGCTTGTGGTGGCTAGTGACCCAGCTCTTACCCCACCCTGCTCAACTTTGGCTTGGGCGCCGTCTAGGTAATGTGCTGTACAAATTAGGCGGCTCCCGCAGGCACATCGCCGAAGTGAACATTGCTAAGTGCTATCCTGAGCTTTCAGAGCAAGCGCAAGCCGATCTGGTACGAGCGACGATGCAAGAAACCGCCATCGGCATTTTCGAAAGCGGCATGGCCTGGTTCTGGCCAAACTGGCGCTTTAAGGGAAAGTACCGCGTGATCGGCAAGGAACATATCGACGCCGCCCGCGAGTCTGGCGACGGGGTGCTTTTTTTAGGCGTGCATTTTACGACGATCGAAATTGGTGCCTCAATCGTCAATTTGGAGTTTCCAATCTCTGGGTTTTACCGCCCTCATACCAACGCGGTATATGAGTACGTGCAGGCCGCCGGCCGTATCCGGCGCAATAAGGCAAGTCAGGTCATCCCCAATGGCGATGTGCGCGGTATCATCAAAGCGCTGCGCGGGGGGCACTGCATTAATTATGCCCCGGACCAGGACTATGGGCGCCGGCGCAGCGTGTTCGCGCCCTTCTTTACCATACCTGCCGCGACAGTTAAGGCCCCCGCACAACTCTCCAGTGCCGGCAAAGCACGCGTGATCCCCTGGATTACGCGGCGCGAACAAGACGGACAATATGTCGTTGAAATACTCCCTCCGATTACCGCCCAGCTTGGCAAAGATGAATACGAAGACGCCGTGACCATCAACACCCTGATTGAACGAGAGGTCCGCAAAAACCCCACTCAATACCTCTGGGTACACCGCCGCTTCAAAACCCGCCCAGAAGGCGAAGCCTCTTTCTATTGATTGCGAATACGTTGGAGTCTGACCCCAGTGTATGCGTCGCGGGTGTGAGGCAAAAAAAAAGCCCCGCATGGCGGGGCTCAAACCTGGCTAGCACAATCGATAGGACTAGCGTGTTTCTACTGCCTCGACAGGCAGGAAGTTCGGATCGTGGCTGGTGGCTTCAATGCCGAATTCACCTTCCACAATCTCCACGCCGCGCTCAGTCAACACCACACTGTCTTCAGAGGTAGACATATCGAGTACGGCGGTTTCCTCACCATTGCCAATCCAGGACCACGCAATCCACCCGAATGGCGGCGTGCCATAACCCCATATGCGGGCATCAATCGTGGAGGACTCATCGAAGCTGCCTTCACCGAAGTCGAAGACGAAGCTCAACGCTTCAGACTCTTCTGCAAAATCGATTTGCAGCAGCGTTTCCGCTTCCGGCTCGCCCACGCCTTGAATCTCGATGTCATCGAAGAGGAAGGCTCCGGTACCGGCCGGGACACCGCCGAATTGCATACCCAAGGCATTGGGACGGAGGTTGGTGGCGAAGTTGTCAGGGAACTCTAACGCGAGCTCAATCTCTGCCCAGTCGCCCGCCACGAAATCGCCGCTGCCCAAGGTTTCTGTTTCAGCCCAGATCCATTCAGAGCCGTCCTGTAAAAAGAACTTAAACCAAAGCTCGCTGCCGCCATAACTGGCTGGCATAAAGATTTTCGCTTTCAACGTGGTCGCCGTGCTCAAGTCGATGGTATCGACCGTGGCAATACCACTACGCCCGAGCGCAATGTTATCGGACTCACTCCAGTCGGGATCAACGGACAACACTCCGTCGACCGCCGCTATCGTCGCACCAGCGCCCCAGCCTAGGTTGTTCCAACTCTCTGTATCCTCATCGAACGTCGCGATGTATTGTGTCACTGGCGGCACCTCAGGCTGTGGGCCTTCAATCGTGATACGATCGATCAGAATCGACTCAGTCTTTGCCGTTGTAACGCCGCCCCACTGCATACCGAATGCTTGCACAAGGCTCACATCTGCACCGGTTTCCTCGTCTTCCGGCGGGTCTGAGTAATTGACGTTAAATACAATGTCCGTCCACTCACCGACGGTGAAGTCGGTCAACCGTTTATCTGCAGACTGTACCCAAGTCCAACCTTCACCGAACTGACCAAAAAACTTGAAGTAAAGTTCTGCTTCGCTCACATATTCTGCGGGCAAAAAGACTCTGGCAGTGATGGTCAGATCCTGCGTAAAATCAATCACGCCCGCACCGGTCAGCGTTTTGGCGAAATTATCGCCAGCAGTCCAATCCGGTGTGATTACCAGATTACTGTCAGCCTGGCTTAGCTCTGCAGAACCCCAGCCACCACCCCAGCCTGCGGTGTCAACGTTGAAGTCCTCATCGTACATGGGACCAGACACTTCACCCTTTGTGATCTTCAGATTGTCGAACTCAATGGGCGCTGTGACATCCACCGCTTTGCCGTTGGCCACAATTTCGAAGCCGATCTGATTGACCATCGACAAATCAAACCCGTCCGCAACCCAACCGGGAATTGAAGCCGTATCGCTCAAGGAGACGCGAATCGTATTCCAGCTGTTCCCCGTCATACCGTTTACCTGATTCCAGCCAAGATTGGCATAGCGGTGCTGAGTGTCTTTTATGTACATCACCAAGGCCAGCTGACCGTCGTCCACATAATGCTGATCGATATACACATCGACGGAAACGGAAGCGTTATTGAGGTTATAACTTTCATCCAAAGTGGTTTTATACGCGGCCTTGTCGTCGGTCTGCATCCAGGGCAGATCGAACACCAACGCTTTTTCACCCGCGCCGATGCGCATCAGCTCGTTGTGATTAATGCTCTCCTCTTCGCCCCAGACATTGGAACCACCGAATTCACCGACCACGACAGGTACGTTCTCCTGGGAAAGAAGGTCCATCGCGCGAATGATTTCATCATTGGCGTTCCAGCGGCCACGATAGGCATGGACGGACAACACCAGGTTATCCTCCTCATCCGCCGCCATCAGCTCGCGGCCACGCGCCGCAAGGAAGGCAGAATAGTCCTGACCACAATGTGGTGCGTCGATAACAAGAGGGACTTTAAAACCGGCGTCTCGGAACTTGCGGATCAATACTTTGTAGGTATCGATATAGCTGTCATACCCGAAGCTGAACGCATCGAACACATTCATTGGGCCCCATTCATTCGCGATGTTGATCATCAGGTGATCCTGAAAGCGACGCTGAGCCAAGGCCGGCAGCCAACGATCCAACCAAAGCTCATCGGTCCTCTCGATCAGGTAATCCGCATCGTTTTGACAGGTAATGTTTTCATCCCTGAGCATCACCATTGCAATCAGGCCTTCATCCACCGCCTTATTCAATGCCGCTTCGACTTCGTCAATCGTGGAATCTTCGCGCAACTGAATGCGTACCACGTTTGAGCCCGTCTCGCGAATTGCACCAATGCCATCGTAGCGAAGGGTGGGGTTGTCGCCGTACTGCAGGTTAATACCCCGCAACAGCACCGGCTCACCGTCGATATCGAGAATCTGACTTTCATTCGTCGTCAGCGTGGGCGCATCTTCCGGAGGTCGTGGCCGATCATCTGGCACACCCGTATCCGGCTCGGGGAGCAAGTGATCCACATCATCTTCGGATTCCAGTAATTGGTCGCCGCCACAGGCGCCGAGCAACGCCACCGCCGAGCAAAAGGCCAAGCGTGTAAATAGGCTTTTCATAGGGTGACTCCAAATCGATTTTTTAGCTGTTATTTTCATGATTTTTCCCCTTAAAGACTGACCGTAAAGCCGACTGAGAAACGACGTTCCTGCACATAGAGAGACTGGAATTGATCCTCCCACTGCGCATAGCTTTTGCGGTTCTGCTCTGTCAGGTTGGTGCCGTTAAAGTAGAAGCTGAAGTGGTCGTTCAACCAATAATTGATCGACATATCCAGGTAGCCTGTCGGCTCGAGCCAGTTTCCGAGACTCAGCGGCACATCGTTCGTATTCAGCCCCACACGACCAAGATATTCTTCACTGCGCCAGTTATATGCCAAGCGCGTGTTGAAGCCTGCGTAGTCATACCAGAGAATCAGGTTTGCCTGGTGTTCGGAGTTAGATGGCAGCGGAAAGGCTTCACCTTCGAGGTCGTAGTCCTGAGACTCACTCTTCGAGTAGGTGTAGTTCGCTTCAATACCGGTGTATTGCAGGAAGCTCGGCAAGAAAGTAAACGGGTGCTTGTAGCCGAGCTCAAGTCCCCAAAGATCAGAGGCTTCCGCATTGGAGGTCGTCCAGAAATTGGCACGTCGGTTGCGATCAATACCGTCGCCATCAATCACGGCGCGTTGTTCTTGATACGACTCCACAGAGCTCTCGATGTCGATCAGGAACAAGCCCATGCCCAGGATGGCGTTGTCGGCAAAATACCACTCCGCACTCGAGTTATAGACCGTGGCACGCCAAGGGTCGATATTGACATTACCCTGATCGTTGCCCCCACCGATACAACTGACCGTATCCGCTCGCAGGTTCCCGGCCGCATCACGAACACGAATAAGCTCGCCATTCTCGTCCGTTTTTTCACACTGCTGGTACCACGCAGTCAGCGTGGAGCCGACATTGATTAAGTCGTTTCGAGAGACCGTTTTCGCGGCACCGAATCGGATAATGACGTCGTCGGTTGGGAAAAAGTTAATGTTGGCCGACGGCAACACATCGGTGAAGCTGTTGTCGAGCGTTTCCGTGGTGGACACAAACGCGATTTTGTTCCAGTCGTCGTAGCCTACGGAGTTATATCGATCAAGCACTTCAGGCACCACCGCACGTTCTACCTCGCGCGTGGTTTCGACGACACGCAAACCGAGATCGCCGTTAAACGGAATCCCGAAGAGGCCATCGCTGTTATCAAAATTGATCTGGCCATAGATCGAGCTGGTGGCTTCTTTCACGGCAAAACGATAACCGGGATCAAAGACCGTACGCGTGCCCGGATAAAGCCGGTTCATAAATTCCAGCGGATTATCCCAATCTGCAGGGTTCAGTGAGGAGACGCCATTTTCAAATCCTTCAATCGGACCGAAGTCGCTGAAAGCAAAGGTGTCTTCACGTGTGAAACCGTTGTCGTATAACCCTGCATCGCGCAGGTTGACGTCTTCCTCGGCGTAATTGAAACGACGCCACTCAGGGTATTTTTCCCAGATTTCATTGCCTGTGCGCAACTGATAGCGCAAATCTTCTGGAATACGGGGGTCGCTCCAAGTACTGTAGCGATCGGTGGGGGTTGTGTAGAAAAAGCGGCCATTCTCCGCGTAACGCTCGCCGTAGCGCACACCAAAGTCGACCGATTGCCACACATTGGAATTAAACGTATAACTCGCGTCTGCGCGCGCAACATTCAAACTGGCTGTAGTGTCTTCACCATCAGCGAAGCCCTGATACATCTCCAAAAACGCGGCATCCGAAAGATCGGCATCAAAAAAGTACTTGGGCACGTCGCCGCGATAGTCGACCGTCACGTTGTAGGAATTCAGTTTGTCCTTCTGACCGTCACCAACTACGTTACCCTCTTCGTCAACATTCGTATCTGCCCAGAACCAAGCTGGCGTGCCCTGTTGCAATTGTGCATTACGAAATTGTTTTTCTGCCTCAGCGTAAACATAGCGTACACTCGCCCGCCAGTTGTCACCGTTGTCGTAATCAAATTGCAGGTTGGTGTTCAGCGCGGCAGTTCGGTTAATCTGATTAATGGACGTAGTTTGAAAATCGGGCGCCAGTACTTCTGCGACCTGTAGGGTGTGCACGTCACGTGTCTGGTGCACACCATTGCCATCCACATACGAAATGGTGGTGCCGTCGCCAACAATGGTACCTTCCTGAAGCGCATTGTAGAGATCGGTTTGCTCCCAGGAATTGTAGCGGTCGATGGTCAACACACCTTCGGGAGGGGTGCCATAGCCGTACTCCCCTGTTCCCACGAGATTGCCTTCCCCATCGTCTTCGGCAATTTCGTAACGTCCCTCCTCATCGTAGGCAAAAATACTGCTGCGGTTGTTAAAGCCCACTTTTACGCCACGATCGTACTGATCCATGCGCGTGTAGAAAATATCTCCGCGCATTTTCCAGGCGTCGGAGATGGCCCATTCGATCGAGCTCGACCAACCCTCGCGCTCACGCTCCATAAAATTACTGCGTGCGCCAAATTCCTGAGGCACGATGTACCAGTCATTGACCAGGTCGCCGTCGCCATCAAGGTCTTTCGGGTCGCCCGGCGCCCCACCTACCCCGTCGAGGAAGGCCAGGCGCATTTCATCCCACACTTGGTAGTTGGCGTTGTAGGTACTGGACTTAAAGCCAGAAAGTGTCACGCCGACACGGTTGTCCCAGTTATACCCGAGAATGATGCTCGCGTTATAATCCGGGTCGCGATTGTCGTAGGTCCCGTCACTTTGCAGCTCTTGATCTGACAAACTGCCCTGAGAAGCTTCAAGCCGCAATTTGGCCGTCACCCCTTCATCCAAATCGAGTGGCCGCATGGTCTTCAAATCAATCAAACCGGATATACCACCGGCCAATAGATTCGCACTTTGCGATTTGTATACGTCGGCCCCACTGATCATGCCTGCAGGAATATCGGAATAATTCGCACCAACGGCGGTAATGGTCCAGGGGCTCAGAAACTGCTCACCGTTTAATGTGGACAAAACCTGTGGCATACCACGCACGTTCAGGGAGGTCCCCTCGTTCGCCTCCCTCGTAATCTGGACACCGGTAATGCGCTGCAGTGAGTCCGTAATCGTCGTATCGGGCAGCTGGCCGATATCTTCGGCAACAATCGAATCGACCACGTTACGCGCGTTGCGCTTCAAATCAATGGAGCGCGCCTGGGAGGCGCGAACACCGGTAACAATGACTTCTTCTTCCTCAAGCTGGGCCTGCGATTCGCTGGCTTCCTGAGCAAGGGTCAGCGTGGGACCCGCGCCAAGGGCACAGGCAATCAGCACCGACAAGCTTTTTTTGCGATGTGACTTCGGGTGAAAGACCATGAACAGTCTCCTTGTGTAATTATTGTTGTTATCGAACCTATGTCAGATTCAGTGGGGCTTCTCTTCTGTTATTTTTGTTAACCGGTACATCACCACGTCGTGCGCTTTCACGGTCGTTTTCAACGTGCGGCGCGTGGTACCCAGTTCTTTCTTTTCCCATACGTCGTAAATGTCATAACGCGCACGTGAAAAATTGGCGTTGAAGCCGTATCCCTGATCCGCAAAGTCAGGATCGATAACGTCTTCTTTTTTGAATTCAAAACGGATTTTCTGATCTTCATCGCTGCGATTCAGTACGAGCATGGCCCATTCTTTGTTGGCCAAGGGTTTAAACCAGTATTCCAGCCCGCGATCCAGATCCTCTTTGTATTTAAAACCTTGCACACCCAGTGCATCCTGATTAATGGCAATCACATCTTTATTGGTCAGGATCTCGCGTGTGGTCTTAGACATGTTACGGACATCGTTTCCGGCAATCAGCGGCGCGGACAGCATGGCCCAGAGAGAAAAGTGGGCACGATCTTCGGATTCGCTCATGCCGTTGCCGACTTCCATCATGTCCGGGTCATTCCAGTGGCCCGGGCCTGCGTATTTCCGCAAGCCTTCCTGCATATCGAGAATGCGCAGAATGCCCCAGGAAGACCACGTCCCATGATCCACCTCACAGTCCCAGCAATTGATAATATCGCCAGTGGTTCGCCAGAGGTGCCCCATTTCTTCGCCCCATAACCAGGGGTCGTTGTCTCCCCACTCACAGATGCTCAGCACCACGGGGCGACCTACACGGCTCAAGGCATCACGCATGGTGCGATAGGCACCCGGGGCACTGAGGTTTTCAGTTTTACACCAATCGTATTTGAGGTAGTCCACCCCCCAGCGGGCATATTGCAGCGCGTCTTGAAATTCATAGCCGTTGCTGCCGGGCCGGCCAGCACAGGTTTCGTCACCCGCGTCAGAGTAGATACCAAATTTCAAGCCTTTGCTGTGCACGTAATCTGCGAGTGCTTTCATGCCGGAGGGGAAACGCTCGGGATCAGGGTGAATAAACCCGTTTTCATCCCGCTCGCCATGCCAACAGTCGTCCAGGTTTAAATAGATATAACCGGCATCACGCATCCCGGAATCCACCAGAGCATCCGCGGTTTCTTTGATCAGGGTTTCGTCGATGTCACAGGCAAAGGTATTCCAACTGTTCCAACCCATCGGCGGCGTTAGCGCCAATCCTTCCTGTTTCTGAGCAGTGGCGAAAATGGATAAAACTAGCAGGCACAAAAAAACGACTATGCGCGGCATGGAGGCTCCTCGTTATTATTTTTTGGTATTAATCGCCGCAGTACCTTTCGCCGAGTGGCCTTGCGAGGAATGAACGCATGCACACACAGCTCGGGAGTGACTTACGCGTAGCAAAAGTGTCGGAACAACACCGTACGCGAGAACTGGAAAAGCACCGACGAACTAATTTTTGTAACTTTATTTAGTTTTTATACTAATCAGAATTATCATACAATGCAACGCCGTAAGTATAATTATTAATCATATCGTCGCACTGTCAATAAAAAGAGTTTTACATGAAAAAAAGCCAAACGCCCGTCTTACTGCTGTTGTACCTGCTCTGTGCCCCCGTTTTTGCACTGGAGTTACCTCCCCTCTTTCAAGACCATGCTGTGTTGCAGCAGCAACAATCCATTTCGATCTGGGGCTGGACCGAGCCCAATCAAAAGGTCAACGTCCGCCTCCATGAAGCCGAAGCGGCCGCCCAAGCTGACGACGAAGGCTTCTGGAGCCTCACCTTACCGGCCATGTCGGCCGGCGGACCCTACGCTCTGACCGTCGATGCCGATGAGCGGAAAGTCTATAACGATATCCATATCGGAGAAGTGTGGCTTATCAGCGGGCAGTCCAACATGGAATGGAAGATGGATTGGGGGATAAACCGCGCTGAGGACGAGATCGCCGATTCTAACTTCCCACTGATTCGGTATCTGGACATCCCTAACACGGTGTCTGAGACACCGAAAGCGCAACTGCCGTCAACGCAGTGGCAGCTCGCTTCCCCCAGCACTAGCGGCCAGTTTTCCGCCATCGGGTGGCTGTTCGCGAAAGCGCTTCATCAAAAACAAGGCGTGGCAGTGGGTATTATTGATAGCACCTGGGGCGGCACGCCCGCCCAAGCATGGGCCGAGCCCAACGCGCTTCGCGCACTGCCAGCATACCTTGATCGTGTAAAAAGCACTTACGACACCGGGGTTGACTGGCCCCAGACCTTTGCCGACAACAGTGCAAATGAAGCGGAGAAATTCCAGCGATTGACCAGTAAGGACGATGCCTTAGCGACCGGCGCCTACGCCCTCGACTACGATACGAGCGATTGGCAAGCCACGCAGCTGAATGGCGGGCCCGGCTTTACCGACCTCGCCTGGCTACGCCGCGAATTTCACCTCGACAACGCCCCAGCTAAGAACGCTGTACTTGAACTCGGTGAACTCGTTCAAGAAGCCTTCGTCTTCGTGAACGGTGAACTGGTTGCGGAAGAAACCTGGCAAACCACCGGCTCTCGGCACACCCTGCCTCCGACACTGCTGCAACCCGGACGCAACGTGATCACACTGCGTGTCGGCAACAGCTGGGACAATCGACCGAAGGCGGGCTTGCCCGGCGAGGTCTATCTCCTCGTCGACGGCCAGCGCACAGAACTCAACGACAACTGGCGCTACAGCAATCGTGTAGAAGCCCCCCTGCCACCCACGGAGCGATTCGAATGGCGGCCGGGATTCTGTTACAACGCGATGATTGCTCCACTGCGCGATGTGAGCCTGCGCGGCGTGCTCTGGTATCAGGGGGAAAGTAATGTCGGTGAAGCCAACGCGTATGCGGCACTGTTCAGTACGATGATTCAGAGCTGGGGCACGCAGTGGCAACAGCCCCTGCCCTTCTACTTCGTGCAACTCGCGGGATTTCTAGAGCAGCAGCACCCCCAACCCGACAGCCAATGGGCATTATTACGAGACCAGCAACATGACGTTGCGACCAACTTGACCAACGCGCATATGATCACCGCCATGGATGTGGGGGAAGAACAGGACATTCACCCACGCGACAAGCAAACGGTCGCACACAGGCTCTGGCTCAGCGCGCAAGCGCACAGTTACGGCGAAGCGCTACGATCAGAAGGCCCAGCCGTCAAAAAGGTAAAAGTGAAAAAAGGTAAGGTGCGTTTAACGCTGGACGCCCCCAAAAAAGCACTGACCCTGTCTGACGAAGGGGACGAAGTAAAAGGATTTGCCATTGCGGGCGCAGACGGAAACTACCTACCCGCAACAGCACGACTGCGGGGAAATCGTATTGAAATCTGGCACGACATGATCGACGAACCGAAATACCTGCTCTATGCGTGGGCAGACTTTCCCGTCGTCAATCTCTATGGTGAGAACAGCCTGCCTCTACTGCCCTTCAAACTCGAATTGGCACCCTGACCGACGCTCAGCGGATGCGGCCACCGATGGAGATCGAGCCCCGCATCCCTGAGTTTCCGTAGGAACCAAAGCCCGTCGATACACCTATCGAACCATAGACTTTCGGCTCTGAACACCCGGAGAGACTCAACAGTATCGCGCTCAGCACGCTCAGGCACAGAGCCCGACGCAGGACGCTGACAATCGACGTTTTCATTCTGCACTCTCCTCTTGTTGTTCAGGCCAGGTCTGCAAGGCAATCCCGGCACCCGACGGGCCTGCAATCAATGCCACATGGCCACCCAGGTTCCGCTCCTGTGGCGCCAACAGCACTTTGCCGCCCAGTTCCGGTACACGCGCGACCACACGCTCCAATTCATCGAGGTCGGCAATGCGAATATAGGAGACCCAAACAGGAGACAAGTCTTCGACAGGGTTAGACATCACGCCAAACCGCGGACGATTTTCGCTGCGAATTACGCGATACGGCTGCGCAGCCTCGTCCACTGCATGCTCTTCAACGAAATATTCTGCGAAGCCGGCGTAAAAACCGATGGCGGCTTCCGGGTCATCCGCCCAGAGTTCATGCCAGAAAATCCCCCCGGCCGGAGCTTCATGTGTGTCAACAGGATCACTCATGGGCGTTTCCAACAACGCCAGAACAGCGCCTTGGGGATCGGCAATGACGGCGAGGTCACCGCGCGCTTCCAAGTTGACAGGCTCAGCATAAATGGTCGCCCCCGCGCGACGCGCATACGCCACCGCAGCATGGACATCGGCCACAGAGAGCACCGTCATCCATTGCGAAATATCCGCTTTCGTGGCCAGCTTGGTTTGGTCCACCATACCGCCAATCAGGTGCCCTTGATGCCGAATCAAGGTGTAGGGCACACGCGTGCCGCGCAGGCCGCTCATGCGAATTTCAGTGTCTTCGTACTGCCAACCGAAAAGCTCTTGATAGAAACGACGTGAAGCCGTCGGTGTGTCAGTAATCAGATCGTGCCAGATTACCTTGCCGGCGTGCCGCTCATGGGTCGGTTTATCCGTAACCGCTGGCATACGCTCAATCGTCAGTGGACCACAGCCCACCACGAATAAAGTGAAAGCGAATGGCAAAACGCTAAGCCAGCGCAGGATCGGACGTCCAGTTCTCATCGGGTCTCCTTGAGTGTGACGCAGAGTGTCAATTGCGGGTTATTGTGGCATCCCTGCGCGCCGACGTCACCTGTCGCTTTTTCTGCTGCACTCACCAGTCGCTCTATGTTACGCTTCGACTAAATATACCAACTATATTTAATAATCGAGACCCCGTGAATACTGTTGCCCTACGCCTAATACCCGTGCTCCTCACCTGCATCGCACTGCTGGTGCAATGCACACCTAAATCGACAGAACCCGACGCGCACCATCCCCCGTCGGATGGCAAGCCCAATGTTTTACTGGTACTAACAGACGACCAGGGCTGGGGAGACCTGGGCTTCAACGGCAACCCCCTACTCGACACCCCGTCGCTGGATCATTTATTCGAGCAGGCCGTGGTGTTCGAGCGCTTTTATGTCAGTCCGGTTTGCGCACCAACCCGTGCCAGCGTACTCACAGGGCGACATTCACTTTCCACAGGCGTCTTCAGCGTGACGCGAGGTGGAGAAAAAATGGCGCTCGAAGAGCGCACGCTCGCGGAATACTTGAAAGCCGATGGCTACCGCACCGGTTTATTCGGGAAATGGCACAATGGGCTGCAATACCCTTACAACCCACTGGGTCAGGGCTTTGACCGGTTTTACGGTTTTGCCGATGGCCACATTACTCGCTATTTCGACAGTGTGGTTCAGGACGACTATGGACAATCCTCATTTGAAGGCTACCTGCCAGACCGACTGACAGATGAGCTCATCCAGTTCATCGACAACTCCGGCGACGCCCCGTTCTTCGGCATGCTGTCCTTTAACACCCCTCACAGCCCCTTTGAGCTCCCCGAAACGCTGTTTAATAAATATAAAACGAAAGGCGCGGACGACGTGGAGGCGGCGGTGTATGGCATGATGGAAAATATTGACGTCAATATTCAAAGAGTATTGAAGCACTTGGAATCCAGTGGAACGCTCGACAACACCATCGTCGTGTACTTATCCGACAACGGGCCTGCCTTCCCGGCTGGCCATACACGCTTCAATGGCAACATGAAGGGGCATAAAGGCAAAGTCGACGAGGGTGGTGTACGCGTCCCCTTTGCTCTGCATTGGCCAAGTCGCCTAGGCTCGGGTCGGGTACTTAACGTGCCCGGCCAACATATTGATATCGTGCCCACTTTATTGACACTCACCAACAGCCAACAGGCGCCCGAAAATCTGCACGGGGTAGACCTTAGCCCAGTGCTGCTCAATCCTCACTCAGAACACCGAGAATTCGCCAGCCGGCCCATTTTTATTCACCACCTTCGCAATACCCGCCGACCCGATGAAGATGCGATTCAACTTGGCCCTGGTGCGGTTCGCCAGCAGGGTTGGTTAGCGACAATCGACCATCAGCATAACTGGGCCCTGTTCGACTTAAATGAAGACCCAGAACAACGCCAAAACTTGGCACATGCACAACCCGACAAACTGGATCGTCTCGCGGAGGCGTACACGAACTGGTACACCAACCTTGTCGCTGCGCACGGACCCTATTCCCCATTGCCGATTGAAATCGGACACACGCAAGCGTCAACGGTCCCCCTACCCGCCCATGAAGCCACCATAGTCGAGGAGGGTGTCATCTACGCGCATCACGACGGTTGGGCGCACGACTGGCTGGAAGTAACAGGTGACGGAGGAAAAGTACAATGGCCCTTAAAAGTCCTGAGAGAGGGACGCTATCAGGTGCTTGCGCATTACAGTACCTTTGGCGAGGACACACGCGAAACCCTCATTTTGAACATCGGGGACCAACAGTTACAAATACAGGGCTTCGCCCCGCATGCGCCGAAACGGGATGACGGTACGCGACTCTTTTACACATCAGAAGCCCCAGAGTTAAGCTGGGCCGAAAGAAGTTTGGGGGTACTGTATCTGACGCCGAAAAGCGATAAAGTGACGCTCAGCTTTGGCCGTGACCTCGGCAATGGCCGCTTTGCGCTAAAAGGCTTATCGATAAAATTCCTGGAAGATTAAAGGCCGAGTCATTTTAGAATGTATGACTCGCAAACCCGTGCGGCACCCTAAAAAAACAAAAAAGCCCGGAGCGACACCGGGCTTTTTGGGTTCGCCCTAGCTATGGAAGGGCATTCAATTTTTGCGCGTGCGCCTTAATCAAGGCCATCGTGTCCGCATCGACCGCAAACACACTGTTTAAGCCCTGGGCCTCCTGAGGAGGATCGCCGACAAACTGACCATCCCCTTCTCGCCAGATAAAATCTTCATGCTGTGCGACACCAAAGCCGCCCCAGGCCCAAATATTCGTACCTACAAGTGGGCCACCTGCAGACGCGCTGTTTTCTACACGCTCGAAAACTTCGGTAAAATAACGATTGCGATAGACGGTGGAACTGTCCGTGCTGAACTCGCCATAGTCGCGCTCCATACCGAACTCTTCCAATACCAGCGGCATACCCGCTTTCGACGCGAGCCCGAGATGCTGATCAATATAGGCCTGTGCGCGCTCAAGTGCCGGGCCATAACTCGCATCGGGCTGCGTGGCATCAAACCAGCCCCAGTTTTTTAACCACATGTGAAAAGTCATGTAGTCGATACCGGTTTCTGTGTGTGACGTCATCACGCAGGTTTCATCCTGAATACAGCCCATGAACCCTTCACTGCCAATCGACACAAGTTGTTTAGGCGCATGCGACTTGATCAGTGCAGTCGTATCGCGAATCCAATCATAGAACTCCGGAAGGTACTGCCCACTCACACTCATATGACCCGGTCTAGGTTCGTTGCCCAACTGCCAGGACATAATGGTAGGGTCATCGACGTAGGCACGCCCAGTGATGGAATTCACACGGCCAAGAAGCTGAACGAGATAGTGTTCAAACATCGATTGAGCGGGCTCGGAGCGGTAAAATTGTGACGAAAACAGCGCGAATGCAGGCCACGGGTGAGCTGGATCGGACGGGTCGACAATTTCTCCGCCATTGGTCCAATAGAGATAGGTCGCCATTCCACCGGACCACTCCCAAAAATTATTCACGTAAATGACGGCTTTCATATCGCGCTTGGCCATTTCCGCCAATAGGAAGTCCAGCCCTTCCAGAATATCCGGACGCACGACCTCGCCTCGTTCAGAAATCGCGGGGCGCACCGCATCACGCAATGGCGAGACTTCAGAGGCGCCCAACACACGTAAATTCGTCACACCATGCGCGACGAGAAAATCCAGCTCTTTTATCAAGCGTTCGCGATCACCGATGTCGCTTTCTGTGGACCCTAAATAGGCGCCGTACCACATATTGACCCCCACATAGCGATAAGGCTCGGCACCGATCTTAAATTGCCCATTCTCAACGCGCACAAAGGCATCCGTTGATGCGGGTTGAGCGCTCGTCGAATCGCTTTGCTCAACCTGCGAGCATGCGCCAATGAAACAGATCAGCAGGCAGATTCCTACTCGTCGTAGCATGTTGACTCCCGTTTATTTTTATTTGTCATTACGCAGTCAGGCATGACCTGACTTCACCATCACCCCCTTCTCGAGGGCAGTTAGAGCAACCAGACTATACTAATTAAAGCTGTTTTACTATATCCTTGACGCCGCTGAATTACGCTTGGGAAACAGAACCTTTCCAAACATAAGATTCAGGGACCAAGTTCAGACTGTGGAGCCAATAATGAAAAACCACCCACTCCCGTTGCTTGTCGGCAGCCTCTTACTCAGCGCCAGCCTCGGCGTATCCGCTGAATTCGAACACTTCATCAGCCGCGATGGTGCACGCCTGCTCGATGGAGATCAAAGCTTCCGATTTGCCGGCATCCATGCCCCGGAACTGCATCGCATAGAAGACGACGCCCGCGGGGTGTGCCCGGAAGACCCCAGAGGCTGGGGCCAATACTTTAAATGGCCCACCGCCGAAGAACAGGAAAACTGGATTAAAGCTCTGGTACGCAGTGGCCATTTAGCGATGCGCGTCTACGTGCTCTCTGTCGCCACGCCGTGGGATGCCGCCTGCGGCAGGGAAACGCACATACTGCCTCCCGCCTCACCTGGAGGCATGCCTCGCCTGAACGAAACGGCCATGCGCCACTACGATCGTATGATCGCGCTCGCAGACGAACACCAGCTTCGCCTGATTCTTCCCTTTATTGACCACTGGAAATGGTGGGGCGGCCGCGAACAGCTTGCCGCATTTTACGGGGAGAGTGCCGACGATTTTTATCGCACCGACAGCCAAACCTATGCAGCGTACCAGGACATTATTCGACAGGTGATCCAACGCACCAACACGGTTACCGGAAGACCTTACTACGAAGAAAAAGCCATTATGGCCTGGGAAACCGGCAACGAGCTGAAAGCGTCGACCGCACCGTTTGTCACCCAAACAGCCGCATTGATTAAATCCCTCGCGCCCAAGCAGCTTGTTGTTGATGGCACCTATCTGTCAATTAACGAGTGGTCATTGAATGACCCGAACATCGATATTATTTCCAATCATTTCTACACGGTGAACGAAAACAATCATCCCGATCAGGTGAAGCAGGATCTGCAGGCCATTGATGGGAAAAAAGTGTACCTGATTGGCGAGTTCGGCTTGAAAGACGCGTCCGGTCTGAATGACATCATGCAAACAGCCGTGCACTACGAATACAACGGGGCACAAGCCGCAGGCGCGTTCATCTGGGGCTTTCGCGGCCACCGTCACAACGGCGGCTTTTATTGGCACAAGGAATACACCGGGCACTACAGTTATCACCTGCCGGGTTTTCCCGAAGGCGACGCCAATGAAGAGCAGGCCGTTGTCGACCTCGTGCGTCTTGCACAGGCTCAGATGCGCGGTCTCACGAACACACCGCCGCTTCCAGTACCGGAAGCACCTGTAATGCGTGCGATTGAAAGCGCTGAAAATATACGTTGGATGGGGGCGCCAGTTGGGCGACACTATCGTATTGAACGGGCACAGAAACAGCCGCGTTGGATGTTCTGGCAAAGTTGGTCTGAATGGGAAACCATTGCGGAACACATCAGCGATGGGAAAAATGAATTCGACCCGAGTAAGGATACGCTTTTCAGTGACGTAGGGTTGCCGCCCGGCGAATATCGCTATCGGATATTCGCCAGCAATGAGAGCGGCGAATCAGACGCTTCGAATATTGAAGAATATACCCAGAAATAAAAAAAGCCCCCTAGGGCCTGTTAACACTCATTTCATACGCTCTGCTGGGGGCTTTTTTGAACTGACCTTAGCCCTGCCCCATCCGACGGCAGAGCTCAATCATGGCCCGACCGTTGTGGTAAGGGCATTTCCAGAAGCCGGCTTTGTATTCGCTGTACCCCGGCTTTTGGTCCGACTTTGCGAGCCAGTGCCACTCGCCGTGCTCGGTATCGATCATCTCGCGTTGAATAAAAGCCCAGACACGCTTCACTGCTTCGAGGTAGCGTGTATCCCCAGACATCTGAAAGGCATTGTAAAAGCCCACCATCGCCTCGGCTTGAACCCACCAGATGCGCTCATCGCCTTTTTCGCCGCTGCTGAAATGAAACTCGTCGCCCATCGAGCCATCGGGCATCAGGCCCTCGGTTAAACTCGACTCCGCCAGCGCCAGAATGTGTGGTTTGTACTGCGACGATAAGGCCTCATCACCGAGAATATCGAACGCTTCAGCCAATAGCCAACTGCTTTCAATATCGTGCCCGTAGGAATACGCTTCGCTCTCATTGAGCCAATCCCGACTCAAAAACATATGCAGGTGTTTACTCCGCTCATCGAAAAACCGCTGCATATAAACCTCGAGCAAATCTCTCAATGCGGACTCGACTGAAGCCTCTCGCTCGACCAAAAGAAACGCGGAATACGCTTCAATCACATGCAGATGCGTATTCATGGTCTTCGCGCTGTTCAGATCTTTATCGCTGAGTCGAACATCGTCCAATTCCTGCCAGTGTTGATCGAAGGCTTCAAAATACCCACCATATTCCCGATCGCGACCGTAACGCTCAATGCAGAGGAAAAGGCTCCGTGCCTCATTCACCACGGCCTGATCTCCCGTCAAACGGGCATAAGCACTGAGGGCATACAACACAAAGGCCTGTGCATAAATTTGCTTGCGGCCATTCAACAATGAGCCATTCGCCGAGAGCTCCCAGAAAGCCCCACCTTTATCATGATCAAGAAAGTGGCGGGTTAGATACGAATACATGGTACTTGCAGCGCGCGTCGCATCACTATCCCTATCCAGGTACAACGCCGCCTCACTATAAAACCACAGCAAGCGCGCGCACAAAATCACGCCTTTATTCGCTTCTGGCTTAGCGAGCCCATCGCAGGATATTTCACCCACGAAGCCCTGGTCTTCTATAACATGCTTCTGCCACCACCGGCAGGTGGCGAGAAGCTCATTGTGAAACGCCTGAGCCAGTGGCTTGGCGTCGCCCAGCGATACCCCGCCAGCGTGAGCAACCGAACTCATCGATTCATCCACTCGAGATTGCGCTTGATTAACGCGTTGCGGGTTTCAACCGAGGTTGCCGTTCTCAAACCATCTTCCGGCGTGTTTTTGACGTAATCCAACAACTGCCCCACCGTTGTCGTGGCGACATGGCAGCGTGTGTCGGATGACGCATAATAGATGTGGACCTGTTCGCCGTTTTGAATCCAACCGTTGCAGAACACCACATTCGACACATCCCCCACGCGCTCTTCACCCTCTGGTCCCATGAACATTCCGCCCGGCCGGTGAGTGACGCGCCAGGGTTCCTGCAGGTCCGTCATGAACATGTAAAGCACATAACGCAATCCCGCTGCGGTATTCCGCACACCGTGCGCCAGATGCAACCAACCCTCGTCGGTTTTTAGAGGTGCCGGGCCCTGCCCATTTTTGACCTCTTTGATGGTGTGGTACACGCGCCCATCCACGATGCGCTCTTCTTTGATCTCCGCTTGGGTAATGTCATCCGCCAAACCCCAGCCGATACCACCGCCACCGCCCACGCTGATAAAGCCATCTTGAGGGCGGGTATAAAACGCGTATTTACCATCAACAAATTCTGGATGCAGGACCACGTTGCGCTGTTGCCCCGAATACGTCTTCAAATCGGGAAGCCGCTCCCAGTTCACAAGGTCGCGGGTACGGGCAATGCCACATTGGGCTTCCGCGGCGCTGGTGTCGTCCACGCTCTTGTCTTTACGTTCCGCACAGAACAGGCCATAAATGTAGCCATCTTCATGTTGTACCAGGCGCATGTCATACGCATTCGTTTCCGGGTCATCATTTTCAGGCATTGAAATCGGGTAGTCCCAGAAGCGGAAGTTGTCTACGCCATTTTCACTCTCCGCGACGGCAAAAAAAGATTTTCGATCGGCGCCTTCAACGCGTACGACCATGACGTATTTTCCATTCCACAAGATGGCGCCGGGATTTAATGCCGCGTTAACACCAATACGCTCCATCAAATACGGGTTCGTCTCCGGGTTGAGGTCATAACGCCAGAAGACAGGTGCGTGTGCTGCCGTGACCACAGGGTTTTTCCAACGGGTATAAATGCCATTCCCATCTTCCTGGGGGGCATTTTTTATTGCAAGGAAAGACTCGTGCCGATCAAACAAGGCTTTTACTTTTTGTTCATACTCGCTCATAAAATCTCCTGAAAATTCAGAATTCAGTATTTAATATCATCTGAGGGCGGCGCAAGTCGCCCTCTACTCTCCGGCATCAAGCCGGCTGCGCTGTGTTCTTGCGTTTAGCATGCTGATACCCATTTGGGTAATCCTGCATGCGGTCGTACCAATTGAGTTTGAGCACAATGCTCGCTAGGGTCGCCACCCCTACCGCCACAAAAAACGCGGGCCACTGCTGCAACACCAGCAGAATACCGATACAGGTCAGGCTGGTGTGCCAACACAGACCCACCGCCACGTTAAAGGCATCTCGACCAAAACTTTTGTTTTGCTCCAACTCGGGATGTTCCGTTTTTAACGCCTCGTACACGGGCTTCCAGAAACCCCAGGGGCGGGTTTTCAGATAAAACATTTTCAGTACCTCCATGTCATCCACTGGCGTCAACAGTGAACCGGCCACACTGGAAACAAGGCAAGCCAGGAAGATCAACGGAAAGGCGTACAATTCAGACACATCAATAAACATCATCGGAATCGCAGCGAGTATGCCCGCTAACATTCCGAAGAAATATCCATAGCCATTGAAACGCCACCAATACCACTTCAATACGTTAGCAGCGGTGTAGCCACCGTAGAGCGCGCCCACGATCCACAGTACGATCGCATTGAGCGAGGGCACCAGCAGGCCGATCAGGGTACCTGCCACCACAAAGAAAATGGAGACAAGATAGCTGAGTTTGACATAGGTACTGGCCGGCGCGTCAGGGTTGATATAGCGCTTATAGATATCGTTAACGACGTAAGCTGGCGCGGCATTTGTCGTTGCCGCAAAGGTGGACATGTAGGCGGCGATCAAACCCGCAATCAGCAGGCCAGAAAGGCCAACCGGAATATAGTTTTTAATCGCGAATGGCAGAATTTGCTCGAAGTCGATCTCCGGACCCATCGCTTGCAAATCTCCCATAAAGAAAACCAGCGCCAACACCGTGAGGCCGGTGATCAACATATAACGAGGCACCAGCAAAGCAACGTTTACGAAGGCGCTCATTTTGGCGGCTTCTCGCGGCGATTTCGCGGAAAGAATACGCTGCATGTCGTAGTTGGGCGCAGGCCCGGCCATGCTCACAAAAATACCGCGCAGAAGCACCATGCCAAAAAAGGCACTGAAGAGGGTCATGCCGTCATTGATAATTTTGTCGTTGGCTGTAGGTAAACTCGCCGACCAGTCGAGGTCAAGCTCACGCCCAAAACCGAGTGACAACCATCCATCGGGCACAGCGGCCTGAATCATCTCAGGCGAAACCATGTAAATCGCAATGCCACCGACCGCAATACAGGCCAGCGTCATCATGAAGAACTGCAGCACTTCAGTGAACACCACCGCGTACATACCGCCTTTTACCACATAAATCGTAGTGATGGCGGTAATGATGCTGCCATACAGAATTTCGTTCCAATATGGATCCGCCGATAGCTGCCAAGGCAAAAACACCGCAGCAAACTTGCCGATGCCAATAAAGCCATAAGCCAGATATCCGAGTACGAGACAAAGCGCGAATACGATCACGATAATATGCGAGAGATTAGCGCCTCGCCCCTCGCCAAAACGAAAGGTGATCCACTCAGCACCCGTCATTACACCGGAACGCCGCAACCAAATGGATAGAAACACCATTAAAAAGATTTGATTGAATGCCGGCCATAACCAGGGCAAGTACACACTCTTGAGCCCGTAGATAAATAGCCAATACACCATCAGCATGGTGCCAGATATATCAAACTGTCCCGACGCGTTTGAAAGTCCGAGCGTGAACCACGAGAGTTTGTTTCCACCGAGGAAGTAACTCTTCATGTTTTTTGATGCTTTTTTGGAGATCCAGAACCCAATCACCAGGGTTCCGACGACATAGGCCAAAATTATCGCTATGTCGATAAAGGCTAAACTCATACATGTTCCTCAGATCGTTATTCTTGGTTTTATTCTGCCGTGAACTCACCGTGCCTGAACACGAAGCTCAGGCACTCTTCTCAAAAACTTCTTGTTGGCGTACTTGGCTGCAATAGTGACTGACTTCGGCACAGGCAACCACTAAATGGTACAAGGTGCTCGCCGGCGCAACTGCAGAGACAACTTCGTTGTCCGCGCCACGCTGATCGAGATAAGCGCCCTTGACGGGTACATCCAGAAAATAGTCAAACAGTGTATGAATCGCATCCGCCGCACGCTGTTCGCACTCGTCTCGCCCTGCCCGGGCCTGTGCGATATTCGCTTTAATCACCTCGGTCATGGGCCAGCAACGCTTGGTCCCGGCGCGAGGTGCGCCATCGATATAGGTTTCGTCATACATGAGCCCGGAACGCGCATCAAAGCCGATGGCATAAGCCCGCTCGTACAGGGCGTCCGCGTACAGGTCAACATTCCGTCCTGATAGTGCAGAATACCAACGAAGCAACCACACCCACTCCACCATATGACCCGGCTCAATAATGCGCCCTTTGTCATTGCCAAGCACGACCCAGTCGTCCGTAAAAAACTCTAACAGTGCACCGCTGCCGCGATCAAAAAAGCGCGACTGGAAAAGCGAAAACATTTCACTGGCTCTTGCCAGCCAGTGGCTGTCGCCACTCGCTTCGTACAACGCCATAAACGCCTCGAACAAATGCATGTGCGGATTCTGACGCCGGCAATCCACGTCGTAGTTCCCTTCATACCAACCACCAGTGACCGCACCGAAGGTCTTGTCGAAGTACGCTAGCAAAGCCTGGGCCCGATCCAATACGCTTTTACGACCTGTGGCACGATAGATCCAAGCGAAAGCCAGAAACATAAAGGCGTGATCGTAAAGATCCTGCCGGGCATCAATCACCTGGAAGTCCGCATCCATCAAGTGGGTGTAGCCGTCGGCAGCCGTCGTGTGCCGCGCCTGTTCCTCAATGAACCGAAGTAAGCGCAGGGACAACACATCCCCCTCCTCCAGCCAGCCCTTGCAATGCGCAAAAGCAAAGGCAAAGGCCTGACGAGCCTGTACGCGGACGCGGATGGAGACTTCCCTATCCGGCAGGCCTTCGGGCGTCAGGCGCTCATAATGCCCCCCGCTGGCAGGGTCGATTCCCTGGCCAGCCCAAAGCGGCAAGCAGGCCTCTCTCATCCAGCGCTGGAAGCGCAGATTCGCTTCGTGTAGATCCGTGTTCAACATGTTCGCAATGCAACTAACTTAACTTAGTTTAATAAGTATATAGAACACGGCCAGAAGTGACAACCAAAACGGTCACCTTTCCAGATCTTTTTGACATAAGGAATGCGCCGCCTCACTCAAGTGGAGTGAGGCGTACGAGCAGATTTTTATGAGAGTGCGCGCGACCACGCCTACGGGCTTAGCGCGCGTCGCTGAACTTGGCTTTCGGGGAGTAGGTTGAGTCCAGAGGCAGGGTTGCCGCGCCAATCGCCGACGCGTCGCTACCAAAGGACCCCTTGCGAATCTTCGGCATGGTCAGGCCTCTGAGCGGAGTGTCTTCCAACTTCTGCTTCAAACGCTCGATGATCCGCGTCACCAGGGCCAAGTCATCATCCTCGCAATCGAGGATAAACTCCGGCACATCAACGATGGATTGAAAGGCATACACGGCAATCTCCAGTGCACTGACACAATCTTCGACCCAAGCCGTGACCGCTTGGGGCATGGCCTCCATCGCAGTACTGAGTTCCGCCTGCGACTCAATCGTTGCCCCCTCACTTCGCAGGTAAACAACCAGAGAGTGCAAAGAGCAGCGGTTGGTTAGAAAGGTCGTGGAATGCCCCAATTTGGAGTGGCTGGTGGTAATGGCCCCCGGCTCGACGGGCAACAAGCCGATGTCACCCGCATTCCAAGACGCGCCATTGCGGCAATCCCCATCCAGCACGAGCCCACCACCCAGGCTTTGCACGAGCGGTGAGCCAAAGAATAGATAGATGAAATCCTCAGATTTCACTCCAACGCCATAGATTAGCTCTGCGATCGCCGCCGCATTCGCATCGTTTTGCGTCACAGTGGGTAAACCTGTCAACTTCTCAAGCTCCAGCGCGAGATCGAAGTCATCCCACTGATGCCAATCTGTATGCGACTCCTGCTTCCAGCTGCCAATATTGTAAGGTTGAGCAATACCAATCCCCGCAATGCGCTCCATCACACTACTCGGTAATGATTCCAGCAGGCTGGAGAGATCCTTGTGAATCAGATCCAGAGCGATGTCCGGCGTCGGTAGGATCATTGTATGCTTCTTTGTGACTACGACCTCACCGACAAAATTGATCAAGACCGTTTCGATGTGCCCACGGTTGATACTGACGCCCAAGCCATAGGCACCTTCACGCGCGAGCGAAAACAAGGTGGCTGGCTGCCCCATATCGCCTTGGACCTTGCCGACTTTTTCGACGAGCCCTTTTTCTTGCAGCGAGCTGATAATGCCGCCCACGGCCGCAGCGGTCAGGCCTGTTTCGCGGGCCAGGTTCGCCTTTGATTCTCGCTGCTTCAGTCGCAGCAAGTGCAAAATATACTTCTCATTGAAGCGGCAATTAACGATCGGGTTACTGGCTACTCTGTTCTGCACGTGCGTTTCCAAGCTGACTGACCTTCAATGAGGCCATGAGATTCTAAAGATGTTTTAATAAATCGGTTAATATGACAAATATAAGCATGCTTTGCAAAATATAATCCGTTTTCTCCTGCGCGGCAGCCCTTCCAAATTGACGCTATATTAATCTATGCGTCCCTGCTTTACATCGCAACGGACCAGAAAGGCAAAAGACAGAAGCCCGGAGCACTCATGCATAACCGTTGTCATACACTCATCCCCCCTTTCGCGCTGAACATGCTGTGCGGCTTTTACTGTTTACTTATGGCCGGTGCGGCCCTGAGCCACGACGCTCCGCCTCCGGAAAACGCCACGCACATTAAACTTTGGGCGGGCGGCCATGCCCCTTCCCGATTACAGTATGAACTCGCACTGCTGACGGCCATTCTCGACACCACCGTGGAAGACTATGGCCCTTACCATATCGATATATCGCGTGAGCCCTTGCCGGTAAACCGGGGCCGAAAAATGCTGGCACAGGGTGACTTTCACCTTATTCCCGCTCAGGACTGGGTTAATAAAGCCGAACAAGAGCAGTTTTACTACCGCATCCCCTACCCAATATGGCGCGGCTTGCTAGGCTACCGCCAACTGATGGTGCGCGAAGACCACCTCGACGCTTTTGCCGCGGTGACGCGCCCGGAAGACCTGCAAAAATTCACGGCGGGGCAAGGCGAGCGCTGGGCCGATTCGGAATACTATCTGCGAAATAACATCGACGTCGTCACGAGCATGCAGTTTGACAACTTATTTTCGATGCTGAATCGTGGCCGTTTCGACTTCCTTCCCCTCGGGATTAATGAAATGCAAGGTAGCCTTGCAATCGCCAATGAACAACACCCTGCGCTTACGGTTGTACCCCACTTGATTATTCACTACCCCATGCCGATCTATTTTCAAGTTAACCGCCGTTATATGGCCCTGGCAGAACGCATCGAAACCGGCCTCACTCGAGCCGAAAAAGCCGGTACGCTTGACCGCGTTTTTAGAGAGTACAACGGGCCTATGGTCGACTATATAGACGCGCCAGAAACCAGAATCATTCACCTGAACTGACACGACTCTCCCCCGTCTCGCATCACGGGCATTCCCCCGCTCACTGCCTGAAGGCGCTTTCATTCCAACAACGCACGAATACCGCGCCAACGCGCGCTCACTTCTTTCCGAATAAGGGACAAACGCTTGGCATACAGGGTCAAGTTCGTCCAAGGCCTTCCCCCTAATCTAACACTGTAGCGGATGCACAGGGACTCAACCCGGCATCCAACCCCTATCAAACAGGTATGAAATGGAAAGGAGTGAGTTATGTTGGTACTGACACGTAAAAAAGGCGAAGTTCTGATGATTGGTGATGATATTTCCATCACCTTCCTGGAAACACGCGGCGCACAAGTGCGCATCGGCATCGAAGCCCCCAAGCACGTTGCCGTGCATCGAAAAGAGATTTACGACCGCATTGTTGCGGAGAAAGAAGCGGCCACACCCGCCATGGCGGAAGATTGGGCTGATTCGTAAACCGATTGGTTATGTCCCTCCCCGCACATAGACATGTGCTTTCAGGCGAGCAGTGAGCGATTCACTCCTCGCCTTTTTTTCATCCCCACAATGACGTATACGTCAATTTGCAATAATCCTCTGTCATACTGCGTGAGACATTGAGTCCACGACACCGATTCACGTGTGTCGTGAATATCCTCGTTCCAGGATGGGCCACCTAATGACCTCTTCAAACGACACGCGCTTCAATCTGTTTTTTGCCATTTTATTGTTAGGCGTCAGCGCCTACTTTTTATTTTGGGGCTTGGGCTACACCCAGTCTCACCACGTCACCCTCTTTGTGCTCGCCAGCGCCTTCGGCTTGTTTATGGCATTCAACATCGGTGGCAATGATGTCGCGAACTCTTTCGGCACGAGCGTGGGAGCCGGGACGCTGACGGTGAAGCAGGCGCTGCTTGTGGCGGCGATTTTTGAGGTTAGCGGTGCGGTATTGGCCGGCGGAGAAGTCACCAAAACGATCCGTAGCGGCATCGTCGATCTGTCCGGAATGGAAATCAACACGCTCGATTTTATCTTCATTATGATGTCCGCGTTACTCGCGGCGGCAGCGTGGCTACTCTTTGCAAGCCGCCGAGGCTTCCCCGTCTCGACCACCCACTCCATTATTGGCGGCATTGTTGGCAGCTCGATTACACTGGGCTGGATGCTGGGCGGCGGCACGTCGGCATTTTCCCTCGTACACTGGAATCAAATTGGGTCGATTGCCATTTCTTGGGTGCTTTCCCCGGTGCTCGGTGGGCTGGTTTCCTACGCGCTCTATGGCCTGATCAAGCGGCACATTCTCCGATATAACGACGAAGCCGAAGTCCAGCTCGAAGCCATCAAGGAAGAGAAAAAGGCCTTTAAAAAACAGCATAAAAATGCGTTCGAACGGCTTTCCGAAATCCAGCAGATTGCCTACAACAATGCGATGGCACGCGACACACAAAGCCTCGTGGACCCGGATTTTGCCCCAGAGGATTTTGAGTCGGATTACTACCGTGAACTGCACGCCATCAACCAGAAAAAAGAAGACATTAATGCGACCAAGGCACTCGAAAATTGGGTGCCACTGATCGCTGCATTGGGTGGCGCTGTGATTTGCGCCATGCTCTTGTTCAAGGGTTTAAAAAATATGCACCTGCACCTGAGCACGCTGCATAATTTTTTGATCATGGCGATGGTTGCCGCTGCGATCTGGATGGCGACCTACATTTATGCGCGCACACTCAAACGCGAGTCGCTCAGCCGCTCCACTTTTCTTATGTTCAGCTGGATGCAGGTCTTTACCGCGTCGGGCTTTGCATTCAGTCACGGCTCAAATGACATTGCAAATGCCATCGGCCCCTTCGCGGCCATTCTCGATGCCTTGCGATCGGGCGAGATCGGGAGTGATGCCAGCATTCCTCCGGTGGCAATGATTACGTTCGGCATCGCACTGGTGGCAGGGCTGTGGTTTGTGGGCAAAGAGGTCATTCAAACGGTTGGCCATAATCTGACGCGCATGCACCCCGCATCGGGCTTTTCTGCAGAGCTTGCCGCAGCCGCAGTGGTCATGATTGCCTCGCTACTGGGCTTACCGGTCTCCAGCACACACATCCTCATCGGTGCGGTGTTAGGTATCGGCCTCGTTAACCGCCAAACAAACTGGGCTCTGATGAAGCCCATCGCGCTGGCTTGGGTGATCACCTTACCGGCCGCGGCCATGGCATCGGCCATCGTCTTCGTCATCCTGCGACAGCTGTTCTAAGGCTGGTTTCGGTCACAAGGATGTGGCAGACTGCCTCCAATAATAAATATTTAATTATTATTGGAGAATCCCGATGAAATGGACGCTACTGCCGAGCCTGCTTTTTGGCCTTCTGCTCGCTCTACCCTCTCTCGCAGAGTCCCGTATTCCCCCTGAATTGGGGCTGACGCCACTGAAATCCAGGAAGTTTGACGACGCCGCGCTGGCGGAGACGTGGAGCGGCGCGGAAAAACGCTATTTTGTTGTCGTGACCGGAGTGCACTTTAACGAACGGTGGGTCGAGGAGTGGCAGGATCAATTTACCCCGGGGTTTTACTGAGGGCATTGATCACAATTTCAGCTTGCTCTACCACCAGGCGCTCAGCAACGCGGTCGAAGCGCGAGGCTTCACACTGGTTAAAAGCGCCAATGAGGCCACTACCCTACTCATAGGGAGCCTTGAGGATGTGCGAGTGAATGATATTGAAGCTCGGCATTTCGGCGGCAGCAGCGCGCCGAGCGCGGGCTCGGTCACGTTGATGCTCGAGGTTGTGGAGGGAGAACAACATCGTGCAGTGTTCATCGACTCGCGGGAGACGCGAAACCGCTCCGGCACAACACGCACCAGTACTCAACGAGATTTTGAGCGTGTGATGGACCAGTTTTCAGAGGATTCGATCAAAGCCATTGCGAAACACAGCGACTGAGCTGAATACCACTACAGATAGCGGGCCTTGAGTTGCTCAATCAGCGAGCTTGGCCCGTGAGTGCCGTTTTTATCGATTTGCGTTTGCTGACGGATCATTTCATTCCACAGGTGTATCGCATAACTATCGGGAAAAAATGCATCCAGGTCGTGATAGGTCGCATCAAAAATACTGTCCCAACATTTGGGGTGGATCGGGTAAAAATAGGTGATTGGCTTCGCAATATCCAAAGCCTGTTTATACGCCATCAGTTTCGTCAGCGCCAGAGGCCCGGCTTCACCCCATTTAATATTTTCTCTACGATTGCCCTGCAACCATTTTCGCTTTAGCTTCCGGCGCTTTTCTTTTCCGCTGTCGTAAGGTAAAAGCGCATTGGGCGATTTCGCCAATGCCGCCATTTCTGCCATGAGCTCATGCCCTTGGGACGCCCCCAGCACTGCGGTGTTCACTTTATAGGACTCTTCCTTACCGACCAGAAATGTATCAGTAAAGCGAAAGGGTTTTATGCAAATAACGTCCGTATCGACCCAGGTCCCACCTTCTTTTAACAGCATGTCATAACGAAAGCGGTCCGAAAAGCTGGCTAGACTGCCGTTACGGCACCGAAATATCTCACTCTCTGGGAGGATTTCCCGAGCGTCTCTTAACACGGTGCCTTCGGGTACTTTCGCGACGGGCTCGTAGTGAAAGAGCTGAACCTCGTGCCCGTGCGCTAAAAAAGATCGGAGGCAGAGCTGCTCGATCAATCCAAGTGAGCTGCCCACCCAGAGTGTTTTAATGGTATTTTTTTGCATGCGTCACTCAATAGCGTAATAAGCGCAAACTGATGTCGGGCCGACCAACGAGGCACATTTTCAACATTAATCGCGACATTGAATACCCCAGAGCCGACTCCAGTGTTTCGCGTAATTGTGCCCGACTCTGCCTGGAGACGCGACTTTCGCGCTTCAAAGCTTTCATCGCATTGATGTAGGAAATGGCAATATAAATGCTCTGTTGGTTCCTTACGGTTTGCGTCAGCGGGATGCCATTTTTTAACCAATAGGCGTCCACGCCCGCCACCCCACTAATCAGTTCCTCAAGTTTTTTTAGTTCCGTATCCCTGACGATGCTGCCTTGACGTTTTCTATAGCTGACGAGACTGTCCTGAAGATAATAATAGGACGCAACGTAGGCATATTTACGAGGGATACAATAGACATCTTCATAATAACGCCCCTCGGGAAAGCCTTGGCCTTTTCCCCAAAGGCTGCGACTGAAAACCCGACTCCAAGCCTGCATGCGACGGCGACCAAACAAGCCTGAGAATAATTTGTTCGAACAGCAATGCCGACCGGGCTCGACATTTTGCAGGGTGTGAACGTAGCCTTTGCGCGCCAGGATTTCTTTGTCGGGCGAGCTTTGTTCTTCTACGATGCTGTGGTCGAAGATCACGGTATCGACATTCGCCTCATCCAATACCGCCCTTAGCTTGCTGACGCTGTTGGGCTGCAGGTAGTCATCAGAATCCAGAAACCAGATAAACTGCCCCGAGCTTTTCGAAAACAACGCGTTGCGCGCAGCCGAAAGCCCTCTGTTTTGCTCATGCGCCCAAATTCCAAAACCTTGTGCGGCATCGGCGGAAACGAGCGATTGCAGTTGGGACAGGCTGTTATCGGTTGACGCATCATCAAGAAAGAGCACTTCGACCCCCTCTAATGACTGTGCGCCTATCGACTTCAGACAATCTTCTAAGTAAGGCGCCACGTTGTAAACCGGCACCAATATGCTTAACCAGGGTGTGGTATCAGGCTCTCTTATGGACGTTGACGCTTTTTTAATACACCGGGGCTCATCCATGTTGGAGAAAAACAGCCTCTATTTTTGCAGGTTTAAACAGGGATTATGCCTGAATGGGTGGGTTGACTGTAGGGTGAATTTGTTTGTTGGCGTTTTTGTTGTCAGTTTGCGGGGGGCGGGGATTTCGAGGGGGCCAGGGATGGCCCGAGTGACCATGACCTTCCCTGCGCAGCAGGGTAGGTCATCGGCAGGCGGGAATGACATCAAACGTGTGCTAAGCGGCAAGTTTGTACCTACTCGGAGTGGCAAGCCGTGCTTGCCACCGCTTCGCGGCGCCTTTGGCGCTCCCCCTGCCGTTCCTGCGGAACAGGCGTGGTCACTTGGGGGCCGAGAGTAGTGAGAATGTGCCATCGAATCCTATCCAAAAAAAAGGCCCATCCTTTCGGATGGGCCTTTCTTTTTGAATAGAAGCCTGACGATGACCTACTCTCACATGGCGAATCACCACACTACCATCGGCGATGCATCGTTTCACTTCTGAGTTCGGAATGGGGTCAGGTGGGTCCAATGCTCTATTGTCGTCAAGCAAAAAGGGTTGGCTTGAATCACTGTGGCGTACCACAGTCCTCTCACCAGATTCTTTTTGCGATTCTAAAGTAATCGTGTCATTTAAACGCTGATCAGTTATCTCGCGTCTTTATCTGTTCTGCAATTTTCTTGCGTTGTATCGATTTCGATACATT
>NOXC01000020.1 GCA_003265435.1 Cellvibrionaceae bacterium AOL6
CCTTAGCCATCGCTAACGTCTCCTCGATTGGGACTTAAACACACAAAAACACCACCAGAGACCACCCTGATGGCTTAACGAAAATGGAGCTCATAACCGGATTTGAACCGGTGACCTCTTCCTTACCAAGGAAGTGCTCTACCGACTGAGCTATATGAGCCTTAACACTACCAGCCACTCTCAATAGAGCGAGATAATGGAGCGGGCGGCGGGAATCGAACCCGCATCATCAGCTTGGAAGGCTGAGGTTCTACCACTGAACTACGCCCGCGAACATACCGCGTGGTGTGACCTCAGGGCCCCACCCCTTCTTATCGGTTTAAACTTCAAAAACAAATGCGCATACATTGGGGTCAGACCCCGTCCGGGGTCCGACCCCAATGTATGCGCATGAAGCAACGCTTAACGACCTTGCTTCGAATATGGTGCAGGGGGGTGGATTATTCGCGGCTCTGCCGCTCACCCTCCGGGTCGTTTCGCTTACGCTCAACGCTCTCCCCGCTGCGCGGGTAGTCGAACCGCGGTGGTTCTCATTCCACCCCCAACGGTTACTTCTCTACCTCACAAGCAAGGCGTTAAAATCCTTGCCTCGAATATGGTGCAGGGGGGTGGATTCGAACCACCGAAGCTTTCGCGTCAGATTTACAGTCTGATCCCTTTGGCCACTCGGGAACCCCTGCGACAATGTTTTACTTGCCTTCACAAAGCAAGGCGCTTTCGGCTTACCGAAACCGCGGAAAAATGGAGCTGGTGAGAGGAGTTGAACCCCCGACCGGCTGATTACAAGTCAGCTGCTCTACCAACTGAGCTACACCAGCTTCACAACCAAATTTGACTGTCTGCCAAATGTGGAGGCGGGATTCTATTGAAAGTTATCTCAGGACGCAACAGGTAAACAGAAATTTTGTCTTCTTTCTTGCTGGTCGAGCCCTTCCAGCATTCTCGCCCAGGTCAGATCGCTCATATTTTCAGCACTCTCCGGTGCCACTTCGACCCAAACCTCTATTTGGGTTCGCTGCACTGTTCTTATTTCAGCTTCCAATCCCTTGGCTTTCATCTCCGCCAGGCGCGCTTGCGCGAGGCGCTCTACGGTGAACACACCGAGCGAGACGGCGTTCTTAAGCTCGCCGCGCGCAATCACGTAGCTTTCAATGCCTTGAGCCTGAAGCGTGTTCAAACGCTCAATCGCAGCTCGAGCGCTATCCTCAGGTGGTAGATGCACCCAGTAGCTCGCACCGGCGGGCAGCTCAATATGCTCCACTGAGGACAACACGTCGATAGAGCGCAACCGTTCGACAAAAATGGCAGCCTGCTCCTCATCAGGAAAGGGGCCCACCAATTCGCAGAGCGCGTCCTTTTCCTCGACCTCCGCTACCGGAACTGGCGCAACGGGCGCCACCAGGGACTTAGCCGGCGCCGCCTGCGAGCTCACGGGCTCAGAAGTATCTCTTAGGAAGAAGCCCCACAGCGCGAGCAGCACGTTCACTGCCACGAGGGATAAGAAGATCAAGCGCATAGTGTTTGTCCGTTCATTGACTATTTCTTTCGCGGAAGACGTATTTCATTTCGTGCCACGCTCAGCATTGCAACGATCGCAATACTATGAGTCCATCCATCACACTGTTTTCAACACACTCAACCGCGCCAGAGAAATACGCGGAGAGTGCAGCAGCATCGCCACCACTCACTATTTTAACGGAACAATTCGCGCCAAACTGCCGATCAGTGCTCTCAATGAAAGACGACACCATACGCCAGGCACCCAAGTGCACACAGGCCTCAGTGTTCGTACCCAAACTGTCCCGATTTGCTGGCACGCCTCCGCCTGACACATCTGGCAAGGCGGCCGTTCGCCCAAAGAGCGATGCACCGAGCACGGAGACTCCTGGCGCAATCAGCCCGCCCTCATGGCGCCCTTCTGCGCTGACCACATCAACCGTAATCGCCGTACCTGCTGAGACGTATAAAAATCGCCGATTCGGATGTTTTGCCCTTACCGACAGCATCGCCAACCAACGATCCACACCCAAAGTCTCCGGCTCAGCATAAGCCAAGGACAAGCCAAGGCAACCTTCTCTGACCTTAGCAGAGTGCCACTCCGCGCGCCCAAAATCGGCAAGCGCCGCCTTTAACGCGAGCTCGGCATCTGCGCCTGCAACATTACTCAACCAGACCTCTTCGAGCGGCGAGCCCAAGGTGGCCAGCGATTGCGTGAGCGTCACCACGCTCACGCCGCTTTCCGCCCCCTGATGCGTGACGCCATCCTCGCTTAGGAGCAGCCATTTCGTTGCGGTATTTCCTTGATCTATATAAAGGATCATCTGCGCATCCGTAAGCTGACTTCACCGCCCACAAAAGTGCGAACGCCCTCTGGCTGCTCGAGCTGGAGCTCACCGTGCGCATCCACACCTCTCGCGACGCCGTTGATGACTTCGCTGCCGCGATGCACCACCACCTCTTGCCCTGCAAATGCGTCTTTGGCGATCCACTCGTCCCGGTAGCCACTAAAGCCACACTGAGCATAGCCCTCGCACAGCGCTTGCATTTCGCGCAATATTCGGCCCGCGAGCACACTGCGCGACACCGCTAAACCGGCATCGCGCACATTGATCCAGGGCTGGTCGATCGCCTGATCCGCCGGCATATCCACATTCAAACCCACACCGATCACAGCAACGGTTTCGGAAACAGCGTCCCCCCCCAGCTCGATCAGAATCCCGCCGGCTTTTCGACCTTCTATTAATATGTCATTGGGCCACTTAAGTCCCACGCCACTCACGCCACATGCCTCAAGCGCTCGGCTGACCACCACGCCCACGGCGAGGCTCAGGCCCTCAAGTACCGCGACGCCACCGGTGAAATGCCAGCCAAACGAAATATACAGATTTCTCGCAAAAGGACTGTGCCATTGACGCCCCCTGCGCCCCCGGCCAGCACTTTGACTTTCTGCAAGACTGGCCACCCCATGAACCGAGCCCTGCTGTCGCCACAAACTCATTAAATCGCCGTTAGTCGATTCAATGTCGATATGCGTGCGCAGTGAAGCAGATGCTGTCAACGCTGGAGCCGCTTCTGCCAAAATCACCTCGGCATCCAGCAACTCCAATGGGGCCATCAATCGGTAGCCGGTGCCTTTCAGTACCTCAATATGCAGGCCCAGCTCGGCAAGGGATTTCACGTGCTTGGCGACGGCCGCGCGACTGACTCCAAGCAGCACCCCAAGCTCCTCTCCACTGTGCCAGTCGCCATCGGACACCTCCTGAAGCAAACGAAAGAGCGTTGAATCAGGCGTCATTGAGCGCCTCGCCAGTATAGACTCGCGCGTAGCGTGTCCCGAGAGCAGTCAAAATTTCGTAGCTGATCGTGCCGCAGGCTTCTCCCAGCTCCGCCACGCCATAGGCCTCACTTAGGAGCACAAGCTCTCCGGCAGCCCCGTCTGACGCCTCCGCGGAAACGGCATCCGTCACATCAAACATCATACTGTCCATCGACACTCGTCCCACTTGCGGCACCAACACCTCGTTATAGAGGCCTTGAATACGGTTGCTGCCGATCCGCATTACGCCATCGGCATAGCCGCCTGCAACCGTTGCAATACAACTGCGCCGCGCGCACGTAAAGGTGGCGCCGTAACCAATCGGCGTACCGGCGTCCACCCACTTGAGCTGAATGACTGGCAGCGCCAATGTGAGCACCGGAGCAAGTGTGGAGGCGCCCACCGAACGCAGGCCACCGTACAAACCAATACCCGGCCGACAAAGCTGAAACTGATAGTCGTTGCCAAGAGCACAGGTCGAAGAATTTGCCAGACTTAAGCGCAGCTCCGGAAAATCCTCGCGCAATAGCTCAGCAAGCGATCGAAATCGCTCAAGCTGCAACCTATTAAGGGGATGGTCGGGCTCATCGGCACACGCCATGTGACTGACGAGATAGGAAAAACCAGGCTGCTGCGCAAGCCTGGAGGACTGATGCAGCGAGAGCACTTCGTCGGGCGACATGCCCAAGCGCCCCATACCCGTATCCACTTTTAACGCATAGGGCGCCCCAGGCAGCACAGAACTCTCCCAGCGCGCCCACATTTCCATTGAGAGCAGAAAAGGCACAAAACCGCGAGCCGCACACTCACGCTCCTCTCCCGAATAGAGCCCGGTCATGATAAATATTGCGACATCAACGGGAAGTAAAGCCTTAAGTTCTATCGCCTCAGCGAGCGAAGCCACAAAAAAATGGCGACACCCCGTTCGGTACAAGGCTGGCGCAACTTTGGCGACACCCAAACCGTAGGCATCAGCCTTGACGACCGCACCGCAATCCGCAGAAGGCGCTTCGCGCCGGAAGGCCTGCCAATTTGCAGCAATGGCATCAAGATGAATGCTTAATTTTGCGTTGGGGGAACTCATAGCCAAGACAGGATTAAAAAAGCGCATATAACCAAAGCGGACACCAAAAAGCCAGTGCCCGCAGTGGTCTTTTTAACGGCTTTCTCAGTAGTAAGGCTGATACATCGCGTTGCGAATCCGCTCCTTGAGATCCGATGGCAGCGGCTCGACACATAAGCCCGCCGCTTCACCGCATTCAGCAACGGCTACAGCAATGTCCAGCGACACATCGCGGATATCGGAAAGGGGTGGATACAGACAGCCCTGTTCGATTTCTCGGTCCGTAACTGAACCCGCGAGCGTTTCCGCTGCCGCCAGCAGCATGTCATCGGTAATGCGAGTCAAACCACCGTGCAGCGCGCCGAGCCCGAGCCCAGGAAAGATATAGGCGTTGTTCCCCTGCCCCGGCACCTTGATTTCACCATTGACATGGACCACGCCAAACGGACTTCCACTCGCAAATACAGCTCGGCCATCGCTCCATTGATAGGCGTCTTCCGCACTGCATTCTGCTTTTGAAGTTGGATTAGAAAGCGCAAAAATGACCGGCGCATCGTGTGTTTGCGCAAGAAACTCCACAATTTCTCGTGTGAACACGCCGGGTGTCCCGCTGGCACCGATGAGCACTTCAGGCTGAATTTGTCTCACCGCCTCCTCAAAGGTCATCGGCGGCATGGCCTTACAAAACGGCTGCACATGAGGCCCGACCGTGTCGTAGTCGTCCACCGTCACTAGGCCCGCCCTATTGACGTAGTACAGGCGATCACGCGCCTGCTGCTCGGACAGCCCTTCACGCTTAAGCGCCTCGACCAACAGTGCACCAATGCCTGTCGACGCCGAGCCCGCCCCTAAAAACAAGAACTTCTGTTCGGATAATTTTTGCCCGGTAAGATGCGTACTGGCCATCAGGCCAGCGACGGCGACCGAGGCCGTGCCCTGAATATCATCGTTAAAACACAGCAGCCGATCACGGTAACGCTCAAGTAAGGTCACCGCGTTTTGCGTCGCAAAATCTTCAAACTGCAACAAGGCATTTGGAAAGCGCACCTTTACCGCCTCAACAAACTCTTCGATGAAGGCGTCGTACTCTTCCCCCCGGACTCTAGGTTGACGCAAGCCGAGGTAAAGCGGGTCACTGCGATATTTCTCATTTTCCGTACCGACGTCCAGTACGATCGGCATGCAATGCGCCGGGTCAACACCCGCACAGGCACAGTACAAGGCCAGCTTACCGATGGGAATGCCCATGCCGTTCGCGCCGAGATCACCGAGGCCCAGAATGCGCTCTCCATCCGTCGCGACGATCAACTGTACTTCTTGTTCTGGCCAGTTCCCGAGGACCTGCTCGATATTGCCGCGATCCTTTATCGTCACATAGAAGCCCGCCGTCTCGCGGAAATTTGCTGCAAACTCCTCGCAGGCCTGGCCTACGGTTGGCGTATACACAAGCGGCATCAACTCCTGAGTGTGTTCAACCAATAAACGATAAAAAAGCCGCTCATTGCGCTTTTGCAAGGAGCTCAAATACATGTAGCGATCGATATCGCTGGGTTGCTTTCGCACATTGATCAGCGCGCGACTGACTTGCTGATCCATCGTACTGACGAAAGGTGGAAGCATGCCGACCAAGCCGAGCGCTTCGCGCTCAGTTTGGGTGAAAGCCGTGCCTTTGTTTAAACGGGGGTTTTTCAGAACATCGTATCCGCTGATTGACATGCGCTCTCCTGCTTGCGGGCTGCCATAGGGGCCCCGGGTATGTCATCCCGGTGCGAGATCACTACTCTTCAAGTGTAGCGGTCGAACCCGAACGGGTCGAGCCTCTCTGAACGACCTTAAACCCGGTATCCACATACGGAGACTCAAGCAGCTCACCATTCAATCGCGCAAAGATCATTTTCATCGCACGCTCCCCCATCTCATAGCGACCCACCTGCACGCTACTCAAGCCAGGCATGACTTGCGCGGCCATTTCAATATCGTTGAAGCCGCAGACACCAATCTGCTCCGGCACGGAGAGGTGCATCTTTTGACAGGCAAACAACACCCCAAGCGCAAGGTCGTCGTTACAGCAGAATACGGCATCCAGATCACCCCCACACTGCCCCATTAAACTGCGGAAAAGCTCACCACCGCGCCCCACCGAAGAAGGCTGTGGCGTTGTGACAACACGCCGCTCATCAAGCAACCCGTGCTGCTGCAAAACCTCGCGGTATCCTTCGAGGCGCTGGCAGGAACGAGGGTCCATTCGCGCCCCCAAAAAACCAATGCGGCGATAGTGACGACTCAGTAAGGTTTCCACGACCGCTTTCGCCGCCTCGAAATGACTGAAACCCACATTCATATCCAGCGGCGTGTCCAGACGCTCCATTATTTGCACAATGGGCAAGTCCACCGAAGCCAAGAGCTGGCGAGCGGCGTCCGTCTGATCACCGCCGGTGATAATCAGCCCTTCGGGGTTTTGCCCTAGAATTGTTCGCAGAGAGCGCTCTTCCTCTAATGGTGAGTAATGGGTATCCGCGAGCAACACTTGATAGCCCGCTGGACCCGCCACTTTGTATATACCACTGAGCACTTCATTGAAGACAACATTGGACAGAGAGGGAATCAGCACCCCTATCACCCGAGAGCGAGATGAAGCGAGATTACTCGCCGAGCGATTGGGAATGTAACCAAGCGCCTGAATGGATGCTTCCACTTTTGCACGAAGGGCATCCGTCACGCCCTCGAATTGATTGACGACGCGCGATACCGTAATGGCGCTGACGCCTGCGTGTCGGGCGACGTCAGCCAAGGTCACACGGTTGGCGCCTCTGCGCCCGCTTTTCACTGCCCGCTCCTTTGAATTCGCATCATTGCAAGCGCCACTAAGAGAGACGAGCGCGCTTCATGTTGATCAACTTCTTCATATTATTCATAGAAGCAATAATCAAATACGCACCCTGTAAAAACCCCGCGCGATGCAAGCGAACAACATCTTCGTCTGCCAGCGCTGCGAGCCTTTCTTCTGTGATCGTGTAATAGCCTTCTAGCTTATGTTTTTGCCCCGGGCGTAATTCGATCTCGATGCTCACCGACTCAATCAAACCAAGTGAATCGTATGCCGCAAACATCGTTTTACTGATTTCGATACCACTATGAATCGCCTGCAGCATCGCACTGATGCGCTCGATGTAGGGACTATTTCCGCCGTGCTCCAGGAATACGCGCTGCCCATCGGCAACGTCGACACGTGGGTCATCCATATCGACATGGATCACCGGCTCCTGGCGCAACTCACCCTCGAATTCGCGATTCTGGAATCCAATAAGAAAGGGGCCGCGATCGACGACCGCAGGCACATAGCTCGCCTGCCAGCCTTCGCTGTCTAAAAACAGGTTTTCGCCCTGTTCAAAGCCCAGCAACGCCAGGGACTGGAACTCACCCGTTTCAGGGTTTTTGTGGATGAGGATGGGGTATTCTCGCTGAATATCGCCAAACTCTGTGGGAAAAGTCAGCACAAAGGGATTGGCATCCCCGTACTCGGCTGATTTTCGCGTACTTACACGCAGATCCTTGTGCTCAATATTGTTCAACAAAACATGCTTTGTCATAGTCTGACCCTTACTGCTCAACCCCTTGGGGTGAGGGTTTATTTTTATCGTTCAGGCCGCCACTTCTATGGTGACAGCGCGAACATTAAACCACAGAGCAGAAGCGTCCTCCAGATACAAAAAAAGCCGCTGTTTCCAGCGGCTTCTTGTACGACAATTAAGTGCAACTACACATTAGAACGTGTAGCGGCCACCCAAGAGGTAACGTGCACCCAACTCCTCAAGCTCCCAAAGCTGGCGCTCGGAACGACCGTAGCGACGAGAATCCTCACCTGCTATGTTGATCCCTTCGAAGAAGACCTGGAAGTTGTCATTGATGTCATAACTGACATTCAAATCAATCTGAGAGTACTCTTCAGTGTAGCTCGGGTTATTGTTGAACTGGTTGGTGTTATCCAGGAACGCATCACGCCAGTTGTAAGCGATACGCCCTGAGAAACCATAGTTCTCATAAATCAGAGAGAGGTTCGCGGTGTCGCTGAGACCGACCAGTGCAAACTGCGCCTCACCAATCAACAGATCATTAAACTCGACGTCGCCATCCACTGTGGTGTAGTTCGCCTGCACACCAAAGCCCGAATCACCAAAGAAGTGCTGAACTGCCAGTTCGAAACCGTTAATAATGGCTTCTTCATTGTTCACTGGCGTATTTGTCGAGAACTGATACAGCTCGTCTTCTGCCAGCGGAAGCACGTCATAGTCGGTTTCTATCTGGTTCGGATCGAGGTCACCAAATTCGGTGCCGTCATCCAGAAGGCCGTTCTCCATCGCGACAACCATCGTGAAGAGGTTGGTCTCAGTGACCTCATAACCGCCCTCCTCCAATGCCGCACGTGCAGCATCCGCACGCGGCCCATTGGTCGGATCCCGAAGATCAAAATGCGGCTCTTCAATAGGCACTGTTCCTATGAAGTTGCGCACGCGCTTCTCGTAAAAGCCGATTGACGCGTAGCTTGAGTCATCAAAGTACCACTCTAAAGATAGGTCGTAGTTGTCAGACTCTAGAGGAACGAGAGACGGGTTACCCGCATCGGCCGTCGCACTGACTAAACCGGGAGTGGTCGGACGTGAAGGCTGATTCACCGTCACCGCCGAATCCAGGTTGTTATATGTCGTCTGTGCGATGGTTTTGCTGTATGACGCGCGGCCTTTCAAATCGTCCGTGAAGTCGATTGAAAAATCCATGCTAGGCAACAAATGATCATAGGACGCAGAGCGAGTGAACGGTGTCAGCTGAGCGCTACGATCCACGCGGAAGTCGTTGTTCGACAACCAGACAATCTGCTCTGGCTCAGCGAGGTCTGTGGTCGCTTCCGTGTTGGTGCTTTCATAGCGCAGCCCCACAACGAAATTCGTTGTCATGCCGCCGAGCTCACCATCAATGGTAAATTTGGCGAAAGCACCGACCATATCTTCAGTGATGCGGCGGTTCGTTTGGAACACAGGGTTGTACGCATAATCAAAACCGTATTCGCCCGCACCCCAACGACCAATCGCATCGGCGCTACCGCCGAAGGCCAGCGACTGAGAGTTACCTGGATTGAAGTCGTCGAACTCACTGGGGAAATTAATCGGTGAAAGCAGGTCGTTCGGAATATCACCCGGATTGGCTATACCCCAGTCACCCATTACGTTATAGGTCTGAGAATAAAGCGTTTTATTTTCAGAATCACGCGACTCGACACCGAAATCTAAACGACCATTGTCAAACTCAAGGGCACCCATCAAGCGTACCTGAGTGATGTCGGTCGACTGTTCGGAATAGGTGATCTGAGTCACCTGAGAACCAACGTCATCAATATCGAGCTGACCGTTACAGTTCATGCCTGTCTGGCAATCCCAGATCTCGTCGATCATGATTGCAGGCAAATCGCCACGAAAATCGGCGGTTTGCTGATTAATCACATTCGCCCCCATACCCACGTTGATCCAGCTACCACCATGTGGGCCATCCGGATCACTCTTGGCAGAGGAATCGTGCAGGTCGAAGGTGAAAGACAGTGCATCAGTAGCTTGGAAACGCAGGTTCAAGCCTACCGAGTCAAGCGTGTTGACTTGGTTACCTTGCTGCTGGGCCAGGCCAAAGTCCTTGCTGCTTGGGCCATCATTTCCGGAAATCACTTCGGTATAGATGACGGGCGTGGCGACGGGCTCATTGGTATCAAAGGTCACCTCTTCGGCATCCTGGATGAACCACAGTGATTGCTCTGAACGCGCCTGAGAGAGTTCATTTTGAACCCAAGTGTAGTCCAGAGTAGCTTCGATGGTATCCGTCGGCGCGAATTGCAAAACAACCTGCGCGTTTGTGCGCGTACGCTCGTTATCAGCAATAGTATGACGAATATCGGAAGGGGTGGAGTACAATTGGCCGACGGCCGGCGCGTTGGTAATCCCATCGGGATTTACATTCATTGCGCCTTCTTCACCGGGCTCAACCCATTCACGTGTGTTCCATTGGTTGACAAACGAACCCGCTACGGAGCTGTCCCGCTCCTGATAGCTTCCGAATACGCCCACACCGAATTTATCATCGGCGAATGTCTGGCTGTACAAACCCGAAATTTCAGGTGTGATGTCACTGCCTTCACGGTTCGTTGTGTCATGCAGCCCTTTTGCCGCCACGGTAAACTTCAGACCAGGCTGATCCAAAGGCCGGTGCGTTTTGAGGTCAATCGTCGCACCGATACCACCCGAAGCGACGTCTGCTCGACCCGTTTTATACACGGCAATTTCGCTCACACCTTCTGACGCGATGTTGGAAAATTCGAACGCGCGAGAGTTTGCGGTGGCATCCCAAGCCGCAGAGGTAGCGGGCATGGTTCGACCATTCAGCGTCACCATGTTGTAGTCAGGACCGAAACCACGCACGGTGATTTGAGAACCCTCACCGGAAGCCCGGCTGATAGAGACACCCGTGATGCGCTGCAGTGACTCTGCCAGGTTGGTGTCTGGAAATTTACCGATGTCTTCCGCAGTGATCGCGTCTACAACACCGCTCGCATTGCGTTTCGTATCCATGGAAGACACCATCGACGCGCGAATACCGGTGACCACGACTTCTTCTTCAACCTGGGCATTTGCTCCGGTTGAAGAAAGAAAACAAGCCGCCGCGATACTGCTCGCCAACACACTTTTTTTCAGTTGAACAGGATTGGATCCCATAGCTTTCTCCTCAGCACATATTGCTATTATTTTTCTCACACTCACCGACTACGAATGCACTGACGTTAAATGGCACCACAGTCAACAAGATTTTTTTAATTCAGTTGGAACAAAATGATCAATCGCATGCCAAAACAGAACCGCGAAAGACAATAGGCTAACGACATCATTCCATTCGCACGGCACAGTGCTTCACCCCCAGAAACGAAGGTGTGAAAACACGATAGGAAGTACATAAATTTTGGAAAGCATTTCTGTGAGAGCTGACTGATTTTTAAGATCAATTCTTATAATCAAGCTGCCTTCCTGTGCGCCGCAATAATTATTGTTAATTAATTTCGGGAAACACTATTACAACGTTTGACATAGTGCAATCGCAAATTCGAGTGTAACCATTTACATCAATTTATTTTTTAAAATTTTTTTTGAAACCGATTTCATACTTTAAAGAAATCTAAAAAAACCTATTATTGTCGTACCTATTAATGATGTAACCGTTTCCATTACGGCATTGAATTCCAACTGCGTTTCAAGAAAACGTCCACCTCATACAATAGGCACTAAGTAATCACTATTTAGTTAATTGGCAATGCGAACGCGATCGGCTTTTTTTTGCCGGAATATCACTCGATAAATCAAGAAAATTCAGCGCCACACAAGCCATGATCTACGCCATGCTGCGAATGGAGAAAGAGAACTTTTTTAAAAAAAGAAACTGGATCGTCAGGAAGACTTTGAAAAAGGGCTCGTCGTACTTGTTAGTCGGCGCGACGAACACTGTCGATGAAACAGAGCAGAAAAAAAGGCCACACTCAACACCATCCTTGGCGCCGCCGCTATCAAGACGTTCACAACATCCATGATGAATATTTGGGAGCGTGTGTGGCCCCAGTGCTCGGCATTATGTTAGCGCTATCATTTCATGTCAAGCCAAAAGCAAAACGGACCTAATCGGAAAAATAGGTAGTCGAGCCGCAAATGATTGCGCTACCAAATTTGGGTATGCTATCTTCGCAGTTTTACCCTTGGCCCTTCACCCATGCCCGCTCAAACGCCTAAGCAACACGCTGACGAAACACCCACGCTGATTATCGTTATGGGCGTGTCCGGCAGCGGTAAGAGCACACTCGCAGCACGATTGGCGCAGCACTACCAGTTCACGTTTATTGAAGCGGATGAGTATCACAGCGAAGAGGCGAAAAGAAAGATGCACAAGGGCGTTCCCCTCGATGACGCGGATCGAGCGCCCTGGATTGCAAGGCTCTGTGCATGCTTGCAAGATTACAGATCAAAAGGGCGTAGCTGTGTCCTCGCGTACTCTGGGCTGAGACACAAACAACGCGAACACATATTAAACCAGGGCTTTCATACCGCCACTGTGTTCCTACAGGGCTCGGAAGCGCTGATTGCCAAGCGTTTGGCCGGACGCAAAAACCATTTTATGTCACCGCAACTGCTTCACAGTCAATTCGACAGCCTGCAAGCGCCCAAGCCTGAGGAAGGCGTCATCACACTGAATGTTACCCCCTCACCAGAGACCCTCTTTCAGCAAAGTATTGAGGCACTGGAACGCTATCTGGGGATCTCAGCATTTAATCACTGATTGCGTGTAACTCCTGCGCAAGAATCTCTATCGCTCTCTCAAATACCTGCGGCTCGGCACAATAGGTCAGCCGCAAACATTGCTGAGCATGCGACCACGACTCAGCCTGATCAAAGAAAAAGTGTGCTCCGTCCATGACCAGTACGTTGCGTGCTTTCAGGCGTTCATAGAGCACGCGAGAAGGGACGGACAGTTCCGGTAACCAGAGCCAAAGGAAAAAGGCCCCATCCGCTCGATGCACCCGGTGCGGAATACCTTCAAGGTGTCGAGCAAGGCAATCGAGCGCGAAGCGCCGGCGGCTGGCATAAAACGGCAGCACATGCTGTTCACACAGTATATCCAGAGTGCCGGCTTGCAGCAGTGATAACAGCAGCGTCGGCCCGAGATTGCCACTCGCGAGGCTCATGACAGTATTGACACTCCCCAACGCCTCAATGACCGCCTCATCGGCCACGACCACCCCCGTGCGCGCCCCGGGAAGACCGAGTTTGGACAGGCTCAGCACGAATATCCGGTTAGTCTGCCACGCGGGGCGAGTACCGCTGAAGACAATACCAGGAAAGGGCGCACCATATGCCGCATCCAAAATCAATGGAATCCCCGCCGCATCCGCTAAGGCCCCCAATCTCTGATACTCTTCCGTCGACAGCACCTTGCCGCTGGGATTCGCCGGGCTGGATACACACATCGCCGTCACACCACTGAGCTCGAGCGCGTCGAAGTCACAACCGTACTCGAATCGGTTATCGCCCTCACAACGAATCACAGGGCGCATCGTGCGAAATACCCCAGGGTGCAGCACCTGGTCCTGATAACCGAGATATTCGGGCACCCAAGGCAGCAGAATCTGCCTTTGATCGACACCGTCCGCGAACAGATTGAACAACATAAAAAACGCCGATTGACTGCCATTCGTCAACGCAATATTGGCTTCCGTCACAGGCCAGCCGAGCGACTGAAAATACGCTGCCAGCGCGGCGCGCAAACGCTCGGAACCAAGTGGACTCTGATAGACACCAAGCATCTGATGTATCGCATCGGCGTCCTCAGCAATGGCGTGTAAGTGACTGGCGAGGATGGCTTCAACCGCATCAATTCGGGCTGGGTTGCCGCCGCCGAGGAACAAAAGATCGGGGTTTACATTCAGCGCCTCGCCAAGATCGCTCATCAAATCCACGATACCCGCGCCATCGGCGAGTTGACGGGCAAAAGAGGTCTTAAAAGTCATACCAGAAGTCTGAAGTGGGATTGGGAGCGGTATTATGAAGAGGACACGAAGGCAACGCCACCGAAGTGCCCGATTAGAGGGGGCCGGACAGGATTCGCGGGCTTAGATCAGACCGAATGTCGTCAGCGTCTCTCGGAGCTTATCCTGGTTGACAGGTTTTTTTAATGAAGGCCAGTGCGCCCAAGGCTGTCACCCGCTCCTGCGCTTCAGGCTGAATATCCCCTGAAATCACAATGACCATGGCTTTGAGCCCCTCATTTTTGACCGTTTCGAGCACGCCATAGCCGTCCATTTCCGGCATCGTCAGGTCGAGAAACACGATCTCGCCCTTACCGGCTCGAATGGCATCCAAAGCCTCTAAACCGTTCTTCGCAAAGGTAATTTCCGCTTCCCACTCTTCGGGCAGCGAGCGCGCCACCTGCTTGCGGGCCATATTCGAGTCGTCGCAAATTAGTAGTGGGATAGTCATTTATGAAGCGTGATCCTTTGATTTCTATACCTATTGATTATAGCCAGAGGATTGCATCCTGCTGAATTTAATCAAAAAATTTTTTGAACACCCCGTCGCGCAAAGACTCTAAGCCTGCGCCAATACAGAAGACAAAGCCCAGAGCCTCTGGTAACGTTTGAGGCCGTCAGCTCGGCAATCATCCAGTCAATTCAATAACATAGATGTTACAAGGAGTCCTTCATGACCGTTGGTAGAGGCAATCTACTCGCAGGGTACAATCCGCTCGCCCAGTATTCAGGCATCGTGATCGCGCTGGGCCTACTGCTGCTCGCGGGCTGCAGCCAGCACCCATCGTCGCCCGAAAGTGAAGACTCCCCCGAACTCAGCATCCCCTTTGAGCGTTATACGCTCGACAATGGCCTGACGGTCATCCTTCATGAAGACCACAGTGACCCGGTCGTGCATGTCGACGTGACCTACCACGTGGGTTCGGCTCGCGAGGAGATTGGCCGCTCAGGGTTTGCCCATCTGTTCGAGCATATGATGTTTCAGGGCTCGGAACACGTTGCCGATGAAGAACACATCCGCCTTGTCACCGAGGCTGGCGGCACCATGAATGGCACCACAAACCGGGATCGAACCAACTATTTCGAAACGGTTCCCGCCAACCACCTCGAAACCATGCTGTGGCTCGAAGCGGATCGCATGGGCTTCTTCATCAACGGCATCACCGAAGAGAAATTTGAGGTACAACGAGCCACCGTTAAAAACGAGAAGCAACAGAACTACGATAATCGCGCCTACGGCCGCGCTTTTGAGTACATCGGCAAAACGCTCTACCCCCCGGGTCACCCCTACTCCTGGTTGCCCATAGGAGAAATGGAAGACCTCGACCGCGCCCATGTTGATGATCTACAGCATTTTTTCCTGCGCTGGTACGGCCCGAATAACGCCACGCTCAGTATCGGCGGCGACATCAATCCCGACGAAGTGAAAAAGCTGGTCCAGAAATACTTCGGCTCCATCCAGGCAGGCCCCGATGTGCAAGACATGTCGCCTATGCCCGTCGAACTGGATGAAGACCGCTACATCTCCTATTACGATGCCAACATTCGCTTCCCCGCGGTGACGATGACCTTCCCAACCGTGCCGCAATTTCACCCTGATGCACCGGCGCTGCGTTGCCTCGCGGACATTCTCGGTAGCGGCAAGGGCAGCTACCTGTATCAAAACCTGGTCGCCCCCCGCAAAGCGATACAAGCCAGTGCCTCCAATATCACGCAGGAGCTGGCCGGCGAATTTTTCATGTTTGTGTTGCCCTACCCCGGCACGCCGCTCAATACCTTCGAGCAAGAGCTTCGCCAAGCGCTATCTGATTTTGAAACGAACGGCGTCTCCGATGACGACCTGCAGAAATTCAAGGCGCGCTACGAAACCAATTTTATCCACGGGCTTGAGAAAGTCTCGGGCAAGGTCTCGCAACTGGCCTACTACCAGACCTTCGCAGACGACCCTGCATTTTTCGAAGAAGAATTACAGCGCCACCTCGCGGTCACCAAGGAAGACGTCATGCGCGTCTACGAAACCTATATCAAGGGCGAACCCAGCGTTATCGTCAGCATATTGGACGCACCAGACACCGCTGCAGCGAAACCCGATACCGTCAGCCTACCTGCGCCCCTGCCGCCTTCATCACTCAGTGAACGCGAGCAAGACTTGGCCTATGTGCGCCCTGTGGACGATTTTGACCGAAGCATTCAGCCACAGCCCGGCCCCGCTGCACTTGTCTCACCACCCGATTACTGGGAGAGCCAGGCCTCAAACGGCATCAGCGTGATCGGCAGTGAACAAAATGAACTGCCTTTGATCGTCATGCAACTGTCGCTTCCGGGCGGCACCAGCCTTGATTTGCTTGACGGCCACCATGTCGGACTCGCGGGCGTCAGCACCGCGATGATGAACACCTCCACCCAAAACTTCAGTGAGAAAGCGATTGCAGAAGAGCTGGAAAAGCTGGGCAGCAGCATTTGGTTCCAGGCGGACGGACAGCGCATCAATATCTATGTCTCTAGCCTCTCACGTCACTTTGACGAGACCCTCGCACTGCTTGAAGAGAAATTGTTCCGCCCGGCCTTCAATGAGGACGACTTCGCGCGGATACAACACGAGCAAATCGAGTCAGCGAAATCCAGCACCAAGGAAGCCGCAACCATCGCACCGATGGTCTACAGCCGATTGATCTACGGGGACTCGCACCCGTTTGGCACCCCCGCCACCTTTGCCATCGACTCTCTGCCCAAACTGAGCCCTGCCGATGCGCAAGCATTCTACGAAAAGCACTTCAGCCCTGACGGCGCTGAATTAGTGATTGTCGGCGACATCGACCGGCAGGCAGCACTGGACAAACTGCGTTTCCTGTTCGAATGGGAAGGCCCCAGCGCGCCCGAGCTGAGCTATCCAGCCACACCGGCGTATGAGGCCACTCAACTGTATCTGGTCGACAAACCCGGGGCCGCCCAAAGCGAAATTCGCATCGGCTACCTCACTGACCTGAGCTACGACGCCACCGGCGAATACTTCCGACGCTACCTGATGAATTTCACGCTGGGTGGTGCGTTTAACAGCCGCATCAACCTGAACCTGCGCGAAGAGAAGGGCTTAACCTACGGCGCGAGAACCTATTTCAGCGGCAGTGAAATCCCCGGCCCGTTTACCGCGAGCACCTCCGTTTTGACCAGCGGCACCGCGGTCGCCGTCGAAGAGATCCTCAAGGAAATTCGCCTGATGCGCGAGCAGGGCATCAGCGAGTCCGAATTGCACTTCCTCAAGCAGGCCATCGGCCAGCGCGATGCACTTGATTACGAATCAACGGATCAAAAATCGCGCTTCCTCGGGCAGATCCTGCGCTTTGATATCGAGCGGGGTTACGTCGACAAACAGAAAGCCATTATCGACGAGATCAGCCAGGCCGATATTCTCGCACTGGCACAAAAACACCTGCCTCTCACACGCATGCAAATACTGGTTGTCGGCGATGCCGCTCAGATCCGCGAGCCGCTGCAATCACTCGGCTACCCGATCGTTGAGCTGAGCGAAGATGGCGCCACGCTCGAGTAAGGCGCCCGTAAAGGTTGCGACACTATGTCGCAGCCTTAGCTCCACCCAGCGCGCTACAATGCGTACTCCGCTCCCTACACATCACGATCCATGCTGACCCTTCTTCCCGCCGCACCTGATCTCGGCGACCAGCGGCGACAATTGTTGCTCCGCCTCGTAGCGCTGCGAAGTATCATGCTGCTCGTCGCCGTGTTCAGTATTTGGTTTTTTGCGAACGTCCTCGAGCGCAGCCTGGCCACGCCCGTATTACTCGGCATTGTATGTGCCGGCGTGGCGCTGACCGCGTTTAGCCTGTTTCGATTACGGCTGCCCCACACCTTGCGCAGTATGGAAATGCAGGCACACATTTATGCAGACGCCGTGCTGTTGGTCGCGCTGGTCTTTTTCGCCGGTGGGGCCACAAACCCCTTCATCTACTACGCCTTGGTTTTAATTGCGATTTACGCGGCGGTGTACCCGGGGCGGCGCGCATGGGTGTTCTGCATCAGTTGCGCGATGGCCTACAGCGCATTGATGTATGCCGATCTCAGCGGTCACGCACACCACGGCTTTAGCGACTTCCAAATTCACTTGTTGGGCATGTGGTTTAATTTTGTCGGCAGTGCCTTGCTGCTGTGCTTTTTTGTGTCGCATTTTGCACGCGCACTCACCGAGAGAGAGGCCAGTCTCGCCGAAGCACAACGTGAAGTACTGCGCCAAGAGCACCTTGTGGGTATTGCCACGATGGCAGCCTCGACCGCGCATCACCTGGGAACGCCACTGAGCAGCATGGGCATCGTTCTGGATGAATTAAATTCAGAGGATCCGGAAGAAGTACGTGAAGCGATCGAGCTTCTACAAAGCCAGTTGCAACGCTGCAAAACCGCGCTGAACACGCTCAGTCGGGAGCGTACCGACCCCGGGCGCGTCAGCGTGGCCAGCGAGCTGCTCTCCGCCCTCAAAGAGCATTATCATCTGACGCAACCCTCGATTTTGCCGACATGGGTGTTGGACGATAGCGCCGCCGATACGCGCATCAATGCGGAGCTCTTACTCCAACACGCGCTGATCAATCTCGTCGACAATGCCATCCGTGCCGCGCGCCAGCACGTCACCTGTACATTCCGCAGTACCGCAAGTGGTATCGACATCGAAATTGAAAACGATGGCAGCCCTATTCCCGAAGCCGTACTCGAAAACTGGGGCAAGCCACTGAGCGGCAAACATCGGGAAGGGCTTGGGCTCGGCATCTTCCTCGCTCACTACAGCATCGAGAAAGCCGGCGGTAAACTGGAGGCTACGAATCTGAGCACCCACGGTTCGCGTGTCGTTATTCGACTACCGGAAATCAGGTAAACGCCACACATGAAGACACTGCTCTATCTAGAAGATGATGAAGTACTCCGTCGCGTCACCTGCAAAGCCCTGAAAAAACGCAACTTCGAGGTCGAGCACTGCGCGTCGTTAGCGCAAGCGCAAGCGGTGTTACAACACGGCACGCGGTTTCAGTACGCGCTTCTCGACCTGAATGTCGAAGACGGCAATGGCCTCTCCCTGATTGACTCCTTACTCGAACACAATCCGCAGCTGCATATTGTGATTTTGACGGGCTATGCCAGCATCGCCTCCGCAGTTCAGGCCATTAAGCGGGGCGCGATCAATTATTTGTCTAAGCCCGCATCCATTGACGATATTTTGCAGGCTTTCGACGCACAGGAGGATGAACCCGAAGCCTTTTTCGATGTGCAGGAAGCCATGTCAGTGCGGCGCCTGGAATGGGAACATATCCAGAGGGTGCTGGCGGAAAACAACGGCAATATCTCAGCGACCGCGCGCCAATTGAAAATGCACCGACGCACGCTACAGCGCAAACTGCAAAAAAAGCCTGTGGCGGAATAGCCTCACTCGGAGGGTAACCGTCCCAGCGTGACACGATCTCGACCGCCGTAATCCCGAACCGTTTCGATATTTTCGAACCCCGCTCGCGCAAACAACTGCTGAACGGCCTCGGCCTGTTGCCACCCGTGCTCCACGAGTAACATGCCGCCTTCAAAAAGTGACTTCGGCGCTTGAGAGACAATGATTCTTAGGTCCGTCAGACCGTCCGAACCGGACACCAAAGCGGACTTTGGCTCAAAACGCACATCCCCTTCTTGAAGGTGATGATCGTCGTTTTCTATGTAGGGCGGGTTACTGACAATCATATCGAAATGCCCCTCCACAGCAGAAAACCAGTCGCTGCGATAGATTCGTACGTTCGACAACGCGTGGTGCTGGCGATTGCGTTCCGCAAGTTGCACCGCCTCTTCAATCACATCCACCGCGTGCACGTGAATGTCCTCGCGCTCACTCGCAACGGCCAGGGCGATGGCGCCTGTCCCCGTGCCGAGGTCGAGTACACGCGCGTCTTCGAAACAATGCGTCAGCACCAGCTCAACCAACAGCTCCGTATCGGCGCGTGGAATCAAGGTGTGCGGTGCAACCTCGAGGTCCAGCGTCCAAAAAGCTTGTCGGTGCAGCAAATACGCCACCGGCTCGCCCGCTTCCCGTCGAGCCAGCAGTGACATAAACGCTTCACGTACCGGTGCCTCCGGGACCTTTTCGGGCCAAGTGTAAAAATGGCTTCGCTCACAGCGCATCACGTGCGCCAATAATAGCTCCGCATCCAAACGCGCAGTGTCACTATGGCTCAGGCGCTGCTCGGCCATCGCCAGCAGAGCTCGAATATCCCGAGCCGAATTAGTCACTGAGCGCCGCCAATTGATCCGCTTGAAATTCATTCACCAGAGGCTGCACGATCTCATCAAGCTCGCCTTCCATCACTTCGGCGAGTTTGTAGAGTGTCAAGTTGATACGGTGATCGGTCACACGCCCTTGTGGATAATTGTAAGTCCGAATCCGCTCAGATCGATCGCCGCTGCCGACCAGACTTCGGCGTTGCTCAGAGTGCGACGCAGCCGCCTGCTCCTGTTGGCTCTGATTCAATTTTGCGGCCAATAATGACATCGCCTTGGCGCGGTTTTTATGTTGCGATCGCTCGTCCTGACACTCGACCACAATCCCGGTTGGCAAATGCGTCAGGCGGATAGCAGAGTCTGTTTTGTTCACGTGCTGCCCGCCCGCGCCCGACGCGCGAAAAGTGTCCACTTTCAGGTCGGCTTTGTTAATTTCAATATCTTCCAGCTCGTCGGCTTCAGGCAAAATGGCCACGGTACAGGCGGAGGTATGAATACGCCCTTGCGATTCTGTTTCCGGTACGCGCTGCACACGGTGGGCACCCGACTCAAACTTGAGCTGCGAATAGGCGCCCTGCCCCACGACCCGTGTGATGATTTCTTTGAAGCCACCGTGCTCACCTGCACTTTCGCTGATAATTTCAATACGCCAGCCGCGTTTCTCAGCGTAGCGAGAATACATGCGGAAAAGATCCCCTGAAAAAATCGCCGCTTCGTCACCCCCGGTGCCCGCACGAATTTCCAAAAACACGTTTTTCGCATCATTCGGATCTTTTGGCAGAAGCAGTTTCTGTAACTCGAGTTCCAGTGGTTCCACCCGAACCTCATTCGCCTTCAATTCTTCCTGAGCCATCTCACGCATATCGGGGTCACTGTCTTCCGCCAACAGCTTCGCCTCGTCTATGGTATCGAGCACCTCACTGTATTCGCGGAAGGTTTTCACCACCGGTTCAAGCTCGGCATATTCCCGGGACAAATCTCGAAAACGATTTTGATCACTGATTACGTCGGCTTCGCCCAACAAAACACCCACCTCCTGATAACGCTCAGAAAGATGATTTAACTTATCTAAAATACTTTGTTTCATGACAACCTGCTGTGTGTTGAATTCGGTTGGTTTCGCGGTTACAAAACCCAAAGAAAAGGCGAGAGGTGAGCAGCGCTAATTCACACTGTCATCGGGAAGAGAAAACAGCGAGCGCGTGCTCTCGATGATGTGGCGGTTATTCTCGATACCAGCCCGCTTTAACGCGGTGCTCGGCTCGTGTAAAAACTTGTTGGTCAGTGCGGTCGCAAAGCGCTGCATGACTTCTTCAGGCGCCTGGCCGGACTGCAGTGCTTTGAGCGCTTTTTCCAGTTCAGCGTCGGCAAGGGCACTCACTTGTGTGCGCAGACCTCGAATCGTATCCACCGCACTGAGCGCACGCTGCTCCGCCTCGTACTTGCGTACGCCTTCTTCAATAATTTCTTCTGCGATCCGCGCGGCTTTTTCGCGCGAGCGTCGATTTTCATCGATGACTTCCGTCAAATCATCAACGGTATACAAAAACACGTCACTTAACTCCGCGACCTGGGCTTCGATATCCCGAGGCACGGCGATGTCCACCATGAACATGGGCTTGTGCTTGCGCTGCTTCAAGGCCTGCTCGACCATGCCCTTGCCTATCAGAGGCAGGGGGCTCGCCGTGGAGCTGATCACAATATCGGCTCGCGCAAGATAATCGGGTATGCTCGTTAATAACAGGGCTTCCGCATCAAATTCATCGGCAAGTCGCTGCGCGTTCTCGAGGGAGCGGTTCGCTACGAACATGCGTTGAATGCCATTTTCTTTCAGGTGCCGCGCGACAAGTTCGATCGTCTCACCCGCCCCAACGAGCAGAGCCGTGTCACGGCGCAAATCCGAAAAGATCTGCTGCGCGAGACTGACCGCGGCATACGCCACTGAAACCGGGTTTTCGCCAATGGCGGTTTCCGAGCGCACCCGCTTGGCCACAGAAAACACCTGCTGGAACGCCGCATGCAAACGGCTGCCCAGCGTGTCAGCGGCTTCGGCCTCGGCATAGGCGCTTTTCATCTGGCCGAGGATCTGAGGCTCTCCCAGTACAAGGGAGTCGAGGCCGCTCGCGACCTTCATCATATGCCGCGCCGCCTCACGCTCACGAAAGAAGTACACACTCGGCGCCACTTCTGAAGGCGGAATGCCCTTGAACTCCGCCAGCCACTCTAAAAGTGACTCGCGCGTCCCCGACATGACCCCATACAGCTCCGTGCGATTGCAGGTGGACAAGATGGAGATTTCACTCGCCAAACCCTGATCGCGCAGGCGGCGCATGGCCTCACTCGCCTCCTCGGCCGTGAAGGCCAGGTGCTCGCGAACCGCCAGCGCTGCCGTATTGTGATTGATCCCAATCGCAAATAAGGTCATGAACGCGATCTGCCTGTAACAGTACTCGGTAGAGAAAAGCGAGGCATTTTCGACGTTCAGATCGATTTAGGCAAGGATTGGCCCATGAATAGCCTGCATGTTCTATTGAAATTCAGTATAGTTGAGCCCATTGAAACCAAAATAACAAGGGGCTGAACGAACCGGCCAATGCCGGCAACCCCGCGAGCCCCATTTGCTTTATCAGGTTCTGGTGGCATTTTGGCCTGATTAGATGTAGGAACGTGAATGTTGCACACCACTTTGCGGTGCATGAGATCCCGACTCCCCGCAGCGCCCCGACGCACAGCGGCCGCTCTCGGCGCGCTTTGCCTGTCTTGGCTTGTCGGCTGCGCGAACCAGCCCACACCAGCGCCCGTCGCCCCCACGACGACACCGCTGCCTGACATTGCCATCGAGCCGAATGCGCACTTTGATACCGAGACTCTCTACGCCCTGCTGACCGCAGAGCTCGCGCTTACGCGTGAGCGCTACGAACTGGGGCTGGAAAATTATGTCCAGCAAGCCCGTCGAACTGGCGACGTCAATATTGCCGCGCGTGCCGCGCAGGTCGCCCGCATACTCAACCGCCACCCAGAAGCCCTGGAAATGGCCGAGCTGTGGCATGCCAAAGACCCGGGCAGCCGAGAAGCACGTTTCATTCTAGTGGCCGAGTACATCTACAGCGGCGAGTACGACCTGGCCTTCTCCCAGGCAAAACGCCTGCTTGAGGCCGGTCATTCAGGTGGTTTCGAAGACATTGCGATTGAGGCGTCACAGGAAAACAGCGAAGGCCTGGAAGCCCTCAGCGTGCGCTTTGGCGATCTGCTCGCCCTCTACCCAAACAATATCGAATTGTTGATTGGCCAAAGCATCCTGCTCCAAGCCCTGGCGCAACCCGATGCCGCACTGGGTCTTGCAGAGCAAGCCACTGCGCTCGAGCCAGAAAACACACGCGCCTTGTATCAGCAGTATCGCGTCCTGCACCAGCTTGGCCGTGACGAAGAGGCCCTTGCCATTTACGCCCGCCTGGTGAAAAGCCAGCCGGACAACTTCCGCATTCGCAGTCGCTATGCGCACATGCTGATTCAGACTGACATCCGCGAAGCCTTGTATCAATATCAGGTGCTGCACGCACAGGCTCCCCAAAACGAGGATGTGTTGCTGAATCTGGCGCTAATCCAACTCGATCAGAAACAGTACTCCGAAGCCGAATACAATTTTGAGATCTTAGTTGAACGTGGCGAGCACTTGGATATCGCCCATTTCAGCCTCGGAGACATTGCTGAGTACCGCAACCAGCCGGGCACTGCGCTGAACCACTACCTCACCGTAGAAGGCGGCCCGCGCTTCGTCGATGCGGTATCCCGAGCTGCAGACATCATTAACGTACAAGAAGGCTTCGAAAACGCCTTGGTGTTCATTGCGAGCCGGCGCGAAAATGCTCAACCGCAAGACCGTGAAAGCCTCTACCTGATCGAAGCCGATACTCTCGCTAGCCACGGCTATGATGCGCGGGCGCTGGCGATTTACGATCTGGGCCTCGCCGAGTTCCCGGACAGCGTCAAACTGCTTTACAGCCGTGCCATGCACTACGCGCGCACTCGAGATACCGAAGCCGCTGTACACGATCTCGAGAAAGTGCTCGCACTGGTCCCCGAAAACGCCGCGACACTCAACGCGCTCGGCTACACCCTGCTCGACCAGACAGACCGAATCGACGAAGCCGAGGTATATATACGGCGAGCCCATGAACTGAACCCGGAAGATCCCGCCATTCTCGATAGCCTCGGCTGGCTTGAATATCGGCGCGGCAACACGACGCGAGCGATCACCCTCCTCCGTTCGGCGCTGGATAAATTGTTTGATGCGGAAATCGCCGCCCACCTCGGCGAAGCCTACTGGACGACAGGCGAACGTCGCAAAGCGCGCAGCGTATGGCGCAAGGCCCTGGAGGCCAGCCCCGAAGACCCCCTCATCCTGAACACGCTGGAAAGGCTGAATGTGGAACTCAACTAGCACTTGGCGAAGGCTCTTCACCCTCGCCCTCATTGCCAGCGTGGCCGGATGCGCCTCACAGAAGTACGCCACTCAGGAAACACCAGACTCACTTGAGGCCTTCACCCGCTGGGAGCTACAGGGAAAACTCGGCGTGCGCACACCGGAAGACGCCCACAGTGCCAACCTCATCTGGCAACAACTCGATGACGACTACCTTATTCAAATACATGGCCCCCTTGGCCGCGGACGCATCCGCATAGAGAAGTCGGGGCGCTCCGTCACCCTCACTGATGGCGACGAACAGCATTCTGCCAGCACCGCAGAGGCCATGCTGTACGAAACCACGGGCCTCGATTTTCCCGTCCGCCACCTGGTGTTTTGGGTACGCGGCCTGCCTTCACCCAAAGGGCGCTCAGCACGCAAACTCATGTACGACGAATCCGGACAAATCAGCACCTTCGAGCAGGCAGGCTGGCAGATCGAGTACCGCGGCCAGCAACAAAACGCAGCGCTGACACTGCCGCAAAAAATCCTGGTGTCTAACGGCGACTACCGCCTCACCATCGTGGCCAAGAGCTGGCGAGCCATTTAAGCCCAGCACCGCGCCGTATATGGCCTGCGGGCCTGCACAATTATTTCGCACAAAGATTTGACATCCGACAAAAGCAACATTAGAGTAGCGCCCTTCCTCGAGGGGGGCCGGCAAAAATTGCGGTTTGCCCGTGTCAATTCGACGCAGGTTTAGGCAATTAAAAAGGCAATCCGAGCGACAGTGAACAGCGCAGAGGCATTCCTAAACGGAGGCGCATGCACTACACTTTAGCGACGATGCTCGAGGCCAGCATCGAGCCGACCAGCGCATGTGTATGAACACGGCGCCATGATCGGTACGACGCCTCCCCAAGAAGCGTTTTACTGGGGTGTAGCCAAGCGGTAAGGCAGCGGGTTTTGATCCCGTCATGCGAAGGTTCGAATCCTTCCACCCCAGCCATCTCTTATTCGCTTCAGCGACGCCCAGCTTTCTCCGATGATTTTGAACCACAAAAATCGAGGTTTACCGTGGCTGACTTAATGGTCTTCACTGGCAATGCCAATCCGGAACTGGCCGCCAAGGTCGGAGAAAAATTGCATATTCCCCTTGGCGACATCGTCGTCGACAAGTTTTCAGACGGGGAAATTCGGGTTGAGCTGAATGAAAACGTGCGCGGTCGCGACGTCTTCGTGTTACAGCCCACCTGTGTGCCGACCAACGACAATATTATGGAAATGCTGGTCATTATCGACGCCCTGCGTCGTGCATCAGCAGGCCGTATTACCGCGGTAGTGCCTTATTTTGGTTACGCCCGTCAGGATCGACGTGTTCGTTCCGCGCGCGTGCCGATTACCGCCAAGGTCGTGGCCGATATGATGGTAACAGTGGGCGTTGACCGCGTCTTGACGGTTGACCTCCACTCCGAGCAGATCCAGGGCTTCTTTGATGTGCCCGTGGACAACGTCTACGGCTCACCCGTATTGCTCGAAGACATACGTAAACAAAGTTTCGATGACCTCGTCGTCGTTTCACCCGACATCGGCGGCGTGGTACGCGCACGCGCAGTGGCTAAACAGCTCGGCATAGAGTTGGCGATCATCGATAAACGTCGCCCCACAGCGAACGTGGCCGAAGTGATGAACATCATCGGTGAGATTGATGGCCGCACCTGCCTGCTCGTCGACGACATGGTCGATACCGCAGGCACGCTGTGCAACGCGGCAGACGCGTTGAAAAAGCACGGTGCAAAGAAAGTCGTGGCCTACGCCACACACCCGGTACTGTCCGGCGCCGCGATTGAGCGCTTGAATAACTCTGTACTCGATGAATTGGTCGTGACCGATTCCATCCCTCTGTCAGCAGAGGGCAAAAAATGCACAACGATTCGCCAGCTTAGCCTGGCGGATATGCTGGCTGAAGCGATGCGTCGCATCAGCAACGAAGAATCTCTCAGCGCGATGTTCTCTCACTAAGAGACGAACAGGCACTGGAGACACACGCCGGGCAACCGGCCCCTGAGCGTCCTGGTCGCGGGTGCTCAGGGTTTAAACTTAAAAACTGGAGATAGCTATGTCTACTGAAGATTTTAAATTAGACGCCAAGCTCCGCGATGATGCAGGGAAAGGTGCGAGCCGCCGCCTGCGACGCGAGAGTGGTATGGTGCCAGCCATCGTTTACGGTGGTAAGAAGAAGCCCCAGATGATCAGCCTCGAATACCGTGAGCTGATCAAGCACCTGGAGCACGAAGCCTTTTACTCGCACATCATCGAGCTGACCGTCGATGGTAAGAGCGAAGACGTGGTCCTGAAAGACCTGCAACGTCACCCGTCCAAGGCCATCATCTATCACGCGGACTTCCTGCGTGTATCGAAGACCAAGAAGTTCCGCACCAGCGTACCTCTGCACTTCATCAATGAATCGTCCTCCAAAGGCGTTAAGCTTCAAGGTGGCCAGGTACTGCACAACCTGACAGAACTTGAAGTTTCCTGTCTGCCAGGCGACCTGCCTGAGTTCATTGAAGTGGATCTGGCCTCTGCGGAAGTCGGCCAAATCGTTCACATTTCTGACCTGACTCTGCCTAAAGGTGTTGAATCTGTTGCCCTGTCTCACGGCGAAGATCACGACTTGGCTGTGGCGACCATCGTCAAGCCTAAAGGCGCAGCCGAAGACGAAGGTGAAGAGGGTGAAGGCGACGCCGAATAAGGCCCTGCCCATGCTCCTTCTCGGTGAGGCGGCATGAAAGTCGCCGCTTCTCCGATACGCATGATCGTGGGCCTGGGTAATCCGGGCTCCGATTATGTGCGTACGCGCCACAATGCCGGCCAGGATCTGGTTGAGCTGTTGGCACGCGAACAACACGGTACATTAAGTCCCTCCGCAAAGTTTTTTGGCCTGAGCGCCAATGTTCGCCTCGCTGGCGAAGATCTTCGATTACTCGTTCCCACTACGTTTATGAACCGCAGCGGTCAAGCCGTCGCAGCACTCGCACGTTTTTATCGCATCGAGCCCGAATCCATTCTGGTGGTACACGACGAGCTCGACCTCGCACCGGGTGTGGCCCGACTCAAACTTGGCGGTGGGCACGGCGGTCACAACGGCCTCCGGGACATCATCAGCGCCTTGGGGAACAACAAGAACTTTGCCCGGCTTCGACTCGGCATCGGCCACCCCGGGCACGCTAGCGCCGTTGCCAACTACGTGCTAAAGCGCGCATCGGCGGAGGATCAACAACGCATCGACAGCGCGATCGACGCATCGCTCGCCGTTATGCACGATCTGGTTTCAGGCGACTGGGACCGGGCGACCCGCACACTTCATTCCAGCACCAAATAACGAAAAGGTAAGGATTATGGGCTTTAAATGTGGCATTGTTGGCTTACCCAATGTCGGTAAATCCACGCTGTTCAACGCGCTGACCAAAGCCGGTATCGGCGCAGAAAACTTCCCCTTCTGCACCATTGAGCCCAACGCCGGTGTGGTACCCGTTCCCGATCCCCGTCTCGATGCGCTTGCCGCGATCGTCAAACCGGAGAAAGTCATCGCCACCACGATGGAGTTCGTGGATATCGCCGGCCTCGTTGCGGGGGCATCGAAAGGCGAAGGCCTCGGCAACAAGTTCCTCGCTAACATTCGCGAGACCGATGCCATCGCCCACGTCGTGCGCTGTTTCGACGACCCCAACGTGATTCACGTCGACGGCAAGATCTCGCCTGAAAGCGATATCGACGTCATCAACACCGAGCTCGCGCTCGCGGACTTGGAAACCGTTGAAAAATCGCTGCAGCGCTTTGCCAAGGCCGCCAAAGGCCAGGACAAAGACGCCATCAAGATGAAAGCCCTGTGCGAAAAAATCCTGCCCCACCTGAATGAGGCCCAGCCTCTGCGCGCCTTCGAGCTGAACGATGACGAGAAGCACCTGCTCAAGTCTCTGAGCCTTTTGACCCTCAAGCCGACGATGTACATCGCCAACGTCGAAGAGGACGGCTTCGAAGACAACCCCCTACTCGATACTGTGCGTACGATTGCCGAGCGGGAAGGCGCCGTCGTGGTGCCGGTCTGCAACAAGCTCGAAGCCGAAATCGCGGAACTGGACGACGAAGAAAAAATTGAGTTCCTCGCGGACATCGGCATGGAAGAACCCGGCCTCAACCGCGTGATTCGCGCCGGCTACGACCTTCTGGGCCTGCATACCTATTTCACCGCGGGCGTCAAAGAGGTTCGCGCCTGGACCATCCCTCTCGAAGCCACCGCGCCTCAGGCGGCGGGCAAGATCCATACAGACTTCGAGAAGGGCTTTATCCGTGCCGAGATCGTCGGCTACGACGACTACGTTGCCTGCAAAGGCGAGAACGGCGCCAAAGACGCCGGTAAGTGGCGTCTGGAAGGCAAGGACTACATCGTCAAGGACGGTGACGTCATTCACTTCAGATTTAACGTCTAAGGCGCTTGACTTTAGGGGGGCGGATGGAGAAAATACCGCCCCTCTCAGAGCCGACTCCATGTCGCATTGTGAAGAAATGGCTAGGTAGCTCAGCTGGTTAGAGCGCAGCACTCATAATGCTGAGGTCGCGAGTTCAAGTCTCGCCCTAGCTACCATTTCCCTCTGATCCCCCTCTTTTAGCGATCACGCCCCGTGGGCGCGTTAACCCGCTCCAAATTGATTTACATTCCACTGAATGCTCTGCGGTGGCTCATTCGACCACTTTCAACCAATCGCGCTTCATATCAACAATCAGCCAATCATGCTCTTCTGCGATATCCAATACCTTATCCAGAGTGCCAACGTGACTCTTTCTGTCGTATGCATACTCCCGATCAGCGTCAGTATGATGCAGATACAAGCCCAAGCGCAGGCCGTCGCCATCCGTAGTGTACTGAATCATTTGCATGTCTGAATCGGAATTGCCAAAGGCCAGAATTGGTCTAAGCCCTATATGCTCATAGATACCCACGGGCTTGCCTTCCTTGTCATTGATAAACCCTACCTTGGGCTGTCTCACCAACTGGTATTCGCCATCACGCTGCTCGTACTTGGTTACAACGCTGGATCCCACCACTTGATAAGGAGGAATACCATAGGACTCCTGAGAGACAGGCCTCATGAAAGCAATTCCACCGCCAGAAACAATGAATGTCCTGAAACCGTTGGCTCTTAAATATGCCAATAACTCCAATTGAGGGGTGTATACCGCTTCACTATAGGGCATCTGAAATTTCGGGTGCTTCGTTGTACGTAACCATTCGCCTGCCTCCTTTGCAAAGGCATCAGCAGTCATACCTGAATGTGTCGCCATCACGATTTCCATCAACCCCTTCATACCCGACGCAGCGACGCCTTGGTGATCGCCCTCCAATAGCGCCTTGAACGGCTGCTGCGTTTTCCACTCGGGGTGTTTAGGCGCCATAGCTTTGACTCTATCTTGCGCAAACAATAATTGTGTATAAATCGGATATTCCGGCCACAACGTGCCGTCATTGTCGAATGTCGCAACGCGCATGTCTTCGGGCACAAAATAGGGACTATTTGGATCCGTGACTTTTTGGACAAACTCGATAATTACCGTTTTTGTGCGACCATCAGCCCACGACGGTAGAGGCGTCTGTGATGCTTCTACCACACTCGAGTAGGCTTGAATGGTGATGGTGAACACCCACAGACACAACATATTCGCGCCAAGAGCCATTTGTTTTCTCATCGAAAAGGTACCTCATAAATAAAAAAAGCCCGAACAACATCGAAGATTGTCCGGGCTGAGAAAGTGTTAAATGTTATTGGCCAGGGTCGGCATACTGAATCTTATCCAGTAGCTCACCCAAACTCAGGCTACTTCCTCGAGCGGGAGGAAACTCTTTTAAAGAGGCGAGCTGTTTCGCCACCAAGACTTGAGCAGGACGCATCAAGAACATACGCTTACCAAACCAATGGATGTACATTTCAGATTGGTCCTGCCAACGCTCATAGGGATCGAGTCGCAGATTCGTGATAAGCGGCCAGCTCGTGTGCGCCGTCTCTGCTGTTGCGATATTCCCCGCCATCGTGCTGAAATTGATCTTCCACTTATGCCATCGCACCGCGTTTAAATTACCGTCAGCATTGAAGTAGTATATTTCCGTGCGAGGACTTTCCTCCGCATCTCCAACAAGATAGGGAAGCAGGTTGTACCCATCCAAATGGGCCTTGAACTTTTTACCGTCCGCTTTGAACCCACCCTTTTTGAGACTTTCTTGAATACCAGTATCTTCACCACCGTTCGCAGCGGCCAACAGGGTAGGCATCCAATCCATATGTGCTGTAATGCCGTTGAAGATTGTTCCAGGTTTAATTTTTCCCGGCCACCGGATCAATTGCGGCACTCGGAAACCGCCTTCTGTTGTTAGGCCTTTCTCGCCTCGGTAAGCATGCATCCCCCCCATTTCTGGGCCTGTGAATATTTCTGCGCCATTATCCGTGGACCACAACACGATGGTATTGTCAGCGACACCGAGCTCGTCTAGCTTGTCAAGCAACACGCCTGTCTCCCAGTCCAGTTCATTCATCGCATCAGGGAACATACCTTTGCCGGTTTTACCATCCTGCTCTTCACTGAGATGCACCCATACGTGGCCTCGAGTAGAGTTAAACCACATGAAGAAAGGCTTATCACCTCCAGACTCTTTGTTGGCTGCAACAACGTCTTCGAGCCACTCTACCGCTTTCCCGGTAACCTCTTTCTCGATAGTTTTCATACGCTCGATGGTTAGCGGGCCGGTATCGACACACTTCTGTTTGCCTACCACGCCCCAACGAGGCTCTTTCGTTTTATCTACCTTGTCAGTCGCAACGCAATCCAACACGCCCCTAGGTCCAAACTGCGCATGAAAGCTCTTGCCTTCAAACTCTTCCGGATAATCCGGGTTTTCAGGCTCCTCTTCCGCGTTTAAGTGATAAAGGTTTCCATAAAAGCGATCGAAACCACGTACGGTAGGAAGGTATTTGTTGAGGTCACCTAAATGATTCTTACCAAACTGACCAGTCTGATAACCATAGTTTTTTAACAGCTCGCCAATCGTGGGATCTTCTGGGCGAACGCCATGATCGGTGCCCGGCATACCAATGGTCAGCAAGCCGGTTCGAAACGGGTTCTGCCCCAGAGCGAAAGAAGCTCGTCCTGCGGTACAGGACTGCTGCGCATAGTGATCGGTAAAGAGTGCGCCTTCATTGGCGATACGATCAATATTGGGGGTGTTGTAATCCAGCATACCGCGGTTGTACGCGCTGAGATTATCGTGTCCGATGTCGTCACCCCATATTACTAATATGTTCGGCTTCTTGTCGGTTGCTGCTAGAGTCGCGGTCGCGAATATGGAGCTTATTATCAGCGCCAATATGGCCTTCGCCCACATGAGCGATGCGTTAAAAAATGTTGTTTTTCCCATCGGCTTAGTCCTTAGTCGTTGGATTCTTTAGTTGGCGCCCTTACTCAAACGAGTAAAGTGCCGAGTAACCATAACAACTAAGGGATTCAGAGGTATATTAAACGAAGGTTCAATGCTGATTTATAACGGTTCAATACCTGCACGGTCACATGCGCGCACCAGATCCACTAACGACGTCAGTTTCGTCTTTTTCGTGATACGCATTCTATGTACCTTGACAGTATGCTCACTGATCCCGAGCTCTATCGCCGTTTGTTTGTTCCGTTTGCCGGCAATCACATGCTGCATCACTTCGCGCTCCCGTGGCGTCAGCGATTGAAACAGCAACTGGGGATCCGGGCTGCAGGAAAGCGACTGATTTTTCTTTCTGCTATTTGTTACACTCTCGTGAACCGCTAGCAGTAATTTCTTAGCATCGAATGGCTTCGTTAAAAAGTCGACAGCGCCGGACTTCATCGCCTCGACAATATCAGAGACACTCGCCGATCCACTCAGGAAAATAACGGGAACTGAGGGACCGACCTTATGTAGAAGGCCTAGCCCTCCCTTACAAGGAAGTGCAAGGTCTACGAGTAGCACATCCAAACGGGCCAACACGCCCGGCTCAAGAATGCACTTTGCAGATGAAAAGCGCTGCACGACAAAGCCTTCATGTTCGAACAAGTGAACAAGCCCATTGCTCAACAAAGATTCACCGTCGACTAAACCTAAGTAGATTTGCGAGTCCAATTCACTCTCCCTAGTTCTACCGCCGAACTGATGGATTGCCGCTACTGTGCGAGGCAAAGCCCATCAAGCCCGCTTCAATTCGAGTGGGCGCACGCGCCCCGGGAGAACGTCGGGAAACAAATGGATCAAAGCTCACAAGCAGCCGCAGCCTCGGAGCGGCGAACTCGCACTCCAGCGCAAACGGACATTGCAACTTGAGAGACTTACTACGATGCGCGTGTTTCTTTTGCATGCCTGCCTCCTGCGGACATGAATTCCTTGTTGGCGCAGAGCCGATGGTGCGGCTCCTTTAGGAATGCATTGTAATAAGCCGTGTACCGGACTTCCATGATTTTGAGTTTTTGCACTATCTAGGCATGCACAATGTTCTTTTTATAGACTTAACGCATCCATCCACAGAGTTCGTTTGCGCTCCAACGCCACGCTCGCATTGGCCGGGCTGGTCGACGGCAGCGTACGCAGCTCATATCGGCTCAGATCCAAGACGCCCGAAGATTGCACGTGGCGACGAAAACTGTCGGCGGCCTTTTGACCGTTGAAACAAATGCGTTCCAAGCACGGAAGCTGTGCAAACAACCACGCAAAGTCATTGGGCTGTTCTGAACTGCGCACGATGCGGGCATCAAGACTGCCCTCTCGCTCACAGGCACGAAGCACATCCCAAAGCGCCACGCCACTCTCCATAAGCAAAGCCAGACGCGCGTCGTAACTGGTAGGTAAGGTCTGGTCTGCCGCCTGCGACAATAGTGGCCAGAACAGATTGCGTGGATGAGCGTAGTACTGGGCCGCCGTCAGTGACGCTATACCGGGCATCGACCCCAACACGAGGATGCGGGCATCCTTCCTGAACACAGGATCGAAACTTGTGACGTCGCTCATATCGACAATCCTGTAAGATTAAGCGCGTAATCTGAGACGGACACAGAACAGAGAGCCCCATTAATGCAGTCGGAAAACCAGGACACTGTCCCTAACGAAGATTTGGCCAGTGTCTTTAATGACGAAAATTATGTCAAATCACTTCAAGCGACGTTGCTGCAATTTGCGCGTATGCAGTTGAGTGATCACCAGCTTGCTGAGGACGCAGTGCAGGAAGCCCTGATCGGTGCAATGAAAAACGCGCAGAGCTTTCACGGTCGCGCCGCGTTCAAAACCTGGGTGTTCGCGATACTGAAGAATAAGATCGCAGACATTCTACGCAAGCGGCATCACAGCGCTGAAATCAATAATCAGGGCGATGACGACAGCACTGACGAAGAGCAGCTCTCGCGCCTGTTTAACGAGCGCGGACATTGGCACAAAGGGCTTGCTCCCAATCACTGGCACGACCCCGAGCACGCGTTCAAGCAGGAGCAATTTTGGCGCGTACTGGAAACCTGCCTGGAGAAACTGCCTGCACGACAGGCGAAGGTGTTTTTGATGCGGGAGACACTTGGGCTCGACTCAGAGGAAATTTGCGCACAAGAAGGCCTGAGCACGAGCAACTTACACGTGCTGCTCTACCGAGCGCGAATGCGTTTGCAAACCTGTCTGGAAATGCGCTGGTTCAGCGAGGAGGATCGACATGCTTAACTGCAAAGACACCAGCCGCTTGGTGTCGGAAAGTCAGGAGCGCCACTTATCGTGGGTTGAGCGTATACAACTGCGCCTGCATCTGATCATCTGTGGACGCTGCCGGCACTTCTCCAAAAATCTGGACTCGCTACGCACTGCGCTGCGACAATTCAACAGTCCAAATGCCGACGTGAATAAGGATAACCATGATTCGTCACACTAACCCTGTCAGGCGCGTCGCATTCGCCTGTATTTTCGCACTCAGCATGCTCGCACATGCGCAAGACGATGCGTTACGCCAACTGCTTGAACGCACGCAGTACGAACCGAATCTGTTTATCGCCGATGAGCCTCTGTACCAAGGAAGCGCCCTACTCCATCTCTATGAGCAACGAGGCTTCAAGTTTATATGGCTCGACGCCTCGGGACGCCCTCTACCCCTCGCCACCACCTTAGTAAAGACGCTCGCGCGCAGCGCAGAACACGGGCTCGTCGCGGCGGACTATCATACCGACGTGCTCACACGCTCGCTGAATACAGACACAGCGGCACTAGGTCACGCAGAGCTAGACTTGCTCTTATCGGATGCGCTGCTGACCTACGCCAGTCATTTAAAGTCGGGCAAGGTCGACCCCAGTTACCTGGCCGAAGAATGGCAGCCGCGCGCCATCAAGCCGAGCGGGCAAAGCCTATTGGCTGAGCTGGGCCGCTATGACGCCGCCACTTTTCAACAGGCACTCGATGCCCTCGCCCCGCCGCAACCCCGCTATCGCCGCCTCAAGCAACGCCTGCTGGCGTTGCGAGAGCAAGACGCGCCCGAATGGAGTGAGTTGCCGTCACAACCGGTGATCAAGCCGGAGCAAAGCGATGCGCGCGTACCGAGTATTCGCGAGCGCTTACGCTTCTGGGGAGACTTAAGCCCTGACACGGCGAATGAAGACATGCGCTACGACGCTATCACCGTGGCGGCAGTCCAACAGTTTCAACGCCGACACGGGCTCGATACCGATGGCGTCATCGGGGCGGAGACCCTGCGAGCGCTGAATGTCAGCCCGGCAAAACGCGCAGAACAAATAGCGGTGAACATGGAACGTTGGCGCTGGCTGGACGATACATTCGACTCGCGCTTTCTCGTCGTCAATATCGCTGGCTTCGATTTACGCATTTATGAGGGGCCAGACGTCGCGCTGCAGATGCCGGTTATCGTTGGTCGAGAATATCGCCGCACGCCTGTATTCAGCGACCGCATGCGCTACCTCGTCCTGAACCCGACCTGGACTGTTCCCTACAAGTTGGCCACGCAGGACAAGCTACCTGAAATTCAGCGCGACCCTGAGTACCTCGCCCGACTCGGCTTCAGCGTCTATGACACGCATGGCTCGACCGCTCTGGACCCAGCAAGCATCAACTGGTCGGCCCTGTCTCGCCGTCATTTCCCCTACCGTTTGGTTCAGGCACCGGGCCCTCAGAATGCACTGGGCCGCATCAAGTTCATGTTTCCAAACAAACATAATGTCTACCTACACGATACCCCTTCGCGGGAACTGTTCCTCAAATCGGAGCGCGCCTTCAGCTCGGGCTGCATCCGCGTTGCGGAGCCTGTACAACTCGCAGAGTATCTCCTCAAAGATCAGGGTTGGAACGTCGCCTCGATTGAAGCCGCGCTGGCAAAAGGCGAAACCCGAACGGTCAACCTGAGCGCGCCGATGCAAATTCATATTGAATACTGGACCGCCTGGATCAGTCGCGACGGCGAATTAAATTTTCGCAAGGATATTTACAAGCGTGATGCGCCGCTGCATAGTGCGCTGTCCGCGCCTCTGGCCACCGGACAAGCGGAGCCCTCAGGCGAAAAACAGTAAGCCCTGGGGCCCGGAATCTTTCCGTTTCAAGAGATGCCTCTTATGCAGCGCGTTTTCTTCACCCTGGTATTTTTATTACTGAGCGCAGCCAGCCACGCTGCGTTCACCCCGTCACTCGCGCCCTTTCCGGTAGAAGCCAACGGCCGACCTTTGCTGTTTAATCAGAATTTCGTCACCTTGATGCCCGGCGAAAGCCTGACGATCAACAGCAGCGCCAAAAAGCTCAAAGCCACACTCGACGATAAACCACTCACGATCAAAGAGGGACGCCTCAAATGGCAGGCCCCCGAAAAAAGTGGCTCCCATTTTCTGGAACTGCGCGGCGCGAATAACACGCTCCTGTCACTGCGTATTTTCGTACTCGTGCCCGCATCGCAAATCGACAATGATCGAATCAATGGGTATCGCATTGGCGGCTACCCACCACCACTGAATGGCTTGCAACAATATCGCGCGCCGCGCGGCTACATCGAGCTGACAGAAGATAATGCCAACACCAAGCTCTCACCGCACTTTACGCTGGGCCAGTTCCAATGCAAACAGGCAGGCGACTTCCCCAAATACCTTGTTGTTCGGCCCTTGATGGTCGACAAACTTGAGCTATTGCTGGCCGATGTGAATGCCGCGGGCTATGCCGCGTCCTCGTTTGTCATCATGAGTGGCTATCGCACCCCTTGGTACAATCGGGCCATCGGGAATGTCGCCAATAGTCGGCATATCTATGGCGGCGCTTCTGATATCTACATTGATGAGGATGGCGATGGTGTGATGGATGATTTAAACAAGGATGGCAAAGTGAACCTGGCGGATGCGCGCATTCTCTACACACTTGCAGATCAATTTGTTAAACGACACGAACGTCGCGATCTTGCTGGCGGCGTGGGCCTGTATAAAGCGAACTCGGCACATGGCCCTTTTGTGCATGTGGACGTGAGAGGCAGTCGCGCTCGCTGGGGGAATTAATTCGCGCGTGGCTCGTCACGCGCAAAAGGTGTTTCAGTCCTCGAAAAATCGCCTTAAATAAAGCTGCGAACGGCTTGTTCAAATACCGCTAGCCCCGCCGCCACATCGGCTTCGGTCACCGCTTCGGCAGGGTGATGGCTGATGCCTTTTTCGCAGCGAACAAAGAGCATTCCCACTTCGGTCAGTGCCGCCATGGCCATCGCATCGTGTCCCGCACCACTGAGTAAGCTCAGTGGTGCAATCCCCTGGCCGCTGATCGCGGTTTCCAATCGACGTTGGAATTCACTCGCACACTGCACCGCCGGTGCATTGTGAAATTCATGCAGTGTGATGGCGATATCGCGTTTTTTCGCAATCGCACGACATTGCTGTTCGATTTCTTTCCAGGCGTGATCTCGAGTGCTGTCCTGGCCACTGCGAATATCGACGGTAAAACTGCAATGCCCTGGAATGACATTGACCGAGCCGGGTGCCGCTTGCACTTTACCGACCGTCGCCACAACCGAATAGCGTTGCGCTATCTGCTCCACGCTCAATATCATTTCTGAAGCCGCGCACAAGGCGTCACGGCGCATCGCCATCGGCACTGTGCCCGCATGCCCCGCCATGCCCTTCAGTTCAATTTCGAAACGTCGGGCTCCAGCAATGGCGGTCACAACACCCACCGGCAATTTTGCCTCTTCCAGCACGGGTCCCTGTTCAATGTGCAACTCAAGATATCCAAGAAAAGACTCACCCTGGCGCGACGCGGAATGCGGGTCCAATTCATGACCATGGAATTGATGCAAGGCGTCACGCAAACTAATTCCACTTTGATCGACGAGCGTCATCCACTCCTCTTTCCACCTGCCCGCGACCGCACAGCTGCCGAGTAAGGTCGCACCGTAGCGCACCCCTTCCTCATCGCCAAAGCCAACAATATCGATATGGAATGGCAGGCGCTCGGATGCTTGGAACAGGGCATCGACAAGCTCAATGGCCGTCAATACCCCGAGTATGCCGTCATAGGCGCCCGCGTTCGGTACGGTGTCCAGGTGCGAGCCGAGAATCAAAGTCGGCGCATCATCCTCTTCAGCACGGTAGCGTCCCCAACAATTGCCCACGGCATCTTCCCAGGTCGTCATCCCCGCCATTGACATCCACTTGTGCACTTGCTCGTTCGCCCGACTGTGCTCTGGTGTAAGATAGGTGCGACAAATCGCTCCGGGCATGGAAGAGATTCCAGCCAATATTTTACAGCGTGCAAGAATACGCTCTGCCCCCGTGACCGCATTCAACTCGATCACGCTCATGCGGCCGACTCCCACTTTGCAAGCGTTTGCAAAAATGCATCTCGTTGAGTGTCTTCCAGAAAGGCCGCCTGAAAACTGTTTCGGGCGAGTTCGACAAAAACCTGCGGCGATGGCTCAAAGGTGTCCAGTAAGGCGAGGTAATTGGCGTTCAGGTAACCACCAAAATACGCCGGATCATCCGAATTAATCGTCACGCATAAACCGCGCGCCAACAACGTCAATACCGGGTGTTCATGCATGGTCTGATACACTTTTAAGCGGGTATTGGACAGTGGGCATACCGTGAGCGGGATCTTTTCCTCGGCGAGAAAGTCCATCAGCGCGTCGTCTTCGGTACAGCGCACGCCGTGATCAATGCGCGCGACCCCAAGCGACTTTAAACTGGTCCAGATATATTCTGCAGGGCCTTCTTCGCCGGCATGAATCGTCAGGGCATAACCTTCGGATTTCGCCGCCGCATAGAGTCGTTCAAACTTTTCTGGCGGGTGCCCGCGTTCGCTGCTCGCCAAGCCAATCGCAGTGAAGGCATGTCGCCAGGGCCGGGCTTGTTCCAGCACAGCCAGACATTCGTCTTCCGGCGTATGGCGTAACAGGCTGAGTATCAACACCACGCTCTGGCCCCAGGTCGCGTTTGCCTCGGCAATGGCTCGCTCAAAGCCCTTCATGAAAGTATCGAAGTCGACACCATTCGGAAAATACGTTTGTGGTTCCACCATGATTTCGCAGTGCACGATGTTGTCCGCACGGCAGCGCTCGAGATAGTCCATCATCAGGAAATAAAAATCTTCCTCATCTCTTAAGACCGACGCGCCAAGATAGTAGAGATCCAGAAAGCTTTGCAAATCATGAAAATCATACGCATTCTGCACCTCCGCTTCGCTGGTATAGGGCAAGTCCACGCCGTGCTTTTTGGCCAATGACAACATGCGCGAGGCTTCGAGGCTGCCATCAATATGCATGTGCAATTCGGCCTTGGGCATGCGGCATACCCAGTCTCTAAGTTCCGCTTTATTCATCGCTTTGGGCTCCCGCATCCGCGTAGCTTGCCATCGCAGCGGCGACCGCCGCTCCCGCCGGCACGGACACCCCTTCCAAACGCAGAGCTTGTTCCAGACAGGCCAGTGTGGGTAATACCGCGCCTTTACGTGCGTTGTAGCCCATGGTGCCAATGCGCCAGATCACGCCCACCAAGGGGCCAAAGGAGGTACCGATTTCGATACCGAAATCTTCCAGCATGTACCGACGCACGCGTTCACCGTCGACCCCGTCGGGAATATACACGCCGACCACATTGTTCATTCGGTGTTGTTGATTACCATAGAGCCTCAGCCCCATTGCGCTCAATCCTGCCGCCAGTGCTGCGCCGTTGATACGATGGCGTTCGACCACCTCGTCTCGCCCCTCACTCAACAAAAGTCGCGCACATTCCCGCGCAGCGAACAGCATACTGGTCGCTTCGGTGTGATGGTTTAAACGTTCCTCGCTCCAGTAATCCATAATCATCGCGAGATCGAAATAATTGGAGCGAATGCGTTCGCCCTTGCCATTTTGATGCGCTTGCGTGCGGATGCCGGCTTCGACGTGGTGACGTGCACGAATTCTTCGAGTCGCCTCTGGGCTGATCGTAATCGGTGCGATGCCGGAAGGGCCGCCAAGACATTTTTGTAAGCCTGCGCTGACAATATCAATGCCCCATTCGTCGGTTAAAAACGTATTGCCACCGATGCTCGCCGTCGCATCACAATAGCTCAGAATACCTTCGGCTCGGCAAAAATTTCCAATCTCCTTCAGCGGCTGACACATGGTTGTTGAGGTATCGCCCTGAACCAAAGCCACAAGATCAGGCTTTACACGTTTGATCGCGGCGATGACCTTTTCCGGGTCAGCCACCTCGCCCCAGGGCACATCCAGCACAGAGACTTCTGCGCCGCAGCGCTCGGCGATTTCTTTCAGGAGGTGCCCGAAACGCCCCATAATCGGAACCAGGACGCGATCGCCTGGTTTCAAAACCGAAATCATGGCCGCCTCAATGCCACCCCGGGCAGTCGCGTCGACCATAAACGTCCAACGGTTTTCCGTCACAAATACGTCCCGATAGAGCGCCATGGTCTCATTCATACAGGCGGTCATGCTCGGGTCATATTGTCCAATCAATTGATTGGACATCGCCTGCAGGACTCTCGGATCACAGGTAATGGGACCGGGGCCCATTAACAAGCGAGGAGGAGGCGTAAACGGAGAAGATAAAAGAGACATGCGTAATCCTATCGTGATGCAGGTGCCGTTAAAACGGCAGCACCTGCCAAATCATTCGAGCACCGCTAATACAAAGAAAGACCGCAAACAATTGCTTTAACAAAGCGCCATCCAGCCGTGCGCCAAGGCGCACACCCAGCGGCGCCATCAGTACCGACAACGGCGCAATCAAAGCAAAGCCGGGCAAGTTTAAAAAGCCCCAGGTCCCCATCGGGGCATCCGCAGGCGTCGAGGCCATCAGCCCCATCAACAATGCGCCAGGTACAGCAATAATAAAACCGAAGGCCGCTGCGGTGCCGACAGCGCGGTGCGCAGGGTAGCTGCAGGCGGTCAGAATCGGTACGCCCAAGGTGCCGCCACCGATGCCCATTATGACGGAGACCGCACCCGTGATAATCGCGATGGCACTCTGCGCAACGCGACCCGGTAATTGCGCCCAACGCGGCGCGGCGCTGGCTCTGAAAAGCATGTTCATCGCGACCAGTATTGCCACGATGCCAAACACGGCGGAAGCGAACAAGCCGCCAATATACGCAGCGGCCCAAGCGCCTACGGCCGTACCGATCACGATAAACGGCGCCCAAAAGCGCAACAAATCAAAATCCACATTACCGCGTGCATAGTGGGAGCGAATAGACGAAAGACTCGTTGCGATAATGACAAGCAGAGACGTGCCCGTAGCGACTGACATCGCCGTAGCGCTGGAAATCCCCAATAACTGAAAAATAAGAAACAATACCGGCACGATCACAATCCCGCCGCCGACACCGAAAAGCCCTGCTAAAATGCCCGCCAACGCACCGGCGATGGGTAAAGCAATTAAAATGGGCAACCACTGAGCATCCAACATAAACTGTTCTACTTTAATTCTGTGTTTTACGACTTACACGGAGGTCGCATCGTTTACCTGCGCTGCACCATCGGATCTCGGATCGCTTGCGGCTCGGCACTCGCCATTCGCCTGCCGTAAGATCGCACCCGCGTGACCAAACGCCTCACTATGATCGGGCAGGGATTGCACATCATGCCCTTTTGCACGCAACGATGCACCGACGCGTTCCGCCAAGCTGGCTTCCAACTTCAAATCCGTACTTTGATCCCCCCAGGTGCGCCCCAACAACCAGCGCGGTGCGGCAATGGCGTCCTCGAGAGTCTGATTCTGATACAGAACCCGGTTCACAATGGCGGCTTGGGTTTGCGGTTGGCCGTCGCCACCCATGGAGCCATACACCATGCGGCGGCCATCATGCAGCTCGGCCAATGCGGGGTTGAGCGTATGACGCGGAATTTTACCGGGAGCCAGGACATTGATATCGCCACTGTCGACCGAAAACGACACACCGCGATTATTCCAAACCAGGCCCCACTCCGGCAGCACGACCCCCGAGCCAAATTCCCAATACAGGCTCTGAATGAAGCTGACCATGGTGCCATCGGCATCACACGCCCCCATCCAGATCGTATCTGCAGGCGGTGCGGAAAGTGGCCAAGGCAACGCATGCCGCGCGTTAATGCGCGAAGCGAGGGCATTCACGGACGCGGCACTCAGAAGCGTGCTTAGATTTTCAGTACTGCATGCGGGATCGCAAATTTTGCTATCGCGCACGCTGAACGCCAACTTGGTCGCTTCGACGAGGTGATGAATTTGCTCAGCTTCCTGCCACTGCGGCTGGAAAAGGCGGTCGTACATCGCCAATATTAACAGCGAAGCCAGCCCTTGCGTGGGCGCATCAAGATTGTAAAAACGTCCCTGAGAAGTGTCTGTCACCAGGGGGGCGCGAATTCTCGCCTTATGTTGATGAAAATCCGCGAGGGTCAATGCACTGCCACATTGTTGCAGTGACTCGGCCAAACTCGCCGCAATCTCACCCTGATAAAAATCCGCGAGCCCGCGTTGCTGCATGGCCTCAAAGAGATTGGCTAAAGACGAGTTACGACAGGTTTGTCCAATCCCTAAAGGCTGTCCATTTGCGTCTAGAAACAATTCCGAGAACGCTGCGCCAACCTGCATTTGGGACATGCACAAGGCGGTACCGGCGAGCTGACTCTCTGTCACCGAAATACCGGATGTCGCCGCCTCTCGCGCTGGCGCGAGCAGTCTGGAGAGCGGGAAGCGGCGTCCTTTTTCACTAGCGTATCGGCGCGCAAGATCCCAGCCTGACACCGCACCGGCCATCGTCAGTGCCGCTTGCGGACCGCGTGTCGGTACGCCACCTAGTTTTTGATAAGCCGGGAGATCCAGGTTCAAGGCCGCCGCACCACAGGCATCAATCGCGACCGGTGACTCCCCCGCCCGCTGAATCAGCCAGAAGCAGTCGCCTCCTAGGCCATTCATGTGTGGGTAGTGCACCGCAACCATGGCCGCTGCGGCAATCATCGCATCCACGGCACACCCGCCTTCCTCCAGCACCGCCATACCGGCTTGAGTCGCCGCGTGATGCGGCGCTGTGAACGCGATGTGTGAACTCATGTTTTTCTTAACTACGCTGCGCTTAGGGCGCTTCGCTGCCTGATTTTCCTGGAACGTGTTTGGCGTAGTGTTCCCAATCGGCCAGCAGTGTGTCAATCACTTCTGAGCCTACGACATAGGCACTTTCCAACGAAGCGACCAGCCCGGAGTAGTGTTCATTTTCCGCCAACAGGTTGTCTGCGGCGCTTACACCTGGTGGCGGCATGGTGTAGTTACTCGCGGTACGCAGTACCATCAGGCGATCCACATCGGCTTTCCCCGCCTTGGTCAGCCACAGTAAACTTTGGTAGGTGCCGGTATCTTCCATCGCGGAGGAAACAAACTCACCCTCACCGTTCGTCCAGTAGTCGACCCACTCGTTCGCCCAGTTGTTGAGAATCTCACCATGCCAGAACGTCATCGCCGCCAGATTATCGCCTTTCATCACGAAGGGCTTTTTACGTGCGTTTTCATGTTCAGTGTACAGTGAACGCGTCGCTTCGAGGTCAGGAAAATCTGGGAGTTCGATGTCCTTGGTCAGGGTGTAGGCCCAGTCGGTCAGCCCCTTGTTCAAGGTGAACATTTCGCCCGTAGGTTCAGGCTTGGCCGGATCAAAAGGCTTTTTGGTGTAGCGGGCGAAATAGCCGTAAGGCCAATCCTCGGGCATTTCACGCGCATCGATCTCATGCGCGAGATCGCCATCAATCACATGCTCCGCCCACGCGGCCGAACCGATGCTGGCATCTTCAGGATCAAAACCCGCTATCCCAGCAACCATCCAATAGGTTTCACGAAAATCGAAACGCGGATCCATACCCAACGCCATCACCGATGCCGTCGCTTTCGCCGTACCGATACCCGTCACCATGGCCATAATGCCGCTGTCGCGATTGAAGTGCAGGTCGTGATGGCCCTGGAATTCAAACACCTCCGTAAGCTCCCGCCGCTCGTTCCACAGCTGGAATTCGCCCGCGGTATCGCCCGTGTCTTCACCAATTTCAAACATCGTGATGATCACGACTTTTACAGGGATAGGGGTACTTGCTGGTGCGGGCGTCGCCGTCACTTCCGGCGCGTCGGTGTCGCCACAGGCCACCAGGCCAAGTACTGCCAAAAACACAAACCATTTTTTCATCATGAAACCTTTATTTTGAAATGCCACTATTTAATATTCTATTTGGATGAGTGCGAGACAGATAAGCGGCTCAAGAGTTTTGTGCCAGCCAATCCGCTTGTCGTTTCATATCATCGGTGTACTTTAACCAGCGTGCTGCCGACTTTTCTGTTTCTTTGAAGGCCTGGGCCTTCCTTAAAGCGCGCTTCGCATCGCTGAATTTCTGCTGTTCGGTTTGAGCAATGCCAAGCAGAAGCCAAGCCTTGCCAGGCTCCTCCAGCTTTTTATCAAGGGCATTCTGCAGGGCACTTTCTGCTTGCTTCCAATTCCCCTTCTCGACATAAATATTGGAGATTGAGATCCACGCATCGCCTTCTTCTGAAATGCCGGCCAGGCGCTCATAGGCCACAATGGCTTTGTCTCGTTCGCGGGCCGAATTATAGGCCACTGCCAACATCTTCAAATATTCCTCGTCCTCCGGCAGCAACTCACTGGCCATGGCCTGCTCTAGCAGCCTCGCGGCATGCTCTGGGATGCCGCGCACAATCGCGAGCTGCACCATGGACTTCACGGTCGCCTCTTTCTCGAGTAAACCCTCGGAAAATGCAATGCGCAAGGTCGCCAAGGCTCGACTTTCGTCTTCAAGCACCACATAGACACTGGCAAGCTGCTCCCAATACCCAGCGGTATCTGGCCACAGGTCAATCATTGCCTGCAGTGTCGCCGCCGCTTCGGAATAGCGTTTCAGCTCAAAGTAATTGGCGGTGAGCAATTGGTACCAGCTCTCTTGAGGCTTGTCCGTTGCGGCAATCGCCTGTTCCGCATAGGGAATGGATTTTTCATATTGCTGCGTTTGCGCATAGATATTCGCCATGAAAATCATTTGCGGCGGCTTCGGGTCTTCAAGCTGCGTGAACCAGGTTTCAGCAAAGCTCAGCGCCTCGTCGAACTCACCTTGCGCAGCGTGTAGCTGCGCCACCATGTAACCTACGTTATACACCACATTTTGAGGCAGGCGATTTAAGGCGAGACTGGCTTTAAGATGTGTGATCGCAGCGGGAAAATTCTCCCGAGCCATTTCCACGTAGCCCAGCGTCTGTAGAGTCAAAGCCTGATCAAGTGTGTCTGGTTCAACCTCATCCAGCAGGGTCTGCAGGCGCTGATACGCTTCATCCGCCTGTCCAGCACCCATCACTTCTTGAATTTCAGTCAGCTCTTTGTAGGTTTTTGAGCTCACGGAATCGGCTGCTGACCATGCCTGAACCGAACACAAGAGAACCCACAGCGCCAGAAAGACTTTTTGTAACATACGCATCCCCATTATCCTGCGCCGCCCAATTTAAACTCGATGGTCTGTTTGGCTCGTTGAGCCTGCGGTGTGCCATTGACGATTTTAGGTCGAAATTTCCAACGCTTCATTGCCGTGAGCGCGGCCTGATCAAACAATCTTGGCGGGTTGGATTCAATCACTTCAGCGTCTGACACGGTGCCGTCGGGATTGATGGTGACCGCCATCGTCACATAGCCCTGAATCTTGGCCATTTTGGCATTGCGCGGGTAAGCGGGCGCAACGCGCACTACGGGAATCACATCGGTATCAAATCCCGCAAGCCCCTGCCCCTGACTCAATGCACCGAGATAAGGCCCATCACCGGAACTCAGTGGCACACCAATAGAGGGCATATTCATGTTCAGGTTTGGATTCACGTTCGCAATCTGCGCTGACATGTCAGGCGTATCGGGCGGTGTTTCCGGTGGCGGCGGCTCACGTGGAGGCTGCCGCTTTTTGGTTTTTACTTCATCGCTTTGATCGACGCGAACAAAATTCAGATAGGTCCGCTCGCTGTCCTCTTTCTCAAGCACTTTGTCACCGGCAATCATCCACTGCATGCCGAGAAACGTGAGCAAGGCCAGCACGCTGGCTGAAGCAAACAGACCGAGAGACTTTACTGCTACTGAGGGTGCGCTGGTCGTCATGCCTACCTCTCATCCGCTGCAACCGATACATTTTCGGCACCGGCCAAACGAGACTGATCCATCACTTCAATCAAGGTTTCCGTTTTGGAGTCTGCGTCTGCAACGATAATGACGGACGCACCCGGATTTTCTGCAAGACCGCGTTCGACGTTCGCTCGTACTGCGCGCTTATCCACCAAACGTTTATCCATAAAGATCTGGTTATTCGCGGTAATACCAATCTGAATGCTGTTTGATTCCGTGACCACGGTGGTTTCGGCGTTGGGTCGACTCACGTCGACCCCGGCTTCTTTGACAAAAGTCGAAGTCACAATAAAGAAAATCAACATGATGAACACAACGTCCAGCATGGGGGTCAGATCGATCTGGCTTTCCTCTTCTGTTTCCAGAAAGGGATTTGCGTTGTCATTCATTTCAGGAATCCTTCAGCGTAAGTACGGTATTTAATTGGCGCACTTCTTTTTTGTAACGTCGGTCTAGCGCAGTCGCGAATGGGATGGCGATAATCGCGACCACCATGCCCGCCATCGTCGGAATCGTCGCCGCGCTCACCCCATCCGCCATGGCTCGCGGGTTGCCGGAGCCCATAAATGCCATGACATCAAACACCTGAATCATCCCCGTCACGGTACCCATTAAACCGAACATCGGCAGCAGGGCAATCAGCGTGGGAATCAACTTCATGTTTTTGAGCATTTGACAGTCAAGCTCGGACATCCACTGACGTCTCTGCTTGCGTGCGTACCATGAGCTGTGATCCGCACGCGCCAGCCAATTTTTCTGATACGTGTCGATCGACTGGCGGTGCTCCCGAAGAAAGTACCAGTAGCGCTCCAGAATCACCCACCACAGCCAGACGGCAAGCAGCAGGATGGCCCAGAGCACATCCCCGCCTTTTTCCATGAAATCACGAAATGCCGTTATAGCCTCCATATCAGGCTCCTTTCGCTTCCGCTTCGGCTTTTTTCGCCATCAGACCGGCAGCCTGCTCGCTGATCATCTTGCCTATCTGCGTCACTTTGGCCGACAGCATGCTGTGCGTCAGCAGAAGTGGAATGGCCGCACACAAACCCAGCACCGTTGTGATCAACGCTTGCGAAATCCCTCCCGCCATAAGTTTGGGATCACCTGTACCAAACAAGGTAATGGCCTGGAAGGTTCCAATCATACCGGTCACCGTACCGAGCAGGCCCATCAGAGGTGCCACTGCCGCGAGCACTTTGACGATGGGCAAACCTTTCTTGATTTCCGCCATATCCAAAATGACCACTTCCTGTAACTTGCGCTCAACGGTTTCGATATCGAGATGTTTGTTCTCGTAGTACGCTGTCATTACACGTCCCAGCGGATTGTCTTCTTCGACTTTATCGAGGTTTTTCAGCTGACGTTTCATGCGTGAAGTGATACGCGATAAGCGAAGAAAACGCTCAAGCACGATCAACAAGCCAATAATACCGATGGCAATAATGGCATAGCCCACAGTACCGCCCTGGGCAACACGCTCTTTCAGACTCGGTGACTGAACCAGCAAGCCGAGCAATGCACCACGAGAGGGGTCTATCGTAAAATCAACGCGCTCTCCGGGTGCCGCCGAGGCCATGGCGGCCGCGCTGCTACGCACGTAACCGGCAGGTTGGCGCGGCAGCACCAGAAGCTCACCATCCTCACCGAGATAGTTCAAATAGAGGTCATCGGTTACCACATTAAAGGTACCGACACGAACGACATCGGCCGCAAAGCGTGTACCGTCTGGATCGATGACTTCGTGATTAAAGCTGTGCACGGTACCAGAGTACGCCACCTCTTCGATCAACAACTGCCAGAGCGCACGCATCTGCCCAATGCTGGGTACCTCGGTCGCTTCGGCCAACGCGGAAGCGGTCTCCTTACGAGCAGGCATTTCAGCACTGATCAACGAGGCATAGACCGTGGTCTCCACATCATCTGCAGTTTGACGAAACACACCAAACAGCTCGCCCAAATCGCCTGTCCGGCGATCAAGCACGTCCTGCAATTCGCCAATTTTTACTTCATTTTCATCAAATTCACTGCGCAGCGCATCGCGCTCGGCTTCGGCATTCCGCACAGCGGCTTGCGCATCGGCCAGTAGCTTAGCCTGCTCGGAGGCAGCAGAACGAAAGCGCGCTTCACGCTCTTTATTGATACGTGATTCTTCTTGCGCCTGCGCATTAACTTTCGACAATAATTCAGTCAAACCTTCTGCGCCCTGTGCTTGCCCTAAAGTAGGCAGCAGAAAAAGCCCGGCCAGGAGCGCCTGAGTAAAACGACTATTCCAGTTCATGTTATCCGGCCTCCGGCGCATTAAAAGGAAGTTTCAACAATGAGGGTGGCGCTTGCTTACGCGCAATACGCAGGCCTTTTTGGATACTGCTGCGATATTTATCGGTCAGAATTTCCCACTGACCGGATTCTGCATTCCAACGACCACTCTCTTTACCATCCAGCGTCTGGTAAAAAAGACCTACGCGGCCAAAGCGCAAGAAATCAACACTTCTCGCCTCATTATTGACGACGAGTTCGCCTCGGTAAGCCTCGATAGTGCGGCCGTATTCGGCTTCAACCACGTAGGCTTCCATAATTCGACGGTACTTCTCTCCCGCACTGACGTCTGCGCGATCAATCAATTCGCGCAAAGCGGCAACCCGTTCAATGCGCTCATCGCGCAGAAAAGGCACATCGGCATCCACCAGCTCCTCGAGGGTATCGGTCATCGTGATCATGAAAGGCAAGGCCCCAGTCTCGATGGATTCGATTTGCTCTGTCTGACTGATAATTGATGTGATTTCTTTCTTTTGAGAGGCAACCAGACGACGCAGTTGCTCGTTGTAAATTTCCAGACTCTCTGCACGCGCAAGCGCGGCACGGTACTGCTGAAAATCACTGGCCGTTTTTTCATCCATGTTGTCAATGCGTGTTTGACTTGCGGCAGCCGCTTTATCCGAAGCTGTTTGCGCTTCGACTGTCGCGTTCTGCGCCGAGGCCATACTCGCGTAACCTGCAATAAAAACAGGTAGCGACCAGTACGCTAGCCGTCGTAAAAAAGTGGGGGCCTCCTGCCCCGCCAATTCAGTCCTTTCGCGACGGGCTTGCGCTACGTAAGACCGTGATCTGTCTTTGCTAAACATAAAGCCTTCCTACAGAAATTAAAATTTATAGGCGATGGACGCTTCCCAGTTGAACGGCTTTTCGGGGAGTACCACCGAAGTACCAAACAGGTTCGGGAAGTTTGAGCGATAGTATTTTTCGCTGGTGATGTTTTTCAGATTCAGCGAGAAGTCCCATGTGTCCGTGGTGTACCCCAGGCCCATGTTAAACAGGTCGTAGCTCGGAAGCGTCACACTGCCGGTGTAGCCACTGGGCGTATCGTCAGCATGGAAGTAGCTGAAATTCACTGAGTAATTTTCTAGGAAGCTGTAAAACAGCGTCATGCTGTAACTATTTTTCGGGATACCCGCTTTTTCTGCAGGGCCGGCAACCACACCATTGACCACACCACCGTAGAACGCGCCTGGGGAGACATTCGGCAAATCTTCAGCACCGAGGAAGGTAAAGCGGCTGCCCTCTTCCTGAGTATTGAGGTTTACGATCTCGATCTGTGTTGCCGCTGCGGTGAAAGTAAGGTCGTCAGTAATAACGTAACGCACTTCCAATTCAGTACCGGTGGTTTCTACAGATTCGTTTGTTGTGGCACTTTGTGCATTGTAATCCGTGCGATCCTGCTCAAAATACGCGAGAGCCGCATACAGGCGCCCATCCAGGAAGCTGCCCTTAATACCCCCTTCCAGTAAGTTCGAATCATCCATCGCGGCTTCATCGAGGATATTACCCACAGTCAGTTCAGCGCCCTGGCCTGCAATCATCGTCAACTGAGACGAAGCCGTCGCGTATGGCGTAATTCCCCAGGGCGAAGCCCATGAGAACGACGCCGTCCAGCTCGTGCCACTCTGGGTGTCTTCCGCATACGCATCCTCACCCTCTGGATACAACAGTTTGTCATCCGGTGTCATGCTATTCATGGAAACCGAATCATAACGTGCACCGAGGATCGCGCTCAGGCCATAGCCAAACTCGAGATCCGCCATAACGCCGAAGCCATAGTCGGTGTAATCCCCGACGTAGTACTCGGAGTACTCCGCATCAATCGTGGTAGCCAGCACACGCTTGTCGAGTGCGGTAGACGGCCCAGTCAGATCGCGGCGGTCAAAATACTCGTGAATGTAGTCATCGCCGTGTTCAAATTCCGTGTGTCGAATTGACGGGGAGAACTGAATGCCACCACTCAAAGCACCTTCAAACGCGTATTCCAGAATCAAACGTTCCTCAATTACAGAAGAGTCGTGAAACTGAGAAAAGCCGTAGGCATTTTCATTCAGGTTTTTATAGGCGTCGTAGAAGAGCTTATTGGTTAAGCTCCAACCTGAACCCAAGTCATGGAAAATATCGAAATAGAGCGTGGTTGCTTCGTTTTGCAGCAAATCTTCTGGGGCGACAAGGACGTTGTAGTGTTTAAGCTGTGTCTCACCCGTTGAGGTCAACATTTGGTTCGGCTTCAAATCATCATCGGTAATGGCTTCGAAGTCGGGCAGGAAGAAAAACTGATCGATATCACCTGCATCATATTCAGCATGAGAAATACGCCCATCACCATCGGTGTCCAGCGAGGTCGGCGAGCCTGTGATATAGGTGCCGTTGTCGATCAAGTCCTGCGTCAAACGGTTCCAACCTGCCACCTGGTTCCCATCAAATTCGTGATACATACCACCGAACTCGAAGCGCGTTGACGCACTGAGATCCATGTTGAATGAGGCTTGGTAGATGTTCTGATCGGTTGCGGAGTTTTCGTAGTAAGAGCCGGAGTTCTCCGTTTCGGCATACAGGTAGTAGCCCATGCTCTTATCGCCCATCGACATGGGGCCACCGACTTCAGCAGAGACAATATTTTTATCCCAGCTACCGCGATTGATCTTCATGCGGCCCGTGGCGTCTTCGAGATATTGTCCGGTTTCCGCACGTGAAGACTTGGGTACAAAGTTCAGATAACCGCCAATTTTGGCAGGACCCATGATGGGTGTTGCGGGACCACGCACAATATCGATGCGGTCAGACGCGCCCAGAGGCGTCGGGTAGTTACCCGGGTTATCAAGGCGACGCATACCACGGAAGTAAACTTCGCCAGCGGTACCCCGCACATCGAGCGAGCCCGCCACACCAAAGAATGACTGCGTGAACGCACCCGGTGAGACCACAACCAGGTCGTCGATGTCGCTGAGGTTTAACGCTTCAATCATATTGGAGCTGATGGAACTGACCGCGCGAGGCGTCTCCAACAGGTTTTTACCAAAACCGAACACCGACTCCACGGGTTCGGTCGGCAGCAAGCCGAGGTCATCCTGAACCTCTTCCTCCGCAATAAAGGTTTCCAACTCTACTGCGTCTTCATCCTGGGCGTGAGCAAAAGAAACGAACGCTGTAATGCTCAGCGCCAGCAGACTTTTCTGATAGTAATTTGATGACGACATGACTTCCCCCGATTGGTCATTGAATAATGTGTCAATGACCGAATCGCAACAAGCATGCCAAAAACCTGTCCAACTGGTTATGTTTTAGAAATTACTGCAATTGCCGCGTGAAACGTGCGTTTGGAGGGAGGTGCTTCGGAGTCAAAATGAAAAAGTGGGACGCTCAGACAGACTACAGCAGCGCCTGACGCCCCAAAAAAATGCACGATTACTGGAGCGTGCACAGTTCATAACGCTGACATATAAAGCCTCTTGGCGACGGCACTTCATCCGCTGCCACTGGCCCCGACTTGCTCACCGATTTCATAAAACGTTCGGTGCGCTTTTTATGAGAGGCAAGCAGTGTGCGCTTCAGTTCATCGTCGACAAACGCATAGCTCAGTGAGTTGGTATGCAGCAGTTGCAGCTCTTCCCAACTCAAATCAAATTCCGTGACCGCAACGAAAAACTCGTCCGTCATCGTACTGTCCCACATGCCGCGATCGTCTGTGGATAAGGCCACCGGGATGCCAGTGCGCAAGTACTCTGGAAAAGGGTGTTGCTGATAATCACTCACGTATTCCAATAAGAGATTACTGATCAGATTGATTTCGATCAGATAGGGGCCGTGACGCATCAGCAGCATGGTATCGGGGTCACTGATCAAGTTAATGCCATGGCCTATACGGTCCGCCCCGAGCAGCAAGGTATCGCGCACATGCTGATTCGGCTCATCCACTTCTCCTGCGTGAATCGACAGCTTCACCCCACTGTACTCCTTCCGCAGCTCCCTCAGCGTGCTGAGAAATCGCAAAGGATAGCCTTTGTCGTTGTCCTCTCGCCCAACCATGTTCACCGCGACCCACAGGTCATTGTTTTCATGGACGAAGCGGTACATGCGCTCGAGGTCCTGTTCGGCGGAGGGCAAGAAACGCAAGATGGAACGCTGGAAGCGTACGGTGACTCCCGTTTTGGCCACATCGGCTTGAGCCAAGCGATTTCGATAAATCTGCGCCACTTCTTCACTACTGAATCCTGAACCGTCGGGCTTCAAAAAACCACCGGTACCGACCTGCGGTTCAAAATAGATCAAGCCCTCTTCACCAAACTCTCGCATATTCAGATAAATCAGCTCAGCTAAGATGTAGGGGTTGCTGTAGATATCATTCAAGCGCTGCCAGTGTGTCTGGAAAAACTCATCTCGCCCTTCATGGGCCTTATCAAGCCGAATGCTGTTCAACCAGGCTGTTTTTTCATCCTCGTTCAAATCCTTAAGCGGCTTATATTCCGTTTTTTCACACGCGCTTAATTTCTCATAGTTGGCGGCCAGCACATTTCTGAACAGCATCAGGTAGGGCGCAGGTCCAAACTCGTTGCGGGCATAAGGCTCGCAGTTATTGATGCGCACCTTTGTGTAATACTCGTATCCTCGAGCCTCCTGGGCCAGTGCCAACTCGTACCACCACTCGACGTACCCGGAGCCGGATATGTGATTGTGCAGATCCCCCCCTTTGGGCATTTGATACAGGAAGCGATATAACTCCGCGTCAGTCGCGTCTTTTTTGAAGGACTCAAACCAAGCACCGAAGTTATCGGACGCCTGCGCTCCTGCGCACGCACCAGCGAGGAGCAGAGCTATGGTCATGCGCACCAAAAGTTGGCTGGCGCGCGCGCTTCGTTTTACGATCTCAAGATTCATTGTGACTCCATTACCCTATTCACCACGGCACCGCGCAGCGTATTTGCGCGCCGCAACCTCTGTGCCAAGATCCTGAAGCCTCGCATACTTTGGTGACAGCTCACAAGCTTTCTTGACTAAATGGCCAGTTTTTTGCTCAATCTGTTTTTTGATTTTTAGGGAGCGGCCGCCATGCCCACAGACAATGCCTACCCACGTGACCTGGTTGGATACGGCAACAACGTGCCCGCTATCGCCTGGCCTAACAATGCCAAGATCGCGGTGCAGTTCGTCTTGAATTACGAAGAAGGTGGTGAAAACTGCGTGCTGCATGGCGATACCCATTCGGAAACCTTCCTCTCCGAAATCATCGGCGCCCGCGCGTACGAAGCGCGGCATATGAGCATGGAGTCGTTGTACGAGTACGGCAGCCGCGCAGGCTTCTGGCGCCTCCACCGGTTATTCCAGCAGTATCAGATACCCGTCACGGTCTATGCGGTCGCGATGGCGATGCAACGCAACCCGGGTGCGGTCGACGCCATGCTCGAGGCCGACTGGGAGATCGCCAGCCACGGCTACCGCTGGATAGACCATCAATTCATGCCAGAGGAACTGGAGCGGGAACACATTGAAAAGGCCATCGACATTCACACTGCGATGACCGGTCACCGTCCGCTAGGCTGGTATACCGGGCGCGACAGCCCCAATACCCGTCGGCTGGTGTTGGAGCAAGGCGGCTTTCTCTACGATTCCGACTCCTACGCCGATGACCTCCCCTACTGGGTCAGTGGCCTCGACGCGCCCCATCTGGTGATACCTTATACGCTCGACACCAACGACATGCGCTTTGCCAGCCCTCAGGGCTTCCACAATGGCGAGCAGTTTTATCAATACCTCAAAGATGCCTTCGATACGCTGTATGAGGAAGGTGCGAGCCAGCCCAAAATGCTCAATATCGGTTTACATTGCCGTATTATTGGTCGGCCCGGGCGTTTTCAGGGCTTGAAGCGCTTTATCGAATACGTGCAGACACACTCGGACGTATGGATCGCTAAGCGAGAAGACATTGCCCGGCATTGGCACGCCCACTACCGCCATCTCGCAGCAGAGTAGACAAACGTACACGAACAGACACTATTAACCCGGCGGTGGTTTATGTCGGGTTAATAGGCGGTGCAGGAATGCAGCGCCATGAACCGAGGGTTCATGCGAGCCCTAAAAATTCAGGGTTTTCACGCAAAGCCGCCAGATTTTTAAGGCGAAGGCAATATAGATCAGGACGATCTATATTGCCGCCGGGTTAATAGATACCGAGAATCAAGAAGCCGAACCATGAGCGAACACACAGCGGCGGTCATCGTCGATATAGAAGTCACAAACCCCGCAGCCTATGCGGAGTACATCAGCCGTATCACCCCATCCGTACTCGCAAGGGGGGGCCGCTACCTGGTGCGAGGCGGCCAACCCGAAACACTGGACGGCGACTGGCACAGCAGCCGCATCGTCGTCATGCTCTTCCCCACCCGCGACATCGCCAAAGACTGGCTGCATGACCCCGAACTCAAAGAAATACACGATATGCGACGAAACAACGCCAACCGCTGCAACATGATCGTCTGCGACACCCTGTGACACCGCCCCCCCTAAATTGGGGTCAGATCAAAAAGAACGAGTCCGCCCACTCCGATCGCCTATCGCGCCTCTACTTGAGGCGATAAAGCGGCCTACCCCTCCTTCAACCCAGCAAGGTCAGAAAATGGTCATCTGACCCCATTTTTCTGATGGGCGGCGATCAAATGATCATAAATGATCGAATTTGGCGTGATTTAAAATTTTTTGTATATTACCATTCAGGAAAGCGGTGCCAGACGCCGTCAAAACGATAAAAATCATTAACTGAAGGTAATTACCATGCCAGCCATCGCGCATGACATCCCCTATGCCTCCATTACCGGGGCCATCGACAAGCTGATCAACAACCTCGTGAACATTACCGATGACAGCGGTGAATTCCTGCTCAAGCTCGAGGACGGGCGTGTCATCGACACCAAGGGCTGGAACGACTGGGAGTGGACCCACGGTATCGGCCTCTACGGCCTGCTCAAACACTGGGACATCACCGGCAACGAATCCAGCCGTGAGATCATGGAGCGCTGGTTTGCCGACCGCTTCGCCGAAGGCACCCCCACCAAAAACGTCAACACCATGTCTCCCTTCCTGTCGCTGGCCTACTTGCTTGAGCGCGGTGGCGACCGCAGCTACCTGCCCTACCTCGACACCTGGGCCGAATGGGTCATGCACGATATGCCGCGCACCGAAGAAGACGGCCTGCAACACATCGTCTTCAACGCCGATAACCACCAGCAACTCTGGGACGACACCCTGATGATGAGCGTCCTGCCGCTCGCCAAAATCGGCCTGCTGCTGGATCGCCCTCACTACGTGGAAGAAGCCAAACGCCAATTCATGCTGCACGTGAAGTACCTGGCCGACCGCAAAAGTGGCTTGTGGTTTCACGGCTGGACCTTCGATGGTCGCCATAACTTCGCCGACGCCCTGTGGGCACGAGGCAACTGCTGGGTCACCATCGCTATTCCTGAATTTATCGAATTGCTGGATTTGCCGGAAGACGATGGTCTGCGCTGCTTCCTGATTGAAACTCTCGAGGCTCAAGTAAAAGCTCTGGCGCAATATCAACATGAAGGCGGCCTCTGGCATACCCTGCTCGACGACCCGGACTCCTACCTCGAAGCCTCCGCCGCAGCCGGCTTTGCCTACGGCATCATGAAAGCCGTGCGCAAAAATTACATCAGCGCCGAATATGAGCCAATGGCACTGCGCGCCGTGCAAGCCGTGCTCGAGAACATTTCCGACGACGGAGAGCTGCAACAGGTTTCTTTCGGCACCCCCGTATTCGACGACCTGCAAGGTTATCGCGACATCCCGCTCACTTCGATGCCCTATGGACAGTCCATGGCCATCCTCGCACTGGTTGAATTCATGTACCGCTACATCTAACTCTTTTTACTCTATCAGGAAGCTCTCATGGCTCAGCGAAAAATAAAAACGATAAACTACGTCGCCTACGGCCTCAACGATGTGCTCGGCGCCGGTTCGATGGCCGTCATCAGCGGCTGGATCCTCTTTTTTTACACCACCTTCTGCGGGCTGTCTGCAATGCAGGCCGCTTCGATCTTCGCCATAGCGCGCATACTCGATGCCGTGGCCAGCCCCCTGATCGGGCACATCAGTGACGGGCTTGGCAGCACCGCCATCGGGCGTCGTTTCGGGCGTCGGCGCGTGTTCCTCATTGGCGCCGTACCACTGCTGCCAAGTTTCGCGCTGATGTGGGTGAGTGGTCAGGAATACCTGTACTACCTCCTCACCTATGTGTTTTTCGAACTCGTCTACGCCTCCGTATTAATTCCTTACGAAACACTCGCAGCGGAAATGACGGACGACTACCGCAAAAAAGCTAAATTTGCCGGCGCACGCATACTCGTCGGTCAGATATCAGCGATCTTTGCTGGCATCCTGCCTGCGTGGATTGTTGCCAATGCGGGCGGCAAAGAGTCCGCCACCACCTTCCTGATCATGGGCATCATTTTCTCCGTGGCCTTTATGATCGTCGTTTTGACCGTTTGGGCGTTTACGTGGGAGCGTTCCCCGGATGAACTGGCTGAGGAGGACAGAAAAAAAGCCGATGCGAACTGGACAATCATCGGCACCTTAAAAACTCTGTTCGTAAACTTAAGTTCCACCATGCGTATCCGCGCCTTCCGCCTCCACTTGGGCATGTATCTCGGTGGCTATATCAGCCAGGATATTTTTAATGCGGCCTTTACGTATTTTGTGGTCTTTGCGATTGGCGGCTCAGTGGTGATTGCCTCAGAAATGATGGCGGTGACTTATATCGCGCAATTGATTGCCGTTGCCGTTGCCATACCCCTGGTGCTTAAAATCAGCCCCGCACCAACTTACCGCCTCGCCGTGGGCTTTTATCTGATTGGTATCGGTGTCCTGCTTGCGCAATTTATGATGTTCGATCAATTTCAGTTGTATTGGTTGGCCGCGGCGGTGATCCTGGCCGGGTTTGGTCGCGGAGCGCTGAACTACATTCCATGGAATACCTATAACTACATGGCGGATGTCGACCAGATCGTCACCGCGCGGCGACGCGAGGGCAGCTTTGCAGGCGTGATGACCTTCATTCGCAAGGCCACCCAGGCCGCTGCGGTGATGTTTGTCGGCATCATCCTGGAAGCCGGTGGCTTTGTCTCCGGCGCTGAAACGCAAAATCCGGAAGCGGTGAATACCATCGTCGCGACCTTGGTGATCGGCCCGGTGATTGTGCTCCTGCTCGGCTTCTGGGTATCGACGAAATTCAAACTCAACGGCGACACCCACCGTGTTCTCATGGAAGAAATCCAGCGCTTTAAAGAGGGGAACACCCAACCCATCGAAAAAAGCCGCCAACACATCGTAGAAGATCTTTCTGGCTGGCCTTATGACAAGCTCTGGGGCAACAACAACGTCGGGCGTTAACCGCATCAGGCGCCCTCGAGGCGCCTTTTTTTGTAAGGATGTTTCGCATGCAACACAGATTCATAAGCACCGCGTTGTGCCTAGCGCTCGGCCATGCAGCACACGCTTTAGAGATGCCAAAAAATGTTCCATCCTCGGCACGCCCCTTGGATTCGCCTCACCCGATAGAACGACTGAATATTCACGACCCCGCCATCCTCGCCGACCCCGACAGCCGAAAATACTACGTATATGATAGTTACCATGCCGGCGACGACTATGAAAAGCTCGCGACGAAGAGCGGACGCACCGGCGTCGAAGCCTATTGGAGCGAAGATCTTCAAACCTGGCATGGCCCTCAGCTGGTGTACGAGGTTGAGGAAGACAGCTGGGCTCAAACAGATATGGCTCCGTGGGCGCCAGAAGTCGCCTTCTACCAAGGCCGCTATTATTTATTTGCCACCCCCCATAACACCACCGAGCCCAATCAGGTCGACGCCAAACGGCCACCGCTGGTCAAACGCGGCACCCAGATATTTGTTTCGGACTCACCGCTCGGCCCCTTCACACGGCTCTCCAATTCAGTACAGACGCCCGAGAATGAGATGGCCCTCGACGGCACGCTCTGGATCGAAGACGGCGAGCCGTGGATGGTCTATTGCCAGGAATGGATTGAAACCGGCGAGGGGCTGATTAAAGCCATAAAAATGCAGGATGACCTCAGTGCGCCCGTCGGCTCGCCTCTGACGATGATCAACGCGGGCGATGTCGACTGGACAGCCAAGACCACGCGCTATAACGGAGAAAACATTACCGCCGTCGTCACCGACGGGCCCTGGCTCTATCGCAGTAAGACCGGTGTCCTCATGCTGCTATGGTCCAGTTGGAATATCGACAAGGAAAAACGCTACACCACATCGCTCGCCTTTTCTGAATCGGGTTCATTGGGGGGCCCTTGGGTGCATCGAGACACACCCATCATCAGTGGCGATGTCGGGCACGGCAATATTTTTCGATCCTTTGACGGAGAGCTGTTACTCGCCGTACACCGATATTTCAAACAGCCGCATACACGCCTGCAAATTTATGCGCTGGAAGATTTGGGAGACGATCTCAAAGTGGGAGAACTAAAATACGGCCACCCCTGATGGTGGCGAGGCAGTCAATTAAGGGCGCCGTATCAACAGGCGCCCCAACATCAAAGTGAAAGTTGCTCCGCGACCATCGCCGCATTCAACTCAGCACCCGCTTTACTGGTATGCGTGTGTTTATCGGCAAACAGCGCATCGACTTTTTTACGGCCGAGTTTTTCATACTCGCGGCTAATCAACATGTGTAAATCAATAAAGGGGACACCCGCCTCACGCGCAACCTGCCGCGCCCAATCAGGATAGCTGTTTTCTTTGCGCTCTATGAACCGACCATCCCAAATTTTTCTTGGCACCGGCGAGCAGATAACCGGTTGAATGCCACGGGATTGTGCTTCCCCCACCATCTGGCGAAGATACCAACCATAAGTGTGGACCCGCTCTCGCTCGCCAGTCACTCCGTTCAAAATGGCTACGGATTGTTCTCCCGTCCCCTTGAGTGTGCCACGCGCCCGCTGCTCATCATTAATCGCCGCGGCATCGTTGTGGCCGAATTGCAAGACCACCGTATCTCCCGGCTGCATCATCGCAAGACTGCGCTGCCACCAACCGCCGGTATAAAAAGTGCGACTACTCAAGCCACCCACGGCTCGATTCACTACCTGCACCTGAGGTTTGTCGATGGCCTCTTCCAGAAAATCGCCCCAGCCCCACTCACCGTTCTGGCCATCCCCGGCGCCATTACGCACGGTGGAGTCTCCGACCAGGAACACGGAGGGGCGACGTCGATCTTCCGGGAAGGGCAGGCGCAACCAACTCCATGAAGCCGCGTCAATCGCTTCACCACGAGCCGACCAAGCAAACTCGGCTGGCAGTTTGCGCAAGCCTTTCATATGCGCCACCACCGTACGCGCATGTAGGTCAGCGCCCTGAGGATTAAAATGCGTATGATCTTTCGGGTAGAGCGCGGCGACCGCTTCTGGGCCCAGTTGTTCAAGCTGATCGGCCACACTGTTGGTCACGTCGATAAAGGCGGTATTTTCCTGCCAGGCGATCTGATAACTCCATGCACCAAACTGCCCTGAACCCCGTTCGATACGCGGCCCCTGCCAGATATTTCGAGCCGTCAGGTTCAGCAACACCGGCGTCGCCTTACGCGCTCGTACATCCGCTATCATGCGCCGTAAATAGTGACCAAAACTGTAGACAGTTTCAGGTTTCCCCGTCTGTAAATTATCAATGGTCACCGAATTTTCCCCGAGCCCCGGTAAGCTGCCTCGAGCGCGTTTGGGGTCATTGATTTTGCCCGCATCGTTGTGGCCAAACTGTATCAATACCACATCTCCTTCACTGAGGCTGTCCAACAACGACTGCCAGTGCTCTTCAGTGATAAAGGTACGGCTGCTGCGACCGCCTCGGGCTCGGTTTTCTACAATCCATTTTGACTCATCCAGATACGCTTGCAGTGCCGCGCCCCATCCTTCCTGATCGGGCTTACCGTAGCTCGCCGCAGTCGAGTCGCCTGCGATAAAAATACGCTGCACCTCTGTGCCCAGAGCGATCTGCGTGAAACCCAGACTCAACACGACGCACAATGCGCCAAGGACTTTTTGAGCCAGCATGCCCGGCTTATACCTTTTCACGCAGCAAGATCTCCTCAGTCACATCTGACAGTGAGGCGCAACCGGCCAGCGCCATGGCCACACGCATTTCATTTTTTAAAATATCCAGTACTTCGCACACGCCCTGTTTTTTGCGCGCGGCGAGTGCATAGACCCACGCGCGTCCAATTAACACGGCGTCCGCGCCTAAGGCTTTCGCGCGTACAACATCCAAACCACTGCGAATACCGCTGTCCAACAGAACGGTCATATCGCCGGCAACTCGCTCAGCAATCGCAGGCAGGGCTTTAATCGACGACGAGGCACCATCAAGCTGGCGGCCACCATGATTGGACACGATCACCCCATCCGCACCGAGTGCGCGTGCTTCATTTGCATCCTCGGCATCGAGTATGCCTTTGATAATCAGCGGGCCATCCCAACTTTCACGTATTTGCTCCAGCGTTTTCCATGTCACGCTTGGGTCAAAATTTTTCGCCATCCACGACCAGAATTCGTCAATGCCTGCACGTTTTCCCAAAACATGTGCCACATTTCCGAGGCTGTGGGGTCGTCCGCATACTCCAACATCCCAGGCCCAGGCGGGCTTGATCATACTCTGCAAAAAGCGCGCGGACTGTCTACGCAACGCCGAACCACCACTCAGGCCAGAGCGAATATCTCGATAGCGGGTAGAGGGCACTGGCATATCCACCGTAAATACCAGTTTCTGGCAGCCCGCCTCTTTCGCCCGCGTCAGCATTTCCTGTAAAAACCCGCGATCTTTGATCATGTACAACTGAAACCAGAACGGCGACGCCGTTGCCGCGCGCACTTCTTCCACCGAGCACGCGGACACGGTCGACAAACAAAAAGGCACGCCCTTTTCTTCTGCCGCCTGTGCCGCAAGGGTTTCCCCCCTGCGGGCATTTAATCCGGCAATACCGACAGGTGCCAACACCAAAGGCATACTGAGTTCATCACTAAATAAAGTACAACCGGTGTCCACATTGGAGATGTCTCGCAGCACGCGCTGGCGAAGTATCAGCTCTTTAAAGTCCGACTCATTCCTTCGCAGCGTGGACTCGCTAAACGCGCCACCATCCACATATTCAAATAAAAAACGAGGCAGGCGTTTACGCGCCAACTCACGGTAATCATAGACACTTGCAGGAATCACGATTGACTACTCTCTCTGCTTATTTTTATATGTTATTCGCCCAGATACTTTCCGACTAAGGCTAAGTTTTGAATGGCTGCGAGCCCCCACTGAGAAGCATCGTTGGTGGAGACCCAAGCGGCCTCATCCACCGGATTCAGCACATCGGGCCCGCTCAGGCTCAATGTCTGCAACGGCTTTTTCCCACCCCACTCTCGAGAAAACTCCTGCCACGCGCGCCGGGCGAGTTCAGGGTCATTCTCCTGCGCGGCGGTGTAGGCCGTCAATCGCGAATGCGCCACCGTTAAGCTATTGCCTTTCATCGGCTTCCCGAGCGCGGCCGCCTGCACCTCATCTGGCGCATTGTAGTAGCGGCCGTAATCGAGCCAGGCCTGGCGGAATTCAGGGTCGTCGATTAATTGAATCAGCTCCGCACACACTTCCACCAAACCAAACACCGCACTGAGGTGGGAGATGCCCGGGCTCGGATCCGCTGGCGGAATCAATTGGTGTGTCGTCGTATCATATCCGAATACGCCCGTAAAAAAGCCGTAAGGCTGACTGCCAATCACCTGCATGGCGTCGGCGAGACGCTTGCGGTAAGCCGGGTCTCCCGTGCGCTCCCAGGCACACAACCAGTTCGCCGCGGCAGAGCCCCAATCCGTCCCCACGCCAATACGCGCCTTGGTTGGCACACCTTTTTTACCACTGATTTTTCGTGTGGGTACCACATTCGCGAGCTGCACATCGGCATTGATCACTTCGTCCAATACATCACCGGTGCGTGCATCCGCTGTGAGAAAGTAGTGAAAACGGCGATACGTCGCCGTGCTGATTCGCAGCTGCTTGGCGCTACAGCCCCAGTGTTGCACATTGTGTCGTGTGCCTAGGCCTTTAAAGCGCCCAAGGTGGTAGATATCGACATCCCGATTGTGTCGGGTCATGGCTTCGGCAAGGCGAAAGGTCGTGGCGTCGCCTGTCCGTAAATAGCTGTACCAAAGCCACAAATCCGGTGACAGTTCACTGTTGTCCCACGCATAACCGCCCACATCATAGCGCCACACATGCCGATCCGAATCGTAAGTGTGCATGATGTCGCCGTAATTCCAGAAGCCGTACCAGTGACGTTGATCCACCTGATTGTGATAAAACGCCACGCTCCAATTCAGGCGATCTTCTATGGCCTTGTGCTCACTGGAGCTGTAATCAGGAAGGCTCCACAAGCCGCCGAATACGCCACTGTTTAACATCGTATGCGGATCCACAACAAGCTGGCCGGGTAAACGTATTGCCTCCGCCCACTGGTTGAACTCGTCGCGACTGGGGGTGCTGTCCATCAGCACGAGCGTCACATCAGAGCTGCGTGCAATCCCCTGAGCGGTACCGAAACCGGGCTCATAGTCTTCGTACGTAATGTCCAGTGCGTCGAGCTGATCTTCGTAGGTTTCCTGACCCAGTCCATCGTGATAAAACCGCACATCCATCGCAGGTGCTTCTGGAGCATAAAACCACAATGTCGCTTCGGCTTGTGACGCCCCGGCCGAGCGAATATCCAGTTGCACGGGATGCAGCTGCCAGAAATCACGCATTCCAAAAAGTATGCCGCCACTGGCGCCGCCCACATAGGCACTGCCCGCGCTGCGCTTGCCCTGATCAGAATCAATCCAGGCATGCCCCGCGCGCGTGCGCTTTTTAATTTGAAAGCCGTTCGCAGACAATTGCGACAAGGTGTAATCGTTCCAGACGGGCACCCAATGCAGACGGTCAGTGACACGCTTACTCCATTCGCTCAACGGTGGCGTCGCGCGTCCATCCACTTGCGCCTTACGCACCGCCTCACCCGGATCGCGCCGTAAACCGGTGATCCCCTGTGGAGACTCCGCCCAGAGCCCTCCATTTTCACCGGCGAAACGAACATGGCGATTGTAGGGCTCATCGTGCATTTCCACCGAGAAACGCAGGCCGAGACCGCGTAGAAAATCCGCTTCAGGCTCGCCGTCAAACACAAAGGTGTGCGAGATCTGCAAGGCGTCAGCGCCGGCATGGGCCGCGATTCGTAAGGTAAATGGCAACCAGCTTCGGCTTTTATTTCGATGCAGACCTTCAATTTTTATTTGCGCACGCACCGGTCCATCTTGCTCAACGCTGACCTGCTTTATATCGGATTCAAAGTGACTCAGCGTCGTCATACTTTCGGCTTCGGCACCATCCTGTGCCATCGCGACCAGGACCGCATCGCGGCCGAGTAATTTTTTGCCACGCCGCATCTCAGAAATAATGTGGGCGCCGCTACGGGGGATGGTGACGCGAATGACTCCGGTATCGAGCTGTATTTCTTTGCCGCGTTCACGCACACGAACACGGCTTTCTGGCGCAGCTGATTTACCGGGCTTTAACGTGTATTGGCCGGAAAACCCAGCGCGCTCGGCGGACGCATGTGCTGTCCACTTAACGCTACCGTCAGGCCAATAGGCTGTCGGCCAGGTCTGCACGGGAATAGATTGACCTTCGGCGTTCTGCAATGAAAACGCGGTTTTTGGAGAGTGCATGCCCTGGGGCCAGGGCTGTCCCCAAACGGGCCCAGCGGAGACCGACGGCGCCCCACCTTCCAGCCAGGTTAGACTGCCCGGCGGCCGGCTAACAGGATTCGCCGAAGTGGCATCGCCAGCCAGGGATTTCAGCGCCCCCATTGCTATCGGGAGTGAACTTGCCAGAGCACTGTTTTTGACAAAATCGCGTCGCTTCATTGCACCAAACCACCTATCGTTATTGTTGTATTTGCTGCTGGCGACGATAGCATAGCGAATCACTTTTGACTAGTTTTGATTGATTTTGACTGAGGACTGTTTTTATAATCCAGCGCAGCCCATGTACGAAAGCAGCGCGCCTATGATTCGGATCCTCACACTTGCTCAGCTCTTGCTCGTCCTCTTATCGGCTTCCCAGTGTGTGTTCGCAGACGCAGCGGACCCGGCAAGCGATTTAAAGGGAGAGCGGCTTTTTTCTGAACGCTTTAAGCGCGACTCCGCGGCGAAAAATTGGCGAATGGAAGGGCCTGGTCAAAGGGTGTTTTCGGATGCAGGGATGCGCATGTATTCGCCCGGCCAAGCAGGACACCATGTGCTTTGGTTGCCCGACCCATTGCCTGACAGTTTCGTTGCGCAATGGACGGTGCGCAACCAACATCCCGAAGCGGGCCTGCTCATCGTTTTTTTTGCCGCGCTCGGAGAAAATAGGGAATCCGCATTGTCTCCTGCGCTCGCGCCTCGCGATGGGCGCTTTGTTCAATACACACAAGGCGATCTGCTGAGCTATCACATTTCCTATTACGCCAATGCCGCGCATAACCCCGACAGAAAACACGTTAACCTGAGAAAAAATAATACTTTCACACTGTTGCAGGAAGGACTGCCGGGCATTCCCACCGCCTCCACCGAGTCGCACACACTGACTCTGATTAAACGCGACAACACCATTCAATTTTACGTAGACGAACGCCGCGTGATCGACTTTATCGATGACAGCCCACCACAACTCGGCGCCGGATTTATGGGGCTACGACAAATGCAATGGTCCGATTTTATTTATGAAAACCTGGAAATATGGCGCGTTAAGGGCAACCGCTAACACTCTTCAAATTGCGCATTCGTGCAAACTTTTGTTGAATTATGCAGGGTTTGTCGGTATAAGTTGCGGATAGTCTAAAATCGGTTCCCCTTATTGCCATGTTGGAAAAACAGCGCCACCAGCTCATCCTCGATATTCTCAACACCTACCAATTTGCCAGCGTTCGCACGCTCTCATCGGAGCTGAGCACATCGGAAGCGACCATTCGTCGCGATATCAACAAGCTGTCGTCATCGAATCAGCTCAAGAAAATTCGCGGTGGTGCAGAATCACTGGATGAGACCACGACGAAAAAGCCTCGGCAAATCTCTGGGAGTTCGTTCGCAGACGACAAAGAAAAGCACACTAAACAGAAACGAGCGATTGCGGAAAAAGCGGTCAGTATTTGCAGCGACAACGAATCGATCATCATCAACGGCGGCACCTCCACCTTCATGATGGGCGAATTTCTGGTGCAGCGGAAGATCAACATTCTGACCAACTCGTTCGAACTGGCACAATATATCAGCGAGCACGGCGACAACCAAATCACGCTCCCTGGTGGAGAGATTTACCGCAAGCAAGGCATCGTCCTGAGCGCCTTCGAAAACGACACCATTCAGTATTATCACAGCAGCAAAATGTTCATGGGCACACCCGGATTGAACATGATGGGCGTCACCGAATCCGACCCACTGCTCATTCGCGCCGAACAAAAATTACGGAAACAGGCGGAAAAGCTCATCGTCCTTGCCGACAGCAGCAAAATTGGCAATCAAGGGAATTTTATTTTCTGCCCCCTCGAAGACATCGACGTACTGATCACCGATGCCGACGCCGACCCAGCACTGCTGGACGACATCCGAGCCCACGGTGTCGAAATCATGATTGCCGACTAAACGTATACGCTGGGGTCTGACCC
>NOXC01000021.1 GCA_003265435.1 Cellvibrionaceae bacterium AOL6
GGGTCTGACCCCGATGTATTTTTTAGCTTAGGGTGCGGTGGAAGAAGTCTTTGGCGCGCTGGTACATTTCCAGGGCGAGGGCCGGGTCGTAGCGGTCGCCTTCGTCGCGCATGAAGGCGTGCACGGCGTTGACTTCGAGCCATTGGTAGTCGATGCCGCAGCTCTGGAAGTGTTGATAGAGTTTCAGGCGCCCTTCGGCGGGGACGTGGGGGTCTTGCTTGCCGAAGACCATGAACACTTCGCCCTCAATGTCACCGGCACGATCGAAGGAGTTGTTGCCTTCGGCGCTTGGCAGCGTGTTGCTGTGGATGTCGGTCGCGTAGAGGCAGAAGGCGCTTTTGACTTTGGGGTTCAATGCCGCACGAAATGCCAGGTGGCCGCCGATGCACACGCCCATCGCGCCGACTTTGCCGGTGCAGCATTCGAGGCGGCTGGCGAGCGCGACCAGGGCTTCGGTGTCGCTGTCATGCGTTTCGAGGGGCTTGGTGAATTTGTCGTTGTTGCCCTTGTCTTTGCCCGCGTCGTCGTAGGCGAGCACGGTGCCCGGCTCATTGAGCTCGTGGAACACTTCCGGCACCAGTACGACAAAACCCAGCCCGGCGAGAATATTGGCGCTGCGCGCAATCGGCGCGGTGATCTGAAAAATTTCAGAATAAAAAATAATGGCCGGAAACGGGCCCTCGGCCTTGGGCCGGTAAATTTGTACCTGCATGTCGCCGGTGGCGGTGTGAAGCTTCAAAGCCGTCTGTAAGGTTTGCATGCGCGATCCTGCGTTTGTTGTTTTATTGTTGATCCGGTGTGTTCTTCATCAGCGGGCGAATCACTTCGTCCGCACCCGCGATTTTGATTTCCAGCGTCAGTGCCAGCAATTCACCCAATTCGCCGCGCGGGAAGCCTTTGTCGCGCATCCACAACAGATACTCTTCGGGCAGCCGAATTAAAGGCCGCCCGCTGTATTTGCCGAAGGGCATCGGCATGTTGGCAATTTTCAACAACTGTGCGGAATCAAACACGCTGGGCGCTGGCCTTGCGGAAATGGGCGCTCATTGTACGCAAAGTCCCCCGCAGACACTACCAACTGACGCACAGCCGCCGACCAAGAAGGAATCATAAAGCGACACTTGTCACGGTGAATACCTGACAAACGTCACTGCCGTGCCAACCCCCTGCGGTGGGATACTTTCGCTCGATCCATAACCATAATCCCGGGTCGCACGGTCGCCTCACAGCTCGGCCTCGATCCATCCCTTCTTACCGACTTTGAGAGGACGCAAAGTGGCCAGCAAGAAAGCGATCTGGAGCCGAATTCCCCCCGCGCTGCGCGTGGTGCTGATCGGCATCCCTGTGGTGGCAACCGTCGCCGTTGCCAAACCGAAACCCAAACCCGACGAAGACAAACTCGCCGACCCGCCCGCAACGGAAGTGCGTGTGACCGAACTGCAGGGCGAGCAAGCTCAGCTCACCGTGCGCAGCCAGGGCACGGTGATGCCGAAAACCGAAATTGATCTGGTGGCTCAAGTCGCCGGACGCGTCACCCGCGTTGAGCCCGCTTTTGTCGACGGCGGATTTTTCGAGGCCAACGCGCTGTTGTTGGAAATTGATCCGCGCGATTACGAAGCCGCCCTGCACGAAGCCCACGCACGTGTCGCCCAGGCGCGCCAACGTGTGGCCGAAGAACGCGGCCGCGCCAAGCAGGCTCAGCGTGAGTGGAAGGATCTCGGCAATCAGGAAAGTAACGATTTATTTTTGCGCAAACCCCAGGTCGCCGCCGCAGAGGCGGAATTGCAATCGGCGGAGGCCACGCTAGTGAAAGCCGAACTGGACTTGGAACGCACGCGCATCACGGTGCCGTTTAACGGCCGGGTGCGCGATACGCTGGTGAATGTCGGCCAATACGTTGCACCGGGTACCGCACTGGCCAGTGTGTACGACATAGAGGTCGCAGAAATTCGTTTGCCCTTAAATGATCGGCAGGCCTCACTGGTGAATTTACCGCTGGGTTACGCGGCGGACGCACAGACCCCACTCGACGATGACGATGCGCCCGCAGTCACCATTCGCGGCTACATTGGCGGCGAGGCTTATGAATGGCAGGGTCGCATCGCGCGCACCAGCGCCAGCATCGACACCCGCTCACGCATGTACTACGCCGTCGCCGAAGTGCAAGACCCCTACCTCACCCAGTCACATAATACAAACACCGTGCCTCTGGTAATGGGTCTGTTTGTCGAAGCCGAAATTGAAGGCAAGCAACTCGATAATATTCTCGTACTGCCCCGCTCCGCCGTTTTCCATCGCAATAAAGTGTATGCCGTTAATGACGACAATACCGTTGAGGAATTTCGCGTGGAATTGCTGCACGCCGACGACAACCAGGTTTGGGTGCGCAACACGCTGCCCAACGACATGCGCGTGCTGACAGAGAAACAGCCCTTTGTGTCGGTCGGCACCACGATCGTGCCGCGTGCAATGGCACTCGAAGAAACGCCAGCAGCCGAAGCGCAATTGGCGAGCGTGCGGGAGGACTGATCATGAGAAAGCTCGTTCAGTGGTTTGTCGACAATCCCATCGCCGCCAATTTATTGATGGTGTGCATGCTCGTCGGCGGCGTCTTCAGCGCGCGCAGCATCGAAAAAGAAGTGTTCCCGAGCAATACCGAAAGCTACGTGTTTGTCGATGCCTATTATCCCGGCGCGGCGCCGAGTGAAGTCGAACAGCAAATTGTTGTGCGCATCGAAGAAGCGGTGGCCGATCTCGTCGGTGTGTTTCGCGTGACCTCGAAATCCAGCCAAGCGCATGGCCGGGTGACGATTGAGGTGATCGACGGCTACGACGTCAAAGCCATGCTCAACGATGTGAAAGCGCGGGTCGATAGCATCAACACGTTCCCGCAAAGCATGGAACGCCCCATCGTCAGTCAAAATATTAATCGCGTGCCGCTGACCTTTTTCTCACTGTACGGCGAGGCCGACCCAAAGGTGATGAAAGCCATTGCCTATCAGATACGCGATGAAATGTCGGTGCTGGAGGGGGTATCCCAGGTCAATATCATGGGGCAGAAAAGCGATGAGCTCGGCATTGAAATCTCCGAGCAAACGCTGCGTGCGTACCAGTTGAGTTTCGATGAAGTTGCGGCGGCCATTCGCAATGCGTCAATTAATTTGCCCGCCGGCACCATTCGCTCCAACCAAGGCGACATTCAGGTGCAAACCCGTGCCCAGGCCTTTGATGCCGAGGATTTTGCGCGCGTCGTCGTGCGCAGCTACGACGATGGCAGCCAGCTTCTGCTTGGCGACATTGCTGAAATCAAAGACGAGTTTGCCGAACAGAATCTGGAATTTTTCTACAACGGCGAACGCGGGCTCGATTTTGAAGTACTGATCAGCGACGAGCCGGATTTATTTGCCGGCACACGCAATGCCCGAGCCTATATCGAAAACCTGGCCGAGACCTTGCCCGAGGGCATGAACGTGTACATCGACTGGGAAATGAAAAACCTCTACGACAGCCGCTTTCAATTATTAACAAGCAATGCCTTGAGCGGGCTGGTGCTGGTGTTTCTGGTGTTGATGTTATTCCTGCGCCCTGCCCTGGCGATGTGGGTCGTTGCGGGCATTGCGACTGCCTTTGCCGGTGCGCTGTGGGCGCTGCCCTATGCGGATATTTCGCTGAACATGCTCTCGCTGTTTGCGTTTATTCTGGTGCTCGGCATTGTGGTCGACGACGCGATTATTGTAGGGGAGAGCATTTACACCCATCAACAAAATGGCATGAAGGGCAATGCCGCGTCGACCATCGGGGCGAACATGGTGTTAAAACCCGTGTTCCTCGCCGTCGCCTCGACGGTGATTTTCTTTTTACCCATGGTCACCGTGCCGCCCGATGTGGCCCCGTACTCGCTGTCGATTTTTTACGTGGTGTTATTTTCTCTGGCCTTTTCGCTAATTGAATCCCTGCTGATATTGCCTTCGCATCTGAGCCACTTGAAACCGGAAAAGGTCAGCCGCTTTGCGGCCTTGCGTGGGCTCAAGCGTCTGCGTGAGCGTTTCTCCGGCGGCCTGCAACACGTGGCGTCGCGCTGGTACCTGCCGGCCCTGCACCTCTTACTGAAACGCAAGGTCAGTACCTTTTTGGGGTTCTCGATGGCCTTTTTTCTGGCGCTGGCAGTGATGACCGGCGGCTGGATAAAATCGTCGTTCAACCCGGATGTGCCGCAGTCCTTTATCATTGCCAACGTCAGCTACCCAGAGGGCGCGCCGTTCAGTAAAACGCAGGAGACCGCGCACTATATTGCCGACCTTGCCAACACCATGCGCACCGACGAGCAACTCCTCGAACAGAACCGTCACGAACCCTTTCTCACGGAAATTAAAACCACAGCAAACGGCAGCACCGCCACGGTCTTTATGGGCCTGGTACCTTCGGAGAACCGCAAAGTATCGGTGGAGACAGTGACCAACCGCCTGCGTGAACTGATCGGCCCGATGCCCGAAGCTCAACGCTACAGCCTGGCCTTCACCTTTGATGGTGAAACTTACGACATCGAGTTGAACATGAACATCCTCGCCAATGACCGCGACAGTCAGCAGGCCGCCGTGGATGAGGTCACTCGTGTGTTGTCGGCCTATCCCGGCGTGATCAATGTGCGCAGCGATCTGGAAACCGAGCGCGTGGAAGTGGAATTGAATATCAAACCCTATGCCGAAACACTCGGCATTACCTTGGGCGACATTGCGCGGCAGGTTCGCCAAAGTTTTTACGGTGAGGAAATTCAACGCATTCCCCGCGCGAAGGAAGATGTACGCGTGATGCTGCGTTACCCCGCTTCGGAGCGCAGTAAACTCGATACCCTGTCCAATATGTGGGTACGTGCGCAAGACGGCACCGAAATTCCACTCGAGGCGGTGGCCGATGTGCAACTCGTACCGGGCTTTACAACAATTCGCCGCGCGGATCGCAAGCGCAATATTACACTCACCGCCAATGTGGAAGAGGGCTACGATGCAAACGCGATCATCGATGAAATGCTGACGGACTTTCTGCCCCAGTGGAAACGCGACATGGTCGGCTTTAATGTGTCCAAAGAAGGGAACCTGCGCTCGCAAACCTCCTTCAGAGATAATCTCGGCAAGGATTTTGTGCGCAGCGTGGTGATTATTCTGGTAATCCTCGCCATCGCGTTTCGCTCCCTGTTCCAACCTCTGCTGGTGATCCTCGCCGTGCCCTTTGGTTTTATGGGTGCCGTGTTCGGGCATCTGGTGATGGACACCACGATGAGCATCATGTCCTTCTTTGGTTTCCTCGCCTGCGCGGGCGTGGTAGTGAACGATAACCTGGTGTTGCTGGACCGCATCAATCAAATCCGGCATCGGGGGGAGACGGCCTTTAATGCAGTGGTGCAGGCCGGTGCGGATCGCTTTCGCCCGATCGTATTGACCTCCATCACCACCTTTGTCGGTTTGCTACCAATTTTATTCGAGCGCAGCGAGCAGGCGCAATTTTTAAAACCCACCGTCGTTGCGCTGGCCTTTGGGGTGCTGCTGGCGTCCACCGTCACGCTGTTTCTGGTGCCGGCCTGTTATTTAATTGGGCACAGTGCCGGTGAACGCTTCGCCCGCCTGAAAGCACGCATCGGCTTCGGAGGGCACGAAGCAGACGACGAGCTGTCAGCGCGAGAAAAAGCGCTTTAATCGGCCGCTTCGCACGCGGCCTTGATGTCCTCAAGGTCGCGCATCAGCGCCTTGCGCGTGGCGGCGGAGAATAAAAAGCCCAGGCTACTCAGGGCTTTTGCAGAAAAGGTTTGAGCCTGTGCAGTAAAGGTCATGCGCAGGCGGGTCGACTGTTCGGAAAGCGGCTCGACATCAAAGCGGGAAAGGTAGCGCGTACCGTGGTTGCGCGCTTCCACCTCGTAGTACGACAGCGCCTGTGCCGCCGTGACCCACATGGTTTCGGTTTCGCGCTTACCAAACATCACGCGAGTTTCACGCCACTTCAGCCCAATTAAGCCTTCGAGCGGGCGCTCCAGAATCTCCACGCTTTCTATCGCTGAAATGGTCTCGGCGGCCCGCTCAATGTTCGTTGTGACCTCCCACACTTTCAGCGCGGGCGCGGCGATGGTGATGGCAACATCCACGTTCATTCGCTTTCCTCGGCGTAAAAGAGGATAGTAACGAAAGGCCCCGCTCACGCAAAATGAATGCCGCGCCATTAATTGACTTGTGTTTTCGCAAAGCATTCATATTTCATAGGTATGATCGCTCAAGCATGACCAACAGGGAACGCTTATGGCTAATTCCGAACGCAGTTCATGGATGTTTTTCCGCAGTCGCGTCATTCGGTTTGCACTTAAACGCATGTTGATTGGTGGGCAACGCCAGCGCATCCCCTACTTCGCTCTGACGCTGGTCTATCTTTTTTGGGGCAATCTGTTTTATGCCGCGAGCTGGTTTTATTTGCGGCGCGTGGCGCTGCACGTGCTGCAAAGTCGAGGCTCGGTACTGGAGTGCGGCTCGGGTGCCACGACTTTAATTGTCAGCGCACTCACCGCCGCCAAAAACCGCCGCGTACAGATTCTCGAACACGATGCCGAATGGTTCGAGCAGATCCGTGACATGCTGCACACCGCCGGAATCACCCATATCGAGCTCGTCCACGCCCCGCTTCGCTCCTATGGCATTTACACCTGGTACGGCCCGCCGCAAGACTTCGCCTATGCCGACGATATCGGCTTGGTCATTTGTGACGGCCCACCAGGCAGCACCGTTGGCGGCCGCTATGGCATGCTCCCTGTGCTCAAGCCCTACCTCTCGCCGGGCTGCACGATTCTGCTCGACGACACCCATCGCAGTGGCGAAAAACGCGTCATCCGCCTCTGGCGCCGACTCGCACCTTTTGACTGCCGCCACCGCAAAGGCTTAATCGGCAACAGCAGTGAGTTGCGCCTACACTGAGACCACGATCACCTCCCCGTGCCCAAAGTGCGGCGAGGTGTTTTACTCTGCCGCCATTTCCAGCTAGGCTTAGGGCTATACTTCACTTGCAATCACCGCCTTGGGCCTCGTCCGGATCACATTCAGTTACCCTCATGCATATCATGCTTATTGAAGACCACCCGCTGTTTCGCGATGGTGTGTCGATGATTCTTCAGCAATTGGGAGACGATACCCAGATCGAATGCGGCGAGTCCGCTGGCGATGCGATCGAACTCGCCAATCGCGATGCGCGCTTTGACCTCATTTTGCTCGATTTTCATTTGAGCGGTTCAACGGGAATGGAAGCCCTGCACGCCTTGCAGGAGTTGCAGCCCGAAACGCCGGTGATCATGCTCTCTGCCGAGCAGGACGGCCGTTTGATGCAGCAGGCGATGGCGGCGGGAGCACGCGGCTTTATTACCAAATCCTCGTCCTCGCAGATTATTCTCAGCGCCATCCAGTTAGTGATGTCTGGCGGGCAATATGTGCCGCCCGAAATGTTAACCGCACTGAGTCAGCCGAGTGAAGCGCCCGCAGTCGAGGCGCCAAGCGCGGCAAAAAGCACGTCGCGCTACCACCTGACGGATCGCCAGAAAGACGTGCTTAAATTCATGCTGGATGGGCAGTCGAATAAGGAAATTGCGCGTGAGCTGAATATGTCGCCGAGTACCGTGAAAGTCCACGTCGCGGCGATACTGCGGGAGCTGAATGTGAAAAACCGTACGCAAGCGGTGAACATTGCGCGCGCGGAACACCTGCTGGACAGCGCCGATTAACCCGTCATACACCACCGCCGGGTTAATCGATTTACTCCGCTAGCTGATGGATGGCCTCACGCAAGGTGGGCAGGTCCACAGGCTTCGCCAAAAACACATAACCACGGGCCTGCATACGCTCGGCCAAGCCCTCCTCTGTCGCTCCACTGATCATGAGTGCCGGCACGTGCACACCACTGAGCAGGCGCACTTCCTCAATCACTTCATCACCGTGTACACCGTCGCCTAATTGGTAGTCCGTCAGGATTACATCCGGATCAATAAAATCGCCACTGGTGAAATACTCACTGACCTCATCCAGCGACGCAAACGCCAGCGCGTTCATGCCCCAGCCGGTGAGCGCGGTCGCCAGAGCTTCGCGCAGGGTCTCGTCATCATCCACGAGCAGCACCGTGGTTTGCAGCATCTGCTCCATCACCGCATCGTAGTCGGCGTTGTGACGCGGGCCTTCTACCTGTGCGGTGCCGGGATGCATATCGAGTGCATGCTGGGCGCTCTGCGCGCTGAGTGAGGGCAACACGATTCGAAAACGACTGCCCCGCCCCAGCTCCGAGCGCACTTGCAAATCGTATCCCAACAAATGAATAAAATTATTGATGATGGCAAGACCAAGGCCGTAGCTGCCGCGCTCGTGATGGCCGCCCTCGGCCTGCTCAAATTTACCGAAGATTTTCTCAAGGTTGTCCGGCGCAATGCCTCGGCCTGTGTCCCACACCTCAATCCATACCGCGTCGCGGCGAGTCCGTGCAGAAATCAAAATGCCGCCCTGGTCGGTGTAGCGAATGGCATTGCTGACCAGGTTGCGAATCAGTCTTTCGAGTATGCCCGGTACACTGTGTACGACCAGGCCCGGCACATGCGTGCGCAAGTCGAGTTGCTTGGCCTGCGCCAATACTGAAAATTCCAACTGCAATTTATTAAACAGCGCGGTTAAATCCACCGGATGAAATTCCGCCATGCCGCGCTTGTGCTCCAAACGAGAGATGTCGAGAATTTCAGTGAACATGGTTTGCAGATTGCTCATCGCGCTGCGCAGTTTTTCTTCCAGCGCGGCCCGCTGATCGGGGCTCGATTGCTGCAGCATGTCCACAAAGATGGCCATCGCTTGTAAGGGCTGGCGGAGATCGTGCGCGGCGCCACTTAAGAAATCTTTGATTTCTTCGTATTGTGCTTCCAGCTCGACTGCCGACGCTTCAGCCTCAGTACTGCGCGTGACCAATTCGTCATAGACGATGGCCAAGTCCACATTACTGCTTTCGATCAGGTTCAGCATGTCGTTAAAGGAGCGAATCAACTGGCCAATTTCATCGTCGTCGGTGACCGGTGCGCGCAGGCTTAAATCATTGGTGCGCTTGACCTGATCCACCACCTGGGTCAAACGCGTTAACGGCGCGACGACCAAGGAGCGCAGCCGTACCATCATCAAAATAAAACACAGCCCGGTAATCAAAACCGTGACCGCGCCCAGCCCCGCCCATTTTTTCAAACGTGCATCCAGCAAAGAGGTATCGGAGATCACCACGATACGCCCCTGCTGCTGGCTTATGTTGGCGATCACTTCGTCGGCGTGAATCCATTGCGCGTCATCCAGAGTGCGAGACCAATGCGCCTCCGTGGCGGACTCAGGACAGGCGAGCAGCGCCGCGTTGCGTTCAAAGCGTGCAAAAAGCGAGTGATCGCTGCGAAAGATACACGCTGCCTGAATATTGTTGCGCAGGGACAAATAGTGCAGATTTTCTTCCGCAACGCTTTGATCCTCAAAGGCCATCGCGGCACTGCTGCGCGCGGCGGTGATCGCAGCGAGGACTTGAAGTTCGGCCTTGAGGGATTCCAGCGTGGCGTGACGATCGTAGGAAATAAAATTAATGAAGGTCACCAGCATCGAGAGGCCGAGCCCGAACAGCACCGTCAGAACAATTTTGGTCTGAATGGAGGTATTGCGGCCGGTCTGCGGAAGATCGCTCATTCGGTATTGCGTTTAATCGTGCGCGCGAGCGAGAGCAGGTCAGAATCAAGGAACAACCCGTTATTGATCGCGTTGGAGATATTCACATCAAAGCGCAGTCGATCCGATGCGCGATAAATGCTAATGATACCGCCGTTGTCGGCAAATTCACTGCGCTCCCCCACACTGAGCACATAGACGTATTCAATTTCATCCCAGAAATTGGGCAGGCGCACTCGCTGAGCGTGATCCACAAACAATAGGTGGCAGCCTTGTCGCACGTCATCAAGCTGCATCGAACTGCGTAAGGCCAGCGGCCGCTCGCCGATGATCACCCCCTCAAACGAACGCAGGTACGGCTCGAACGCCACCTCGCCAAAGAGGCACACTTCCACCGGCGCCTGCGCGGAAGCAAAGGCGTCGTCGGGCCAGCTCACGTAGTTGGTGAAGTTGTAGACAAACTGCGCTTTCACGCGCAGCGCGGCCGCATCTTCCGGCCTCGTCTCGGGCCAGGCCGCCTGACTCAGCAGCCCAAACAGGGCGCAGGCCAGCCACCTGGATCTCGCAGTACTCATGGACAGTTGGTATTCCCCTTGGGCGTGGTTCCCATTTTAGGCACAGGCCTGTGCTGCAAGTATAGCCCTAAGGGACTAGGTCGCTTAATACCTCTTTGGCCGATACAAGACATTAGATGCCATCGCTACTATGTGCACCGTATCAGGCAATACCGCCAAGGGCTTCCAACACGACATGCGCACCATGACTAAGACACACAGCACCGCCGAACAAGAACTGCAAGCACTCAAGCAACAGTATCAATCGCTGGACTTGCAGTTGCAGCGCATGCAACGCCAAGCCCTGCGCTTTAAACGCGAGCGAGACAGCTTCAAGCAGCACGCGAGCCGTCTGCTGCGTCAGTTACAGGCGCAGGAAGAACACAGCGTGGCTGAGAAAATGCCCGAGTCCCCCCCAGGGCTGAACCCCATGTACAAGGGGCTGCGCGGGCTAATGAAGCGCAGCACCGCCGTGCTGGTGGGCTTTGAAAAATTCGCCTACCGCGTGTATCTGCATACCGGCGAGTGCTACCGAAAGGCCTGCGACCGCTTAAAACAACGCGCTCAGAAAACAATGCGTCGCACCACGCACTCCCTGCAAGTGCGGCAGGAACAGCGTCAACTGCAACGCAGTAAGCAGCGTTTCGAGCAATTAAACGAAGCCGAGCGACGCCAGCGCCGCTATCAGGCCGCCCAGCACGCAAACCTTAAGCGCTTGAAACCCGCCAACGGCAATCGTGTTGAAGCCTGGTTTGTAGCGGGCAGCGGCCGCTGAGGCAAGCCGCATTCCACGATACGGATAACAGCCATCGAGTGGCCTAAGCCTTTTGGCCTAGGCCACTCAAATGGGGAGGGACGCCACCACGACCAAGAGACTGAACAACACGCAAACGAGAAACGACCATGTATACGGCTCAACCCAACTCCGATTTGATCTGGAAACTCGCTGGATTCCAGTACCGTGAAGCCGCGGTCGATTTTCTCAAGCGCTTTGAAGACAGCTTCTGTATTTTTTCCGGGTCCGTACGACAACTGTATTCCAACTACGAAATGCGCACCACACATGAACCACGCCATTCTGTTGTGGTGCTGCCCAACCCTTATGCCTTTCACGATAATTTTTGCAATGTGCCGGAAGCGGCCGTGGTGCCGACGGGCATGGTGATCAGCCCTGGGGAAGTGCGTCAAAGCAAAGACTGGATTCTGTGTTACAAGCCGCGAGGCGAAAAACGCTGGAAAGGGATTGAAGCGCGCAAAGGTTTTCAGAAATTTCAGTATCGCTTCGGCGAAGACGATCCTTTTTTACCGGTGCTACTGAATTCGGATTTACGTCGCTCGTCGAAGGATGGTCGGCCCTTGATGCACTTACATCGTGTGAGCCTGAAAAAACTCGACGCACTTTCCGCGTTGCAGCGCGGCGATATTGACCGCACTATTCGCGATAAGCTGTCGAGTTTTCGCGCTTGAGGCCCTATCTACCAGGCATTTAATGCCGCCCCCTCCCGCCTTGCAGCACACACACTTCAACTAAGCGGGGGCCTTAATCTCAAAGCTTCGGTACGTCGCTCGGACTCACAGGCTGGGACTCGAGCGTTTCTTTGGCAAATTCGCGGTCCTCGTTATCCAACTCCGGTGCGGAGTGCTGCTCGGACTGCTCCGGGCGCAGCGCCAAACAGCTGTATAAGGCAAAATGATCAGAGCCGAACGCAGGTAACCGGCGCATTTCCACAAGCGAAAAGTGCTCACTGTGAAAAAGGTGATCCAACGGCCATCGTATAAAAGGCCACTTTGCATGGAAAGTATTAAACATGCCTCTGCCTAGCCGAGGGTCCAGCAGCTTACTGATCTTGCGAAACAGTCGCGTCGTGCGTGACCACGCCACGTCGTTGAGATCCCCCGTGACAATAATCGGATCACAGCTATCCGCTAGGGTTTTGGCCATCGCGACCAGCTCTGCATCACGTTCGGCACTCAGTGTATTTTCGGTTGGGCTCGGTGGCGCGGGATGCAGAAAATGCACGCGAATGCGACGCGCGCCTTCGAGCCGTACACAGGCATGGACCGAAGGCACATCCTCCTCCACCAGGTACTCGATATGCACGTCCTCGAGCGGCAATCGGGAATACACATGCATGCCGTAGAGGTTGTCTTTCGGCACTTTCACGGTATGCACATAACCCCAGGCCTCAGCCTCTAATTCGCTCAACGCCTGTTCCCAGCGCGTGTCCGTCTCAAGCGTCACCACCACATCAGCCTTCGCGTCTTTGAGAATGGACAGCAAGGCCCCGTAGTTGCGATTAGTCATCAACACATTCGCGGTGATCAGGGAAATCTCTTGCACGTCATCCCCTGCTTTACTCTGCGGCACCTGCACCGGGAAAATCGGCGTATAAGGCAAAATCCACCAAAGCTGCACCGAAAGCGAACCCAAAAGCAACGCACAACGCGCCCACGCTGAGGGGCTGGAGGCAGGCCCAAGCGCAAGTTCGATAATCAGTAGAAAACACGCGAGACTGGCAAATTGCAGACGCGGAAAATCAAAACCTCGCACCAACCAATGCGAGATCTTCAAGCCCGGCAGCAGCGTCCCCACTGTCACCAGAAGCGTGGCCGACCAGAGTAAGACTGAAACCCAATCCAAATTCACATCCCGCGTATAAATGGCATGAGGGGGTACGCGCTAAAGTAGCATGTGGATCAGGCTAAACAAAATCGGATGCGATTTTTGAGACGGGAACAAAAAAAGCCCCTTTCGGGGCTTGACCAAACTGGTTTGAATTTAAGGCGTTGGGCTATTGCCGACGGCGCGATTCATGGCGTCGAGCAGAAGGCCGTTGTCGGCGTCGATTTCCCAGGAAAAGATGCCCCCTAGGTTGTACATATCGATCAACTCGCCCTTGGCCTCGATGGAGCGAGGGCTTTCGTAGCTGATGAACTCGCCGGTTGTTGCGTTCCAAAGATAAGGTGCTTGCGCGACTTCGTCGTACACCACCGTGAAACCGTTGATACCTTCGTTGTTCGTACCGATATAGTTGTCGTACAGATCTTTGTAATCGTAGACGCCCGCTTCCCAAGTACCGCTGCCCGGGCCACTCGCCTCACCGTATAGCGGGAACAATTCCGGCGCGTGAGTACCGGTGTTTTGCGTACCGGTCCACCCTCGGCCGTACATGGCCGCACCGACGACGAGTTTGTCTGCAGGGACACCCACGTCGAGCATGTTGTTGATCGCATCGAAGGTGTTAAAGCCCTCCTCGGTATCCTTATTTCCATATACAGCCGTGTGATGACCGGTGGTGTTGTCCCACGCTCCCATGAAGTCATAGGACATCAGGAAGATATAGTCGAGATAATTCGACGCGGTGACATAATCGATCGCATCAATTTTTTGCGGCGCCGCACCGACGGCGCTGGTCAGCTCATAGTCACGACCGGTCTCGACGGACAAGGCATCCAGCGCGACACGCAGGTCCCGCATTAAATCGTTATAGCCCTGCGTGTCGGCCGCAGAACTTAACTCCGGGTCGGTGCCGCCATAGACGGGGTATTCCCAATCGATGTCGATGCCATCGAAGAAATCGTATTTACGAATAAATTCAATGGCTGAGTTTACGAAGATCGCTCGGTTTTGCTCATTTTTCGCCATTTCATAAAAAGGCGTGGTAAGCGTCCAGCCACCGATGGAGGGCAATATTTTAAGGTGTGGGTGCGCCGCTTTGAGCTTTTTAAATTGGCCAAAATTTCCGTTGTACTCTGAACCGCTGGTGTCATCGATCCAAGTATCGCCGGGATACGTTTTTTGCAAATTGGCAAAGCGATCAATCAGGGTAACTTCAAAATCCTGTTTGTCTGCACACTCCTGGTTGATGGCCGATTGCGCGCCGCCAGAGGCATGGGGGTTGTCGCCGCAGATGGCGATAAATCCAAACAGCACGTGAGTCAGGTTTTGTACAGGGATATCGTTCACATGATAATCCCGACCGTAAATTCCCCACTCAACAAAATAGGTCCCGACCACTTTTCCTGAGTCCTGCAGGTAGCCCGCTGCGGGTGCCTGCGGGTTGTAGTCATCAGAACCGTTGCCCGAATTTTCGGAACCGCTATTTTCGGAACCTGGAGCGCCTGAGTCAGTATTTCCTGAATCCGTATTTCCTGAGTCCGTGTTGTCCGAGCCGCTGTTTTCCGAGTTAGATGTATCGCCACCCTCTTGCGCCATCTGGCTCACATCGAAATGATGTTCTACACAGCGAATGTAGTCGCCCTCGCGGAACGCACTGAATGGGGTTTGATAGCCAACGAGTTTACAGGCGAAGCTTTCACCGCCAGGATTATTCGCGTTGTAAGACCAGTCCTGCTCCCAGTAGATCGCCAGAGCGCCAGCACCGGCTTCGCTGAATTGTTGCATGCCCGCACAACCGAGCACTTCGTCATTCGCAATGGGCACATTCAGGTGTGCGGCAAATTCACGGTAATACGCAATGCGGTTTCGACTCTGTGCAATTTCTTCGCTGCCGCCACACTCAACGCCGCCGTTGATAATTTGCGTAGTGACACCAAAGCCTGGCACTAAGCCCGCAGCGAGATCACTGGCGTTGGGCTGCCAGGTACCATCGACCACGTGCAACATGCTGGGCTTAGGTGGCTGCGGATAGACATAGAAGAAAATCGCACTGGCGAGGTTCAGCCACGTGTCGGCAACGAGTTCAGGCGCGTCGAGTAATACGCGAACATCGCCGAACATCGCTTCTGAAAATGGGCCGTAATTGTAGTTGTAGCTCAACTGCTTGGCGCCACGACCAAAGTAGGACAGGTAGTCGCCATTGTCGAACGTCCCGCAGGGCCAGGTTTGCCCCTGCCAGACATCGGGATTGCATTCCCCGTTGTAGCCACCGCGCATGGTCTCATCCCAGCCCATTTCGCGGACGTGCACCAGCCCCTGGCGCCACTCTGGCACAGCCCAGTGTGCGGTGTGGCCACCGGTTTCCTGAGTGAAGTGCGCGAACATGGTGGCGAGGGTTTTACGGCAAATAGCCTCGGCATCTCGACCGTCGTCGTAGGGGCCACACAGCGCGGGGAACTTGGCGACTGCTTGCAGGAAGTGGGTGTAGGTGTATTCCGGCGCACGCTCAGGAAACAGAAATTCCCAGTCGGCCTCCGCAATAATCGACTCAACGCGTCGCACGTTGTCCGGGTTCGCGGCACGCAACGGTGCCACCGCTTCGACGGCTTCGTTGCTGATGGTGGCGATCGATGCTTTCACTTCCGCCATTAAGGGTGTGTCAGTAAGCGCCGCTTCTGTTGCAGCCAGTTCGTCGTAAAAGCTGTTGCCACTTTGGCCGGGGGTCGGTGTGGGTGTCGGCACAGGTGTTGGCGTCGACGTAGGCGTGGGGGTCGGCACGGCGGTGGGAACCGGTGAAGGGGTCGGCGTCGGCACAACCACGCCGGCATCGCCTGCAACCTGTATTTGCACAGTCGCACTGCTGCACACTTGCTGGGTGCTGTTTTCATTACACAGGGCCACACGCAGTTCATGGGTACCAGCGCTGAGAATAGAGAGGTTCACTGCCGCACTTTGCGCTGCCGGGCTCGCAGCAGTTAAATCTGCACCATGCACTTGTTCACCGTTCAGATAGGCGTACCAACGGTGACCGTTTTCACCCCACCACATATTCCAACGCAGTTCGAGGTCGGCGGGCGCAGAGGCGTATTCGGTTGGCATCCACGCAATATTGATGGCACCAGGCTGCTCCACGGTGATTAAGCCGCTGTCGGGAGACGGGGTTGTTACAGGCGTAGGGGTCGCGTCAGGCGTCGGCTCCACGGTGGGCAGCTCCGGCTCCGGATCAATTACCGGACGATCATCGGCGCCCTCACCATTTAATTCATCGTGCAAAGTATTGAGCAGCGAAAACTGTGCATCGTCTTGGCCGAGATGCCAGAACATGACACCGCCCAGTCCTTCGCTTTTTATGTAGTCTGTTTTGTAGCGCAGACTCATGGGGCTGTCGTAAGACACAAAAATGCCGCGCTCTGGATGATGTAACCAGACGGCTTTGGTCAGGTCGTCAAAGTGCTGCTCGTAACCCCAATCGCCTGCCGCGAGTTGCTGAATTTCGCGATAGGTCGCGATGCGCGGCTCGTTGCGCGCTTCACACGCACTGCAACCGTAGAGCAAGGAAGGGTCACCGACATACGGATCACCGCCGGGTGTATTAAAGCTTTGATACAAACCGTCGTTCGCATTTGCGGTGTTAAAAAAGGCACGACCATAAAACGGCACACCCATGACGATTTTTTCGCGCGGGATGTCCATCAGCAGGTGTTGGCGAACCGCAGCATCCACGGTCAGTGCGAAGGGGCTGGTGAAACGCTGTGTGGTTTCGGACCAGGTCAGGCCGAGCTGGACTTCACGCAAGGCGTTGTAAAAACGCGGTTCGTCGGCGTGACCGTAAAGATGCGCATGATGGTTGGTACGCGTCACGCCCTGCCAGGGACCGTTGAGGTCGTAGGTCATCAGGTTGATGAAATCGAGTTCGGCGACGATCTCGGGCAGCTTGTGGTAGTAGCGGCTCATGAAAAACGCACCACCGGCTCCGGCGATCGTCAGTAATTCACCTTCGCCCCGTGCGTCAAGCTGATCGCGAATCAGTGCGAGGCCAGCAACAAAATTGTCGGTGTCTTCGGTACGGGGGTACTCCCAATCGATGTCGATACCGTCAAAGCCGTGCGTTTCCATAAAGTCCAGACAGGACTCGGCGAAATGCGCAATATTCTGCGGCTTGAAGGCATCGCGATAGCGGCCCACTTTCGCGGACGCGTCATTGGACTCCGCCCAACCGCCAATGGAGAACAGGGTTTTCAGATTCGGGTTCCAGCTCTTCAAGGATTGCAGTTCGGCAATGCTCTGCGCGACGGCTCCGGCATCTTGCTCGTCGATGAAGTCGCACTCAAGCGCCTCATTAATGCCGATAAACGCAAAGTTGATGTGCGTGAGCTGCTTGGCCTGAGCCTCGCCTATGGCGCTTGGAGGGAAGGAGCCGTCGAGTGACGGCATGTAATAGCCGATCACACGGTAATTGGCCGACTGGCCCTCGCCGCCCAATTGGCTGTAGTCAATATGGTCGGCGTAGCGCTCACCCACCTGATAGTGAGTACCTACATTACTTTCTCCACCTTCAACCAGTTGAGGCAGCTCCGGTTCGATTACGCTTTCAGGGGCCGAGGGTTCCAGCTCAGGAGTAACTTCGGGAGTATCCGTTTCCGTGCTGTCGCCGGTATCAATGTTTTGAATGGGGGGTTGGACCGGCGCGACCGGGATTGCCATCTCGTCTTCGGTTTCCGGGCGAGGGCCGGCGTTGCCATCACTGCCGCCGTCGCCGATGGTGATCAAGCTGCCGTCGACAACGTTGTCTTCGTCGTCCGAAGAAGAATCGGTTATAGGTGCGACAGGGTCGGGCACGGAGAGTTCTGGTGTAGTGGCTTCCGGGACTGGAGTCACCGCGATGTCGGGAATCAGCTGGCCGCTATCGGCACTGCTGCCACCCCCGCCGCCGCAGGCCGCGAGAGAAAGCACGGCACACAGGGCCGTTAAACGCATAGTGATAGGTTTCATGATCGAGTCTCATGTGTTCAAAATTCCCGATCAGAATACGGACTGCAAGCCCGCCCCGGTATCGCCTTAATGGGCAGGTCAATGGGCTAAGCCTAATGGCCACAAATCCAAAAACTGTGCGCCAATACCGGTTTCCCTTCCAAGAAACCGGTATCCACAACGCATCCATTGGGGTCAGACCCCAGCGTATGCGTTCTAGAGGGTGTCGGCGTAGAGCTGGAGGCCGACGTTGGGGATGTGGTTCTGGCGAGCGGCATCAAGAATGCTGACATAGCTGTACGCCGAAGCACGTTCGTGGGCGCGCACCGATACCCCGAGACTGCCATCGGCAGCCGCCGCTCGCTGCGCAATCAAAGCGCGCAGAGCGGCAGAATCAATACGGCGCCCATCGAGCAATATGTCGTCGTTTTCTGTGACGGTGAAGCCGAGAGATGGCAGGGTAGAACTGTCCGTGCGAGGCGGGGCGGGCGGCTCCATGGCGAGGCCCTGCTCCTTGACGAAGGACGCGGTAACGATAAAAAAGATAAGCAGAATAAAAACAACGTCCAACATCGGGTTGAGATCAACATCACTCTGGTCAGAAGCAGACACCAACGCGGCTTTTCGGTGAGACATGATACGACTCCTTGCTGTGTTATTGTCCCTGAAGTATAGCCCTCTCCCCACCAATTCACGCACGAATAAAAGCAACGTATCCATTGGGGTCAGACCCCAGCGTATGCGTCGGGGTCTGACCCCAATGGATACGTTGTGGCTTTGGCTTGTGGATTTTCACGAAGCTGTAACCAAACTGTCTTATTTTTCGCTCTCGTTTGTCTTTTCAGGAGCTTGGTGTGCGCGCGCCAATTCGGCTGTGGCTGCCTTATGCGGGGGCCTGCATTGCGATCCTTTTTATCGCGTTTGTGTCGGTGAGCCTTGTGCGCCAGCCCCTCGCGCCGATTTCGCTAGGCGATTACGCAAGTGAGTTCTGCGAGACGCAGTCTGCGGCTCAAAACGACGCCACATTTCAGGTACTGAGCCTGACCTCAAGCTATGCCCAGCTCTTTGCGCAGACGCTGTGCGACTCGCCCCTTGTCGCGCAGCACTTCGGCTCGGTCAAAGTCACCTGGCGCCCGCGCGGCTTTCTGACGGCGCAGCACATTATTGAGCAGGACTACCACCTGATTTGGAATCGCGACTACCTCGTCCACGGGCTCGTCCCGGAATTTGATGACTTTTACAGCGCCGTGGCCGAAACCGTCTCGTACCCCGTGTTTTGGGTCGGTAAAAAAGAGCGCCCACAGCTCACGCAAACCTATTTCGCCAACAAACGCGTCGGTTTACTCGACGACTCCTACAGCCAGAGCTTCTTTCAATTACCTCAGCAGACACTGCGGGAAGCCGGCATCGTGCTGAACGACGATCAACGCCGCCTTTATCCCAGCCTGCAGGCCCTGTATACCGCCTTCAACAGCGGCGAAGTCGATATCATTACCAGCCCGGGCCTGCAGCTCTGGGGGCTGGATGCCAACGACGCGCACACCCTGGCGCTGCCCCACCACTCCCCACCGGTGACCTGGTATTTGAGTCGGCCAATGGCGGACAGCCCACTGCTGTGCGAGGTGGTCCGCGCCCTGGTGCGTATTCCGCTATTTAAAGAGGAACCACCCAGCCCTCAAGGCCCTGCGCGGAGCTGTGCACGATGACTCTGGGCCCGTGGCGCTATTGGCTTCCGGCCGGATTTGGCCTGTGGTTGGCGTTAACAGCGCTGTGCAGTTGGCAACTGGGCCACCGCTTCCAACAGCAGGTGACCGAAACACTGAACACCCTGTTGCGCGATAACACGCAAAGTATCGCGTTATACCACCTCGAAACACACAGCGACTCGACTCAGCTTGCCGAACGCATCAATGCCGACCTCGCGAACTTGTGTGCAGAAACCCGAGTGAGCCTGTTGCGCGACTGCCATGCGCGGGTGCAGCGTATCGATACCATCCCTTTTAGCGGGCAAAAGGGCACGCGTGCGCTCATCGATGTCGAGCTTCCCGAAGAGTACGGCTTACAATCATTGAGCCTGAATGTGTTTTACGACTACCACTGGGCTGCCGTGCTCAGTGTCACGGCCCTGCTCGCCGCACTGTGCCTCACCGCCATTGCTGGCCTGCCCCGCCCCATGCCACCCAAACAAGCACAATGGCAACAGACTCTGCAGCTGGCAGGCCTGGCGAAACCCGACGCGAAGTCCGCCGCCCACCGCCTCTGTCAGCTGCCCGACACCTCGCAGTCGGCGATTCGCTCCCTGCTCGACGCTGAGCTGCTGCCCCTCGCTGAATTACACACATTATGTGAACACCCTTCAGCCCAGACCTTCTCATCGACACAATGGGCCTGGCTTGAACAGGCCTTGCGTCGGGGCGAAGACCTCAGTCGCGCGATACACATCGCGGACTGCGACGAGGGCATCATCTTTGCGCCTCAACGCCGCGAAGTGCGCATTCACGGCTTGCCGCTGTCGCTGCCCGCAACGCCATTCATCTATTACTACTGGTACGCCCAGCGCCGCGTTCATGACGAGGCGGGCTGGTACATCAATCCCGCCGCAAATCGAGCCGACCGCGACAACGCCAATGCGCTCATCGCACTACTGGAACAATTTGGAGGGCATGGCAAGGCCATCAACGACCTCCGTGAAAAAGGCCTTCGCGCGAAAACCCTCGACCAGAACCGCAGCAAAATTAAAGAAGAGCTCGTGCGCGCACTCGGCGAGCCTCTGGCCCAAGGCTACCTGTTTGATATGGAGCGTGACCCTCGCACCTCCCGTAATAAATACCGCCTCTCTACCCCGGTCGAGCGCATTCATTTCGACGCATGACACAAAAAAGCACCCCGACAGCACGACCTGCAACCCACTGTTTTAATTGCGTTTTTATTTAGAGACATCTCTAAATCACACAGCGATATCACTTTCACAAACCTTCAACACAGCCTTTCGATACTCAGCGTCTCGGGGAAATACACACACTTACAAAACGACTATTCAGGAGAACCCTAATGGTTTCTTTCCAGAAACATCCACTCTCACGCTGGGTATCACTGCTCAGCTTGAGCGCACTCGGTGCAGACGCGTTGGCCCAACAACAAGAACAACAGGCGCCTATACAGATCGAAGAAGTGCACATTCTGGCTCAGCCGATTCGCGACGCGCAGATCGCATCGATTGATGCCAAACGTGAGTCACTAAACAATGTGGAGATCATTGCTTCCGACGCCATCGGCCGCTTTCCAGACCAAAACCTCGCGGACTCGCTGGGCCGCATTCCCGGTCTGGCGATTGAGCGCGACCAGGGCCAGGCACGCTACATCAACTTCCGTGGCGCGCCCTTCCGCTACACTGCCATCGCGCTGGACGGCATTGATGTGCCCGGTGCAGAAAACGGGCGCATTCCCCGCTTTGACAGCTTCCCCTCGGTGATCACCAGCCGTATCGAAGCCAACAAAGCGATTCTGCCCAGCATGCCCGGCGAGTCGGTCGCAGGCTTCATCAACATCAACACCTTTAACCCCTTCGACAAAGCGGGATTTGGCCTCTCGGCCGATATCGGTACCGGCGAGCAGGAACTCGGCGGCGGCGATATTTCCAAATACGGTCTGCGCGGTTCATGGTCAAACGAGCACTTCGGCATTGTGGCCTACGGCTCAGAAAACAGCCGCGAACAAATTACGGACAACCGCGAATTTGATCTGGATGTGAACCCAGACAACGGTGAGCTGATCGTCAACGAACTCGACTTCCGCAACTACAAGGTCAAGCGCGAAGACAAAGCCTACGGCGGCCGCCTGGAATACAGCGGTGACGACGTCATCAAGCGCGTTTACCTCTCTACGCTGTACAGCGAGTTTGTCGATCATGAGGAGCGCAACCAGTTCGTCTTTGCGCTGATCGAGCCGAACGAAGGCACCGTCGGGACCATGCTGCCCATGGCCGTCACCCGCGCCCTCGAATACGGCAAATACCAAAACTCCACGCAAACCCACACCTTGGGCGCAGAGTTCGCCGCAGGCGCCTGGGATTTCAGCGCCAGCGCGAGCCTGACCGACACCGAATTCGGCATGGATCTGCCCATCCCGCAAAGCATGGGTGCCGGCACCGCGGGCAGCTATGACCTCAGCAACCTCGAAGACCCAACGCTGATCCTAGCCCAGCCACTCGATACGCTGAGCTATGCCTTCACCCTCGGCATTCACTACGTTCAGCAGCTCGATATCGAAAACCAGAAGTTCAAATTCGATGCCGGTCGCGACTTCACCTGGTTCGGCCAAGACGCCAAGCTCGACCTCGGTTTGCAGTACGACACCAAGGAAGCCAACGGCTATGTCGCCAGCCCACTGCTGAACTACGCCTTCCCTGTCAGTGACATCGACAGCTACAACACCGGCGAGCTGTGGGATACCGACATGGACAACAGCATCGGCGGCACTTACTACGACAACAAAGGCCTCTACCAGGCGTGGAAAGACACCGGCACGCTGAATGACGATGTCAGCGACGACGCTCTCATTGCGTTGAACGAAGACATCCTTGCCGTGTATGCGATGGCCACCACCGATTTCGATTGGGGCAACATCGTCTTCGGCGCTCGCGTCGAGACGACGGACTACACCAGTGAAGGTACCGTGGAAGGCGAGCCCATCAGCGTCGATGACACGTTCACGAATGTCTTACCGGCTCTGCATGTGAACTGGAACCTGACGGAAGCGTTGAAATGGCGCAACTCCATTTCCACAGGGATTAACCGCCCAACCTACAGCGAATGGCGCGCCGCCGCCGACGTGAACGTGGTCGACAAAGAAGTGCGAGGCGGGAACCCAACCTTGAAGGCGGAAGAGTCCATTGGCTTTGATAGCGCGCTGGAGTGGTACTTTTCTCCCGCTAGCCTGCTCTCTGCCGGCGTGTTCTACCGCACAGTCGACAACGTGATCTACGCGGACAGCTCCACCATCGACGGCGGCGTCTATGTCGCGAGCGCGGCGGGTGAAGAATGGGAATACACCGGTGCGGTGAACGGCGAGGACGGCACCTTCAACGGTGTGGAGCTGAACTTTATTGGCAACGCAGAAGGCTTGCTGCCCGGCTTCCTCAGCGGCTTCGGCATCAGCGCCAACGCCACCATTCTGGACAGTGAATTTACAGACCTGAACGGCGAAACACACCCGCTGCCCGGCACCTCTGATCTGGTCTACAACGCCTCACTGATTTACGAAAAATACGGCATCTCCACCCGCCTGAACTATCAGTACCGAGACGAGTGGGTCTCCCCGATCGAGAGCCCAGATGAAATGTGGGATCCACAAACCCGAGTGGACTTCAATATTGCCTACGAAATTCCGCTGTTTAACGACGAAGCGGTGATGTCCCTGTACGCCAATGCCAACAACCTGACCGACGAAATTGATGTGCGTCGCGCAGGCAACGGCACGATCAATCAGGTGGAAGGCTATGGCCGTCACTTCCTGGTGGGTGTGCGCTTTAACTACTGATGAGCTGTCCCTTTCCATGCGCGCCGGGATCGGCGCGCCTACCTAAATTTGAGGAAAAATCGATGAATATTAAAAAAGCCGTGAGCCATGGCCTGAGCCTGGTTGCCCTGTCCTGTCTCGCACCTCTGGCTCTGTCTGAAACACACCCGGTGGCGATCAATGTCGCCCAGCAAGTCTCCACGCTGCAAGACAGCTATGATCGACTGCTGCCACTGGAAGGCGGGTCCAACTTCCGCGACCTCGGCGGCTACAAAACCGAAGACAACAAGTACGTTAAGCGTGGCATGTTGTTCCGCTCCGGTGCAATGACCACGCTAAGCGAAACCGATCAGGCCTACCTGCAACGCTTTGGCTTTCAATCTGTGCTGGATTTGCGCTCCGACGAGGAACTGGAACTCTTTCCCAACCAGTGGGCAAAAAATGCCGAGCTCGACTACCTGCGTCACGACTACAGCTTCCGTAATCTCGCGGCCAATTTCAGCCAGAGCAGCGGCGAAATTCCGAGTATGGAAGTGTTCTACACCGCATTCCCGCAGTTTTTGAAACCCCAGTTAAAAATCTATTTTGACTCGCTGCTGAACCGCGACGTGCCGATGGTAGTGAACTGTTCTGCCGGACAGGACCGCACCGGCTTTGCTTCCGCCATGGTACTGAGCGCGCTGGGTGTGCCTCGCGACACCGTTATTCGAGACTACCTTTTGTCCACCGAATTCCGTCGTCCTAAAAATGAGTTCGGTGATGTCAATCTTGAAGAGGCGGCCAAAACAAACAGCTTTGCCGCGATGATGATGCAATACAAAGACAAGGCCGGTGACGAACCAGGTCCTCTTTACACGGAAGACGGCACGCCCTTTATCGTGTTCGCCCTGAACGCCATCGATGATCAATATGGCGGCGTGGAAAACTATCTTGCCAGCGAAATCGGTGTCGACAAAAAAGACCTGAAAAAACTGCGTAAATACTACCTCGAAAAATAAGCAACACCACTTTGTCGGGGCCTGCGCGCCTCGACTTTTTTACTCCCCTTCAATTCGCAATACCCGCGGTGTATACCAGCACAGCGTCAGTGCCCGCCAAACCACAAAGCCAACAAACGCCATCCACAAGCCCGCGTTGCCCCAGACATCAAACAACAGATACCACGACGCAATAAAACACAAGGTCGACACGACCGAGCAATTGCGCATCGCCGCACTGTGCGAGGTACCGATAAACAGCCCATCCAGTTGAAAAGCCGCGACGGACAACAGCACATACACGGCCACTAAGGGTAGGTAGCCCATCGCGAGTTCAGCGATGTCGTCGAAGCGCGTTAATTGCTGAATAAACACGGCCCCAAAACACCACAACAGCAGGCTTAAACACAGCGCGGTGCCCACCGCGACCACCGAACTTTTGTATAGCGCAACGCGCAGCGCGGCCCGATCGCGCGCGCCGTAGGCTTTTCCGGCAAGGGATTCCAGTACAAACGCAAAGCCATCCAGAAAAAAAGCGCTGAAGGAAATAAACTGCAGCAGGATGTGGTTGGCCGCGAGCACCTCTGCTCCGAAGCCGCCTGCCATCCGCGTAAAAAAGGCAAAGGCCACCAGTAAAAAGAGGGTACGAATAAAGAGATTGCCGTTAATCGCCAGCAATTTTTTCAGCGTGACGAGCGCACTGCCTAACTCAGACTCGCGATACACCCGCATAAACTTCAGGTCGCGCAGCAACCAGCTCAAGCCCAGCAAGGCAGTCAGATATTCGGCTAAGCAGGTGCCGAGCGCGATGCCTTTTGCACCCATCCCGAACACACCTGCAAACAACAGGTCCAACACGGCGTTACTGCCATTCAAACACAGTTGCATCCACAATAAATGCTTACTCTGCCCACGCCCGATCAACACGCCGCTGATCACGTACAGGCTGAGGGTCGCCGGTGCGCCCCAAATGCGAAGCGCAAAATACTCGGCGGCAATGCCGCTGACCGCTGCCGGTGGAGCAAGAAGCTGCAAAGCAAGCGCTCTTAACGGCCACTGCACTGCAATTAACACCGCCGCTATGCCTCCCGCCATCATCAAGGATTGCAGGACCACCGTGGCCACGGCTCGCGTGTCATTGGCGCCACTGTATTGAGCCACCTGCCCGGTCGTCCCCATACGCAGGAAGCCAAAACTCCAATAGAGAAAATTGAAGATCATGGTGGCCACGGCGAGCGCGGCCAAATCGCGCGGCGAGCCGAAATGCCCCATCACTGCCGTGTCGACAAGCCCCAGCAGAGGCACGGCCGCATTCGCCAATATGATCGGCCAGGCCTGGTTCAGAATCTGGCGATAACCCAGTGAAGACATCGATCTGCTTACCCTTACAGGGAGGTCGGGCACAGGCGCCCAACTTGAGTTCTGAACAACCAAGCCCTATGATGCGCGACAGTTTCAGGGTGCGCGCGTGTTTTGTGCTTGACGGGGTTTATGCCGGTCATGGTAACAAAGTACACTCGTGTTAAACGGGAAGCTGGTGAATTTCCAGCGCTGCCCCCGCAACGGTGATTTGGCCCATCATACTCGACGATCCGCAAGCAGATCGACAACGCCACTGTGTTTACATGGGAAGGCCGAGTATGGAGCACAGGAACGTGTTCAGCCATCAGCCCGGATACCGGCCTTGAAGCAACACAGCCTGACCCAGCGCTGTGATAACCGATGTTGCGGTGGGCGACATCCGTGTGCTGCCTGTGGCTCGAATGCAGTCGGCCCTCGTTTTCCTACCGAAGCATCATATTTTGAATCCTGTGGATACTGAATATGATCTCCAAATCTTTTCTGTCTTTTTCGATTTCCGCCGCTGTGGCGATGACTGCGTTCAGCAGTACAACTCAGGCACAGCGCCTTGAAGAAACCCTGATTACCGCGACGCTCACCGAGGTGACCGAGCACGAAGCACTCGCATCCGTTGACGTGATTACCGAAGCCGACATGCGACGCTTACAGGTCATCGACATTGCCGAGTCTTTGAACTTGCTTGCCGGGACCGATGTGGTTCGCTCTGGCGGGATTGGTGCACCGGTCGCGCTGTATACCCGGGGTACGAATTCCGGGCACACGCTGATGTTAATCAATGGGCAGCGCTTTTCTTCTGCCACACTTGGCACCGCCTCGTTTCAGCTGATTGACCCCGCCCAGCTCGCACGCAGTGAATTTGTACGCGGCTCACGCTCGTCGCAATACGGTAGCGACGCCATCGGCGGTGTCATGCAGATGTTCACCTACGATGAAAAGGCAAGCCCTCGTAATGCGGTCATGTTGGAAGCCGGTTCCGACGAATTGCTCCGCGCCAGCCTGAATAGCCGCGGCCAAGTCGGGCAGCTCCACTACAGTGCCGGGCTCAGCAGTATTCATAGCGACGGCATTGATCACACAACCGATACCAGCGGAACCAATGGCGATACCGACGGCTTTGAAAGTCTGTCCGGGTCCCTGTTCACCGGTTACCACTTTAATTCCGGCGCGCGCTTGGATTTAAGTTACGTCTACAACGGCAGCACCGCAGACTACGACAACACGTTCACACCCGGCTCCCTGCCCTATCGTGAACAGGCCATTCAAGCCCTGCAGGTGGGCGCTCACGTACCGGTAACCGAACATTACCAGTACCGCATCGACTTTGGTCGCAGCATGGATGAGTCGACTGAGCTCGACGCCGCCTTCCCCGGCAAGACCTATTTCGACACCACTCGTGACAGTATCTACTGGCAAAACGACTGGCAGGCAACGGAATGGTTGCTGGCCACAGGCGGTATCGATTTTTACGACGAGCGCGTGGAAGCGTCAACCGACTACGCTGAAGACAGTCGAGACAATTTTGCCGTATTTGCACAGGCACAGAGCGAAACGGGTCCAGTAGACCTGCTTGTCGGCGTGCGCAACGACGACAACAGCAGCTATGGAAATAAAACCACCGCCAATGTGTCGGCGGGTTATAACTTCACTCAAACCTATAAGCTCTTCGCGAGCTTTGCGCAAGGTTTCAAAGCGCCTACGCTGAACGATCTCTATTGGCCAGCAGGCCCCTATTCTGCGGGCAACCCAGATGTAAAACCGGAAGAGTCTGACAACCTTGAGCTCGGCTTCAAAGCCGATCAGAGCTTTATCGCCTGGCAATTAAATGTCTATCAGAACACCGTCGACAATCTGATCGACTGGGCTCCCGGGGAAGACTCGGTTTGGCGGCCCACCAATGTCGCGAAAGCGAAAATTAAAGGGGCTGAAGCCAGCGCATCTGCCCAGGTGTATTCCTTCGTATTTGAGGGCAGCGCGTCTTACAACAAAGCCGTCGATGACGAAACCGATCAGCTGCTGCCACTGCGTGCACAACACAAGTATGTGGTGCGCATAGGCCAGGAGTTTGATGGAATAAATTACGGTGTTGTCGCGACCTATAATGGCAAGCGGGACCTCTACGGAGACACACTCGATAATTACATCCTGTACGACCTGTATGCCAATGTAGAACTGGCCGACGCACTGGTGCTCGGTATCAAAATTAACAACGCGACCGATGAAGACTACGTGCTCAACCCGGGTTACAACACCGAAGACCGCAGCTTCAAGGCCAACTTAACCTATACGTTCTAAAGCCAATCTACCCAGGCGGCACGCATGACAGACGACACACAGAAAAAAGACGAAAAACATCGCAAGGCGATGGAAAAACAGAAAGCGCAGGTCGATGCCAGTATCGCAGCGGCTGATGTCGAGCGCGGTGTGAGCGTATTATTGACCGGCAACGGCAAGGGCAAAAGCTCTTCGGCGTTTGGCATGGTCATGCGTGCGCTGGGTTATCAACAGAAAGTGGGCGTGATCCAGTTTATCAAGGGTGAGCAGCTCAGCGGTGAGGAGCTGTATCTTCAGGCACAGTGCCCCGATGTCTACTTTTATCAAATGGGTACGGGCTTCACCTGGGATACGCAAAATCGCGCGGGTGATATCGCTGCCGCCGAACGCACCTGGGCCGAAGCCGAAGCGCTGTTGAACAACGCAGACTTCGATCTCGTGGTACTCGATGAGCTGACGTACATGCTCGCTTACGATTATCTGGATGCGACCCGCGTACTGAACGCCATTGCACAGCGCCCCACGCAACAAAGCGTGGTGGTGACCGGTCGCGGCGGCGGTAGCGCCCTGCAGGACATCATGGACACCGTATCGGAAGTAAAAGACATTAAGCATGCGTTTACTTCCGGCATCAAGGCTCGCCGTGGTGTGGATTTCTAGCGCGCGCACGCATCGAAGCGCCTATTTATGCGCGCTTTCGATACTCACCCTGGTGATTTTTTTTACGGCGCTGTGTGTCGGCAGCAGCCCTCTGTCTTTCCGCGACGCCCTGTTTGCGTTATTCGGCGCAGACACTCAGCAGGCCCACGCAGCGCTGGTTGTTTGGGAATTGCGCTTGCCACGTGCAGCACTCGCTTTATGTGTCGGCGCGATGCTCGCCATCAGTGGCGCCGCGATGCAGGGATTATTTCGCAACCCCTTGGCCGACCCCGCATTAATCGGCGTCACCGCAGGCGCTTCACTCGGCGCGAGCCTGACCATATTTTTTGCAGGTGCGCTGGCCGGCGCAGGTGCGTTGTCTCAAGTATCGCGCCTGGGGCTGACCGGGATCAGTGCCTGCATCGGCGGTGCGCTGGCCGTGCTGCTGGTATATCGCATCGCCACGCGAGCACAAAAGACCTCTGTCACCACCATGTTGCTCGCCGGCATGGCCATCACCGCACTGGCCGGCGGCATCAGTAACCTGCTCGAATATTTTTCAGACAGCAGCACCTTGCGCCAACTCAGCATGTGGCGCATGGGCTCGCTGGAATCGTCGAGTTATGCGCGGCTTTTTATTGCCGCCGTGTTGCTGCTGCTCAGCCTGTCGGTTTTGCAATGGTTGGCGCCCGCCTTAAACGCGTTTTTACTCGGCGAATCCGAAGCGCGCCACCTCGGTTTACATGTCGAACGTACCAAGCGCTGTTTAATTTTGATTGTGGGCGTTGCGACAGGCAGCAGCGTGGCCTTGGCCGGCAGTATTGTGTTTATTGGTCTGATTGTGCCGCACATGCTGCGCATGGTGGTCGGGCCGGATCACCGTATTTTATTACCAGCCTGCGCGCTGGGAGGTGCGAGTCTGCTCTGCGCAGCCGACTCCCTGTCGCGTATTGTCATCGCCCCATCAGAGTTGCCCGTCGGGTTAATCATCGCCCTGCTCGGCGCGCCCTTTTTTGTGTTCATGCTGCGTCAGTACCGCAGCTATGATTTCCAATAATGGGGGATCGCACTTTGGCTTCAAGCTCACAGCTTCAACTCGACAACATTGTGCTGACGCGCGCGGGCCAAAAAGTGCTGGACATCCCGTATCTTATTTTCGATCCCGTCCCTCTGACGGTATTGGTTGGTCCGAATGGCGCGGGGAAATCGAGTTTACTCCAGCTTTTAAGCGGTGAGCTGACGGCCACTTCCGGTGCCCTTTCTTTGTGGAATACACCGCTCACCAATTGGCAGAGCCTTGAGCGCGCGCGTCGACTGGCGGTGTTGCCTCAACGCAGCCAATTAAATTTTGCGTTTACGGTGCGCGAAGTGGTTGCGCTGGGTTGCTTGCCTCACGATGCAGGCTCAGAGGCAGACCGCGTGATGGTGGATGCGTGTTTGGCTGAGCTCGATTTAACCCACCTTGAACACGAGCCCTATACGCAGTTATCAGGCGGCGAACAACAACGTGTGCAGCTCGCCCGCGTTTTTTGTCAGCTCTGGCCTTTGCGTGATCGCGACGAAACAGGCCTGTTACTGCTGGACGAACCCCTCACCGCGCTCGACATTGCACATCAGCACGCGCTGATGCGCTCCCTGCATGCGCTGGGTCGCTTTGGTATTTACAGTATTGTGGTCCTTCACGATCTCAGCCTCGCCGCTCAATATGCGCAGCGCATTCTGGTGCTGAACCAAGGTCATATCGTCGCCGACGGCACACCCGAAACAGCGCTGAGCACTGACGTCGTCAATGACGTGTTTGCGGTGCAATCCCAAATCGTATCTGTGGGCGGGCATCAACATTTTTTGGTAGAGCCCCTATGCAAACCTTAATCCTGGGCGGCGCGCGCAGTGGAAAAAGTCGCATCGCTGAACAACGCTGTCACGAGTGGCAACAACGTGAACAGGGCGAGCTTGTGTACCTGGCAACAGGCACCGGCTTGGATGACGAGATGCAAGCCCGCATTGCGCACCATCAGGCGCTGCGTGAAGCGGGCCCGGAATCCTGGCACTTAGTCGAAGAGCCCTTGAAGCTTGCTGAGCGATTACAGGAGGAGGATCACCCTTCACGCTGCATCCTTGTGGATTGCCTGACGCTCTGGCTCAACAACTGCCTGTACCAACACTGTTGGCCCGAACAACGCGCAGCACTATTTAAGTGGCTGCCCACACTTCGAGCCGAGCTGATTTTTGTCAGCAACGAAGTGGGACAAGGTATTATCCCTCTGGGTGCAGAAACCCGTCACTTCGTTGACGAGGCTGGTCGCCTCCATCAAGAACTCGCACGCGTATGCGACCGCGTTGAATTTATCGTCGCAGGACTACCAATGAGGTTAAAATAATAATGACTCTGGACTGGCTCTTAGACGAGGCCGCACCGCTTGATGCCGCAGCCCATTTGCATGCACTGCAACACCAGCAACAACTCACCAAGCCGCCCGGTTCGCTCGGGGAACTTGAAACCATAGCCAGTCAATTTTGTGCCTGGCAACGCACCAACCACCCTAGCCTCGAAACGATATGCGTGCGCGTTTTTGCCGCGGATCACGGTGTCGCACAACGCGGTGTGAGCGCCTACCCGCAGAGCGTCACCGCACAAATGATTGCCAACTTTGTCGCCGGTGGTGCTGCGGTAAGTGTGTTATCGAAGCACGCCAAAGCTGATTTACAGATTGTCGATTTGGGAACCGTCGGTGCGATTGATGGCGCGACGCGCTCGCACGCTGACTATGTGGATGCACGCATCCATGCGAGTACCGCCGATTTTAGCGAAGCGCCGGCAATGGACCCTCTGCAACTTACGCTCGCATTAAATGCCGGTCGCGATCAAGTCAGCGATGCACAACTGTTTATTGGTGGCGACATGGGCATCGGCAACACTACTGCAGCCGCCGCCATTTTTTGCGCGCTGCTGGATCTCCCCGCCGAAACGGTATGCGGGCCAGGCACCGGATTAAACGACGAAGGTGTTGCCCACAAAGCCGAAATCGTTCGACAGGCCTTACATCAACACGCGATGTATTTGTCTGAACCGCTCAGTGTGCTGCAGCATCTGGGCGGTTTTGAAATTGCCGCGTTGTGCGGCGCCTATTTAACCGCAGCGCAACGCGGCATTCCCATTTTGGTCGATGGCTTTATTTGCACGGCTGCGGCATTGCTCGCCTGTCGCATTCAACCTGCTGCGCGCGCTTGGATGCTGTTCGCTCATCAAAGTGCGGAGCCCGCACATCGCCAAGCTTTAACGCTTATGAATGCCCGCCCGCTGTTGTCGCTTGATATGCGCCTCGGGGAAGGCAGTGCTGCATTAATCGCGCTGCCACTGTTAAGATCGGCTTTGCATTTACATAACGAAATGGCCAGCTTCGACAGCGCCAAGGTAGACAAGGGAGCCCCCAACGAATGATTTTGTATCCGGTAGATGTGTTGCGGCATGGTGAATGCGAAGGCGGAGACATATTTCGCGGCAGCACCGATGTTGCGCTCAGCGCGCAAGGTGAAGAGACCATGCGTAACCAGCTCGCCGCGCACGGCCAAGACTACGCCTTAATTGCAAGCTCGCCTTTGCGACGTTGTCGCGAGTTCGCCACAGAGGTCGCCGAATCCCGTTCGCTCCCGTTGACCGTGATCGACGGTTTCAGAGAAATGCATTTTGGAGAGTGGGAAGGGCAGCAAAGAACGGCCGTGGCCGAACGCGAAGCGCAATTTCACAGTGCCTGGCTCGCCGACCCTGAAACGCATACGCCACCCGGCGCCGAACCCTTGCATCAGGTATACGAACGCGTCGCCGACGCCATGGCCACACTCGTTGCCCACCCCGTGATCCAAGACACTCAGGCACCGACACTGCTAGTGTGTCACGGCGGCATCATCCGAACACTTATGGCACTCGCCCTGGCGCTACCATTAAGTTCGGCACGGCGCTTGGCCGTACCCTATGGTTGCGTCACACGCCTTTGGTTCGCTCAAGACCCGCGCCAGGGCGGCTACCTTGAACAGCACAATTTGCCCAAGCATGGCTGAGTCACGTCGAGGGCGCGCGCTGTTTGCCGCGCTGGCATTGATGACCATCTTGCCTGTACCGAACACGTCTGACGAAGACGAGCGTAACGCTGTCGCTTATTTACCCGCTGTAGGCGTAATACTCGCACTGATTCTTGCCGTAGTCGCAGCCGTTGCTGGGGCGCTGCTTCCGCCTTTGGCTGCCGCAGCAGTGCTACTGATCACATGGTGTGTGTTAACCGGCGCATTGCATTTGGATGGCTTGGCGGATACCGCGGATGCGTGGATGGCCAGCCATCAGCACGGCCGTGATCGCGTGCTCGACATATTTCGCGAGCCGCTCTGTGGGAGTGCGGCGGTGGTCGCGTTGATCGGCGTACTAATCGCAAAATTTGCCGCGCTGGCCACCTTGATGAGTGGCGAATTTCACAATCTTATTGCCGCACTGCTGTTCTCCCTGGTGCTGTCTCGCACGGCGGCAGTTTTTTATGCCGCCACCACGCCCTATGCACGGCCGAGCGGCCTCGGCTTGTGGGCACGTTCTCATGGCTCTCGGGGGTTTATCGCTGGCCTGGCCCTACTGTGTGCGTTGCCGGCCTTGCTCATTGCCGGTAGCGGGCATTTTGTGTTTTCCGCTTTACTGGCCGTGTGCCTCGTCACGGGGTTGACCTTTTTCTGGCGGCGCGTGTGGTTAAAAAAAATCGGCGGCTACACCGGGGATATCCTCGGCGCCTTAATCGAATTGATAGAAGTGCTATGTCTGCTCTGTTTGCTCTGAAAACATGTCTGTTTTTTGTTTGGCTGGCCTTCAGCACGGCTCAAGCTGACACACTGCGTGTGACCGATGCCGAAGGCCGGGTGCTGACACTCGCCGCGCCAGCCGAACGCATCGTGGCTCTCGCGCCCCACGTGGTTGAGAATGCCTTCGCCGCCGGTATTGGCGACCGTATCGTCGGCGCAGTGGATTACGCAGATTACCCTGAAGCCGCCGCGCAGTTGCCCCGCGTGGGCAATTACACCTCGGTCAGCCTTGAAAGCATTATCGCGCTGAAACCAGACCTCATCCTCGCGTGGGGAAGTGGCAATCCGCGCAGCACTCTCGAGAAACTCGACGCCCTGGGCATTCCAGTCTACATCGACGAGCCACGCAGCTTCGACGCGCTGGCAAACACCCTTAAAGACTTCGGCACCCTCGGTGGTGAACCTGTACTCGCCTCACAACGAGCCGATCAATTTTTACAACGGATTCAACGGCTTCGGCAACGCTATGCCGAGGCCGAGACGGTGTCGGTATTTTACGAGGTGTGGAATCAGCCCCTGCAAACGATCAACGGTAAGCACCTGATCAGCGACGTGATGCGTCTGTGCGCTGGCGTGAATGTGTTTGCAGAGGAAACCGCTATTGCGCCGCTGGTCAGTGTTGAATCCGTCATCGCCGCCGATCCCGACGTGATTATCGCCAGCGGCATGGACGCGAGCCGACCGGAATGGCTCGATGAATGGCTGCGCTACCCGATGATACACGCGGTCGCCACGCAGCAACTTCACCACATTCACCCCGACCTGTTACAGCGCCACACCCCCCGCATTGCCGACGGCGCCGAACAAATGTGCGCGCAACTGGCCGAAGCAAGAACGAAATAAAGTATGCGGTGGGGTCTGACCCCAGCGTATGCGTTGAGGGAAGGCTTATTCTTCGCCGAAGAGGTGGCCGAGTTTGCCTTTTTTGGTTTCGAGGTATTGGCTGTTGTGCGGATTGCGGCCGGTTTCGTGGGGGCGGCGTTCGGCGATGGTGATGCCGGCGTCTTGCAGGGCTTTGATTTTGCGCGGGTTGTTGGTCATCAGTTTGACGCTTTTGATGCCCACGTGTTCGAACATGGTTTTGAGCATGGAGTAGTCGCGCATGTCGGCGCCAAAGCCCAGTTTTTCATTGGCTTCGACCGTGTCGAGACCACAGTCCTGCAGCTTGTAGGCGCGAATCTTGTTAATTAAGCCAATGCCTCGCCCTTCCTGGCGCAAATAGAAGATCGCACCTGCACCTTCAACCGCAATCTTGTGCATTGCTGCCTGGAGCTGTGCACCACAGTCACAGCGCAGGCTGAACAGCGCATCGCCGGTGAGGCATTCGGAGTGAATGCGCACAAGCACGGGTTGATCCGGTTTGACGCCCACGTCCCCATAGGTCAGCACCAGATGCTCTTTGTCCGTGGTTTCCTCCACGAAGCCGTGCATACAGAAGATGCCCCATGGGGTGGGCAATTTGGATGACTCGATATACTTAACCGACACGCTGTGCGCTCCCGGATCTTTAATGCAGCGCCCGACGGGCGCGAAAGACGCGGAACCTTACCCCCTAATTCACATAACCGTCAATAACAATGGCCCGAGCGTTCGGGACCTTGTACAGGTGATCGTAGAGAAAGCGCATTTCGCCTGTGTTCTCATCCACCTCGTACACCGCGACGGTATTGCTTTTCACCGCCGCCACGATGGCCCACTTGCCATCTTCCGTAATCACGATGTTACGCGAAATACTGCCTCGCACAGGTTCGCGCTCAACCGGGCTCAAGGTCCCCTTTTCCGCATCCACCGCGAACACACTGACGCGATCAAGGCCGCGATTGACCACGTAAACGAAACGCCCATCCGGGTGCACGCGTATGTCGGAGACATTCGCCCACAACTCGTCCTTACCCTCTTCAGCGCTATCCAGCGTTTGCAGATGAGTGAGTTCACCTGAACGCGTGTCGACTTCGAACACACTGACTTTCGCCAGTAATTCATCACTTACGTAGGCCCAATTTTTCTCGGGATGAAAGGCCATATGACGTGGCCCGGAACCGGCCGCAACCGGCACTTTGTGGGCGAGCTTGGCTTTTTGTTTACGCGCATCCACGCTGTAGACCCAAATATGGTCGGTACCGAGATCCGGAACATAGAGAAAGCGGCTATCGTCACTGAAACCGACCCAGTGTGGGTGCGCTGCCTCTTGCCTTGCTTTGTTGACGCTGCTGCCTTCATGCTGATTTTCCAGAATCACTTTGCCAATGCTGCCGTCTTTCTCAAGCGCATAAATGCCCGTACTGCCACCGGTGTAGTACGCCACGGCCAGCATGGTGCCTTCTTTATTGACGGTGATGTGCGCACCATCTTTCGGCCGCCCTTCGAGTTTGGACATCAGCGCCAAGCTGCCGTCAATGCCAATGTAGTAGGCCGCGATATGACCGCCCTCACTCTCACGATTAATGGCGTAAAGTACCGGTAAGCTGGGGTGCTGAACGAGGTAGTCACTGTTCACGCCCGCCACCACCTGGCGCGGCTCACTCATGCTGCCATCACTGAAATCAAATTCGGCCTGATAGATGCCCTCACCCGCAGAGGCAAACCAGATCAAGCTGTTCGAGTCTTTCGCGTACAGATTGGCGCACAGCATTCCAAGCCACAAAGCCAATCCTACTTTTACCATTTTCATTATTATCTCCTAGTATTTTGTACGCAGAACGAGTACGTCGTTCTCTATGCGCATATCGACTTGCCCTAAAAAAGAATTGCCCAATAACACGTCGAGAGGGTACTCGCCCTCGAGCACCGTCACCGCCACATTTTCAATGCGGATACCGCCAACTTCAACGGAACGCGCTGTGACCATAAACCCCTGAGTCGTCCCCTGCGCGGTGGACACCATAATGCGCCGCCCGTCCTTGTAACGCAGGCCAATGCGATTCGCCACCGCCGAACTCATCGCAACAGAACTTGCGCCGGTATCCACCAAAAACTGCACGGCACGCCCGTTAATCCGCGCCGTGCCAAAATAATGCCCGTTGTGCTGGCTATTCAGCCGTACTTCGGAACGCTCGGCGGCTTTGTATGTTGTGCCGATGCCACGAGAGAGTTCAAGCTGCTGTGTTTTGCCTTCAAACTCCACTATGGCGACCTTGCTGCTCGCGGACACCAGGCGCACTCCCTCAGGGCTGCTCTGACCTTCTTTGAGCATGACCTGCTGGCCATTGATCATCAAAATTGCGCGGCCGGAAAATAATCCTTTCACAAAAATCTGTGGCGCCTCTGCCGCATGCAGCAGCATCGACACGAATAACCCTACGCACAGGGAAGAGAAGACCAGTAAAAAATTCCATTTCATTACGATAAATACCAATACATTGCATGAAGCGTCAAAGCAGAGGCAAGGCCTGCAGCGATGTCATCGACCATGATGCCAAAGCCACCGTGAACGCGGCGATCCAAAATGCTGATTGGCCACGGCTTAATCATGTCGAACAAGCGAAACACCACAAAGCCCGCCAGCGTCCATTGCCAAGTCAATGGCAGCGCGAACATCGCGATCCAATAACCGGCAAATTCATCCCAAACGATGCCGCTGTGGTCGTGCACCTTCAACTTACGCGAAGCGTGTTCACAAAATGCGATGCCCGCCACACAGGCCACCAGGGTGATCAGCGCATAAAGCCAAAGTGGCCCTTGCGCCATCAACAGGTAAAACGGCACGGCGGCGAGCGTGCCGACCGTGCCCGGTACGATACGAGACAGGCCCGAGCCGAGGCCAAAGGCCAGCAACATCTGCCAGTCACTGAACACGACTTTGGCAGGGGGGAAAACCGCGCGTTTGTGTTGGCTAGCGCTAAAAATGACTATACCCACCCTGCTTGTATTGATAGGGCTGGCGCGTCTTGGCATCGATAATGCCGCCGCCCTCGACGATCTCGCCAATCAAGGTGACATCCAGTACGCGATTGCGTGATTGTACGAGCAGTTGTTCGGCGTGCTTGGGTGGGGCGGTGAAACAAAGTTGATAATCATCGCCGCCGGTCAGCGCCCATTCCAGCGCCTTGCCCGTTGGCACACTGGCCAATAATTCCGGGGAGAGAGGCAAGTGCGTGCTATCGACGATGGCGCCTACACCGCTGGCCTCGCACAAATGCCCTAGGTCGGACAACAAACCGTCAGATACATCGATGGCCGACGAAGCCATGTAGCGCAACAGCAGTCCCGCACGAATGCGGGCTTCCGGGTGAAAGTAGCGCTTGCGCAAATACTCGGCACTTTGCTCATCGGTTTTTAAGCGGCCGGTCACCACTTCCAATCCCGCCGCCGCATCACCGAGTGTGCCGGTCACAAAAATTTGATCGCCCACCTGGGCGCCATCGCGCAACAGCACGCTTTGGCTCGGCACCGCGCCGTGAACCTGTATCGAAATCGTCAGCGGCCCCTTGGTGGTATCACCGCCGATCAGGCAGATGTTGTATTTTTCCGCCGCCTGAAACAGCCCCTTACTGAACATGTCCATCCAGTTTTCATCGGCATGGGGCAGCGTCAGCGCCAGGGTGAACCAGAGCGGTTCCGCACCCATCGCGGCGAGATCGCTCACTGCGCAGTGCAGCGCACGACCGGCAATAAGATCGGGTTTGGCATCCTGAGGAAAATGACGGCCTGCAACAGCGGTATCAATCGACACCACCAATTGCTGACCACTGGGAGGCGCCAGCACAGCACAGTCATCGCCGATGCCCACATCGACGCTGTCGTGCTGTTGTTGTCTGGCAAAGTAGCGTTGTATCAAGGTGAATTCATTCACACATTGGCCCGCCAGCTCTTACCGAGCTTCATTATTGTGATGCCCGCGCCTCAAGAGCGCGAAGCTTTAACCTCCGGCTCACGCAATTGCGCGGCGACCTTGTCGAGCACACCGTTGACGAACTTATGACTGTCCGCTGCACCGTATTTCTTGGTCAGGTTGATGGCTTCATTGATGACCACGCGATACGGCACATCAATGCGGTTTTTCATTTCGTAAGTCGACAGACGCAATACCGCCAAGCTGATCGGGTCGACCTGCTCGATGGTGATACCGACCAGGTACGGCGTGAAGATCGCGTCGAGTTCACTTTTCTGTTTGGCGACGCCATGAAACAACTCGGAAAAATATTCCGTGTCGACTTTGCTCATGTCGTTTTCAACATGGCATTCGGCTTCAATCATGTGCAAGGCATTACCGGTCATGTGCCACTGGTAAAGCGCCTGCATCGAGATGCGTCGCGCGCGGCCGCGCGCTGCTGCATTTAATTTCATTTACGGTCTCAATTTTCTATCAGCCCCACGGGGCTGTGTGTCGTTAGGTGTAGTCGTTATATGTGCTTGAGCAGAGAAACCATCTCAAGCGCCGTGGAGGCCGCTTCCGCCCCCTTGTTACCCGCCTTGGTACCAGAGCGTTCAATCGCTTGTTCAATGGTGTCAACGGTCAGCACACCGAAGGTGATCGGCAGACTGCTGTCGAGAGACACTTGGGCCAGGCCTTTGGTGCACTCACCGGCAACGTAGTCAAAATGCGGCGTGCCGCCACGAATCACCGCCCCGAGGGCAATGATGGCATCGTAGCGCTCGGTGCGCGCGAGACGCTGGGCCGCGAGTGGGAATTCAAAGGCGCCAGGGGCATAGATGACTTCGATGTCTTCGTCTTTGATGCCGTGACGACGCAGGGTGTCGATGGCCCCTTCCTTCAGGTGCTCAACCACGAAGCTGTTCCAGCGGCTGACGAGCAGCGCGTATTTGCCAGTGGCCTGAGTAAAATTGCCTTCGATCGTTTTGATGGTCATAGTGATTCCAGTTCTATTCAATAATCAGTCTTCGTCGCCGGGCAGCGAGTTGCGAATGTATTCGACCACTTCCAGATTAAACCCGGAAATGGCTTTGAATTTAAAGGGCGCACTCATCAAACGCATTTTATTCACCCCTAAATCCTGCAAAATTTGCGAGCCGGTTCCCACTTGTTTGTAGGCCACGTCCTGCTTCGGGCGGCTCTGTTTGCCCGAAATCAGCCAGTCGATGCTCTCTTCGATTTCTTCGGTGGTCTCTGAATGACAAATATAGACCAGCACGCCGCGACCTTCTTCCGCAATGCGCGCCAATGCCGATTGGAAGTCCCAACTGCGCGAGGGCTCATCGCCCACACGCGAGACTTTTAAGACGTCGCGAATGGTGTTGCCGACATGTACCCGTACCAGCGTCGGTTGATCACCGCCTATGTCGCCTTTGATCAGCGCGAAGTGGCGCTCGTTCAGCGCCGTGTTCAGGTAGGTTTTGAGCACGAACTCGCCGTGTGGGGTTTGCACCACACGCTCGTTGATGCAACTGACCGTACGCTCGTTTAACGCGCGGTATTGAATCAAATCGGCGATGGTGCCGATTTTCAGATTGTGTGTTTTGGCAAAGGCTTCGAGGTCCTGGCGGCGCGCCATGGAGCCGTCTTCGTTCATCACTTCGACGATGACCGCGGCCGGTTCGAAACCGGCGAGGCGCGCAAGATCGCAGCCCGCTTCGGTGTGGCCCGCGCGGCTGAGTACGCCGCCCGGCTGCGCCATTAACGGGAAAATGTGGCCGGGTTGCACGAGGTCTTTCGGGCGGGCGTTGGCGGCCACGGCGACGCGCACGGTGTGTGCACGATCCGCAGCGGAGATACCGGTAGTGACGCCCTCGGCGGCCTCAATCGAGACGGTAAAATTGGTCGAGTGTACGCTGTGGTTCTCGCGCACCATCAGCGGCAGATCGAGCTGGCGGCAGCGGTCCGGCGTCAACGTCAGACAGATCAGTCCGCGCGCATGCTTGGCCATGAAATTGATGTCGTCGGGGCGCACCTGTTCGGCCGCCATGACCAGATCGCCCTCGTTCTCGCGATCCTCGTCGTCCATCAATATCACCATCTTGCCCTGGCGAATATCGTCGATAATGTCTGCGGTGGTGTTCAGTTCCATGTAGGACCCTATTTGAGATAACCGTTTTCGGCGAGAAAAGTTTCGCTCAGTGTCGCATTGGCGTCGCGCTGTGCGGCGCGATCCCCCAGCAGGAGGCGTTCGAGGTAGCGCGCGATCACGTCCACTTCGAGGTTGACCTGCGTACCGGCCTGATACTCTCCCATTATCGTATGTTGCAAGGTATGAGGCACGATATTCAGTTCGAACAGGTCGCCATCGACCGCATTGACGGTCAGACTCGTGCCATCGACCGTAATCGAGCCTTTGTGCGCGATATAACGCGCCAATTCAGCAGGCGCTTTGAGCTGAAAGCGCTCTGAGCGTGCATCGGGATGGCGAGAGATCACCTCGCCGAGCCCATCGACATGACCGCTGACAATGTGGCCACCGAGCCGACTCTGCGGCGTCAGCGCCTTTTCAAGATTCACCCGCTGTCCGACCCGCCATTGGCCTACTGTCGTGAGGTCGAGCGTCTCGACACTGACGTCGGCGACGAAGCCGTGCTCGGGCAGCGCCACGGCGGTCAGGCACACCCCGTTTGTCGCAATGGAGTCACCCAAAGCCACATCCGACCAGTCGAATTCCGGGCACTGAATATGTAAGCGCAAATCCCCCTGCTTGGGTTCACAGCGCAGGACCTTGCCCACGGCTTGTACGATTCCGGTAAACACGGATGCTCCTAACTGTCGGGATCGGGAATGGCGGTGATACGCCAATCGTAGCCCACCGCACGTATGTCGCTAATAATCAGCGGCAAATGCCCACTCATGGTGGCGATGGGGAGGGAAAACAAGGGTCTCGCCTCGCTCCCTAATAATTTCGGCGCAACATAAATCACAAATTCATCGACCAGGCCTTCGCCCACAAAACTGCCCGCCAGTTCCGAACCGGTTTCGACCAGTATTTCGTTGCAGCCCTCTTCGGCCAGACGTTTCACCAACGCGGGAATACTGACTCTTCCGGCTTTTTCGGGCAGTCGCCAATATTCACGGTCCGATTGCGTTTCGATATCGGCCTGTTCCGAGCAAGCCATCACTGCGCGACTGCGCGCATCAAGGACCTGGGCATGATTCGGACAGCGGCCATGGGTATCGACGATGACCCGCAGCGGCTGGCGATCTTCCTTGCCGATACGCACCGTCAGCGAGGGGTCGTCGTGAATCACGGAGCCGACGCCGGTCACCAACGCACAACTGCGTGCGCGCAGGCGCTGCACGTCTTCGCGCGCGGCGGGGCCGGTAATCCACTTGCTTTCGCCGCTGGCCATCGCGGTGCGACCGTCGAGGCTCATCGCAGATTTAATGCGGATAAAAGGGCGGCCGTGCTCCATACGCATAATGAAGCCGGGGTTCAGGGCGCGCGCCTGATCTTCGAGCACGGGGCCTGCTACCTCGATTCCCGCCTCTTTTATACGCGCCAAGCCACTGCCTGCCACTTCCGGGTTAGGATCTTCCATGCCGTAGACCACACGTGCGACACCGGCCTCGATCAAGGCTTCGGCACAGGGGCCGGTACGACCGTGATGACTGCAGGGTTCGAGCGTGACATAGGCGGTCGCGCCCTGAATGGCACGACCCTGTTCCGCAGCGGCGGCCAGTGCTGCGGCTTCAGCATGCGGCCCACCGGCGACTTCGTGCCAGCCCTCGGCGATCACTGCACCCTCTGCACTGACCAGCACACAACCCACGCGTGGGTTCGGTGTCGTGGTGTTCATGCCGCGCTCGGCGAGGCGCAGCGCGTGCTGCATAAATTCTATGTCTTGATGCATTACTTTTCTTGCTCGCGTTTCTGTTGACTGCTCTTCTGCAAGCGATTGATTTCTTCCTGGAACTCGCTGATGTCCTGAAAGCTGCGATAGACCGAGGCAAAGCGCACATAAGCCACCTGATCGAGCTTGCTGAGCTGCTCCATTACCAGGGAGCCGACCACACTCGATGCGACCTCGCGCTCGCCCATGACCTGCAAGGCATGCTTGATCTGCGCAATGGACACTTCGATGTCTTCAATGCTGACCGGTCTTTTTTCCAGCGCGCGCTGCATGCCCGCACGCAGTTTCTGTTCATCAAAGGGCTGACGTGAACCGTCCTGTTTGATCAACCGGGGCATCAACAGTTCGGCCGCTTCAAACGTCGTGAATCGTTCATGACAGGCCAGACACTCGCGACGACGGCGCACTTGAACGCCATCGGATACCAGTCGGGAATCAATCACTTTGGTGTCGTTTGCATTGCAAAACGGACAGTGCATGCAGGCTACCTCGATCCAGCCTCTGAGAAAGGTCGCCGATTTTAGCACAGCCAGCAGGGCAAAACGGCCCCTGAGTGAGGCCGCTGCCCGATTCTGCCCGAATTGCAGCCCGAAGTGCCCGAATGTTGCCACGCCGCTGCCCGCGCGTGGGCTTCTAATGAAGCTCTACCCCCTTCAACACACACAGAGGCAGGCGCGATCATGGCTTTCATCGCACGGAAAATACCCAAACATCTGATTCTGGAAGACCCCTATTCCCGACGCCGAAATGCGTCCAAGCGCAGCCGGCTGTGGCTGGCCGCGTCGCTGAGCCTGCTGTTCGGCTCCATGCTCATCGCCTCCGTCGCGCGTGCCGAGGTGCCCGGTGCGGGAGAACTGCGCACAAGCAGCGGTGAGCGGGCGGTGCTGCTGGGCACGCAGATCGAAGCGGAGCTGAGCGGCCTCGTCGCCAATGTGCGCTATACGCAACTGTTCCTCAATCAAGGGGATCAGTGGCAGGAGGCGGTGTACAGTTTTCCGTTGCCAGAAAACGCCGCGGTGTACCACATGGAAATTCAAGTCGGCGAGCGTCGCATAGTCGGTGAAATCAAGGAAAAGGCCGAAGCGCGCAAGGTCTACCAAGAGGCAAGAAAAGCGGGAAAACGCGCCGCGCTGACCGAGCAACAGCGTCCGAATATGTTTACCCAGAGCGTCGCCAACATCGCGCCCGGTGAGCACGTCGAAGTGACCCTGCTCTACCAGCACACCGTGTGGTACCGCGACGGTCAATTCGAATGGCGCCTCCCCACGACTTACACCCCCCGCTACATCCCTGGCGTACCTCTCAAACTGAATGGAGAGGACAATGAACAGATCACCGAAAGCGGATTCGGCTGGGCCGTACCGACCACCGAGGTCGCCGATGCCGATTGGATCACCCCACCAATGACGAGCGATCGCGGCCAGCAGCAGTTTACGGTGGCCCTGACCCTCGATGCGGGTTTACCACTCAGCCACATCGACGCCCTGTTTCACGAAGTGCAGATCCAGAAGGATCAGGGCCAACACCGCATTGAACTGGCTAAACAGCGCGAGTCGATGAATCGCGATTTCGTCCTGCAATGGGCCACCACGCCCGAAGCCACACCGCAAGCCGCCATCTTCCACGAGCAGATCGACGGCGAGGACTACGCTCTGATCATGGTGCTGCCCCCGCAACGCGCCGAGGCGCACACCCTGCCTCGGGATGTGGTGTTTGTTATCGACACTTCGGGCTCCATGGGTGGCGAATCGATTGCACAGGCACGCCAAAGCCTGCACTTTGCGATCGACCAGCTCGATGACGACGACCGTTTTAACGTCATCGCCTTCGATAGCCAACCCCGAGCCCTGTTCAACAGTCTGCAGGGTGCAGATAGCCACACGCGCACGCTGGCAAGCGAATGGGTAGCGCAACTGCAGGCCAATGGCGGCACCGAAATGGCGTCTGCGTTGGCGCTGGCCTTTGATCAATTTGGTGGCGAACGCCTGCAACAACTCGTGTTTATCACCGACGGCGCCGTGGGCAATGAGCGCGCCTTATTCCGCCAGATTCAGGATGAGCTGGGCAGCACGCGCCTGTTTACGGTCGGCATTGGCTCGGCGCCGAACAGCCACTTTATGCGCCGGGCTGCGGATTTCGGCCGCGGCAGCTATCACTTTATCGGTGACCTCGCGGAAGTCGGCACCGTGATGCAGAACTTGTTCAATCGGCTTGAGCATGCGGTGAGTACCAATATCGAACTCACACTGCCGGCGGATGCAGTGAGTTACCCCTCGAAACCCGGCGACCTCTACCTCGGTGAACCACTGCTCGTCAGTGCCAAAATGCGCAACCTGCCCGACAGTTTTTCGGTGAAGGGCCAACTCGCCGGTCAGGCGTGGCAACAACGTGTTCGTACCGACAGTGCGCGCAGTCATGGCGGCATCGCGCGACTGTGGGCAAGAGCCGAAATCGAAGACCTGGAAGCCCAGCAAATCAGCGGTCTTCTCAGCGAATCGCAAACGCGCGACGCCATCCTCGACACCGCCTTGCGCCACAACTTGATGAGCCGTTTCACCAGTTTTGTCGCGGTGGAAGACACGCCAGTGCGACCGCATCACCAGTCGCTCGCGCGCAGAGCGGTACACAACGTTGTGGCGAAAGGACAAACCGCACCGTGGCCCCAAACCGCCACCTCGGCCGAACTTGGCTGGTGGCTGGGCCTGTTCGCGCTCATGGTCGCCATCGTCGTCAAGAGCATGAGTCGCGATGAATAAGCACTGGAAGAAGGGAATAATTGGCGCCGCGCTGCTGCTCGCGGGCGCCCTGTGGGGGCACAGCGCGTGGATACTGGCCAAAGCGTATTGTGCCAAGTGGATGATTCATGATGCCTGGGAAACCACCCTCAACACCGGGCACGCGACCCGCCCCTGGCACTGGGCCGACACCTGGCCGGTCGCTCGCCTGCAAGTGCCGCGACTGGGTGTGGATCAACTCGTGCTGGCTGGGGCGCAGGGCGCCAGCCTGGCCTTCGGCCCCGGCCACCTCGACAGCTCCGCCGAACCCAATTCAAACGGCCACGTGATCTTCAGCGGGCACCGCGATACGCACTTTCGCTTTTTAGCCGAACTGCAGCGTGGAGAAGTGATTCGGGTGCAGGATGACAACACCCTGTGGCGCCACTACGTCGTGGACAGCACCGCCGTGCGCGACATCCGCGACGGGCCGATGGCACTGGATCACTGGGAAGACAGGTTAACGCTGGTGACCTGCTACCCCTTCGACGCCCTCACCCCCGGCGGACCACTGCGCTACGTCGTCAGCGCTCGGCCGATGTCAGGTTACTTTGCGCCAGGGGAAAAACAAATGCGAATGTTGAGTCAACTGAACCAGTTTTAGCGTCACTGCTCCGCGGGCGCCGCACGCATCATGCGCGCGCGATTCATGGAGTGCATGCCGACCAATACGCCAAGGAAGGCTGAGAGGCCAAAAATGCGTATAAGCTTGTCGCCTACGGGAATCGGATCGCCAAAAAAGCCGAGGCCAAAAAGAAAAAATACCCCACCCAGCGCGGAAATACTGACAAACTCGACCAAACAGGCAATCAGGATAATTCTCGCCGCCGGCCAGTGGGGACGAGCAAACACGCGGGAAACCACGAGAGAAATCGCGATGGCCAGCAGGCCATAAACTGTATTCATTACGCTAAGCACTCACACATTGGGCTGCGTAGTGTAACGGAAGCCCCGCGCGCATGCATTGGGGTCTGACCCCAGCGTATGCGTCGGGGTCAGACCCCAATGTTGGCGTACCATTCTAGGAATTCGTGTTCGGGCATGGGGCGGGCGTAGAGGTAGCCTTGGAAGACGCCGCAGCCGAGGTTTTCCAGTGTTGCGCGTTGGCGGTCGGTTTCGACGCCTTCGGCGACGACATCGAGCTGCATATTCCGGCAGATCGCAATCATGGAACGCACCAGGGCCTGGGATTTTCGGTCTTCCATCGCCACGACGAAACTGCGGTCGATTTTGAGCTCATCCAGCGGCAAGTCCCGAAGGTATGCGAGCGATGAATAGCCGGTGCCAAAATCGTCGAGCGCAATGCGGAAGCCTCTCGAACGCAGGCGGTCGAAGACGGAAATGATGGAGTGGATATCGCGCAGAATCGTCGTTTCCGTCACTTCCAGTGTCAGCTTGTCAGGAGACACGCCGTAGCGCTGCACACAGTCGTAGAGGTTCTGTTCAAAATCCGGGTGCGCGACCTGCCACGCCGAAATATTGACCGACAAATGCTGAAAGTCCACCCCTCTGGTCGTCCAATTGACGATGTATTCGCAGGCACGCTCGATCACCCACGCGCCCAGCGCGTGAATCAGCCCTGACTCCTCCGCAATTGGGATAAACGTATTTGGCGCCATAAAGCCGCGTTGCGGATGTATCCAGCGCACCAGCGCTTCGCCGCCCACCAAGCGACCCTGCTCGTCTACCTGCGGCTGCACATACAGATCAAATTCGCTGCTTTGGATCGCTGCTTTCAATTCCGAACGGATAATAATGCGCTCGTTACTTTCTTCGATTTGATCGGGATTGAAAATTTCATAGCGGTCGCGTCCGGCATCTTTTGCTTCGTAGAGGGCCAACTCCAAGCAGCGCAACGCGCTGAGCTCATCCGTACTCTGGTCCGGGATTTTCACGCAACCGATACTCGCACCAATTGAGAGATAGTGATCGCCGACTTTGATAGGCTCAGACGCTTGGTTAATCAAATGTTGGGCGGTGGCTTTCACCGTGTCATCGCTGCCATTGACAGGCGTTTCAATAAAAATAAATTCGTCGCCGCCGAAGCGATAGACACGGACATTTTTTGGCAGGGCAGCTTCGAAGCGCGTCGACATCGCACGTAGCACTTTGTCACCACTATCGTGGCCGAGCGCGTCGTTAATATTTTTGAAGAAATCCAAATCCAGCAGATACAAATTAGCCTTCTGTTTTTGACCTTCCAGCTCATCAAACAACTGCAGTAAATCTTGATGAAGCTGAGAGCGATTTGGCAAACGGGTGATGTAGTCTTCGAAGGCGAGACGATGGATTTCCTTTTCAGCGGCCATGCGCTGTAATTCGGCGCCCGCACGCGCGGCGAAAATTTCGAGCACGGCCTGACGCTCCGAAATATCGGCCATGGGCTTGCTGTCGATGACAACCAACATCCCGCGCACATCACCCTGCTCATTCAACAGCGGTGCCCCGAGATACGATTCTGCTCCGATGTCTTTCAACATCTGATCCTCGGGGAAGCGCTGTTGGATATGCTTGGAGTAGCTGCACACTTTGTTGCCCAACACACCCTCACAAGGCGTGGTGGCGAGGTCGTAGCTGATATTCGGCGCTTTCTCGCCATCGACAAACATCGACAGTGTCTTGGCCCGTGTCGGTGCGCCTTGGGGAAGAGCCTCTGCCAAAAACACATATTTAGCGGAGAAGATTCGGGCGAGCTGCTGCACCATGGAATCAAAAAATCGTTCATCCGAAGCCAGTGAAACGCCTTCTGCAATACTGATCACCGCCGTTTGAATGGCGCGCTTTTGAGTAAAGTCTTCGTTAATCAGCGCGACCTGCTCTACCTCTCCAGTGCGCGGGTCCCGCAATGGGAATAAGCGCGCCTTGAACCAGGCATTTTCGCGCGACGAGCCTTCAAACGAAAAAGGCTCGGTTTCGACAAATTGCCCCTCAAATGCAGAAGCCAGCGCATTGGCATAGGGTGTCGCCAGGTAGCCTTCCGCCTCCGCAAGCGGGCGGCCCGGAGCGACATTCAGGCTGCCAAGCAAATGCGCCGCTCGATTGCGCAACAGAACACGGGTTTGACGGTCAATGACTTGGGCGGGCATCGGCAGCTGAGTGAACAGCTGCACCAACATGTCGTTATCGTGCTCCAGCTCACTTGAGCGCGCGACGGACGCGTCGAGATCACTGCTGATCACCTCCAGCGTCTCGCTCTGCTTGCGAATATCCATCGCAATACCCGCCGCGAGCATCAGCAACAGCACGACCACCGCAAAGCCGGACACATAGAAAAACGACAACACGCCCTGATCAATTAACATGTTGATCGACGCGGCGGCGATCTGGACGAGCACGTAGATGCCCAACAGTGTTGATTTCAAGTGCAGGCGCTGGCGCCACAAGGAGATGGACTGATACAGCACCCAGAATAGGAAGATCAGCCCACCACCATGCAGCAGCCAGCCGTAGTCACCGGGTGAGCCGACCAGCGTGGTCAAGCGCTCTCCCCATGACAGTATCAGTACAGACTGGTGCACATCACCATCGAAGCGAATAGTGCCGGGCGATTGCCAGTTGATCACCAGCATCAAGACACACCACACCGCCACCATGGGCAACATGCGCTCCGTGTGTGCGAATCGGGTATAGAGCCCCATAAACCAGGCGATAAAAAACAGACCCACGATCACTGCAGAGCTCTGAATACGCAAGGCGTGCAAGCTCTCAGCCACGGAAGTCGCCTGATAATAATGACCGGAATAGTATTGATATACCGCGGCGGAAACCGCCGCCACAGCGAAAGTCCCCAGCAGTTTTCTGGGTCCGCTGAACAAAGCCAGTGCCACGGCCTGAATGGCAGCCGCCAGCATGACCCCTGATGACAGGTAGAAGAGTAAGGCCGTTAAAGACATTGTGTCTGCGCTATTCCATCAGTGCCATATTTCACTCCATATCTCGCCCCACCGCTTAGGGTGTAGAGGGGAAAGCGGTTTATCATTATTAGAGTAATCTTCTTGCCTGAGTGACCTCGTGGGTCATCAGGCTCCACCATTGTTTTACGATCTATGTAAAACAAGTCTAGCAGTGATTTGGCTATTTTTGCGACGGAAGCGCGCTACGGCACTCAGTATTTTTCCAGTGGTGGCGCGACTCTCAACACTTCTGACACTGTCGTCGCGCCTGCCGCGACTTTTTGCGCACCAGACAGGCGTAATGTACGCATTCCTTCTCGCATGGCCAGTTGACGCACCCTGTTCAGATCCATGTCGTCCGTGATCAAGGCCTGCAAGGATTCCGACAATGGCATAATCTCATAGATGCCCTGCCGACCGAGATACCCCGTATTTCGACACTCCAGGCAACCATCCGCCTCGTAGGTCACCTTCGGGCGCACAACCTTCCAAGGCTTCACAAGCGACTCCCAATCCTCCTCGCTGATAGGAGTCTCTTTTTTACAATGAGGGCACAGTGTGCGCACCAGCCGTTGTGCCATAACGCCGAGTACTGTTGCACGCAGAAGATAGCCGGGAACGCCCAAATCCAGCAGGCGGGTCAGGGCCGCCGTGGCGTCGTTGGTGTGCAGCGTGGAAATCACCAGATGCCCGGTCAATGCAGCCTGCACCGCCATGCGCGCGGTTTCAATATCGCGAATCTCTCCGACCATGATGATGTCGGGGTCCTGCCGCATCAGCGTGCGGATACCTGCGGCGAAATCCAGATCGATGTTGTGCTGAACTTGAGTTTGATTGAAGCTCTCTTCGAGCATTTCAATTGGATCCTCAATTGTCGAGACGTTCACCTCTTCGGTTGCCAGCGTCCGCAACGAAGAATAGAGCGTGGTGGTTTTACCCGAACCGGTCGGGCCGGTGACCAGCACAATGCCGTGCGGCGCCTGAATCATGTCGAGCCAACGCCGCAAGTCGTCGTTAACCAGTCCAAGCTCTTCGAAGGAGCGCAGCAGGATTTCCGGATCAAAAATTCGCATCACCAGCTTTTCGCCGAAGGCCGTAGGCAAGGTGGACAGCCGCAACTCCGCTTCACTGCCATCAGGACGCTTGGTTTTAATGCGCCCATCCTGCGGTTTACGCTTTTCGGCGACATTCATCCGCCCCAGAATCTTAAGACGGCTGACAATCGCCATCGCCACCGACGCGGGGAATTCGTAAATCGGATGCAAGACCCCGTCGATACGAAAACGCATGCGTGTCTGCGTACGACGCGGTTCGATGTGAATATCACTGGCGCGCTGATCAAAGGCGTACTTAAGCAGCCAATCTACAATGTTGACGATGTGCTGATCATTCGCTTCCGGGTCCTTCAGCGAACCTAGCTCAAGCAGTTGCTCGAAATTCGCGACGCCAGAGGGGCGCTGCGATTTGTTGTCCTGCGCGCCCGTCACCGAACGTGCAAGCGAGTAAAACTCCACTCTGAAGCGTTCAATGTCGGCCGGTTGCGCCAGCACAACCTTGATGGGCTGACGCACAGTTTGCGCCAACTGAAACTCCCAGTCACGCATATAGGGTTGCGTGGTGGCAATCGTGACTTGCTCGGGGTTGACGTCCACACACAACAGCCCGTGACGCTTGGCAAACTGGAAAGACATCAGTTCACAGGCCTTGGCCACCGGCACCTTCATCGGGTCGATATGATAAACCGGCAGCTTACTGCGATTCGCGAGCCAGCCTGTCAGCGTCAATTCGTCCAGTGTTTTGCCCTTGTCGAGCTGGTTTTCCAGCTTTTGCGTGCCGACATAAGTGAGTGGGTGCATCGCGGTTTGCTCACGTGTACGCGATGCCCCCATTAGGAAATTCGCGTCCCTTTTGTGCACCAGCCCGTCTTCCACGAGGTCATTCAGGGTACCGCGGAGGTCGAGCAAGCGTTCGGGCAGAGCATTCATGCAATAAAAACCGTGTTATTCGATGTTCAATCAAACCATTCTAGGGCCTGTTCACCCTAATTTGAAAGCTTTGGGCCGCGCGGTTAAAAACGTTCATGCTGCACCAGAGAGCCGGTGCAATTCCCCGCAACTGCACCTACAATAGCGAAAAATGGAAGCAGAAAACGGACCTCACTCGATGAAATTGGACCTCTATCACATTGATGCCTTTGCAGAGCGCGCCTTTGAAGGCAACCCTGCCGTTGTTTGCATATTGGATGAGTGGCTACCAGAGACCATCATGCAGGCCATCGCCGCTGAGATGAACCAGAGTGAGACCGTGTTCGTGGTACAACGCAGTGACGGTGATTACCGGATTCGCTGGTTTACCCCCACGATTGAAATCCCGCTGTGCGGGCACGCCACGCTGGCCACCGCACACGTCATGTACGAGCACCTGAACCTGCCACGCGAGCCCATCCGCTTCCACTCTCTAAGCGGGCCTCTTGTGGCTTTTGAAGAACACGGGCGCCTGTGTCTCGACTTCCCCTGCCAGGATCTGACCGCCACAGAAAGTCGGCACGAGATTGAAGAAGCACTCGGCTGCATGCCCGTCGCCGTTTATGAGGGCGAGGATCTCGTCGTCTTGTTGAGCGATGCCAGTGAAGTGGCCATTCTCGAGCCCGACATGAGCAAGGTGAAGCAACTCCCCTATCGCGGCGTCTGCGTCAGTGCGCCGGGCAATGGTAACGGCTTCGATTTTGTTGCGCGCTTCTTCGCGCCAGCCAGTGGTATCGATGAAGACCCGGTTACCGGCTCCGCTTACACCAAGCTCGTCCCGCTGTATGCGGTCAGATTGGGCAAAACCGAGTTTGTGGCGCGCCAGGTCTCGAAGCGCGGCGGCACGCTGCACCTCAGCCTGCGAGGCGACCGCGTCTTTATTTCCGGCACTGCCGTCACCGTCATGCACAGTGAAATGACCCTGCCCGAGCTTTCGGTATGAATGAACATCAACACTTCCGCAGCCGACTCGCACGGCTGATTGCCGCGCCCTCAGTCAGCAGTGCGCACAGTGACTGGGATATGAGTAACCTCGATGTGCTGAACGCCCTGCGCGAATGGTTGGAGCCGCTCGGTTTTCGTTGTGAGGTGCAGGAAGTGGAGCCGAACAAAGGCAACCTGATTGCCGTGCTCGGCGAAGGCCGCGGCGGGCTCGTGCTGTCTGGTCACGCCGATACCGTACCCTATGACGAATCGCGTTGGAGCAGCGACCCCTTCAAGCTCGACGAACGCGATTCGCGGCTCTATGGCCTCGGCACCTGCGATATGAAAGGGTTTTTCCCCATCGTGCTCGCGGCCATCGAGCGCCTTGCGCTCAAGAAAGAGGCCCTCAAACACCCCTTAATCGTGCTCGCCACGGCCGACGAAGAATCGTCAATGAATGGTGCCCGGGCCCTGGTTCGCGAGCAGGTGCTCGATGCGCGCTATGCCATTATCGGGGAACCCACCTCGCTGACCCCCATTCGCATGCACAAGGGCATCGGCATGGAGCGACTGAGCTTGCGCGGGCAAGCCGGGCATTCGTCCAACCCGGCTTTGGGCAACAATGCAATCGAGGCCATGCATGAAGTCATTAGCCACATGCTCGTATTTCGCAGCAAACTTCAGGCGCGCTATCAAAACCCCGGTTTTGAGGTTCAGGTACCGACAATGAACCTCGGCTGCATTCACGGCGGCGATAACCCGAATCGAATATGCGGCCACTGCGCGCTCGACTTTGATATCCGTTCTCTGCCAGGCATGCCGCTCGACGATCTGCGTGCAGAACTGCTCGCCGAGTTACGCCCCATCGCCGACGCACGAGGCATCGCGCTCGACCTGCAACCGCTGTTCCCCGGCGTCGAAGCCTTCGAGCAGGATCAAAACAGCGAACTGGTGCGTATGGTCGAACGCCTCTGTCAGCGCCCGGCCGAAAGCGTTGCCTTCGCCACTGAGGCAGCGTTTATGCAAAAACTCGGCATGCAAACCATCGTACTCGGTGCGGGTTCCATTGATCAGGCACATCAGCCAGACGAATTTTTGAGCCTGGACCAGATCGAGCCCGCCATACAGATAATTCAGTCGGCGATACAGGAATGTTGTTTATAATGATGAAAATTGGCTTGAGAACCTCGGCAGCAACGTGAATATTTCCAAAGACTCCTACATTCACTGGTTTAGACATTCCTCACCGTACATCCACCAGCATCGCGGCAAAATCGCCGTCATCATGCTGCCCGGCGAGTTCATTGAAGCCCCCTACCTGACCAATATCATCAACGACATTGCGGTTCTGGCCAGTCTTGGGCTCAAGCTGGTGATCGTGCATGGGGCGCGCTCGCAGATTGAAGCGGTATTACAGGCCCAGGAGATAGACTCGAACTTCCATCGTGATTTGCGCGTCACGCCCCACGAGCACCTGGAAGATATTCTGCGCGCGGTCGGCGCCACCCGCTTTGCCTTGGAATCCGCCTTTTCCTGCGGGCTACCCAACTCCGCCATGCATGGCTCGCGTATGCGCGTGCGCAGCGGGAATTTCATCAACGCCAAGCCTTGCGGCATCATCGACGGCATCGACTTTCAATTTACGGGTGAAATTCGCAGCGTCGACAGCCACGGCATCACGCGACTGCTCGACGACAACAACATCGTATTGATCTCGCCAGTGGGCTACTCGCTGACAGGCGAGCTGTTTAACGTGTCGTTTGCCGACGTCGCGGTCAAAGTTGCCACCGCCATAGATGCCGACAAGCTGATCACCTACAACGATGACGGCCAGATTCGTGACGCCGATGATCATGCCTACCGCGAGATGACGCTGTTGCAGTGCAAGAAGTTTCTCGTCGAAACCCAGCGTCACCGTCAGGACAATACGTACTTTTCCCTGCAAGCCTGTCACAGAGCGTGTGATGGCGGGGTCGCTCGTGCGCATATCATCAGCGCCCGTGAAGATGGCGCCATTCTCAAAGAGCTCTACACTCGTGACGGTTCCGGCACGATGATTTACCGCGACAGCTACGAGACCATTCGTCGCGCGCGCATCGAAGATGTCACTGGCATCATCAACCTCATCGCCCCACTTGAAGATCAGGGCGTACTCGTCAAACGCTCCCGCGAGCGCCTCGAGAACGAGATTGACTGCTTTACCGTGATGGAAAAAGACAATCTCATTATTGGGTGCGCGGCCCTTTACCCGCTGCCGGACACCCAATTCGCCGAAGTCGCCTGCGTGGCCATCCACCCGGAATATCAGGGCGGAGGCCGAGCGCGCAAACTGCTGACTCACCTCGAACGCCATGCTGCACGGCTTGGCGCGCACACGCTATTTCTCCTCACCACGCAAACCGCACACTGGTTTATCGAGCAGGGCTTTATCGAAACACTGGTCGATGCGCTGCCGGTTGAGCGTCAGGCACTCTACAACTACCAACGCAAGTCCAAAGTCTTCACCAAACGCGTTGTGGTGCGCGCGTCCACCGTCGACCTTTAAGCGCGACGACGGGCGTCGCACAACGCGACATAATTCTGCAACAGTGGCAATTTTTGCCTAGACTTCATTTACTGGCGCCGCTCGACCGGCATTCACTCGTCGAAGACACCCGCCCCAGGAAACCGCTCCCGGCCATTCGGAGCACACAGGACAAACAAGGTACGTGCCGCAGTATGCAAGAAGACCAGATAGACGGACTCAGGCAGATCGACATTGTTAAGATCTTCAGTGACAAGCGCTGCCTCGTCATCGATGATTTTCCCGAGATTCGCGGCTCGCTCACCCGGACTTTACGTAACTTTGGCGCTAAAACCGTCGATACTGCGGCAGATGGCCAGGAAGCGATCAAACTCTGTACCAATAAGAAGTACGACATTGTGATCTGTGATTACAACCTGGGGTCCGGTAAAGACGGGCAACAGGTGCTGGAAGAAGTGCGCTTCCTGCGCGTACTGATGATGACCAGCCTGTTCGTTATGATCACCGGGGAACAAAGCCGCGAGATGGTACTCGGCGCGCTGGAATGCCAACCTGACGACTACATCACCAAGCCCTATACCGCCGCATCGTTAAAGGTTCGCCTGAACAAAGCGGTGGTGCGCCATCAGGCACTGATCCACATTAAAAAATCGATCGCCGAAGGCGACTACCGCACCGCGCTCGAACAATGCAACCGCATGCTGGCCGAAGGCACGCGCTACGGCACTGCGGTACTCAAAATCAAAGGCCAACTGCACTTTTTGCTCAAGCAGCTGCAGGAAGCCAAGCAGGTGTACGAGAGCGTACTCAGCAAGAAGCCTCTGGTATGGGCTAAGCTCGGCATGGGCAAAACACTGCTGGAAATGGGCAAACTCGACGGTGCGGAAGAGATGTTCCAATCCGTGGTGGACGAGGATGACCGCTACATTGAAGCCCACGACATGCTGGCGGAATTAAATGAGCAACGCAAAGACCTGGTTGCTGCGCAAAAAAACACGGAAAAGGCCACCCAGATTTCTCCGAAATCCGTATTGCGGCACCGCAAGTTGGCTCGGCTCGCTGAGTTCAATAACGACGACGAGACCGCCCTGAAGTCCTATCAGCAGACCATCAAGTGGGGCCTGAACTCCGTCCATGAAAGCGAGCAGGACTACTTTAACTATGCTCGCAAGGTTGCCAATGTCACTTCAGGCGACAACAGCCACGAAGCGAAGTCCATGCTTAAGCAGGCCAACACCTTCCTCGACCGGGCGCGCAAACGCTATGCCGGGCGCGAAGAGGTTGGGGTGCAGGCACAAATGGTTGAAACGCAGCTGCTTCTCGCCTCTGGCGAAGATGAGAAGGCCAAGCAATCACTCGATAAATCGCGACAGATGTACAACGAGCTCGCCGCGCCACCGGTTGAAACGAGCCTGGAATTTGCGCGAACCCTGCATGCCTCGGATGAAGAGCAAGAAGCCCGCGACCTGCTCGGCAAGCTGGCCCTGCGCCATCAGGGCAATGACGAGATCATGCAGATCATCGACAGCATCACCAGCGAGCCTATCTCCGAGGAAGGCAAGCTGGTCGCCGCCAAGCTCACCAGAACCGGTATCTCGGCCTACGAAGAGAAATCCTTCAGCCAGGCCATCGATGTGTTCAACGAAGCGTTGGCAACGTACCCCAATCATGTTGGCCTGAATCTCAACCTTATTCAGGCGGTGATAGCGGCCTCGGAAGGGAATTGCAACGAGAAGTACGAAGCCTTGATTCGCCGCAGCCTCCGCGCCTGCGACACGATGAACGACAGCCACAAAGCCTACAAACGCTACCAATTCTTGACCAAGCAAATCGAGAAGCTCTACCCCGATCTCATCTCGCACTGAGCCCCGCCCTCTCTGCTTTCAGGCCAAAATTTGCTATGCTTGCGCCTTTTCACTCAAGCAGGAATCACCATGCCTCGTTATCGCTCCCGCACCACGACAGAAGGACGCAACATGGCCGGCGCACGCTCACTTTGGCGCGCGACTGGCATGAAGGATGAGGATTTCCAAAAACCGATTATCGCTGTCGTCAATTCATTCACTCAGTTCGTTCCCGGCCATGTCCACCTCAAAGACCTGGGCCAGCTCGTTGCGCGTGAAATTGAACAGGCAGGCGGTGTCGCCAAAGAATTCAATACCATCGCGGTCGATGACGGCATTGCGATGGGGCACGACGGCATGCTCTACAGCCTGCCGAGCCGTGACCTGATCGCCGACTCCGTTGAGTACATGGTCAATGCACACTGTGCCGATGCGATGGTCTGTATTTCAAACTGCGACAAAATCACACCGGGCATGTTGATGGCGGCAATGCGCCTGAACATTCCTGTGGTCTTTGTCTCCGGTGGTCCGATGGAAGCAGGCAAGACTAAGTTGGCCGAGCATGGCCTCGACCTCGTCGACGCCATGGTCATCGCTGCCGATAGCAGCGCCAGTGATGAGACTGTCGCCGAATATGAGCGCAGCGCGTGCCCGACCTGCGGCTCGTGTTCAGGTATGTTTACGGCAAACTCCATGAACTGCCTCACCGAAGCCCTGGGACTCAGCCTGCCCGGTAACGGCACCACCCTGGCAACACACTCCGACCGCCGTCAATTGTTCGAACGCGCAGGTCAACTGATTGTCGATATCACTCGCCGTTACTATGAAGAGGACGACGCCAGCGTTCTGCCGCGCAATATCGGCTCGATGGCGGCGTTTAACAACGCCATGGCACTGGATATTGCCATGGGCGGCTCCACCAATACCATCCTGCACCTGCTGGCCATCGCGCGCGAAGCGGAACTCGACTTCACACTCGAAAATATCGATGCGCTGAGCCGTGAAGTCCCGCAGTTGTGTAAGGTCGCGCCAAACACGCAGAAATACCACATCGAAGACGTGCACCGTGCCGGAGGCATCATGGGCATATTGGGTGAGCTGGATCGAGCCGGACTGCTCGACACAAGCTGCCCCACCGTACACAGCCCGAGCATGGCCGATGCGCTGAAGAAATGGGACATCACCCAGAGTGATGACCCCGCTGTCGCTGAATTTTATCGCGCCGGCCCGGCAGGCATCCCCACACAGACCGCATTCAGCCAAAGCACACGCTGGTCGTCGCTGGATGCCGATCGTGCGGGTGGTTGCATACGCTCGCTCGAACACGCCTTCAGCCGCGAAGGTGGCCTAGCTGTTCTGCGTGGCAACATCGCCGAAGATGGTTGTGTGGTGAAATCAGCTGGCGTTGATGAATCGATTCTGGTTTTTGAGGGTCCTGCGCACGTCACGGAATCCCAAGAGCAAGCCGTCGATGACATCCTGAATGACCGCGTTAAAGCGGGCAACGTCGTCATCGTCCGCTACGAGGGGCCTCGTGGTGGCCCTGGCATGCAGGAAATGCTGTATCCGACCTCCTACATCAAGTCCAAAGGGCTGGGTAAGAGCTGCGCTTTGCTGACCGATGGACGCTTCTCAGGCGGCACCTCTGGCCTATCTATTGGCCACGCCTCACCGGAAGCCGCTGCCGGCGGTGCCATCGGCCTGGTGCGCAATGGCGACTTAATCCGCATCGACATTCCCAACCGCACTATCGACGTGCTGTTGAGCGATGAAGAGCTGGCCGAGCGCCGTGCAAAGCAGGACGCGAAGGGCTGGCAGCCTGCCGAACCCCGCCCCCGCAAAGTCAGCGCCGCGCTCAAGAGCTATGCCCTGTTGGCCACCAGCGCCGACAAAGGCGCCGTACGCGACCTCGACGCGTTAGGCTAACGCAAAAAAAATGGGGTCAGATCAAACTTAAACGGCAGCTGCCGGTTAA
>NOXC01000022.1 GCA_003265435.1 Cellvibrionaceae bacterium AOL6
AGACCCCAGCGTATGCGCCGGGGTCTGACCCCAATGTATTTTTTATTCTAGGTGGACGGGGAGGCTGCGTACGTCGCAAAACGCATCGTAGACATCGCAGACTTCGAGTAGGAGCCAGGCGGGTTGGGGGCTTTGGCTGATCAAGGGCTCGATGTTGCGCCATCCCTGCCAGGGGCCGAATTCGGCTTGGTCGCAACCAATGCGGTAGTCGGCGTCGACCAAGCAATATTGGTAGCTGTCCCAGTCGCAATCCCAGCCGGGGCCACATTGGCTGCTGCTGAGATGAATTGCCCGGTGAAGGGAATTAAAGTCGTTGATGTACAGGTGGGCGTTGTAGCCACTGTAGCTGTCGATTCGCCAGTTCACCTCGAAGGCCTCTTCGGGGCCGAAGGGGGAAAGGTATAAGTGCTGGGCTTCGAATTCACTCGATTTCAGATAATTATCGACCAGCTCGTAGTCACGAATGAGCGGGATCGTGGCATCCGCGCCATGATGGTCTTCGTAATAGTGGTCGGAATAGTAGCCTTCTTCATTACACGCGCTCAGAAACAGCACGCTGGCGATCAGCAGAATGAATTTTTTCATGGTGGGCCTCCATGTAATGTGTCTGGAGGCCAGCATAAAGAGCGAAGCGTGAATTGTTTCTGAACGTTATTCCGCTGCTTCTTGTTCGCTGTCGTCTTCTTGTTGCGCCACGATCACAAGGGCCCGCATTTTTCTGAGGTAGGCCGCGTCGGCACCCTGCAGTCGATTCACGCGAATAATGGCTTGCAGAGAGTCGACATAGGCCTCGCCTCGCTCTGAATAGCTTTGCAGCGTCGTGGCCGCCTCCATGCCTGAGAGCGATGTGCCGGCTTCTTGATGTTGGCGTCGCAGCGCCCGAAAACCCGCGTAGGCGGGATGAGCGTTCAGGTTCAGCGCGTGTGCCTGCACGGATTCGAGTGGGGAATCGAAACGCGCAATTTTATAGTTTCCTTTATTCGCTCGCTGTTGTTCCGGGACGATGCCGTCGTCCCCCCACGTCCACTGGCCAAAGAGTGCATTGCCGGTAAACGCGAAACGAGAGGTCCCCCAACCACTTTCTTCTGCCGCCTGAGCAAGTATCAGCGACGGCGGGAGTACATCCACACGTACGATTAAATCTTCAAGTAAAGCCTGTTGAGTGTCCCCTTCCGCTCGATACTGGCTCGCCATGGTGGCGAGCCAGGCGCTGTCGTCCGCACTCAGGGTGTCGTGTTTTTGCAGGGCGAGCAGGCGCACACGGTCTGCCTGAATCGTTTCATTGCTGCGCAATACCAGTGGGCCAAGCGCGCGGAAAAAGAGCCGCTTTTTTAAGGTGACGGTAATATCGTGTGAGGTGACCTTGCCCCAACGTTCCGGGATGCCACTTAAATAAATTCGCGGCACATCCCTGCGTCCTTCCAGCCAGCTCTCGTCGGTGTAGTCGAATTGTTCAAACAGGTCGAGCAAACCATGATAGTCCGCAATGGCGACCACGCTGACGGTGTGTTCATTTGCGGTGGCAGCACTGTACGATTGCGCTTGTGCCTGCACAGACAATGCCGAGCTTGCACAGAACAGACACAACCAACGCGCGGCAGATTGAAAAGCATTACTTCCTCGTATAAACATCACCTACTCCCTGTCTCGGTTTGTGCGCTCAGCGAGTGTGATCGCTGGCGCAATAGCGTTGGATAAATTGGCCGTGTTGCGGCAACTGCGCGACGGCGTCGACGACCTGCTTGCGCATGCCCTCAAAAAATGTGCGCATTTCTTCAGGCTGCATAATGTTCGCGCTGGGATGGTACCGCTCGGGCACTAAGCCCTGGCCGAGCATCACCTGTGTCCATGAGTCGACACGAAAGAGTTCGCCGTCTTTTTGAAAGGCCTTTGCTGAATCGCGGAACAAGGCCATGCGATGGGCAAGGCTTTCGGGTATGTCCATGTTGCGACAATAGTCCCAGAAGGGGGTGTCGTTGCGCTGCGTTTGATGGTAGTGCAACACAATAAAATCCCGGATTTTTTCGAGCTCTAGACGGCTTTGTGCATTGAACTCGTCACGCGTGGAAGCACGTATGCCGTCAAAAGGAAACATTTGCATTAAACGGGTGATACCCATGATCACCAGGTGAATACTCGTGGATTCCAAGGGCTCAATAAAACCGCTCGCGAGCCCTAAAGACACACAATTCTTTTTCCACTGCGCTTTTCGACAGCCCGTCACAAAGCGCAGTGTTCTTGGCTCACTGCACGGTGCGCCTTCCACATCTTCCAGCAGCTTCGCTTTTGCCGAAGCCTCATCCATGAATTGGCTGGCGTAGACCAGGCCATTCCCCATGCGATGCTGCAGTGGAATTTGCCAGCGCCATCCGGCTTCGTGGGCAATGGAGCGTGTATAGGGTTTGGGCTCCCCTGTAAGTTGGGTCTGTACCACTGTAGCCGAATCGCAGGGCAACCAATGTTGCCAGTTGTCGTAGCCGGCGTGTAGCGCTTCTTCGATTAATAGAGCCCGAAAACCTGTGCAATCAATGAAGAGATCACCGGGGATGAGTTCGCCATTGTCGAGCTTGAGCGCGTTGATGTCGCCGGACTCGCTATCCAGCACCACCTCGTCAATTTTGCCTTCCACACGTTTAACGCCAGCGGCTTCGCTGAGTTCTCTCAAGAAGGCCGCATAGCGTGTAGCATCAAGATGATAGGCGAAATTGACTTTGGAGGAGGGTGAGGTGGCGAAACGGTTTTGCAGCGCGGCTTCATGTTCCAGACAGTAGTCGCCAAAGCCCTCAGCCATGCCCAGTTCCTGAGCTCGCAGCCAGAAATGCACGAACTCGGCGAGCCAGGTTTCGCGACCTGTTTTGCCAAAGGAGTGGAGGTAACGCTCGCCGATCTGACCCCAATTTTCAAACGAGATGCCGAGCTTGAATGTCGCAGACGTCGCGCGCATAAAGGCCTGCTCATCAATACCAATGAGTTTGTGAAACACGCGCATTGGGGGAATGGTCGCCTCGCCCACACCGACTGTGCCAATCGCTTCGGATTCGACCAGAGTGATGTCGAGCAGGTCACCAAATTTACGGGACAGCGCGGCGGCGCTGATCCAGCCAGCGGTGCCGCCGCCGGCAATCACGACGCGTTGTGGTTGATATTCTGGCATGCGCTCGTCCTGTATCAGCGGTTCAACATATTCAGTAAATAGGCGCGCAACTTGCGTGCTTGCATTTCATCGAGTGGGCCGAGGTCGCCTCGTGCGCTTTCGGGCAGATGCGCACCGGCCTGTTCTGCCGGGCCAAAAACATAATATTCAAAAATCTGCCGCCACGCGGCTTTTTCTGCATCTGGCCGGTCGCGCAAACTTAATAGTGCGTGATGCAATACATTCATCCCCGCACCCATAAATGCCGGTGACTCACTCCACCAGTAATTCATCATAATGTTAAAAGGAGACAGGCCTTCGACTTGATGCCACCACATGCTTGGCAAATACAGTGCGTCGCCAGGTTCCAACTCGGCAATATGTGCGTGAGGAAGCGCGTCTTTAAATCGTGGAAAGCGATCAAAATCCGGGTTGTCAAAATCGACCATGCTGACCGCCTGACCGCCGGGGGTAGGGTCAAGCGGGCCGGGATAGAGATTCGCAATATGTTCGGGCGCAAACATCGTGAAGCGGCGCTGACCGGTGAGGCAGCATGCGATGTTGTACGGCGCATCATAGTGGCAGGCGATGCGCGACCGGTTACCAATCCAAAAGCCCACGCGGGGTTTAAACGGCGCGAGTGGGTTGTCTGCGCCCGGGTAGCCTAGTTCATTTTCCGCACGTACGCCTGGGAAATGGGCATCGACAATGGTGGAGGCAAAAAAGCAGCTCTGGGCCTCTTCGTCACCCGCTGAAGCCAGCAGCGACTCGAGTACCTCATCGGCCTGCGCCTGACGCGTGTCGAAATTCATTGTTTGGCAGTCGTCTTCATAGAAGTAGCGACCGCGAATGCCGGGCTTACCGAAATAGACTTTGGTAGGGCGCCCGTTGTAGAACTGTTTGAGATAGTCCACCGCGGCGCGATCTGATTGTGCGGCCGCTTGGACGAGCGCCCATTCGCGCACCAGCCCTTTCAGGATCAGGGGTTTGTTTGCGTCATACAAATCCTGCAGGCGCAATTCTGGAAAACGAAGGTCGAGTGCCTCAACATGATAAGCCATAGATCATCTCTTGCTGGCAGGTAAGTCAGAACCCATGCCGGGATGCCGCAACCCCCTGCGCAAATCACTGGGTTGTCGTTATTATTGTGAACGGCCATTGTAGCGAGCGCCTTGATCTCGGTCGACTCTGAACGCATAAAAAAAGGCCGCAGATGCGGCCTCAAAGGGTCTTGCCGAGGTCTGTGGGTGCCTTAGAAGGTGTAGCGTGCACCAACGGTATAGCGCGGGCCCAGATCAGAGAGGAACCAAAGCATGCTCTCTGTACGTGCGTGTTGTCGCTCGTTTTCACCGGTCACGTTGAGGCCCTCGAAGAACACGGACAGGCCCATGTCGAAGTCATAACTCACGTTGAGATCCACTTGGGAGTAAGCGTCAACATAAACCGGGTTGCGAGAGTTACCGCGTGATGTTTCATTGAGGTAGCTGTCGCGCCAGTTGTACGCGATACGCGCTTGCCATCCGTAGTTCTCATACATGGCAACGAGGTTTGCGGTGTCGCTAAGGCCGGTCAGCGCGAATTGAGAGACGCTGGGGTCCGTTGCGTTGTTGTAGTCCGTATCGCTGCGCACGACGGTGTAATTTGCTTGAACGCCAAAGCCGGTATCACCGAAGAAGTGTTGCAGAGCCAGTTCCGCACCCCACAAATTCGCCTGCTTGTTGTTCGCCGGACGACTGGTTCGGAAGACCATTTCCGGGTCGCCTGCCTCGGGTACCAGATCGTAGGCGGTGGCGACATCGATAGCGAATTGATCGCGGTCAGCCGCATTCGCGTAGTCTGCCGCGCCACCGGGAAAATCCGCGGGGTTATCGAGCACGGCCATCATCACGAACAAGGTCGTGTCGTCCAACGGCATGCCATTGTCAGCCAGCGCTTGCGCGGCGGCATCGGCGCGAGGCCCATTGGTCTGGTCGAGAATGCCAAAGTGGGGTTGGTCAACCTGTTCGGTACCGATAAAGTTTTGCACGCGTTTTTCGAACAGGCCTACCGACGCATAACTGGAATCGGCGTAGTACCACTCGAAGGACACATCGAAGTTATCGGATTCGAGCGGCAGCAGCGCAGGGTTGTATGAAGACGCCGTGGGTGTGGTGCCATTGTAGGTTGAACCTACGGTACCGAACTGAGAGACGGATGAACGCAGGTCACCGAGTCCCGCACGGGCGATGGTTTTGCTGTACGACGCGCGGCCTTTCATGCTGTCGGTAAAGTCGATCGAAAAATCGAAGCTCGGCAACATGTAGTCATAACGCGTACCGCCGGAAAACGGCTGCGCTTCCGCGTTGGGGTCGCGGTACACCTGGAAGTCATTGTTGTCCTGCCAGATCAGATATTCGGGAACGTTGACCAGAGACGTGGAGGTGACTTCTGTGCTCTCATAGCGCACACCGGCGAGGACATTGGTAGGCATATCGCCCAGTTGCCCTTCCATCGACAGCTGAACAAACAGCGCGGTGGTGTCTTCCTCCACCTTATTGTCTTCGGCGAGCACAGGGTTGTAAGCCAGCACGTAGCCGTTATCCGGTGTGCCGTATTCGCCGATCAGGAAATTCGCCAGTTCGACCGAGTCTCCTTTCACACCAAAGCTCTGGCTGCCAGTGGCGTAGTCATTAAATTCGTCGACGAGACTGAATTCCTGCACCATGCCGTCCGGAAATTCGCCCGGGTTGGCGATACCCCAATCACCCATGGCCATGTAGCGATCGCTCTGCTGATGCCAGGCTTCCATCGCGCGGGTTTCAACACCAAAGTCGATGCGCCCGTTGTCGAATTCAAATGCGCCATCGAGTTTCAGCTGCGTAACGTCGGTGCCTTGTGCGGCATACCAAACACGCACGACCTGGGAACCGAAATCACCCGGGTCCATCACGCCATTGTTGTTGCCTCGACCGCTGTCGTCGTAGGTGTAAGCGGCTTTGGGTAGGTCGCCACGCCAATCGATTTGCTGAGAGGTGAGAATGGGTGCGCCGATACTGGTGGCCACTTCACCACTGGAACCCGGGCCCGTGGGCAGGCTTTCCATCGACGAATCGTGCACGTCGAATGCGAGGCTGAAGCGGTCAGTGACCTGCCAATCGATGTTCAGGCCGGTCGACTCAAGCGTGTTGGTCTGTTTACGATACTGTTGTTCGAAGCCTGCATCTTTGCCGCTGAGTGTTTCGGAAATCAGCAGAGGTGCGGCGACGATGGCATCGTTAAACAGCACGTGATCAACCGACGTATTGTTAGCGATCCAGAACGTCTGCTCACCGCGATGCTCTTCAATTTCGTTTTCGGCGTACGTGAAGTCACCGGTGATGGTCAGTGTTTCGACCGGGCGATATTGCAGCGTGAGCTGGCCGTTGGTCCGTGCGCGTTGCACGTCGGAAAAGGCGTAACGCATGTCGTTGGGGCGTGCGTATAACTGGCCTTCGTCCGGTGTATTTTCATAGGCGCTTTCATCGACCACGGAGTAGAGTGTGTCTTCGCCCCAGCGGCCGATATTCCAGTCATTCACTGTGGATTGGGTCGAGCCGGAATCCCGCTCCTGATAGCTGCCAGAAACCGCCACGCCGAAGACTTCGTTGTCCGTCGTCCAGCTCAGTAAGCCGCTGAGTTCGGGAGTGATGTCACTGCCGGTTCGGTTCGTCGTGTCATGCATAGCCTTGGCACCGACGGAGGCTTTAAAGCCGGGGTTATCCAGTGGGCGTGCAGTGAGAATATTGATTGTGCCGCCCATGCCGCCTGTTGCGATGTCGGCTTTACTGGTTTTGTACACTTCTACCGCGCTGACGCTCTCCGAGGCCAGGTTCGCGAAATCGAACGCACGTGTCGCGCCTCCTCGAGTGCCACCCGCGCCACTGCCGCCACCGTAGGCGATACCGCCGGGCATGGTGCGGCCATTAAGGGTGATCATATTGAAGTTCGGGCCAAAGCCGCGAACCGTGACTTCCGAGCCTTCGCCGTTTGAACGACTGATGGACACGCCCGTGATGCGTTGCAGTGATTCTGCAAGGTTCGTGTCTGGGAATTTACCAATGTCTTCTGCGCTGATTGCGTCGACGACACCGGCCGAATCCCGTTTAATATCCATTGAACGCTGCAAAGACGCGCGAATCCCCGTGACCACGAGTTCTTCTTCGGCTTGTGCAAGCAGGTTTGGTGAGTGAATGACACACGCGGCAGCGATACTGGAGGCCAGTACACTTCTTTTGAGAGTGATCGAGCTCGATCCCATAGCTTTCTCCTTCATTTTAGTCATGACTTTTATTGTTGTAGCGTCTTGCTCCGCATTCCTGAGGGCAATGCAGTCAAGCTATTTCCCAACGCGCAGACACAGAGAGGCCGTCCACGAGTCAGTGAAATTCTGGAGCTGGTCAGGCGCTGGCTGGCAGCTCGTGTAACGCTGGTTAAAGGATCTGGGAAGCGATTGTGTAATCAGGCTGTGCCTGGTTTTTCCGGGTTCATACCCTTTTATTATTTGAGCGAATAGCGCTCTCACACCAAACATCGGCGTTTGGTTCTCCGCACTGCGGACTTGGTACAACGATACGTTTCTGTTCACGTCTTGTTATTGTTAATCTGACAATAGCACTGTGTGGTCAATATGACAATAACAATTTGCGCATCCATTGGGGTCTGACCCCGACGCATGCGCTGGGGTCTGACCCCAATGGATGCGTCGGTGTGGTTGGCAAAGCGTCATATTCGGCTGATACTGTGCCTGTCTCTAATCCAAAGGGAAGGATGCGTCATGCAGATGCAGGCGGCGGTGTTTCGACGCTATGGTGGGCCGGAGGTCGTGTCCGTGGAAACGCGCCCTCGACCTGAGCTCAAGCCTGGCCACATGCTGGTGAAAGTGCTGGCGACGACTGTGTCATCGGGAGATTGGCGCTTGCGCAGTCTGACGGTGCCTCCGGGGTTCGGGTGGATTCTACGATTGATGGTGGGATGGCGGGCGCCGCGTGCGGCCAGCCAGATATTGGGGACGGAATTGGTCGGAGAGGTGGTTGCGCTGGGTGAGGGTGTAAACCGGTTCCCGCTGGGTACCCGGGTAATTGCCTATCCTGGCGGTCGCCTTGGCGCTCATGCGGAGTACTGTCTGCTATCGGAAAAGTGTGCTGTCGTCGCCGCACCCGCTCAAATGAACGATGAAGCCGCAGCCGCCTTGTCCTTTGGCGCGATGACGGCTTACGACTATCTCCTTCACCGTGCAGAATTGAAAAAGGATGAGCGTGTGCTGATCATCGGTGCCGCAGGCGCGGTGGGCAGTGCCGCCGTGCAAATCGCGCGTGCTCAAGGTGCGCACGTTAGTGCCGTGTGCAGTGCTACCAAAGCGGAAATGATCTCGGCGCTGGGGGCCTCGGAGGTGATCGACTATCAGTCGGCCGACCCACTCCAGGACGAAGCGGCCTACGATGTCATTCTGGATGCGGTGGGCCATGCGCCGTGGTCGGCCTTGGTCCGCAGCTTAAAGCCGGGTGGTCGCGCGGCGTTAGTGGTCTCCGGCTTTGCGACCATGTTGTCGGCGGGCTGGAAAAGCTGGCGCAGTGGACGGCGCTGCTTGGTCGGGCCGGCCAGTGAAAAACAAGCGGATCTGGAGGCTGTGTTGGCACTGTATCAACGCGGGCAATTTCAGCCCTTGATTGATTCTCGTTACCCGTTGGCTAACATTCAAGAAGCGCACGCACGGGTCGATAGCGGGCGCAAATGTGGCAATGTGATTGTGCGTGTGCAGCGCGCAGAAAGCACAATGGCGCAGGGCGAATAAAAAGCGATGGAAGTGCTTGAAAGCACTGCCAAGCCTGTATATTCTCCGCGCACTTTGATGCATCTCTAGCCGATCTGCCCCCGTATCTCAACGGGTTCCTGGCCTGTCGGGGTGGGGCGCATTCTTGTTGCGTTTATTCCCTATTCCACCGTGTCTCTCACGGACCTTTCAGAGGACGCCATGTACAAAACTCTCATCGTGCTGGATCAGCCTACCGACATCGACGGCTTCGACCCGGCATCGGTTATCAGCTTTCAGGACTACCTCCGCGAATACCCGAAGCTGAATGAGCCTCGCACCCGCATTATCAACCTTTGCGATACCGAGCACTATCTGAGCCGAGGGTATTACTGCTCTCTGCTGGCAGAGGCGCGCAAACACCTGGTGCTGCCGAGTGTTAAAACGATCAATACCTTGCGCCATTTCCAAACCGCGTCAGAAGAGCTGTTGCCCTCACGCAGTGACTTGCAAGGGCTTGGTGCCTTGGCGAGCGAGCGTGAATACTTGATCTGTTTCGGACAAACCGATGAACCGGCGCTGTCGAAACTGGCCGCGCGTCTTTTTCATCACTATGCGGTGCCCATTCTTAAGCTCCGCCTGCTGTCTGAAAACACGGGCCTCGCGTTGCAGCTTGAGAGTGTGAGCTACAACACGTTGGCAGGCGCCGATCGCGAGCGTTTTCTGGAGCAGTTGCGGGTGTACACCGATACGGTGTGGCGCATCAACGTGCAGAAGAAGCGCTCGCGCTGGGACATGGCGATTTTGGTAAACCCTGAAGAAAAAGACCCGCCAAGCAACCGCGAAGCGCTGCAGCGATTTGTCAAAGCCGCTGCGAAGCAAGGGATTGCGGCCGACTTGGTCGATGCTTCTCAGCTCGTGAATTTAAGCAGTTACGACGCCCTGTTTATCCGCGAGACGACCGCTATTGACCATCCCACATATAAGCTGGCCAGCCGTGCGGAAAAAGCCGGTCTGGTGGTGATTGACGATGCGGATTCGATTTTGCGCTGCTGCAACAAGGTCTTCTTACACGACGCCTTCAGCTACCGGAAAGTGCCGAGTTTGCGCACGCAGGTCGTCGACGATGCCAGTGATGCGACGCTGGATTTACTCGAAGAGAGCTTCGGCTACCCGCTGGTATTAAAAATGCCGGAGGGCTCGTTTTCCAAAGGCGTTTTTAAAGTGGAATCACGTGAGGCCCTGCGCAGCAAACTCGAGCAACTGTTAAAAGACAGTGCGCTGATGTTGGCGCAGGAATACCTCTACACGGAGTTCGACTGGCGCATCGGCATTCTTAACGGGCGCGCAATCTACGCGTGTAAGTACATGATGGCGCGCAACCATTGGCAAATTTATAACCCGGGTGCGAAGCGCTTCTATTCCGGTGATTTTGAGACCCTGCCGACCTTTGAGGTACCGAAGGTGGTGCTCGATGCCGCATTGAAATCAGCGGCCGTGGTCGGTCAGGGTTTATACGGAGTGGATCTGAAACACAAAGACGGCAAAGCCTACGTGATCGAGGTGAACGATAACCCCAGCATCGACCACAAGGTCGAAGATGCGTATCTGGGGGACGAGTTGTACATGCAGATCATGGCGGAGTTTCATCGCCGTCTCGAAGCGCGGGGGCGCTAGAACGCGTGTCCCTCTCTGAGCCCAATGTGGTGCTTCGTCGGGCCGAGCGCGCGGATGTGCCTGCTTTGCTTGAGATCGAGACCTCTTGTTTTCAGTCTGATCGGCTCAGCCGTCGCAGCTTCCAGCGTTGGATCGCAAGCCCGCATGGCATCTTGCTGCTGGCCGAAACCGAACAGGATGTGCTTGGGTACGGCTTGGTCTGGTGTCTTAAGGGCACGCTGCTCGCGCGGATGTATTCGCTTGCCGTGCACCCTGATGCGCGCGGCATGGGGCTCGCGGGCCGTTTGATGGTGGAGCTTGAAGCGCAGGCTGCCGCGCGTGGGCGGTGTTATATGCGCCTGGAAGTGGCGGAAAGTAACCTCGCGGCGCAGACACTCTATCGGCAGCGCGGATACCATAGTTTCGGTGCGTATCATGACTATTACGATGATCACAGCGATGCGTTGAGAATGCAGAAGCGCCTGCACGCGCCGGCTGACAGACGTGTTTATCGCGCGGCACCCTGGTATCGACAGAGCACCGAGTTTACGTGTGGTCCGGCGGCCTTGCTGATGGCGGCGGGCAGCTTCGATGCCGAGCGCCCACTCAGTCAGGAAGAAGAGTTGGATATCTGGCGAGAAGCCACCACCATCTTCATGACCTCGGGGCACGGCGGTTGTCATCCTATTGGCCTTGCGCTCGCGGCAACGCGTCGCGGCATGCGCGCTGAAGTGTTTTTGAGCACGCGAGAAGCTTTGTTTGTTTCGGGTGTGCGAGCCGAGCACAAGAAACAGGTCATGACCTTGGTGCATGACAGTTTCGTGCGCCAGGCGCAAGCGCAGGCGCTGCCCCTGCACTACGAGGAGTTGAAACTGGATACGCTCGAGAGTCTGTTTTCACAAGGCAAAGCGCTGTTGATGTTGATTTCCACTTACCGGCTCGATGGCCATAAAGCGCCGCACTGGGTGCTGGTAACAGGCTTTGATGCGCAGTGTGTCTACGTGCATGATCCGGAGCAGGGCGAGCGGCAGCAACCCCTCGATTGTCAGGATTTGCCGATTGCGAGGGACAGCATGGTAAAAATGTTGAGTTACGGTTCCAAGCGCTTACGCGCGGTAATTGTGCTCGAGCGAGACTAACTTTCCTCGGCGGCCAATACTGTATTTCGACCGGCGGCCTTGGCTCGATACAGCGCCTGATCCGCGTATTTTACCGTTGTTTCCCAACTGTCACCACGACGGTGACGTGCCACCCCAAAGCTCGCAGTGACTTTCAGGTCGCGTTTCCCGACATGAATGGTGAGGGCGTTCAAGGCCTCTCGGATGCGTTCTGATTCGCGGCTGGCTTGCTCCAGTGTCGCATTGGGCATGTAGATTAAAAACTCTTCTCCGCCCCAGCGCGCGGTCTCATCCGTGTCGCGTACGAGGTGCAGCAAGGTGCGCGCAAATTTACGCAGCACTTCATCCCCGATATCGTGTCCGAGCTCATCATTGATCGCCTTGAAGCCATCGATGTCGACCAGTACCACACAGAAGGGCAGCGCGAGGCTTTCATTCAAGTGCGTGGTGCTGTTCAGTTTGTTGGTCATTTCACGACGGTTGATCAGGCCTGTCAGGTAGTCCGTGCGCGCACTCTCCTGGAGTATGCGTTCCATGCGCCGTCGCTCGTCCACTTCGTCGGTGAGACGCTCGTTGATGTCTTCGAGTTCGGCGGTACGTGTCCGCACTTGCCGTTCCAGGTCCTCGTGCGTCGCTTGTACTGAGTCCATCATATAGCTGAAGGCTTTACCCAAACCATCGAGTTCGTCGCCACCGTGCAAGCGGACCTTGCCAGTAAGGGGAGAAAATGCCTGACAACGTTCATGTAGATGACGAATGCGAGTGAGCATGCCCTTCGAGAGCAGATAGGCGCTTAACCAGGCGAGGAACACGGACAACAGTAAAGACAGAAAGCCTTTTTGTTTGAGGTCACTGAGTTTCTCTGCGACCTCGTCTGCGCGCATGTCGATGCCGATCAGGTACGGAGCGTCCGCGTCGCTACCCGCCAACGGCGCGTACCCGGACATAAAGTTACCCCAGCGGTCCGAGGTGATCTCGCTGTCGACACTGAGTACTTCAAAGCCTGCTACCAGTTCGGGGATATACTCGTCGTAGACTTCGCCGGGCAGTGCCGGCTCCTCGGTGTCGGAGTCGAGTACGAACGACACTGCATTGCCTTCGAGTCGCATGACGTACACAAACTCGATATCCGGATTGGTGTTGGCGAGGGCTTCGATACGTTGTTTGAGCGCGCGATACTCTTCGCTTTCTACATCGAGTTCCGTGCGAATATTCTCCAGCTCGGAGGGGGTGAAACTGTAACTCAACAGTGCGGCGCTGTACTTCAATCGCGATTGCAGGCTTTCAATCAGGTTATCGATTGCGTTGCTGTAAAAGTAACTGCCAATGCTGCCCGACACGAGCATGATCGCCAAAAAATGGCTCAGAAAGAGTTTATATCGGATACTGATTTTCATGGCGTCATGCGGGGCGGAATCGATGGTGTTCCGCTTTCTCACTGGGTGTCCAAGCTCTGCGTAAGTGGAATCAGACTACCAGCAGAACCGATGTTTGTGTAGCGCTTTCACGTGCTGCGCGCACGCCGTCACGTATTCAATTTTTTTGTGCGCCAAGGCTGGTACTAATGTCTCAGGCCTGTGCGACGTAAATTGGTTTTAATTTCCTAGGGCCTGTTGACACTAATTTCATACGCTCTGCTGGAGTCTGTATTTCCAGACTGCAAGGCGCTTTGAACGGTGGTTTAGCGAGCTAAATGAGTGAAAAGCAACGCAGCAGTGTGGAAATACAGACCCAGCCCTTCGGGTTGCCATCAAAATCCCTCTCTCTGCGTTGTTTGTCGCTTGTTTAGAGCAACTAAACCGCACTCCGCACGCCTTGATAGAGAAATTTTGATGGCAACAGAGCGCATGAAATTAGTGTCAACAGGCCCTAAGTGGCGCTAATTTATCCATTTATTAACGCCGCCTGCCTTACTTTGGTGCTACCACAGCTTTGGAATAAATCGGTAACGCACCTGTTCACAGTACTGGAGGTAGGTGGGGTCCGAACTGAGGTGCCGCTCTTCAGTATTGGCCCGGAAATAATACAACGCGGTCATGAGGCCCATGCCCATGAGTTGTCCCAGCGCCAGGGTGGGATTATGCGGTAGGGTCATCAACACGACAGGCAGCATGATCAACCACCAGGCCAGATTTTTTGCCGCATAGGCGGGATGACGTACCCATGCGAACGGGCCAGTGCGAATGATGCCGCGGTTGGTCAGGTTTGAAAACCGAACGCCGAAGCACAGTGTGGCCCACATATAGATTAAGTAGCTGCTGAGCATGGCGATCGTAAAGACGAGCGCGATCACGTCATGGCCAAAGTTCAGGATGGCCTTGTCATCAGGCGTGCCGTAGAGAAGGCCCGTCATTTGAAAGGGTGGATAGCACAGCAGGCACACTACCCAGCCCAGGGTGGTCGGTTCTGCGCTAAGCGTTTGATTGTCGACCCAGCGCGAGGACACGACGTAGCCACACCAAGCGAGACCGACATCAATGGTAAAGATCAACGAGTGACTGACATTAAACAGGTCTCGGTTAAAGTCATCCAGTTGATAGTGTGCTTGAGAGAGCGCATGTATCCAGCCATGGCTCAGATAATGAACGTTGTTTACTAAGTGGCCGAACACATCCACAAAGAAGACGGTCATCAACGGGGTAAAAAAGATTTTTACCAGCAAGCCCAGCAGGATTTTCTTTTCGCGACGCGAGTCACATTGGGTGGGAAGGCCGAGCAGTTTTTGTAATGGCCAGGCAAGCAGCCTCAGAATAAAGAGGCCGTAGTCGCGTGAATCGGCTTCAGCGTTATGCTTGAGCGCACGCGTCAGCAGCACATAGGGAAGGCCGGCATAAAGCCACAGCGGGACCAGGATTTCCAGAAAGCGGAACCAGGGTTGATAGTACGCGTCTCGGCGTACATAACCGTACTCGCTGGCGCTGAAATAAAAGAGCTGAATGCACCAGAGCAACAGAAGGTACGCCGCGTAATTCAGGCCGCACTCGACGATAAAGTCGAGCCAGCGACGCTGTTTAATCGCGGGGTGTAGCTGAAAACGAAACGCGCTTCCCCAAAGCCATAGACGCACCAGCTCCACGACGACCATGACCGTGCTCGAAACCAGCAGGGCGAGCAGGGCACTGTCGATCTTGGTCGAGGTGATCCGCCAGCCCTGTATTTCGACGCCCTGGTTCAACCAGCCGAATTTTGCGTACACAATCGCAAGGATCAACAGGGTGATGAATCCCGCGAGGCCACTCACCCAAGCGCGGTCGGTGACCCAGCAGTCACCGCGTTTGAGCGTGCTGTTAACTACCTCAGCCGCGTTAGAGGCGGCATTGCGGCGGGGGTGTTGCGTGTTGGATGCGGACGACACAGGGAAAACTCACTTTTCTTATCTCATTATTATGGAGCCTACTGTAATGGCAGGCTCGGCGAAATAAAAGCCGCTTTCCGTTGTGGTTAGGCCCTTGTGCTCAGGCAGGTAGCTGCACGGCTTGAATGTGAGCGTCGCGCTGCCCCTTAATCGTGATGGCATGGCGATCGAGCGCGATCAGCGCGTAATTGTGCAGGCGTGACCGCGAACCCTCACCGATTGCCTTGCGAGGGTAAACCCGATGTTTGTTGCTAACATCATCGCCGAAAAGTTCATCGAGCGCTGAGCGGATATCACTCAGGGTTTTCTCGAGGTTGTTGCCAAAATCCGGTCGTTTACGCACGGTATGGCCCAGGCCGATGAGCGTTCGGAAATACTGTTTGCTCAACACTAACAGCTCTTCGGGGATCTCCCGGTGAATATGCAGCGCGCTGTCGGGGTGTTTGAGGCAGTATTCGGACAGTGCCGCATAAAAGCACAGAGGTTTGTTGGCCATGCTGACTTCCCGGCCACTCGCAACATGCACCAAGACCCGCTTCTCAAAATCCACCACCAGCAAGGTTTTTTCGGGTGCGGTCAGGGCCAGCTCTCGACTTCTGGAGCGGAAGGCTGCCGCTTTGATGTAAAAGAGGTAGGCAAAAAACAGCGCAAAACAGGCGGGGATCGGACTAATCAAATGAGAGGGCGCATGAGAGTCTAGGCGGTAGACCACGTAAAACGGACCTTCGAAATGGGTTGTGATTGAAAAATAATTCGAGTTTAGCGGTCGCTCGGCGACGAGTCCGGAGAGCGTCACGGGTAGCGCATGTTCGCGATTGTAATCGTTGATCAGTGATACATAGCGCTGCAGGCGCTCCTGATCGAGCGAGCTGCCGCCGTCAAGCGTGGGCGACAACGAGGTTGACAGGTCAACCGAGACGCGCAGCTTTATCTCTTCGAGCACCTGTTGCTGATAGCGTTCATGTCGGTCACTGGCGCCGACCAAGTAAATGCCCTGAAACAGGATCAACAGCAGACCAAACACTACACCGCTGAGCCAAAGCGGGCGCAAGCGTCCCTGCTTTTGAATAAGATCGTGCAGACTTTCGACATTGCGAAGCAGTTTCGCTCTGGAGTCCAAAGTGTTAGCAGTCATCGGCGTTCACCAATTCCAGTTGCTTGTAATATTGGGTTTCGTAATGCTGTGTGATTTCGAGCAGCGTGTGCTGTGCGGCGCATCTCAAATCCGGGTTGTCACCGTTGAGTTTCAGGTACCACGCCACGCCGGAGATCGAATCCGAAATCTCGGTGATGTAGTTCTCGGAAAAGCGAAGTGTGTCTTCCTCCTGCCAGTAGGACGAAATCATGTCGACCTGACCCGCTGCCAGCATATCCCTGAGTTCACCGTGTGAAGTGGCGTAGACAATGTTCATTTTGTCGAGAGACAGGCCCAAACGGCTCAGTACCTGTCGAGGGATGATGTAGGCCGAGCGGCTGGTTGGGTAATCGACCAAACCTATGGTCTTGTCCAGCAAATACTCTTTGTTCAGGCGGGGCTTTTCTTTGAGTGCGATAAAAAACGCTTTATAAGAGGGATACTCGGCGATTTTGGTGTAACCGTGCGTGCTTTCGGCACCGAGTGCGATCATAAAGGTTTCTTTTACCTGCGCCAGATCCGCTCGGCCCTTGCCGATCAGTTCGAGCGTGGTTTCGTCGTTGACAACCCAGTGCGTCGTCACAGAGCCGAATTGTCGGCTTACCACCGCGTCTTCACAGAAGGCCAGGCTTAGGGCATTGGCGATACTCTCGCCACCAGCATAGATGGTAAAGCTTTCCGGGTTTTTCGAGCCGAGTACCTCGCAGGCCTTGGAGCTGCCATAAATTCTCGGGATCGCATCGATATCGGGGTCGAGATGCGCCCGGCCCAATTGCCACGTTGCGGCCAGGCACAACAAAAACAGCGCCACCACCCAATTCGATGGCAATTGCTGCAGGGCCTGTCCCCAAGTGTAAAAGTGCTTTTGTTTCAATTGTTTAAGCAATATACAGCCGCTCTTGTTCTGTCCAAAAAATAATTTTATTCGTCAATGTTAACTCTTTGATTTTAAAGATTTATTAAAGAGTAATTATGAATATTTCCAGGCCCCGTTTTTTTTTAACATTTGCTGTGCAAACTGGTTAAGGAACTCAGGGGGAGATCACTATTTGACCGCCGCCTGTTTCGTCTCATATTCACTGGAAGAGTTCGATCTATGCGTTTTCACTCATTCAGGTACGCGCACCTCGTTGTAATCGTCTTGATGTTTGCCTGCACTGCTAAGGTGCAGGCCTGGGGTGCCAACGGGCACAGAATTACCGGTCAGATTGCGGACTGGCATCTGACCGAGCCGACGCGCCAAGCCATAATGCCCCTACTAGGCGGAGACAAGCTTGCCGAAGTGACCACCTGGGCCGACGAGATGCGCTCTTCGCCCGACGCGTTCTGGCAGGGGCCTGCTAACAAGTGGCACTACATCAATATGAATGAGCGCAAAGACTTTAAGCCCGAGCGCTATGCCCTGCCGTTCAATGACGATGCAACCGACGTCTATGCCGCGTTGCTGCGTTGCATCACCGTTTTACAGGATGACGAGGCGAGCCTCGAAACGCGTCAGTTGCATTTTCGCTTCCTGACCCACGTGGTCGGGGACATTCATCAACCCTTGCATGCAGGCCGTTCAGAGGACCGCGGTGGTAACGACATTCATGTCAGCTTTTTTGGCGATGCCACCAACCTGCACTCGCTGTGGGATACCGGTTTGATTGAGTCTCAGAAGCTGTCGTTCACCGAGTTTGCCCAGTTCATTGATACGGATGATGCAAAAGTCATTCACAGTTATCTCAACAGTGACATTAAAGATTGGATTTATGAGTCCTATGCCTTGCGAGACGGCCTGTACAACGAAGACATGGGCAACTTGCGATGGGATTACCAATTTCAGTACATGCCGTTAGTGAAAGAACGCCTTTTGCAGGCGGGGATTCGCATGGCGGGACTATTAAACGCGTTGTTTGATCCCGGAGCTGAACCGGGGCGCGACGCATTAACACAACGTTTTACCTATTAATCACGTCTCATCTCACAACACCACGTTTCTATTTGGGGGAAACATGAAAACACTACAGCGAAACAGCCTTTCTCTGGCCGTCGTCGCAGCACTGGCTACAAGCGGTGCGTTAGCGGACGATACTGCGTCGGGCATTCGGGGTGTCATTCTCGGGCCTAATGGCGATGCCGTCAGCGATGCCACGATCGAAATTGTCTATGAACCGACAGGTCGTACGACGACGCTTAAGACTAACGATAAAGGGAACTTCAACGCATCCGGCTTGCGTGTGGGTGGTCCTTACAGTGTTCGTATTGACACCGACTCCTATGAAGATGCTGAGCTGAACGATGTCTACCTGAAGCTGGGCGAGACACTTCGTCTGAATCACATGCTTGATGGAGCGCAACTCGAAGAGTTGTACGTGACGGCGCAGGCCACAAATTACAGCAACAACGGCAGCGAAAGTAATTTTGGCCCCGAGGCCATTGAAACCTCACCCACCGCCAACCGTGACCTGAAGGAAATTCTGCGCATGAATCCCTTGGTCAACATCGGTTCGGGTGGGGATGCACCCATGTCTATCGCGGGTATGAACCCTCGCTACAACAGCTTCAGCGTGGACGGTGTGGCCCAGAACGATGACTTTGGTCTGAACTCGAATGGCTACCCTACGCAGCGCTCGCCCATTTCTCTTGAAGCCGTGGAACAGGTCAGCGTCAGCGCCACACCTTTTGGGGTGACCAATGGCCGGTTCTCTGGTGGACAAGTGAATGCTGTGACCAAGTCCGGTACCAATGATTTCAGTGGCTCGGTCTTCTACGAGTTCAGTAACGATTCTATGGCGGGCACGCCAGTGAACCCCGAAACCGGTGAAGACATTGAAGGCGCCGAGTTTGACGAAACCACCTGGGGTGCAAGTCTAGGTGGTCCCATCATCAAGGACACTCTGTTTTTCTTTGCCAGTTACGAGACCTATGACTCCAGCTCCCCGGTAGAGTGGGGCCCCTCGGGTTCAGGCATCACCAATGAAACCTTCGCAACTGAAGATGCTTACAACGAAGTGGTACGCATCGCACAAAATGTGTATGGCGTGAGTGCAGGCGGCTACAATATTGCGCCGACCGAAAGCGACGACAAGATCCTCCTCAAACTGGATTGGAACATTAACGATGCACATCGTCTTGCCGCGACCTATCAGCACACTGAAGGCAACGTGACGCGCAACCAGACCAGCTCTAACAGTGAGCTGCGACTGAGCTCACACTGGTACGACAAAGAAGAAACCCTCGAAACCTTCTCGGTGCATCTGTATTCAGACTGGACGGATAATTTCTCCACTGAAATAAAAATATCAGACAAATCCGTTGAAACCATCCAGGCACCTTCTGACAAGAGCTACGGTGATATCACGGTTTACACCAGCGTGTTTAACGATCAACCGTCCAACCGTATTGCCTTTGGTCCAGACCAATATCGTCATGGCAACGAACTGGGCAACGACACCTTCAACATTCGCTTCGTCGGTGAATATCTGTTGGGAGACCACGCCTTAACCTTCGGTTTTGATCACGACACGATTGATGTGTTCAACCTGTTCGCGCCGAACTCACTCGGACGTTGGGAATTCGATAGCCTTGAAGATTTTGAAAATCGCACGGCGTCCGAGTTCTACTATGATAATGCTTACTCGAATGTGGTTAATGATGCGGCCGCGGAATTTACGTTTGGCAGCACGGCGTTGTTTATCGAAGACAGCTGGGCCATCACTCAAGATTTCGAGTTGACGGCGGGCTTGCGTTACGAGCGCATCAGTAATGGTGACTCTCCGGCGTACAACGCAAACTTCGAAGAGCGCTACGGTTTCTCCAACGCACAAAACCTGGATGGCGTGGACATTCTTCTGCCTCGCATCAGTTTTGTATGGGATGCGCTGGACAGCACACGCGTACGCGGTGGTATTGGTCGCTTCAGCGGTGGTCGTCCTAATGTGTGGCTCTCTAATGCCTACAGCAACGATGGTGTGACCTACACGACCTTTGATCGCGGCGCGGTGGATTCTGCGGACTACCTGACTAACGTCGATATCACCAATGTGCCAGACAGCGTTAAGGCGAACATGGTGGAAGGCGACGGTAACGTGAATGTCACTGACCCCAATTTCGAGCTGCCATCTGACTACCGAACCAACGTCGCGGTGGATTACACATTCGACTTGCCTGGCCTCGGTGATGGCTTTATCTGGACCAACGAATTCCTCTACATCGAGCGTGAGAACGATGTGCAATGGGTGGATTTGACGCGCCAGGAAGTTGGTGTGACCGCAGACGGTGGTCGTAAGATCTACGAGCCGATTGATAACCTGACCGGTGAAATCACGGATCGCTACGACCTGATGTTGACCAACGCCGATGAAAGTGGTGATAGCAAAATCTTCAGCACGGCATTGAGCAAAGCGTGGGATAACGGCCTCAGTCTGAACGCATCCTACACGCATCAGGATATTACCGAAGGCAACCCGGGTTTGAGCTCCACTGCGACCTCAAACATACCAGTATGTGCAAACCTTAAACCGCAACGAAGCCTTTGTGGGTCGAGCGGACTACGAAACAGAGCATCGTTTTGTGATCAACCTAGCGTACAGCAAAGCGTTTTTCTCGCACTACGACACCAACATCAACCTCTTCTTCGAGCGTAAATCTGGCCAGCCTTACACGTGGACGATGGGTATGTTCCGCGACGGCGACTTCGGTGATCAGAGCAACTTCCAAGGGGCGGGCTACTATGTTCCCTATATTCCAACGGGTGCAGATGATCCGAACATGAATTATGTCGCTGATAACGCTTTAAGCTACGAGCAGATTGCCTCCTATGTGGAAGCCGCGGGGCTCGGAGGCTACGCCGGTGGCTACTCGCCGAAGAACACTGGCAGCCAGCCGTGGATATCGCGCATGGACCTGAGACTGGAGCAGGAAATTCCAGGCTTTGGCGATGGCCACACAGGTTCAATTTACGTGGATGTGAAAAACGTGTTGAACTTGCTTAACAATGAGTGGGGCCAGGTGCTCCAGAAAGAGTACAACAACCAGTCGGTGGTGGACTTCGGCGGCCTCGATGATCAGGGTCGCTACATCTACGAAGAGCCGTTTGGCGGCTTCGACGATCGCAACTGGGACGAGCACGTCATTGAAGACTCTATCTGGTCTTTGAAAGTGGGCGTTCGCTACACCTTCTAAAAAAGCAATTCGAAAGTAAGTACTTCAGCCCGGCATCCGCCGGGCTTTTTTTTGCATACGTCGGGGTCAGACCCCATCGTATGCGTTAATTTCGAAGTGTGCTTAGGCGGGTTTTAACGTCTTTTCGTAGAGCGCGAGTAGTCGCGACCAGGCGCGATCGGCCTGTTCCTTATCATAGACTCGAGAATCTGGAGGGCACCAGCCGTGTGCTGTGCCGTCGTAGACTTCGATTTCAGCCGCGAGTCCTGCGTCAGCGTAGGCCTTGGTCAGAACGGTTTTAGCTTCGGGCTGTTTTTCGTCATCGGCCTCTGCGATGGCATGCAAGGCAGCGGCTCGACTTTGCGCAATGGTGAGGTGGGGGCTATTGTCGGCGTCGCTGACAAGGCCTCCGGCATGGAAGGAGGCAATGGCGGCGATATCGTCGGGCATGGCCGCCGCGGCGTACATGACGAACGCGCCGCTCATGCAATAGCCTTGTGCACCGAGCGGGCGGCGCGTATCCACGGCCTTTTGGGCTTTGAGGAAGCGCACGAAGGCGCTGGAGTCTGAAATGACCGCCTCTTGCGTTAACTTCGCTCGCATTGGTCGGAGAATGGCAAAGGCGTCCGGGGAAGGGAACGTCACGCCTTCGGGCAGAGCTAAGCCCTTTAGATCCCGGTAGAACGGGTTGACGACCAGTACCGCATAGCCGGCGGTCGCCAAACGTTGCCCCATTAATCGAAATGCAGGGCGAAGGCCTTTGATATCGGGCCACATAATGACCGCAGGGTGCTCACCGCTTGCGGGCGCAACAAAGTAGCAGTCCGCCTGGCCATCGGGCGTGTCGATCAAGACATCCTGATCGACGAGTGCGGACGTTTCGCCATGTGAGACACTTGAGCCAAAGGTCGCCATCAAGCCCGCCGCACCGAGCGCAAACTCGCGGCGACGCAGTGGGTTTTTGGTGAGATAAGCCTGTATCTCATGTTCGTAGTCTTCTTCGCACATCCTGGTAGCTCCGGCAAAACGGGTAGTGAGCCTATTGGGCCAGAGTGTGACGATGCCGCACAATAGAATTTATCTATGAGGATGTATTCGTTGATCGTTTTGAGCAACGCGTATACGAGGATTTAATTGGGCTAGTCATACATTTTGCTTTTCTATTAAGGCTTCGTTGTGACAATAGGGGAGCGGAATATGGGAGAGCTCGAGCGATGGTCTACACGAGTACCAAGCACACGATTAAGCGCGAAGCGCCGCTTGAGCGCATCAATAAAAATAAATCCGAGTGATGTAGTAGGGTGACACGGCTTCATGCTGCGCTTGCACCCAGATCGCTTCGATTTTACCTTCACTTGCGCCGAGTTCGGCCAGCGGTATTTCAACCAAGGACCATTTCTTCATTTCAGGTCGAATGACATAATTTGATTCGATTGGCTGTCCATCTCGAATGAGCTTCACCGCGAGTGTTTGATTTCCTTCTAAGCCGCCATTGATGAAAAAGCTCAGTATAGAAAATTCATCAATAAAAAAGTCGTGGTGAGCGAGCGCAAGTGCGGTCCAAGGCTCGCCTGAGACTTTAATTGGAAAGGCATTCCCCGCGGGCGATTCTAGAGTGACCTCCGCCCAGCTCCAGTTTTGCCAGCCATCTTTGAGGCCATCCTCGTAGACGACATAGACCGCTTTAGGGTCTTCGGCGGCATGGGCTGAGCCGACCGCGATGGTGAACATGAGCATGAACTGTGAAACGGCGTGTCGAAATCGAAGCACGGTGAGTCTCCATTATTGTTATTGATTTGGCCTCTAAGGGGCCTGAGTAGGCTCAATTGTACTTCTTAAGTTTGATTTGACAATAAGTGTGGGTGCTCCGACCTCACTTACGCTACTTGGTCTCTGGCTCCTGATCATCTGTGGGCGTACTAAGCATGTCATCATGCTCTTCCATCCTCCAGGGAAGGCTGGAGGTGGAAACGTGTAGAAAGCGCAGGTGTTTTTCAAACTGGTCGAGAATATCGTTGATGATATCCTGCTGATCGAAGCCAAAGACATCGTAGGATTGGCCTCCGCGTCGAAGAAACACTTCCGCTCGATAATAATTCGCAGCGCTATCTGGATTGGATTCGTCCAAAGCATAGGCGGGAAGGGGGTGCTCAATTAAGCGAATTTCGTAGACGAAATCCAGTTGTCCGTCGCCTACCACTTCGAGATAGACGCGTTCATTTTCGGCGTCAGTGTGCACGGTGGCTTGCCAATCGCGAGCTTGAAGCTCCCGTTCGACTCTGTGCATGCCTTTAGTGACTGTCGACGTCATAAAGACGAGCACTTGTGTTTTGCTTGGGAAGGTGACGAGACCTTCAAGTCGTTGGCGCCACAGGCCCGGCCCGGAGCTGCCTGAAAAGCGCTGGTGTACATCGTTGGAAAGACTGTTGACGTGATGGCCTTCGATAATCAGGGCTCTCCACATCCCAATCGCGGCGACGATCATGATCACACAAAAGGGTAATGCGCTCGTGATGGTCATGGTTTGTAGCGCGCCAAGCCCTCCTGCCAACAAGAGCGTTGCGGCTACGACACCTTCTATCGTCGCCCAGAACACGCGCTGCCATACGGGTGTTTCCATCACCCCACCTGAGGCCAGAGAATCTATCACGAGCGAGCCTGAGTCCGAGGACGTTACAAAAAACGTAACAATCAGTACAACCGTGACGAACGATAATATTGAGGTGAGCGGCAGCACCTCATACAGTTTGAACAAGGCGATCGCATGATTCGCTTGCACCTCTCCGATAAGCGCGTGGTAGCCCTCATTCATAATTTCGTTTAACGCGGTATCACCGAAGACGGAAAACCAAAGAAAGGTAAACAGCGTGGGCACCACCATGACACCTAATACAAACTCTCGAATGGTTCGGCCGCGGCTGATTTTCGCAATAAACAGACCTACAAAAGGCGCCCAAGCAATCGTCCAACCGAAAATAAATAAGGTCCAATTCCCTATCCAGTCACTGCGGGAGTACGCTTGCAAATTAAACGTGCGCTCAACGATATGATTCAGATAACTACCGGTATTCTGCAGGAAGGTCTCGAGAATATGAATCGTAGGCCCGACGACAAAAACGAATAACATCAGCGTGATGGCCAGCACCATGTTGACAATGGAGAGGCGCTTAACACCTTTATCCATCCCCGCGACAACGGAAAAAATAGCCAGTGACGTGATCAGCGCGATCGCGATCACTTGGACGGTAGTGCTAATCGGTATGGAAGGCCAAAGATAGTGTAGGCCGGTATTAATTTGGGTGACGGATAGACCGAGGGTAGTGGCGATTCCAAATAAGGTGCCCAATATCGCGAAGACATCCACGGCATGACCAATAGGGCCGTAGATTCGCTCTCCGATCAAGGGGTAAAGCGCTGAGCGTATCGACAGCGGCAAGCCATGCCGAAAGGCAAAATAGGCCAATACGAGACCGACCAGCCCGTAAATTGCCCAAATATGAAATCCCCAATGAAAGAAGGCGATTTGCATGGCCTGTTTTGCCGAACTAATGGTTTCGGCCGCACCTTCCGGAGGGGATGCGTAATGTAACACCGGTTCGGCCACCCCGAAGAACAAAAGCGCAATACCGTAACCAGCGGAGAAAAGCATCGCGAACCAAGCGGGAAAGCTGTACTGCGGATCGGCATGATCTGGACCGAGCTTGATGTCCCCCCAGCGAGTAAACGCGATACCAAGTATAAATAACAGGAAAAACGCCACAGAGAGCATGTAAAACCAACCGAAGGTGTTGGTAATGTATGCCAACGTCGCCGAAAACAAGGTCGCTGCGCGCTCTGGTTGACTAATCGTACCGAGCACAAGGAGGGCAATGACAATCAATGCAGGTATAAAAACGGGGAGCAGTACCGTGCGGCCTAGCGGGCTTTTTTCAGTGGATGTAGAGGCCTTTTCAGAAACAGAGTCAGACATAATCGGGGCGTAGAGGCATAGAATTTGAGGATTCAGCCTAACATCTTGGCTAGCTCAAGTGTAGTTTGCGCGAAAAGGGTCGAGTACTGACAATGACCGCGCGCTACTTTCCCCGGTACGTCCTCGCTACATCATACTCGCTCCAACGACACCTGGGTGAAGTTATTCTTTGCGTTGACGCATTGCGTCGAGCAGCACTCATTCACTGTACATCGACGTGCTTGTCAGATTTACATCTCGTTTTTTTTATTTGAAACAATTACATCGCCTCGGTGTCGCAGCAGCGTAAATTGGCCCGATAACGGAGATTATGAAGATTTTCACGCCTGGCACTGCTGTTGCGTGGGTACGGGTGCTCGACTCAAAGAGCATAAAATTCATCGATCTGAGGAGTAAGTTATGAATGTCAGAGATGTGATGAGCAACGAAATTGAAATACTGCCCTATCATGCCAGTCTGCGCGAGGCCGCCAGTCGAATGCAGGAATTAAATTGTGGTTTCCTGCCGGTGGCGAGTGAAGAAGGTAATCGCGTCACCGGTGTGATTACCGATCGAGATATCGTGGTGCGTGGCATCGCAAAGGGGCATACGATCGATGCCCCCGTACGAGAATCGATGAGCCGTAAACTGCACTATTGCTTTAGCGATGATTCGCTGAGTCAGGCAGCGGAGGTCATGCAGGACGAAAAAGTGTATCGATTGATTGTCTTGAACGATATGCAAAAGAAGCAATTCGTAGGTGTGATCACCTTGGGCGATATTTTAAGGCAGGGCGAGACAAGCCTTGCGGAAGCCGCGGCAGAGCAAATATCCATTAAGGCTGCGTAAATTTACCTTTTAACTGAATTGAATCTTGGAAGGAGTTCAGTAATGAAGACGATTACACGTGATGACGTTAAAAACATGAATGAAATGGAAGACAAAGATTTCATTCTGGTAAATGTGTTGGACCCCGAAGCATTCAAGAAACAATATATCCGAACTTCAATTAATATCCCGGTCTCTGACGATAATTTTGTCGAGCGAGTTCGCTCTGTAAATGGCGGAAAAGATCGTGCCGTGATTGTCTACTGTGCGAGCGCAGAGTGCGATGCGTCCACTAAAGCCGCCGAAGCGCTCGATGAGGCCGGCTTTGATGAAGTCTATGACTATGAAGGTGGAACCAAGGATTGGTTTGAGAAAAAATATGCCGCCTGAGTGCTGTAGAGGTGTGAAGGCCGATCAATTCGGCCTTCACTGTCTCGAGCTGCGTTAGCGATAGGTTAATAATGAAGTGCGATGCCAAAGGAGATGGAACGCTCGGTCAGCCCTTGGAAGCAAGGCAGAGCGCCTGAGTTGACGCAGGATTGTTCGATCGCTGATTCCGTTAAGTTAACGCCCTCGATGCCGACTTCAATATGGTTGTTGATTGCATAGCGTACACTGGCATTCCATTGGCCGCGAGCCTCCTGTACAACAGGAAAACCCCACGGGTAGGTCTCGGTGCTACCGAAGTCTGCCGTATAAAATGCATCTTGCCATGAATACCTGGCACGAGCCGACAGTCCATATTTCTCGTAGTACAGGGATACATCATAGCTGTTTTCGGCATTATCCAGCAGCGGTTGTTTCATCGTGACGTCATAGGCGCCATTGATTGCGAATACTTCGCTTGCTCGATTGGAAGCCGGCAAATAGCGATCATCACCGTCGTATTCTTGCCAAGTGTAGTTTGCGAGTACACCGAATCCTGAAGCCCATCCCAAAGCACCTTCCAGATAGGACAAATCATATTGTAGCGCCAGCTCAATCCCGCTGAGTGAGGTACTACCGGACGTGTTCGAGGAGTAGGACACAGGAACACACATCCCGCTCGGCGTACCCGGCGGAGGGAACACGCTTTGGTCGGTTATAGGGTTGTACACACCGCCCTGCTCGCAAGGGGGCGTTCTGTCACGCGCGCCTGTGTCCGGATCGATGGCGGGCTCCTCAAGTACTGGAACAATCAGGTTGTTAAGGCGCTTATTGAAATACGTCACGCTCGCCACACTATCCGGCGCAAAGTACCACTGCGCACCGATGTCATAACTTGTGACTTCTTCAGGTTGAAGCTCGGGATTGCCCGTCTCGACTGGGAGATAGGGGCTGGTGCTAAAGACCAGAGATGGGCTTAAATCGTCGAAATCAGGACGGATAATGTCTTGCGACCATGATGCCCGAAACTCCAGATTTTCATGGGGAGGGGCAACGAGGTTAATGCGAGGTAGCAAGTCGCTATATTGATGGGTGCGCGCGCGTAATTCGACGTCGTCATCCGCTACCTGATTCCCCATCGCCTCGATATCGCTCGTAAAGTAACGCAGACCTGCGTCGCCTCGAACAATCCCAGCGTCAAAATTGACTTGAGCATATAGGGCATGGGTTTTCTCGTTGATCTTGTAGTAGGCCTCGGGCTGTGAAAACGGCATGCTGATGGGGACGGCATCGGCCCCCGTTTGCGCGTTGTTGGCGGCAATGGCGGCATTGAGCGTCGATATTACGCCGTCCGGGTCGGCGTGAGTGTGCTTCGGGTCTATGAGGAGAAAATCCGAAATATAAAGCGAGCGCCCATCGGCCGCGTTGTAATTATTGGGCCCCGGCGCCACGACATTTGAAAATAGATCAGCGGATGGGGAACTGTCGAGTGTGCGAAACGCGGCAGCGGACCTCGCTTCGTTCCGTTCACTCTGGGTGTCGCTGTAGCGGTAACCTGCATCCACGCTCGTCCAAATTGACTGATCAATGCGGTAGCTGAAATCGGCCCTAAGCGCATTTTCGGTGTTGTCGAGTTGATCATGGGCGAGTAAAACGTCACGCAAACGATAATTGGCTGCCGTCAAGAGCTGATTCGAGGTCGGTGCATTGGACTCGCCCTGGGCGATGCCGAAGGCCAGCGCGCCGCCAGAAAGGTCGTATTCAATCGGCGTCGCGTTATCGTTCGTCTCCCCCGTTGGCGTATTGGGGTTGATAAAATTAAGGGTGCTGCTGAAATCAGGGTAAGTACTTTTATTGTTCGAATGTGAGAGCTCGAATTTTCCTGTCCATTGTTCGAACGACCAATCGGTCCCGAGCGAGAACAGATTTATGTGGCTCTCACGAGATCGTGTGTCACTCGACATCCTCAGATTGGGGTCTAAGAGGCCATCGCTTTGCGCCGGGAAGACACCGCGTTCGGCGGCGTGAATCTGGCCGAGTTGTTGTGTGCCGTTCTCGCCATTCAATGAACCAAAATCCACCATGCTAAAGTGTTCAGGTGCGACGGTACTAGCCAAGCTACTCACACCCGATGCTTGTACGCGCGAACTGTATTGCTGTCGATTCTGTTCGACGACAGTGCCATCAAGGTACACGCGTACCTGCTCCGAGGGTGCCCACTCGATAGTTCCCTGGGCATTAAACGTCTCGTAATCGAAGCTATCGTAGTCCTGCACAAGAAATTGTATGGGGAGGTAGTCAAAATCTTGTGCACTGTCAGCGCCGCTGTTTGCTGTAATTAGATTATCTCTGTCCGCTCTAGGGCGAAATGCCGTGACTTTTTGTTCTTCGTACGCGGCATTTAACATTACGCCAACCCGGCCTGCTCCGGCGTCCCAATGATCGCCCCAGTGAGCCGAAACACGAGGTTGCCACTGACCCTCCGAGGAGAGGCTATTGTGTTGCGCCTCGACGTGCAATGCGGCGGCGGTGCGTTCAAGGTCCAGCGGTCGAACCGTAATCAGATTGACGGTGCCACCTGATCCACCTTCAATCGTTTTTGCCACAGGGCTTTTAATAATTTCAATCTTGCTGAACAGGCTGGGAGACAGGTCTTCCCAGTTGGTGCTCTTACGCTCGGAATTTGAGCCGGGTAGGTACACACCATTTATTTCAGCGCGGTGGGCATCCAAGCCACGGATGTACAGGGCTGTCCCTACACCGGCTTCACGAGTAATTTGGACGCCCGCGACTCCATCAAGTACTTCGGCCAAGTTGTGCTCTGGCATTCGACCCAGCTCTTCCGCGATGATGATGTCGACGACATTGGAAGATGCCCGTGCTTGGTTTAACGCCACGGCAAGCCCTTGTTGAATGCCTTTGCTTTTCAGGGTTTCGCTTGCGAGCGGTATTTCTTCTGCGCTACTCATCTCGACGAACGCGAGGTTGAGCGCAATACCGAGACACAACGGTGTGTATGGGGTAGCGGTGTTGGAAGAGGGGGGGAGGGGTAGCCATCGTTGGGCCTTCAGCGCTTTCATCATTATTCCTTTAAATGACGTATTTTTATTGTGAGTTCGTAATTCGCCTCTTTCCCTTACTGGTCCATGCGAAAGGTCTCCATAGGCGCAGGGCCAAAAGGAAAGGCGCGTTGTGCTTAGTGTTTGTTGCAGAGGGGGAGCGCTATGGCGTGGCGGCGTGGACAGCTAGATACACAGCGTCAAAGAATGAGGGCTCGTCCTCTGGCGTACTGCGAAAATGAAAATAGGAAAAGGCTGGGGGGGTAGCCCCCAGCCTCCTTGCGTTTACCGTTCTATTAGAACTTGTACGCAGCACCTACAGTGATTCGACGATCAGTCAGACCCTGGAAGCAAAGCAGCGCGCCTTCGTTCACACAGGACTGCTCTACATCAGACTCAGTCAGGTTGACACCTTCGATGCCGACACTGAACTGCTCAGTGATGTCGTAGTTCACACTGGCGTTAAGCTGGCCACGGTCTTCCTGCACCACTGGGAAGCCCCACGGATAACTTGTGGTACTGCCGAAGTCTTCAGAGCGGTAAGCCGAGCGCCATGTGTAACGAGCGCGAGCAGACAGGCCGTATTTCTCGTAGTACAACGTGAAGTTGTAGGAGTTTTCGGAATTGTCGAGTAACTGAGCACGCAGTGTTACGTCTTCATGGCCGAGAGCCGAAAACACTTGTGTGGCACGACTGCTAGGGTCGTAGTACTCGTCACCACCCTCAAATTCTTGCCACGTGTAGTTAGCAAGTACACCGAAGCCCGATGCCCAGCCGATTACGTCTTCCATCTCAGAAAAATCATACTGGAACGCCAGCTCGATCCCTTTTTGAGTGGTTTCACCGGCACCGTTAACCGTTTGAGCTGTGTCTACACAAACCCCGACAGGCGTTTCAGCAGGAGCAAACACGTTCGGATCTGCAATTGGGTTGTACATACCGCCCTGCTCACAAGGATCGGTGAGGTCACGATATCCTGTGACCGGATCTTCATATGCGGAGTCGGTATGTGTGACAAACAGTCCTGTACGAGTTTTGTGGAAGAAGCCCGCACTCACCATGCTGGAGGGAGCGAAGTACCACTCGGCCGATATGTCAAACGATTCGACTTCTTCGGGTACAAGGTTCGGGTTACCTAGCTGAACCGGAGGGTTCGGGCTAGTATCGAACGAGAATGACGTGGAAAGGTCGTCGAAATCTGGACGTCGAATGTCTTTTGACCAGCCAGCTCGTAAGAGTACGTCTTCGTGTACTTCAGCAATCAAGTTAATACGAGGAAGGAAAAAGTTGTAGCTTCCTTTTTGAGTTGTCTGCACGACCTCGTCATTGGTGACTCGGTTACCTGTAGACTCTACATCTGTTTCGAGGTATCGGAAACCGAGGTTCCCTCGGAAGATGCCAGCTTCAAAGTTCGCTTGAGCGTACAGAGCATCTGTCGTTTCGGATATGTCAAAATAGGCCGCAGTACTAGATGTAGGTTCACTGATAGGATCGGTGTCGCCACCAGTCATCTCATCGTTCGCTTCGATCGCATCGTTCAAAACGCTCAGTACATAATCCGGGTTGGATAATGCCTGCTCCGGGTCGATGGTCAGAAAGTCACGTACGTACAATGAGCGGCCATCGGCAGCATTGAAGTTGTCGGGTCCTTTGGCGAGGATACTTTCGAACAGGTCGCCGGAGGGCGATTCAGCCATGGAGCGCAAGCCTACGTTCGAACGGATTTCATTGCTGGTGCTCGAAGTTTTATTGTACCGATAACCAAAATCTACGCTATTAAACCCAGCGAGTTCGAAGTTGTATGTGAAGTCCGCACGGAAGGCGTCTTCGCCATTCTCTACTTTGTCTTGGGCCTGGTTCAGGTCTCGCAGCACGTAGTTTTCGGGGTTGAGTAAATCAGCGGTAGTTGGGGCGTTGGCCTCGCCAGTAGCAATACCAAAGGCGAGTGAGCCGCCGCTCAAGTCATATTGGATCGGAGTGCCATTGTCGTTGCCACTGCCCACTGCGGTGTGAGGGTTGATGAAATTGAGCGTGGAGCTGAAGTCAGGGTTGGTGGTGTCGTTTGATGAGCTGGAAATCTCTACACGGCCAGACCAGTCACCTGCTTGCCAGTCGGTTCCCAAACGGAAAATATCGCTAGACGTTTCACGCGAGCCAGTGTCACTCGAGAGCCGAAGGTTGGGATCGAGATTACCATCATCCATTGCGGGAATCACTCCGCGGAGTGCGGCCTGAATGGTACCGATATTTTGATTGCCGTTTTCCCCGTCGAGAGAACCGAAGTTTACGGTTTCCCAAGCATCGGGTGCGGCGACATCAATAAGGCTGCTAACCCCAGAGGCCTGAACACGTGAACTTTCTTGAAGACGCTCTTGCTCATTCAGAATGGCGTCAAAGTAGAACTTGAAGTTTTCATTCGGTGCCCACTCAAAGGTACCGGCAAAGTTCGTTGTTTCGTACTCGTAGTTGTCGTAGTCCTGTACAAAGAACTGAATCGGAAGGTAGTCAAAATCTTGCGCGGACGCGGCGCCACCGTCAGAAGTGACCAGGTTGTCACGGTCTGCACGTGGACGGAATGCGGTGACGTCCTGTTCTGCGTAGCTGGCGCTAATCACGACACCGAATTCACCGGCGTCTGTAGACCAGTTGTCGCCCCAAGAACCGGAAAGTCGTGGCTTCAGGCCACCATCTTCAGAAAGGCTGCTTTGCTCACCCTGAACGCGCACAGCGATCAGCGTGTCTTGGAGGTCGAGTGGACGTGTGGTTTTCAGGTTAACTGTACCACCGACGGAACCTTCAATGGTTTTTGCTTCGGGGGCTTTAATGACCTGTACCTCGGCAATCATCGATGCCGCGATGTCGTCAAAGTTGATACCGCCACGACCCGCACCGGAACCGGTGGTGGACACGCCGTTCACTTCTACGCGGTTGTCGTTAGTACCGCGAATCTGAACACCTGTACCCACACCGGCTTCACGCGTGATTTGCACACCCGTTACATTTTCGAGTACTTCAGCGAGGTTTTGGTCGGGCAACTTACCGATGTCTTCAGATTTAATGACTTCGATCAAGCTGTTGGCTGAGCGCTTCTCAACCAATGCGCTTTGCAGTGACGCGCGAATGCCGGTAACGACCAGCTCTTCGGTCATGCCGTCCTGTTCCTGAGCCATCGCCCCTGCGGATAAGGCTGAGATAGCCAGTGACAGACTGCACGCTTTCAGCCCGTGTTTTGATGCGAGCGTAGCGGGTACCCCCACGCCTGTGCGAGATTTTTTCATAACTTTCATCCCATTCATTTGATTATTTTAATGTTCCACTTCTGAGTCGCCTTGCCATTAACTGCATCAGCGAGTCGAAGAAAGGCCATGACGATTTAACACCCTTTGGTGGCCAATTGTCCAATACAGAATGCTGTCCAATTGAGTAATTATGGCTATATAAATTGGGTTGTCCGATAGTGTTTATTTATGTAACGAAAATGGTTTCATTTTGTAACAAACGGAAGTTTGAAACTTGGATTTGGTGTGGATTAGGAATGAATTGCCTTTCGAAGAGGGCGGCTTTTGGCGAAGGTTATGGACTGCCATGCGCGCCTTTTGGGTTTTGGGGGGATGCACTGGCGCCACTTTTGGTGGGCGTGACAATAAGCACTGAGGTAATTGGATTGTCCGGTAAGCCGCTGGGTGGTACGCCGTCCTATCTGAACGTATCAGGTTGGCTTACATTGCGGCGCGGTTAAAACAGGTTTCTAGGGATGGCGCTTTTTCTTTATTTATTCATATTAGAGGTATACGCTGGCATCGAGGTTGTTAAGGTATGCACTAGTGATGGCGAGGGACGCCGGGTGTACCGAGTGCCTATCGGAGCAATCCGAATGCATCAACAAAGGACGTGTCGCAAATGAATGTTCAACCTGTAAAGACGGCGCGCTTCGGCGCTGGCTATGGTCTGCTCCTGACCGCTCTCCATTTTTCTTCGCAAGCGCTCGCGAACGAAGTGACCTCAAAAACCAGTGTGCTTTCGTGCCAATCGAGACCCGGCCTTGAAGAACATTGCCCCGCAGATACTGCTTCCGGTGTTGTGCTGAAAAACGCGACGGGCACTAGCGCGTGCTTGTTGGGCAAGACTTGGGGTTACGATGAAAAAGGTGTCTGGGTAAAAGACGGCTGCGGCGGCGACTTTATTGTGCAAGGAGACGTCCCGGTTGATGAAGCGGAGGCGGTCAGCACCGAGCAGACGACTCAACCTGAATCAGAAGAACAGTTAGCCTCTAAATATGGCTATGGCTATTTTCAGCCCGGCAACGGCTTCTTGATTGGCCGGGATGACAACGGCGAGCTTTCCGTCGGGGGCTACGCATTGTTGCGCTACCTGAACCAAATGCCGGGCGAGCAGGAGTTCACGGACCATAACGGTAATACGCAAGATGTGGATGCGCGGCATGACATCTTTTCTCACCGAGTAATGGTGTTTCTCAACGGCTGGCTAGGTGATCCAAAGTTTAACTACAGCATTGTGTTCTGGACGGTGAACGCGACAGATCAGGACGCACTTTTCGCAAACCTCAGTTATAGCGTCAACAAGCACTTAAACCTTTTCGCCGGCATCAATGGTAATCCGGGTTCGAGAACCCTGTTTAATTCCCACCCTTATTGGTTGGGTACGGACAGGGTGATGGCCGATGAATTTTTTCGACCCTTCTTTACGCAGGGGCTTTGGGCTGCAGGCGAGATCGTGCCGGGCTTGAAATACAGCGCCATGGTGGGAAACAACAACAGTACCCTTGGTGTAAAAGCCGCGGATCTTGACCGAAATTTTACGTCGGGGGCCTCTGTGTGGTGGATGCCGACAACGCATGAATTCGGCCCGCGTGGTGGCTTCGGTGACTGGGAATATCACGACAGTTTGGCTACTCGCTTCGGGTTGTCGGCGGTGACGAGTCCGGAGCAACGCTATACCGAAGCCGAGCAGGAGTCAGGTAATACCTCGCTGAAACTGGCCGACAGCCTGAATGTCTTTGCGACTGGTGCGCTTGCGCCGGGTGTGACGGTCACCAACACTGATTACGAAGTGTACTCAATGGATGCGGGTATGAAGTATCGGGGCTTCTTCCTGCAAACAGAACTGTATCATCGCACATTAAGCAACTTTGAAGCGGATGGCGCGTTGCCGGTTGAAGAAATCGTCGACACGGGTTTTTACATCCAGTCCGCCTTCTTTCCCATTCCTAAAGTGCTGGAAGTGTACGCCGCGACCTCGCAAATTTATGGAGATAAAGACGCGGGCTTCGGCAACAGCTCGGAATACCTGCTGGGTATGAATTACTACCCCTTTGATTCCCGCAATTACCGTGTGAATTTTCAGGTAATTGATGTAAATCACTCCCCTGTGGACAGCACCTTTGGGTACTACACGGGCGGTCAGGATGGCACGACAGTCTCGCTAGCCACCTCGATATTCTTTTAGCGAAAGTGCGCGCCCGGTCGCGAGCCTAAGCCGGGGTTAGGGGAAGTCAACACATCGAAGGGAAAGAAAAATGCGACTAAGCCGTAGAAAGCCACTCAATTGGCAAGCCCGCTTAACATTACATAAAAAACTGCTGTGGATGGCGCTGGGAGGTGTGCTCGCGAGTGCGCCTGCTTGCGCGGAGCAACCCACCACTCAGGCTGAATTTCATGATGTCCACTTTCATTTAACCAACTATGTTCAGGAAGGCATTTCCATTGATCAATACCTGGAGATAATGGGCGATAGAGTAGGGCGTTCCACTTTGTTTGGCATTCCCTTACAGCAAACCTGGGCGCATGCCAATTCGGGAGACTTCGCGCCCACCTATTACCTCCATTCCGATGCCCCCCTGTATTACTACTCCTTCACCGATGCCTATATTGCGCGTGCCTACGAAAAACTGACTTTGGAACAGAAGGCGCGTTTCGACCCGATGATCATTGGTTTTAACCCGGCCGACATGTATGCCGCTGATCATATACGCCGCGTGTTACACACCTTCCCCGGGGTGTTCAGCGGTATCGGCGAATTTAGCATTCACAAGGAGTTTGTGTCGGCCAAGGTCGCAGGCAATGTGGCGAGTTTAACGAATCCCGCCCTCGACAGAATCTTTGATTTATGTGCGGAGACGGGATTAATCGCGTTAATTCACAATGATGTGGACATGCCCTTTGCCAAACCGGATACAGAACCCGTCCATCTGACACAAATGAAAGCGTTGTTAAAGCGCCATCCGGATGCCGTCATTATTTGGGCCCACATTGGGCTTGGGCGGGTGGTCCACCCGTCGATGTCTTCGAGTTCCGCATCGTCGACCGAGCGCAGCCCTCGCTATGCGAATATTGTGGCCGAGATGTTGAGTGACCCGGACTTAGCCCATGTGCATTTCGATATTTCATGGGACGAGGTGGCGAAGTATGTGATTGCAACCCCTGCAAGTTTACAAAATACCGCAGACGTCATTAATCAGTACCCTGATCGTTTTCTGTTTGGTACAGACAATGTCGCACCAGCAAGCCCCGAGGCGTACTTCAATGTTTTTGAGATGTACACCCCTCTTTGGGAGAAATTAACACCTGAGGCGCGTGAGAAAGTCCTGAAAGGGAATTATGAGCGGCTTTTTGATCGTGCTCGAAGCCGGGTTCGTGCCTGGGAAAAAGAACATGTGTTAGCTGAATAAAGACAGCGCGTGTTTAGCATACTCTATGAATACCTGTTCGACTTCACTATGGAGAGTCAAATGAAAAAAGAAGTTATTGCTGGAGCACTTCTGGCAGTGTCGGGCGCGACCCCAGTGCTGGCACAAGAGCAAGGCGAGTTTGAAGTGTACGGTTTTGCGATGTTTGATTTTATCCAGGACTTTAATCGGGTGAATCCAGATTGGAATGCCACCCTGCGAGCCTCGCGTATCCCCACCACGGATGGACTTTATGGCAGCGATGGGGAAACCATTCTGAGTGTGCGTCAAAGCCGCTTAGGGGTAAAAGCGGATATGCCCGTTGGCGACGAGACCTTAAGCACCGTGTTCGAATTTGATCTCTTCGGAGTGGGCGATGATGCCGGGCAAACCACCATGCGCGTCCGGCACGCGTATGGAAAATGGGGTAAATGGTTGGCCGGGCAAACGAATACCCTGTTCATGGACAACAATATGTTTCCGAACGTGATCGATTATTGGGGGCCTTCGGGCATGACCTTTATTCGAAACGCGCAAATTCGTTATACCCCCTTCGAGGGGCAAAAGACCTTAGCGTTCGCGTTCGAACAACCCGGGCATGATATCGATACCGGTGCGCTAGGGCGGCTGGGTTTAACGGATAACGTGCAGGGGCATCAAGCCCTTCCTGACTTAACGATGCAATACAACAGTCAGGCAGACTGGGGGCATTGGCAGCTTGCGGGTATTTGGCGCGACATCCGTTACGAGTCTGTCGGTACGCCGGACAATGAACCAAAGGGCAGCGATATGGGTTGGGGTCTGAGTGCATCTGGCAATATCAAAGTGCCTACCGGTACGGTGCGCCTGCAATATGTTCAAGGTGAAGGCATTGCGTCCTATATGAATGATGGTGGAATGGACATGGCGCCAGCGCTGGGTAGCGTGGCCGACCCAATAGAAGCCAACGCGGTGCCCATTTATGGCGCGGTAGCGTATTACGAGCATGGTTGGAATGCGCAGTGGACGAGTACGATCGGATACGGCATTACTGAAGTAGACAATCAAAACCTGCAGACGGCGGATACCTATAAAAAAGGGGAATATGCCTCCGTGAACCTGTTGCACACGCCTGCGGAGAATGTGCTCGTAGGTGGGGAGTTAATGTGGGGGCAACGGACAGACAAAGGCGGCGCGAGTGGCGAAGATGTGCGTGTTCAATTTTCCGTCAAATATAACTTCTCAAGTAAAACCGTTTTCTAGGGAAAATAAAAGGAGAGTGTCTGATGAAAATAAAAGGCTTTTGGTTTTCTCGATCGATGCAACTATTAATGGTGGCCGCCTTGTGTCTGGGCGGACAGGTCAGTGCGGATGCACTCGATGCGAAAGCGGTGGATACGGCGCTGAAAGCGGCCTACTCCAAATACAAGAATCTGAAGGACGGGGCGAACGCCGATTATATTCCAGCCCTGGCAAAGGTGGATCCCAAGGTCTATGGAATTGCGCTGGTTACCGCGGATGGCAAGGTGTATACGATGGGGGACCTTGATACAGAGGTGTCGATCCAGTCGATTTCCAAAGTATTTACGATGGCGCTTGTGATGGACGAGTCCGGCACCGATGCGATCATGAACAACATGGGCGTCGATGCGACCGGGCAGGTGTTTAATTCCATCGTCGCCATAGAGCAGTACCAAGGGCAGGAAATGAATGCGATGGTAAACCCCGGAGCAATCACGGCTACCAGTATGGTAAAGGGTCAGAGCTATGACGAAATCTGGTCAAAGATTTTAGCCAAGTACAGTGACTTTGCAGGACGCAAGCTGACGGTGCTCGAAGATGTGTACGAATCCGAAGCGGCAACCAATCAACGGAATCAGGCGCTGGCGCAATTGATGTACGCCTATGGCCGTATTGAAAAAAATCCACTGGAAGCCACGGATATTTACACCCGACAATGTTCCGTGGGTGTGAACGCGAAAGATCTGGCGATGATGGCGGCGACGCTGGCCAATGGGGGCAAACACCCCATTACCGGTAAGCAGGTCGTAAATGAGGAGCATGTTCCAGAAATTCTCGCAGTCATGGCTACGGCAGGCCTCTATGATGATTCGGGGAAATGGTTGTACACCACTGGGCTGCCAGCGAAGAGCGGCGTGGGCGGTGGTATCTTGGCCGTATCGCCCGGCAAGTTCGGTATCGCGGTGATCTCGCCCCCACTCGATGCCGCCGGAAATAGCGTGCGAGCCCAGAAAGCCATTGCGGATATCTCTGAAGCGCTGGGTGGGAACCCCTACGATGTAGAGTAGACGAGCGCCGGCTCTATACTTCATATTGGATAGCCCAATATAGGTATTTCGGTTTTGCAATTCTCGCCTATACTGGTATTGTCTTGATTTTTGGGCTGCCCCTTTGGGTAGTCCAAAAAGATATATCAAAGCCAATACAGATAAATATAGGTTGTATATGCGGATCAAAATCTTCGCGACCCTGCTCGCGTTCAGCCCCTTCGTCATCAGTGATACCCAGAGTCAAGCTGCCGTTCCGGGCGATAAGTTCGACTTAAGTCAGTGGAAAATCACCCTGCCCACGGACATGGACAAAAACGGGAAAGTGGACGAAATTTCTGATACCAAGTTATCTGAAACCGCCTTTCCGCCGTTTTTCTTCCTCGATAAAAATGGCCACATGGTGTTCGCGGCGCCCAATAAAGCCTCAACGACCTCAGGGTCGTCGAACACCCGCAGTGAGTTACGGCAGATGATTCGCGCGGGCAACACCAAGATTAAAACCAAAGCCCCGGCCAACAATTTCTCGATCAAAGCCAATCCAAAATCGGATAAATTCGGTTCCGTTGGCGGAATGATGTCGGCCACCCTCAAGGTGGATCGTGTTGCCTTGCGAGCCAAGTATCCAGACAAAGCCCCGGCATACTCGGTCGTTGTGGGTCAGATCCACGCGGGCAAAGACGAAAAAATAATGAAAAAAACCAAAGATCAGTTTGGCCACGGTAATGAGCCGATCAAGATCTATTACAAAAAATGGCCGGGCCACGACAAGGGTTCCGTATTTTGGACTTATGAGCGTAACCTGCCGAAGACCGATCCCAATCGCACTGATATCGCCTACCCCGTGTGGGGAAATACCTGGGAGAACCCGGAAGACCCCGGCGAAGCAGGTGTGGCATTGTCAGAAGTGTTCAGCTACGTGATTAACGTGCATGAAAATACGATGTACCTGACCTTTAGCGCCGAAGGCAAACCCACGGTGGAATATGAAATTAACCTGGCCGATAACGTCGATGCCTATGGCAATGTGGATGAGCTGGACAATCCCGGAGGCTACGCGGGCGACTGGAATTACTTTAAAGCGGGTGCGTACAACCAGTGCAGTACTAAAGATGACCCCGGGTTTTGGTATACGGCCTGTCCAGGTTCTGGTGACTGGAAAACAGATGTCGAAAACGGTGATTTCGTGATGGTGACCTTCCTGAAGTTGGCGCTGGGCGAGTCTGTGCCCCCTGCAAGCACACCCTAATATTTTCATCTCGATAAGCCCGTCAATCGGGCTTATCGCCTCTTGCTGCAATAAAAGCCTCATATTTTGGCGCGAATCCTGTACGGATTGTCGTTGAATTTGGTGCCTTCGTATTTTTCGAGTGTTTTTCAGCCTGCCTCCAGTGTACTATCCACCTGTCGCCTTCTAACTCCTTTTGCAGTGCGCGTTGCAATGACAGCGCTGCCAAGTGACGTGGGCGAGACGGAACTCATGGGGCACATTGCTGTTTTCTAGTGAGTCAACACTGTTGTAGAAATCGCGACGCATAGATCAAGGGTTTGAACGTGCCGGCATATAAACACTCTGCATTCACACAGATTCAGGAAATCATTCCCAAGTTCTACTTCCCCGAGTATCAACCGGTCGTCGACACGCGTACTGGAATGATCACCGGCTACGAGAGCTTGATGCGCTGCGTCGACAAGCATTCAAACAAGGTCAGCGCAGCCTGGCTGTTTCAAAAAGAAGGTGTGCACGATTGGATCCAACTCGAAATTGATCGCTCGGTACGCCGACAGGCGCTACAGCGCTTTGCTCGGGATCGTTCTGCGGGCAGCCTTCACCTCAATATTTCTCCGGCCATTCTGACGCAGTCCGAATGCTTAAGCCGGCAACCCACGATCGATATGGTGCAGCAATTAGGCATCAACCCCGCGCGCATTGTGATCGAGATCACTGAGGCAGGAGAGGATCTGGAGCTGCTGAAGTTTTTAGTGAAGAAATATCAGCGATCCGGCATGCGTGTGGCGGTAAACGACCTAAAGCTCGCCAACGAGCATGTCCAGGTCTTGTCCGAGCTTAAGCCGGACTACTTCATTCTCAATATCTCGGAAATTAATAACCACGTTCGTCTCGGTGTGCGTAATCAGGTGTCGTTGGCACTGGATCTGGCACGTACAGAAGCGGGGACGCGCATCCTTTGTGAGGGGGTTGAAACCGAGGAGGACTACTTTTGTGCACTCGGTTTTGGTGCGGCGCAAGTCAAAGGCTGGTTGTTTGCAAAAGAAGCTATTGTGTTTCCCGAGAAAACCGCTTTTCTTACCGATGTGCTGTCACTGAATGAAGAATTCGCCGAACAGCGTCGATTAAAGATGCAGCGCCATATTGCGACGCGCAACCTATGGGTAAAGTGGCTAAAGCTGATTGCCTTGTCCAGAGCGAATCAAAAACTGGATGAGATCAATTTTAAGGCGCTGGTCAAACTTGGCATTGTGCGTTGCTATGTGTGCAACCTGGAAGGGAAACAGATCGGCGGTTCAATCAACTTCAAGCCGAATGGCTATATTGTGGATGCCAGCAGCCGCAACGTCTCGAGAAAAGCGCGCCCCTATTTCGCCATGGCACTGCAACTGTGCGCAATGAAAAAGGGCAAAACCCTCATATCCAATATCTATTCCGATCAGGTGACTCGGCAGGCCTGTATCACCCTGTCTATGATGGTGGGCAACCAGAAAATTCTGTTTATGGATGTGTCTGTTGATGAACAATCCGGCGATTTTTACAGTGTGCATCGGCCGGGGGCGACTTTGACGCTGGCTTAGTGAATAGATCGGCCCCTTTAAAGGCCGATCGATGTTTGTTATTGGAATTTAAACTGTTGGTTGGCGTTCCCGCTACATTGCCATTGGCGAATATCAGCACCGTTCGCATGAGACGCGTTAGCCACGTCCAAACATTTATTACTGTGACGCGCGCGTAGCTCGACATAGCCGTCGCCCACGCTTATGGGTTTGAAGTGCAGGTTCTGCCCGTTAAAACAATCCCATTGAATGACCGCCGCACCATTGGCTGTAGAGTTTCCGCCTACGCCTACGCACTTGTTGTGTTTAGTTCGCAGCTCATACCACTCGTTGTCGACCGGAACAAAGTGGAAGGCCTGGTTGCTATTGTTGTTCCCGCACGCCCACTGCTGAATGTTCGTACCGTTTGTTGAGCTTCCTCCGGTGAGGTCAATACACTTCCCGCTGGTTCGCGCCTGGATAGCAATATCGTCCAGCGGAACGCCCGTGCCGGGGGAACTATTCCCGTTATCAACAGGCTTGTAGACCCGAATCCAATCTACCCAGTATATGCTTCTGTTGTTGTCAGCCAATTCGGTATCTGTCGGGGTGATGCCATTATCTGATCGCCAGTTTTGGTCCTCTGTATTGATGATCAAGTGCATGGGTTTACTCAGGCCTGTACCGTTGGTGAAGCCTTGTGGGTCGATAATATTCGGGCCAGATACACTTCGCACTAAACGCCCGTCGATGTAGTAGTCGAGATTCCAAGGGTCTTTCCAATGTACACCAATGCGATGGAAGGTGTCGCTCCAAACGGTGCCTTGACCATCCGCGTACCAACTACCAGGGTCGGTTGGCTGATAGTCTTCAAACGGGTCGCGGATGAACACGTGATGACTTAGGTGAATACGTTCAGCGAACCATTCCTCACCTGGGCGATCACTGCCATAGGCTTCTAAGATATCAATTTCCTGAGTCGAATCTGCGCTGAGTAGCCACACATCGGAGGCCAATACTAATTTGCTAATTTTTGCTCGCGTTTCGACATAAAGGGGGTAAGTAAACGTATCGTGCGAGGTGATGGACCCCGCTCGGACCTTGTTTGTACCGGGTTTTCTCGTTGCGGCGATACCAAGGCTGCCGCCTGTGACATAGGCGTGGCCATCGGTCCATTCAGTCAGGCCTGGGCCTGTCCAGGGGTTAATGAAGCCTTCGTGCCAACGTTCGGTAAATTCGCTGTGATACTGACCAAGGGAAGACGAGTAGTTAAAGTCATCAGAGATGGGGTGAAGTTCCCAGACCTTGCCGTTCCCAGCATTGGCTGGAACGGGAGTGCCATCCCAGTCTGCAGCGAACGCGCTGGTAAAGCTCAGGCCGAATGCGGCCATGATGAGTGCTTTCATAGTGGTGTCTCTTATTGGTTATTATGAATCGGGCGCACTGAGCGCTGAAAAATACTAGGAGGAATGCGAGCGTAAAAATATAGATATGCCGCGCAGAAGTATGAGGTGCATGTGCTTTTTAGCTTATTAGCGGCTTGGTTCAGGCCCGGGTAGAGGTAACCATTACTGGGGGGCGAGCGTAAGAATATAAATGCCGCCAGAGTGCACGCCCTACATCATCCGGAGGCGACCGTGATGATCGTAAACCTCGGCGGGCTCTACGGCGTTGGGGGGGAAGCGCTTGCCGCCAAGGTAGATTGACGTGTAACTGACAGGATATTGATGAGATTATTTCATTTATAGATGAATATATATCATTTTTATTCATGTGTTGTTTTGGGTATAAATGTCGCTCGCGCTCAACCCCAAGCGGAATCAGATAGGTCAGCATTGCGCGCTGAGCCTAGCCGCAAAGGGTTCAGTTTCACGCTCTCAAGACGAACGACACACGGTTATGAATACAGATTTTACGTTCTCGATCCAGAAAATCGCGTTCGACGAGCACTATCAGCCGTCGGATAACACACGCATCACCACCAACTTTGCCAATTTAGCGAGGGGTGATCGGCGTCGGGAAAACCTCCGCAATGCCTTGCGCATGATCGACAACCGTTTCAACGCGCTGGCTCAGTGGGATAATCCCAAAGGGGACAGATATCACGTTGAGCTGGAGATCGTTTCAGTTGATCTGGAACTGGATCAGCAAGGGCGTGGTGATACCTTCCCGACAATTGAGATTCTGAAAACCAACATTGTTGACCACAAAACCGGGAAGCGCATAGAAGGCATCGTCGGGAATAATTTTTCGTCCTATGTGCGTGATTATGATTTCAGCGTACTGCTCCTGGCCCACAACAAAGACCAGAAAACATTCAGCGTGCCCGGCAATTTCGGTGATTTACACGGCAAGTTGTTCCAGTATTTCGTCAATTCAGAGGCTTACACGCAACACTTCTCAAAGCCGCCCGTGATCTGTTTGAGTGTCTCTGAAAACAAAACCTACTTCCGTACCGAAAACACTCACCCTGTATTGGGCGTGGAGTTTGAGCCCAATGAATCGTCGTTGACAGAGCAATATTTTAAGAAGATGGGCTTGCAGGTACGCTATTTCATGCCGCCAAACAGCGTGGCACCTCTGGCATTTTACTTCTTTGGCGATCTCTTGAGTGATTACACCAATCTCGAGCTGATCAGTACCATCAGTACGATGGAAACCTTCCAAAAGATATATCGCCCTGAGATATACAACGCCAATGCGGTGGCGGGAAAGTGCTTTAAGCCGAGCCTTAAGAATACGGATTATTCCCTGACGCAAATCGTGTACGACCGTGAAGAAAGAAGTCAGCTGGCAATTAAACAGGGGCGTTTTGCGGAAGAGCACTTTATCAAGCCCTATCAGAGCGTGCTTGAGCGCTGGTCGGCTCGAGCCAGTTGATCGCGATCACCCTAGCTTGAAAATTGAATGAATGACTTTGGATAGACAGATGACAATACGTTTCCCTACCTCTACGGCGGGCAGCCTGCCCAAACCGGCCTGGCTGGCGCAACCTGAAACACTGTGGTCCCCTTGGAAGTTAGAAGGCGACGCTCTCGTGGAGGCGAAGCGAGACGCGTTGCTTCTATCACTTCACGAGCAAGTCGCCGCAGGGGTTGATATCGTGAGCGACGGTGAGCAGACCCGCCAACATTTCGTTACTACGTTCATTGAACACCTGGACGGAGTGGATTTTGAATCGCGTAAAACGGTAAAGATTCGCAACCGCTATGACGCGAGCGTGCCCACAGTGCGCGCTGCGGTAGCCCGAAAAGAGAGTGTGTTTGTGGAGGATGCCCGCTTCCTGCGTGCGCATACGACGCAACCCATTAAATGGGCCTTGCCGGGACCGATGACGATGATCGACACGCTGTATGATGATCACTACAAAAGTCGCGAAAAACTCGCCTGGGAGTTTGCCAAAATTTTAAACCAGGAGGCGCGAGAGCTGGAAGCCGCCGGCGTCGATATTATTCAGTTCGACGAACCTGCCTTTAATGTGTTTTCTGACGAAGTGAATGACTGGGGTATCGCCGCCTTAGAAAAAGCCATTGAGGGGCTAAAGTGTGAAACCGCCGTCCATATTTGTTACGGCTATGGCATCAAAGCAAACACGGATTGGAAAAAGACCTTGGGTTCGGAGTGGCGCCAATACGAGGCCGTGTTCCCGAAATTGCAGGCTTCCAATATTGATTTGATTTCGCTGGAATGTCACAACTCACGGGTACCGATAGAGCTATTGGCGCTCATACGAGGGAAGAAGGTGATGGTTGGCGCAATTGACGTCGCCACGGACGAAATTGAAACCCCGGAAGTCGTCGCCGAGACCTTGCGCCGAGCACTGCAGTACGTTGACGCAGCTTACCTGTATCCATGCACGAACTGCGGTATGGCGCCGCTTCGCCGTGATGTGGCGAGGGCGAAGTTGCGGGCTTTGAGTGCTGGGGCAGAGATTGTTCGGAGCGAGGTTTAGGTTGAGGGGTCAGATTACGACGTGCTCTGACCCGATGAAGTATCAAAGCCATGGTGCTTACTCGGGGGGGAAGGGCATTCTTCCAAGGTCTTTTACGGTTAAACCTTAACGCTCCATTTCAAACTTAAAGGCTTCAACAGGGTCAGGCAGTTCCACAGAGAAATGCTTGGCCTCATAAGCTTCGATAAGCGTCACCATCACTTCCAACTTTCCTCCTTGAGGCGTGTCAGGGCCAGCCATCATAAGGCTTTCAATTTCTTTTAATGCCGCTCGGTAGTCGGCATCAGTTTCAATCGGTTTGATGTCCATAATTTTCCTCTGGCAATTAAATAGTTTGTACATCAATTTTGTCGTATTGCGCATGGGTACCGATGAACCGGATATAGACCACGCGATAGGCATAGTTGATCCACATGACTAGTCGGTACTTGTTGCCCGCAATATTGAAAACTGCACGCCCATCTTTGAGGATACTGGCATTTCTGAAGTCCTGCTTAACATCAGCAGGTGCGCTCCAGTCAGCGGCCAAGGCATGTCGATACCAAGCAAGCGTGGGCTCTTTAGCATCCATGTACTCTGGGTACTCGTCCCAGAAAGTTATCAATGTCGATAAGGCAATGACTATCATAAGCATAATACTAGTCGTGGAATGGGAGTGTTCAACGTCGATCTACTGAAGAATTGCTGTGATTCGCGCCGCGGTAAATAGAAGGTGGCCCGCTAAAGCCTCGTAAAAATTCGGCCCTCATCGTCAACAGTTGATTGTGGGCGGGTACCTACTACAAGTTGGTAACATTTCAGGCCAGATAGTCTCGAGCAGCTTCAGCTATGGTGATTTTCAAGGGGGTACCTCTTGGTAAATTATAGGGGGACCGAAATTCAGGGCGCTTTCGCGTAAAAACTGCCCTATAGTCAGGAGTTATGGTTTTCTCTAAGTCTTTGAATTTTGGTGATTTTATATTTTAGCTAACGCCTGTGACAGCTGGTTTCTTGGCGAGTTGCATTCCAGGTGTCCGGAAATTAAGGTACGCACCGTCCTGAATATAGGGCCGGTAAAGTCGAATAACGAAGAGTTTCGAACAATATTTGACCAGCTTTGTGGTTGGTCACATCTCATCCATTCCCATCCAATACGCGCTACAATGTCTCTCTTCATCTAAGTAGACTCGGGAGCCAAAACTGCGCCACCGGGCAGGCCCTAGGTATGGAGCAATCTCAGTGGAAATGATCGACAACATAAACACCTTGTTGGGCACTGATCTTAAGCAAGCCCTTAAGGAGGGGAGCAGGCTCAAGATTGCTGCCTCGAGCTTTTCTATCTATGCGTACGAAGCACTCAAAAAAGAGCTGGCGGGGGTGAAAAGCCTCGAGTTTATTTTTACAGCACCCACCTTTGTGCCGGAAGCTGTCACCGATAAAATCAGTAAGCAGCGTCGCGAGTTTTATATCCCAAAGCAAGGGCGTGAGAGTAGCCTGTACGGTAGTGAATTTGAAATTCACCTTAAAAACCAACTAACTCAGCGGGCGGTTGCCCGAGAGTGCGCACATTGGTTACGCCAAAAAGCGCGGTTTAAATCGAGTATTGGCACGGCTCCAATGCAGCAGTATATCTACGCGCAAAGCCCAGCCGTTAGCACGGTTTATACGCCCTTACATGGTTTTACCGCGGTCGACTTGGGGTACAAAAAAGGTGATGCCGTCTCTAATTTTGTGCATAAAGTAACCGACTCGGCTATGACACAGCAGTACATGGCCTTGTTCGACCAGTTATGGAACGACAAAGAAAAGCTTCAGGACGTTACCGAAGCTATTTGCGAGCACATTGAGTCCGTATATCAAGAGAACTCCCCTGAGCGGGTGTACTTTATAATTCTATTCAATATTTTCCACGAGTTCCTGCAAGAGCTTGACGATGACGTGTTACCTAATGACCGTACCGGGTATCAAGATACGGTTATTTGGAACAAACTATTTAATTTTCAGCGCGATGCCGCTACCGGTATTATTAATAAGCTGGAAACTTACAACGGCTGCATATTGGCCGACAGCGTGGGTTTAGGTAAAACCTTTAGCGCCCTGGCCGTTATTAAATACTACGAACTGCGCAACCGCTCTGTATTGGTGTTGTGCCCCAAAAAACTGGCTGACAACTGGCTGGCTTTTAAGGGTAACCTTAAAACCAATATCTTATTCAAAGACCGCTTTAACTTCGACGTTCTCTGCCATACCGATTTAAGCCGCCACTCGGGCGAATCTTTCGGTATGAAACTCAACCAGATTAACTGGGGTAACTACGATTTGGTGGTGATTGATGAGTCCCACAACTTCCGTAACAACCCGGCGGTAAAAGAGCGTGAAACCCGCTACGAGCGCTTAATGCGCCAAGTGGTGCGTGAAGGTGTTAAAACTAAGGTACTAATGCTTTCAGCTACGCCGGTTAATAACCGCTTTAACGACTTAAAAAACCAACTTGCGTTAGCGTATGAGGGCGATACCGAGGCCTTTAGCAAACACCTGCATTCGGGTAACTCAATTGACACCATATTTAAAAACGCCCAAGCCGCCTTCAATCGCTGGCAAGAATTAGAACCCGAGCACCGCACCGCCCAGGCCATACTAGATGAACTCAGTTTTGACTTTTTCGAACTGTTGGATAGCGTGACTATAGCGCGCTCGCGCAAACATATACAAACCTATTACGACACCAGTGAAATTGGTCAATTTCCAGAGCGTCGGGTGCCGTTATCGTTTCGTCGCGCAATTACCAGCCGTGGCGATGTGATGAATTTAAATCAGATAGTTGAGCAGTTGGTACTGCTTAAACTCGCTGTCTACGCGCCTATCAGTTACATACTGCCCAGTCGTATCAAAAAGTATGAGGAGCTTTATGATACTGAGGTAGACGATGGCCGTGGTAAGCTCAAGCAAGTAGATCGAGAAAAGAGCTTGCAGGCACTGATGACCACCAATCTATTGAAGCGTCTGGAAAGCTCCGTACATGCCTTTCGTTTAACCTTAGATAAGCTGCTTAGCATTATTGAATCCACGCTGGATAAAATCGATGCCTTTGAGGCTGGTGATACCCAGCCGGGCAATGCAGGCGTAGGGGATTGGAGCGGCCTGTTAGATGATCTGGAAGGCGATGACGACGACATTGCCATGCCAGAGGGCTTAACTGTGGGGGGCAAGGTAAAAATCAATTTGGCAGATATGGACTTACTTAGCTGGGGCCAAGAGCTGCGTGCCGACCGGGATATTATTCAGGCACTGTACAACAACATGCAGAAGGTTACCCCTGACGAAGACGCCAAGCTCCAGCACCTGCAGCAGCACGTACGCGATAAATTGCAAAGCCCCATTAACCCTGGCAATCGCAAGGTGCTTATTTTTACGGCCTTTGCCGATACCGCCGATTACCTTTACGAGCAGCTCGCCCAAAGTTTGCCTACCGTAGAACAGGGGTTACACCTAGCTGAGGTGACGGGTACCGGTAACCCGCGTTCAACGTTAAAGTCCGGCCGCAAGGGCTACGACTTGCAAGAGGTGTTAACGCTGTTTAGCCCTAAGTCCAAAAACAAAGCACAAATATTACCTGACGAGCCCGCTGAAATTGACATTCTAATCGCTACTGATTGTATATCTGAAGGGCAAAACTTGCAGGATTGCGATTATCTGATCAACTACGATATTCACTGGAACCCGGTACGCATTGTTCAGCGCTTTGGCCGAATCGACCGGATAGGTTCCCCCAATGCCAGCATCCAGTTAGTGAATTACTGGCCCGACATTACTTTGGATGAGTACATCAACCTAAAAGACCGCGTCGAAAGCCGCATGACTATTTTAGACGTTACCGCTACCGGTGACGACAACGTACTGACCGCTCAGGCTAACGATGTGAATTACCGTCGTGAACAGTTGCGTAAGCTACAAGATGAAGTGATAGAGCTGGAAGACGTACGCACCGGTATATCCATAACAGACCTTGGGCTTAACGACTTTCGCATGGATTTGCTCAACTATGTCAAAGCTAATGGCGATTTATCCGGCGTACCCAAGGGTTTGCATGCAGTAGTTCCGGCGAATCCGCAGCTGGGTCTGCAGCCAGGGTTAATGTTCGCCTTAAAAAGCAGGAAAACAGCACCGGTGGCGGATCAGCACAATCGTCTGCACCCGTACTATTTAATTTATATCAATGAGCAGGGGGACATTCTCGCCAGCCACTTTGAGGCCAAGCGCTTGCTAGATTTAATGCGCAGCGCCTGTAAAGGTCAGGATAAACCCCTACCCAGCGCCTATAGGCCATTTAACCGGCGAACGGACGACGGCCGGCAAATGGAGCACTGTACCGAGCTGCTCAACCAAGCCATTAACTCTATGGTCGAACTGAAAGCCGACAAAGATCTGGATAGCCTGTTCACCAGCGGTAGCACTACAGCTTTGGTGAATGCCGTTCAGGGGCAGGATGACTTCGAGCTGGTAGCGTTTATTGCCGTGCAGGCAAATAATATTACTGCAGGGGCGTAAGGGGAAACTCTAGTGCTATTCGACTACCCCCAATCCACCTATTTTGGCCGTGTGCTGCCCAAAACCAAAATATACCAATACGCCAAGCCCAAAACGGTATTGCGCCAGGCGCTGGTCGATGAGGTGGATAGAATCATCTGGCGGCATAAATTGTCGCCCGACACCCTGAATTTACCCGCCAGTCGTCAGGTCAGTGAGGTGCAAATACTCGAGCTTCATCCCAAAGGGGCTGAGGTATCCGAGGCCGTGTTGGCCTGTATCGATAAAGCCGTCCGCTTCCCATTGATTTTTGAGGTCCGCGGTGCGCGGGGATGGCAAGTGATAGCGGGCATAAAATCAACAGCCGGCGTAGGTGAAACCAAGCCCAAGGCTTCGGCTATTTACTACCAAAGTGGCTGGTTGGCTGCCGACGCCCAGCGCCAGCCGCTACCGGTTGCTGTTAATCTAGGCGGTTTATACCAGCAGCTGCTAGCCCCAATGCTGCCAGAGCCTTTACAGTCGGGCGAAACACTTTGGCAAGCGGCAGAGCGGTGTGAGCAAATTGCAGCGCTTGAGCGGCAAATAGAGCGCTTACAGGGGCAGCTGCAGCGCCAGGTTCAGTTTAATCGTAAGGTGGAACTAAACCGCGAACTTCGTGCCAGGCGACAATCGTTAATGGCGCTTAGAGCAACCTAAATCCGACTTCATCAATTTTAGGGGTTATTTATGGCATATTTTGTCAAAAATGGAGGTTTAATCTGGATGTGTGGGCCTTTGTTTGCTATTTTTGACAAAATTTCCCCAAATACAATGCCAGAGAGATTCTGATGCTCATCGAGTTTAGCGTGGCCAACTACCGGTCTTTGCGCGACAAGCAAACCTTCACCCTCGCCCGGGGCAATGGCGACGAAATGGCCGCCACCAACAGCTTTACCGCGAAGGCAGCCAACGAGTTCGAGCTACTGCGCTCTGCGGCTATCTATGGCCCCAATGCCAGCGGAAAATCCAACTTTCTGAAGGCCATAGAGGCCATGAAGGATATAGTGGTTAACTCGGCCACCAACCTTAAACGCGGCGATAAGCTGCCCGTAGCGCCTTATCGGCTCAGTCGCGCCACACAGTCTGCCCCGTGCGAGTTTGAAGTCATCTTTCTGGTAGAAGGCGTAAGGTATCAATACGGCTTTACCTCCACAGAAAAGCGTATCGACGAAGAGTGGTTGTTTGCCTACCCCAAAGGTCGGGCGCAACGCTGGTTTGCTCGCGCCTGGAACGATGATACGGGCCAGCACGAGTGGGACTTGGGCAATAATTTAACCGGTGAAAAACAACTGTGGCAACGCAGCACCCGCGATAATGCTCTGTTTTTATCTTCGGCTGTGCAACTTAACAGCAAGCAGTTGCAGCCCATTTATGACTGGTTTCGTAGCACCTTGCGTATGACCAATGTTCAAGGCTGGAATGCTGGCTTTACTATTTCTTTGTGCCATAAAGACGATAAGTCTAAAGTACTGGATTTTTTACGGGCTGCCGACTTAGATATTGATGATATTCTCCTTGAAACCAAGCCGCTTGATCCTAAAGCTTTGCCAGAAGATATGCCGGAGTATGTCAAAAGTGCATTACTAAGTGAGCTGAAAGGTAGAGAATTAGTCGATATTCGCACGGTACACAAGACTACCGAGGGCGATAGCGTTGTTTTCGACCTTGAAGACGAATCCGACGGCACCCAAAAGCTTTTTGCCTTTGCCGGCCCCTGGTTAGACAGTCTTAAAAACGGCTATGTGCTGTTTATTGATGAGCTGCATGATAACCTGCACCCTAAGCTGGTGCAGTTTTTGGTGCAGCTATTCCATAGCGATAAAACCAACCCTAAAAATGCGCAACTGGTATTTACCACCCACGAAACCTCTATTTTAAACCAAGAGGTATTCCGGCGGGATCAAATCTGGTTTTGCGAAAAAGACGACCAGCAAGCCTCGCATCTGTATCCGTTAACTGATTTTAACCCCCGCAAGGGGCGCGAGAATCTAGAGCTGGCGTACTTTTCAGGCCGTTATGGTGCTTTGCCCTATATTCGCCCGCTGGATGTTCAAGGTTGATATGGGTACGGATAACCTCTTTCATAAACGCAAGGCGCGCTCGGCCAAACAGGTCTCTCGCCGCCGTGCACGCCGCGACCCTTACGATAAGGTGTTGATTGTCTGCGAAGGCGAGAAAACCGAGCCACATTATTTTAATGGCGTAAAAGATTACTTCGGGTTAAACGGCGCGAATGTAGAAATAACCGGTGAGTGCGGTTCTGACCCGCTTAGCGTTGTAAGCTATGCCAAGCAACGTTACCGTGAAGAGCGCGACGCCGGCGACCCGTTCGATAGAGTCTTTTGCGTGTTTGATAAAGACGCACACCCTAATTACCAGGCCGCACTCCACCAAATACAGCAGTTCACGCCCAAAGGGGTGTTGCAAGCGGTAACCTCAGTTCCGTGTTTTGAGTACTGGTTGTTGCTGCACTTTGAGCCCAGCACCCGGCCTTATGCCAATCTGCCCGGTAACAGTGCAGGGGCACAAGTGCTCAAACAGTTGCAATACTATATGCCAGCTTACACCAAGGGCACACGGGGTGTATTTGCTGAGTTAATCGAGCAGCTGCCTTTCGCCACAGCCAATGCCGAGCGGGCCTTGCGTCAGGCCGAAGGGAACAACACAGATAATCCCAGCACCCATATTCATACACTGGTTCAATACCTTCAAACATTAAAAAGCGGTAGCAAAGCCTAAGCCTTGCAGTCGTGTTAGGAGCACAACATGGCGCACAGCCAAGATAACGAAAAACTCAAAATGCACAGCCCCGATTTAACGCAAGATAATATCGCCAAAATTCGTGAGCTTTTCCCGGGGTGCGTCACCGAAGCTAAAGACGACAATGGCAAGCTTCGCTTGGCGGTGGATTTTGATCAGTTGAGGCAAGAATTATCGGGTTCCATAGTGGAAGGGCCACAGGAGCGCTACCGACTGGACTGGCCTGGCAAGCGGGGGGCGCTGTTGGCCGCCAACGCGCCAATTGCCAAAACTCTGCGTCCTTGTAAGGAGGAAAGTGTCAATTTTGATGCTACTAAAAACTTGTTTATCGAAGGGGATAACCTGGAGGCTTTAAAGCTACTTCAAGAAACCTATCTAGGCAAGATCAAGATGATATACATCGACCCACCTTATAATACGGGAAATGACTTCGTATATAACGATAAATTTGTTGAAAGCTCCGACGTCTATCTAGAAGCCTCGAATCAAACCGATGAATTTGGAAATAGACTAGTCGCGAACATGGCCTCGAATGGACGGTTTCATTCTGACTGGTTGAGTATGATGTATTCTCGACTGGTTCTTTCCAAGAGACTATTGACCCCTGATGGTGCTGTGCTAATCAGTATTGACGATAACGAAGCAAGCTCATTGATAAAAATAGGGAAGGAAGTCTTCGGTGAAGAGAATTTTGTGGCGCAATTGGCAGTTCAATTGAATCCAAGAGGTCGACACCTTGATCGGTTTATTGCTAATACGCACGAATCGGTATTGGTTTTCGTTAGGGATGGTTTAAACTCTAAGTGCATAGGAGGTCTTGAAAAAGAAGGACGTATGGCTGACGAGTATAATCGTAGCGATGAAAATGGAGCATTCAGGCTTCTAGGGCTTCGGAATCGAAATCAAGCTTTTAATCCCACGACTCGACCAAACCTCTACTATCCACTGTATGTATGTGAAAAAAATGGAAAGGTGTCACTTTCTGAGGATGAAGAGTTTACCGTGGAGGTATGGCCTGACACGCCGGATGGTGTTAAAACCTGTTGGACCTGGGGGAAAGAAAAAGTATTGAAGGAAAATAACTCTCTTTTAGCGGAGGAATCTAAGGGGGAGTGGAGAGTATTTCGAAAAGATTATTTGAATAAAGACGGAAGTGTTGCGAAAACCATGGCTAAATCGCTGTGGACCGATAAAGAGATAACTAATGATTACGGTCGAAGTGCAGTCAAAGAGCTTTTTGGTAACCCGGTTATGGACTTTCCGAAATCTCCAGCGTTATTAAAGAAATTGATTAAAATTGGGTCAGAGGATGGCGATATAGTTCTAGATTTTTTTGCGGGATCTTCGTCCACTGCGCATGCGCTGTTGGAGCTAAATGCAGCTGAGGGGCTAAATCGTCGCTTCATTATGATTCAGCTGCCTGAGGCTACTGCAGACGGGTCTACCGCTAGATCTGAGGGTTATACAACGATCGCCGAGCTATCGAAAGAGCGAATCCGTCGAGCGGGGAATAAATTGCTTGAAGGAAAATGTCACCCTGATTGGGGTCGTGATGTTGGTTTCCGTGTACTAAAAGTCGCAACGTCAAATATGAAGGATGTTTACTATGACGTTAGCGAGGCTCAGCAATCTGATCTTATTGATAAAGTAGAGAATGTGAAAGAAGATCGATCGTCAGAAGACCTATTGTTTCAAGTGTTGATTGACTGGGGTGTAGACCTAACCTTACCTATCTGCATGGAATCTCAGAATGGGCATACCGTTTTCTACGTTGATGAAAATGCCTTAGTCGCGTGTTTTGATCCAAATGTAAATGAAAGTCTGATCGAAACACTGGCTCAGTGCCAGCCAATACGCGCGGTTTTCCGTGAATTATCCTTTAGCTCGGACAGTCAAAAAATCAACGTCACTCAGCTGTTTAAGCAGTATTCGCCCCATACTGAGGTCAAGGTTATCTAGCCTTAGTTGTGGGAACTGGAATAGCAGGTATGCACTGTAAACACTGAGTAGACTATGAAGCTTAAATTTAAAGTACAACCTTACCAAACTGCCGCGGTGGATGCCGTGGTGGAGTGCTTTGCCGGTCAGCCCCGGTTAGATGGTATTAGCTACACCCTCGATAAAGGTACGGTTCAACCTGCACAGGGGCCGGAGCAGTCGGACCTGTACCAACAGGCCGAGCCCGCCGATGACAGTGGTTTTAAAAATGCAGAAATCCAGCTAAGCAGAGAAACCTTGTTGGCGCGAATCCAAAAGGTACAGCGTGAGCAAAACCTGGCGGTATCTAAAAGCCTGACAGACTTTACCGATGACAAGGGTAACTCCGTTAAAAAGAGCTATAAGCCGGGAGCATCGATAAACCTGGATGTAGAAATGGAAACGGGCACCGGTAAAACCTATTGCTACGTTAAAACCATTTTTGAGATGAACCTCCGTTACGGCTGGAGCAAGTTTATTGTCATGGTGCCCAGCATTGCCATTCGCGAAGGGGTACAGAAAACACTGAGCATTACCGCCGAGCACTTTAGCCAGAGCTACGGCAAAAAAGCACGGTTTTTTACCTATAACTCCAAGCGCTTGCACGAACTGGAAAGCTTTAGCTCCGACGCAGGTATTAACGTAATGGTGATTAATATTCAGGCGTTTAATGCCAGCGGCAAAGACAACCGCCGCATTTACGACGAGCTGGATGACTTTCAAAGCCGAAGGCCGATTGATGTAATCGCCAGCAATCGGCCCATTCTAATACTGGACGAGCCGCAAAAAATGGAGGGTAAGGCCACGCTTGAGGCCTTACCCAAGTTTAACCCGTTGATGATTTTACGCTATTCCGCTACCCACAAAACCAACCACTTAAAGGTACACCGGCTAGATGCCGTAGATGCCTATAACCAGAAACTGGTCAAGAAAATTGCCGTAAAAGGTGTACAGGCTCGTGGATTGTCGGGCACCAATGCCTACCTGTACCTGGAAGGAATCGATATATCCCAGCAGGCCCCCGTCGCCCGGCTGGATATGGAGGTAAAGCTAAAAAGCGGTGACATCAAACGCCAAGTAAAGAAAGTACGCTTTCGGGATAACCTGTTGGACTTAAGCGGCGGGCTGGAACAGTACAAGGGCTTTAGCGTCAGTCAGATTGATTACAACAAAGACGCCATAGAGTTCAGCAACGGCCTGGAGCTGGCGGCAGGCATTGCCAGTGGGGATATCTCCGAACACGACATGCGCCGAATTCAAATAAGGGAGACCATCCGCGCCCACTTTGACAAAGAAAAGCAGCTGTACGAACAAGGGGTAAAGGTGCTCTCGCTGTTTTTTATTGATGAAGTGGCCAAATACCGCGACTACAGTGCGGAAGACGATAAAGGCGAATACGCTCGTATTTTTGAAGAGGAATACGACCTGCTGCGCAAAGAGGTGTTGTCTGAACTGCCACTGGATAACCAGGCCTACCGCGAGTACCTAGAACGAATCACCCCGGATAGAACCCATAACGGTTACTTCTCTATCGACAAGAAAAAACGCCTAGTAGACCCGGCGGTAAAAAAATCAGGGGAGATGAAGGGCCTGTCGGATGATGTGGATGCCTACGACCTGATTCTGAAAGACAAAGAGCGTTTATTGTCACTGGAAGAGGACACCCGGTTTATCTTCTCCCACTCCGCGTTGCGCGAGGGCTGGGATAACCCCAATGTGTTTGTGATGTGCATGCTCAAACACAGCGACAACACCATTAGCCGCAGGCAAGAGGTGGGCCGTGGCCTGCGTTTGGCAGTGGACAAAACCGGTGAGCGAATTGACCAACCAGCCATTGTGCATGAGGTTAATGTGCTAACAGTCATTGCCAGCGAAAGCTATAACGACTTTGTGGCCGGCTTGCAAAAAGAGATTGCCGATACTCTAACATCGCGCCCCAGGAAAGCCGATATGGATTACTTTGTGGGTAAAGTACTCAGAAACGATAAAGGCGATCTGGAGGTAACAGATAATCTGGCAAGGCATATTTACCGCTATCTGGTCAAGAATGACTATACGGACGATCAGGACCAAATCAGCGAGGCTTATCACGAGGCCAAAGATAAAGGGCAGCTAGCTGAGCTGCCCGAGGACTTGCAGGCCTATCAAGCCAGCGTGTTTGAGCTGATTGACAGCGTATTTAGCAGTCGCAACCTGCCAGATGCCACCGACGGCCGCAAAATAAAAAGCAATAATCTGAATGCCAATTTTGATAAAAAAGAATTTAAAGAGCTGTGGGCCCGTATTAATCGCAAGGCGGTATACCGGGTAGACTTCGACTCTGCGGAGCTTATTACCAAGTGTATTGATTACTTAAACAAAGAGCTTCGCGTAACGCCGTTGCAGTATGTGGTGCAAACAGGCGCGCAAACCAATGACCTGACAGCTGGCAGCTTGACAGCCGGTAAAGGGTTTAAGGTGTCTGAATCCATCACCGAGCAGGGGCACTCAGTCCACTCCAAGGTAAAGTACGACTTGCTAGGTAAAGTCAGCGAAGAGGCCGAGCTTACCCGGCGGACGGTGGCAGAGATACTGACGGGTATTCATAAAGCCACCTTTGATCAGTTTAAGCAAAACCCTGAGCAGTTTATCAGTGAAGCCAGCCGTCTGATTAAAACCCAGAAGGCGGCAGTGATTATCGAAAAACTCAGCTACAACGCGGTGGATGACCATTACGAAACCGATATATTCACCAAAGCGCAAACCGGCCAGGACTTTAGCCGTGCCACAGACCTGCTACAGCGCCATGTGTATGACCGTGCTGTAGTAGATTCGCAAATTGAGCACGATTTTGTCACTCAGCTGGACACCAGCAGCGAGGTAGTGGTGTACGCCAAACTGCCCAGAGGTTTTACCATTCCCACCCCAGTGGGTGACTACAACCCGGATTGGGCTATCTCGTTTAAAGAGGGCAGCGTCAAGCACATTTACTTTGTGGCCGAAACCAAGGGTACGCTGGATTCACTCAAACTGCGTGATCTGGAGCAAACCAAAATCGACTGCGCGAAAAAGTTCTTTACCGAGCTAGAAAACCACACCCTGAATGAGAAGGTGAAGTACGATGTGGTGGATAGCTATGAGCGTTTAATGGACGTTGTGCGGTAGGGCGAAAAGCAATGCAGTCACTTGACCCTGCGATCAACTGCAAGCACTCGGAATAGTCTTTAAGGGGGGTAGAGGCTTTTCGCGTTTGGCACCCGGCCGGGGGATTTGATTCGGGCCATCCTTGGCCCTCACCCCTTCGGGGCGGCCTTTGGCCGTCGAAAACGGCTATCCTGCCGTTTTTTGAACCCCGCGTTTGCAATTGAAATCCCCCCGCCTCCACCAACACCGCAAACAAAAACGCCCCACCCGTGAGGGTGAGGCGTTTTCGCGTTTGGCACCGGGTGGGGGGATTTGACTTCGGGCCATCCTT
>NOXC01000023.1 GCA_003265435.1 Cellvibrionaceae bacterium AOL6
TCCCCTGTGTGCCTTGCCCGAGCTCGAAGGGCATGCCATGCGCTCATATTATTCTCGTTTTGTGTTGAGCTTTCCGTTCGATGCGCTCGATGGGGCAAAGCAGGCGCGCCTCTATCGCCTCGCCGGATTTTTACAGTCAGACGCCTTTCAAAGCGGAGTATGGGAAGGGCTCAGGGAAATACCGATCGACAGCACAGGTTTACAGGCGTCGACGCGTGACTCGGCAGCGTTCAAGGTGATCAGGCAGGCTATGGAAGACGGCGTCGCCATGCCGGGGAATGCGGCGATGTCCCGCTATTGGGAGGGCCTGTTCAAAGCGTTCGTGCGCTACGGCGGTGGTGCACTCAGCGACGGCGAAGTGGCGCCCTATGTCCGCGCCTATCTGCAATGGGAGCCTGACGAGGATGGCTAAGCGGCGCTTGCTTCTCGCCTTACGCAATCATATGTTGCTTGTCGCGCTCGTACCGCTGCTCGCAATTTCCGTCCTGTTTTATGTTTTTTATTTTCGCGCCACAGTAACCCAGGCCGACAACTTCACCAACTGGCAGGCAAAAAATGTCGCCGCAGAAATTAAGCGCTTGCTTGATGCAGAACAAATGGATCTGCAGAGACTGGCGGGTTTCGAATCTGTCAGACGCGTGGTGTACCAGCCGGGGCATGCACTATCGGCATTTCGTCAACTGCAGTCGTATCAGAGAAACGGTGCGCTGGTTTCCACGCTCTATGTGTTTGATGAAAAAGCCGAGCTAGCCGAAGCTTACCCGGTGTCGAGTTACGGAGATGTTCCCACCGTATTTGCCGGCATTTTTGAGCATGAAATACAGCGCAATGGGCTGGATAGAAATATTCGCTTGTATTTGTTGGGTGAGGATACCCTGGAGCCCCAGCTGGTTCTGGTGACCTCTTTAATTGATTCGCAAAGTTCTTTCTACACGCCGGAGCGGGCCAGAGGTCTGCTCTTTGCTGTGATCGCGCTTCCAACACTGCTCAATCAGGTTGAAAAGTCGGATTACCTCACGGGACGGCGTCACAACCTTTTATTGCAGGTGGACGATCGTTTGATCGACTCGCGCCGAGGCTTGTCGGGCGTGGTTGACATCAGTAGTGGCGCATCCGAAATCATGAGTGTGCCCGATGTACACGGCGAACTTCGAAAAATCGCAATTGAAGTGCAGGAGTCTCGACAGGACTATCGCGAACAGTTGGATGTCGGTGCGGTCATCGCCATCATTCTGGCTGTAGTGTGCCTACTTTATATTTACACCAGTTCCAAACGCATCTACCAGAGTATCCTCGATCCCTTAAGAGACATTGTTTCGTCGAGCAAGGCCATCAGTGCGGGCGATTTTAAAACGACCGAGCGTGAATACGAATATGTCGAATTGCAGACCATCAATACGACATTGAATGAGCTGAGGGTGACCCTGGAAGATCAAATGCAGCATCTGCGCAGTGCGCGGGAGAAAGCCGAGCTATCTGAAAAATTGAAGAGCGAATTTCTGGCCAATATGAGTCATGAAATTCGAACCCCCATTAATGGGGTCTCAGGCATGTTGCAATTGTTGGGGCGTTCCAAGCTCAATGCAGATCAAAAACACAAAGTGACCTTGGCCCGCCAAAGTGCAGACGCACTCTTGGTCGTCATTAATGACATACTCGATTTTTCTAAAATTGAATCCAATAAACTGGAGCTTGAACATCAGTGTTTTGATGCGCGCGCCCTGCTCGAAGGAACGGTAGAATTTTTTGCGCTCGCTGCTCAAGAGAAGGGCCTCGAAATTCTACTCGATACGACCGAGTTGCAACCTTTGGTGATGTGCGGCGATAGAACCCGAGTGCGACAAGTGATCAATAATTTGCTCGGTAATGCGATTAAATTTACAGAGCATGGACACATTTTGGTTAGGGCAAGTGCTGAGGAAAAAGGCGAAGGCATGCAGCTCCGTTGCTCGGTGAATGACACGGGCATTGGGATCAGTGACGAAGCGCGTAGACATTTATTTGAGGCCTTCTCTCAAGCGGATGCGTCCACAACCAGGAAGTATGGTGGAACGGGCCTTGGACTCAGTATCAGTCAGCGATTGTGTGAGTTGATGGGAGGAGGTATTGAGGTACGCAGTGAACTTGGAAAAGGCAGTGAATTTGAAGCGTGCTTTTTGCTCGATAAGGCCGAAGAAGGCACATTCAGCCCTGAGGTAAGGTTACCGTCAAAGCGAGTGTGTGTGATGGGCACGGCTTCCCCCTGTCTGGATTTACTCCGTCGACAATTGGTGACACTGGGCCTCGATGTGATTGCACATGAAGCGCTGGGTCAGCCTATTCCCGATGCGGATTGGCATATCGCGAGTGTGTCGTTTTGGCGTGAGTGCAATGTGCCACCTTCTTCCTTTTGTAAGCGCGTAGCGCTGTGTCCTCTTCAAGATGCCGATGACAGTCTGCGCGAAGCATCGTCAGGCTTTGATGAGGTGCTGACGCTACCCGTTACACACGCCGCCTTGGTGAGTTTGCTGCAGGGTAAAGCAAGCGCCGATAGCCCGGCAACGGAGGCGCAGTGTACTGATCTCCAGCACTGTCATCTCCTGGTTGCGGAAGATAATGCCGTTAATCGCGAGGTGGTGGCGGGCATGCTCGAGGACTTGGGTTGCCGCATGACGTTCGCGGTCAATGGGCGCGAGGCCTTGGCCCGCTGTGAGCGTACTCGTTTTGATGCCATTTTAATGGATTGTCAGATGCCAGAGTTGGATGGCTTTGGGGCGACGGAACGGATTCGCCAAATGGAACGGGAGCGTGGCGCGAGTGCACAGGTCATCATCGCGTTAACCGCCAACGCGATGGAGTCTGACAGAGAGCGCTGTCTGGCTGCCGGCATGGACGACTACCTCTCCAAACCTGTGGATGCCGATGCGCTCGAAACGACCCTCATGCGCTGGCTTTGCCGCTCGGAGCCCTCTGTGTCCTTGCATGATGCCCCAAGTAAAGAGAGTGATCAGCAAACGCTGGTGATCTGGGACGAAGAGGCCGTGCTCAAGCGCATGCGAGGCAAGCCAGAGCGGGTGCAACGTATGGCGCGAACCTTCCTAGCGTCCGCACCAGCGCTTCAGCAACGCCTGGCGTCGACGAATGACACAAGTGCGATGCGTGAGCTGGCGCATGAAATAAAAGGGGCGGCGGCGAATCTGTCTCTCATGGCGTTACAGGCGGCTGCCTTGGCGCTGGAAGCCGACACTCAATCGGCCACGCACAACGACGCGTCCACTGGAACCCTAAGCGCGAGCGTGCTGGCCGAGCTCGACCGGGCAATCGCCCGGCTTGAATCTGAGTGCGATATGCCAACGGGATCATGATTTTCGTTGGGTGTAAGCGCTTACTATCGAGGTGCGCTCGCTGTCGAGTGCCCCGTGTCACGCGGCGCGCTCAGCGGCATTGACACTCCATAAAAGGCCGAATAATATAATAATACTTTTGGCGATACTGATTCGCCGCTGTATTCCCGTTGTTTGAGGCACATAAAAATAATGCATACCAACAGGCTTACCGTACTTGAGAAAGTCGGTTTCGGTGCCGGAGACATGGCGGTCAACGTCATGATCGCAGCACTGTTCTACTTCATGTCGTTTTTTTACACCGATATCTTTGGCCTCAAGCCGACCCACATGGGCATCTTGTTCCTTGTTGCACGCTTTGTCGATGCGTTCACCGACCCCTTAATGGGGGTGCTGACGGATCGAGTGAAAACCCGATGGGGGCACTTCAAGCACTGGTTTTTGTTTCTTTCCGTGCCCTACGGCTTGTCCGTCATCCTTTTGTTTACCACGCCGGACTTCAGCTACAACATGAAGCTGGTTTGGGCGTATTTGACCTACCTTTTAGCAACACTGCTCTTCACCGGTGTGGCCATTCCTTATATCTCGTTGATTGGCGTCCTCACGGCGGACCCGAAAGAGCGGCTTTCAGCCAATGGCTATCGCATGTTTTTTGCCAAAATTGCCAATGTGGCCATCGTTTGGTCCGTGCCCAAGCTGGCTGAAATGTGGGGCGGTGGCGATATCGCGAAAGGGTATCAGCTGGCGATGATTTTGATCTCGGTCGTTGCGATCGGCCTGTTTCTATTTTGTTTCGCAACCACTACCGAGCGGCTTGATCACAAAGTGGATAAGAAACCCTTTGGCGAGCAACTGGGCTACCTGCTGAAAAATGATCAATGGTTATTGTTGTGTGCAGCATGTGTATTAGGGACCCTGGGCTACGCCATTCGCGGATCAGTGGCGATGTACTATGCGAAATATTATCTTGAATACGATGACCCTGGCCTGTTTTTAAGTGCGGGTATTGCGGCGTCAATCGTATCGATGGTGGCCAGTACCTGGATAACCAAACGCTATTGTAAAGTGAAGCTTTTCCGTTGGTCGCAAATTGCCGTGTTGTTCCTGTCGGCGCTCATGTTCTTTGTCGTGCAGCCAAGCCCGGATGCGGCGGGCATTGCGATGGCCTTTCTCCTTTACGTTGTGCTGTGTTTTGTCGTCGACCTGCATGCGCCTGTTTTTTGGTCTTCCATTGCTGAGGCCGTGGATTACGGTGAAATTAAAGATGGCAGTCGTGTGTCTGGCCTTTCATTTGGTGGCATTTCCTTTTGTCAGAAAGCCGGTGGTGGCCTGGCCGGCTTGATCGGCGGTTTATTGCTGACCTTCTTCAATTACGAGCCCAATGTGGCTCAATCGGCCTACACCTTAATGGGTTTGGCCCTGATGTTGACCATCATCCCCGGGCTCTTCCACGCGTTGCTGGGTGTGGTGTTGTTCAAGTACAAAATCAGTGATGGCTATTACACAACGATGATGGCCGAGAAAAAACTTCCTGAGTAAAGTTTTGGAGTCGAAATGAAACTGTTGAAACCTTTGATCGAGCAGCGTGCCGATCCCTTTATCTATCGTCACACGGATGGGTTTTATTATTTTACCGGCTCTGTGCCTGCCTATGATGGTATTGAGTTGCGTCGCGCGGCAACCATCGAAGGTCTGGCTCAGGCTGAAACAGTGATGGTTTGGAAAAAGCCCGATGAAGGCCCATACAGTGATTTGATCTGGGCACCTGAAATTCATTTTAATCAGGGCGCTTGGTATGTGTATTTTGCCGCGGCGCCTTCGCGTGAAATTAAATACGATCTGTTTCAGCATCGTATGTATGCCATCTCCTGTCAGGATGCGAACCCGCTAACGGGAGCGTGGACCTTCGAAGGTCAGGTTGACTCGGGAATCGATGCGTTTTGCCTGGACGCGACCACCTTCACGCACAACGATGTGTTGTATTACGTGTGGGCGCAAAAAGAGCTGGACGTTCCTGGAAACTCCAACATCATGATCGCGCCAATGTCTAATCCGACGACCCTGTCGGGTGAGCCTGTGCGTCTGTCCATTCCTGAGTTCGAGTGGGAGAAGCGAGGCTTCCTCGTTAACGAGGGGCCGGCCATAGTGAAGCACGGTGGACGTATTTTTATCAGCTACTCCGCCAGTGCCACCGATGAGAACTACTGCATGGGTGTATTGTGGGCGGATGAAAACAGCGATCTCTTGTCACCGGAGAGCTGGACCAAGGCGTTACAGCCGGTGTTTCAGACGGCGGCCGAGGAAAAAGTCTTTGGGCCCGGTCACAATAGTTTTACCAAAGCTGAAGATGGCGAAACCGACATCCTCGTTTACCACGCTCGAAATTACACAGAGATTGAAGGCGACCCGCTTTGGGATCCCAATCGCCATACCTATGTCAAAACGCTGCGCTGGGACGATGAAGGCATGCCTGTCTTTGGTAGCCCGGCCTACGACGAAACACTCTAAATAGAATGACCCTGATAGCTCGCGGCAGTCCAACCGACACTGTCGCGAGCGTTTTTTTTATCCAGGAGTTTGTGATGAGATTCCTCGGCGCTCTTTCCCTTTCCCTGTTGTTGTCGTTTTCGGCTTACGCTCAGACTGCCAACAAGCTGGACTATTTTCCTATCGACCAGGTGCGCCTGCTAGACAGTCCGTTTAAGCACGCCCAACAGAAAAATGTTGAATACATTTTACAGATGGATGTCGACCGCCTGCTTGCCCCCTTCTTGGCCGAAGCGGGTTTGCCGACGAAGGCAGAGCGCTATGGGAACTGGGAAAATACCGGGCTGGACGGCCATATCGGGGGGCATTACTTAAGTGCGCTCAGCCTTGCCTATGCGGCCACCGGAGATGCGCGTCTGAGTGCTCGTCTCGACGATATGCTTGACCAGATGCAGGCTGCACAATTGGCGCATGGGAATGGCTATCTCGGTGGCGTGCCGAATGGCGATGCGCTCTGGACGGAATTGCGCGATGGAAAAATTGATGCGGGCCTGTTCGCGTTAAACGGATATTGGGTGCCTTGGTACAACTTGCATAAAACGTATGCGGGTCTCCGTGATGCCTATGAATATGCTGGGCGTGAGCAAGCAAAAGCGATGTTGCTTGCGCTGGGAGAGTGGACCTGGACGACCTTCGGTGAGCTGACCCCGGCACAGTTTGAAACCATGCTGACCACCGAATATGGCGGTATGAATGAAGTGATGATTGATCTCGCTGAAATCTCTGGTGATGATCGCTACGTCGAATTGGCACGCCGCTTCTCTCATAAAAAATACTCGAGCCGCTGATTAACGAACGCGATGAGCTTGACGGTTTGCATGCGAATACTCAAATCCCCAAGGTCGTAGGCTACCAGCGAATTGCGGCGCATGAGGATTTTGGGACATGGCACGAGGCTGCCCGGTTTTTTTGGAACGATGTGGTGTATGAGCGCAGTGTGGCGATCGGCGGCAACAGTGTGCGTGAACATTTTCATCCGCGCGATGATTTCAGTTCCATGGTGCAGGATGTTGAAGGGCCAGAAACCTGCAACACCTACAATATGCTTAAATTGACTAAGCTCTTGTATCAGGTGGAGCCCGAAACGGACTATGTTGAATACTACGAGCGTGCGTTGTACAACCACATTCTCTCGTCGCAGCACCCTGATACAGGGGGGCTGGTGTACTTCACACCGATGCGTCCTCAGCACTATCGTAAATACTCCACGCCAGATGAGGCGATGTGGTGCTGTGTGGGCTCGGGGATTGAAAATCACAGTAAATACGGCGAATTTATTTACGCGAAATCGGACCGGGCACTTTGGGTCAATCTATTCATTCCTTCGGAACTGAACTGGGTGGAGCAGGGTGTTCGCATTGTTCAGACCAATGCGCTCCCGGACCAGGAAGTGAGCACGATCACCGTGCAGGGAGATGCACAGTTTGCGATGCACATCCGCTATCCGCAGTGGGTGAAAAAAGGCAAGTTGCGCGTGCGCATTAATGGCCGCAAACAAAAAGTGCGGGTCACGCCAGGGCAGTACATTGTGCTGGATCGCCAGTGGCGGGCGGGTGATGTGGTGGAATTGTCTCTCCCGATGACGATGGAATTTGAAGGACTGCCCGACGGTAGCGACTATGTGGCTGTGCGTTATGGGCCCGTGGTGCTCGCGGCCGCGGCCTCGCCATTTGAAAACGAGCAGTTGGCATTTTTCGCTGACGACAGCCGCATGGGACATATTGCGAGCGGCCCACTGTGCCCGCTCGATCAGGCGCCGATGTTTTTGGGAAGCATCAAAGACATCAAGCTGAAACGCCTGCCCGGAGAGTCGCTTGCATTTAGTGCCGATCGCGTGGTGTACCCGGAATCGGCAAGCAGTACGGTGCTTGTGCCGTTTTTCCGAGTCCACGATACGCGCTATACCGTTTATTGGCCGCATGCGACGAAAGACGAGCTGCAATCGCGTCTTGCCGAGCAGGCAGCGCTGGAGCAGGAGCGCTTGGCATTGGAGCAGCAGACCATTGATAAAATAGCCCCCGGCGAACAACAGCCCGAATCCGACCATTTTTTCAAATCGAAGAACAGCGAAGCGGGCGTGAACAAGGGGTTGCACTGGCGCCATGCGCGTGATGGCTGGTTCAGCTACGAGCTGAATGACCCTTCAGGTGAAGCCGGGGTGCTGGAACTGACGTATTTCGGTTTAGATGCCGGTCGCAGCTTTACGATTGAAGTGAACGAGCAAGTGCTCGCTGAAGTTACGCTCGACGGGTCTCAAGGGGATCGCTTTTTCACTGTGCGATACCCGCTGTCCGAAGCTGTGAAGAAGGCGGGTAGCATTGAAGGTAAATTGTTATTGAAGTTTGTGGCGAAGCCCGGTTCGATTGCAGGTGGGATTTACGGTATCCGATTACTTCGCGAGGACGCCTCGCAGGGCGAGTAAAGGCATCGTGGCATGAGGCAGGCGATCGCCTTGTCTCATGCCGCGACGAGCAGTTTTATTTATCCATCAACACGCTACGGTAGCGATCCAGCTCTGCAGGGTCCACTTCAGGCCAACCCTCTTCCGTCCAGCTAATCTCCAGAATTTTCAACTTCTGGCGGCCTTTGTCTGCCGCTTCATACGCGTGCATGACCAGCAGGTCCTTACCTTTAAAGTTGTAGACGCTGTTGTGGCCGAGGCCGGGCCAGGCCTCATTGCCCCCGATAAACAGGCTGCCGCCACCGGCATTCATGTCGATGCCCTCACGGTCCAGATAGGGGCCGGTCAAGGCCTTGCTGCGTCCTACGACGAGGTGATAGGTGCTGTCTTTACCTCTGCAGCAAAAGCCCTTGGAGGCAAATAAATAGTAGTACTCACCGTGGCGGTAAATAAAGGGGGCCTCAATGTCGGCGGGGCCGGCGATGCGGTCATCCTGATAGGCTGGGCGCTCACCGCGTGCGATGGTATACCATTCCTGAGGTTCGGCAGGCGTGTCCCACTGTTCGTTCAGTTTGAATATCTTCAGACCGCTGAAGAAGGAGCCGAAGCTCATCCATGCATCCCCGTTGTCATCGACGATGATGTGCGGGTCTATGGCGTTCCACAGGTCGCGTCCCGGCACTGACGTGATGACCGCGCCTTGGTCTTCCCAGCCATAGTCCTTGCTGCTTGGGTCCATGCTTTTCGTGATGGTCAGACCGATGCCCGAGGTATTTTTCCCGAAAGCGCTGACGGAGTAGTACAGATAGTAACTGCCGTCGCGTTCAATGATGTCCGGCGCCCAGAGGTGACCGCTGAATTCTGGCGCGGCTTCATGGGCCCATGTGGGGGCGTCATTGAACACCTCACCCAGGTGTTCCCAGTGCTCGAGGTCGGGGCTGGAGTAGGCGGTGATACCGGGACCCGTGCTATACAGGTAGTAACGATCGCCTTCCTGGGCGACAACGGGATCGTGAATGAACAGTTGTTCAGCGTCGGCGACGTAGGTGCATGCGGCCACCATAGAGGCGATGGCGCTGCCGAGAATCTGTTTCTTCATAGGGCAACTTGTCTGACTATTGTTGTTAATTGGTATTATTATATAATATTATGCCTGAGCTTGATGACAATGCCGATAACAATAACGTGGGATTTATGAAAAACACCAGCCTCATCCTGGCCAGTCTATTTATGCTCGTGCTTCAGGCCTGTAGCACCGCGCTGCCGAGCTACCCCAGCCCCTTCATTGAACAGAGGGCAGACCCCTGGTTGTTGAAACATGACGATGGGTTCTACTACTTTATCGCCAGTGTGCCCGAATTTGATCGTATCGAGTTGCGTCGTGCAACGAGCATAGAGGGCTTGCGAGAAGCGCCGGCCAAAGTTGTGTGGCGCAAGCACGATTCCGGTCCGCTTTCCGTCAATATCTGGGCGCCGGAACTGCACCGCATCGACGGACAGTGGGTGATTTACTTTGCGGCCGGCGAGCAGGACATTCCTTTCAAAATTCGCATGTTTGCGCTCGTAAATGATGCGGCTAACCCGCTGGATGGGGAGTGGCACGAAGCCGGACAAATCCGCACGCCTGCGGATACCTTTGCCCTCGATGCAACCAGCTTCGAGCATCAAGGCAAGCGTTATTTGCTTTGGGCTGAGGGGCACCCTGAGCGCGACTATAACTCGGCACTCTGGCTAGCGGAACTCGCCGACGTGACCACCCTGAAAGGGCCTGCAGTGGTGATCAGCGAGCCTGAATTTGATTGGGAAACTCGCGGTTATGCCGTTAATGAAGGCGCTGCGGTGTTGAAACGTCACGGTCGTATTCTGGTGACTTACTCCGCGAGTGCGACGGATGCGTCCTATGCGATGGGGCTGCTTTGGATTGATGAAAACGCCAACCTGCTTGAACCCTCGCAGTGGCACAAACAGAAGGCCCCGGTGTTTTACACCGATGCCGAGTCGCATCGTTTCGGCCCAGGCCACAACAGCTTTTCGCGCTCGGAAGACGACACTCAGGATCTGCTCGTCTACCACGCGCGCAATTATGAACACATTGAAGGCAATCCCCTGGGTGACCCGAACCGCCACACACATGTGCGCGTGTTCTCCTGGGATGAAGACGGCTTCCCCGATTTCAGACAAGGGGAACCAGACTCGCCTTTAGAGCATCTACAATAAACAGCGCCTTTCGCAGAAAAGGCAGAGGAGAGAGCAATGAAAAAATCACTGATAGCCCTCGCATTGGGCTGCGGGATCAGTGCGAGCAGTTTTGCCGCGAACCCCGCCATCACCCATGTCCTGACCGCGGACCCCGCAGCCATGGTGCACGACGGTACCGTGTACTTGTACACCGGTCACGACGAAGCGAAAGACAACAGCACTTTTTATGAGATGCATAAGTGGTTGGTTTTTTCGTCCACCGACATGGTGAACTGGACGGATCACGGCGCGATCATGAAAGCCACGGATTTTAAATGGGCGAAGGGCGATGCGTGGGCCGCGCACACCGTCGAAAAAGACGGTAAGTTTTATTTCTACACCACTGTACGCCATGCCACGATCAACGGTTTTGCAGTGGGTGTGGCGGTCTCTGACAGCCCGACCGGCCCCTTCAAGGATGCGCTCGGCAAGGCTCTGATCAGTAATGACATGACCACCGATACGGACATCGACTGGGATGACCTGGACCCTGCGGTATTTATTGATGACGATGGTGAAGCCTACCTGTTCTGGGGTAACACCAAGGCGCGTTGGGCCAAGTTGAAAGACAACATGATCGAATTGGATGGCCCCATCCATAACATTGATATTCCTAGTTTTACCGAAGCACTGCATGTGCACAAACACGGTGAGTGGTACTACCTGACGTACGCAACGGGTTTCCCAGAAAAAACCGCGTATGCGATGAGTAAGTCCATCGAAGGGCCCTGGGAGTACAAGGGCATTCTGAACGAATTGGCCGGTAACTCGAACACCAATCACCAGACCGTGATTGACTACAAAGGCCGCTCCTTCTTTATCTATCACAATGGCGGCATTGAGCCCGATGGCGGCAGTTTCCGTCGCTCCGTCTGTATTGATGAGCTGTACTACAACGAAGATGGCACGATAAAGCGCATCGTTATGACCTCAGAAGGGGTTGAGCCGGTAAAATAAACGGCGCGGCGCGCTGCGCCGCCTTTCCTCCTATGGCAATTGAGGTCAGTACGACCTGATAAAGGCAAAAATAATGCGAATAGCCCTGGTTCTTTTTTCTTTGGTGCTGCTATCGGCATGTAAGCAGGATGCAGCTACCCAGCTCAGCAGTCCAGATGGGCGCTTGACCGTGGTGCTGACACTCAATGACGCAGGTCAACCCTATTATGAAATTCAACGCGACGGCCGCACCGTGGTCCATCCGTCGGCGCTGGGCTTGGTGTTGAGTGAGCAGCGTTTTGTTGACGGCTTGCGTGTGCAGAATGTGTCCAGGGTGAGCACGGTCGAAGACGACTACAGGCTGTCTCACGGGAAAGTGCGCGAGGCTCACTATCGCGCTCGAGCGCTCACCGTCACGCTGAGCAATGCCAATGACAACACGCTCGAAATTGAATTCAGAATGTCTGATGACGGCTTGGCCTTTCGCTACCTGGTGCCAGACGCGGAGTCACGACATGTGTTCGTAAAAGAGCAGACAGAATTTGTATTCGACGCTCAAACGCGCGCATGGTTGCAGCCGGTTGCGGTCGCACAGACGGGTTGGAGCAATACCAACCCTTCCTACGAAGAACACTATCAGATGAACATTGCTGTGGATCAAGCCTCACCGTCCCCGGCGGGCTGGGTTTTCCCGGCGTTGTATCAGTCTGGGGACACCTGGGTTGCCATTACCGAAGCGGGTATGCGTGGAGATTGGCACGCTTCCCGTTTGGGTGCGGAGTCACCTGGGGGCGTGTATAAAATTGCCGGTCCAATGGAGGCTGAGGTCAAAACGGGCGGTGCCTTGCTGGCCTCCTCAGAAGGGGCTCTGGTGTCTCCGTGGCGCATCGTGGCCGTAGGCGAGTTGGCGACATTGTTTCAATCCACCTTAGGCACCGACTTGGCTGAGCCTGCGCGCATCTCGGCGCAGTCGGCCTTTATTCAGCCCGATGTCTCCGCTTGGAGTTGGGCGCTGTTAAAAGACGACTCCGTCAACCCAGAGACGACGCGTGAATTTATTGATTACGCCGCTGATATGGGATGGCCCTATGTCTTGATCGATGTAAATTGGGATCAAAAAATGGGTTACGACGGCATTCAAACTCTGGTGGATTACGCGGCAGCCAAGCAGGTCGGGCTTTTACTTTGGTATAACTCGGCGGGTGATTGGAATGTGACGCCCTACACACCGAAAGGTGCGTTGTTGGAGCGTGAGGGGCGGCGCGAAGAATTTGCACGTTTGCAGTCGATGGGCATTAAAGGCGTAAAAATTGATTTCTTTGCCGGTGACGGACAATCGATGTTGGCCTACTACATAGATATTCTGGAAGACGCAGCAGAGTTTGAACTGCTGGTAAATTTTCACGGCGCAACCCTGCCTCGCGGTCTGCATCGCACCTACCCTAACCTGATGACAGTGGAAGCCGTACACGGGTTTGAAATGATCACGTTTATGCAGTCTTCGGCCGATCTCGCACCGGCTCATATGACCATGCTGCCGTTTACGCGCAACCTGTTTGACCCGATGGATTTTACCCCGACCACGTTCGGCGCGATTCCAAATATTGAACGATTGACCACGAATGGCAACGAATTGGCGCAGCCTGTTGTCTTTATGTCGGGTATTCAGCATATCGCGGAGACGCCTGCCGGCATGGCCGAAGCGCCAGACTATGTCAAAGCGTTTATGGAAGCACTGCCGGTGACATGGGACGAGAGCCGTTTGCTGTCCGCGGAGCCGGGTCGTTATGTGGCTCTGGCACGTCGTCACGGTTCAATCTGGTACGTGGCCGCATTAAATGGCGAAGCGCAGGCGCGTACCCTTGCGTTGGATCTGTCCTTTATCGAAGCAGAAAGCGGTCGCTTGATTGGCGACGGCGAAACACCTTTTTCATTTATACATACAGCATTGAAGCCACACTCTGAAACAGAGATTGAACTCAAACCCTATGGCGGGTTCGTGGCGACGTTTGTTGTAGAGAAGCACTAAGCGGGAGCAAAACATGTTTAAGAAAAAATGGGCGAGCGCAGCGGCGCTCGTTGTACTTGGCGGCAGCTTGCTGTCGGCCTGCAGCGAGCAAAAACCGCAGGTTGAAGTGGCTGAGCAGGCACCGGTAGCGCAGCCTGTGTTAAAAGCCTCAGTGGAACCCATCCCCAAGGGAAAATTTGCTAACCCACTGTTTGCCAACGGTGCGGACCCCTGGCTCGAATATTGGGATGGCAATTACTACCTGACCACCACGACCTGGACTTCGCAATTGGTCATGCGTAAAGCGCCGACGCTGGACGGTTTGGCCACGGCAGAGCCAGTGAATGTCTGGTCCGACGATGAACTCAGCCGCTGCTGTAATTTTTGGGCCTTTGAATTCCATCGCCTGAATGGCCCCAATGGTTGGCGCTGGTATTTGATGTACACCTCGGGTCAGCACGGCACCCTGGACTATCAGCATTTGAGTGTGCTCGAAAGTGTCGCGGACGATCCGATGGGGCCCTACGAATACAAGGGCGAAATGATGCCCGACAGTTGGAACATTGATGGCAGCTACCTTGAGCACAACGGTCAACTTTATCTGTTGTGGTCAGAGTGGGTCGGAGACGAGCAGCTCAACTGGATTTCAAAAATGACCACGCCGTGGAGCATCGAAGGGCCTCGCGTGATTCTGACGCGCCCCGAAGAAGAGTGGGAAAAGAGTGGTCGTAAAGTGAATGAAGGCGCAGAAATTCTCAAACGAGATGGCCGCACCTTCCTGATTTATTCCGCAAGTTTTTGTGATACGCCGGACTACAAACTGGCGATGAAAGAATTGACCGGAGACGATCCGATGAACCCGGATCACTGGACGAAATATCCCGAGCCTGTGTTCCAGCGCGGCAACGGTGTTTACGGCCCGGGCCACAACGGATTCTTCACTTCACCTGACGGTACAGAGGACTGGATTGTTTACCACGGCAATTCCAAAGAGACCGACGGATGCAGCTCCACGCGTTCGGTTCGTGCTCAGAAGTTCACCTGGAATGAAGATGGTACGCCAAACTTTGGCGAGCCGGTTCCTGAAGGCGAATTGCTCGACCTGCCTTCTGGCGAAAACGGGCCTTTAGCAACCAAGCTTCAAGGTGCGCACATGCAGCTCGTATCGGGTGAGCAATGCCTGGTGGTAGAAGCAGAAGGTCTGCAAGCGGCGAGTTGCGACGCGTCCGCCAGCAAGTGGGTTTTCGATCCGACGGCAGACGGCTACTACCGTTTTGGGCACCTCGAAAGCGGTCACTTCCTGGGGCAGCAAACCGGACAACTGACGATTCGCCCTTGGGAGAATCTGGACACGCAGCGTTGGCAGTTAGTGTCGAGCGATGCGGGCAATGGCCTGTACAGATTTAAAAATCGCCAGACAGGTGAGTGGCTGAGCAAGCCCGGTTGCAGCGCGGAGAGTTGCAACGAGTGGCGCTTGCAGCCGGTAGACGGTATCGCGATTGCCAGTGTTCAGAGCGGGCGTGTATTACAGGCGTGCGATGCATCAGGGAATGTCGATCAAGGTAGCTGGAAAAACCAGCGTTGTCAGACCTGGAGCTTCACGTCCGTGGATGCCGGTTTCTACCACCTCAAGCGAAATGAGCAGTGCCTGACCGTTGAAGCGGAAACCATCGTGCCGGGCACAAACGTCGCGCTGGGCGACTGCGATACGAGTTACGCCCAGTGGCGACTTGCACCCGATGCGATGGGCAATTACGCATTGGTCAATCGCGAAAGTCAGCATGTGCTGAATTTGGACGCCTGCGCTCTAGGCGATGGCGCCAACATCAGTCAGACCCAGGCCTTTGATATCCCTTGTCAGGCCTTCCAGCTGCGCCATATTCCCAGCGCTGTGTTGACGGACTAGCCGCGTCGCGCAAAGCACTGAGAACGCACTTCACTCAAAAGGGCCGTAAGGCCCTTTTTTATGGCGTCTAGAGTTAGCATTTCCCGCTCTGAAACACGTTCGCTATATAGCCGATCTATATATAACACTTTTTTTATAGACTAAGTTTATTTAAAGGTGTGAGCGCAGGGGACGAGAGCATTTGATGACGAGCCTAAAGGCTTTATTTGTTTGGCTTTCAGGGTATGTGGGTACTGACAATCTTGATTGCTTTAACTCAACTGAGCGCTCTCTGTAATTTTAAAATAATAACTTGATGTTATTGTATTACTATAGGACAATCATGCTATCCCGAACCTGGGAGCCGTAGGCCGTCGCACGGCTTAGCGGCAAAGATAAATATAAAAACCATCCAAGAGAGAGGCTTGCCAAATGAAACTGAAATTGTCACTCGTGATGAGTGGGGTTTTGGCCATTTCGGGCTGTGGTGGCTCTGGAGAGAATGATCTCCCGGATACCTACTCCCTACCCGTCAATACCAGTGTTGAAGATCCTACGTCGGGCATCTCCGACAGTTCGCTTTACAATAGCTACAGTGTGCATGATCCGTCTGTGATCAAAACCGATGGCGCTTACTACGTATTCGGTTCGCACCTCGACGCAGCCAAAACAACCAACCTTCAGACATGGGAAGCCGTATCTCAGCCGAATGGCGATATGGACGCGAGCCCCTTGTTTGATGTGTACACCACGGTTGCCGCAGAAGGCATCGAGTGGACGGATGGCTTCGTCGGCTCTTGGGCTTCCGATGTGATTGAGGCCCCCAACGGCGAATACTGGTTTTACTACAACCACTGCGCCTTTGATAACCCCAATACCGAAGAGCGCGACGAAGTATGCTGGCATCGCTCTTACCTTGGTCTCGCTAAATCCGACTCTGTAGAAGGCCCTTATGAGAACGTGGGCGTGTTTTTGCGTTCCGGCTACGAGTCCGCAGAAGAGCTGGCCATGTACCCCGTTGAGGGTGTGACCGAATACAACCCCGCCATTCATCCCAACGTGATTGACCCTGCTGCTTTCTACGATGCAGAAGGCAATATGTGGATGGTTTACGGTTCGTATTCCGGCGGTATTTTTATTCTCGCGCTGGATGAAACCACCGGCTTGCCCGAAGAGGGGCAAGGCTACGGTACCCATCTCGTGGGTGGCGATTTCAACGCCATCGAAGGCAGCTTCGTGATGTATAGCCCCGAGAGCGAGTACTACTACTTGTTCTGGTCGAACGGTGGCTTTGCAGCGGAAGGCGGCTACAACATCCGCGTTGCACGTTCACGTACGCCGGATGGTCCTTACCTTGATGCCGCAGGCAACGACATGGTCAATGCGACTGTTGCCAACAACATGGGCACCAAGCTGATGGGCGGCTTCAACTTCGTTTCCCTGCTGGGTGAAACATCGAAAGAATGGGGCTACCGCTCGCCGGGCCACAACAGTGCTTTGTATGACGAAGAACTCGGCAAGCACCTGCTGTTTACCCACACGCGTTTCCCCGAAGGCCAGGCGTCCATTCTCGAAGCACACGAAGTACGCGTGCATGAGATGTGGTTGAACAAAGATGGCTGGTTGGTCGCGTCACCTTATCGCTATGCGCCAATTGACGGCGACAACATCGTTGATCCGAAAGATCTTGCTGGTGACTACCGCATGATTCTACAGGGCATCGACACCAACCTTGAAGTGAAAACCTCTGAGTACGTCACGTTGACCGAGCAAGGTCGTCGTGTAGAAGGCGGCATCAGCGGGACCTACAAACTCTTCAGTGATGAGCCGAACCGCATCGTGTTGAATGTGGATGACAGCGTCTACGAAGGGGTGATGCAGTTCCAGTGGAACGTCGAAGACGAGCGCTTTGAACCGGTCATCAGTGCGATGAACGCGGCGGGTGCCACACTGTGGGCAGCCAAGCTTGAAGACAAAACGCCGGAAGAAGTTGTTGCGGATATCGGCGCAGCGATGACGCTCCCCTCTGAAGTGAAAGACGGCACCATTGATCTGCCAACAGAAGGTACTCGTGGTGCGGAAATCATGTGGAGTTCCAGCAACCCTCTGGTGATCACTGATGACGGCCGTGTTATTCGCCCCAATGTCGGTGAAGGTGACCAGGATGTCGTCATGACCGCGCACGTGAGCATTTATGGTGAGACTTACGAGTACCCCATCGATGTCATGGTGCCACAGCGTGTGGCCTACAACCGTGTTGCGCACTTTGCGTTTGAAAATGATCTGACGGAATCCCTTGGATTCTTCGAGCCTGCGACAGGCACGGCCTCTCGCCCCTATATTGGCGGCTCTGTTGGCTACGCTGCGGGTAATGAAGGTCAGGCCGTAAATCTCGACGGCACCAATGGCGTTCGTCTGCCAACGGGCCTGATTAATAACGCTGAATACACCGTGTCTTTCTGGATGAACCCAACGGCCATCCAAGCATTCGTTCCGGGCTTCTTTGCCGCAGTGAATGAGTTCGAAAGCGCTGAGGTGCCAGGCGAGTACTACTCCGATCAGTGGATCAACCTCCTCGCCCAATCCTGGGATGGCAACACCATGCTGTGGAGCCACTATGTCGATGCTGATAACGATCGTTGGTTCGACGGTTCCGCGGGAATTCGTATTAACGAAGGTGAGTGGACTCACGTCGCGTTCTCAGTCAATCAAGGTTTCGTCCGCGTCATGCTCAACGGTGTTGAGATGTTTGCTGGTGGCAACCTGACTGACATGTTTACCGGTGCCGGTAACGAAGGCGTCTTCACGCTGGGTACCAACTACTGGGATGCGTCGTTTAACGGCATGTTCGATGAGCTGAAGATCTATGATGCCGCGATGGTGGCGGAAGAGGTTGCTGCACTGGACATCGACAAGCTGCCAGAGTCCGAGCTGATCGTGATCGCTGAGGACGCACTCGACTTGGGTGACCTGAGCTTCGTACTCGATGATCTCATTCTGCCTCACACTGGGCCTTTCGCCTCAGCGCTGGCTTGGAGCTCTAGCCATCCTGATGTGATCGATCCTCTGACGGGTGCGGTGACGCGTCCTGCGCGTGGTGAGCCAGATGTTGAAGTAACGTTGACGGCGACCATTACTTTGGGTGCAGAGATGACGACTAAGTCCTTCGTGGCGACAGTGATCTCCAATACCCCTCCAGCACCGGTGGCTCGATTTAGCTTCGAAGACAACCTGAGCGATTCACAGGGTAACTTCGACGACGGCCAAACCGCAGACAAAGGCATTGTTGTACCGAGTGCTGAAACGAACACCTATGTGGATGGTGCTGTTGGCCGCGCGATTGAATTCCTTGGTGATGCTGGTCCTGGCGTGAAGCTGCCAAATGGTCTGATCACGGATCACACCTATACCGTTGCGATGTGGTTGAACCCCACCGCTCTGACTCAGTTCACCACGGCCTTCTTCGGCTGGGCGACGGATTCAAGCTGGATCAGCATGGTGCCCTTCGGTCCTGGCGCAGGCAACACGATGTTGTGGTCCGGTACGGCTTGGTTCGATGGCGATACCGGCACGCAGATTCCTGCTGGTGAATGGTCGCATGTGGTCATCGTCATCAACGCGGGCAGCTTCGACGCCTACGTAAATGGCGAGCTGACAATGTCTCTGGCGAACTTCCCGGATGTGTTCACGCCTGTCGGCGCGGCGTCTCAGTTCTCACTGGCGACGAACTTCTGGGACATCAATTACAACGGCTTGATGGACGAACTCGTGATCTACGATGACCCCATCACCGCAGATGATGTTGCCGAGCTGTACGCAGAAGCGACTGCCGAATAAGCGACCCGTCCCGGGGTGACAGCACCCCGGGACTCATAAAAATAACCGTTCCGCGCGACACGCGAATTCGAATCGCGCGGAGCAACAAAAACTCGGGAGAACAATTATGTTTAAGCCCTCCTTGTTAAGCAGTGCCATTGCCGCAGCGGCATTGGCTTTTGGTCCCACCGCGATCGCGCAAGGCGCCGATCAGGAAGAGGTGACTGAAGAGCTGGTGGTTACCGGCATCCGTGCGAGTCTCTCAAAAGCGATTGACATCAAGCGCGATAAAATCGAAGTGGTTGAATCGATCGTTGCAGAAGACATCGGTAAATTCCCAGACAACAACGTGGTAGAAGCCCTGCAGCGTGTGCCCGGTATTCAGGTAACTGACCGCGCCTCCGGTGAGGTGAACGCCATCTCCATTCGTGGTTTGACGGATGTCACTACCACGATCAACGGTCGCCAGATTTATATTTCCAATGGCCGTTTTTATACCTTAGCGGATACGCCTGCGAGCCTGCTGTCTCGTGTTGACGTGTACAAAACGCGATCGGCCGATAAAGTGCCGAGCGGTATTGCGGGCCAAATTGACGTCCACACTCAGCGTCCTTTTAATTTTGATGAAAGCCGTGTTGTGCTCGCCGCACGTGGCATTTATCAGGATCAAGCGGAAGAGTGGGGCCCGAATGTCAGTGCGCTGTTCAGCAATCGTTGGGATACCGGCATTGGTGAAATTGGTGCGCTTGTGAACCTGGCGTATTCGGAAGCACACTTCCGCGATCAGGCGATCACGTCGGGCGCAGCCTTCCCGTACTACACTGATGCACCTGAAGGCGATGGTCATATGCCATACGCACGAATTGCGAGCGGATGGACGCCGGGCCTTGAGCAAGGTCTTCCCTTTAATGCCGGTTCCACCTTGCTTGTGGACGGCGTAGAAGAGGAATACATTCTGGCTCGTGATGCGATGTTTGCTTCTGATTTCTCAGGTGAGCGCGAGCGACCTGCCGCCAATATCTCGATTCAGTGGGCACCAAACGACAGCTCTGAGTACATGTTCGAAGCGTTCTACAATGGCTACCGCCAGCAGAGCATGAACAGCCTCTACTTCAATTTTGTCGATTCCAACGCAAACATTGACTACAACGATCCGGTCCTGCTTTATGAAGGCACCAACATCGTAAAAGAGCGCACGATCTACGGCGCGAATGGCTTTAATAGTGGCGATGCTTCCACCGGCAAAACAGACAGCTTTGTTTACGCCTTGGGCGGAAAGTGGGATATTACCGATACTTTCCAACTTGAAGCCGAAGCGTACACGCAGAGCAGTGTCTTCGAGTCAGAGTTCCTCGCGGTACGTATGGATCGTCAGTACTACGGCATGCATGTCGACTTTAACAGTGGCGACGGTGTACCGGGAATGGAAATCTTCGACGACCCAACGACGTCGATCGACGAGTCCGATTTGTTGATGCCGTCCCAGTACACTCTGAGTACCTCTTGGGACAACGGCGCGCGAGATGAAGGCACGGCCAACACGTTGCGTGTCGATGCAGATTGGCAGTTTGAATTTGCGGGCTTCAATGAGTTGAGTTTCGGTGTACTCTATGAGAGCCGTGACACCAACTCAGCCAGCCGTGGCGCCACGCTGAATAGCCCTGGCACGCCGGTTGAAGATTTGCCGGTTGGCTTCCTGACTGCGACTACGGGCTTCTTTGATGGCCGTGCGGATTTCCCTGAAGCCTGGGCGATTGCCGATGGCGACTGGTTGTTCTCTAACCGTGACTACGTTCGTGAACTCTATGGTTACTACGATCCAGAGACTGGGGAACCCGTCGATGAGTATCTTGCCGGTGGGAACTACCTGCAATTAGAAAAAACCTTTGAAGCAACAGAAACCACCGCAGACGCCTATATTCAAGCGAATTTTGAGTACGACGTGGCCGGTGGCATCATCGATGGTCAGGTGGGTGTTCGCTACACAACCGCTGAGACGGATATGACCGTCTATGCGCGCGATACGGCGAACGAAGAACTCGTTGTCAGTGAAGCCGTCAACTCCAGTGATAAGGTGTTGCCGAGCCTTGTAGTGCGGTACAACTTCCTCGAAGACTGGATGCTGCGTTTCGCGTATACCGAAACGATCCGTCGTCCCGATTTTGCGTCCTTGAATCCGTTTATCACTTATAACCGTGATGTGACGGATATCGGATACGGTACGGCATCGGGCGGTAACCCAGACCTTGAGCCGGTTACTTCGAAAAACATGGACCTGTCTCTGGAATACTACTTCGGCGACGGTAATGCGATGTACGCAACGCTCTTCCGACGCGATATCGAAGGTATTGTCTACGGGTCACTGTCTGAAATTTACTATGACTACCCGGATGACGATGAAGGGCCTTATCGCCACATCCTGTCTCTGCCTGACAATTCGTCCAATGGCGTGCTTGAAGGGATTGAGCTTGGCTTAGTGTACTTCCCGGATAACCTGCCTGACGTGTTGGACGGACTGGGTGTGCAGGCGAGTTATACCGCCCTGCAAAGCTCTCAGGACCTGCCAATCTATGATGATGAAACAGGTGACCTGACGGGTTACCAGGAAAGCGAGATGTTCGGTGTGTCGGACTCAAGCTACAGCATCGTAGGTGCCTACGAAAAAGACGCGTTCAGCGCTCGACTTTCCTACGTGTGGCGTGATGCATTCCGCCAGCGCAATGAAGCAGCACTGTTTGCGAACCCGTTGCCAATCTATCGTCGCCCTGAAACGAGCATGGACTTCCAGTTCAGCTACAACGTGACGGACGACTTTGTGGTGACCTTTGATGCGACTAACCTGACTGACGAAAAATATCAGGAATACTATGAGTATGAAGATGTTTACAACTTCTACTCAGGCATCTACAGCCGTACTTACGCGCTGGGGGTTCGATACTCTTTTTAAGTCGGTGAACTTAGCACACCGTTGAACGTGTTTTACGTTCTTAAGGCAAGCCTTCGGGCTTGCCTTTTTTTATGCTTTTAAAAGGCCCTCAGTCGTCTGTCCAACCCGAAAAAAGAATTTCATCGACACCTGGCTTCCATTCGTAGTCCCGCATATTAACGCGCCGTCCTCTGACGATTATCCCTTCATCCAAAAGTCGTTTTCGCTGTTCCTGTGCGCCTGCACTGTCTTTTGGAAAGGCGATTTCGCCACTGGATCGCACCACGCGATGCCAGGGTAAACACAGTGTTTTCGGGCTTTGCGCAAGTGCTCGAGCGACAACGCGAGCACCGCGTGGGACGCCCGCGAGGTCAGCCACTTTTCCGTAGCTGCATACCGCGCCTTTGGGTATCGCGGCGATGACACGATAGATGTGTTGATAGCGATCAGACATGGGGGAAGTACGCGTAAGTTCTGCAGGTCAGCACACAGTAGACGGGCTCTCTGGTGAGCACAACATCAAAACTGGTAGTTCAGTCCCAGTCTGAATGCGCGGCCACGAGCGGGAATCCCCTGTGGCACGCCCGCGCCTTGTGTGGGGTACCATATTGTGTCGTCGCTGATATTTTCAACGACCACTTGTGCTTGCCATGCTTCGGAGAAGGCGTAGCCGACGAAAAACCGGGTCTGCCAGTAGGCAGGCAACTGCCTGAACCCGTCTTCGTCCTGGTTTTCTCGTGGCCCTCGATAGATCAGGCTGACACTACTCTGCCACTGTTCGGTAGCGTAATGAAGCACAAGATCCGCCAGTTCGGTCGATTCGCGAAAACTGCGTGGGTCAGTTTCATAGATTTTTGTCGCACTAAAGTCGACTAACCAGCGGGCGGAAAGTGACGCATGCGCTTCGAACTCAAGCCCTTTAATCGGCTCGTAGTCCGTATTGACAAACCTGCGCGTAGAAAGCGTTCCCTGCTGGCGCAAGGTATCCAATTCGATGGCGTCGTCGAACTGGTTGATAAAAGTGCCCAGAGAGTATTGGATATGGCTATTCCCGAAAACGTAGACCAGCTCGGTCGTGTGTACCGTTTCGGGCATCAGATCCGGGTTCCCAAAAATAAAGGGGTTATCCTTTAAATAGAGCTCTCTTGCCATGGGGGCGCGAAAGGCCTCACCATAAATTAATTTTAAAGCGTGTGCCTCAGCGGGTTGCCATACGAAGGCAAGGCGAGGGCTTAAGTGATTCAAATCAATGTCCGGGTAGCTGTCTAAGCGAAGACCGGCTGTGAGCTGCAAAGTCGAACTAAGCTGGGATTGCCATTGGCCGTAGGCACCGGTAATCAAGAGAGGGTCGTAGTCGATGACCAGTGTAGGAATGTCAATTTGGGTAGACGAATCGATGGGCAGTTGCCCGAGCGCGAGCATGGTTGTGTCGTAGTTACTCAACGTACGGTCTTGCACATCAAAGCCCTGTCGCAGCGAGGCGCCGAAGCCAATACGGTTTTTAGCGTTCAAGCGGTACGAGCTTTGATTGTAGATCTCCCACTCACTTTGCGAAATTTCACTGTAACCCAATAAGGGATCAGCGCTTTCGGGATCGCTAATCGCTTGGAATACACCGGGCGCAGAGGCGCGTAGGGTTTGCTTGCGCGTATCTCGGCTGACGCGTGCATTGAACGTCGTGTCTAAGGTTTCCGTACTGATACTGTGGCGCAACGCGGCGCTGAACAATTGTTCTTCGCGTTCGTTCGTATTGGCGTCGACCGCATCCAGAATGTAAAACGCTTCTGAATGAGATTCAAAAAAATGGACGAGCAACGTGGTATCGTGAAGTGTTGCTTTCAAATGCACATTGCTTCGGGCGTTTGGATCGGGTGTTGTGACTTGGTCTTCGTTAAAGCTGTCTTGTAATTGGTAGTCGTCCCCCGACGCCCTGTAATAATCGACGGCGAAATCCACGTCTACGTGCCCGAGGCGCGCATGGCTCACTAGCGCCCCATGAGCCTGTCCAAAGTTTCCCAGTTCGAACGAGGCTTCATTCTCATCCGAGCGAGTCACGACATTGATCACGCCCATCATTGCGTTACTGCCATACAAGGCCGCGCCGGGCCCGCGAATAAATTCCACTCGTTCGATATTACTCACAGGCAGTTCGCTCAGCGTCCCAAAGGAGCTGAGTTGCGAAAAATGAGTACGTTGCCCGTCAACCAGAAGTAAAATTTCAGTGGATACCGCATCCATGCGTCGCCCACGAGAGGAGATCATGGAATAAACGGAGCTGCTGCCGCTACGCAGAACCTGGTAACCAGGAACATAGTTTGCCAGTTCAGCAAGCGTCAACACGCCAAGGGAGCGGATCTGAGCCTGAGAAAAGGTCGTGACCGAGGACGGCGCCGACATAGCTGTTTCTTCTGTTAGTGTACTGGCGGTGACGGGCAGGTCGAGTAAATCTTCTAACGAAAGTGCATACAGTGCATTTTTTTGTGTATGCGCAAAACAGTGGGCATTAAAAATCCAGCTCGCCAGGGAGAGTGCTGAAACACTTAAGGTTGCCGGTAGACGAAGGTCCATGCGCTGATGTTATAGAAAGAGTATAGGCTTTGGCTATCAGTATAGTGCGGGTGTGTGCGTTTGTAGAAGTGCTACTCGAAGCACCAGAAATTAATACTGTAGGGGGGAAGGGTGTCGCTCATGGATTTCTTATCGAAGTCGGTCAGGCGCACGGCCCCTTTCTGGAATCGAGGTTTTATGCCGTTAATATAGAGTTTTTTTCCGCTCAAGCGCTTGGCGGTCAAGCTGTAACTTCGAGCTTTTTTACCAAAACCGTAGTCTAAAATTTTTAAAGGTTTACCGGATAAATTGATAAGCAAGAGCGTTTTGCCCTGAACTTCAGGGGTCTTATGACAGTAGCAACGAAGCATGTGGCTGGGTGTGACGCAAGAATAGACTTCTTCTCCCATCAGTTGCTTCCAGCACCAGCTCAGCCAGAAATCCGGTCTGGGCTTCATGGTTAGGCGGTCTATCATGCCATATTCACCACCGATCAAGCTTTGACGAATCATCACTTTCTGTGCGCACAGGGCACCTTGACCCAGTTGATCGGCGAACCAGAAGCACGAGGCGAAGCGGTCGCTGATCTTGGCTTGGCCCCCGCATTGTGCTGAGCCTGTCTCGCCCGTCCACATTTCGGCGTCGGGGAAAAATTCATCGCGCCACAGTCGCATTTGTTGGGCATAACGGCTGAAATCGTTGAGCGCCTTGGGTTTGAGCATGCGCGGCAGCGTGGCTTTGCGTGTGCGGATCGGTGAGCGCTCACTTTGAAAAGGATAATAATGCCAATCAATGATGTCGATGGGGCTATCGAGTTCGCGGCTTGTCTCTAAAAATCGGCGAGTAATGTTTGAAAAGGGGCGGATCGTTTCGCCGAGTTTGGGCCAGAAGGCACTGCCAGGGCCGATGATTTTGGCGTCGGGCAAGAAGCCAGCGATGGTCTTACGAAAGGTCAGGTAATCGACGGCAAGTTTACGTGCGCGGGGCTGGGAGGTCAGGCCATGAAAGGCCCAATAGGCGTTCAATTCATTGCCGAGTTCGCAGACATCGATATGGTACTGGTGTTCTCGGCTGTACTGCAGCAATTTCTCGAGCTCGCTGCCATTCCAGTCGCCATGCTGACTGCGTTTAAATAGACCGTACTTGATGGTGAACGAAAATTTCAGGTCATTACGCTGTATAAACGCATGCAGTTCATCCCACATCTTGCGAGTGAGTACGAGGCTGTGTGGCTCATCTTCCGGTGCATCGAAATAGTGGACCTTGTCGGCTTCAGAGCCGCCAACACGCAAGTAGGCTGGCCCGAGCGCCTGCACGAATAAATCGAGCTTCCCCGGGCTGAGATCCAAAGGCGGAACACGAAGTGTCCCCAAGCCCTTGCGAATATCCGAACTGCCTTCCCACCAGAAGCCGCCAGCCACGACAGAGATGTCAATCGAGTACGACAGGTAGCGGGGATCAACCCGCGCGATCGGTGTATTGTCCTGCAAGGCGACTTGTGCGCAATGACCATGGCGAGCCAGCGCCTGGCTCGGACGAGGATGCCGGTGCCAAACACGAAATTGCAACCGTTCAGAGAGACGTATCCGTGTACGTAGGAACAAGTCTGGCCATACCTTGCTTAGTATCATTCGCCTAGGTGAATCAAGTGGAACCTGAAACTTTTAGTGTAGCAGTTGACCTTGATGATGTTGTGACAAAGATATGACCGCAAGTGACGTGTGCAAGCCACACGTGCGCTGTCTGTCGTCAACTACCACAAATTTGTCCCCTTTTCCGGAACTGATCAGTCTTCTAGGGTTGCGAATCCGTTCAATAGACTATGAATAATGAGTTTAAAGGTGGGGCATTGATGAAGAGCAATACCCAAACGCAGCTATCAATATTGATTGCGGCTGGTCTTCTTTTTTTGTGGGGCTGTCACTCAGACCCATCTACCGAACAAAACCGCGTCGCCAGCGACCGCTCGGGATATACGTGGTTGGCCGGTGATCATCATATTCATAGCCAATACAGCGTTGACTGGGATGAACGCCACTCACCTCCTGCACCAATCATTGCGGGTGATGCCATCTATTCGGCTCAGAAAATTGCTCAGCAAGCGCGTAGGCACGGACTAGACTGGATGGTCATTACGGATCATGGCGGTCCCAATCACAGCCAGATCAATTTGGACTTGGCGTACCCTGATTTGTTAAATTCACGAGAAGCGTTTCCTGATCTTATACAGTTCTACGGAATGGAATTTGATACGCCTGGCGCCCGGCACAGCAGTTTGATTATCCCGTTTTCAAAAAATGAGTCGAAGCAACTGTTCGAATTGGAGCGCAGCTTCAATCGCCGTGAGCCATACCCCTCAGACCCAAGCAGGCATACCGAAGAAAAAATGTTGGAAGCATTGAAGGTGATGGCGTCCCAGAAAAACACGCCGTTATTGATAGCAAATCATCCAGGCCGATCGGCAACCGGTTTGGGCGAATACACAGACGTGACGCCAACGGAACTTCGCAAATGGAATACCGTCGCGCCGAACGTGGCCATAGGTATGGAAGGTGCCCCAGGGCACCAGGCGGCTACGTTATTTTTTGATGGAAGCATCAAGGCAATCGGCCAGCGAGGAGGCTATCGTCATTTCCCCACGATGGGTGGCTTCGATCAAATGACGGCGTTGCTCGGCGGCTTTTGGGACAGCATGCTTGGGGAGCGACGTAGATGGTGGATTACTGCTAATTCCGATAGCCACATTCACTACACCGAGGGCCATGCAGATTTTTGGCCGGGTGAATACAGTAAAACGTACGTGTATGCAAAGAAAGAGTACGACAGCATCCTGGAAGGTTTACGGCAAGGACGGGTGTTTGTCGTGACAGGGGATTTGATTCGATTTTTAGAGCTCGAATTGATTTCTGAAAATGGTAATCGCGCGCGTGTGGGAGAGTCATTGATCGTGAAAAAAAATGAAAACGTGCGAGTTCGTATTCGCTTTAAGGGAATCGATGGTGTCAATGCAGTCGGACACCGGCCTGAGGTAGCGAGAGTTGATCTAATACGAGGAGATTTTTTTGAGTTGCCCCAAGCGGAGGATGTCGACCGCAACCCTACTACCCGTATTGAAGCGCGCATAGAAAGTTCGAGCTGGACTAACGTTGATGGATTTATTCAAATTGATACTTTGCTGCGCTCCGTGGAGAAGTCCGGTTACATTCGCGTTCGTGGAACGAACAATGGCACTGAATTGGAGCCCGAAAAAGATCCGCTTGGCGAAAACCCATGGGCGGACCTTTGGTTCTATAGCAATCCTGTATTTATCGAGGTCAAAGAGTGATTCTTTTAGGTCGTTTGAAATGAAAAACCGGGGCTCGAATGCCGAGCCCCGGTTTTGGCGAATTCACTGTGTGCACTAAAATTCTGGAAGTTCGTCCAGCGTAATCACACGTTCATGATTGTAGACGTGAAGCTTGTGCGCATTGGTGTTGTAGTACACGCCAGTCCAGAAGTTGCTGGAGCTCGTGACGCCTTCAGCCGTATCGACATCATTCCACACCATAAACCACAGCCAGTGTGCAGCGTCAGCCGCCATGGCATCCGGGTCTGGGATGTTGCTGTTCTCGCTGAGTGCGACCATTTTTACTTCGAGCGGGTAGGCCGCGGTGAGGGCGTAAGGACCGACTTGGCTTTCATAATTCTGTGCGCCATCGTAAATGTCCACGCTGACAATATCCACGTATTCATCGCCCGGGTACCATGCCGCGCTTTGCCCATTCCAGACCCAAATTAAATTGTCGAGCCCGTAATCGTGGGTGAGGCGCTCGTAGAGATGTCGCCACAACACCACTTGAGCATAAGCGGGAGGCACCCCATCGGTGCGGTCGGCACGGCCCCACCAAAACCAGCCTCCAGAGGCTTCGTGTAAAGGGCGCCAGAGAACCGGAACGCCGGCATTTTCGAGCGTCTGTAATTCCGCGGCGATGAGCTCAATATCGGCTTCGATATTCACGTAACTGGCGCTGCTCGTATCCAGCTCGCCATTGGCAATGGGAATAGTGAAATCCGTGCTGTCGGTATAAAACTCACCAATCACACCCGAAGGGGCATTTGGGTCACGCCAATGCCAGGTGAGGGTAACCAGACCGCCGCGGTTCCAGTGCGCCAAGGCCTCTTCAGTTTGTTGTATTCCGGAAATGCCAGGCCAGTACTCACCATAATTCATAAAATCGTAGCCCATTAACGCGGGAGCGCGACCCGTGTCATTGATACAGCGCTGATATTGGTCGATGGCATCTTGCCAAGTCAGATCCATTTGACCGGCGAGTGTGTGCGTCCCCCAGATATCTTGTAGATATGAGAAGACTGACTGTGTCGTGGTGTCGGCGTTCGCGTTGACGAGTACATCCCGCATTGGCGCCTGCTCTGCACTACCCATACCCGGACACATACTTTCTGACAAACAAATTTGCCCTGAGTCGTTCCCCCAGCTTCCATTATCGGAGGCACAGAGAGCAAGTTCATCCGCGCCGATCTTACAGTGCGGAAAGTCACCGGGACCTGGGTCGGCCGAGGAGGTATGCACGATACACGAATAGGCATTTTCCCAACCCCAGCCATCACCATCGGGGTCGGAATCCGCGCTGCGACAATAGGGCCACCCGTTGCTGGCAGCATTGGGAATCTGCTGGCTGCCTCCCGAGCTTGAACTGCTTCCGGAGCTGGAGGTACTGCCTGAGCTGGAAGTACTGCCTGAGCTGGAAGTACTGCCTGAGCTGGAAGTACTGCCCGAGCTGGAAGTACTGCCTGAGCTAGAAGTACTGCCTGAGCTAGAAGTACTGCCCGAACTGGAGGTGCTACCGGAGCTGGAAGTGTCACCCGAGCTTGAGCTTGTACTGCCACTTGAGCTGGAGGATGAGCTGCTCGAACCGCCGCCTTCAATGCTCAGGCTGACTAGGGTGGGTAAATAGTCGCTGCCGGTGGTATTGGCGCAAAAGCCGTAATTCACACTGCTATCGACTTGAATGGTGCTGTTATAGCCCATTGGGGTAACGGTATTGCCGTTCAGTTGACCATTCCATAGATTGTTAATCGTGGACTGTGCCGGCGCCATTTCAATTTGCCAGGTTGTCACGGCTTGTCCACCGCTATTGTGTAAAGTGACCGAGGCGCAGTAGCCCGCGCCCCAGTCACTTTGCACCGACAGCTCGGCGCTGGTGCTGCCATCGCTTGAATGAATGGTGTTTGCGTGTGATCCCATACTCGCTGCACTGCCTGCCAGTAATAGACCCATCAAAATACGATGTCGTTTCATGCTCTACTCCTTGAGTTATCGTTACATTATTAAAAGAAGTATGGAGCTACCGCGCCCGTGAGCCGGGCCGCTCTATAAAAAATTCTTAAGTAAAAAAACAAGCTTTAATAAGTAAGGCCTGAGTCGATGGTACAGAAGGAGAGGTCGATTAGTACATCGCGTGAGGCGCCAAGAAACGTACTAAAAACGGTTACATCGAAAGAAGGTAGCGAAAATATTAAATTAAATTGGAATAAAAAAAGTTATTTATATTTTTGATGTTTTTTGGTGCCCGGCGGGGTAATTTCGCGACAGGGAAAATCGTCTTGTCATTGCTTTGTTGTTCAGCGGTTTTTTTATAGATAAACTCGCTGGAAGGCGGGCTGTTAAATCGGTGTTTGGGGATGTCGCGTTTCGTGGAAAGTGGAATGCTGCGACAAAACCTCGAAGTATCGAGCCCCTACTCGATCAATCCGGCTTAATCTGAAGTCGCTCCTCGCCGACTTGCAAGTCTAGCCATTTGGGTTGCGCTACTGAAATTTGCCCGGATTTTAGTGCGTCAATAAAACGTATGCGCCTCGCTTTACTGTCGAGCCCAGAGGTGATCGTGCGCGCCTCCCAGGTGGCGTCGTTGTAAGCGTAGAGCCGCATAGAAACATAGCTTTGCCGTTGCGTGACCCATAGAAATTCCAATTCGTCGTCGTTGTTTGCGTCTACAGCAGACAGGTACATAGCCTGTGTTTGGCCTGTTGCCCAAGGCGAGTCCAGCGCCTCCTCATAGAGTGTTTCGATCAGAGACTCCGGCACCTCATCTGTTAGCACGGTTATGGCGGATTTGAACTGCGCTTGAGTGAGCGATGAGGTAGTGGTTTTGTCGGGGTCTTGATAGAGGGCCTGTATACGCAGTACGAGTGAGGGGTGTGTGTCACCGGAAGTTACCATCAGCGTTTGCAGGGCTTCGTATCCCGGTCGCGCGAGGTGGCGCCGAAAATAATAGACATCAAAATCCTTTATATCGACTTGTCCGGAGGCCAACCGGCTGACCTGATTCTGGCTGACAATTTTTCGAAAGTCGAGCATGGGCGAGTTGACGAGCAGCATGCTGATCAGCAGCACCAGACCCACCACGACATTGACACGGCTAAGCGACTCTATCCACGCATCACGTCGTCTAGCAATGCCCACGATATAGCCGATAGAAAATAGCGCTAACATGGACCAAATTAAAAAAGCCCAGCATCGGCTCATGCTCCAGCCGTATTGCTCAACTCGAAGTGACAAACCGTAGAAGCTAATCGCACTGTAAATAGGGAGTGCGAGTACACCAACGTAGATAAATCGGTGCATCCAAAGCGGATAGGGGCGGCTTTCTGGAGAGTCTTGATACACCGAATTAATGAAAAATAACAATGCCGCCTGCATACCGAGTATCAGGCTACTTCCGCCGTTCTCCCAAAGGGGAGCCAGCCCGGAAAAAGGTAAGGCGCTAAGAAACAGCAGTGATACCAATACCAGGAGTACGAGGAGGAATTTCATCAGCGCCTGCTGAAGGCGGGTAATCGTATCGATGATCTGTGTCTGGTTTCGGAAAATAATGATGCCGAAGCCGTTGGCTAATGCGAGTGCAGGGTAGTAGAACCAGGGCTCTTCGAACAGCTCTTCAAATACATCGATGTTGATTGCGTTAAATAAAGCGGCCCACAGCATCAATATCAACCAGAAACACCCGGTAAAAAGCAAGGACAGCGCGAGCGTGAGGAAATTTCGCCACGACCAGCGGTAGAGTGTGCTGTACGACAATTCACGGGAAACAGAGAATTGCTGGCTGTACATCAGTGCTTTAAATGTGGCGAGGCACATCGTAAACACAAACGAAAACAACACCGCGGAATAGCTGATGTGTTGGATTGGCGTCGTCTGGAAGCCGATGTAGTAGCCGAGCAAAGCCGATACCGATACGAATGGCACCGTGAGCTTCAAAAATGCCGTCGCGTTGGTGTTGTCCAAGCCCAGCAATAGCATCGTAGGCAAAATAAAAGCGATGCTATAAAGGCCAAACAGCCACTGAGGGTGTCGACCCGGCCAGAAATCCAGATCAATGGCCTGGTGCAGAAAGAGCAGAGCCAGCCCCTGTAAAAGTGCAATCAGAATCAAGACTTTGGCAGGAAAAGGGTTATGCGCGAGTATCATAGAATCCATTCGTTGTTATTTGCGCAGAGTCTGGCACATAAGTCGTTGCCAATAAATGGGGTCAGATGAACATTTCTCGCCCGCTTAAGGCGGGCCGAAATGTTCATCTGACCCCAATTTGGTAGGGGCAAGGTTGATTTACGCGAAATTTATATGATAGGTTATATCATCTCATCTTGAATCCAAGAAGCCTAAACTTATGAAAACGCCCTGCATTCTGGCAGCTGGAGCGCTGTGCTCTGCCGCGCTGCCTGTGACCGCTATTGCTGAACAAAACCCTCGTATGGAAACCATGGTGGTGACCGCGAACCGCTTTGCGACCCGCATAGCCGACGCGCCAGCCAGTATCTCGGTTGTTTCAAGTGAGGAGCTCAAACTGATCGATGCGGACGACCTCGCACAGGCGCTCGCGCTAGAGCCAGGTATAAACATCGTTGATGTCGGCCAAAGCCGCCGAGGCATTAGCATCCGTGGCATGCCGGTTGAGCACACGCTCTACCTCATCGACGGACGTCGAATCAGCTCCAGTAACAGTGTGATTGCGCATTCCGATTTTGAGCTAAACTGGCTGCCGGACTCGGCGATTGAACAGGTCGAAATCGTTCGCGGACCGATGTCCTCTCTCTACGGTTCGGATGCACTCGGCGGTGTGGTAAACATCATCACCAAGCAGCCCGGGGATCGCCTCAGTGGTGAGGTATCGGTCTCACACAGCCAGCTTGAAAGCTACGACGGCGGCGAGGTGAACAAGGCCTCTGCGTATCTTTCCGGGCCTTTGTTCACCGAGTCGCTGGGCTTCACCCTCTCCGGTGAAAGCTATGAACGAGAGGAATTGCCCGATCAGGAAGACGAATCCGTTTCAGAAGTTGAGCAACGTGAGTCGCAATCCCTACAAGGCTCTGTTATCTGGAACCCGAGGGAAGGTCAACGCATCACACTGAATTATATCGGCAGCGAAGATGAACGAGCGCGCGGAGTGGCTTCACGCGGCGGCAACTACGTGTCTGAAGATGACATTGATCGTTCGCAAACCAGCTTGTCCTATCAGGGTGAGTGGCAGTGGGGTTTTAGCCAGCTCAATGCCTACGATTCAAAAATACGTCGAGAAAATACGCGTGACACCGGTACGCCTACCCGCCCGCAAGAGGTGAGCGATCAGGTACTTGATGGCTACGTTCGTTTTGATGTGCTCAATGCACACTCCATCTCTGTAGGTGGACAGGCTCGTGAAGAAACGCTAAAAGATGCCTATACAGATGCGTCTGGCGAGAGCTCGGCTCAACATTTGAGCGCCTTCGTACAGGATGAATGGCAGGTCAATGAAGCGCTGCAACTCGTCGCCGGTTTGGGCCTCGATAACCACGAGCAATTTGGCAATGAATTGAGCCCGCGAATTTACGCTGTTTACGACCTCAACCCCCAATGGGTTATTAAAGGCGGCTATGGCTCCGGCTTTCGTGCGCCCTCGCTGACCGAGTTGTCAGAAGACTTTGAAGTGCTTGCGGCCGGTGGCTTATTTTGGGTAGAGGGAAATCCAGACCTGGAGCCCGAGCGCTCTGAGACGATTGAAATATCAACGCAGTACACAAGAGCAAACTGGTTAGTATCGTTGACGCTGTTCGAAAATCAGCTTGAAAATCTTGTGCAGACACTGTGCTACGTTGATTGCGGTATTCGTGGTGCCGAGCGACGTCGCTATGAAAATGTCGACGAAGCACGCATTCGAGGTGCGGAAGCCTCAGCGCTCTACGACATCAATGAGCACTTCAACATTTCAATTAATTATACCGCGCTTGATGCAGAAAATCGGGAGACCGGTGAAAGCCTAGAAGATCGGCCAGACTACCGCGTCAATGCGATTTTTAGCTGGCTACCCTTAGAGCGAGTCACGCTGCGATGGCGTTCGCAATTTGTGGGCGAACAATACGTTGGCAACGATGAGTACACGCCGGCTTACGATCTGCATAGCATTGATGCCTCTTTCGACATCAATACCCACTTTACACTTTATGCCAACGTTGAAAATGTGTTCGACGAGAACCTTCGAGAGGCATCAGAGCTCTACAGCCTTTCCGAACCGGGGCGTGAATTTAACCTCGGCGTGAACTTCACGTTCTAGGGGGCGCTATGAGCAACGCGTGGGAAAAGTGGCTGTTAATCGGTGTTGGTATATTGGCTTTGTGCCTGCCTGTTTTTGGGGTAGGGAATGAAACGGAATCAAAGGCCGTCGCGAATCCCGATGCGAAAATCCGTGTCGGCGTAATTACGACCGACTTTGTCTTACCCGGAAAGCTCCACCTCCTGCAGTCACTGGCTGCAGCCGAAGGCATCACGTTGACGGGGTACTACGTCGATCGCTCTGAGGGTAACCCTTCCTCTTGGTTGGCGGAGAACGATCTGGTTTTTCTCGATACGCCACGTGGGAATGACCGCGCACGTTTGATGGCCTCCGTTAACGACAGTCTCGCCGCCAGCGAAACAGCATGGATAGCGGTCGGCGGTGGCCCGCCAAAAATGGCGCAGCTTCCTCCCGCACAAGGGCGCGCGTTGATGGCGTACTATGCGGGGGGCGGTGAAGAAAATTTTCGCAATATGATGCGATACCTACGCGCTTGGAAGCAGGGCAGTGCGACGGCAGATATTCCACCTGCGGTCGCATTGCCGAGGGCGGGTTTTTACCATCCCGACGCGCCTCACTTTTTTACACGTTGGCAGGACTATCAAGATTGGGGGCGTTCGCGCTGGCCTGAGAATGCGCCGGTGCTTGCCGTCGCGATGGCGTCGACTTATGTCGCCAGCGGCCAAACCGCAGTCGACGACTCGCTGATTGCCGCGATAGAACAGTCCGGAGCCGTGCCGTTGATGTTCTGGTACGACCGGCGCACGTCCGGTTCCATTACCTCCCTATTAAAAGACGCCCAGCCGCAAATGCTAGTCAACACCACCCACATGGTGAACGAAGCGTTAAAGCAAGAATTGATGCAGCTCGATATTCCCTTGGTGATGGGGCTCGGCACGCGCAGCCAAAGCCCGCACCAGTGGCGAGGCTCCGCTCAGGGAATGCAGGCTGGTATGGCCGCAAGCATGATGACCATACCGGAAATGTGGGGCATGACAGATCCGATTGTTTTATCCGCAATCGAAAACGGCAACCCCGTGGCCATCCCTGAGCAGATTGCTTTATTGGTCGATCGCTTTCACAGCATGGTGCGCTTGCGCACCATCGAGCCTGCGCAAAAAAAGATTGCGCTGCTGTTCTGGAACAGTCCCGGTGGTGAGAAAAACCTCTCGGCGTCCAACTTAAATGTGCCGCGCAGCATTGAGCAGATTCTCCAAACGCTGAAAAATACCGGCTACACCGTAGCCCTGCAGGACGAAGCGGCTTTGATCGAGCAGGCTCAAGCGATGCTCTCCGCCTATTATGATCACAGCAAACTCGATCGACTTCGATCACATCAACAGGCTGAAATCTTGCCGCTTAGCGCCTATCTCGCTTGGCTCGACAACTTGCCGGATAGCGTCAGAAGCCAGCTCATCGAGACATGGGGCGCACCCGAAGCGCATTGGGCCATTCGTTCGATAAACGGTGAGCCCCACTTTGTCATTCCACTCGTGACCCTGGGCCAATTCGCACTGCTGCCCCAGCCTCCTCGAGCGGATCAGCTGGGTGAAAACGTGCACGACCTTGTGCAGGCGCCGGGCCATCTCTATCTTGCGACCTACCTATATCTGCGCGAGACCTTTGAGGCCGATGCCCTGGTTCACCTCGGCACGCATGGTACACAGGAGTGGACACCAGGTAAGGACAGAGGCCTGTGGGCCTACGACTTTCCAAATCTTGCAGTGGGCTCGACTCCGGTATTTTATCCCTACATTCAAGATAATATAGGCGAAGCGATGCAGGCCAAACGGCGCGGGCGTGCGACGGTTGTCAGTCACCAGACGCCTCCCTTTGCGCCATCAGGGTTTTACGATGAACTGCAGGATATTCACCACCTAATCCATCAATATCAGCAGCTAGAAAGTGGTGCGGTGCAAGACGCGACGCTCGCGCAATTGCTCGAAAAAAGTCGCGAGTTTCATATGCCCGAAGACATGGGTTGGAGCGATGAGGCCATCGATGAAAACCCACTCGCGTTTGTCAGCGCGCTGCACGACCACATGCACGAACTCGCGCAGACCACAACGCCGATTGGCTTGCACACATTTGGTTTAGCCGCCGAAGAAAAGTATCGCTATGCGACCGTGATGCAGCAACTCGGGGCGGGCTACTACCAGGCCTTGGGTCTAGATCAGCAGGAAATGTTTGCCGAGCGTTTCGATGCTCTGTTTCAGTCTCCCGCGTACGCCTACCTCGCGCCGTATTTAAAAGGCGAGAAAAATCCTGCTGAAGAAAACAACCCGGCCTTACGTGCTATGGTTGAACGTGCCATTGAGAACGAAAGAAAGCTGCGTGAACCCAATGAAATAGAAGCCTTGCTCGCGGGGCTGGAAGGTCGGTTCGTGATGGCAGGCCCGGGAGGCGACCCAGTGCGTAACCCCGATACCACGAGTGGCACCAATCTGTTTGCACTGAACCCCGAAAAAATCCCAAGCCCAGAAGCATATGCGGCCGCTGAGTCAACCTATAGACAATTAGTGGAAGACTATCAAAGCAAACACGCGGGCGCGTGGCCGGACAAACTCGCCTTTTCACTGTGGTCTTCCGAAAGCATCCGCACGCTCGGTCTCAGCGAAGCGCAAATTATGTGGGCGCTCGGTGTGAAGCCCGTGTGGGACCAAGGTGGACGCGTCACCCATCTGGAAATTATTCCCGCAGCAGAACTCAATCGGCCTCGCGTCGACACTGTCATCCAGGTGACCAGTGTTTACCGCGATCAATTCGATGGCATCATGCAGAAATTGGCCGATGTCATCGAACAGCTCGCTGAATTAGACGAGGCGGACAATGCCATTGCGAGCAACAGCGCGCGCATAAAATCTTCATTGCTTGCCAAGGGGTTGAATGAAGAGGAAGCCGGGCTTTTTGCGCAAGCGCGTCTGTTCGGGAATCCGCCCGGCAGTTATGGCAGCGGTGTGACCGATGTGGCGATGGATTCGACTTCTTGGGATGACGACAGTGTGCTCGCCGAGACTTTTATTCGCAGCCAATCACATATTTTTCGACGCAATAGCTGGGGCACGGCTGTGGGAGAGGTCGGTTTGTTGCAAGCCCAGTTAGAGGGCGTGGATGCGGTGGTACTGTCGCGGTCCTCGAATGTGCACGGCCTATTGTCGACAGACCACCCCTTTGAATATCTCGGCGGCTTATCCGCCACCGCGAAGCAGGTCAATGGCACACACCCGGAGCTCTATATTTCCAACGCACGCAGCGCGCAAGCGACGATGACCGGCGCAGACACCTTTTTAAGCAACGAGCTGCGCACGCGCTACCAGAACCCGCAATGGATTGAGGGCATGAAGCGCGAAGGCTACGCGGGAACGGTGAACATGCTCAAGGTCGTAAATAATTTGTTCGGCTGGCAAGTGATGGACAGCAACATGGTACGCGCAGACCAGTGGCAGGCCATGCACGACACCTACGTGATGGATCAGCGTGACCTTGGCTTAAACGAATGGTTTGCCGAGCACAACCCAACCGCACAAGCGCAGTTGATCGAGCGCATGGTTGAAGCCATCCGCAAAGGCTATTGGGATGCGAGCCAACAAACGCGCGAGGAATTACTTGAGCGCTGGCAAACTTTGGTCGATGACCTTGGCGCAGATGCCGGCGATATCGTGACGCGGGAGTTTATGCAGGATCAAGCCGCAGGCTTCGGTTTGAGCTGGAGCGACAATCCCAGTGAGCAGGCTGACAGCGACGCCCAGGCCAGCACAGAAAGCCAAAACGTCCGCGGCCAGGTAATGGAGCAAGTAAGCTCAGAAAATACCACCGCAACTTCAAAGCTTGTTTCAATTTTGATCTGGTTCATTTTGATCTCCAGCTTTGCCGCCGGTGCGCTTCGCCACTACCAGCGCTTCCAACGCAACACTCTTCAAACACATTAACAGGTACTGTTTTTCATGCTTATAACCGAACTCGAAGGCGCCCTCTACCAGATATCCGCGGTATTTCTGGTGCCAACGCTGCTCATCATTTTAGTGGCCTTGCTTTATTCGCTTTATGCTTTCGGCGCGCTCATGCTAGAAGTGTGGCTGCGTTTCCGTGGGCACACACCCGCAGTTCTGCAAGCAATGCCGGATTTTCAAGAGCTGGAAAGTGACGATCTAGAACTACGCATTATGAAGCAGCTTGAATTATTGCGCCTGACTTCCCGTTGCACGCCACTCTTAGGCCTTGTAGCCACCCTGATCCCCATGGGCCCCGCGCTGCTTGCCCTATCTGAAAATGATACCGCCTCCGTCGGCAGCAACATGGTCGTCGCTTTTTCAGGCGTGACTCTGGCCCTTATCGCTGCATCGCTGAGTTTCCTTATCGTTAATATTCGACGACGTTGGCTGTTCGAGGAATTGCGAGTGATTGAAAAAGCCCAACAGAGCAAAATAGAGGAGCTCGCCCATGCCGCGTAGATTCCTCGACGGTGAAGATGACGATCCGATCCTGTCCGTGGTCAATCTCATCGATCTCTTCCTTGTCATCAGCGTTATATTGCTAGTCATTGTCGTACGCAATCCCCTAAACCCCTTCGCGAGCGAAAACGTCGTCATCATCGAAAATCCGGGTGAGGATGACATGACCATTACGATAAAAGAGGGCGAGGAATTAACACGTTATGAAAACAGCGGTGAAATTGGTGATGGCGACGGGGTGAAGGCAGGGGTGGCGTATCGGTTGGAGAATGGGAAGATGATATATGTGCCGGAGTAACGGCATGTATTAAATGAGGTCGTAGTAGGGTCGTTTGAGAGAACTTTACGCAGTTCTGCTTCACACTCGATTTGGGCTCGCTAGCGTTCTGAGACTTTTTGAGTACATCACTGTATACCCGCTTCTTCTCGGCCGAAGAAGCGTTGCGGATAAAAACGGAAAGTGGGGTGCTTTTAAGCCGTTTCTGGCCAGCTTTCCAAAAAGCCAACTGACACCCTGCTCTGATTAATGCTCAAACAAGCTCGGCTGGCGCGCGAATTCCAATATTCTTGCCGTATTTGTAAACGGAACCAGTTCAACACCCAGCTCCTCCAGGTCGCGCTCCGCCACTCGGTAAGCGGCCTTCAGATCACCATCACTGCCAGTAGGCGGCTCGATTGGTATCATCAGCTCGTTTTGGCGAACTCGATTTCGTTCCAATAACCATTGAATTTTACGCTTCCACTCATCAGCATGCTCAACCAGCTTACCAGGGTCTTTCTGATCCAGCGTCAAAGGTTTGATAATACGATGACGGCCACCTTCTCCCCAGACCAAAGGGAATTGGATCTTCCGGTAATCTTCCGTAAACGTGTATTGCTTATAAAACTTATGCAGCTTGTTGGTACGCAGCTGATGCTTAATCGCATCAACCATTACCTGCTCGCGACGCGCTTTATTGACGAAGTTTCGCCCGACATAGCGCTCATACAATTCTGCAAGCGTCTGCGCTGGATCTTCTGTCATCAGCACCCGCATTTCAGAGAAGCGAATCAAAGATTCTCGCGGGCGAACAACCTCTTGACCAAATGCGGCTAAGTCCTTGCCCCATAAGTCTCCGGCAATAGTGCGGACGTCAGCCAGCTCTTCGGCAAACCCGGCCATCGCCTTGGTATAGACCTTGTTATCCAGCTCCGCAAAAAAGCGCGTCACCCGCGTAAAAGAGTTTGGAGCCAGTTTGAAGTCCAAATATCCGGTCTTGGGGGCGAACGCCAATACCCCAATATTGGCAAACTCTCCAGTTTCCATATAGGGCAAAAAGCGTACTATGGCGTACTGACATGCTACTTTCATTTCAGCGCCTCCCAAAACGAATCATCTTTAAATTCAAGGAGTTGCCGCTTAATAGTGGCAACCCATTCTCTCCCGTTCGCGTCTGTATTAAGCCACTCGGGCGGGAGATTATCGCAGTAGCCATCAAACTTTTCCATGGCTCTGGTCATTCTTAGTTTATAGTCCTCATCGCCCACGCCTTCCAGTTCGGGGGGCAGATCAGCATTTGCGACTAAGTGAAGACGTCTAAAGCTCTCTATGTCAAAGCTATTGTCAAAGGCTAAATTATGATCAACCACGACCAGCTTGTGGTCCCGTGGACGATAAAACAGGTTAGGGTTTCCACCTTTTACCGTAAGGGTGCGATCTTCATTTTTAATCCAGTAATCGAATACCCACAATTCTCGGAGTATTTACGCTGGCATATGTTTCAAGACTTCTCGATTAACTTCCTGTGTTTCAGAAACATATTTTGACGCAAACGCCGCCCCCGCCCCCAGCCTACTCATAAGTTCAGGGCTAAATTCAATCAACTCTTCAGGTATAGTCACTAACTCACACTCAGGAATTGGCAAACCAAAATCTCGCCCTAACATGGCGCAGATATATTCAGAAATTCTCTCTCTGACAGGAGCCGACCGGCCTTTCACGACATACCTCTCACCGTTTTCAGCACGGCAAAGATAAGGCTCTGTTGCACCCTGCTCGAATTTTTGAATAACCTCTACAATATCCATGCCTATACTCGCTCTAGCTAGCGCCTGTTATTCCGCAGGCCAAAATACTCGAATCAGTGGCAGCAAAGCTCTTCCTTCCAGATCAAAGTTCTCATAGTGCGCAACGATCAGGTCGGAGAGGTCGTCCATATCAACCAACGTGAGCGGGAAGGCGCAACGCTCGGCTTCATAGCGCGCTTCTTTGGTAAATCCTCCGGTGCTTATAAACAGACCCGAATCACCCTCCCGCAGTGTGCCTATAAAGCCGCGTATGGCCGGTGCGCCCATGGCGCCGTCTCGGTGCTTCACCTCGGCTTTGATACGTGGCTGCGTTAGGCCGAGGCCGTCTGGCGAGGCAATCACGTCCACACCACGATCAGGGCCCTTTGGCGAGACCTTGGCCTTGTAGCCCATAGCACGGAGTATCGCGGCGACCATTTCCTCCATTTCTTCCGGCAGTAGTGAGGCCAGCTTGTCCTTAATCAGTTCGTGGCTTTTGCCCACCACTTCATCTTTGAGTAATTCAAAGCTGCCAGATTCCTCTAGAGCCTCTTCTGTTGCTTCTACCCTTCGAGGCTTGCCAGACAGCGCGACCCGCATTTCAGCGATGACATCGTCACTTACTGAGAAGAGCGTCAACGTAGAACCGAGAGAGTTTTTGGCAGACTGGCTAAGCGCATCTCGATCTACCCGGCCTTGCCAATTCACGACCCTAAGCTGTGGGTAGTCACCGACTTCGTCAGGTTTGTATAGGTATTGGCCCTGATCTTCGCCGACGAGATATTGCCGTGTTTCCGTGTCATAGCTAACGATCGTATCGCCTTTCTGAATTTGATCGCGAAATTTAACGATCATAGCCACTGCATTGGCCATGGCTTGGGGCTTGGATTGAGAAAACTCTCGAAGATAGGCTTCCTTAATTGCACCACTGTTGTTGTATTGGGTGAGGTCGCCCAACTTAGACCAACCAATGGCGGCGTAGCCTTTGGTTTCAAAATCCTCGATATAAGTACCACCGCGTCCAGCGCGGATCATCCAGTTGTTGGGCATATCGGCTCCCTAATGGCCACTTCAGATCAATTTTTGGTCGCCTTGTGACGATTTCCGCGTCAAACAAGCGGCAGGTTTACAAATTCTCTATGTATAACAGCATGTTACAGGTCCGCTTCCTCAGCGGCAGAAGGCTAGTTAATCAACGACAAATCAGACGCAAGCGAGCTATAATCGTAGTCAACACGGCCCCCGCCTCTTGGCTCCTCCTAGAGTCTACGCGGGGGTTCTTATTTATACTGCATTTTCCCCAGCCTCCATCCATTCAGCTTGATATTACCGTGGGTAATAACCTATACTTCACGCAAATGGATTGGGCAATCCCGGTCGGCGTCTAAACCTCGGTGGAATCATCGGGGTTTTTCGCTTTTTGGGGCAGGGTAAAGCTTCATTCCTATGCCTTCGTAGCCCTCTCCGACAGCCTCCCTACCACCATCGCAGTAAAACTTCCTTTTCAAGACCTCAAATGCTCGGTTTTCTTGCTCGGGTCGCAGGGTATACAAACCGATCGGGCGGGCCACCAAGTCGGCCAACTGTAAGCCCGAAGACATCACCTTTTTATCGGCAAACAAGATCTCAAACGGTAATTCAATGCCTAGGCGGTTATTGCCGTCGCAGATACGCCTGAACTCCAGCTCTAGCTCTCTATCTTCTTTTTTGCCTCGGCACTCCACTACAATATGCGTCTTTTTATCGGCCTCACCTTTCTCTTGTAAAAACTCGTGCAGGGTTTCCATACAGAGCCCCAATGCAATATGGTAGGCATTATCTGAGACGTCGTGTTTACTCAATTGGCGTTTATCAATTGTGGCACTGATAAGAATAAAATTACTGAACTCGATAATTTCGGTAAGTTCATTGAGAAAGCTTTGCTGGTGCGCCCTGTCTCGAAAGAAATTAAACAAACCCTTGCGGCGACGAATTTCATTCTCGTGCAGTACCACCTGATCGTGGCCGAAATGGTTGAACTTAAACTTCTCCAGCGCAGGCACAATGACCTCGCTGTAGTGGCGCTTATGGAACACACAAAACGCCAGCACAAACACCGGATACTGCTCGTCAATACTTTGCAGGTTATGATCGCCACTCTCATCTACATAAACAATATGGCGGGCAAACGGGCTATCGGCCTCTAAATCGCTATGCTCACGTGTTACCAAAGCTGCCGCCTCGGCATCCAGCGAGAATAGCGGCAGCTGTTGTGTCGGTAGAGCCGCTTTTGTTTTGGCTTTGGGGTTATCAGCCATCAGCCCAAAGCTCCAGTCACCACCGCATTGGTAAAGTGTTGTTGGGTTTGCTGGGCGGTTAGTAGACGTTGTTTGAGTTGGTCGCAGAGGGTGGTGAGTTCTTCGACTTTGGCGACTATGCGTTTTTGTGTTTCGAGTGGAGGTAACGGGATAAGCATTGCTCTACTTTTAGTGACCGAAATATTATCTTGCCCAGCAGTCCCAATAAGCTCGATAGCGTCTAAAAATGTACCAGCACAAATATACAAATATAGATAATCACTTAGTCTGCGCTCTATCGGGCGAAAGAACACAACCGCTTGATTACAGTTCCACTCCATATGTGTATTTGGAATTATTGCCACTTTGCCCAATGGAGGACCTACGATATTCATCACGACGTCGCCCGGAAATAGCCGAGATTTGGCAAGCTTCGATGCGTGATACGCCTCAGACACGTACTGAGGCCGATATTCGAAATCTATTCTCTGATCTCGGATGTTGTAGACCTTCAAATATGGAATGCCTTCAACCTCAGAAAATTCCGTCTTGGGGGGCGTTGAGCCAGAAGTGATACCTTTGCAAAAATCATCTGTACGACACCACTCCCACCCCTCCGGCAGATCAAACGGCTTTTCTTCGTCGGTGATGGCTGGTAGAGGCTTTTGTTTTTTGATTTTTTTGTCTTTGACCAACTGCGCCTTTTCGGCGGCGATGCGTTTTAGCAGTTCGCTGGCGGGTTCATCGTTTGGGTCTTGGGGGACGAGTTTGCCCATGACGGCCAGTTGCAGGATGGTTTGTTTGAGTTTGTCGATGGCGCGGAGGCCAGCGATGGTGCTGGGGAAGAGGATGTCCCAGTTTTGCTCTAACCTTGCCCAGTTATCCATTAGCTCGGTGTGGCTTTGGGCCTGGGTGAGTGCGTCCATCAGCGTGTCGGCCAGGGTGGCGTGGGCGTCCAGGCTTTGTTCGGTTTGGTTTTCCAGCTGGTCGCAGAGGGCCATTAGTTCATCGACTTTGGCGACTATGCGGTGTTGTTCTGCTAGTGGAGGGACAGCGATCGGAATTACATATGCCTCATTTCTGTTTAGGCCAGGCTTAATACCCTTTCCCAAATCTTCTAGTTTTAATGTGTGAAGAAGCTTCAGGCAATACTTAATGTCTATATCTTTGGGAGGAACAAGGCTATACGCAACATCTGTTACCCAACAACCCTGCTCTGCACAAAGGTTTAGCGCACCAGCTGATCCTTTCCTCCCTACTACAATGCAAGGCAGTTCGATAGAGAAACTGTTATGACTCCCAACTACTCCGTTGGATCCGTATACTTGGTACTCCCCGCTTCCTGTTCTTTTCGTTTTAGGTAGGTTTTTTCCATACTCTAGCTCAAACACCTCCCCAAAGCGTACACAGCTCCAGCCGCTAGGAAGAGTCCAGCTAAGGTCTTCCGAAGATGCAGGAGGAATTTTTTTGGGTTTGGTGATTTTCTTTTCCTCGACTAGCCTAGATTTCTCAAATGCTACTCGTTTTAACAATTTATTCGCTGGCTCATCATTCGGATCTTGCGGCACTAGCTTACCCCGCACCGCCAACTCCAAAATCAGCTCGCGCAGTTTTTTAACGCCATACAGCTCGATTTTTTTACTGCTGCCCCGCCCAGTGGTCTGTTTGTTGGTTATGGCGCTGCTCCATAAGTCCAAGTACTGGGTGATTAGCGTTTGGGCGTTATTTGCCTGAGCTTTTTTGGTTCCACCGCTTTGCTCGGTCAAATAAGTGGCACTCGCCTCTTGAACGGTATTATTGCTGCTCATACGTTGTTGGCCCCTGTGCTGCTCGCACCGGTAAGGGCATCACCCAGAATGGTTTTTAGCTGGTCGCGCAGAGCCTGAATTTCTTGTTGCTGCTCGGCGTATTGGGCCAGTAGCTGTTCAGGATCGTGCACCACTTGCTCCTCGATATGGGGGTTTTTAATATCGAGGTTGTAATTGCGCTGCTTGATCTCGTCGATGCTAACTTTCCAAGCCCAGCGGTTTTCCTCGCGGGATATAAAGCCATCTTCGCGATTGCCCCACCAATCCCGGCATGCGTTAAAATGTTCGAGCTGCATGGGTTTGGTTTTATTAAAGGCTTTTACACCCTCGGGCAGTGGCACCTCGTAGTACCAAACGTGCTCAGTAGGTTGGCCCTTATCAAAGAACAGAATATTGGTTTTAATACTGGTGTAAGGCGCAAATACCGAGTTGGGCAGACGCACCAGGGTGTGCAGGTTGCACTCTTTGAGCAGTTGCTCTTTGATTTTGGTTTTGACGCCCTCGCCAAACAGGGTGCCGTCGGGCAGTACCACGGCGGCGCGGCCGCCATCCTTCAAAACTTCGATAATCAGCTGTAGGAACAAATCGGCGGTTTCGCGGGTTTGCATCTCGGCGGGGAAGTTTTTCTCGATGCCATCTTCTTCCATGCCGCCAAAGGGCGGGTTGGTGATGACTACGTCTTTGTCAGCATCCCAGTTGGACAGTGGCTGGTTTAGGGTATTGGCGTGGCGAATATTGGAAGGCACTTCAATGCCATGCAGCAGCATATTGGTGGTGCACAGCAGGTGTGGCAGCTGCTTTTTCTCGACCCCAGCAATTTGGCCTTGCAGGGTTTGGTAATCTTGCGTGGTTTTTTGGTAGTGGGTGCGAATATGGTCGGTCGCGCAGGCCAAAAAGCCGCCGGTGCCACAGGCAGGGTCAAACACCGCTTCGCCCAGTTGCGGGTCGATCATCTCGACAATAAAGCGGGTCACGGCGCGCGGCGTGTAAAATTCACCGGCGTTGCCCGCGCTTTGTAAGTCTTTAAGAATTTGCTCGTAAATATCGCCAAACAGATGACGCTCGTGTGAGTTGGTAAAATCCACCTCGTTAAGCTTGTTAATGACCTGGCGTAAGAGCGTGCCGTTTTTCATATAGTTGTAGGCATCGCTAAAGGCCTCGCGCACGATAAAACCACGCGGGTTGGTTTGGATATTCGCTGAATAGTTTTTCAGGGTTGGGAATAAGTCGTCATTGACGAACTCCAGCAGCTCGTCGCCGGTTATCCCCTGCTCGTCGGCTGCCCACTCACGCCACAGGTATTTGGTGGGAATGGGTTCGCGGTAGTCGTCTTGCTCTAGCTCTAACTGTTCTTCTTGCGCGTCGAAGATTTTTAAAAACAGCAGCCAGCTCAGCTGGCCCAGACGTTGGGCATCGCCATCGACCCCAGCGTCTTTGCGCATAATGTCTTGAATGGATTTGATAACGGTACTGATCGACATAGACTTCTCTTGGTATGGGTTTGCTGCTGCCGCTGGTGGCAGCGGTAAGTCATAGAGTTATTTCAAATAATGCTTTAGGCGCTTTTGTCGTCGTCTTGGTAGAGCTGGCGCTCCAGGTCGGCGACGGCCTCTTGGTATTTGGGTTTGCCGCCAAAGCCTTGCTTAACGATCTCCAATGGCGAGCCGTACTGGCTGATGGGCTGAACTTTCAGCACATTCATGCTCTCAATTTCGGGAATGCCGGCATCGGCGTATTTTTCCAGCAGGGCTTCTAGCACGGCGCGGGCAGTACCGGAGTATTGCCCAAAGTAGTTGCGCTTTTTAACGTTGTTCGCTCGCTCTTTTCGGGTTAACGGTGGCTGATCGAAGGCGACGTGGCAGATAAGGTCAAAGGCATCCAGGTCGCGGCCTACATCGGCTTGCAGGGCCTCCCAAATCACACCGTGTTCTGCGAGTTCGTCCATGACCGCTTGTTTGCGGTCGGCGGCGTGCCATTTGTTGATAAATTCATCCAGCGAGGCAAACTGTTGTTGCACCGCTTTGCGGGTGTAGTCTTTAAAGGATTCGGTGACCAGTTTGCCGTCGGCGTCGTAATACTGCACGCGTTCGTCCAGCTTCTTCACGGTGACGCCGGAGACGTGGTATTTGATGTATTCGCTTTCTTTCCCGCCCTCGATGACGCCACTATCAAAAGACGGGTCAGCGTCGTAATCGGGCCACTCGCCTTCGTTAATTTCGTTTGCCGGTCCGGTATTCCCTTCCGCGTCGTCATCTTCATTGAGGTTGCTTGGGTCGTTTAACGCCTCTTCAATCTCGGTGTTTTCCGGGTCGTTTATCTGGCTGGGCTTCGTCACCAAGATTTTCTCGGGTACGCCATCAAAGCGCTCATCGGCAAACAGCTCGGTGGCTTTTTTAAAGTCGAGGATGGTAAACCAGAGTTTATTGTAGCGGTCGTCAATGCGGGTGCCGCGCCCAATGATTTGTTTGAACTTGGTCATGGACTGAATGTTTTGATCCAGCACCACCAGTTTGCAGGTTTTGGCGTCCACCCCGGTGGTCATCAGCTCCGAGGTGGTGGCGATGACCGGGTAGGCTTTTTTGGGGTTGATAAAGTTGTCCAGCTGAGCCTTGCCGATGGCATCGTCGCCGGTGATTTTCATCACGTATTTATCGTCTTTGGCGACTTGCTCGGGGTTTAGGTTGACCAGGGCCCGGCGCATGCGCTCGGCGTGGTCAATGTCGTTACAGAAGACAATGGTTTTGGCCATGGGGTCGGTGCGCTTGAGGTAGTTGGTAATGGTTTCGGCCACCAACTCGGTGCGCTCGTCGATGACCATGGTGCGGTCAAAGTCTTTTTGGTTGTAGATGCGGTCTTTGATCACCTCGCCCTGTTTGTCGGTTTGACCTTTGGTGGGGCGCCAGCCTTCTACGTCAATGTCTATATCCACGCGCACGACTTTGTAGGGGGCGAGAAAGCCGTCCTCAATGCCTTCTTTGAGTGAGTAGGTGTACACCGGATCGCCAAAGTAATCGGTATTGGAGACGTCTTCGGTTTCTTTGGGTGTGGCGGTTAAGCCGATTTGGGTGGCGCCGCTGAAGTATTCCAAAATTTCGCGCCAGGCGCTGTCTTCGGCGGCGGAGCCTCGGTGGCACTCGTCAATGACGATTAAATCAAAAAAGTCCGGGTCGACCTGTTTGTAGGTCTTTTGACTTTCATCCGGGCCGGTAAGGGCTTGGTATAGGGCCAGGTGAATTTCATAGGCCGGGTCCACCGTGCGCTTGGTGACCTTGGTCATGGCTTCGCCGAAGGGCTGAAAGTCGTTAATACGGGTTTGATCCACCAGCACGTTGCGGTCGGCGAGGAACAAGATGCGCTTTTTCTGCCGCGCTTTCCACAAACGCCAAATTATCTGAAAGGCGGTATAGGTTTTACCCGTGCCGGTGGCCATCACCAGCAGCACACGGTCTTGCCCACTGCTGACGGCCTCGATCGTTTTGTTAATGGCCTGTAGTTGGTAGTAGCGCGGCGTTTTGCCGCTGCCGTCGTCATAGTAGGGCTGCTGGATAATCGGTAGCTGGGCGTCGGTGTAGCCCTTGTAGGCGCAGAACTTTTGCCACAGGGTCTCAGGGCTTGGGAAGTCGTGCAGGTTGATTTCGGTCTCTATCGCGCTGGGGTTGGTTTTGTCGTGGAATATAAAACCATCACCATTGCTGGCAAACACAAAGGGCACGTCCAGCAAGCGGGCGTAATCCAGCCCCTGCTGCATGCCCTTGCCGACCTCGTGCTTGTTGGCCTTGGCCTCAATCACCGCGAGGGGCAGGTTGGGCTTGTAGTAGAGGACAATATCGGCAGCTTTGACGGTTTTGCGCATGCCCATCTGGCCGCGAACAATCACCTTACCGTCGCGCAGCTTCACCTCTTGACGAATTTGCGCCATCTTGTCCCACCCAGCCCCTTCTACGGCAGGCAGAATGTACTTAGTGACGATGTCCGTTTCGCTGAGCTTCTTTTTATCCATACCGAACCTGTTAGGGATTGGGTCTCTACGCGTATTTAGGGACATATAATATACCAGTTCAAGCCAATGACGTCGGATGAAGACTGGGTATATAAAAGGTGGGTGAGCGAGGGGCTACAAAAGGACCGAATTTATCGGGGCTCTACTGACAGAATAAATGGGGTCAGATGAGAATTAATTAAATCTGTTCTGACCCCAATTAATTTAGGCAATTCGCGTAGCAAGGCGGAATAATCAAAACAGCCTAAGGGCTGTTTTGCCCCTGCGGGCTTCGCGCTGTCGCGCTCGTAGTAAAATGCTGGCGCATTTTGTCGAACCAGGCGGTGGTTCTCATCCAGCATCAGAGAACCACATACAAAAA
>NOXC01000024.1 GCA_003265435.1 Cellvibrionaceae bacterium AOL6
TTCGACGCACCGCTCTCACACATCCTTGTGCTTCGCGGTATTAGCACATCCTGTGCGTCACCGAGCGCAGCGAGCCCCAAGGGGTGAAAAAGCGCCTTAGCGCTTTTTCAGTCCATCCCAGAAAGCCAACGCAAAAACGCATCTAGAAAAGCATTCCTAAAAAACCGCCCTAGTGGCGGTTTTTTTATATGGCGGAGAGGGAGGATAAAGAGCACCCTCCGGTTCGACGCACCGCTCTCGCACACCCCTGTGCTTCGCGGTATTAGCACATCCTGTGCGTCACCGAGCGAAGCGAGCCCCGAAGGGGTGAAAAAGCGCCTTAGCGCTTTTTCAGTCCATCCCAGAAAGCTTACGCAAAAATACATCCAGAAAAGTATTCCGAAACACTTCATAAATACTATTTTCAGCCCACCTCAACAACCTAAACTTAATAACACGCAGAAATGCACTCAAAACGGAATCTAACGCGTCAACAGTTTTCTAATGTGCTATTGGCTTACGTAAGGCAGACTCTATTAAACCCGCGAGAGAACGGTTTTATTCGTCCACTTAAATCTCACTAGTCTCCATCCGCTGACATTCAATTTACAAATCGTAAAAAGAGAATAGGGTAAAAAAAGAAAGCCCGCGTAAAGCGGGCCGAAGCGCCTGAAGGCGAAGCATGCCAAAGGGGGACGAGGGTTTGCCTGTCCTAAGAAGCCGTCTTCATGACAGCAAAGAAAAATGCGTACGGGGCGAGTGCGATTTCATTGTCGCGCAACTCGAATTCTGGTTGCTTTAAATCGCTTACCGGCGTCAGCGCTAAATTCATAGCGATGTTTTGAGGTTCGCCACTGAAGTTAAATAGGCAGAGCAGGGTTTGCCCTTGATAGCTCCGTGTGAAACCCAGAACATGTTCATCACTGTAGACAAAGGCAAGATCGCCATAGCGAAGCGCGAGCTGGGTTTTTCGCCATTTTATGAAATGGCGATAATTATTTAATACGGAGTTGGGATCGGCTTCCTGTCTGTCGACCGCCATAGGGTAGTGTTCTTCCGGGATGGGAAGCCACGGTGTGGTTTCAGAGAAAGCGCCATTAGGCGTGTCCGCGCTCCAGGGCATGGGTGTACGGCAGCCGTCCCGACCTTTGAATTCAGGCCAAAATTGAATCCCGAAAGGGTCTTGCAGTTGGTCAAAGGCGATCTCGGCTTCGGTCAAACCCAATTCTTCACCTTGATAGGTACAAATTGTGCCTCTAAGGGATGCGACCATTACCGTTAACATTTTCGCGAGGGGAGGGTTGGCACCATTGCGTCCCCAACGAGACACCACGCGTTTTACGTCATGATTGCTGATTGCCCAGCAACCCATGGCCCCGTCCTTCAGGTGGGCCTCGAGCGCGGATACGGTGGTTCGAATATGATCGGTACTGCCCTCGTCCGCGAGCAGCTCAAAGGAGTATCCCAGATGCAGGCGTTGCTCGCTGGTGTATTCGGAAATGGATTTCAGTGAGTCTTCTGTATTAATTTCTCCAACCGTACCGATATCGTCATACTCATCTAATACCTGACGCAGTTCCTGCAGAAACGCCAGCATTTCTGGCTGATTGTTGTCGTACAGATGATACTGAGCGGCATAGGGGTTGTTTTCACTGAAACCGCGTCCCTTGCGTTCCTCGACTGGCTTAAACGGGTTGTCGCGTAATTGCTGGTCGTGGAAGCAGTAGTTAATGGCGTCAAAGCGGAAGCCATCGACGCCTTTGTCCAACCAGAATCGCACTTCCTCGAGCATTGCGGCCCGCAGGCTCTTGCTGTGGTAGTTCAGATCCGGCTGGCTAGTGAGAAAGTTGTGCATGTAGTACTGGCCGCGTGTTTCATCAAACTGCCAAGCCGAGCCACCAAACACAGCGACCCAATTCGTAGGCTCGCTACCGTCTTCTTTGGGATCGGCCCAGACGTACCAGTCCGCTTTGGGGTTGTCTCTACTTTGCCGGCTTTCCTGAAACCAAGCGTGCTGGTCTGAGGTGTGGCTGAGTACTTGGTCGATCATGACTTTCAGGCCGCGAGCGTGAGCCTGGCGAATCAGTTCGTCAAAATCGTCAATGGTGCCGAAAATCGGATCGACATTACGGTAGTCCGCGATGTCGTAGCCAAAATCGCGCATAGGTGAGGTAAAGAAGGGGGACACCCAGATGGCATCGACACCCAAGCTCGCGACATAGTCGAGTTTGTCGCAGATGCCTTTGAGGTCACCAATGCCATCATTGTTCGCATCATGAAAACTGCGGGGGTAGATTTGATAGATGATGGCGCCACGCCACCAAGGATGCATGCTCATATAAAACCGGATCGTAGCTTTTATAGTTGTCGATTATTCGATGCCTCGCAAAGTAAACGATCTGAAATGCCATCGGCAAGAGAGTGCATACGTATGCAGCCTAATCTTATGATATTTCCGCCTCAGGCCGCCATTGGCTTTCATTGAAAATCACTGTGTTATCAAGTCGAAAGCCGTATTTCCTTGATTAAAGTGTGAAGAAAAGAAACAGTTGAGCCGGTCGCTGCCACTTGCTCGGGTGAGCGGCGATAGACGGAGGGAAAATCCTGCATACGTATGCGCCGGCATAGGCACGCTGAATACGTATGCAGAGAGTTGTTGATAAAAAAAATCTACGCGTACTATTTCGCACAGCCGCTGCTTGGTGGGAGAGTCAAGACAAGCGAAAAATGGCGCATAAAAGCAGTTCGCAGCTCAAAAAAGTCACTGCGACTGCTATAACTAAATCAATAACGAATAATGAGGTAGCTTCATGAGTAAATCCAAGTTCCATCCGCTTACGGTATGGGCTTCGACCCTGGGATTGTTAGCCGGTTCCCAACTCGTTTACGCACAGGAACAGGCGGGCCAACAAGAAGAGCTTGTGGTCAAGGGCTTCCGCTCAGTTATTATGAAATCTCAGTCCATGAAGATGGACAATTCCTCCATTACTGAAGCCATCACCGCAGAAGATATTGGTAAGCTGCCTGACACCAGTATCGCTGAATCATTGGCGCGTCTGCCGGGTTTGGCAGGTGAGCGACGAGAGGGCCGAACCAGTGGTCTGTCTGTTCGTGGTTTCAGTGAAAACTACGTGGGCACAACGCTGAATGGTCGTGAATTACTCGGCATGGGGGATAACCGAGGCGTCGAATACGACCTCTACCCAGCGGAAATCATCAGCAGTGTTGTCGTTTACAAAACCCCCGATGCCACGCTGACCACACAGGGTATCGGCGGCACCGTAGATCTGCGTACCTACCGCCCATTGGATAACCCTCGCGTCATCGCAATCAACGGTACCTACGAGCAAAATGGTCTGAAGTCGGAAAACCCGGATTTTGATGATAACGGTTACCGTCTTTCGTTTACCTTTTCTGATCAGTTCCTCGACGACACCTTGGGTGTGTCATTGTCGGTGGCGACGATGGAATCGCCGAGCCAGGAGCAGCAGTTCCGAGGCTGGGGCTATGCATCGGTCAATGGCGATAACATCCGCTCCGCAGACAACCCTGAAGGCTCCATCGTACTCGCCGATGGCGTCACAGCAACGGGTGGCGAGAGTGTCCTGGGGGGGCATGACTCCTACGTTCGTTCGGCCATGATGGAGCGTGATTCCATCGCCGGTGTGGTGCAGTGGGAGCCAACAGAATCTCTGAGCGTGACCTTCGACGCCTTGTACATCGATTTTCTCGAAGACAAAGTGTTCCGAGGCTTAGAAGAAGCCGGCGCGGAGTGGGGCGCTGCGGGCTACACGATTAATGAAGTGGAAGACGGCCTCGTCACCGAAGGTGCCTGGCATGGCTTTCACTCTGTCATCCGAAATGACGCAGAACGAAAAGAAGCCGAGCTGACAACGTTTGGTTTGAATGTCGAATACGATATCAATGACGCATGGTCTCTTGGCCTCGACCTTTCGACTGGTGATGTCGATAAGCGAATCACAAACGCAGAAAGTTACTCTGGTGTAGGGCGTTCTGGTACAGACACGCAAGGTGATGCCGCCGCGCGTTCCTGGATGATGACGTCAACAGGTGTAATGTACGGCGCGAACCCTGATTACGCCATGCCAGATTACACCGATGCGGACTTGATTCGCCTGGCGGGGCCTCAGGGCTGGGGCGGCGCATTGGCACCGATTGATGAATTCCAGCCAAGCGATGGTCAACCTTTGGGCCCTGCGACGGCACAGGATGGCTTCGTCAATAATCCGGACTGGGAAGAGTCGCTGGATGCCGTGCGAATTTCCGTCGATGGCGATGTGGATTTCTCCATCGTAAATGGGCTCACCTTCGGCTTGCACTACAGCGATCGTTCAAAAACCAAGACCAACCGCGGCGCGTTTTTGACCGCTCCGACCTGGCCTGGTGATGGCCCGATTCCGGCAGACTACATCGTGGGTACCACAGATCTCGGTTTTATTGGTCTGGGTGAAATTATCGCGTATGACAGCTTGTCCTTGTTCAACAGTGACTACTACACGGCCACTGATGCTGCGCGCCTGGAGACAGGACGCTTGGGTGACACTTATACGGTCAACGAAACGGTCACAACGCTCTATGCTATGGCCGATTTGGAAGCCGAACTTGGCAGCGTGTTGATGACCGGTAATGTCGGTGTGCAAATTGTCGATTCCGAGCAAGACTCAACTGGATACGACACCTATATCGGCGAAGACCTTGAAGTGATTGCCACGCCGGTCACCGGTGGTGACTCTTACACGAAGGCGCTGCCCAGCTTGAACCTGAGCTTTGAAGTGGCAGATGGGCACTACGTGCGAACCGCGCTGTCGAAAACCATCAGCCGGCCACGTATGGATGATATGCGACCAAATAACCAGGTGGCGTTCTCGTTCAACCGAGCTCAAATTCTCGAAGAGAGTGACGTAGAAAACAGTGCCTGGAGTGGTTCTTCCGGTAACCCGGACCTGCGACCCCTTGAGGCGAACCAATTCGATCTGTCTTACGAATGGTACTTCACCGATGACGGTATGCTGGCGGCGACCTATTTCCATAAGGATCTGGTCAACTGGCACTTGAACAGCCGTACAACCGCCGATTTCAGCAGCTTCTACATTCCCGGTTACCACCAGACTGACATCGGTGAGCCACCTGTTCTGTTCGACGGTATCGTAGAAACGCGCGCTGACGGTCTGACAGGCTATGCCCGTGGCGTTGAATTGCAGGCGAGCTTTCCTTTCCACGTGGTCAGTGATGCTCTGGATGGTTTGGGTTTGATCGTGACCAGCACCTTCTCGGAGGGCGAGCTGGACGATGACCAGGAAGAAGAGTACGAAGTCCCAGGCTTGTCTGAGCGTGTCTACCAGCTCACGGCTTATTATGAAATCGGTGGCTTCGAAGTGCGTGTCAGCGGACGCAAGCGTTCGGAGTATCTGTCTGAAACACGTGGTAACAGCTTATCTTTGGAGCCCACGATTGATGAAGGTGCGGAATTGTGGGATGCCCAGATCGGTTACGATTTCAGCGACAGTGGCATTCGCGGATTGGAAGGCTTGAGCGTGACGCTCCAGGCGCAAAACTTCACCGACGAAGACACGGTGCAAGCCGACCAGGATGACAGCCGTTTCGTGACGCGTTACCAGAACTTTGGCCCCAACTATCTCTTGGGCGTGAACTACAAGTTCTAAATGCGTCGGTTGTAGTTATCAAGAACCCTGTTAGAGTTTCTATTAACCCGGCGGCAATATAGATCGTCCTGATCTATATTGCCTTCGCCCTAAAAATCTGGCGGCTTTGCGTGAAAACCCTGAATTTTTAGGGCTCGCATGAACCTTCGGTTCATGGCGGTGCATCCCTGCACCGCCTATTAACCCGACATAAACCACCGCCGGGTTAATAGCAGGGTTTTTTACTTTAATAAGGCCAAAAAAGTGACCAAAATTTCCAATATTGTGATTTTAGGTGGCGGCACCGCAGGCTGGATGGCAGCGGCTTTGCTGAAGAAAGTCCTTGCTGAAACCGTGAATATCACACTGGTTGAATCCGAACAGATCGGCAGTGTTGGCGTCGGTGAAGCGACGATCCCCCCCATTCAGCACTTCAATCGCGTCCTGGGTATTGATGAGGCAGAGTTCCTGCGCGAAACAGGCGCAACAATGAAACTGGGTATCGCCTTCGAAGGTTGGAAAACACAAAGCGACTGGTATTTACACAGCTTCGGCGCGACGGGCTTCAGTCACGCGTTTTGTTCTTTTCAGCATTTTTGGTTGCGAGCTCGAAAAGCCGGGTTCGGTGAGGACTTGTGGCATTACGACATGAATTATCTTGCCGCGACGCAGCAACGCTTCGCCAAGTTGTCGCTCAATGACCCGATGCTGGAATTGCCCTATGCCTATCATCTCGATGCGGGAAAGTATGCGCTTTTTTTACGTCGCTTCAGCGAAGCGCTTGGCGTAACACGCGTTGAGGGACGTGTAGCTGAGGTTCAGGCAGAGCACAACGCAGATCGTGTCGATGCCCTCGTGCTTGAAAATGGCGAGCGTGTCACGGGGGATCTGTTTCTCGATTGCTCGGGCTTCAGAGCCTTGTTGATTCAGCAGACGCTTGGGGCCGGCTTTGAGGATTGGTCGCATTGGCTTCCCTGTGATCGGGCGCTTGCGGTGCCCAGCGAGCGTTGTGAGCAGACGCTGCCATATACTCGCGCCATCGCTCGTGAGGCGGGCTGGCAATGGCGTATTCCTCTCCAGCATCGCAACGGCAATGGGCTGGTCTACGCAAGCCGGTTTTTGGGGGACGATGAGGCGACCGACATTCTGATGCAGCACCTGGATACCCCGGCATTGGCTGAGCCCAAATTGATACGATTTCAAACCGGGCGCCGCCGCGCAGCCTGGAAGGGCAACGTGATCGCAGTGGGGCTGGCCTCTGGTTTTATTGAGCCCATGGAGTCCACCAGTATTCATTTAATTCAAAGCGCCCTTGTGCGCTTGCTGCATTTTTTCCCGCATGAGGGGCTTCAATCGAGCAGCATAGAAGAATATAACCGGCTCTCACAGCGCGAATACGAGCAAGTCCGCGATTTTATTATCCTGCATTATCACGTGAATGCGCGCGAAGGTGAGCCGTTCTGGGATGCACTGCGCCACATGCCGATTCCTGACACACTGCAAAGAAAAATAGCGTTGTTTCGGCAAGGTGGGCGTATTTTCAGAGAGCAGGACGAGCTGTTTCTCGATTCGTCCTGGCTACAAGTGATGATCGGTCAGGGCATTGAACCTGAGGACTATCACGCGCTTGCCAACGTCATGCCGTTGCCACGGCTCAAACAATTTATGCAGGACGTACATGATCGTCGCCAGGCACTCGTTACCGATATGCCCCTGCACGATGCGTTTTTAGCGATGTATCAGGGGCAATCGGGTACTTAGTCAGCCGGGCTGATTCATTTCGCCATTTCACACACACGATAACTCAGCGCGGGTAATTCGATCTGGTCCTGAGTGTTCGCCGTGCACTCGTCAGATACGGGCAAGAGTATGCGCTTGAATTCGCCAGGCACGGTATAGCGTTGCGATGTATCGGCGCTATTAAACAGGACCAACAGCTGTTGATGCTCGCTGGTTCGAGTGAAGGCATAGAGGCCCGGCGCATCGCTGGCGTAGAGGACAGTTTGCGATCCGCGACGCAGGGCAGGGTAGCGCCAGTAAAGACCATTTATGGCTGCGTACGCCTTATAGAGGGCGGCGTTCTGGTCGAAGTGATCACCGTTCTTCGGTGCGGATTTCGAAATGTAGACGTTGTCTGCATAGCTTTCTGTTTGATGCGCGAACATCGGTTCGCGAGCATCCTGATCATGACCGTCTCCGATAAAGCCCTGCTCATCGCCGTAGTACAGAACCGGTACGCCGCGTTGAAACACCATGAGTGCATGGGCGAGCACACTGCGTTTCAGCAGGTTCTGCTGAGTCTCAGGCTCGCTGAGCATCGCCGCGTCGAGCTGTCGATCCTGTTGCAGGAAGTAGCCGATTCGCCCCATGTCATGGTTGCCATTGAACGTAGGCATCCATTCCGCGTGACTGTGTTCGGTATTGTAAAGCACGTCGAAACGCAGCACATCGGCCATGCGTGCGGGGCCCGCTTTTCCTGAGGCGATATCGCGAATGGCACCTTGCACCGGGAAGTCCAGCGCGGCGGGGAAGCGATCCATTTTCAGTGTTTTGGCGAGTACTTTAGGATCGTGACTGTACACCTCGGCAAACACCTGAAAATTCGCGATGCCTTCTTGTGTTGCATGCTCGAGAATGGCCGGGATAAACGCCTGCCAGAATTCGCTGTTGACATGCTTGACGGTGTCGATGCGGTAGCCGTCGAATTGGTATTCGCTAATCCAATGTTTATAGATTTCGATAAATCCGCTCACGACATCGGGATGCTCCGTCATCACATCATCGAGGCCTGCGAAATCCCCATATTGTGAACTTTCACCCTCCCAATGGGACTCTCCTCGGTTGTGATAGTAACGAGGGGAGTTCAGCCACTCGGGTTTTTTACTTAGACGTTCCTGTTCCGGGATGAACGGTGTGTAGGCGTACTGCATGTCTTGCAGCTTCTCAAAATTTGTCTGAGTTTGGTGAGGGGGCAAGTCACTGATGAAGCCCGGATTAATCGGCTTCGTACTGTCGCCTTGTTTCAGGGTATAGGGGTAGTCGTGTTTGCTCCTGTAGCGGCAGCCTTCCACATGCTCAGGGTATGTGGGGTCGTGGCATTCTCGGTACTGAATCACATCGGCGGTGTGATTGACGACGATATCCAGAATGACGCGTATGTTTCGAGCGTGGGCTTCCTGGATCAGGCGTTTGAAGGTACGGCTGTCACCAAGGTGCGGGTCGATACGCGTAAAGTCTTTGATCCAATATCCATGATAGCCGGTTGAAATCCACGGCGCGCTGCCCTGGACCGGCTTATTTTCAAAGATGGGTGTCAGCCAGAGGCTGCTCACGCCTAAAGCTTGCAGGTAATCGAGCTTGTCGATCACGCCTTGCAGATCGCCGCCGTGATAAAAGCCTTTGTGGCTCGGATCGAAGCCGTGTGCCAATGCGCCACCGTCAATACCACCGGTGTCATTACTTGGATCACCGTTGGCGAAGCGGTCCAATACAATAAAATAGATCAACTCTTCGGCATTGCTGCGTGTGCGGTAGTCTTCTAGAAGGGCGTGGGTTTGGCTGGGGAACGCTATACTGATGAAAGTGCAGAAAAACAGGGTGATCTGAAGGCGCATGCAGGCGTCTCTCTCGTTATTGTTATGGCGCTGGGCGACAGCTCAACGCCCAGTTTTGATGGCGGTATTCTGCCGCAGGGCGCATCGGGTCTGAAGCATTGCGCCAGTGAATACGTATGCAGGCGCTTGAGAGGATTTTCGCGCAGCGAGTACCATGTTGCCCACAGAATAATCAGACAATAAGTTGTAGATATGACTCCTTCTCCCAAACCCAGATTGAGCTTCCTCCAAATCTGGAACATGTGTTTCGGCTTTCTGGGAATCCAGTTCGGCTTTGCGCTGCAAAATGCGAATGTCAGCCGAATTTTCCAAACCCTGGGCGCGAGCGTCGACGAAATACCGATCCTCTGGGTGGCCGCGCCGTTAACAGGCTTATTGGTTCAACCCGTCGTGGGCTACTTTAGCGACCGGACAAAGACGCGACTGGGGCGTCGCCGCCCTTATTTTCTGGTGGGGGCAGTGCTGACCACCTTGGCGTTGTTCGCGATGCCGAATTCCCCCACGCTGTGGATTGCGGCAGGTATGCTGTGGATCATGGATGCGTCTATCAATATCACGATGGAGCCGTTCAGAGCATTCGTTGGGGATAAGCTACCCGAGCGTCAACGCCCGTTGGGCTATGTGATGCAAAGCTTTTTTATTGGCGTCGGCGCGGTTGTGGCGTCAGCTTTACCTTATATGTTGACTCAGTGGTTTAATGTATCCAACGTGGCGGAACCTGGCAGTATCCCCGATACCGTGCGCTATGCGTTTTACACGGGTGGTGTCGTTCTGTTATTGGCGGTAGGCTGGACGGTGATCTCTTCATCTGAGTATTCCGAAGAGGAAATGCGCCAATTTCATGGCAGCGAACGCTTGGAAGATGTGCAGCGTGATACGCCGTTTGGACGTGACTGGCCTTGGTGGTTCAGCGGTGGCGCAGTGCTGACCGTACTGATTTTTTTGTTTTCATGGTCGTCAGAGTTGTACATTCTTTCCATTGGGCTCGTGGTCTATGGGCTGTGCGTGTTATTTGGCCGGCACCTACAACAGCAACGGAAAACAGCGGGTGGTTTTTTTCAGGTGATCTACGACTTGAATACCATGCCGGAGACGATGAAGCAGCTTGCGGGTGTGCAGTTTTTCTCCTGGTTTGCGCTTTTTGCGATGTGGATTTACAGCACGGCCGCAGTCAGCGCAGAATTTTTTGGCGCAACGGATAGCAGCTCCCAAGCCTACAACGATGGTGCGGATTGGGTCGGTGTGTTGTTTGCGGCCTACAACGGTTTCGCGGCGATAGCGGCGTTCGGCATCGCGGCTTTGGCCAATCGTATCGGTACGCGACTCACGCATTGTGTGTGTCTTGTAATAGGCAGCATCAGCTTTTTATTGTTTTTTGTCATCGACTCGGCAAATGGCCTTTTGTTTGCGATGGCGGGTGTGGGCGTTGCCTGGGCCTCCATCCTTTCTCTTCCTTATGCGATGCTCGCAAATTGCATTCCCCAAAATCGCATGGGTTTGTACATGGGCATTTTTAATTTTTTTATTGTGATTCCTCAAATTCTCGCGGCAAGCATACTTGGTGTAATCGTTAAAACACTGTTTGCTGGTGAAGCTATTTTTGCATTTTTGTTGGCCGCGCTGTGCTGGTGTATCGCTGCGGTACTGACATTCAGAATTCCTTCCGAAAAGGTGTAGGCATGAAAAAACATATTCGTAATTTGGTATTCGCGACGGCAGCGACCGCTTTGGTTGCGTGTGGTGACAAGGAAGAGGCAGGCATCCAGGTAGACGCCGCAGAATCGGGTTCCTCATCAGCCGCTCATGGTGCGCCTGGGCGTGCACCCACTTGGGCCTTCTCAGCAAAAACAGGCATCGGTACCTCCTACGAAGCATACGTGAATGGGCAGCATAGCGATGAAGCGGCAACCGGGGCCGTGTCTAAGGTCTGGTTTTCCATTGCCAATGGTGTGCTGACAGAAACCATGTGGGGCATGATTCATGAAGCTCAGCTGAAAGATCTGAAAGTGGTGGTGCGCGGCGAAGATTTTGTCGACGTAGAAGGGGCCGATACACGCACCCAGATTTCCTACCTCCACACGGATGCGCAGGGGCGGCCTCTGTCGTTGGCGTATCGCATCGTGAATGAAGACCTCGAAGGTCGTTACACGATTGAAAAGCATCTTTTTACCGATCCCGACGGTCAGGCATTATTTCATCGCCTCATCATTACCCCCAAAGACGCATCGCTCGATTTCTACGTGATGGCCAATCCGCATATGGGGAATACTGGCGGAGGAGATCTCGCAACAGTTGATGATGCGTTGCACGCCTGGGAAGGCGCCTCGGCCATGACCGTTCTCAGCGCGCAAGGTTTTGAGCAGAGCAGCGCGGGCTTTGTTGGTGTCTCGGATTTATTAGCCGATCTCGAAGATGGCCAGCAGGATTGGACGTTCTCGAGTACCGGTGAGGTGGCGGGCAATGTGTCACTTGCTGCGAAACTGCCGGTGTCCGGGCCAACGCAGTTGGATCTCGTGTTGGGCTTTGGTGACAGTACTGCAGCCAGCCGCGCGGCGGCGCAATCCACGCTTGCTCAGGGCTATGATGCGGTGCTCGCTGCCTACAACGGTGTTGGCGACGCGGTAGGCTGGGAGGATTACCTGGCATCGCTCGATGGGCTCATGCAGATTCGAGACAGCGCGCAAGATGGCGGGAGCCTGATGCATGTCAGTGCGCTGGTACTGAAAGCACAGGAAGACAAAATACACAGCGGTGCGTTGATTGCGTCTTTGTCGAACCCATGGGGCGACACCGTCAGTGCTGAGCGTAGCTCAACGGGCTATAAAGCCGTATGGCCGCGGGATTTCTATCAGTGCGCGATGGCCTTCCTGGCCCTGGGTGATACCGAGACCCCTCAAGTTGCCTTCGAGTATCTCGAAAAAGTGCAAGTGACCGACAAGACTCCGGGGAACAAAGGCGCTACCGGCTGGTTCTTGCAGAAAACGCACGTCAACGGCGATCTCGAATGGATGGCCGTGCAACTCGATCAAACTGCGATGCCGATTATGCTTGGCTGGAAACTTTGGCATCAGGGCGTTATGAGTGACGAAGAGATACTGCACTGGTACAACACCATGTTAAAGCCAGCGGCCGATTTTCTGGTGGATGGCGGCAAGCTGAACCTGGACTGGAACACCGCCGAGATCATACCGCCGTATACCCAGCAGGAACGTTGGGAAGAGCAGGAAGGGTACTCACCTTCGACGATGGCGGCAGTCATCGCGGGCCTGGTCAGCGCAGCCGACATGGCCAAACTCGCGGGGGATAATGAGGCCGCTCAGCGTTACCTCGACACGGCCGACCGATATGAAGCGGTGATTGAAGCGTACACCTTTACAACGACAGGCGTGTTTGATGGAGAGCTTGGTAACGGGCGCTATTACCTGCGTATCACTCAAAACGAAGACCCCAACGACAATGGCAGTCTGCTTGATCGCAATGGCCGCGGCCCGCTGAATGAGAAAGAAATTCTAGACGGTGGGTTTCTAGAGCTAGTGCGTTACGGCGTACGTGCCGCGAATGACGAACACGTGTTGGACACACTCGAGGAGCTGGATAATGAAGCGCTCCCAGATGAGTTCCGCGTGAAATACACCTTCGAAAGTGAGAATGGCGAGCGTTTTCCCGGATGGCGTCGCTATGGTGATGATGGTTATGGCGAAGACGCAGACACCGGCAATGGCTACGCTGAAGGTGGCGAAAATACGCCCGGCCAGCGCGGCCGAGTGTGGCCCTTTTTCACTGGAGAGCGTGGCCACTATGAACTTGCACGTGCCAAAGGAGAAGATCGAGCTCAACTGGCCAGCGTCTATATCGCCGGCATGGAATACTTCGCTAATGAAGGCCTGATGTTACCGGAGCAGGTCTGGGATGGTGTGGGCGTCGACACGCCACATCGTTTCGATATGGGGGAGGGTACCAATTCCGCTACGCCTCTGGCTTGGACGCATGCAGAGTACATCAAACTCGTGCGCTCAATTCACGACGGTGTGGTCTGGGATCACTACCCGCTGGTACGTCAGCGTTATCAGAACTGATATCGCACTCTGGATCTAGCGGGCTTCTCTGTTTCCGCTAGATCTGTATCCCATTTGGCTAGATGAAGCGTCCTCACCGGGCGCGCCTTTTGGACGGGAGAGTGAGCCTCCGCCTTGCGTCCTACGCACATATCTCTTTCGGCCTGGTTAAAGAAATAACTCAGGCCTCTCTTCTCCCGCGTTCGTTGCGCTTTGTCAGAAAACACACATCCTGCTACCATGGCTTTTAAAATATAAATTTAGGTTTGTATATGAAAATTGTGCCGTGAGAATGGCACGTGTTTTCGCAAATAAAAATAACGTAGTGACACAGCGTCACGGCCCCGATGATCGGGCCTGTCTTTTGGAGAACCTCATGTCTGTGAGCATAAAATCCCTGATTCTGATACTCAGTGCCTCTCTACTTGCCTGCGGCGGCGGTGGCGGAGGGGGCTCGCCAGCGCCCACACCTGCAGCCTCGCCAACGCCCGCACCTACTCCTGCACCCACGCCAGAGCCCACGCCAAGTCCTTCGACGGCCCCCTCTATCAGCGTGGACGCTGAAGCCTTACAGTTCAATGCCACTCAACAGAGCGAAGGCTTGGCGGTGTCGAGCACGGAGACGTGGACCGCGGCAGCCTCTGCGCCCTGGCTGGCGTTGAGCGCGACTTCAGGCAGTGGTGAGCAGGATGTCACCGTCACGGCCGAAGCGAACCCGTATCAATGGTCTCGTTCCGCGACGCTGAGCTTCGATATGGGGGAATACAGTGCGTCCGTCGTGGTTGAGCAGGCCGCAGCGGGCATCGACTATGATGTGCCGCTCGTGGACACCGATATGAGCACCCTGAGCAGCGTTGCGTTCGCCGCAACGCTAGGGGAAGGCTATAACATTGGCAACTCCCTCGAAGCCGTCGGCGGCGAAACCGCCTGGGGCAACCCGCTGATTAATGCCGAGCTTATTGCCGGCATTAAAGCTGCGGGTTTCGATACCGTGCGTCTGCCCGTCGCATGGAGCCAGTTCAGTGATGAAGACCGCTATACCATTGATGCGCAGTGGATGGCACGTGTTCAGGAGGTCGTCGACATGTTGCTTGCCGCTGATCTGACTGTGCTGATGAACCTGCATTGGGACGGCGGTTGGATGCAACCGACATACGCGGACCAGGATGTGGTGAACTACCGGCTTTCTGTTATGTGGAAACAAATCGCCACGCATTTTCGAGACTACGACAGCCGCCTGATGTTCGCGGGCACCAACGAAGTGATGGTCGAAGGCGACTACGGTACCCCCACCGAAGAGTATTACACCGTTCAGAACAGCTTTAATCAGACCTTCGTCGATACCGTGCGCGACACCGGAGGCCGCAATGCCGTTCGGCATTTGGTGGTTCAGGGCTTTAACACCAATATCGACCACACCGTGAACTTTGCTGAGATTCCGGATGATACTCTGGTTTCTCGACTGCTGATGGAAGTGCATTTCTATGACCCGTTTTCATTCACTCTGGATCTTGAAAGCGACGTGACACAGTGGGGGAATGATGCTGAAAACAGTTCCGCTACGGCCGGCTGGGGTGACGAAGCCCATGTGGATGCGCAGTTCGGCAAAATGAAGCAACACTTTGTTGATCAAGGTATTGGTGTCATTCTTGGAGAGTATGGCGTCAGTGCGCGTCTGACGGTAGAAGGTCACGATAGCTATCGGGTGAGCTGGCTGAACTACGTCACGGATTCGGCCCGCGCGCACGGGCTTGTTCCCTATGTGTGGGATAACGGCTATGTTACTGACGGGCAAATGGGCCTGTTCCATCGCGCGACGGGCGAAGAAGCGTTTCCCGCTCTGATCGACGCCATCACCGAAACCGAATAGCCGCAGAATCAGAGCGGTTCCGTTTGTACGGATGACGCGGTAAAATTCGCGCCTTTTCTTTTGGAGGAGGCGCTATCGCCTGCCTCAGGACTCAGAGGTCAGCATGTCCACTGCCAGCTTCGCGGAACAGCTCGCCAATCGGCGCACGTTCGCTATCATCTCTCACCCGGATGCGGGTAAAACCACCATTACTGAAAAGCTGCTGCTGTTTGGGAATGCGATCCAGACCGCCGGTTCCGTCAAAGGGAAGTCCGGCGGCCCCCACGCTAAGTCGGACTGGATGAGCATGGAGCAGGAGCGGGGTATCTCGGTCACGTCTTCGGTGATGCAGTTTCCGTACAAGGGGCGCACCGTCAACCTGCTGGATACGCCGGGGCACGAAGATTTCTCCGAGGATACCTATCGCACGCTGACGGCGGTCGACTCCGTGCTTATGGTCATTGATGGCGCAAAGGGCGTTGAGGACCGCACCATCAAGCTGATGGAAGTGTGTCGCTTGCGTGACACGCCCATCCTCTCCTTCATCAACAAGATGGACCGCGATATCCGCGACCCGATTGAGGTGATGGATGAAGTCGAGGAGGTGTTGAAAATCGCGGCGGCGCCGATCAATTGGCCGATTGGCATGGGGAAAGAATTCAAAGGTGTTTACAACCTTTATACGGACACCATTCATGTCTATAAAGGTGGAAAAGGGCACGCGATTCCCGAAGACTTGAAGATTCAAGGGCTCGACAGCGCGGAAGCCGATGCGCTGTTCGGCGCTTACGCGCAAGATATTCGCGATGAGATCGAACTTGTTCGCGGAGCGACCCATGAATTCGATCTCGATGCGTATTTAAGAGGCGAGTTGACACCCGTATTCTTTGGTACGGCACTGGGTAACTTCGGTGTACGCGAAATGCTCGATGGCTTTGTCGAATGGGCGCCGCCCCCGCAGAGCCGCGCAACAGATATACGCACCGTCGAGGCGAATGAGCCTGAATTTTCAGGTTTCGTCTTCAAAATTCAGGCGAATATGGATCCCAAGCACCGAGATCGCATTGCCTTCATGCGGGTATGTTCCGGGCGCTATACACGCGGCATGAAAATGCGGCATGTGCGTCTGGGTAAGGACGTAAAAATTGCCGATGCTGTGACGTTTCTGGCAGGGGATCGCTCCCATGTCGAAGAGGCGCTGTCGGGTGACATTATCGGCTTACACAATCACGGCACGATTCAGATTGGCGATACCTTCAGCGAGGGCGAAGCCTTCAAATATACGGGGATTCCGCACTTCGCACCCGAGTTGTTTAAACGGATTCGCTTGAAAGACCCGCTCAAAACCAAGCAATTGCAAAAAGGCTTGCAGCAGTTATCGGAAGAGGGCTCCACGCAGGTGTTCTTCCCGCTGAACAATAACGACATTATTGTTGGCGCGGTCGGGGTACTGCAGTTTGATGTGGTCGCGTACCGCTTAAAAGACGAATATAAAGTGGATGCCATTTACGAGCCGGTGAACGTCAATACCGCGCGTTGGGTGGATGCCGAAGATGAGCGTAAGCTGGATGAGTTCAAGCGCAAATGCGCCGACAACCTGGCGATTGATGGTGGCGGTCATCTCACCTACATTGCACCAACACGTGTTAACCTGTCATTGACGCAGGAACGATATCCCGACATCGTATTTCGGGCGACGCGAGAACACTAAATCAATAAAAATTCATCGGGCGCACCATGTCGAACGAACGTGTACCAACGATGCCACCGAAGGCGCCCCGTATGGGGAATGCTGTGACTCGCGCTATCGGGCGAGCCATTCTGCGTGCGCTGGGTTGGCGCATTCGCGGTGAGGTACCCAATGTCCCTAAGGCGGTGTTTGCCGCCGCGCCTCATACCTCAAACTGGGATTTCATCATCGCGATGGGCTGCATTCTTGCGCTGGGTGTACGCATATCCTATCTGATGAAAAAAGAGGCCTTTTTCTGGCCTCTGAAGGGCACGTTCATGGCCCTGGGAGGGATTCCTATTGATCGCAAGGCGAGTATGGACACGGTGGATCAGATCGCGGAATCTTACGCGCGCAAAGACATGCTTTGGGTGGCGATTACACCAGAAGGTACGCGTTCGCGTGTCGACAGATGGAAAACGGGCTTCTTGCGTGTGGCTTATACCGCGCGAGTACCCGTGGTATTAGTGGCTTGGGATTACCCGACGAAATCACTTGTCATTGAAGAGCTCTGGCATGCCGGGCCCGAGTTTCAGGAAGAAGCCGAACAGATTCGAAACCTGCTGTGCGAACGCTACACGGGGCGTCATCCCGAGCGTCAATAAGTCTGGGCTGGCGCCCGGAGGCTAATTCTGGCAGCATCGTGGTGAAATGGCCTATACGGATAGTCAATATGACCATGCAGTACCAAAGTCCCATCGCTCGATTTTTAATTGTTTTGGCGGCCTTTGTGATCGTTGTCGCCGGAATGAAAGCCGCAGAATCGCTACTGGTGCCGTTCTTCCTTTCATTGTTTATTGCCATCATCAGCTCTCCGCCTCTGTTGTGGATGCGCAGTAAGGGCTTTCCAACCTGGTTTGCTCTGCTTGCGATTGTCTGTGCCTTGGTGGTGATCAGTGTGCTTTTTGGTGCGATTATTGGCTCCTCGCTCGGGGAGTTTCGCAAGGATCTGCCGACTTATCAGGTGAAGTTATCCGCCATCACGACCGATCTATTCAGCCGCTTGCAAACGTTTGGCCTGACCGTGGACCTCGCGCAAGTCAGAGAGAGTTTTCAGCCCTCGGCTGCGCTTGCCATGGCGGGCAATACCCTGGCCTCTTTCGGCAATCTGATGACCAATTTTTTCCTCATTCTTTTGACCGTGGTGTTCATACTTGCCGAAGAGGTAAGCTTTGCGGACAAGCTCGCGCTGAATGAGAAGACGCGCCACTCGCTGGACGCCATCCGTAAATTTACGGCCTCGGTGAACCGCTATGTTGCGATTAAAACACTGGTGAGTTTACTCACGGGGCTGGTGATTATGATCTGGCTGTGGATCTTGGGTCTGGACTACTTTGTTTTGTGGGGGCTGTTGGCTTTTTTGTTGAATTTTATTCCCACACTCGGCTCCATCTTGGCTGCAATTCCCGCTGTGTTGTTGGCCATTGTGCAGCTGGGTGTTGGCGATGCGGTATTGGTGGCGGTGGGCTTTGTGCTGGTGAATTTTGTGGTCGGCAACGTACTGGAGCCACGCATAATGGGTAAGGGCCTGGATCTGAGCACGCTTGTGGTTTTTCTTTCCTTAGTGTTTTGGGGGTGGGTGCTCGGGCCAGTGGGGATGCTACTTTCCATTCCACTTACCATGACGGTAAAAATCGCCTTGGAGAGTTTTGTCGATACGCGATGGATCGGTGTCATGCTGGGTTCAGGGCGCGAAGCGCGGGCGCAAAGCCGTGAAGAAGCACTGGTGTTGCCGAACGCCAATGAGGACGCGGATTTTTCTAAAAAATAAGCCATAAGACCGGGCCTATGCACAGCGCGGCCCGGTTTTCTGCAGTGCCTTAAGGGCGTTGCTCTATGACATCAAGCGCCGCCACGCGATAGGCTTCGGCGAGCGTAGGAAAGTTGAAAATACTCTCTACAAAAATATCCACGTCCGCGTCTGAGAGCAGTGCCATCTGCCCAATGTGGATGAGTTCTGTTGCCCCTTCACCTACGATCATGACGCCCAGCACTTTACGACCTTCGGCATCACACACGATTTTCAGCATGCCGTCCTGAATACCCGAAATTTGACCTCGCGCAATTTCTTCAAAGTGGGCTCGGCCGACAATGATAGACGGATACATGTCTTTTGCTTGACGCTCGCTCAGGCCTACGGACGAGAGCTCGGGTATGGAATAGATGCCTGCAGGGAGGGTCTGCTGCATTTTTCCAATGGGAATATCGTAGGCATTGCAACTTGCCCGGCGCCCCTGTTCCATCGATGCCGACGCGAGCGATGGCGGGCCGATAACGTCGCCTGCGGCGTAAATATTGGCCACACCGGTATACAGACTTTCGTCGACGCTGATCAAACCGCGGTCGTTCAATTGCAGGCCCGCATTTTCAATTTGCAGTTCCCGCACGTTGGCCAGTCGGCCCGCGGCACACAGTAACTTTTCGCCACGGATAACTTCGCCGCCTGCACAGGACACTTCTACCGCATCAAAACCGTTCCAGCGCGCCTCCTCAACTTGAGTGTCGCCTCTCCATGTGCCGCCCATGGCTTCAAAGGCATGGACGAAGCGTTCGGTCAGGTCATTGTCGAGAAAGCCCAATGGTCCCGGATATTTATCGATCATGGTGACTTTGACGCCCAGGGCCTGAAAAATGGACGCATATTCACTCGCGATGACGCCACTGCCCAATACCAATAAACTTTTGGGTAAGTAGAGCATTGATAAGATGGAATCACTGTCGAAAATGTTTTCGTGGTCAATGGGGATATGGCTTGGGTGGCGAGGATAGGAGCCCGTCGCAATGACAAATTTGTCTGACTGAATGCTCGTGACATCGCCACTGACAGAAGTGAGCTCCAGCTCACTCTCGCTGACGAAACGGCCTCGCCCATGGATTAAGGTAATGCCGTTGCGAATCAACTGATTGCTCAGGTAAGTGTCGTGCGCGCTGAGCACCTGCTCTAAGCGATTGATCAGTGTTGCGAGTTCCAGGTCTTCATTCAGTTCGAAATTGGCGATTTCGGCGTTCATACGCATGTTTTTAATGCGCAGCGCGTTTTCGCGAAGGGTTTTTGACGGGATGGTTCCGCGATATACGCAGGACCCGCCAGTTTCGCGTGATTTTTCTATCAGCGCGACAGACTTGCCAAGTTTAGAGGCTTGAATCGCCGCCTTCTGACCTGCCGGTCCGCTGCCGATCACCACCATGTCATAAAAGGTGCTCACAGTCCCATTGCCTCCATGGTGGATTTCACCGCGTCTTCCTGTTCCAGTAACTGTTCCACTTCGTCCTGATACAGATTAATTTCAGCAAAGACGGGGTGCGCTTTCACACTGTCAATCGTGCTTTCGTTGGGAGCATCGGGGTCTTGAAAGAAATGGTTCGCGATTTGCGTTCCCGCATAGACAATTTTGGTCTGCAGCGCGTTGTTATGTTCTTCCTGATAGCGATCGAAATAGTTGACCACGAGCTTAACCGAAGCCGGCATTTCCCACGCCTCGAGGACTGCAAGCCCAACCGCTTGCTTTGTCGATGCTTCGATCAACATCAGATCGGCTTTGCTGAGTGTCAGACCTTCTCCTTTTGCGATTTGAAGCGCGGTTTGTACGACGACGGGGCGGCCAATATCGTTGAGGAGGCCCGCCAGGAAGGCGGCCTCTACGTTTTTACGGCAGGCGCGCGCGGTTTCTTTAGCCCAGAGTCCGGCGGCGAGAGAGTGGTTTAGAATGTGTTGAATATAGGGCTCGAAGCCCGGTGTATTGAACAGCGAGCTATTGATCGAGGCAGCGAGGGCGATTTCTGAAATAATGCGCATGCCCAGGCGGGTGATCGCTTGTTGCAGAGAGACCAAGGTCGCATTGGGGCTGTATGCCGCGGAATTGGCGACGCGCATGACGTGCGCCGCGAGCGGTTGGTCACTTTGAATCAATCGTGCGAGGTCCGCGGAATCTGATTCCGGATCCTGAGTTAATCGTACTACTTTACTGGCAACCTCAGGCAGCATCGGCACCTGAATGTCATTGGAGGAGAGTTGCTTGCTGACAGCGTCAGTGAGCTGTGAAATCGAGGCAGTTGATTGCGCGCTTGTCATGTTTGGCGAGGTCCCTGGCCTAGTTGGCGACTACCTCTTAAATCTAGCAGTTTCTTCGGGGCTTGCTGCATCGATTGTCGGCGGGGAGCGGATCTTCGTGTTCTGGTCACAAAATAGGGCAGTCTGATGTGACAGATGGTTATAAATTCACCATTTTTATGACTGCTTCGAATGTAAACGCATATTTATCTAGCATTTTGATCATAATCCGTTATGTTATACGAGAGTGAATTTGGCACAGGTGCATCTCTTTATTTATGGAGAATAAAGACCTCGTATGGGATCTAGATAGCTTCCGCAAGCGTCAGCGAGCGAAAGAGCTGATTTTGGGTATCGAAAACCAGTTGTGTGTCTTTTCTGGTTCGGTGCAACAGCTCTACACCAGCTATGACATTTTCTTTCCCAAAGATGAAAATCGTAAACTGGTGATCCTGCCGAATCCCTATGCGCCCCACGATACCTTCCACGGCATTCCAGAGCAGTCTGTACGCGCTACGGGCTTATTTCTTGTGGCTTCCGAAGCGGAGCAAACAAAGAATGAGTTACAGTTGATTTTGCCGATCAATCGGGCCGAGAAAAAATACCGCCGCGTGCCGCTGGAGATTGGCTTGAAGTTGATCAACAGCAAGCGAGATCCGAGCAAGCCTTTTTTACCTGTGGTGATGAAAGGGGACCTTCGAGAGTTCAATCAAGCCACGCCTTGCCTTCACCTCCATTCTTTGAGTCTAGACAAGCTCGATCTCTTATCTGCTTTGGAGCAGAAGGCGATAGAAAGTGTGATACTGGATCGTCTTGCTCACCTCTCATTTGTACGCAAGCAAGCCTAATCAGACACTTCAGTAGCTAGGGCCTGTTGAGGTAGCGGGCACGCACCGGAGTGCGTGCCCCGTCGAATCTATTGTTCGACAATCTTGAAAACGATGGGCATGCTGAATTCGAATTCATCACCTGTGACGTCTGCGGGCATTACCGGGTAGGGCGACGATTTCTCAACCGCCTTCACAGCGGCCTTGGTCAGACGACTGAATTCCGGCTCTTCAATCACATCAATATTCTGCAGCTTGCCGTCGCGCTGAATGGTGACACTCAGGCGGACAATGCCTTGTTCATTGCGATCCAGTGATTTTGATGGATAGCGTAGCTCTTTATATGTCCACTTTTTCAGCTTGGCGATATAGAGCTGCTGGGACAGCAAGGATTCAGCCGTGAATTCTTCATCGTCTTCTTCATCGAAGATGTCATCTACCGCTTCGCCTCCAGCGGCAGCCACCGCTACAGTCTCGGGTGCTGGAGTAGGCGCTGGCGTGGGAGTGGACTTCACCTCTGGCTCGGGTGTGGCGGCGGGCTCGGGCGTCGGTGCCTGCGCAACAGTACGGGTGGTTTCTATGGTTGGGGCTTGGATACTGGGTTGAATCTGCGGGGCGCTGATTGTGGGTGCGGCTTCGATCGCAGGCTTCACTGCAACAGCTGCTGCGGCAGCAGCCGCGCCTGTTGTCTCGGTTTGACCGCGCTCACGATTCGCCAAGGCTTCGGCGACAGCGGCGATCCGGGCATCGGTGGGGCGAGTGTCGTTAAATCGGGCAATGAGTGCTTCGTCAATTTCGCCACCGGCAAGCAGGTCGTTGCGAAATTGTGAGCTCAACGGTACGGGGCCGATCCAGGTGCGCAGAAGCAGGTCGAAAAACGCAGGGTCATCAATGGTGCCGAGTGTGGCGCCGTTGATAATCACTTTGACTTCGTCAGTGCCTCGCTGGATAGCGAAAATATCTCCTCGGCGCAAGGTCACTTTCAGCATGTTACTGAAATTCGCCATATTGCGCGATTGCGCTTCCAGTTCGCTTGCCGCGGCATTAATGGCCATACCTTCAATCCACATCCGCTTGAAGCGACGAGATGAAATGCGTTCGGCCAAAACACGCACTTGAATCTGTTTTTCTTCCTGGGCGATCAGGATGTCTCGGGCATCGGTAGACAGTGTGGTTGTCAGCAGGGCACCGATAAAACTTTCCTGGCCGAGCTCAGAGTGTACGGATATACCGTTGATCAGCGGATTGGCGCTCGCCAGGTTCGCGATGCTGCTCAAGATACAACCCAGCAATAGATATTGGCTTTGTTGAAACAATTTATTCATATTTCACCACTATTTTGTGCGCATCTTAGTGCGCTGTCGTTATTTTGCGATGGCGCGTTCAACGCTTCCATGTGCGGACCTTGTTGCCGCCTGCAAAGAGGGCATGTGGCAATCATGGCAGCTCCCTGAGCCACAATTGTCGCCTTTCATTCAGAGGATGCGCAGTCGGTCCGACTTGTCAGCAAACCGATTGGTCGTCTCCTTTGGTGCAGACAGGTCGTTATCGACGCGTTCGCGCAAGGCCATGACACTTAAGTTAGCATGATAATGCACATATTTCAGCCCGCCAATGCTAAAAATGTTGAGGAATCAGCGACTTCGGGAAATTTTAGCTCCCGTTGGCTTGTTGTTCGTACGTGCGTTTGAGTGTTGTTTTCGCATAGAATGAGCCTCAGTCTGAAAAACGACTCGTTTGACGCGATCACCGCTTTCATTTTTATGACCTTTCATAGTGGATCTGTTCATGAATTCTAATCTCATCACGGCGCTCGTTTTGGCCGGCATTATTGTTGTCTGGATGTTGACGGGCTTGACGCGTTCAAACGAGGAAGACCTTTCGGCATCTCAGGATTCGGAGCAAGCTGTCCGCGTGCAATCTGCCAGCAGCCAAGCGGAGGAATATGTTCGTGCGATCCACGTTCGTGCGCGCACTGAAGCCGAGCGGCAAGTCTCGGTCGCGGCTGAGCTGGATGGTCTGGTCGAAGAAAGCCCCATCGAAGAAGGTCAGCTGGTGGATAAAGGGCAAGTGCTCTGTCGCTTGCACAGTGAGGACAGAGAAGCGCGAATGAAGCAGGCGGAAGCGCAGCTTAAAAAAGCGCAACTCGATTACGATGCGGCGCTTAAACTGCAAGACAGTGGGTATCAATCTCGCTCACAGATTGCGAGTGCGGGGTCCAGCCTTGCGTTGGCTGAAGCCGAACTGGAACGCGCAAAAATTTCGACATCACGATTGAGTGTAGTAGCGCCGTTTCGCGGAGTGGTGCAAAAGCGACTGACGGAAGTGGGGGCATTTTTACAGCGCGGCATGGCGTGTGCGGAATTACTTGAGCTGGACCCGCTCATCGTCGCGGGCGAAGTCAATGAGCAAGAGTTGCCGTTGCTCAGCCGAGGGGATCGCGCGAAGGTGCGCTTGTCCTCCGGCCAGATGTTCGAAGGGACATTGAGGTATCTCGCGAGTGCACCGACCTCGTCGACCAATACTTTCCGGGTTGAAGTCAGCATCCCCAATCCGGACATGCGTATTCCTGCCGGGCTCACGGCCGAAATTGAAGTGCATACCCGTTCTATGCAAGCCCACAAAGTGTCCCCCTCGCTCTTCGTGTTGCGAGACGGGGGCAAGTTGGGTCTGCGTGTGGTGAATAGCGCGCGGCAGGTCGAAGAATATGAGGTCGAGCTCGTCGCGGATGCGCCGAACGGGGTCTGGGTAACGGGGCTGCCTGATGAGGTGGAGCTCATTACGGTGGGGCAGGAATATGTCGGCGTAGGCGAGACCGTCGAGATTGTCCCCGTCGCCTCGGATGAAGGAGCACTTTGATGGGCATACTTTCTGCCGCTATCTCTCGATCCAGAGCAACTCTGTGTGTGATGTTGCTGATCGTGATTGCCGGTGTGGCTTCGCGCGTGTCCATGGTGATTGAAGCCTCACCCAACCCTTCCGTTCCCGTCGTGTTGGTGATTCTTATGCAGGACGGCGCCTCCCCGGAAGACGGGGCGCGCTTACTCGTACGCCCGATGGAAAAAGAACTGCGCACGCTCGAGGGATTAAAAGAAATTCGCGCGACCTCTCGGGAGTCGGTTTCGTACATTGTCGTGGAGTTTGAAGCCGATCAGGATGTGCGCCATGCGCTTATGGAAGTGCGCGCAGCGGTAGACCGAGGCAAGTCGGAATTGCCTCTGGATGCAGAGGAACCACGCGTAGAAGAAGTCTCGGAGAATGAAGCGCCGACCATCGTCCTGGCGGTTTCCGGTGATGTACCTGAGCGCAGTATTTATCAGACGGCGCAATTGTTCAAGCGACAGATCGAAGCGATTCCCGATGTGCTTGAAGTCGATATGAATGGGCATCGCGAGGAAATGATTGAAATCACCATCTCACCGAGCCGACTTGAGCACTATGGCATTACGAGCGGTGAGTTGTATCAGGCCATCCGCGGAAATAATCTATTGGTGCCTGCCGGTCAGATTGATACGGGCAGCGGTCGCTTTGCGGTAAAAGTCCCAAGCCTTATAGAAACACGTGAAGATGTGTACAACCTTCCCATTCGCTCCTCAGGAGAGGCCACCGTTGTACTAGGCGATGTGGCTTTGGTTCAGCGTACGTTTAAAGACGCCTCGGCAATCTCAACCATCAATGGTGAGCGGGCCATCACGCTTAACGTGAAAAAACGCACCGAGGCCAACGATATCGAAGTGACACGCTCGGTGCGAGCGCTGGCGGCAACGCTGCAGCCGGAAGTACCGGCTGGCATAGAGCTCGATTTCCTCATGGATCAGAGTGATTTTTCCATCGGCATGGTCAATGAAATGCAGGGCAATATCCTGACCGCGATGGCTCTGGTGATGGTGATTATCGTAGGCGCCCTGGGTTTTCGTTCGGGCCTCCTGGTGGGAGCCGGGGTGCCGTTTTCCCTGTTGTTTTCAACGATTATCCTCTATCAGCTTGGGTATTCTTTTAACTTCATGGTGCTGTTCGGCATGCTGCTTGCGCTCGGGATGCTGATTGATGGAGCGATCGTGATCACAGAATTTGCCGACCGCAAAATGGCTGAGGGCTTGAGCAGTAAAGAGGCCTACATTTTCTCGGTACGCCGAATGGTGTGGCCGGTGACCGCTTCGACGTCCACGACCTTGGCAGCCTTCCTGCCAATCATGTTTTGGCCTGGGGTTGCGGGTGAGTTCATGCGGTATTTGCCGGTGACGGTCTTTTCCGTGTTGGTAGGTTCACTGCTCTACGCATTGTTTTTCGCTCCTGTGGTCGGTGCGTTAATGGGCAAGAAAAAAGTCGCGGCAAATGACGACGTGTCGGTGAAGCACATCGAAGATCAAAAGCCGGAATCGCTGCCCGGTGTGATCGGCATATATGCCCGGTTTTTGTCGTCAGTGATTCATCATCCTCGTGCGTTCTTTTTTGGGGCCTGTTTTGTTCTTGTAGCGATATTCACGTCTTACTCCAAGTTCAACGCCGGTGTGCAGTTTTTTGTGGAAGCCGAGCAGATTCTTGGAGAGGTGGCTGTCAGAGCGCAGGGCAACCTTTCTGTGGAAGAGGCCAGAGAGCTGACCCGAGAGGTCGAACGCCGCGTAATGAATGTGGAAGGCGTTAAAGTGGTGTACTCCATCGTTAGCCCAGGATCACCGCAGCAAGTCGGGCCGCGGGCACCGGAGAAAGATCAGATTGCCACAATATTGGTCGAAACGTATAAACCTGAGGATCTCGGATTTTCGGTATTTCGTATCTACACCGAGATACGAGAGGTCACTCGTGATTTGCCGGGCATATACGTCAATGCGGCAGCAATGGAAGGGGGCCCGCCAGTGGGCAAGCCCATTCAGATTCAGCTGACGGGCCTAAATCGCGATGTATTGCTGGAGGCAACCCGAGACTTGCGGACTCATCTTGAAGAGTCCATCAGTGGCTTGCGTGATGTGACAGATACTACGCCATTGCCTGGGGTGGAGTGGGCTTTTGAAGTGGATAAGGCGCGGGCGGCGCGCTACAACCTGGATGTTGCAGAAATCGGGAATGCGATTCAGCTCGTAACAACGGGTGTCAAAATTGGTGAATATCGGCCGGACGATACGGATGAAGAGCTGGATATTCGCGTGCGCTTCCCCGAGCAATATCGGGGTATCAAGGCGATGGATCGCCTCAAGGCGAATACACCGAGTGGCCCTGTTGCCTTGGAAGGCTTTGCTACCCGTGTGGCAGAGCCTCGTGTGGACAAGGTCGAACGGGTCGACGGAAAAGAGTACACCAAAGTGATGGCGGACGTTCAGGAAGGGGAAGTGGTGGACACCAAGGTTCGAGAAATCAAAGCCTGGTTGGAGGAAAACCCGCTCCCTGAAGGGATTGAAGTCAGTTTTAGAGGGGCCAATGAGGAGCAGGAAAAGTCCTTTGCATTCTTATCGGTTGCGTTTTCGCTGGCGCTCTTTTTGATGTTTATCTTGCTGGTCACACAATTTAATAGCTTTTATCAGGCTCTGTTGACCTTGTCCTCGGTCATCCTGTCTACCGCCGGGGTGCTACTGGGGCTGATGCTGACGCAGACGTTGTTCAGTGTCATCATGACGGGGGTCGGTATTGTGGCGCTCGCAGGCATCGTGGTGAACAACAATATTGTGCTTATCGACACGTTTAATTACATCAGGAAGGAAAATCCCGCGCTTGACGTCAAAGATGCGGCCATTGCCGCGGCGACACAGCGGTTGCGGCCGGTCTTCCTCACCACCGTCACAACCATTTTGGGCCTGCTTCCTCTGGCCTTGGGCGTGAGTATTGATTTGGTCGATCGAAACTGGATTCCTGGAGGGGTGGTGGCGTCGTTCTGGGTGTCTCTGGCTAGTGCGATCGTTTACGGTTTGCTGTTCTCAACAGTGCTTACGCTCGCGGTGACGCCGACCTTACTGGTACTCCCGTCAGAGCTAGGGCGCTTTCTGCAGCAATATCTCTGGCGTCCTTTACGTAGGGATTATTCGGATCACATCGCGTCCTTTGTGAAGCGTTTTCGGCGTTTGTTTCAGAAGAGGGCAGGCTAATGCGAGTCTTTGTATTTGTGTGGACAGTGCTGTGGATTTTCCCGGCCATGCTGTCGATTGCCGCTCTGGTGTTGGGGATGCCCTTATTGCTTTTGAACCTCCTCGGGCTGAAGCTGCTGTTGGTTTTGGCATTGGTTGTTGTTGGCTTTGCGGTAGTCGCTACCGCGATTGCGTGTTTAGTGGGCTATTTCCGTTATTGGTATTACAGCTGGCTTGCATGTTATGTCGTCACGTACTTTGTGCTGTTTGTACTCGGTTGCGTGCTGGCGGTGGCCTGTTTCCAGTTGCCTTTCACGCCGTCTGGGGCGCTGCCGTTAGTGCTATTGCTGGCTGCGGTATTACTCAATAAATTTGCGCTAGACTATATTCAGAAGGACGTGGTGCGTACTGCGTTTCGAGTGAATGAACATGCTGAGGCCGAGCCGGTCTAGTTCTAGATGCGTTACGACTTTGGGTGGCAAATAAATGAGTGAGTCTGATGCTCGCGCCTTTGAAGAGCTGAACCTGCGGTTTGGTCAGACACTTCAGCTCCAAACCGACCCGGAGGCGGAGCGTTTGGATTGTGTGTTACTGGGCTGTTTGCCCGGTGAAACGGTTATTCTCTCTTTTACAGACGGCGAGGTGCCGGTATTGGAAGAGGGGCAACAGGTGTTTGTCAGAGCGTTAACCGCCAACGGTGTTGCGGTTTTTTCAACGCGCGTGCTTTTCCTTTCTGAGATGCCCTTGTTTCAGGTGTATCTCGATTACCCTGCTACGGTGAAGTACCGCGAGGTGCGAAATAACACGCGTGTGGAAGTGGTGCTACCAGTCCTGGCTTCCAGTTTGGAGGATCAGAGTCTATCTGGTATTGCCGGTAAGGTTTCCGATCTCAGCTTGGGCGGTGCGCAAGTGATGTTGTATGAAGACATCGGTGAGCCCGGTGATAGCATTCAAATAAAAACCAAGTTACGTGTCGCTGGCATTCACCGTATTACCGTGCTCGAGGCCATTGTTCGCCGAAAGCGAGTGGTCGATGGTGGCTGGGCCTATGGTTTGGAGTTCGAGCGTACAGAAGAGGAAGAGCTCCTTATTATGTTCGGCTTTATTTATCAAATGATGGTGTCCGGCAGTGCGCAAACCGTCTCTTAAGCTCGGTGTCCTCTCCTTGGGCCTGTCTGTTTCGTCTTTAGGGTTCGCGCTAGATGAGTCTCGTCTATGGTTGCCTAGCGAGTATGAGCGTTTATATCTGGACTTAAAGGCCTCGGCCGAAGCCGCTGAAGCCTTGGATCGCTGCGTGACGGTATTGAGAGGTACCCTCGACCTGCAGCAAAGCCGTGATGATGCGCCCGTCTTTCGAATTCAGTGTCGCCAAGCGAATGGGCGTACCTACAACGAACTGGTGGACGGTGTGACGCATACTCCAATGACCACGGTGGCAGCGCTGCCACCCAGTGAAGAAGAGCTCGAAGCGCTAAAAGTCGAGCGTGAGGCCTTCTTTTTCGCTCAGTGCCGCCAGGCGGTATTGGCGTCTACCGACATGTTTCTGGAGAGGGTGTTTTTGACGGAATCGCCGCAGGCACAGGACTTCACGATGGAATCAGCTCGTTTCGACTTTGATTTTGATGCCGAAAACCTGGAAGGGGTCAGTCTCTCGTATAAGGCGATTTGCAGGGTGAACCTGGATGAGGCTGCGCGGGTTGATGTGATGCCGAGACTGTAGCGATAGGAACGAGGTAAAAAAAAGCCGCGGATGACCGCGGCTTTTTTGTTTTTACAGCATGAAAGCTTACTTGGACGCCTTAGGCGGTCGACCGCGACGCTTAGGAGCTGCTTTCGCTGTGCTGGTGCTTGCAGCTGTTTTACGAGCGGCAGGTGCCTTGGCCGCGGCTTTAGGTGGGCGACCACGACGCTTAGGAGCCGCTTTTGCCGTGCTGGTAGCGGCCTTTTTAGCTGGCGCTTTCTTGGCCGCAGCTTTAGGAGGACGACCACGACGCTTAGGCGCTGCTTTTGCCGTACTGGTAGCGGCTTTTTTAGCTGGCGCTTTCTTGGGGGCGGCTTTCTTCACTGTGGCCTTTGCTTTGGCTTTCGCCTTGGCAGCGGCTTGCTTGGCTTTCGCTTTTGCAGTGGCAGCGGCCTTCTTCGCTTTTGCTTTGGCAGCAGCGGCGGCTTTACGCGCACGTGCTTTCTCGGCGATAGCGGCTTTCTTGGCAGCTGCACGCTCAGCGGCGGCGGCTTTCTTGGCAGCGGCTTTTTCTGCAGCAGCGGCTTTCTTAGCAGCAGCAGCTTCTTGAGCGGCCACGGCTTTGTTCAGCGCTGTTGTAGCTTTGACTTCTGCCTTGATGGTGTTGAGTTCAGCTTTGGCGCTGGCGAGGTTCGCCTTTGCTTCAGTCGCTGCATCTCGAGCGGTTTTCGCCGCGGCGCGTGCTGCAGCCAATTGCTTGGCTTGTGCTGCGGTTTTCTTCTTCTTACTGATGGATGAGACTTTTGCTGAGGCAGTTTTGACTTTCGCTGCTGCTTTTGTGGAAGCAGTGGTAGCTGTCGCGACCGCTTTTTCAGCTGCTTTTAACTTGTCGGTGCGTGCTTTTTCAAGCTTCGCCTTAAGCTGTTGCAGTTCTTTTTCAAGTGCTGCAACTGGATCTGTTGGTTTACGACCAGCCATTAGAGTAACCCTTTTTTTATTCACTCATGGAAGTTGTAGCACTACATTACGAAATAACAAGAAAAATTCAAGTTTTTTTAAGTATTTCCGGGGTTTAGGCTGCTGTTTTCTCGATTTTTAATCTTTTTTCGCTGCATTTTTTAAAAAAATGGGAAAAAAATACCCAAGCGGCCGAGTGTTTTTTCCGCTGGCAAAGGGGCGGGTGCGTTTTTTGGGGAGGGTTAATGATTTGCTGAACAGGCGTTTGAGTGTCGGTTTTTTTAACTCTTTTTTAGTGCATTGAATTGGTGGCGCGAAATTGATGCTCTTGTTTTTTGCTTGCTCTCGCGTATTTACTTGATACCGATTCTCGTCTTTTTGATGGCCGCGTCCTACGGAACTTTTTATCGAGGTTTTGGGATTCAACACTTTTCTGTACGCCTGCATTCCGTTATGCTGTATAAAAATACAGTTGTGGGGTCTGTCAACGGTGTCCGATCGCAAGTTGATTCATATCGATGCGGATTGTTTTTTTGCCGCTGTCGAGATGCGCAGGCAGCCTCGGCTGTTGCATAAGCCCTTTGCCGTAGGTGGGTCACCAACGGGCAGGGGAGTGATTGCGACCTGTAATTACAGTGCCCGTGCCTATGGCGTAAGAAGTGCCATGTCTTCTGCGGAAGCACTTCGGCTTTGCCCTGACCTTCAGTTTGTCACGCCGGATATGGCGCTTTATCGCAAAGCGTCGGCCGAGATGTTTTCTCTTTTTGGTGAGTACAGCGATGTAGTGGATACCGTATCCATCGATGAGGCTTTTCTGGATGTGTCTGGCTCAGGGCTTTTTTCGGGAAGCGCAACCTGGATCGCGAAAGATTTACAGCGTCGAGTTAAAGAGGAGCTTGGACTCAGTGTGTCGGCCGGTGTGGCCCCAGTGAAGTTTCTTGCAAAAATAGCCAGCGATTGGAATAAGCCTCACGGATTGTTCACGATCGCGCCGGCCTCGGTGGAGCAGTTCATGCCCGCTTTGAATTTACGCCTTTTACCTGGTGTGGGGACGAGGACCCATGAAAAGCTGACCCGACTTGGTTTGTTTTGTTGCGGTGATGTGCAGGCGGCGGACCCGGTGATGTTAGAAAGCCATTTTGGCAGCTTTGCAAAACGCTTGCGGGAAATGGCCTTTGGAAAAGATGACCGAGAGGTGGGCCAGTCTCGACAGAGAAAATCCATCAGTGTGGAGCATACCTTTAATGAAGATGTGTCCGACTCCAGAGTGTTGGTTGGTCATTTAACGAATATGTTGCATGAATTGGAGCGTCGCCGGCAGTCTCGTCCAGAGCTGGCTCGTTTGCTTGTATCCAAACGCATTTTAAAATTGCGCTTCTCTGATTTCAGCAGTACCTCTATTGAGACAAAAATTCCAAGTTGTTCAGAGGTGGCGAAGTTGTGCGAGTTTGAACGGCTTGCCTATCTTGCGCGCCGTCGACACCCAGGAGCCGTCCGTTTGTTAGGTATTGGCTATAGATTTTCATCCGGCGATAGTTTTTCGCAACTGTCCCTGCCTCTCGCTGGTTGAATCTTGTACGTTTTTTATGTATTCACAAAATTTTTATGCGGGTTGGTGCTTTTGGTGTAGAATGCCGCCATCCTGAAAGGTAGGATTGGGCTGTACGCTTGGCCTGCAAGCCAATAACGCAGGCCTCCCAGATAACGGTCCTGCCAGACAAGGGGTGGATCGGGCGCTTCGACCCGATATTCAAGCCCTTCGCTGACAGGTGCTGACCGGATAACAAGATAATTGGAGAGCGAATTGTGAGTCGTAGAAGACGTCATAAGGTAGAAAGCGAAGACAAGGGCGAAATCGATCTGACCCCAATGCTTGACGTTGTGTTCATCATGTTGATCTTCTTCATCGTGACCGCGTCCTTTGTGCGTGAGAAGTCCCTGGGTGTGAATGTGCCCGAAAACAATGACGTCCCACCACCACCAGAAGATGCACCAAAGAATATCCTGATTCAGGTGAATTCCAACGATGAGATCTACATTGATTCCCGTCGTGTCGATGTGCGAGCAGTGCGCTCTCTGATTGCTCAGAAGAAAGCAGAAAATCCCGAAGCGTCGGTGATTGTTCGCATGCACGAAGAGTCCACCGCGAACACCTATGTCGCGATCGCAGACTCCGCTCGTGAAGCTAAGATCTTCAACGTGTCCTTGGTGCCTTTCGCTGACTAATGCACGTTCCAGCCGGGCGTTCCGCCCGGCTGACTTCCCCCTTCTTTCTGCCTGATTTTCCCGAACGCTTTTCCCCCTCGCGTTTCACCTTTAGACTTTAAGCCCATTCCCTTTATGTGCTGCGTACGTATTTTGCTGCGCGTCGTTATGCCTTTTCCGTCTCAATCCTGACTTGCGTCCTTTTTGACTCTCATATACTGTATATATAAACAGTATTTTGCTGTATTTATGTTTTGATAAAGGTTGAGAATGACGGTGTCTGACATACCCGAGAGCAAAGCCGGTCTAAAGTCGGGTTCCCCCTCCCTGGAGGCATTGTTACGCAGAAAAGATGTGTGGCGAGGGCATTCCCAGGCGTTTGTTGGGCAGAAGGCTTGGGATACCGGCCATGATGTACTCAATGCGTTACTGTTGCAGCGGGGTTGGCCGGAGTCGAACTTGATTGAGCTTGGCCAGAAGCACCTTGCCGGGACCTGGTTTTTACTTGCACCTGCTGCGTCCAGCTTGATTGGTATGGCTGAGGCCTGTCGAGGTGTTTTAGTGCTGTTGAACCCCCCGGCTGAGCCTTATGCTGAGGGCTTAAGCCAGGCCGGTTTCGTGTTGGACCGCGTGCTGCTTGTGCAGACACGCAGTAAAAATGATTTTTTGGCCAGTTTTCTGGAGTTGGCGCGCTCTCCTGCCTGCCAGATGTTGATGGCCTGGCAACCCCGACAGCGTTTGAGTTATGCCGAGTTAAGAAAGTGCCAGCTAGCCGTTCAGGAGCAGGCCGGTCTGTATTTTTTGCTGCGCCATCATTCGGCTCTGTCTCAAAGCTCGCCCGCGTCGCTGAGGCTCAACATGCATGTTGAGGCACGCAGCTTACAGGTGGAACTGATCAAGCAGAGAGGCAAACTGCCAGGTGCGGCAGTGCATATTCCGTTGCCGGATGCGTGGTTTAGTACGGGTGCTTATGCGGGGTTGATGCAGTCTTCCGATACGCCCCTGTATCAACAGGCGAATGCCACCCCTTGGCTATCTAACAACGTATTGTCTCTTCGGCCTGCTTCAGGCCGGGCAGAGAAGCCGTCACGTGGCTGATGTCCACAATACGCTCGCCTTCTTCTCCCTCATGGTGGGGAGCGGTTCGTCTCCCTGCGTTGCCATTACAGGCGTTGGCTGTTGATGCGGACGAGGCCGTGCTGGTGGCCTCACCAAAACAAAAAGTCTTGTGTTGCACTCGCCGTTGCGAAGAGGAGGGTGTACTGCCGGGCATGCCGTTGAGCACCGCCCAGGTGTTGGTCGAGGCGCGCGTCTGTATGCGAGATATGAAAGCTGAGTCGGCCTTGCTCAGTGCTGTGTGTGAGCAGCTTTACGCCTTAACGCCGTATTTACAGCCTTTTTCTGCTCGTCCCGGTGACGAGATGAGTGCGGAGGGGCTTGTGTTGGAAATGTCGCGTAGCGTTCGCCTTTTCGGTGGCGAGGGGCCCTTGCTGGAGCGCTTGCTTTTACTGTTACGTAACACAGGGCTGCATTTTTGTTATGCCTCGGCGTACAGCGCTGAGGCAGCGTGGTTATTGAGTTATGCTCCAGAGTCCGAGCGCCGGAGCCAGCAGGATCATACCTCTTGGTTTGCCCATTGCGTGGAGCGGGTTTTGGCCATGCCGTTGGCGGCGGTAGATGTATTTCCTCAGCACATTGCCGCGCTTGAAGGTATGGGTTTTCAGTCGATGCGCGACCTCTGGCGGCATTGGCAGGGTGATGGGCATCTGGCACTGCGCAAGCGCTTCGATACCGGTTTTATCGAATGGCTTCAGGCCGTGTTGCCACCGCGAGAAGAGGCGCAGCACGATTTATTCAGTGGGGTGCAGGCGCGACCGGCACCTGTTTATGAGCCGCGCCAGGATTATGAGGATGGGCTGCATTTCGATTACCCGATCCCGACGGTGGAATTATTGCAGGCGCCGCTGAAAATGCTGTTGCAGAACCTCGGAGACTACCTGCTTGCGCGGCAATTGCAATGCAGTGGTGTGACCTGGGTCTTCAGCGATATTTACCACAACGAAGAGCGGCGCTCAGTGCGTTGTGTGCCTTTGCACCGCGATTGGCACCTGTTGTACGAATTGAGTGTGATTCAGCTTGAGCAAAGTGGTTTGCCATTTGAGGTGGATTATCTGGAGTTACGCGAGCCCTGTGTAAGCGCACTGCAGTCGCAAGGTCAGAGCCTACCTTTGACCTCGACCACACACGGTAATGCAGATCTGCAAAAGGCGCTGCAGCTGACAACCGCACGAATTCAAGCGCGAGTAGGAGAAAACAACGTGTTTAAAGTGAGTTACCGGGATGATGCGATACCTGAACGTGCTACGGCGCGTGTTGCGGTTCATGAAGAAGCCGCGCAGGGGCCTGCACAGGGGCGTGATTATTTGACGCGCCCTGACTGGCTGTTCAATACCCCCATCGCCATTGGCGAACATCAGAATGCCTTGCAGTGGCACGGCCGTATTCAGTTGGTGAGAGGGCCGGAACGTATAGAGGGGCACTGGTGGGATACCCCGACCCTGCGCGACTACTACATCGCCGTACGCGAAGACCATGTGCGCTTATGGGTATTTCATGACCTGGATCGGCAGCGCTGGTATGTGCACGGCGTGTTTTAGTTTGCTATCTGACAGTGTTCTGGTTGTGAGTGTGGACGAGTATGTCGATTGCGTTGAACTGCCTCAGTAATTTTTCGTTTTTACGCGGCGCCTCGCATCCTCAGGAACTGGTTGCTCAAGCGCACAGTCTTGGCTATGAGGCTTTAGCCTTGACCGATGAGTGTTCGTTGGCCGGTGTGGTGAAGGCGCATGAAGCGGCCGAACAGCGCGGTATAAAGTTGCTGATCGGTAGCGAAATTCGCCTCGACAATGATGAGGTCTTAGTGGTGCTCGCGCCAGATAAAGAGGCCTATGCTGAATTATCCGGCATGATTACGCTGGCTCGGCGGCGTGCGGAAAAAGGCGCTTACGAAGCCTGCTTGAGTGATTTGCGCTTTCGTCTGCGGCGCTGTCTGGTGATCTGGAAGACGGCGCTGGAGTATAGCGTGCGCCTGCCAGGCGAAACGCAGCAGCAATTTGCGCAATTTTTAAAACAGAGTTTCGGCACGCGGGTATGGATGGGGATCAGTCATCAGTTGCGTGCCGGAGAGAAAGAAGTCTTTGTTCATTGGCGTAAATTAGCGGAGCAGCAGGGCATGGCGATGGCGGCGTGCCATCAGGTGTTGATGCATGAACCCGGGCGCAAGCCGCTGCAGGATGTGCTGTCGGCCCTGCGTGAAAAAGATAGTGTGCAGAGCATGGGCCGGCGCTTGCAAAGTAATGCTGAAGCGTATTTAAAGCCGGTGGATAGTCTTGAGGAGCTGTACCCGGAGCCCTTACTTGAACAGAGCCGTTATATTGCTTCTCGGTGTCATTTCTCTCTGAACGAGTTGAAGTATCAATACCCCGAAGAGGTGGTGCCCTCTGGCGAGACGCCGATTGCGTATTTATCGCGTTTGGTTGATGCCGGGGCCGAATACCGCTGGCCTGAGGGCGTACCTGAAAACGTGCAGGCGCTGATTGAGAAAGAACTGTCGCTGATTGAAACGCTGCATTACGAATACTATTTCCTGACCGTCTACGACATCGTTCAGTTTGCGCGCTCACAGGGCATTTTATGTCAGGGACGTGGCTCAGCGGCTAACTCGGTGGTCTGCTATTGCTTGATGATTACCGAAATCTCTCCCGGTTTGATCAATGTGCTGTTTGAACGCTTTATTTCCAAGGAGCGCAATGAGCCCCCGGATATCGATGTGGATTTTGAACACAGCCGACGAGAAGAGGTCATCCAGTATATTTATGACAAATACGGGCGCGAGCGGGCTGCGCTGGCCGCGACGGTGATCTGCTATCGGCCCCGCAGTGCGATCCGTGATGTCGGGCGGGCCTTGGGTTTTGACTTGGCATTGATTGATCATCTCGCGAAGTCTCTGGCGTGGTGGGATCGAAAGGGCGATCTGGCGCAGCGCATGAAAGAGGCGGGCATGCGCCCAGATGATGCGTTGATGCGGCGTTTTTATGAGCTGGTGCAGCTTTTACAGGGCTTTCCCCGTCACTTGAGCCAGCACGTTGGGGGTTTTGTGATTACGCGTGATCGGCTCAGCGACATTGTGCCGGTAGAAAATGCGGCCATGCCGGATCGCACGGTGATTCAGTGGGACAAGGACGACCTCGAAGCGATGGGTTTAATGAAAGTCGATGTCCTGGCGCTCGGCATGTTGACGGCCATTCGCAAGGCGCTGGCACTCGTGCGCGAATACGATGGCGATATTCAATCGATCGAGGACATTCCCAAAGAAGACCCGGCCACTTACGAGATGCTGTGTCAGGCCGACAGCGTAGGCGTATTTCAGGTCGAGTCGCGAGCGCAGATGTCGATGCTGCCCCGCTTAAAGCCACGCTGTTTTTATGATCTGGTGATTCAGATTGCCATTGTGCGGCCCGGCCCGATTCAGGGGGGCATGGTGCATCCTTATTTAAAGCGGCGCAATGGTGAAGAGCCGGTGAACTATCATAATGAGGCGCTCAAGGCGGTGTTGGCGCCAACATTGGGTGTGCCGATTTTTCAGGAACAGGCCATACGCCTGTCTATGGTGGCGGCGGGGTTTTCCGGCGGTGAAGCGGATCGGCTTCGTCGGGCGATGGCCGCCTGGGGCAAGAACAGCACGTTGATGAAATTCGAGCAGAAGTTCATCCACGGCATGCTCGGAAATGGCTACAGTCAGGATTTTGCCGAGCGCACCTTTGAGCAGATTAAAGGTTTTGGGGGCTATGGCTTTCCTGAATCCCATTCCGCGAGTTTTGCGATCCTGTGTTATTTCTCGTCCTGGCTCAAGCGCCACCATCCTGCGGCCTTTTATTGCGCCTTGTTAAATAGCCAGCCGATGGGTTTTTACTCGCCGTCGCAATTGCTGCAGGATGCGCGTCGCCATGATGTGTCGGTCTTACCTGTGGACATTAATGCAAGTGACTACGAGCACAGCCTGCAGGATGACGAGGGGCGATGGGCCATTCGTTTGGGGTTGTCTCAAATTCGCTCGCTTGATGCGGACAAGGGCCGGCAGCTTGTCTCGGCGCGAGCGGATCAGCCGTTTCGCAATATGGATGATCTGGTGCGGCGTTCGGGTTTGAGCAATGCCGAGCTGCAATTACTTGCCTCGGCAGAGGCGCTGCGATGTTTGAGTGGGCATCGCTATCAGGCGCGTTGGGCGGTCAGTGGTACCGAAGCGCCTCGCCCCTTACTCTCTGAGTGCGCATCGCCATTGGGGGAGGGCGATACCCTTAAAACTCGGGCACCGAGTATAGAACAGGATATTTTTGCAGATATGCGAAGCACCAAGTTGAGCTTGCGCCCTCATCTTGCCGGGCTGTTGCGTCGGGAGGCGCCTTTTTCACGCTGCCGTCGGCAGGATGAATTACTGTCACTGCGCAGCGGCAGTTTTGTTCAGGTATTCGGTTTGGTGACCGGGCGGCAGCGCCCTGGTACGGCACATGGCACATTATTTTTAACGCTTGAGGATGAAACGGGCAATATTAATGTGATTGTCTGGTCGAGGACCCAGGCCTTATTTCGCAAAGCGCTGCTCGCGGGGAAGTTGCTCCTGATTAAAGGCAATGTCGAGACGGAGGGCTCGGTGGTGCATGTGGTGGCTGGGCAAATTCTGGATTATTCCACGAGGCTCGCGCAGCTTGAATTGCAGTCGCGTGATTTCCATTAGTGCGGTAAACCAAAGGCCGCGTGGCCGCGTCAAATTGATCGTTAAATACGATGAAATATTGTCACTATGGTGTCATTGAACTGCCACGATCTTGTCACTTTTAATGCCAACACTAAGTTCCTTTCAATAATAGTGATACAGCGAAAGGGGACTAAGAAATGGAACAGACATGGCGTAAGCTCGCGTTGAGCCTTGCAATCACATCCGTGTTAAGTGCATGTGGTGGTGACGATGGTCGCGATGGTACTAATGGCGCGGATGGTGCGGACGGTGCCGATGGCAATGACGGTTTGAACAGCCTCACCGTCCACACGACATTGAGTGCCGGAGACATGAATTGTTTTGCCGGTGGCCTGCGCATTGAATCGGGTCTTGATTCCGATGCGAATGGTGAGCTGAGCGCGGAAGAAGTCACGCAAAGCACGTTTGTCTGTAATCCGGCTGCGATCAACAATGACATGAACTTCAATCGCATCGCCACCTTCCCCGTGTGTCAGCAAATCGATGCCACGTGTAATACGGACGAAGAGACGGCCTCTGAAATTGTGGCGGCGAGCACCGATGGCATGACGCTGATCTACAGCGACAGCCCAGCGGAGCAGATTGGCTTTGTGGATATTACGAATCCCGCGATGCCAATGGCAGCCGGTGTCTTGGCGCTGGACGGCGAACCCACATCGGTTGCGGTAAAAGGCGACTATGCACTGGTCGGCGTAAACACCTCTGAGGACTACGTCAATGTGTCTGGCCAGTTGGATATCGTGAACATCGCGAGCCAAACCGCTGTGCGTTCTTTGGACCTCGGTGGCCAGCCGGACTCGGTGGCTGTCAGCCCGGATGGCATGTACGCGGCTGTTGTCATCGAAAATGAGCGCGATGAGGACTTGGGCGAAGGGGTACCACCACAGCTGCCCGCCGGGTCGTTCATCATTGTCGATATCGCCGATGCAGACCCTGCGAACTGGAGTACGCGTGAAGTGGATATCACTGGCCTGGCCGACCTGTTTGCAGGCGACCCTGAGCCTGAATACGTGGACATCAACTCCGACAATATTGCGGTTGTGACCATGCAGGAAAACAACCACATTTTGTTAATCGATTTGGCTGATGGCAGTGTCTTGAATTCCTTTTCTGCCGGTTCGGTTGATTTGGACAATATCGACATGACCGAAGAAAGCCCCGCTGTGATTTCACAGACTGAATCAGCCAGTGCCATCGTACGCGAACCCGATGGTGTTGCCTGGATAAATACGGAGTACTTCGCGACAGCCGACGAAGGGGATATGGATGGCGGAAGCCGTGGTTTCACCGTATTCAATACCGCCGGTGACGTCGTTTGGACATCGGGCAATAGTCTGGATCATATGACAGCGCGTTTTGGCCACTACCCTGATTACCGTTCAGAGAACAAAGGGAATGAGCCCGAAAATATTGAAATGGGCGTGTTTGGCGCGAACCGATATCTGTTCGTCAACTCAGAACGCGCGAGCATGATTTTCGTTTACGATGTTGCGAATCCTGCTGCACCGATGTTTAAACAAGCCTTGCCTGCGGCCTTGGGGCCAGAAGGCGGATTAGCGATTCCATCACGCAATCTTCTGGTGGTGGCCAGTGAAGAGGACTCCCGAGGCGACAAATTCCGCTCGTCATTGAATATCTACCGTTATGAATATGCGGATGCGGCCTATCCGACAGTGACTTCCGTGAACCGCGACAACGGTGCGCCGATTCCCTGGGGGGCCATGTCGGGCTTGTCGGCCGACCCCATGGCGCCCAATACGCTCTACGCGATTGAAGACAGCTACTACGCGTCTAATCGTATTTTCGCTATGGATGTCAGCACCATGCCGGCACGCATTGAGCGTGAAATCACGATCATGGACAGCAACGACGTGTTTGCCGGGTGGACGACCTCTGGCGCCGAAGAGGACGCGACCAGCTTCGATGATGTCGATCTGGCCGCCATGATCAATGAAGATAAGAGCGTCAATATCGACCCGGAAGGCATTGCGAAAGTCGATGGCGGATTCTGGGTTGCTTCTGAGGGGGCCGGCACCATCACAGATACCGAGAACCGTCCCATCCAGTCTTTGAACTTCCTGTTCAAAACAGACGACTACGGTGTCATTGAAGAGGTCGTGACCCTGCCCGCCGACGTCAATGCCACGCAAGTGCGTTTTGGTTTTGAGGGCGTTGCCGAGTACAACGGAAAACTCTACGTCACCCTCCAGCGTGCTTGGGGTGATGAGGCGAATCCGCGAATTGGCATCTACGATATCGTCGGTGAAAGCTGGACCTTTGCTTACTATCCTCTCGAGGCCGCTAGTTCACAAAACGGTGGTTGGGTTGGTCTATCTGATATCAGTGCCATCGGGAATGGTGAGTTCTTGGTGCTCGAGCGTGATAATCAGGGTGGTCCGGATGCGGCGATCAAACATATTTACCATGTCGACATGAACGGCGTTATGCCAGGTGATACGGTGGTGAAGACCTTGGTGCGTGATGTTCTGCCCGATATGAAAGCGGCGGGTGGATTGCCCGCTGAAAAAGTGGAGGGGCTTGCCTACATGGCCAGCGGCGATGTGTGGATGATCAACGACAATGACGGTATCGAAGACAATAGCGGGGAAACGCAGCTGCTCAACCTTGGCGCGATTGTCAGCGAATAACGCCTTACTGCCAAATGGGAGCGCGTGAATAGTCGCACGCGCCTTCAGGGTCCTCATAGGGTCAGCCGCAAAGCTGGCCCTTTTTTGTGCCTGAAAAACGTGCTCGCACGGGTACGCAAGTTTGGGTGCCCAGTGGCACGGCAGATGCTCAGGAATCTTTTATACTGAAAGAGAATGGAGTGAGTAGGCGAATTATGCGGCGAATAATCAGGGGCTTAGGTGTCTTGTGTCTGGGGTGGGCCTCGCAGATCGGCTTTGCCTCGCCCGAGCCCCAAGCCGCCGAGCCTGTCGTGCCGCACTACATACAATGGCGAGGTGGTTTGACGGCTGGCCGTCTGCCCTATGAAACGGCGCTGGTTGCCTTACTTTTTCAGCTCAGCGAAGCGCGCTATGGTTCGGCGACCTTGACGTACAACGATCAGCCCCTGTCCCCGGAGCGCAGCAGGAAGCGACTTGAGGAGGGCGCTTACGTGCATTTACAGACGGCCACGTTAATTGGGGCGCATTACGACGAGCGTATCGCCTTCGTGTTAAGCCCCCCCATTATGCGTCGTTTTCTCGGTTACCGTCAGTTGATTATCCGCAAACGTGACCATGAGCGATTGACACGAATTGAATCGCTGGAGGATTTGCGGCAATTCCGCGTTGGCCAAGCCGCAGGCTGGCCGGACTCGGAGCTGTTAGAGAAAAATGGGTTTGAAGTGGTTCAGGCGGACGCGTATCACAGCCTTTTTCCGATGCTTGTACATGGTCGATTTGACCTGCTACCCCTGGGCGCAGGCGAAGTAGAAGAAGCGTTAGCAAGTTTTCCCGATTACGCTGAAGAGCTGGAAGTGGCGGAGGGAATCGTCCTCTATTATCCCTGGCCGGTGCATGTTATGGTGACTCGCAAGCAGCCCGAGCTTGCGGAGCGCTTACAATTTGCATTGGATATCGCCGATCGTCAGGGGCTCATTGAGACCTTGTTCGATACGTTTTTATCGGAAGAATATTCGCGCCTGAATAACAATAATACGCGCGTATTTGTATTAGAAAATGACGTCTATGCGCATCGCCCCGAATGGCGGCAGCCCGACTTACTGCCAAATGCGAGAGTCATTGAGCAAGCGAGTGACGCAATAGAGTGAGATCACTGACAGGAGATGTCAGTAGCTGGCACTATACTGTCAGCATCTACTTGGCGTCCTCCGACCCGGTCATCCAACATGGCGCGGATGGCGTAGAAAAGATTCGGTAAGACGTGGCAATCAGGGAATTGTGATGACACAGCCAGCCTCATATCTGATCGAGCAATACCTCTCTACTCGACAACGAACCCGGAGCTTGTGCGCCCCATTGAGCGCAGAGGACATGCAAGCGCAGTCGATGCCAGATGCGAGCCCGCTAAAGTGGCACCTGGGGCACACCACCTGGTTTTTTGAATGCTTTCTGCTGCAGGCCACGGCTGCTTCGCACTATCGCGAAAGTTACGATCCGCTTTTTTTGCCGCTTTTTAATTCGTACTACGAATCAGCGGGACAGCGTCATGCGCGTCCCGAACGCGGGTTGTTGACTCGCCCGTCAATGGATCAAGTCTGGGCGTACCGCCAGCATGTTGATGATGCCGTCATGCAATTACTGGATGGTGGGCCTTCAGCGCATCAGTGTGCGATTGTCGAAACCGGCTTGCATCATGAAATGCAGCATCAGGAATTGATGATGACGGATCTCCTGCATCTGTTTTCACGAAACCCTCTACGGCCCGCTGCATTTCAGTCAAAGCCTTATCCGACTCACGGAACACCCGAGTGCGCACTGCGGTTTCATGAGTTTGCAGGCGGTTTGCATTTTATCGGCGATAAGGGAGAACACTTCGCCTACGATTGTGAACGCCCGATGCACAAGGTCTATCTCCCTCCGTTTCACATTGCGAATCGCTTGGTCACCAATGCGGAATGGCTGGCCTTTATTGAGGACGGAGGGTATCGCCAACCTTTATTGTGGCTGTCTGATGGATGGGATTGGGTGAATCGGGAGCAATGGCAGGCGCCATTGTACTGGGAAGCCCACGATGGAACCTGGATGAGTTTTGGTCTTGATGGCTTGCAGCCGATGGTACCCGACGCTCCAGTCAGTCATATCAGCTATTACGAGGCGGATGCATTTGCGCGCTGGGCCGCCAAGCGCTTGCCGACGGAGTTTGAGTTAGAGCACGTTGCGAAAGAACACAGTTTGGAAGGCAATTTTCTCGAGCGACAGCACTGGAGGCCAAAACCTGCGAGCACAGATACTGGCGTGCAACAACTTTATGGTGATGTCTGGGAATGGACGCAAAGCGCTTACGCGCCGTATCCCGGTTTCCGACCCGAGCAAGGCGCGTTGGGCGAATACAACGGCAAATTCATGATTAATCAAATGGTGTTGAAAGGGGGTTCCTGTGTCACCCCAAAACAACAGATAAGAGCGAGTTACCGAAACTTTTTCCACCCGCACCAACGATGGCAGTTTGCGGGTCTTCGATTAGCCGAGGATGTTTAAGCCGGCGTTTTTCATCAAGGAGTAGAGTGTGAACGAAGCAATATCGACAGCAGCATTAGCCCCGCGTGTCTGGGATTCACAGTTTTATCGAGATGTATTAACTGGGTTCAGCGCGGAACAGAAACACCTTTCGCCAAAATATTTTTACGACGAGCAAGGCTCGGCCTTCTTTGATGAAATCTGCCACCTGGATGAATACTACCCGTATCGCACCGAGTTAACCCTTTTGCCGACCGTGGCGGAAGACCTTGCTAATCACTTCAAAGGGCCGGTTTCGATCGTCGAGTTTGGTGCAGGCTCTCTCGTAAAAGTACGACCGCTTCTGGATGCGTTATCGCAGGTGGAAGAGTTTGTCCCCATCGATATTTCTGGAGAGCATTTACGTGCATCCTGTCGGCGGCTTCAGCGGGAATACCCTAAGGTACTGGTGCGCCCGGTCACAGCCGATTTTTGCAAGCGAGTGACGCTGCCTGCACCGGTGGGGCGGAGACTGGGTTTTTTCCCGGGGTCGACGATTGGCAATTTTAATCCGGTGCAGGCCGTGCAGTTTTTATCATCGGCACGGCAAAGCCTGGGCGCCGGAGGCGCGATGCTGGTCGGCGTGGATACAAAAAAGTCTGCTGGTATTTTACATCGTGCCTACAATGATTCACGTGGGGTGACCGCGCGCTTCAATTTGAACCTTCTTCACAGAATCAATCGAGAGTTGGACGCAGGCATTCCGGCGTCCGAGTTTGAACACTATGCTTTTTACAATGCCCGTGAAGGGCGTGTTGAAATGCACTTGATTGCGGCAAGCGATTGCGCGTGCCGACTTGACGATGCGCGTATTGAATTTCATGCGGGTGAAAGCATTCACACGGAAAATTCTTACAAATACACGCCGCAAGAATTCAGTGAACTTGCTGCGCGAGCGGGCTGGAAAGTATCCAAGCGCTGGCTCGCCAAAGACGCGCTGTTTGGCATGTATATGTTGGAACACGCCTGAGTAACGGTGCTGAAGCCGCAGTCGCTCATTTACAGTTTTGTGGGGCGCCATTGCCTCGGCAATGCCCATCTGCTTTTCGACGCGCCCGTGACGGAAGCCGCGTTGAGTGCGGCTTCACTGCGCGCGCCAGATACGTTCTGTATCGGTAGTTCCGACCCTTGGACGCACGATGACGTCACGCCTTTAGTCTATATCAATGGTGCGCGAGTCGAGTTTTGTGGCTCGGCGCTGGTGGCGCTGTCAGCGATCTTAGAGGGAGCAAAATACAAGACCCTAAAGGTGCGCGGGCAAGCGGTTGAGCTTTGCCGAGCAGGCAATCGGCCTGCGTTTGAGGCCGACGCTATTGCGCTCGGAGGGCGTTGTCGTCGCATAAAACCGGGGCTATGGCCTTCTATTGTTGGGGCCGAGTTAGAGGCGTGCTGGCAGTATGCCGGGGGCTATGTGATCGCGGTACTGAAACCTGGAACGTCGCTGATCACACTGTCGCCCAAGCTCAATGACCTTACACGCCATAGCCGGTCTGCATTGATTGTGACCGCGCTGACACGTCAGAGAAACGCCGACTACCAACTTCGCTACTTTGCGCCGCAGTTTGGCGTCGATGAAGATCAGGCCACCGGCTCGGCCAACATGATCGCCATGCGTTTCTGGCATCGCCAACTTCGGCGGCGACACTGGGTCGCCTATCAAGCTTCCCCTGCTGGAGGGTTGATTTACGGGACGGTGAAAGGCAGACACGTTCGCGTTGCGGGTGATGTGCTTATTCAATCACTCACTTGAGTGGCGGCCACAGGATTCGCGCACAATCAGTGTTCCCGGAATCTGCTGAGCCTCAATTGTTTCGCCTTCAATGACCCGGATTAGGTTCTCGACGAGCAGCTCGCCAGCGAGCAGGGTGTCTTGGTGAACTGTGGTCAGCGGAGGGTTGGAAAACGCTGCGACGGGAATATCGTCAAAACCAATGACGGCGACATCCTCAGGCACCGACAGGCCATGCTCATGCAGTGCCTTGATGGCGCCAAGGGCGATCAGATCACTTGCGCCAAAGACCGCATCAAAACTTGCGTCGCGTTGTAGCAGCGACTTCATGGCCTCGTAGCCCGATGCCTCTGTGGAAGTGGCATCCACCTGTAGGTCGGGGTCGATAATGCATTTGCGTTCAAGCAGGGCGCGGGCGAAGCCTTGATGCCGGGCACTGAATTCAGGCGCGCGCTGCGAGGTATCACCGAGAAAAGCGATGCGTTTATGACCATGCTCAACGAGATGCATCGTGGCTTCGTAGGCGCTGTTCAGGTTGTCACACCCAATGAAGTGGCCAGGCTGCCCCTCCAATACCGGTCCCCAAGTGATGAAGTGGGCATCCACCTCATCCAAGCGGGTAATTTTTTCGATATAGGTCGTATAGTCGCCATAACCAAGAAAAATGATGCCATCTGCTTTGTGGGCATCTTCGTAATCGGCGCCCCAGTCGTCGCTGTCCTGCTGGAATGAGATCAGTACATCGTAGCCACGCGTTGCGGCGGCCTTGGTGATGCTGCCGAGCATGGATAGAAAAAAGGGATTGATGATCGAGTCGCCCGTGCCCGGGTCTTCACAAAAGAGTAGGGCGAGGGTTTGTGAGCGCTGAGCCCGCAAGTTTCGTGCGTTGATATCGACTTTGTAATTCAGCTCTTTGGCGATGGCATGAATGCGATCGCGTGTGGCCTTGCTCACGAGCGGGCTGTTACGCAGAGCCCGCGACACCGTCGGTTGTGACACACCGGCGCGGTAGGCAATATCAAACGAAGTGGGTTTGTCGTTTTTCATTTGATGACTGTTCTGAGGTGTTTTTATTATCGGTTATCAGGCCGCGACGAGGCGCGGCACTGCTCGGACGTCATCCTGGCACGTTCTCCCGCTTCAATGAGGGACTTATACGTTGTGAACGCGCTGGGCAATGTACTTGTCATAATCAGGAATAGTGCGCTCATAGGCCGCATTTAGCAATGGGGAACTGATCATGAAGTCCGCGGAAGCGGGGTTACATGCCACAGGGATGTTCCAGGCGGCGGCCAGGCGCAGCAAGGCCTTCACATCGGGGTCATGAGGCATCGCTTCGAGCGGGTCCCAGAAGAACACCAGCATATCGATGTCACCTTCTGAAATCTTCGCGCCAATCTGCTGGTCGCCACCCAGTGGACCACTGATGAATTTATGCACCTTGATGCCAAGGACTTCTTCAATGCGGTAACCCGTTGTACCGGTCGCGTACAGCTTGTGATCAGCCAATACCTCTCGATTGCGCAACGCCCATTCACTGAGCACAGGCTTCATATTGTCATGCGCTACGAGGGCAATATTCTTGTTGGGGTGAAGTGGGGCGAGCTTAGTGTCCAAAATTGACTCCCTATCAAAAGCAATAGCCTAAAGTATTGATTTTATTATAGTTAAGCTACGGCAATGTGCCGAAGCCAATGAAATAAGTCAATATTAAATTTCTTTGAAATACCTGTTGACTCTAAGCAGCCTAGCCCCTAATATACGCGCCCTCGAAAGCAATGCTTCTTCCGCTTTCACACTGCGCGCTCGTAGCTCAGCTGGATAGAGTACCTGGCTACGAACCAGGCGGTCGGAGGTTCGAATCCTCCCGAGCGCGCCATACAAACAAAA
>NOXC01000025.1 GCA_003265435.1 Cellvibrionaceae bacterium AOL6
GGGTGTGGATGGTCAATGTGCATGCGTCTGGCGGTCGTCGCATGCTGGAAGCCTCGGCCGAGGCCTTAGCGTCGTATCAGCAGGCACCCCATTTGATTGCGGTGACGGTATTGACGAGCCTGACCGAAGACGAGTTGCGTGAAGTCGGGCTGTCGGTATCGCCGGCAGAGCAGGTCCAAACACTCGCGCGCCTCGCACGTGAGTGTGGGTTAGCGGGGGTGGTCAGTTCCGCGCAGGAAGTCGCAGCGATTAAAGACACGTGTGGGGATGGGTTTTTATGCGTGACACCCGGCATTCGACCCGCATCCAGCGATAAAGGGGACCAGCGTCGTGTGATGACGCCGGCGCAAGCGCTGCAAGTCGGGAGCGATTACCTCGTTATTGGCCGGCCGATCACGCAAGCGGCCGATCCCTTGCAGGCCTTGGATGCGATCTTGCAGGAAATGGGAGTCACACCATGACGCAAGTGATCACGGTGGACGGGCCGAGCGGGGCGGGCAAGGGGACGATCAGTCGCATATTAGCGGATCGCCTGGGCTTTGCGTTGCTCGACAGCGGGGCCATTTATCGCTTGGCGGCCTTATCAGCGTTGCGCACGAATACCGCGCTTGATGATGAGACCACGTTGGCCTCTCTTGCGGCAGGGTTGGATATCCGCTTCGACGCGGACGGCGATAGCACACGCGTGCTACTCGGTGGTGAGGATGTGAGCGCGGCGATTCGCGAAGAGCGCACTGGGATGGCCGCATCACAGATCGCGCCATTAAAATCGGTACGTGCGGCTCTTCTCCAGCGCCAGCGCGATTTTGCCTCTGGTACAGGCTTGGTCGCCGACGGACGGGACATGGGCACGGTGGTGTTCCCCAAGGCTCAGTACAAGTTTTTCCTGACGGCCAGTGCGCAGGAGCGCGCGCGTCGACGGGTCATTCAATTAAAAGAAGCCGGGCAAACGGATATCGACGAAAAAGCAATACTTGCTGATATCATTGCGCGTGATGAAAGGGACAGCAATCGGAGCACTGCGCCATTGCGGCCTGCTGACGATGCCGTGCTCATCGACAGCACGACACTTTCTATTGAGGCTGTTGTCGAAACCATGATGACTCATATTCGCTAGGATTGGGGGAGAGCGCGTTGAAGAGATTGCTGCAGTGGATAAAAGTGCTGTTGATCATAGTGCTGGTGTTGAGTGCTATTGTGCTCGGTGCGGTCTTTGAAAGCGAAAATCAAACGGCCATTGCCCCCGTTTTACTCGGTCATACACTGCCGAGCCTTTCGGTGGGCGTCTATCTTTGCCTTACGCTCGCGCTTGGCGTTTTGATTGGAGGGGCTCTGAGTTATGCACGCACGCGCTGGCGCATCCATACCCTCAACCAAGCCAATCGCCGCCAGGCGAAAGCGTTAAACAAGTTGGACACAGCACGGGAGTCACGCTGAGACCACCATGGGCTTATTGCTGGCAATCGTGTGTTCTCTGTGTGTGGGCTATGCCGTTGCAGACTGGCAGGGGCGTAGAGAACTCCCTCGAATCTTGCGGCGGGTGGCCCGGCGCGTGCAAGGTCGTTCTCCGTCTTTGGTCGACACGCATTATTACAAGGCCTTAACCAGCCTGTTGAATGAACAGCCCGATGAAGCGCTGGATCGTTTTGTGTCGTCAATGGAGGTCACGCCAGAATCGCTCGAAGTGCATCTCGCTCTGGGTGCTTTACTACGGCGGCGAGGAGAGTTCGACAGGGCGTTGCGGGTGCATCAGAATTTGCTCGAGCAACCGGAGCTGTCAGAGGAGCGCAAGCAACATATTCAGCTGGAGCTCGCATGCGATTACTGGCGCTCAGGCCTATTAGATAGAGCCGTAGACCTCCTCAAAGAATTGATCGCGCTGCCGCACATTAATAAGGGCGCTCGGTGGCAGGCCAGCGCTTATCTCGTCGAAATTTATCAGGAAATGGGTGACTGGCTCGAAGCAGTGGATGTCGCTGACACCCTCACGTCCGCAAAATTCGCGCGTGAACCCGATTTATGGCGCCGGCTGCAGGCACAGTTCTGTTGCGAGCTGGCGCAGCGAAAATTACAACACGCAGAGCCGCTAAATTCGGAAACCGCCGCCAATATCGCGGCCAAATTACGTCAGGCATTGAGCTACGACCCGAATTGCGTGCGCGCCTCATTGCTTCAGGCCGAATTAGCGCTCTTGCGCGATGCAAAAAAAGAAGCGCTGAATGCACTGAAGTCGGTGCCCGTACAAGATGCCCGATTGATACCCGACGCATTGCCATTGCTCGCGGAGTGCATGGCCGATGCCGAGCTGCATGGGGCGCATTTAGCGCTGCTAAAGCAATGGTTCGATGAATCCCCCTCTCTGGCGCTTATGTTGGCCATCGCAGAGTGCATGCAGGAGCAGGAAGGAGAGTCCGCCACACGTCGATTCTGTTTGGACGCGTTGCCTCGCATCGCCGCGATTCGCTTTGAAGTGCCCGTGCTTATGCTGACACTCTCGGGCGCGGGATCACCGGGTTTCAGTGAGCGCTTTCAACAAGTGGCCACGCTGTTGGAGCACTTTGTGTATTATCAGTGCGATCAGTGCGGCATTAAAATGCAACAATTGGAGTGGCGATGTCCAGGTTGCCACAGCTGGGGGACGGTCGCGCAAGTCAGTGAACCCGCGCCCAGATCGGAGTCTTAAGTTTTGATTAAGGTTAATAGAAGCATGATATTGAGCAAGCGCCCCTTGTATGCCGTTGCGTCGACCACGTTGTTGCTGCTGCCTTCGCTGTCGGCTCACGCCGCACTAATTGATGTGTTCAAAGACGAACAGGGTCGTACCAAATGGCAGCATGTCGCGAACTTCTCCGGTTCGGTTCTGATTATTCTGCTCACGCTCTCTCTGATCGGCCTCGCCATCAGTCAATATCGAATTCGATTGAGAAATCGCCAATTACGTCAGATTCGTAGGGGCCTGGAAAGCGAAGTGCAGAAACGCACTGAGCGTCTGCATGAGTCCAATCAACTGTTGCAGGAAAGTAATCGGGCTTTGGAAGAAGAAATTTCTGAGCATAAGGAGACCGCTGCCGAGCTGATTAAATCTCAGGCCTATCTGAAAAGCATTCTTGCGTCGATGCCCTCCATGTTGATCGGCTTGAATGACAAGCTGGAAATCACACACTGGAACAAAACCGCGCAGACGATTACCGGGCACGGCGAGGACAAGGTGATTGGGAGTTATCTGTGGGATGCGTATCCAACGATCACGTTGGCGCCAGAGCAGGTCCGCCAGGTGCTGGAGAGTGGTCAGCCGCAGCAGATCAAACACAGTCAACGTGGCCAGTACTATTTCGACATCACGGTATTTCCGCTCGAGGGGCAAAGTGGTGTGGTGGTGGTCGTTGAGAATGTCACGCAGCGTTCTCTTGCGGAGAATATGTTAATCCAGCGCGACAAAATGGCATCCATGGGTGAGCTTGCGGCAACGATGGCCTATGACATCAACTCACCGTTACAGGGCATCTTGTCGGACATTGCCAAAGCGCAGACGAAGTTATTGTCCCAGGGCGGGAATGCCGAAGAGGTGTCGCGTTTATTAAAAGATGCGATCGAGCAGGGCAGCCAGGCGTCTGCAGTGGTGAAGAACCTGCTCGACTTTGCCGACAACAATGCGGCTGAAAAGCAGGCGGCCCAAATTCCTCAACTATTGGATCATTGCCTGGAGTTGGCCGAGGACGTCATTTCCAACCCCAAAGGCCTGCACTTTCGCGATATTGCCATTACTCGCCAATATGCTGAGCCCGGACCGGAGCTGGAGTGCTATGTTGCGGAGCTGCAACAAGTCTTCTTAAGCTTGCTGCGTCACGCGGCTCATGCACTGAATGCGCGTTACGGCGAGGCGGATTTCACGCCGCAGATCACGATAGAGGTGTTCGACGCCTATGAGTCGCTGTGGGTGAAGGTACAGCATAATGGCCGGGGGTTAACGCCCGAGCAACAGCAGGACATTTTTGAGCCCATCGTGCAGCAGACCACGCCGACAAACCCGAAGCCACTGCCTGTGGAAAATCGCCTGTCGTTTTCCTACTTCATTGTGACGGAGCACCATGATGGCGAAATGGCGGTGACTTCGGATATCGACATCGGCACCACCTTTCACATCCAATTCCACCGCCACTATTAACCCGGCGGCAATATAGATCGTCCTGATCTATATTGCCTTCTCCTTAAAAATCTGGCGGCTTTGCGTGAAAACCCTGAATTTTTAGGGCTCGCATGAACCTTCGGTTCATGGCGGTGCATCCCTGCACCGCCTATTAACCCGACATAAACCACCGCCGGGTTAATAGGCTCTGTCGGGCGCCTTTACAAGGCGCTGTCACTCGGCTGGGTTGACCGTTTATCTCCAAATTCGACCCGGCTGGCACCCCAATACGCCATTCTGAAGATCAGCGTGTCATCGAAGTCCGGTAGGTCGGGGCTCCATCGCGGTGCGGTGTATTCGTCGACTGTCGGAAAATTTAACGTTTTGTCTCTTCAAAGTGTTACCGTTACTCGGTGGATTTTAAGGGTGTTGATCTAAGCTTATGAAAAATAAGAATAATATATTGTTGGTCTGCTTTGTGCTTAGGTAACACTTGTGCAAAAGACACGCACGTAAACAAGGAATGGGGGAACCCCAATCATCTGAATTGAGGTTGTAGGAAGATGAAAATCATTAAATCAGCACTTTTGAAAGTTGTAGTTTTCTCAGCGCTGCTCGCACAACTTGCGTTCGCGGCAGATGCTGAAGTCGCAAATTCATCGTTTGCTGAGCCGCTGTATCTGAGCCTTTGTGGCCTGATTCTTCTGGCCTTTGGCATGTTGAAGAATCGCAGCGAAGAGCAAGACTCTTGATAAAATAAGACTAATAAGAATTTGTGAAAAAGCCCGCCTCAGTGCGGGCTTTTTTGTGTCTCTTTTTTAGGGGTACTTACTCCCTCTATCTCGGAATTTGAGTGTCGCCTGAATCTTTTTTGCACAGCGACAGGCCTCGAATCGCCCTCCAGCCCGCGCCAAGCCTGGCTGTCACAAGACCGACCGGGAAGTGTCACCCAACTGTAATATTTCGATTGCAGAATACCGCGCAAACACAGTCTGACTTGTATTAACGCATACCCAGGTGGTAACGCGCGAAACCGGATGGTCTCAGGGGGAGCCGCTGGTTTAGGACCTCCGCGCACTGACAATACGGCCGTTAGAGTCAGTCTCACTCGAATCATCCCGCATTGGGACCATTAACTTTATTGTTTTAACAAGGCCTACAAAACATGAAATTACGCTCTCGTAGTTTATTAGCTGCAGCGGTTGCGCTCGCCTCTAACGGTGCGTTGTCTGCCGATACCTACCTCAACGTGTTTTTTGACTCCGCCCCAATGCAAGGGATCAACGTAAAGTTTGATGGTCAGGATCTGGGTATGACCGATGAGCGCGGTAGCGTGTCAACGTACACGCCTGCAGGGGCGCATACCATTGAGCTGTATCGCGCGGGCGTATTGCTGACCTCTGTCCAATATGAAGTGGACGCAGACGAAGACGCTGAAATCAGCGTGACCTTCCCTGAAGATGACGACAGTCCAGAAATCACGGTGAATAAGTTTGATTCCGACGATGCACAGGCGACGGGCTACGTAGGCGGTATCATCACTGATCGTGATGGTTTGCCCATCGCGGGCGCTTCCGTTGTAGAAGCCAATAGCGGTCGTGAAGCAATGACTTCGGCTGATGGCAGCTATGAGTTGGAGTTGCCTCGCGGACAGTACAGCTTCGACGTTTCCCACCCGGACTACTCCGGTGCGACGATCCGCGATATCCGAGTGTTGGCCGACTTGGGTGTTGTGGCGTCTCTGCAGTTGTCTCCTCGCCCCAGCGGCGTCGGCATTTCTGTAGCGGCCCCGATCATTCAGGGGCCAGTAGAAGAAGTATTGACGGTCGGGACCTACAAGCCTTCAGACTCTTCGCTCGGGCTGGAGCGTTTCTCGACGAACGTCGTTGATGCGCTGGATATCGAACAAATGGCGCGCTTCGGTGACAGCAACGTTGCGGTTGCGCTGACGCGACTCGTGGGCGTCACGGTCACGGGCGGGAAATACGCGAATGTACGTGGTCTGGATGGCCGATACATTTCCAGTACTTTGAACGGCTTCCTGATGCCAAGTACCGACCCCATGCGTCGTGATGTGCAGCTTGACCTGTTCCCTGCGGGTATTCTCGATTCGATTGAGGTTCAAAAAACCTATTCGCCTGACCTGCTGGGAACGACCACAGGTGGTGCCCTGAAAATTACGACCAAAGGCCTCCCCGACGAGCGCACCGCGAAAATGTCGTTGAAGCTGGGCAGCAACTCCGAATACATCGGCAAAGAGATCATTACCTATGAAGGCAGTAACGGCGACTGGCTCGGTTTTGATTCCGGCCTGCGTGATTTGCCTCAGAACGTCGTTGATGCCACTGATGGTGGTACCTCTTTAACAGTGGGATGTAGCTTCGATTTCTGTGTGGACCCATTGACTGCAGCGCAGTACGGTGTTGAATTCCAGGACGACTACAATGTCGGCACCAAAAAGTCGAACCCCGAAGTAGAAATGGCCCTGTCTTTTGGTGACATCACCGACAGTGGGCTTTTCGGTTATTACGGTGCACTGAAGTACAGCTACGGCACGGATGTGCGTATGGACGCACAGCTGTCAAACCCCTTCGAAGTGGACGGCGAATACAACCGCTCGCAAGAAAACTATTCTCTTGATGGCTACTTTGTTTTCGGCAGTAACTTCCGCGCTGAAGATGAAATTCTTAGCCGCACGATGTTATTGCGTGACAGTGATAACACCACACGTGTCGATTCTGGTTTCGACAACGGTGAAGACATTTACATCGATAAAGTGATCCTTGAATGGGTAGAGCGTCAGTTCTTCTCACAGCAAGTCACGGGTAAACATGTCTTTGATATCGGTGCTGATGCACACCAGCTTGATTGGCGTATCGCTTACTCGAACACCAATCGTTACGAACCCGACCGGCGTCAATACGCTTACTACAGTGGCACTTTGTCTTCTTCCTCGTTCGAGCGTCGTTGGTCTGACCTCGACGAGGACAGCATCGATTACGGCTTTGATTACGTTGCGCCGGTCGAGTTCACAAGCTGGTGGACGACTGAGTTCGCTGTAGGAGCGTTGGTCAGTGAGAAATCTCGAGAAGTTGAGCTGTACCGTTTCGGTATACAGCCAATGCCTGGAAGTGATCTGGACTTGAGCGTTGATGCAAACCTCGAAGAAACTCTGGCCTATTACAATTTTGCTTTAGATAAAGTCCGAATTGATCCAAACACTACGTCTACGGACTCTTATAACGCGGATGAGAATGTCACGGCTGGTTATTTGAATACCACGACGGATCTTGGTGATTCGTGGACCGTTATGTTGGGAGTGCGTCAGGAAGACTTTGAACAAATTCTGGAATACCCCAACTCACCGGAAAGCAATAACTCGCTCGAGTCCAGCGAGGCGCTCCCGGCGTTCTCACTGACCTTTGCTCCGGGTGAGAGCTGGCAGTTCCGAGCGGGTGCCAGTAAAACGGTTTCTTACCCTGGGATCATCGAGCGTTCGCAGTCCTCGACCTTTGATCCGGAGACGGATCGCCCAATCTTTGGTAACCCGAATCTCGTTTACAGCACTATTGATAACTTGGATTTCCGCGTTGAATACTATTTTAGCGACGAAGAAAGCGTGTCTCTGGCGCTGTTCAACAAAGAAATTGAAAACCCGGTTGAGCAAGCACTTCCTCCGGGTTCAGGTTCCGCAGCGAAAGGCATTACCTATCGCAACTCCGAAGCGGCGACGTTGAACGGGATCGAGCTTGATGCCAGCGTCAACATGTTCGAAACAGGAAGCTGGTTGGGCTTTATAAGCGGTAACGTTGCCTATATCGAATCTGAAGTGACGTTGGACGAAATGTCCCTCGCGCTTGAGGGCGAGGCACAGCAAGGGCGTGAACTGCAAGGTCAGTCTCCTTGGCTGGCTAACTTGCAGCTGGGCTTCGACCACTATCCACTCGAGCAAAAATTCACTTTATTGGTGAACTACTACGACGATCGAATTTATCGGGTACAACGCGCCGCGCGTACTGGTCCGGAGTATGAAGTAGGTCGCACCGAAATAAATTTCAACTACGAAAAAATGTTCTCCGAAACGATGACGCTGCAAGTTCAGGCGAAAAACCTCCTGGATTCAGAAGTGGAGTATCGCATCGGGGATCGTATTACGGAGTCTTATAAAAAGGGCATTGAAGTTTCAGCAAAGGTGAGCTGGGAATTCTAAGGCGGAATGCTCGTTTGAGTCGGTGATGGTCAAAGGAAGAGGCCGTCATTGTTTTGCAATAATTGAATCACACACTGTCCAACTTTCGACATCGTTTGGGAAGAGAAACTATGAAACAAAAACCGATTTTTTTAGCAATGGCGCTCGCGTGCACTGCACTAGTGGGCTGCGGCGGTGAAGAGGGTGACGACGTCACTATCGTCATCGATGGCGGTGGTAGCACACCTACACCCACTCCTACTCCAGCTCCAGAGGGGAACTGTGCAGAGGTTGTTGAAGCGGACTTCGTTTCTTTCGACAACACCTGCGGTACCGGTACGCTGAGCGGCGTGATCGATTCCGACTACACTTTGACTTCTGAAGTTCAGTGGATTCTGCGTGGCGAAGTCCTCGTTGGTGAAGGCAATGTGGAAGTGAATTCAGATGCAGACGTTCAGGCCGTGCTTGACGCAGGCGTGACTCTGACCATCGAGCCAGGCACTGACGTACGTGCATTTGATGACGGTTCTCTTCTTGTGACTCGCGGCTCCAAACTGATGGCAGAAGGTACCGCGTCAGACCCTATTACTTTCAGCAGTATCGATTCTGACTACGATGGCTACGGCGAATGGGGTGGTGTGATCGTTCAAGGTTTCGCACCTCACTACGCTTACGGCGCGACAGAGCCCTGCTACGGCTCAGGCACGACCTGTAATATCGTGGGTGAAGGCGGTACTGTCGTCGGTAACTTCGGTGGTAACGATCCAGCGGATGACAGCGGTGTAATTAAATATGTTCGTATCGCTGAAGGCGGAAAAATTGCAGGTCCTAACAATGAAATCAACGGCCTGACGCTTCAGGGCGTAGGTTATACAACCGTTGTTGAATACGTACAGGTGCACAACAACCTGGATGACGGTGTTGAGTGGTTTGGTGGTACAGTGAATGCCAAGTACCTTGTTTTGACCAACAACGATGACGACGACATCGATTTCGATGAGGGCTACAAGGGTAATATCCAGCACGCCATCATCCAGAAAGACCCCAATAAAACTGAACCTACGGGTTCAAACGATCCACGCGGCATTGAAGCGAACTCTTCAGACGACGAGTATGCGCCAGCGACAGAAGCGGTACTTGCGAACATCACGATCGTAGGGTCCGAAGTGAACAAAGCGCAAAACAGCAACGGCGACGGCCTGCAGCCTGGTATGCGTTTGCGCGGTGCGGTGAAGGCGTCCATCTTCAACACTGCGGTAGCGAACTTTGATGACTGTATCCGTATCGACGATGCCGACACCGACAAAAACCCTGCGACGGGTGACGCTGACGGCCTTGAAGCGTATTCAGACATCACTCTGGAAAACATCATTGGCTACTGCGACGACAAGTTCTACGCGAAGCGCGATGCGGATTCAGAAATGAACCTGATCGATGAAGCCTTTTCTTTGACTTCCACTTACGCGATCGCCGAACCTTTCGCGATTCTCGACGAAGCGCCAGCCATGGTGCCTGTTGCAAACGGTTCTGCGTTCCAGTTTGATCCAACAACGTACATCGGTGCGGTTGACCCGACTTCGGATGAAGCCGGCTGGTGGGAAGGCTGGACCATCCCTGGTTCACTGTCTTCTGCGGATCCTGTAGAAACAATGTTTGCCTCTTGTGATGAAACTGACGGTGTGACTTCCTGTACTCTGGAAGGCCTGATCGACGAAGACTACACCCTGGTACAAGGCGTTGACTGGTACCTGCGCGGCGAAGTGCTTGTGGGTGAAGGTAACGTAGAAGTGACTTCAGATGCGGACGTAAACGCAGTGAAAGCGAACGGCGTGACCCTGACTATCCAGCCTGGTGTGCACGTACGTGGCTTTGACGATGGTTCACTTTTGGTGACTCGTGGCTCCAAGCTGAACGCAGTTGGTACAGCGGCGAACCCAATCACTTTCAGCTCTGCTGACGACGGCTACGATGGTCTCGGTGAGTGGGGTGGTGTCATTATTCAGGGCTTCGCACCTCATTATGCGTACGGCGCAACCACTCCCTGCTACGGTTCTGGCACTACCTGTAACATCGTTGGTGAAGGCGGTACCGTTGTAGGTAACTTTGGTGGTAACGAGCCAGCGGACAATAGCGGTAAGCTGCGTTATGTACGTATCGCTGAGGGCGGAAAAATTGCCGGTCCTAACAACGAAATCAATGGTTTGACGCTGCAAGGCGTTGGTCACGGAACCAGCATTGAATATGTACAGGTGCACAACAACCTGGACGACGGTGTTGAGTGGTTCGGTGGTACTGTTAACGCGAAGTACCTGGTGCTGACTGGCAACGACGATGATGACATCGACTTTGACGAAGGCTACAAAGGCAACATCCAGTACGCCATTATCCGCAAAGACCCAGATGCGACTGGTCCTCAAGGTTCGAACGACCCACGTGGTATCGAAGCGAACTCTTCTGATGACGAGTACGCGCCTGCGACTGAAGGTGCTTTGGCTAACATCCTGATCTGGGGCTCTGAAGTCAACAAAGCCGTCAACGAAGAAGGCGATGGCCTGCAACCTGGTATGCGTCTGCGTGGTGCTCTGACAGCGCGTGTCTACAACACTGCTGTGAAGAACTTTGACGACTGTGTTCGTATCGACGACGCAGACACAGATAAAAACCCTGCGACGGGCGACGCTGACGGCCTTGAAGCCTACTCCACCGTTGGACTGACTAACGTACTCGGTGAGTGTGATGACAAGTTCTACGCGAAGCGTGATGCCGATACTGAAACAGGTACGGTTGGCGCGAACGCAGTAACGGTAGATGCTGCTTATGCGCTGACGGATGCCGCTGCTGTTGTGGCTGAGACTGACCCAGTGGAAGTTGACAACGGTTCCGGCTTCGTATTTGACAACACCACCTTCGTGGGTGCGGTTGAGCCCGGTACTGCAGCGGACGCCGCTTGGTGGTCTGGTTGGATCATCGAAGGTTCACTCGATTAATAACGTGATATAGCGCCTCTGATGAGGCGCTGCTCTTGCTTAAAACCCCGTCAGGTTTTGTCTGGCGGGGGTTTTTTTATGGGCGTCAGTTATGTTGGGCTCTGACCTTGGGGGTATTTCAAAAACCTTAAGGAGACGCGAGCTTAAATTCCACAGGCACAATAAATTCGAATGTTTCTCCCTGTGCTGATTCGGGAGGCTTCGGTAAAGGGCTGGCACGTTTGAGTAGAGCTAGCGTTTCCTTGTCGAGTAAGGAGTAGCTAGAGCTACGGTGTATGTGTGCGTCCAACACCTTACCCTCTCTGTTCATTTTGAAGTACAAATAGCTCATGCCTTCCTGGCGTAAACGTCGCGAACGGTTCGGATACCGTTTCGCTGTGTTGAGTGCGTGCACCAGTGAGTCACGCCATTGTGGTGCGCGGTTAGCCTGAACCAAAGTGGCCGCGAGCCCGGATTGCGGCGCCGCAGCGCTCTCCGCCCGCTGGGGTGTTTCGGGTGTGTTGCGATCCATCGCCACGCTCTCTTCCTTCTCAGTCAGCGGCGGCTCCTCGACGGGTTCGAGGGCTTCTTGCGGTGTCGTTTCCTCAGGGCTTTTCCGCTTTGGCTGCAATTGCTGGTCTGCCACTTTTGCTTTTGGCAACGGTACTTCCATTGCTTTTGCCTCCGGCTCGGGCTGCGCGGGTTTTGCTGATGTGGACTCGATTGGCGACGGTGCTTGATCTGGATCGGACTCCGGTGCAGCGAGCATGGCAATGTCAATCACGAGTGGCGCAGACGCGGCGGGCGAGGGACGCGTGCGTTCAGGGTAATAAACCCAGGCCAGCGTTGTAGTCACCAGCACACCCGAGACCAGGCCGAATGAACTCAGCCAAAGCGACAGTTGCGAGCGCGGAGCAGGGTGATAGTGTCGAGAAGTCGGGCAATCTGCTTCCGTCCCAGTCAATCTACCTCTTGTCTGAGAATACGGAACGTGAGGTGGCTGCGGCGGCCGTATGACTGGTGCGAGTGTCATGCGTCGTTTTTCTGCGCGGCTTCCTCCGCGACAAGTGCAATTTTTAAATAGCCGGCACCACGCACAATATTCATCGTGTGCATCAGGGCTTCGTAGGTGACCTGTTTGTCAGCCTGTAGAAAAATGCGCGTGTCGGTGTCTCCATTAGTGTGAGAGAGCAGTGTGTCTGCGAGCGCCTCGGGTTGCACTGTGCGCTCATCGATCACTATGCGCTTATTGGCGTGCAGCGTGATCGTGAGGGGCGTGTCAGGATTGGGTTGGGGGGCCTCGGACGCTGCGGGCAAGTCCACCTTTATTTCGACCGTGGCCAGCGGCGCGGCTACCATAAATATGATTAACAATACCAGCATGACATCGATGAAGGGGGTCACATTGATTTCATGCGTTTCGACTAATTCGTCGTCTTGTAATTTAGCGCCCATTGGCGGAGCTCCTTTGTCTAACCCGCATACCCGCGGCTGAGTTCCCGAGAAATCAGTCTTTGCACCGCGGCGGAATGGTCGCCCAGCAGGGCTTTGTAGCTGGCGATTTTTCGCGCGAAGTGATTGTAAATAACCACCGCCGGAATCGCAGCGACCAAGCCAAGTGCGGTGGCCAACAAGGCCTCGGCAATACCGGGTGCGACAATGGCAAGGTTAGTGGTTTGCGCTTTGGAGATGCCGATAAAGCTGTTCATGATGCCCCAGACTGTTCCGAACAGACCAACAAAGGGTGCGGTAGAGCCGATACTCGCTAACACGCTAATGCCGATGCTCGCGTGGCGCGCGCTTGCCGCCTCGATACGCTCCAGCCGAGAGAGCACACGTTCTTTAACGGCTGCGTGATCTTGCAGCGCATTTTCGGACAGCTTGAGTTCGTGCTCTGCCGCCGCCAGCAGTTCGGACTCGGTCACTCGTGCATCGGCTGATGTTTTGACCTCTTGAAGGCTCGCGGCATTCAAGATACCGGTCAGTTGGTTTTTCTGTAGCACCATGAGCGCGCGCAGCTCTCGAGATTTTGCCACAAAGATCGTCCAAGTCAGTAGCGAAGCCAAGGCCAATAGAATCATCACGGATTTCACTACCCAGTCGGCTTGTAAAAACATGCCTTTAGGGCTCAAATCATGTGGGAGGGTCGTACCCTGAGGGGGTGTATTGATCGTGTTCTGCGCTGAGCTTTCTACTTGCTCATCAGGCATTTGTGCTGTTTGCTCTGCGGTCAGGCTGTCTATAGCGTCTGTGGTTTCTGATTGGGCATAGAGTGCAGCGCTCACCATCGTCGCTGCGAGAACGAGTAGAAGTGACAGGCTGCGTCGAGCAAAGCATGGAGACATCGGGGTTGGCTTCCTGAATTAGAGATTGACATCGTAGCACGTCGCTTACACGACGCGCAGGCGGCGGATCCGCGTGCATTACTAGTAATGACAAACGATGAGGGAAATGGTGCAGAAATTAAATCCCGAACCCCGATTGTTGCGGGGATGCTTGAGCCGCAGGGTTCGGGAATGAAGCGTACTAGCCTTCCAGGTGAAGCCCACACTCTCGGTTTTCGAGGACTTTTGTCGGGTCGAAGTAGTGCTCGCTTGCGGGTAAGGCATGTTCGCGTGCATAGGCTTCCATCTCCCGTTCCTGCCAGTAGAAAAACGGGGCGACTTTGACGCAGTTAAAGCGTGTATCCTCGGTGACGATATCCAGGTTTGAACGATGTTCGGTTTGCTCCTTACGAATCGAGGTCAGCCAGATTTTCGGCTGCCATTCCTTGAAAGCGCGCTGGAACGGTTCGATTTTGACTTCTTCGACGAATTCCCGGTGGCGGGCTGCTTCAGAAATGTGCGGGATGCCGCCGAGCACGCTGTCTCTTCGGGCCGCACTTATGCGCGGCGTATAACTGTGTACATTCAGCTTGAATGCCTTGATGAGCTGCTCGGCCACTTGATAAGTGCTCGGCATATTGTAGCCGTGGTCTACCCAAATGACCGGGATGCGTGATGCCGCCAGAGACAGATGGTGTAGCAGTACACTTTCATTGGGGCCAAAATGCGTTGTGGCGACAACGTGTTGATCGACGCCGAGTGCCCAATTTAGGATGGACTCGGGCGAGGCATAGCGAAATTCCTTGTTCAGGGCCGCAATTTTTCTTGAGGAGAAAAGCATGGAGATCTCTTTAAGTTGTAATGGGTATGGCCTAACTGCATCATGGCGATTTCGAAGCCTAGATGTGCTGCGTCTTCTCGTAGCGATTCGATTTCCCGATGGGCGTCGTGCGCGGCGCCATGCAGTAATTCGACTTGTATGTGGGTGATGCTGGTCAGAAGCGCTTGCAGTTGGCCCTTTTTATTTTCAACGGGGCACATTATTCGCTCCCGGTCAGACGCCGTGGGTCCAGCAGTTGCGCGAGTTCTGCACGGGGAATATCCGTTTCTTCCTCCGCGACGTCGAGAATCGGTTGGCCCGTGGCATAGGCTTTTTTTTGCGATTTCGGCGGCTTTCAGATAGCCAATCAAGGGGTTCAGTGCGGTCACCAAGATAGGGTTTCGCGAAAGCGCGGCCTCGAGGTTTTTTTCGTTTACTTTGAACGTGGCGATGGCTTTGTCTGCGAGTAGATGAGACACATTACCCAGTAGGCTCATACTGGATAATAGGTTGTCGGCGATCATGGGTAAGCAAACGTTGAGTTCAAAATTTCCCGACTGTGCGCCAAGGGTGATGGCGGCGTCATTGCCAATAACCTGAGCGGCGACCATCACCGTCGCTTCAGGGATGACGGGGTTCACCTTGCCCGGCATAATTGATGATCCGGGCTGCAAGGCCTCTAGCTCAATTTCTCCAAGGCCCGCGAGTGGTCCAGAGTTCATCCAACGCAAGTCATTGGCTATTTTGATCAGGCATGTGGCCAATGCTTTCAGTTCTCCAGAAACGGAGACAGCAGTGTCCTGGGCGCCGATATGAGTAAAAAAATTATTGGCTGGTTTAAACGCCAAGCCCGTGATCGCACTCAGCGCTTTGCAGAATGCGTCGGGGAAGACAGGGTGCGCATTAACCGAGGTGCCGACAGCGGTCCCACCTTGGGCGAGAAAGAGTAAATCTGACTGGGCCCGTGTAAGCCGCTCCTGATGGGCTTGGATTTGATCTGCCCATGCGAGCAGGCTTTGACTCATGCGCACTGGCATCGCGTCCATTAAGTGCGTGCGGCCGGTTTTTACATGGCGATCAACGGAGTGCGCTTTTGTGCGGATGGTGTTTTCCAGGTGTCGCAATGCGGGCAGAAGTTGGCCGTGTAGCTGCAAGGCAGCACTGACATGGATGGTGGTAGGGATCACGTCATTACTGCTTTGACCGGCATTGACATGGTCGTTTGGGCTTACGGCTTCGTTGCAATGCGCGGAACACATACTCGCGAGCACTTCATTTGCATTCATATTCGAGCTGGTACCCGAGCCGGTTTGAAAAATATCGACCGGAAAATGCTGCATGAGTGAAGGCGATTCGAGTAGCTCATTTGCAGACCTTTCAATGGCGGCGGCGATGTCCTTGGGAATCACTTCCAATGCGCCGTTCGCGTGTGCTGCGGCGGCTTTCACACACAGCAGTGCACGTATAAAGCCTTCAGGCAGAGTGCGGCCACTGATGGGGAAATTGTTTACGGCTCTTTGTGTCTGCGCACCGTATAGCGCGCTTTCTGGGACTTCGAGTTCACCCATGCTGTCTTTTTCAATTCGTGTTTTCATCGTTGGCTCACTATTGTTCGAATGTATGGCGGTCTTTAATGTCGAGTGGTTTCGCTCGACTGACTAGCTAAGAGTTTTCTGTGGAGAGGCCGTCGCGAGGGATTAATAGATATCCGGAATCTCGCGCAAGCGTGTTTTGATGTCGATACTCTGCTGATGGAACAGCGCGTGATTGCCAAAGCGGTCCAAGCGGGCAATCGGTTTATACACCTGATTTAAGCATAGCTCTCGCCAGTGAGGCGGCAGGGTCTTGTCTTCAATCGTATCCAGTAAAAGCTTGCACTGATGGAGCAGGCGTAACAAACCGTCGAGGCGGGTCGGCGTTTCCAGCTTTTGCTCAAGGGAGAAGTACTCCTTCAGAAGCTGGGGGTTGTCCGGTTCCTCGGCTCGGCGAATTTTACGTTTCAGCACTTCCAGATAGAGAAAGTCTGGCAAGGAGCAAGATGAGGCTCGATCACGTTGGTCGTACATTCCAATCCATCCTTAATTTTCGACCAATATAATCTAAATGCTAATCATTATCAATAAGATTTGGGCGTTGTGTGTAGGGTGAGAGCGAATTGGAGAAGGGGCGTAAGGGAGAAGGAGAAAACCGGACACAGGCGCGGAGGCCCATGCCCGGCAAGGGGAAGTGTTAGAACTGGAAGCGTGCGTTGAGGCCCACAGAGCGTCCCGGCTCATAGAACGGAATGACCGTTTCGAATTCCTGTCCGTAACTGGCCCGATCCGTATATTGCTCGTTGAGCGCGTTATCCACGACCAAGCGTAGCGAAAGGTTATCCAGCGCTTGATACTGCAGGAACAGGTTGATCACGGTATAGCCTTCTTGCGCTCGGCCGGCTTCGCTGGTGGCGTCATTTTCAAGCGCGGTCTCGCTCGTGAGTCCGAGCTGGTATTGAGCATCGGCGAAATACAGCGAGGCATCTACGGTAATGATCTGACCAAGTGGTGCAGTAAAGTAATTGCCGTCGTAGGACGACGCAGCTTCACCATCTTTGTAGCTCTCGATATCGGCGTATTTCACTGTGATATCGCCACGCTCCGTTGCGTAACCTACCAGCAGGTCGTAGCCTTTCATCTCAAAGTCTGCGACCAGGCTGGGACCACCACCCCAAGATGGTGTGCGGCCATTTTCGATGTCGGTCTGGAAAATATTTGCCTCGAAGGAAAAGCCTTCGTAAAAGCTTTTCAAGCCGGCAGTGTAATTACTGGACTCTACCGCGGGTACACCTGCGCTGTAATCCCATGCACCGTTCAAAATGAAGTTTTCGGCGAGTGCGGTCCCTCCCCAAACTTGCGCTGCACCGGCGTTGAAGGAAAGGTGTTCATTCACAAACAGCTCTCCAAAGAGGTTGCCGCTAACGCCACTTTCGCTCTGCGTAGTGCCATCGACTCCGGTGAAATCTTGACTGTCGTAGCGTAAACCGTAGGACAACTGCAGCAGCGTGCTGACTTCCTGACGAAGTTGCACAAACAGGCCTGTGTTGGTTGCGGTTTCACGAAGGTCGGGATCGCCCTCGTATTGGAACTTTGTTTCATCGTCGTAGTAGTCCGCACCTGCACTGATGTTGGCGAAGCCGGTGTAGAACACATTTTGCAGGGTCGCAGACGTGCTGCCGGCAGTACCGGTGTAGATGTAGCGTACGCTCGGATCCGCCAGGGCCCCCTCGTTGGTTTCGACTTCGGTTTGGCTATCTGCGATCGTGACACTCGGGTTCCATAGCCCTTCACCACGTTCGCGATCATAACTGAATACGAGGTTTTCCCGGTCGAGTGCGTAATTACGTGCAGCAGGCGTCGGGCGACCTGCGGTTAAGCCAAGGAAGTTGGCGCGATAGGGGCGTAACGCATCATCGTTGACGTTTTCATAGCTGAGCTCAAATCGACCGAGTGCTTCGGTGCCATAGGCCACTTTTGCGAGGCCACTGGTCAGCGCCGGTGCCGAGTAGGGAATAGTGTCCCCGTCGCCGTCTTCATAGTCGTCGCCACTGGCATTTTTTAAAAAGCCCAGCACCTCAAAACCATTTGACTGCGCCATGAGGGCACCGCCGAGGTCATAGATATTCCCATTGCTGCGATAATCGGCATTGACGAAGCCGCCGAAGTTGTCTGCCGGCGAAAGATAGTCTGCTACATCGATGGTTTCGTAATTGACGCTCCCGCCGATCGCTCCAGGACCATCATCCGCAGGAGAGATGCCTGCCGATACGCTGACCGCTTTTAATAAAGTGGGGTCAATCAGTGTGGTGGCACTGTGGTGAAAGACCTTGTTGTTTTGGCGAGCACCGTCGATGTTTACTGCCATGGCGGTTTCTTCGACGCCGCGGACATAGAGTTTCTGGTTGGCAGGAATGGCGCCACCTACGGAAACCGAGGCTTCTTTTTTGAACACATCCTTCAGATCGAGCGGTTCAATTTGTTCGAGTGCGGCCTTGTCTAACGTAACCGTGGTTTGTGCTTCGACAATCGTGCCCGCGCTTACGCGGACAGGTGGAAGTGACGACGCCGCGCTCTCGCGGGTATCCAAAACCAGAATCACGCTGGTGTCGGTGGTGAACTCATAGCGGATGCCGGTGCCTGCGAGCAACGCGTCGAGTGCTTCTGCTCCCGTGTATTCACCGCTCAGTGCTGGAGCGCTTTTGCCTTGGAGCAAGGAGGCGTCGCCACCAATGTTTAATCCTGTTTGTTCGGCGAGTGAGAGAATGGCCTGATCCAGCGGCTGTGCACTCAGAGAAATTGAGCGCGCAGGTGTATCGGCGATGGCGGCGTGCGTGGACCCAATGCAAAGCGCGAGCAATGATGCTCGTAATCCCTTCGCATAAAATGACTGATGCATGTACTGACTCCCATTGTTTTTGTCATGTCTTTATTAGTGACAAGGCACGGCGAAAAAGGGACAGAAAAAAAAGAAATTAATTTTGAGAAGGCGTGCTCGAGCGCTCGTCTGAGGACGCACTTAAGCGGATGTACCAAGGCCCGATTTCGGTGATCTCTAAGCCCATGCCGCTGGCGAGTAAACTGAGCGCTGTATCGGGATCGTCGGCAGGCAGAACACCGGTAAAGGCCTTGTCTACATGTGCTGCGGATTCACTCAAACTCAAGTGAGCGGGGTGAAACTCGGACAGACGTTCGACGACGTCCTGTAAAGGCGTGCCGCGAAATACCAGTCTTTGGTCCGTCCAGTCTGGCCGCGCACGCGAGGAACCTGGTTGCAGCTGCATGCCCTGCGCTGAAACGCGCAGACCCTCGCCGGCTTCGAGTATGCGTGTTTGCGAGAAGCGGTCGGAGGACACTTTTACGCGTGATTCGTACACGGCTACGTGGGCGTCATGGGTACGCTGTCTGACACTGTAGCGTGTGCCGAGCGCACGCGCAGCTGCGTCCCGAGAAGAGACAACGAAGGGGCGCGCGGCAGGGTCGCGGGTGACGTCGACAAAGACTTCGCCGCGTATCAACCTCACTCGTCGCTGAGTCTGATCAAATTGCAGAGCGATGGCGCTGTCGCTGTTGAGAAACGCCGTGCTGCCGTCACTTAATTCAATGCGAAGGATCTCACCTTGCGCACTGTGGTAGTCCGCCTGCCAATTTTGCCAGCGGTCTTGCAGGCCGAAGCTGAACAAGATTAAGAGTGCGCTGGCACTGAACATTAATTTGCGTGAGGCGCGTTTGCGCTTAGCCGGTTGAGCTGCTTGCCAAAGGCCCTGCATCTGCTCAAAAACCTGCGCGTGCCGAGGGTCGGTTTGCAGCCACTGTTCGAAAGCCAGGCGTTCGTTGTCGTCGAGGTGGCCTTCGTCCAGACGTAAGAGCCAGTGAGCCGCTTGCTCTGGAATCACCTCAGGCACCGCCTTCACGGTGTAGTTTCCCCGTACAGGCGTTGATGACAGTGGACCAGGGTACGAGCCATATATTGTTTGATGCTGCTCTCAGACACCTTGAGCTCAGCCGCGATGGCCTTGTAGCTCATGCCATCCATACGGGCCATGAAAAACGCTTTGCGGTGCTTTTCAGGTACCTCTTCAGTGAGGACAAGCAAGGCCTGGTGCAGCAGTTGCCGATGTATGGTGATTTCTGCCGGGCCGCGATGCTCAGCTTGGTCGCCGTGTACAAACAGGTGCTCGAGGACTTCTTTCTCCACTTTTTGGCGACGATGACGGTTAATCATCAAGCGATTGGCAATGACCAGCAGATAGGCACGTGGTTCCCGCAGCGGCTGATGTTCAGCGCGAAGCAAGTTTAGAAAGGTATCCTGACTGATATCGCCCGCATCATAGGGGCACCCCAGCTTCTTTAACAGCCAATTGAACAGCCAGGGTTGATGGGATTGGAATACAGTCTGCGCCTGATCCCTCGAGGAATCAGCAGTGGCCATGTTTCCCCCGAGCATAGTAATCCATTGATAAATGTGTATGGTTTGCAAATGAGAAGTAAACTCATTTTAATGGCTTTTGGGGGGATTAAACAAGTGTCTTGTTGTGTTTAACTGCGTAAGTCTGCGGCAGCCCGGCAAGGCACGATCACACACCTGGCTTTGCGAGGGGAAGAGCAATGTGGAAGATCACACCTTGCTCGTCAGTGAGGTTTTCCGCGTGAACCCGTCCTCCTAAGCCCTCGCAAATCAATTTCACGATATAGAGGCCAAGGCCTAAATGGCCTGCAGAAGTGTGTGACGCCTGACGAATGCTGACCAGAGAATGAAAAATTTGAGCGCTGAATGCGTTCGGGAGGGGCGGGCCTTGATTCGATAAGCTGATTAAGGCCTCCTGTTTGGTCTTGCTCAGTCGCAGCACGACGGGGCCGTCGCTTGGGCTGAAATCGTTGGCATTGGCCACGAGCTTGTCCAGCATTTGTACCAACAACTCTTCTGACGCTGAGACGAGGCACGCTTCCAGCGAAGGGGCGATCTCGAGCGAGAGGCGGCACTCTGTGTACACATCCTGATAGGCGGGTACGAGGGCGCGCAGCAGTGGGACCAGGTCGACATCGGTTTTATCACTCGCCTCTACCGCTTGTTCGATTCGCGTTGCTTCGTTCATCGCATTGATGAGCGCGCGCAAGCGGTGAATTCCGTCTTTTGCGCGTGATAAATAGGTTTGCGCTTGCGCATCGGGCGCGTGCTGTTCGAGGTTGTCGAGTGAGGAACTGACGATCGCAAGCGGCGTCCTTAATTCGTGCGACAGTTTACTGGCGAGTGAGCCTAAATACTGTGTGTAGTCGCGTAGCCGAGCATGGAGTGTTGCAAAGCTGCGGCTTAAGTCCCCAATCTCATCCGGGAGCGTCGACACGGGAAACTGCTGAATGAGTTGGCCTCGATCATCGAGGGTTTCACGCGCCACGCGGCTCAGTTGGCGTATTCGAAACGACAACCAACTGGCATACGATACCAGGACGATAATCACCGATAAGGTGATTAAAAAGGAGTAGACGAAGAGCTGGTTGAGGGCGGATTGAGTAAAACGTTCAAGCCCGCTGGCATTGCGTTCCGCTATGACGTATCCAGGCACCTCAGCGTCGTCGAAGGTAATCGGCGTATAAGCCGCACTGATAATGTCGCGTCGATATTGGAAGTGTTGGAGGGTCGCTCGAGATAACGACGCGCTGACGGGGCCATCGAGCGTGGACGGGTAAAACCCCGTTGCCGCGGTGGAGGGGAGGTCGGGGTAGTGTTGATCGGCCACGGCAATTCGGTAGAGCGATTGCAGCAGGCCTTTTATCAAAGTATTCCCTTCTGTACCGTGCGCGTTTGGGAGCTGGAGGCTACCGGCTCTCGCAATGATAGCCGACTCCTTGTTGACAATGGTAAGTCGCAGGCCGGGCTGGCTAAACCGATCTAAGAATTGGTTGAGCGCTTGCAATTGAAACAAAGGGGCAGGGGGCGGGCTTGCGGGGGCGAAGCTTGAAAAGGTGTTTTTCTCGTCAATGCCGGATTGGGTCAGCACCCGCAAGCCAAAGCCGTGAGCACACAACTCGGCGGGGAGAACAAGCTCGGCTTGGTAACCCTGCTGGTTTTCTCGCAGTATGCCTTTTACGCGGTGATCGGACAGTCGCCTGTCGCCCTTCACTTGAAGAGGCTCCAGCACACCGGGGCCAGCCGCACGCAATTCGAACTCGGTGGGCGTCTGGTTAAGGCTAATGCAATGAATTTCAATCCGGTCGTAATCCTGATCAGTACGTGTGGGGTTGAAGTAGTGAATGTGTTGAGTGGGTACCGTGATAAATAGCGCGGCAAGGCGCTCTGTGCGGGCGGCTTGCAGAGTGGGGGGCGAGAGCGTGCTGTGCGGTGCGGTTTGCAATTTCCGCGCTTGAATACCTGCGCTTAGCCACTCTTCATCATAACCGTCCAGGACCGGCGCAGCGTTGAATCTGTGAAAGTATATCCGTTGCCCTGGTAAGGATGTATCAGGGCGCGTATTCAACAGCTCGGCTTGAAGTGCACTGAGCGACGCGCCCACGGCGGAGGAAGTGGCAACCAGCGATTCATCCTGACCTTCGCGTAGCGTGGTTTCGAGCTCGCGTACATATTGGCAACCCAACCACGGCAGGCTGAGTGTAAAAAGGCTGGCACAGATCAGTTGTCGCCTAAGCCCCATTAGCCTATCCCTGAGCGTCTACCCAGCGATATCCGAGCCCGTATGCGGTTTGTATCGCATCAAAGTCGGCATCGACCATTTTAAATTTTTTACGAATGCGTTTAACGTGAGAGGTGATCGTATTGTCGTCGAGTACGACGTTTGCCGCGTCCATCAGTTGCTGACGGTTTTTTACATGACCTGGGTGTTGCGCCAATGCGTGCACTATCCACCATTCGGTGACGGTGAGATCGACGGGGGTATCCAGCCACTTGGCTTGTATCTTTTGTGTATCGAGCGTCAGTTTCCCGCGTGAGAGTGGCGCGTGATCGGTACTGGGTTGTTGGAAGGCGTCAATGCGTCGGAACAGTGCCGTGATTCGAGCGAGCACATGGGGTAGGCTGATGTCTTTCGTCAGATAGTCGTCCGCGCCTAAACGCAAGCCGGAGACGATATCAAATTCATCATCCCGAGCCGTCAGAAAAATGATGGGCAACTCGGAAGATTTCGCTCGCAGGCTTCGACACAGTTCGAAGCCGCCTTCAATGTCTTCTGCCAGGCCGACGTCAATGATGGCGAGGTCGGGGAGTCGGGCAGCAAAGGCGGTCTCCGCTTCTCGACGTGTACGGTAGTGGCTGACGGTAAAGGCGTGACGGCGCAGGGCGTCGACGTAATTTTGTGCGATGGCATCTTCATCTTCGACGATGGCAATGTGTCGGCTCATGGCAGAATTGATACCCTTATGCGGTAGCATCCTCGTTTATTGGCACGCCAAGGCTACCGCATTTTGTTATAACTCTCGAGTTGAGTTTCACATGGGGGCTTGCTTGGGCGGGTATGAGTTGACGCTTTTGTCCTGTATTCGTATGCAGGGTAGAGGCCGAGCCTTGACTCACCCGGTAGGCCCACATACAGTTTCGCGTTTATTTTTTAGGCTTTAGGACGATACGGCTTATGTTTCCTTATCTTGTGGCAGATATTGGCGGCACCAACGCGCGTTTTGCGCTGATAACAGAAAAAAAAGGTGACGAATTCAAAATGGAGCACATTCAAATTTTGAAAGGTGCAGACTTTTCATCATTTGAAGCGGCGATGCAGCATTACCTTGACGGTCTCGGGGGTGTCAAACCCACTGCTGCGTGTGTGGCGATTGCGGGTCCGATCTCCGGTGATCGTGTGCGTATGACGAACCTGCCCTGGGGCTTTTCACAAGAAGGGCTGCGTGCTCAGTTCGAGCTGGATGCCTTTTTGGCGATTAACGATTATACCGCGCTTGCCGTGGCGACCAGCCGGTTGCCTTCGGGTGGCTTGAAGAACGTCTTGAATGGGGACCGAAACCCCGTGGGCAATAAAGCGATTCTCGGCCCCGGTACCGGGCTTGGTGTTGCAGGGCTGGCGAGAGCCGGAGATGGCTGGCTGCCCATTCCGTCTGAAGGTGGGCACGTGACAATGGCACCGGCGACGGCCTTCGAAGCGGACATTCTCAAAGCGGCGATGGCGCGGCATGGGCATGTGTCTGCAGAGGTGTGTCTGTCTGGTCCGGGCCTTGTGAATCTGTACCACGCGGTGTGTGACGTGCAGGGGGTGGCTGCCGAGGCCTTGAAGCCGCAGGATGTGTCAGGGCAGGGCTTGGCCGGTTCAAACGCGCAGTGTAAAGAGGCGCTGGATCTCTTCTGTGCGTTTATGGGCACTGTGTCCAGTAATCTGGTACTGACCTACGGCGCGTCCGGTGGCGTGTATATTACCGGGGGCATTATCCCGCGATTCGTCGAGTATTTCCGATCCAGCCCCTTCGAAGCGCGTTTTCGAGAGAAAGGCATCATGAGCCATTATGTTGCGGATGTGCCGGTGGATGTGGTCAGCTACGAACAAACGGCCTTTTTGGGTGCGGCGGCCTGGTTGTATCAAAACGTGAAGTAACATTACGGGGCGTCGCATCGCTGCAACGGTAAGTGCGTCGTCCGTGTGGCCCCGAGTTGCTCCTGCAATAGGAGCGTCACTCGGGGTGAATGAAGGCCTTAGGCCAGCTTGTCCGCGAGATCGCTCGCGACAGGCACGCGAACTTCTTTTTCCTGCGCGGCGAATATCATCAAGAGTATCCAAGCGATAAAGCTTAGCGCACCGATGGCTTTGGCAATCAATCCGCCGAGCGGCAGCATGGGCGCGACCATACTGGCGACGGTCAGAATGCCAAATACGGCAATTGACTGCCTCGCGTGAAATTTCACGAATTCACTGTCCTTTTCCAAAATCAGGAATATCAGGCCGCTGAGCCAGCCGAGTGCGTAGCATAAGACGCCGGCAAGGTTGGCGGGCAAACCCGTACTTGAATTAGTCATAACTCCTCCATGTGTGAGTGGGGCTCGTCATCGAGCGGGGTGGAGCGAGCGCGGCGCAGAAGCAGAAATGCCCACGCACGAAATCATTGTATCGCGCCATTTTGAACGCGTCGACGGTTTGCGCGTGGACGCCGATCGGGTTATAGTCATTATCATATGTAATATAATACAAATAATATAAGGCAGGGGGCGGCGATGTGCCCGCTATGTGTGGCGCCCGACCTCAAGTTAACCTGAACATGGCGAATCGACACGCAATTTTGACCCTCTACGCTGCAATCACCCTGCTGGCGTTCACGGGGCTGTTCGCCAAAGTCCTCCCCGCAGATGCGGTGACCATCACCCAGGTGCGCAGTGTTGTCGCCTGCATTGGTTTTGTACTCTTCCTTAAGCTTCAGGGGCGTACCCTGTTACTCGGTTCTTGGCGTGAATACGCCGGAGTCTATGCTCTGGGGGTCGTCGTTGGGGCGCATTGGGCGACCTTCTTTCACGCCATGCAGATCTCGACGATTGCCGTCGGCATACTTTCATTTTATAGCTATCCCGTGATCACGGTACTGATGGAGCCTTTCTTCAACCATCGTCGCCTCCGCTTCGCGGACCTCGCATCGGCCGTGATGGTGGTATATGGCATCGCCATTTTGGTGGTGGATGACTTCAGCGACCCGGGCAGTTGGGCCATCAACGACTATCTTGCGGGCGCGCTATGGGGTGTGGCCTCGGCGGTGCTGATGTCGGTGCGCAACCTTTTTCAGAAATATTACTTCCCCAAAGTGCCTTCCAGCAGCCTTATGTTTCACCAAATCGTCGCGATTTGTATCTTTGCCGCGCCGCTGGTTGATTTCCAAGCGGTGGCCGCGTTTGACGTCAACACCTGGTGGTTAGTCGTGGCGCTGGGTCTGTTTGCGACTGCGGCCGGCCACACTCTGATTGTTGTCAGCCTCAAAACGCTCCCGGCGAAGTCCGTTGCGATGATCAGCTGTCTTCAGCCTCTACTCGCCATCTTTCTCGGTTGGCTCGTCCTCGATGAGAATCCATCCCAGCAGGTCTACATCGGCGGAGCCCTGATCATCACCGTCGCCCTCTACGAAAGTTGGCGACAATCCCGCAAAGTACTCCCCACCGTCTAATCCAACAATGTATCCCTTGGGGTCAGACCCCAGCGCATGCGCCGGGGTCTGACCCCAAGGGATACATTGTGTCGTGCTATAGTGCGGGCAGTGATTTTTGGGGGAGTTGGTTTTGGATTCGCACGCGCTTTTAAATGTATTGGCTTATCTTGCCGCGGCTGTGGTTGCGGTGCCGTTGTTCCGATGGCTCGGGCTTGGCGCCATTCTCGGGTACTTGATTGCCGGGGCGGTGATCGGGCCGCAGGGGCTCCATTTGATTCACCACCCTGAACACGCCCTGCATTTTGCAGAATTTGGTGTGGTCATGCTGCTTTTTGTAATTGGCTTGGAGCTGAACCCCGAAAAGCTTTGGCGCATGCGCGCTCAGATTTCTCTGCTGGGAGGCGGGCAGCTGTTGCTCTCGGCGGCATTGATTGCCCTGCTGATTGTTTTGCTGTTCCAGTTCAGTTGGCAGGCTGCCGTCTTGCTTGGTTTGACCGTTGGCTTGTCGTCCACTGCGTTTGCGGTGCAGTTGATGGACGAATACGGCGTGATGGCCACGGAGTGTGGCCGCAAAGGCTTTTCAATTCTGCTGTTGCAGGATATGGCGGTGATTCCCGTACTCCTGCTGGTGGGCTTTTGGGCGCCGCAGGAACTTGAGGCCGATGCGCCGCACTGGTGGCTCGGTCCGCTGGCCATTGTGCTTGTGCTTCTGGCAGGGCGCTTTGTGGTGTCGCCCGTTTTAAAATTGATTGCGCAACACGGTAGCCGTGAAGTGCTGACGGCCGCGTCCTTGCTGATTGTACTGGGCACGGCGGTGGTGATGCAGAGCGTCGGGATGAGTATGGGCATGGGTGCGTTCCTCGCGGGAATCATCCTTGCAAACTCGCATTATCGTCATCAGCTCGAGGCGGACATCGAGCCTTTCAAAGGCTTGCTCTTAGGCCTGTTTTTCATCGCCGTCGGTATGACGCTGGATCTCGCGCTGTTATTGCATGCACCCCTGTTAATCCTCGGTTTAGCGCTTGGCTTGATGGCGCTGAAAACGGCAGTGATCGTACTGTTGCTGCGCGCCAGTGGTACTGATTGGCGCAATGGCATTGTGCTTGCGCTCATGCTGTCTCAGGGTGGCGAGTTTGCGTTTGTGGTGATGGCGAAAGCGCAGGGACTCGGCATGTTCGAGCAATCCATCGTGGATTACACCGTATTGGTGGTCGGGGTCTCGATGGCGCTGACGGCGCCGCTGGTCATGGCCGCGAGAGCCTTGCTACCCAAACCTTCGACCGATACGCGCGACTATGACAAGGGCCACGATGAGGAGCCGGAGGTCATTATTTGTGGCTTTGGGCGTTTTGGGCAGATTGTAGGGCGTATCCTCGCAGCAAACGGCCAAACCTTCACGGCGTTAGATAAAGACCCCTCGCACGTGGATTTTGTGAAGCGCTTTGGCAACAAAATTTTCTATGGCGATGCTAAACGTCAGGATTTGCTGGAAGCTGCGGGCATTCATCATGCGCGAGTGATTGTGGTTGCGGTCGATAAGATCGAAGAGTCGATGGCCATCGTCAAACATGTGCGCGCCATGTGTCCCGACCTTCGCATCATCGCGCGTGCGCACAATCGTATGCATGTGTATCGGCTGATGGAGGCCGGGGTGACAGATATTGTGCGCGAGATGTTCGAAAGCAGCCTCGTTGCCGCGCGTGATACCTTGATGGCGATTGGTTACACAGAGAGCCAAGCCTTGAGGAAGGTCGATATTTTCCGGAAACACGATGAGTCATTGTTGAATCAGGCGGCAAGTCACAAAGACGATACGGACACTTTGATCGCCATTTCAGAACAGGGACGCAAAGAGCTTGAACAATTGTTTGGCAATGACAGGGAACAATCGGGAAACAGCTAAAAAAACGAGGACGTCCCTGTCCTCGATGGCAATCAACTGGTAAAAATCGGTGCGGGGCTTAACGGTCTTCTTCGGCGATGAAACGCTCGACGTCTTTGACCATATTGCGTGAGCCTACGAAGAACGGCGTGCGTTGGTGCAACTCTTCGGGGGGGATCTCAAGGATGCGGCGACGCCCGTCAGAAGCCATGCCGCCCGCCTGCTCGGCAATCATCGCGATGGGATTACATTCGTAAAGCAGGCGTAACTTCCCGTTGGGATTCCCCGCGTAGGAGGGGTAGAAGTACAGCCCACCTTTCAGCAGGTTTCGGTGGAAGTCGGCAACGAGCGATCCGATATAGCGCGATGTATAAGGGCGCGAACTGTCCGGGTCGATCTCCTGACAGTGCTTGATGTAGCGCTTCACACCTTGCGGAAAGTGCACGTAATTGCCCTCATTGACCGAGTAAATGCGGCCATCTTCGGGCAGCTGCATGTTTTCATGTGATAAGTAGAAAACGCCGATAGACGGATCAAAGGTGAAACCGTTTACACCATTGCCCGTCGTATACACCAGCATGGTGCTAGAACCGAAGATCACGTAACCGGCGGCAACCTGCTCCGTACCGGGCTGGAGAAAGTCTTCCAGCATCACTGGGCCGTCGGGCGGAGAGACACGCTTGTAGATAGAAAAGATGGTGCCCACGGCGACGTTCACGTCTATGTTGGAGGAGCCATCGACAGGGTCGATCAAAACAACGTACTTGCTGCCGCGTGAGAGGGGCTGTGTAAACTCGACGAAGTGCTCTTCTTCTTCTGATGCTAAGCCACAGACCAGGCCACGAGCGGCTAGCGCGGCTTTGAACTTTTCATTCGCATACAGGTCCAGTTTTTGCTGCTGTTCACCCTGTACATTTTCAATGCCAGAGAGGCCAACGATGTCGGCAATGCCCGCTTTATTGATTTCGCGGTGAACCAGCTTGGACGCGAGGCGAATGGCGCCGAAGATCTGACTTAAATCGCCGGTGGCATCGGCGCGTTCGTGTTGCTTTTTGATGACAAACTCACCAAGGGTGATCAGGTCTTTCAAGTTTTGCTCCTGCGTGTGTAGCGGGCCGCTCAGGCGACTCTTAGATCGAACAATAGATCGAATATGGGCTCATTTTTGGCAATTGGGTAGTCCAATAATTACCAATTGGGTTGACAGAAATCTACACATTGGATAAGTTGGTGTCAATTGATTTTGCGGGCTGGATGCATTTTCATGAGCTCCATCCAGCTTCCGATTCAATGCACTTATTAAGAAACAGGTTTGGAGATATCAATGAAAGATAACGATAAGGTAGCGCTTGTTACTGGCGGTGGACGTGATATTGGACGCGCGTGCACCCTGGAGCTGGCTCGACGCGGGTACAAAATCGCGTTGACTTACCACGCAAGTGCTGACCCCGCGAACGCTGCGGTGAAAGATATTGAAGCGGCAGGTGGCGAAGCCATCGCCCTGCAGGCCGATCTGACGGACGCTGCCCAGGTACAGCAAATGGTCAGCGACGTGATTGCACGATTCGACAAAATCGACTGCTTAGTCCATGTGTCAGGCGGCTTGCTCAAGCGCGTTAAAATTGCAGAAATGCCACTCGATCACTGGAAGGCAGTGATGGATGTGAACCTGACTTCTCTGTTCATGGTTTGCAATGCGGTGATCCCACATATGCCAACGGGTTCGAGCATTGTGACCTTCTCGTCTCAAGCGGCGCGTGATGGCGGCGGCGGTGGCGCGATTGCGTATGCGGCTTCCAAAGGCGCGGTGATGACGTTCACACGCGGTCTCGCAAAAGAGCTCGGCCCCGATATTCGAGTCAACAGCGTTTGCCCTGGCATGATCAGCACCACCTTCCACGATACTTTCACCGTAGATCAAGTGCGCGCGAACGTGGCGGCATCGACGTGTCTGAAGCGCGAAGGCAGTGCCGACGAGGTGGCGAAATTGGTTGGCTATCTGGCCTCGGATGAAGCCTCTTACATGACGGGCAATTGCGTCGATATTAACGGCGGCTTGTTATTCTCTTAATGCGCACGTTTTCCTGAGGTTTGGCGGACTCACAACGTCCGCCGAGCCAGGGCAGGCATATCATGCCTGCCTGCTTTCCTTCTTGGTGGCTGCTCTGGCCTCTCGCTATTGCGCTTACTGCAATGAGCTCACAACACGATTCAACGAATACAGATCACGCGTTTCGCTGGTTCGGCGTTTAATCTCTTCCATCGCCTGAGCTTCACTCGCATCAAACAAGGCATTGATCAATCGATTGAAGTGTTCGTGCATGGCCGCACGCGCTTTGGCAGGGTTGCCGGCTTTGATTGCGTCAAAAATATCGCGATGTTCCTGGATGCGGGCTTCGTGGCTTTGATGATTGCAGACACCGCGATACGCTGCCTTGATAGACGGCGCGTTTTCACGCAGATCCCACAGGTTCAAAATGCTGAGCAGGACGGCCTGGTTGCGCGTTGCGCGTGCAATGGTGAGGTGGAATTCGCGATCCGCGTCGTCGGGCTTTGGCCCGCTGAGCATGTCCTGCAGTGTACGCTCCAAAGTTGCGAGCTCTTCTGCTGTGATCGTTGCGGCTGCCAGCGCGGCCGCTTCGCCTTCAATCAACGCTCGCGCTTGGGTCAGCTCAAAAGCGCTGATTTTGTCCGCGGACGGGATGGAGGCCTTGGGCTCACAGACATAGACACCGGAGCCCGTGATCACCTCTACCTTGCCCATCACTTCGAGGGCGATAACCGCTTCGCGCAGGGTGGGGCGGCTTACGTTCAGCTCTTCCGAGAGTTCCCGGCCGGGCGGAATACGGCTTCCGGGTGGATAGACCCCTCTGTCAATCAGGTCGGCCAGTTTCTCGGCCACTTGCATGAATAGTCGCTTATTTTTCATTCGCTTTGCCTGTGAATCAATCGAATCCTGCGCGGTTGTAAATTGCAGTCTAATCTCAGCCTGAAGTAAAGCAAAATCTTTTCTTTGGGCTAGTATTTGTATTATCACTTCATAGCGTAGCTAAATCAATAGCTTAGCAAAATTGGGAAGTCCAATTTATATCTTTTGGGAAGCTAAATCTTCGTTTCTATTGCCAAATTGTATTGACCTGTTGGGCTGCTTTTGCTTGAATGAATGCACCGAAATACAACAATAACAGTGCTAGGCCGCTTTATGATCGCGAAACATACATACCCATCCGAACTGCAGCCGTTTAGCGCTTTGTTGGTGTATCCATTCGGTTGTGACGTTAAGTTTTAATCGGGCATCTCCCTTCCTATGACGGGCGCATAGCCCGTCGCTTTTTCTCCTAGAATAAGAGCCGAAGTGTATGAACTTTTTCCGCAGTCTTTCCGTGACCGTCTTGGTGAGTCTACTCGCCACCTCACCTTTAGCGTTTGCCAAGGTGTACAAGGTGAATTCTGAAGACGCCTTCAATAAAGTGGCGTCCAAGCTGAAAGCGGGCGACAGCGTTGTCTTGAAAAATGGCACCTATGAAGATTTTGAGATTCTGTTGACCGGAAAAGGAACAGAAGACAAGCCCATCGAGCTGCGCGCTCAGACCAGTGGCCAAGTAGTGCTATCCGGCCAATCTAACCTTCGTTTGGCCGGGGAATACTTGGTAGTGAAGGGCCTTGTGTTCAAAGACGGGTATACTCCAACAAAAGAAGTGATCTCGTTCCGGAAAGACAGCGATGAACTCGCTTACCACAGTCGCGTGATGGAAGTGGTCGTCGAAGAGTTCAACAATCCTGACAAGCAAGAAACCGACTATTGGGTGGCCCTGTATGGAAAGCACAATCGGTTTGATCACAGCGCCTTGGTAGGCAAGCGCAATCGTGGTGTGACCATGGCTGTGCGTTTAAACACTGAGGACAGTCAGAACAACCATCATCGCATAGACCACAACTATTTTGGTCCGCGTCCGACGTTTGGTTCCAATGGTGGTGAAACCGTACGCGTCGGCACCAGTCACTACTCACTTACCGATTCGCATACGCTGATTGAGAACAACTATTTCGATCAGTGTAACGGTGAGGTAGAAATCATTTCTGTGAAATCCGGCTCAAATGTGTTGCGCGGCAATGTGTTCTTTGAGTCGCAAGGCACTTTGACCTTACGTCACGGCAATAACAATCTGATTGAAAACAATGTGTTTATTGGTAACGGCGTTGAGCACACGGGCGGTATCCGAGTCATCAATAAATATCAAACCGTGCGGAACAATTACCTTGAGGGCTTGGAAGGCTATCGATTCGGCGCCGGACTGACGGTGATGAACGGTGTTCCTAATTCGCCTATCAATCGTTATCACCAGGTGGAAGGCGCGGTAATTGAAAACAATACCTTGATTAATGTGCGTCAGGTGGGTCTTGCCGCAGGCAGCGATTCTGAGCGTTCGGCGGTACCCATTGATTCGGTCTTCCGCAATAACCTGATTTATTCTGATTCCGACAAAGCCAACATTGATGTATTTGACGATATATCCGGCCTAGCTTTCGAGGGGAACGTTTCTGGTGGTACGCTCTCTAGCAACCCCGGGCCAATGGATTACCGGCCTGAAATGACCTTGTCGAAAGGCGAAAACGGCCTGCAGTATCCGACGGATTCTTCGCTGGACAGCGTCGGCGTAAAACACGGGCTCAAGGTGCTTGATAAAGCCGATGCGGGACCAAGCTGGTACGAAAAGAAGCCCTTGCAGGCAGCCTTTGGCTCAGGTGAGACCGTCTCTGTGGCGGCGGGAAGCGGCAAGTTGTTCGAGGCCATTGCGAAGGCCAAAAGTGGAGATGTCTTGGAGCTAGCGCCCGGCTTGTATGAAGAGCCAAAGATTATTTCCGTTGACAAGGTGCTGACGATAAAAGCGAAGCAGCCTTTGATGTCTGAGATTCGCTTCGAGCGCTCCGCACTGTTTCAAGTAGAAAATGGTGGCAGCCTCAAACTCAGTGGTCTGAAAGTGAATGGCGTCAACGCACCAGATGGTGATGGCAATGCGGTCATTCGTACGGCGAAGTGGGGCATGTATGAAAATTACCGCCTCGACATCGAGAACAGCCACTTTTTGGATTTAGATGTGAATAAAGATTTTTCTGTGATCGCGACCGGTAAAGGTGCCTTTGCAGACGAAATTGCCTTGCGCGACGTGGTGATTTCGCAGGTGTCCGGTGATGTGATTCAGTTGAATCGTGAATTTGAAGATCGTGGTGTGTACAACGCTGAGTACGTTCGCGTAATAAATACTCAGGTTTCTGATGTGCAAGGGGCATTGTTGAATGTGTATCGTGGAGGCACAGACGAAAGCACCTTCGGGCCTCACGTCTATGTCAAAGACTCCCAGTTAAGCAACGTCGGGCAGGGCAAACGCAACAAGACGGGCGCCTCGGTGTACTTACATGGTGCGCAAGTGGTTGAACTCGCGGGGAATACGGTCGAGAACAGTGAGGGGTTTCTCGTCGAAAACACGGTTGGTGAGCCGATCGTGTCTATTGAAAATAATCTTTTTGAAAAGGCACCCGTACCGGTAGTAAAAGAGTTGGTGTTCCCTGAGCGCGACGCCGCAATGATCCGAAATAATAAGCAGAAATAGAGCATGTCATTGATGAAAAATTTGTGTCGTAGTATCTGTTTGGTCTTAGTGAGTGTTGCCTTGAGCCCGGCTTGGGCGGGATTTCTGGAAGGTCATCCTCGGCTGGTGATCACCAGCGAAGACGTACCTGCGATGAAAACGGCTATTCAGCAGTCTGGCCGTTTTCAGGACGAATATCGCTCCACGCAAAAGCGTGTAGACGCACTATTAGAAGCGGAACACGACGTTCCTATGCCGAAAGATGCCGGCGGTGGCTATACGCACGAAAAGCACAAGCAGAACTACCGCTTGATGTACGAGGCGGGTGTGCTGTATCAGTTAAACGGCGACAAAAAATACGCAGCCTTTATTGAATCGATGCTGTTGGAATATGCCGCGCTCTATCCTGGGCTCGAGCTTCATCCTGAGAAAAAAGGCAGCGCACCTGGGCGCCTTTTTTGGCAGAGTTTGAATGAGGCGGTGTGGCTTGTTTACACCATTCAGGCCTATGACTTGGTCTATGACGCGATCAGTCCGGAATCGCGCAACACCATTGAAAACGATTTGTTCGCGAATGTGGTGCAGTTTATTGCCGACGACTCCCCACAAACCTTCGATAAAATCCATAATCACGGTACCTGGGCGGCAGCTGCCGTGGGTATGACGGGCTATGTTCTTGGGCGTCAGGAGTGGGTTGAGAAAGCCTTGCTGGGACTGGATAAGAGTGGCGAGGCGGGTTACCTGAAGCAGTTGCAAGATCTGTTTTCACCTGACGGGTACTACGCCGAAGGCCCGTACTATCAGCGCTACGCGATGATGCCCTTTTTGCTGTTTGCGAAATCCATCGACGTCAATGAACCGCAACGGAAGATTTTCGAATATCGAGATGGTGTGTTGGTGAAAGCCGTCAATACGACGCTTCAGTTGAGTTATAACGGCCTCTTTTCCCGTATAACGATGCAATCAAGAATAAAGGCATCGACACCATCGAGTTAGTCTACGGCGTTACCATGGCCTATGGCCTGACTCAGGATGAACATCTGCTGTCTATTGCGAAACGTCAGGACCAAACCTTACTGACGGGTGATGGGCTTAAAGTGGCCAAAGCACTGGATGCAGGAAAAGGAAAACCCTACGAGTTCCCGACGAAGGTGTATCTCGATGGCGCGAATGGCGATGAGGGTGCGCTCGTGGTGCTGCGAGAGGGTGACGATCGCAAAGGTACGGCGCTGATTTTCAAGGCGACGTCGCAAGGCATGGGGCATGGGCATTTCGATAAGCTGAATATTCAGCTTTATGACAACGGCAACGAAATTTTCAGCGATTATGGGGCAGCGCGCTTCTTAAACGTGGAATCGAAATTTGGTGGTCGCTATCTTCCTGAGAACAACAGCTACGCCAAACAGAGTGTTGCGCACAATACCTTGGTCGTCGGCGGTGTGAGCCACTTTAAAGGCAAGGTAAAAACGGCTGAGCAGCACGCACCGGTGTTGACGCACTTCGTCAATGACGGCCAAGCTAAAATGGCAACGGCCGAAATCGACACGGCGTATGACGATGTTGTGTTCAGACGTACCGTAGGCTTGGTCAATGTAGAAGGCTTTTCACGACCGCTTCTGCTCGATCTGCTCGAGGTCGAATCGGACTCTGAACACACTTATGATCTGCCTTTTCACTACCAAGGCCAGCCAATCGCGATCTCGTTTGATTATGAGGCGCGAACGCAAATGAACCCCTTGGGCGAAAAATATGGCTACCAGCATTTGTGGTTACGCGCCAAGGGTTCGCCGGCGGAGCCGAATTTAAGCGTTTCACTGTTGAACGGTTCTCGCTTCTATACTCATCACATGGCCACCCCTGAAGATGCTAGCGTCCTGTTTGTTCAGGCCGGTGCCAACGATCCGGACTTTAATCTCGTATCTGACGATGCCTATCTGGTGCGTGTCGCAGACGCTAAAAAGACAGTATTCGCCAGCGTGGTCGAAACGCATGGGCTGTACGATCCTTCTAAAGAAATCACGCAAGAGAGCGAAGGTAAGGTCACCGGGGTGCGTGTGTCAGGAAAGAACGGAAAGTGGACGTTGACGCTCACCTTGGCCAGCGGTGAAGAAAAAATTATCAATATCGAGCTTGGCAAGATGGGCAAGGCCAAGCCAGGAAAAATTCAAACGCTTAAATACTCATTGCGGTAGTGACATCGCAGTAACATTACGGGGAGCACTATGATTAGCAGCAAACATCTGATTCGAGACGAGGACATAGAACTCGAGGACATCGGCGGTGGTTTGACACGCAAAATTCTCGGCTATAACCACCAATTGATGTTGGTAAAGGTTTGGTTTGAGGAGGGTGCCATCGGCTATATTCATGAGCACTATCATGCTCAGTCCACCTACGTGGAGAGTGGCGAGTTTGAAGTGACCGTCGGCGATGAAGTACAGACATTGAAGGCCGGTGACAGTTTTTTCATTCCACCGAACACCAAGCACGGTGCGGTGTGCAAAAAGGCGGGCACTTTGATTGATACCTTCAGTCCAGTTCGCGAAGACTTTCTGAAGGATTTTTAATCATGAAAATGAAAAACCTCCGTTGGGCGATCATCATGCTGATCGCGGTGGCCACGGTGATCAATTACATCGATCGCACCGCCTTTGGCGTGATGTGGCCCGAAATATCAAAAGATCTGAATATCGACAAAGCGGACTACGGTCTTATTTTGAACGCCTTTATGTTGGCGTACGCGTTTGGCCAGTCCGCATTCGGTAAAATCTTCGATGCGATTGGCGTGCGCCTCGGCTTCATTGTCGCGATCATCGTTTGGTCCGTTGGTACTTGTTTGCACGCATTGGCGTCTTCGGCGAGCTCGTTGTTGGCGTTTCGGGTCATTCTTGGCTTCGGTGAAGCGGGCCCTTGGCCAGGTGCAACGAAGTCGAATGCTGAATGGTTCCCTGTTAAAGAACGTGCACTCGCTCAAGGCATATTCAACTCTGGGGCCGCCATCGGTAACATTGTTTCAGCGCCTCTGATTTGGGTATTGTTTTCCGCCTTTGGTTGGAAAGCCACGTTCCTGATTGTAGGTGGTGTTGGCTTCCTCTGGATTATTCCCTGGATGATTTTGTACAAGTCCGGTCCCGAGACGCATCCTTGGCTCACAGATGAAGAGCGTGACTATATCCTCAAAGGGAAAAATAGTAGTGAGGGTGAGGCTAAAGAAGAGTACGTCCCAAGCTGGTTCTCTCTGCTGAAGTTCCGTCAAACTTGGAGTGTGCTCGGCGCGCGCTTTTTCATCGAGCCCATTTGGTGGCTGTTTGTCGGCTGGTTGCCAATTTACCTGTTCGAGAAATTTAATTTCCAAGTAAAAGACATCGGTATGTTCGGATGGATGCCTTACGTCGGCGCGGCAGCGGGCGCGCTGTTTGGCGGCTGGTTGAGCGGTGTGCTCTTGCGTCGAGGTGTCAGTGTCGGATTGGTGCGTAAAGGTGTGGTGACGCTTGGCGTGGCATTTATTCTGCCGAGTATGATTTTTGCGAGCTCGGCGTCGAGTCCCGCATTAGCGATCGCCTTAATTACTCTGGTGCTGTTTGGATTCCAGACGGCGATTGGCAGTATTCAAACCCTGCCCAGTGATTTCTTTTCGGGTAAAACGGTGGGGTCTGTTGCTGGTTTAGGCGGCACTGTGGGTCTGATCAGTGTGATGGCCGTGAACTTCTTGGTGCCGGTGATGACGGAAGGCGGAAACTACGTGTCTGTCTTCATTCTGGGCGCCGCTTTCATGCCATTCCTGTTGTTCTTCGTCTGGGTCGTTGCAGGCCGCGTCGAAACGGTTCGCAAGGAGTCCTGATGTCGGAAGTCGTTGTAATCGGTGAGTGCATGATCGAGCTGTTGGATGACGGCTCAGTGATGCGCAGGTCGTACGCCGGTGATGTGTATAACACGGCGGTGTACTTGAAGTACGCTTCTCCCGCTACACCCGTCAGCATTATGACGGGAGTAGGAGATGACGCGTTCAGTCAAGAAATGCTCGATACCTTTCAGCGGCATCGCCTGGGGATAGAGCGCGTTGCGATCAACCCCAATCGCGTGCCCGGCATTTATGCTGTGCAAACAGATGACGCGGGTGAGCGCAGCTTTATGTACTGGCGCTCTGAATCCGCGGCGCGCACCCTGTTTGAGTATCTCAAGCCGGAGCAACGTTCCAGGTGCTCGGATATCGGGTATTGCTTTATTTCGGGTATCTCGTTGGCGATTCTCGAAAAAGAGAGTTTGGAGCAGTGTTTTGCGTTTCTGCGTGAGGCAAGAAAACAGGGTGCCAAGGTGGTCTTCGACCCCAATTATCGCGCCCGGCTCTGGTCTTCGGTGGATGAGGCGAGAACGGTGTTTAATCGTATGCTCGAGATCACGGATTTATTTATGCCAGGTCTGGAAGAGCTGCAAACGCTTTGGGATGCGAATTCCATGCTTGAATTCCTGCGCCACCTCGATGCGAAGCCGGTGTCCGAGATCGTATTAAAAAATGGTCCCGAAGACGTCCGATATTGGCAGCGTGGCGCCGAGTTAGAAACTGTCAAAATTACGCCGGCAGACACGGTCGTTGATACGACCTCTGCGGGCGATGCCTTTAATGGCGGTTTTCTGGCAGCGAGAGTGCGGGGCTTGAGCCCTGTCGAGAGTATCAAAGCTGGCGCCAAAATCTCTGCCGAAGTCATACAGCATCGTGGCGCGATTATGCCCCAGCATCGTTTAAACGCGTTGTCGGGAGAGGTCTTCGCCGAATAGGCGAGTTGGAATGAATAGCTATTGGTAACCACGCCAATCATCTACTACGCTTTTTACAGGATTTAGGTATTACCATGTCGACATTTACTGCTTTGATGAATGGGCAAAAAGTCCTTCCTCTAATTCAGGCTTCTTCGGTAGAAGAGGGACTGGCTATTGGAAAGGCAATGGAAGCAGCAGGCCTGCGCCTGGTTGAAGTTGTGCTTAGAACACCCGCCTCTTTAGACGTGCTGAGCGCACTCAAGCAAGAGTGCCCTGACGTAACGGTAGGTGCGGGTACTGTCTATAACACAGAGATTTTAACGTCGGCACTCGACGCTGGGGCGGATTTTATTGTGTCGCCAAGTGTCACGGAGCGTTTACTTTCTGCGATGAAAGAAAGTGGCGTGCTATGCCTCCCCGGCGTGTCTAAGCCCTCGGATATCGCATTGGCTCTGGAGCACGGCTTCCAGGAATTAAAGTTATTCCCGGCCGAGTTGTCCGGTGGTGTGAGTTTTCTCAAGGCAATGGGCGCGGTATTTTCTTCGGTACGTTTTTGCCCTACTGGTGGCGTTGGGCCTGCAAACCGGAAAGAGTATCTGTCCTTGTCGAATGTGGTTGCGGTTGGTGGCTCATGGGTGAGCCCTGCCAAAGCGGTAAACGAGAAAGATTGGAAGGCGATTGAACAATTATGCAGGGAAGCCAACATCGCATAATGACCTGTGCGCGACGTGTTCGCGCACTGCGGAGCCCTCTATATTATGATACGTTCTCTGATAATTATTTTAATAACTATTTTAAGTATCCAAAGCCATGCCGATACGATCACGATCGGTAAGGTGCAGGGTGAGAAAGAAGAACTGATCCGATCGATTTTGGCCTTGGCCTTGGACAAGGCTTCTCCCGCAACAACCTTAAAAGAACTCGAATATGTGGTGCCTGAAGGGCGCCTGTTGACCGAAACGAACTCAGGCAAATTGGATGTTATGTGGGCGGGTTCCTCCGCGACACTTGACGAAAGCTTGCTTGCCGTTCGTATTCCACTTCTGAAAGGCATGTTGGGTCATCGTATTTTTATCATACGTGGTGATGACCAGGACTTGCTTGCCGATGTCAAAAACCTCAGTGACCTGAAACAATTTAAAGCGGGCATGGGGCGTCATTGGGGCTCTACCAAAGTACTGCAGGAAGCCGGTTTGCCAGTTGTCACATCGGTCAAGTACGACAGCCTCTTTCATATGTTGGATGGCGATCGTTTCGATTATTTCCCACGTGCGCTGCATGAGCCTTGGGGCGAGGTGCAAAAGCACAGTGATCTTGACCTTGGCGTTGATTCGCACGTGATGCTGATCTATCCCTATGCGATGTATTTTTACGTCCGTAAAGACAACACCGCGCTGCATGCGCGATTGACGGCGGGCTTGGAAGAAGCCATTGCGGATGGCAGCTTCGATCAGTTGTTTTTCAGTAACCCGATGGTACGGCAAGCGGTTGACCGCACCGGGTTTAAGAATCGGGTTGTGATTCGCCTGCCTAACAGTGCAATGCATCCCGATACACCAGTGGATAGGCCAGAGTTGTGGTTGGACGTGTCTAACTTGTAATAAAAAACGGCGCTGAAAGGCGCCGTTTTTGTTTCCGATTCATGTTGATCGCCTAGATAAATACATCCAATACAAGCACGGCCGCCAATCCCGTCACACCGACGATGGTTTCCATGACCGTCCATGATTTGAACGTATCTTTGATGCTCAGGTTGAAGTATTCCTTATACATCCAGAAGCCCGAATCGTTGACGTGAGAGCACATCAAACTTCCGGCACCGACCGCGAGCACCAGGAGGTTGGGATCTACGTGACCATTGAGTGCAAGCGGAGCAACAATGCCAGCGGCGGTCAAGCCTGCGACAGTTGCACTGCCTAAGCAAATACGTATGACCGTGGCGACGAGCCAAGCGAGGATCAGTGGGTGTACGTCCACGCCGGTCATCAGCTCGCCCAGTTGCGCACTGACGCCGCTATCAATAAACACCTGCTTCAGGGTCCCTGCACCGGCAATAATCAGTAGGATGACGGCAATGTCCTTCACGGCGTCTGCGTAGAGTGACATCACTTCATTCATAGACTTTCCTCGGTTTAACCCGAGCGAGACAGTGGCCACAGCGAGGGAGAGCATCATCACGATGTTGGCATTGCCAAAGAAGCTGAGCGCGGCACCGGGCTTGTCTGTGTCATTGAATGCAGGAATGGCGGCGGAAGCGGCGATTAGGACCACGGGCAGCAGTGCAGTGGCAAAGGCATTGAACGTGGAGGGCAGGGCGTCGTCATCCCGGGATTCCACATGGAAAATACTCAGTGGGCTGCTCTCGATCCCCTTTAAAAACCGGCTGAACACGGGACCGGCCAACACCATTGCCGGGATCGCGACAATTATGCCGTAAACAAGCGTTGTACCCATATCCGCTCCAAACTGGGGGACGAGGGCCGTAGGGGACGGATGGGGAGGTAAAAAACCGTGCGTGACCGACAGGGCCGCGAGTAAAGGAATACCGAGATACACCGCCGGCAGTCGGCTCTGATACATCACGGAGAAGACCAGTGGCACCAACAGCACGAAGCCCACGTTGTAAAACAAGGGGATGCCAACAATAAAGCCGGTCAACATCAGCGCCCAAGTGACATAGCGCGGCCCGCAGACCCGCATCAGAACTGTCGCAATTTTCTGCGCAGCCCCACTCTGCGCCACCAACTTACCAAACATCGCGCCGAGGCACAGCACAATGGTCAGACCGCCCAAGGTGTTACCCAGACCGTTCTGCAGGGAATCGGGGATGCGATCCAAGGGAATACCCAGCATGATCGCGCCCGCAATCGCACTGATCAAAAACGCGAGAAAGGGGTGCAGACGCAACGCGCTGATCAGCACGATCAAAATCGCCAGCGTAGCAAAGACGGCAAGAAGCTCCATAGCGCAGGACTCATCCAATTTTTTGTTATTGTCGAACACTATTTAAACACAACTATGACGTCAAATGATAGCGCTACCAGCTGGCACTCTCTTACGTATCCATTGGGGTCAGACCCCACCGTATACGTCGGGGTCTGACCCCAATGGATACGTTGTTGTCGTCGAACTTGATTTTTGAACCTTAGCCCTAAAATTTGGGTCAAAGCCCCGTTCTTAATACGCAGGAGAAAATTGCATGCAGAAAGTCTTGATTGGACTGGTATTTCTGGTAGCGAGTGGCCTGAGTCACGCGGCGCTGCCGACTTCGGATTCGCAGGGGAGCTCCCTGCCCACGTTGGCGCCGATGTTGAAAGAGGTGAATCCCGCTGTGGTCAATATCGCGACCTTCTCTACCCGCCAGCAAGCCTATAACCCCTTGTTGAATGACCCCTTTTTCCGTCACTTCTTTGGGGAGCCGCCGCAACAGCAGCAACAGCGCCCACAAAAGCGGCAGCAGAGTGCCGGCTCAGGGGTGATCGTCGATGCGAAGAACGGGGTGGTGATCACCAATTATCACGTCATCAAAGAAGCCGATGAGGTGCAGGTGCAGTTGGTGGATGGTCGTTTTTATGAAGCCGAAGTGAAAGGCTCTGATCCAGAACTGGATATCGCGATTCTGGAAATCGATGCGGAAGATCTTGTTGAAGTGCCACTCGCCGACTCCGATGCCTTGCAAGTAGGGGATTTTGTTGTCGCCATCGGCAACCCCTTCGGTTTGGGCCAAACTGTGACAACCGGTATCGTCAGCGCACTGGGACGCACCGGGCTGGGTATCGAAGGCTATGAAGATTTTATTCAAACCGACGCATCGATTAACCCTGGGAATTCAGGCGGTGCGCTCGTCAATCTGCGCGGAGAGTTGGTTGGTATTAACACCGCAATCATTTCCCCTGCGGGCGGTAACGTCGGTATCGGTTTTGCTATCCCCATCAATATGGCACGGGTCAGTATGGAGCAGATACTTGATTCCGGCGAAGTGAAGCGCGGTCAGATTGGTGTGGGTATTCAGGACATCACGCCCGATCTTCAAAAAGCCTTCGACCTCAAAAACGGTCAGCAGGGCGTGTTAATTACCGGAGTGTTCGATGATACGCCGGCAAAAGATGCAGGCCTTGAGCCGGGTGATATCATCATCGCCATCGACGGGGTCGATACCAAGTCTTCCTCTCAACTCCGCTCGCAAATTGGCGTTAAGAAAATCGGAGATACCGTAAAGGTCACGGTCATCCGTGACGGTAAAAACCGAAACTTTAAAGTCAAAGTCGGTGAGCCTATGGGGGCCGCTTCCATGCCGGGTGGTGTGCATCCACTGCTTGAAGGCGCGAGCTTCGAAAACAACAAAGATGGTGAAGGCGTTGTGGTCAATCAGCTTGCGCCCACATCGAGCCTCGCGTACAGCGGCGTACGGCCCGGAGACATCATCTACAGTGTAAACCGCCGTAAGGTGAACAGTGTGGACGACCTTTACGCCAATGTCAGCGACTCTGACAAACAACTCCTCCTGCGCATTATCCGCAACGGCCGCTCCTTCTTCGCCGTAGTCAAATAACGCATACGATGGGGTCAGACCCACTGCTGTCCCATAGTTTGCGGACAA
>NOXC01000026.1 GCA_003265435.1 Cellvibrionaceae bacterium AOL6
ACCACAACTTGAAAAAGGCCTTTGCGTTATTGATTGGAAGCCGTGCGATTCTTTAAACACAGGAAGTCGAGGGGGCCTGCCACGCGGTAAAGCTTTGGCGGGGACGCGGCAAGTACATCCGTGTAGGCTCCCCACCCGCATCCCTGCGGGTGAAGCCCCGCCAAAGCTTTACCGCGCGTCAGGCCTCGGATGCAATGCGAATCTTCAACGACACGATACTTATCGGAAGACATGAAACTGAGCCAGAGAAAACGCTTCTCATCGCCCGCGGGGTCAGACCACGAAGTGCTCTGACCCCTTAATTTTCAAACCGAAGAAAACGAACTTAGTCATTCAAGCAAGTAGCGCTCGGCAAAAGGTTTACTCCCCCTCCCAAGGCCTGATGCACCGTATTGTTCTGACTGGGCTCTCATTCGCAGGGACGCGAATGGAGAGCCTACAGGGACGTATTCACGCGTCCCAGGCAGGACAATACGGTGGAGCAGGCCCCCTCGAATACGGCGGCTTAATCCGTAGCACCAACAACAACTCAAAAAAGCTGTTTAGGAATCGATTGAGAACGGTGCGATTGTTTAAAAAGAGTCAGTCGAGGGGGCCTGCCACGCGGTAAAGCTTTGGCGGGGACGCGGCAAGTACGTCCGTGTAGGCTCCCCACCCGCATCCCTGCGGGTGAAGCCCCGCCAAAGAGTTACCGCGCGTCAGGCCTCGGATTCGGTGCTATCCCTCTGTAGCCAGACGCCGAACTGCTCTAGCTCCTCATCGCATCGTTTTAGTTGCGTATGCCTAAGGAGGTTGTTTTTTGAGCAGGAACGAGGTAAAAAAGCACTGGTCTGCGTGTTACTAATAAACCTAAGCGCTGTGTACCGCTGGTTTATTAGCACAAAGACGACGTTCGCAAGCTTGAATCAGGGCAAAGTGTTTTGAGACTAGTCTCCTGTGCCCAAGCTTGAATCATGGAAGATCAAATGAATTACTCGATCACTACAATAGGGTTTCGTGGCTAAATTAATTCCATCTCTCAGTTCTTGCCTTTCTAAAATGTCGGCAGGCGAAAAACGCTTTGCTCGCCGTCTCGAAGCGTTGCTCGAAGATGACTATCTGTGTTGGTACGATATTCCATTGGGAGGCAAGCGCCGCTACCCTGACTTTATAGTTCTTCATCCAGCGCGAGGAATTCTTTTCCTAGAGGTCAAAGACTGGAAGGCTTCCAGCATTAAGCGTATCAATCCTGCAGATGTCGAACTGCATACCGAAAGGGGCTTGAAAACAGTGAGCCATCCAATCGAGCAGGCGAGGCAGTGTAGCTATCAAGTGTTGCAGGTGCTCGAACGCGATCCGCAACTAAAGCAGATAATGGGCAGGTACAAAGGGAAGTTATGTTTTCCGTACGGCTATGGTGTGGTGTTCACTAATATTACGCGTGGCCAGCTGGAACGAGGTATTCCCGAAGAGCATCGTCAGTCGTTAATGCCTGACCATTTGCTGATTTGCCAGGATGAAATGACGGAAAGCGTCTCTGCCGAGATGTTTCAAGAGCGTTTGTGGGGGATGTTTAATTATCAATTTGGTCAGAAGCTTACACTTCCTCAGATTGATAGAATTCGTTGGCACCTTTTTCCTGAGATTAGGATTGACTCTACGCAAGGAGATCTTTTTGGTGGCGAGACTAATGAGTGCGCGACTGATGTTGAAAACCTCGTAGAAAATATACCCGATATCGTCAAGATCATGGATCTCCAGCAAGAGCAGCTTGCGCGTAGTTTGGGCGAAGGGCATCGTGTTGTACATGGTGTGGCGGGGTCTGGCAAAACATTGATTCTTGGGTATCGGTGTTTACACTTGGCACAAGCGCTGAATAAACCCATTTTGGTGCTGTGTTTTAATATCACATTGGCTGCCCGGTTACGTCGATTCATTACTGAAAACGGCATTGGAAACCAAACTCAGGTCTACCATTTCCACGATTGGTGTGGTGAGCAGCTGAGGGCTTACCACGTTGATTTATTGGATGGGGACGCTCCGGTTTGGGAGCGGCAGGTCTTGACTGTAATAGACGGTGTAAGTAAAGGCCGTATTCCAAAGGGGCAGTATGGGGCAGTTCTTATTGATGAGGGCCATGATTTCGAAGCAGAATGGTTAACCTTAATTGCGCAGATGGTTGATCCGGAAACCAATTCTTTGTTGTTGCTGTATGACGATGCACAATCTATCTACAAGCGCAGGTCTAGTCTCGGGTTTAGTTTGGCGAGCGTGGGTATTCAAGCGCAAGGGAGAACTACCATACTCCGGCTAAATTACCGTAATACTCGAGAAATTCTTCATTTTGCGTATCATTTTGCCAAGGACTATTTTTCTCTTGGCGGCGAGTCAGATGTACCCTTGGTCGAACCTCAGGCAGCAGGGAAATGCGGCGTGCCACCTTTCGTTAAAATATTTAGCAGTCTTGAGTCTGAGATTGAATTTGTCGTCAGGTGTTTGAAAACGTGGAGACAAAAAGGAAAAGCTTGGAAGGAGGTTGCCGTTTTGTACCCAGGAGGGGTGGCTGGCAAAATGATGGCCTCTGCGCTTCGACGAGAGGGCATTCCCTGTGCTTGGTTGGCGACCAGCCAATATAAAAAGCAATACAGTCCCGATAGTGAGAAAGTCAATATAATACCTATCCCAAGCAGTAAAGGCTTGGAATTTGAAACGGTGGTCATTCTCGATGGGAGTTATCTGTCGCGTTTCCAAGATGACGAAGACCTTGATTTGGCGGATGATGTGCGCCGTTTGTATGTTGGGTTAACGAGGGCGCAAGAGCAGTTGATGATTTGTCATCACCGCGAGAATAAGATAAGTGAAATGCTGATGAGCCTTAGCAGCTGATCCCTCAATTCGAAACTCGAAGAAAACGAATCCGCACAGCTCAGGAAATAGCGCGTAGCAAAGGGTTTACTCCCACCTTCCAAGGCCTGATGCACCGTATTGTTCTGACTGGGCTCTCATTCGCAGGGATGCGAATGGAGAGCTTACAGGGATGTATTCACGCGTCCCAGGCAGGACCTTACGGTGGAGCAGGCCCCCTCGAATACGGTTGCCCAATAAATAGCGCACCACAACTCATCCGAAAAGGGCTGAACTGCGGAATCGTTTGATAGTGATGTGATTTGTTTAAACGGAGAGAGTCGAGGGGGCCTGCCACGCGGTAAAGCTTTGGCGGGGACGCGGTAAGTACATCCGTGTAGGCTCCCCACCCGCATCCCTGCGGGTGAAGCCCCGCCAAAGCTTTACCGCGCGTCAGGCCTCGGATGCAATGCGAATCTTCAACGACACGATACTTATCGGAAGACATGAAACTGAGCCAGAGAAATCGCTTCTCATCGCCCGCGGGGTCAGACCACGAAGTGCTCTGACCCCTTAATTCCAATCTCGAAGAAAACGAACATAGTCACTCAAGCAAATAGCACTTAGCAAAAGGGATACTCCCGCCTCCCAAGGCCTGATGCACCGTATTGTTCTGACTGGGCTCTCATTCGCAGGGATGCGAATGGAGAACTTACAGGGATGTATTCACGCGTCCCAGGCAGGAAAATACGGTGGAGCAGGCCCCCTCGAATCCGACTGCCCAATGAGTAGCGCACCAAAACCAATTCGAAAAACACACTAGAGAACTGCGCAATTATTTAAACGGAACAAGCAGAGGGGGAGGGGGAATCTTAGAACACCGACTCAGAATTTAAGTCGGTGTTCTAAAGAAGACATAATAGTCTGTATTAAAGCGCGCGGATTTTTTCGCGTTGTTCCGCCAGTTTTTGCACGGCAGCGGTTTTTTCGGCGAGGCGCTCTTTTTCTTTTTCGACAATATCAGCAGGGGCGTTGGCGACGAATTTCTCGTTGCTCAGTTTGCCCTGCATTTTTTGTATGTCGCCTTCGAGTTTGCCGATCTCTTTATCGAGACGTGCAATTTCTGCGTCTTTGTCGATGAGGCCCGCAAGGGGGATATGCAATTCCAACTCACCGACCAAAGTGGTGGCGGACAGAGGCGCTTCCTCGTTATTTTCGAGCCAGTGAATGGTTTCCAATGAGGCCAGTTTGCTCAGGAATTGACGGTTTTCTTCGAGTCGGCGCTGGTCGTCGGCACCGCCGTGACGCATATAAAGCGCAACTTGCTTGGCGGGTGACACGTTCATTTCGCCGCGAATTGCGCGAATGCCCACGATCACGGCCTGCAACCAGGTGATGTCATCCAGAGCCTGTTGATCGATTTTGCTGCTATCGGGCTCCGGGTAGCGGGCGAGCATGATGGACTCACCTTCAGCACCGGCGAGGCCCTTAACGCGTTGCCAGATTTCTTCCGTGATGAAGGGCATTAACGGATGGGCCAGGCGCAGCGTGGTTTCGAGCACGCGTACGAGGGTGCGGCGGGTGCCGCGCAGCACGGCTTCGTCGCCGTCTTCGTTCCACAGTACGGGCTTGGTTAATTCGAGGTACCAGTCGCAGTAGTCCTTCCAGACAAAGTCGTACAGGGCTTGGCTGGCAAGGTCGAGACGGTAGCTGGCAAAGCCTTCAATCACGGCCTGCTCGGCCTGTTGCAGGCGCGCGATAATCCAGCGGTCGGCGAGGCTTAATGTTACATCGCCGCCGTTTTGGCCACAGTCCTGATTTTCGGTGTTCATCAGCACGTAGTTGGAGGCGTTCCACAATTTGTTGCAGAAATTGCGGAAGCCTTCGATGCGGCCTACGTCGAAATTAATGTCGCGGCCGGTCGAGGCCAGCGAGTAATAAGTGTAGCGCAGGGCGTCGGTGCCGTAGCCGGCAATGCCTTCCGGGAATTCTTTGCGCGTTTGTTTTTCAATTTTTGCGCGCAGCTTGGGAACCTGCATACCGGAGGTGCGTTTTTGCACGAGGCTTTCGAGGTCGATGCCGTCGATCAGGTCGATGGGGTCGAGCACGTTGCCTTTGGATTTCGACATTTTCTGGCCCTGACTGTCGCGTACGAGGCCGTGCACGTACACCGTTTTAAAGGGCACTTCCTTGCGGAAGTAGAGGGTCAGCATAATCATGCGTGCGACCCAGAAGAAAATGATGTCGAAGCCGGTGACCAGCGTCGAAGTCGGGTGGAAAGTGTTCAGGAAGTCGTTGTCTTCCGGCCAGCCGAGGGTGCCGAAAGTCCACAGGCCTGAGGAGAACCACGTGTCGAGCACGTCGTCGTCTTGCTTCAACGCAACCTCGTCGCCGAGTTGGAATTTTTCGCGTACTTCGGCTTCGCTGCGCCCGACGTAGACCTTGCCTTCATCGTCGTACCAGGCCGGAATGCGGTGGCCCCACCAGAGTTGGCGGGAAATACACCAGTCCTGAATGTCACGCATCCAAGAGAAGTACATGTTTTCGTATTGCTTGGGCACGAAGTCAATCTCGCCATCTTCAACGGCTTTGATCGCTTCGTCAGCCAGCGGTTGGGTTTTCACGTACCATTGGTTGGTCAGATAGGGCTCGATAACGACGCCGCTGCGATCGCCACGAGGGACTTTCAGCGTGTGGTCGACCACCTTTTCGAGCAGGCCGAGGGCGTCGAGGTCTTCGACAATTTTCTTGCGCGCATCATAGCGGTCGAGGCCGCGATAGGCTTCGGGCACGCTGTTGTTCATGGCCGCGTCATCGGTAAACACGTTGATCATCGGCAAGTTGTGGCGTTGGCCGACTTCATAGTCGTTAAAGTCGTGTGCGGGCGTGATTTTGACGCAGCCGGTGCCGAATTCGCTGTCGACATAGTCGTCGGCGATAATCGGAATTTCACGGTCGGCCAACGGCAGGCGAATGGCTTTGCCGATCAGATGCTGGTAGCGTTCGTCGTCTGGGTTGACGGCCACGGCGGTGTCGCCGAGCATGGTTTCAGGACGGGTGGTGGCAACGACGAGATGCCCGCTGCCGTCAGCAAGCGGGTAGCGGAAGTGCCACATGTGGCCCTGTTCTTCTTCGCTGATGACTTCGAGGTCGGAGATGGCCGTGTGCAGTTTCGGGTCCCAGTTGACCAAACGCTTGCCGCGATAAATAAGATCGTCTTCATACAGGCGAATAAACACTTCCTGCACCGCTTTGTAGAAGCCGTCGTCCATGGTGAAGCGCTCACGGCTCCAGTCGGGCGAGGCACCGAGGCGGCGTAGCTGGCGGGTGATATTGCCGCCGGATTCTTCTTTCCATTCCCACACTCGCTCGATGAATTTGTCGCGACCGAGGGCGTGGCGGTCTGTGCCTTCGGCGTCGAGCAGGCGTTCGACCACCATTTGCGTGGCGATGCCCGCGTGGTCGGTACCGACTTGCCACAGGGTGTTGCAGCCCTGCATGCGGTGGTAGCGAATCAGTGCGTCCATGATGCTTTCTTGAAAGCCGTGGCCCATGTGCAGGCTGCCGGTGACATTCGGCGGCGGGATCATGATGCAGTAGGGCGCTCCTTCACCGCTGGGGGCGAAATAGTCGCTGTTTTCCCAGGTTTGATACCACTTGGTTTCGATGGAGGCTGGCTGGTAAGTTTTTTCCATGGTGTGCTGATTCGATTTGGTAAGTCTGAAGTTAAAGGCGCGGCAGTATAGCATTAACGCCGGAGCCCGCCCAACGCGGGCTCCGGACATGAGCGAGTAGGTTTAGGACACCTTGCGCCAACTTGCCAGAAAGCGTTCCTGCAAACGCAGGTAGTCGCCCTCGGGCAAACGTGGCAGGGCAAGCCAGTCGTTGGCGAGAGAAACCTGCGACTCGCGTTGCTGACCGAGCCCGGCTTGCAGTTGCTCAACCTGGTATTGCATGCGCATTTCTTTGTCTTCGTCCGGGCTGCTAGTGCCGCTGGCAATTTCCGCGCGAATGCAGAGGAGGCGGGCAGGGTCACTGTTCTCGGCTTCATCGGTGCTGTCGATGGCGTTCAGCAGGTGTTTCTGCGTGTTCCCGGGCGTAAAGGTCAGTGCTTCGAGCGCCTCGCGCAGCGCGTCTTGCGCGTCTTGTTTGGCGTTGATGTCGGCCTTAAGGGCGAACAGGCTGTCCCAGCCCTGTTGGGCGCGTTGTGCCTGCAAGCCTTGGAAACGCTTTTCCACCGCATCGCTTGCGCGTTGCAAGCGTTTGCTCAGTGCGGCCTGCTGTGCTCGAGGCAGGCTTTCATCAAAGGTAACGGCTTCGGCGCTTTGTTGCCATTCACGGTAGGCGGATTCGAAATCGGCTTCGTCGATGTTCAGTAGCGCTTCGATGGCAACGATGGCGGTTTCCGCCTCGTCGACGACGCGCTGCACTTCGGCCTTCTGCGCGTTTCGCTCGGCATCGCGCCGCGCGAAGATCGTGTCACAGAGCCCGCGAAATTGCTGCCACAGGGCGTCGTCGTCTTTGCGGCGGCAGCGACCGATGCCTTTCCACTGTTGTTGAAAACGGATTGCGGTGTCGATCGCGTGTTGCAGGTCCTCAGTTTTCGTCAGCGGTTCGAGGCTGGCGATGAGGCGTTGCTTCTCCGCTTTGTTTTTCTCGTACTCGCCGTTGAGGTGAGCCTGAATGGCATCGAGCTTGTCGTTGAACTGCTTTTGCAGGGTCTGTTGGCTCGCGCGTAGCGCGGGGCTGTAACCTTGCCATTCCTTACGGGCAGAGCGCAGTACCTTCTCGACCTGTCCCCAGTCGGCCTGTTCCCAATCATAGCTGTCGAGGTAGACACTCAGCTGTTCGATCAACGCTTCGCGCTTGTGGGTATTGGCTTCACGCTCGGCATCCAGTGCTTGGTAATGCTGTTTACAGGGCTCAAAGGCCTCGTCTGCGGCGGCCTTAAAACTGTCCCACAGCGCTTGATGGCGGCCACCTGAGCCCTTGGTGATGGCTTTCCATTCATCCTGCAGGTGGTGAATACGGGTTGCCTGTAATTCGGGCGTCAGCGGGGTTGTGGCGAGCGCCTGCATGTCTGCGACCAGGCTTTCGAGCTTGGGCACGATGGCGTAGGACTGCCAGTCGCTGACTTCCTCGAGCTTTTCGAGTAATTCCTGCCACTGTCGGCTCAAATGAGCAGGTACGTGCGCACATTCTTCGAGGCGTTCGGCGGCGGAGTAGCGAATGCCCTGAGCGCGTTTGAGCTGACCGTCACGCAGTGCGGCTTGGGCTTTTTTGATCATGCCGCCGATCTGCTTGTGTTTGTCGACTTCGCTCTGTCGTGCGGCATGCAGGCTGGCTTCGACCTTGTTCAGCGCCGTGAACAACGGGCTTTCGTTGATGATGGCGGAGTGACGCGGTAGGTGCTTCAGGGGTTTCAGCCAGTGTCGGAGCTGTTCGCAGGCCTGTTCGCGCGCTGCGAACACCGCATCTTCTGCGAATGCGGTCTGTCGAGCTTGAGACGTTTCTGCTTGGTGCTCCCATTGCTGTAGAACCTGTTGCAGAGCTTCGCTCAATGCGACCTGGGCGTGCTGCTGCGTGCTGCTCGGGATGTGACTGGATTTGAGGTGCAGCCAATTTTCGGCGATACCATTGAGCTTTTTACGCAGTTCCTCCACCGAGATCTCGGTCGGCGGGAGCTGCAGTACCGCGTTGAGAATGGCCGCGTAGTTGTCGAGTAACTGCTCAAACTGCGGATCAGCTGGCGTCGGTGCCGCTTCCTCGGGGCGCGCCTCCTTCTGCGGTTGCTGTGCGCGTGCCTCGTCCTGACGTTGCGCCTCTTCGAGTTTAAGGCCCTCGGCGAGCACGGCCTCACAGGCAGCGACCAGAGTGTTCGAGTGTTGTTGCCAATCGGTGGGTGCCTGTTCGGCCAGTTCTGCGCGGCGTCGTTTAAGCGATTCCAGTTTGAACGCGTACTCGTGGTTGTATTGACGCTGACTGTGCTGGAGTAGGGCTTCGAGCAGCTGATCTTCGGCGGCTTCTCTCTCTACGTTTTGTTTACGCGCTTCTTTCAGCGCGTCGAGACGCTGTCGAGCTAAGCGATAGCACGTTTTGTCTTTATTTTTAAAGGCTTTTGCCATGGCCTGCAATGCGGCTTCGTCGTGGATGCGTTCGGCTAACTGGTGACGGAGGCTGGCACTGGGTGTGCGCAGGCAGAGTGTGAGCAGGGCGTCGTCGTTATGAAAATCGGCCAACAGCGTCTCGGAGAGTTGAGGGTCTCCCGTCAGTGCGGCGATGCTCAGCAGGCGTTCAAGGTCGTCGATATCCTGTCGCAGTTGACGCAGATTCACTTGGCCTTGCTCAAGTTGTGTGGCAAGCGTCCGCGTGGCACTTTTCTGGTAGCGGCTCTCCGTGGTGACGAGTGCGCGCAGGGTCTCGCCATAGTGGAGGGACTGTATTCGGTTCTCCACCGTCTGTGGGTCGGGCTGCCAGTCCAATTCATTGCGCGCGAGCGCGAGCAAATGTGAGTCAGTGAGTTCAGGTTGCTTGAGTTCGCTGGGCGTGGATCTGCCAAGCAGGGCTTTGACGAATTTCATGGTCGACAGTACCGGCCTTATCCTTATTTGCGGGAGGCCAGATCATAATCGCCCACACCGTGATTTCCAAGCGCTGGCGGGGGTCGGGTTCGAGCAGTGTGGATTACAGCTGTCGTTTGAGTTTGTCGCGAAGTCGACGACGGAGTTCAGGGAGCATGTCTTCGATCACCTCGTCCACCAATGCGTCAAGCTTTTCGGCGCTGAGTGAGGTGGCGCTGTGGGGCTTATCCGCGTCGGTCGATTCACCAAACCCGGCGAGCAGATCGCCTTGAATTTCACGACGCTGGCCTTGCTCCTGGCGTCGTTGACGTTCTTCCGCTTCTCGTTTGCTCTGCTCGGTCGCTTCGCGGTATTGGCGAATAATGTCTTTGTGCTTGCCCAGTCGCTCGCGGATATGCGGGGGCAAAAAGGGGTTTTCTCCAGCGGCTTTGGGCATGTCGCTGTAAGTGGGGGCATCCGCCGTCTCTTTGAGAAGCAAACTGCCTTGAGCCGAGGTGTCGCTTGCTGAAAAATCTGCGGGGCTGTTGTTGTGTGCACGGAGTAGGGCCGAATCCAGGTCGAAAGCCGAATTCTCGAGCTCGCTGGCGGTATCGGATTCGGAGGACTCAATGTGGGGCGCAACAGCCGACTCGTAGTGGTCGTCCTGCGGATCCTCGAGCTCAATGTCCTCTTCGCTCAATTCGGATGCGTAGTCCATGTCTTCTATCGCCACATCCGCCTTGGGCGCCTGTGGGGTGCCGAAAAGGTCTTCGTCGCTGACGATGTCTTCTAGAGAGTCTTCAACGGTGTTGAGTAAGGCGTCTTCAACGGTGTTAAGTAAGGAGTCTTCGGTCTGCTCAGTGGCTTTTTCAGCTGGGGTGTTCAGCTCGTCTTCATCGAACACCGTGTGGCTCATTTCAGCTGTAGCGCCGGTGGCAGGCTGTGGCGTAGCGCCTTCCTCTGTGAAATTCGGTTCGTTGTGTTCGTCACTGTCCTTGGAGTCGTTCATTTCGTCTCCTGCGACGACCGTGAGCGTAGGAATGTCATCGTCCGCGATGTCGGGGTCGACCAGAAAATCCCGAATGGATTCCAGCTCTCCCAGAAGTTCATTTTTGCTTGGTTTGTCGCTCATGAAACAGACGTGTTCTCATGCGGCCAGGAAGCGGCGCGCGCGTGCTCTAAAGGTTATGTACTTCAATAGGGTAGCCCTGATCACGTAAAAACGCGAAGAGTTTTCGTGACGCGGTAATTCGGTTTTTGTCCTGGTTCACAATCTGCGCGAGCCGCTGAAAGCGGGCGAAGTGTTCAGGCAGGCTGTTGTCCAGGTTTACCAAGACCTCGTGATGCGAAGGGCTGTCGCCACCGCAGGTCAGCGCGACCGGAGCGGCGCTGACTTTGGGCTCGTCGTCGGGCAGCGTGACGTGCGGGATATAGGACTCGGGCCGGAAGGCCCAAAGCAGGGTATCCAGCTCGGTGCAGCTCGAATCGGATTCGCAGTTGAGCAACACGCGGTTGCCTCGCTGCGTGGCTTTGTCGACCAATCTGCACGTAAACTCAAGCCGTTGGGCTTCGTCGTCGTGGGGCAGAATGTAAAAGTCGATACGTGTCATGAGGCCGTGAGCATCCTATCCCGCATGGTGGCACAGATACTCGACGAGCAGTTCGACCGGTCGGCCGGTCGCGCCTTTGGCGCCACCGGATTTCCACGCTGAGCCAGCAATATCGAGGTGAGCCCAGGGGTACGCTTCGGCAAATTTGGACAGAAAACACGCTGCCGTGACACTGCCGGCTTCGCGGCCGCCGATATTGGCCATGTCGGCGAAGTTGCTTTTCAGGCTCTGGTGATACTCTTCCCAAAGTGGCATTTGCCACGCGCGGTCGCCGCTGGCTTCACCTGCTTTCAGTAGCTTGTCTGCCAGTGTCTGATCGTTTGCGTAGAGCCCACTCGCGTGGTTGCCCAGCGCAATGACGCAGGCGCCTGTCAGCGTGGCAACATCAACCACAGATTTTGGCTTGTAGCGCTCGGCGAAGGTCAGGGCATCGCACAATACGAGACGACCTTCGGCATCGGTATTGAGGACTTCAATGGTCTTGCCTGACATCGAGGTGACGACATCGCCGGGCTTACTGGCGTTGCCCGCAGGCATGTTTTCCGCTGCGGCAATAATGCCAACAACGTGAACGGGCGCTTTCATCGCGGCGAGGGCTGCGATTGTGCCCACCACAGACGCGGCACCACACATATCAAATTTCATTTCGTCCATGCCGGGGCCTGGCTTGAGGCTGATGCCACCGGTGTCGAAGGTGATGCCTTTGCCGACTAACACATGAGGGCGAGCGGAGGCTTTCCCTTTGTATTCCATGACGATCAGCTTAGGCTCCTCAACGCTGCCTTTTGCGACGGAGAGGAAAGAGCCCATTTTCATTTTTTCGATGGCTTTCAGGCCATGGATGCGTGTCGTCAGCGTGTCGTGGCGCGAGGCTAGGTCGCGTGCATAGTCGGCGAGGTGGCGGGGGGCGCAGTAATTACCGGGCAAATTACCCAACTCGCGCGCGGTGTTAATCCCCTCGGCCACGGCGCTTCCCGTTGCCAGACTTTTGCGTACGCGACGACCTTCGGCCGCAGAGGCATTGGCCACAATCACGCGCTTCAGTTTAACCGCTCTTGCGGCAGCGTCGCTGAAGGTGGCGGTGTAGCGGTAGGCCGCGCGTTCGAATTCTCGAGCGACGCTGGCACTGAACAGTTCGATATCCGCCTCGCCCTCGGCAAAGGAGCAGGCATCTGCGAAAACAGTGGCGTCTTTTACGCCACAAGCCAAAAGCTTGGCCGCGACCTGAGCAAGCGCTTTGTTCAAGTCTTTTGGCGTCGTGGTCTGACGCTTCTTGTCGGATGAGGCCTGGACGACAAACACGTGGTTGTAGCTGTTTTTGCCGCTCGCGGGGAGGTGCGTATCGATCACAAGGCCGGGTTTCGCTTCGGCATTTTTCAGCGCTTTGCTGAATAAGCCAGGTTGGGCCTGCTCGAGTACTTTGAGCAGAGGGCCGGGTGTAAATTGGCTGGTGATGACAACGACGGCATCCGTCGAGCTTTGAGGTTGAGTCAGTGTTTTGGTCGAGAAAGAAATAGCCATGGCATCCTGAAGCGTGTGGTGTTGCGGAATGGAGTAGATCTCAAGTAGGTAAGCTTACAGTATCAGTTTGTTTGCGCAATGCCTATAAACGCGGCGCTCTCTGCGTGCGCACTTGCGTGGAACGAGACGCAGCGCACCGTAATTTCCTGTCGTGAACGGACCGTAAATTAGATAGAATGCAGCGCTTAATTCGAGTTCGGAGACGTCGTAGGTGATTATTTTTCGCTATCTGGCCAAAGAAGTTTTGGCGAGCATGGTGGCGGTGAGCATAGTGCTGCTGTTGATTATTATCAGCGCGCGCTTTGTCAGTTATCTCGCGGAAGCGGCAGCGGGAGAGTTGGATGCGGGCATTTTGCTGACGCTGATGGCTTTCCGTTTACCTGCGTATCTCGAACTCATTTTACCCCTCGGATTGTTTATCGGAATATTAATGGCCTATGGGCGGCTCTATGTCGATAGCGAGATGACGGTGCTATCGGCGTGCGGCATGTCTGAAAAGCGGTTGCTTGCCTACACGCTGATCACGTCTTCGTTTGTCGCTTGTGTCGTTGCACTATTCAGCCTTTATCTCGGACCCGAAGGGGTGCGCGCGTCGGAAAGCCTGTTGGCTGAACAGCGCAACCGCACCGACTTTGAAACCTTGAAGCCCGCCCGCTTTCACGAACTGGATACAGGTCGTGGTGTCAGCTATGCCGAAGCCATCACCGAAGATAAGCAACGCCTGACGGGTGTGTTTATGGCGGAGATGCCGGGTGAAGACAGCGGTACAGTGCCTTCCATTCTGGTCGCAGAATCGGGTGAAACCATTGTTGACCGGGAGCTGGGCACAAAGTATCTGTTGCTGAAAGATGGCCGACGTTATGTGGGGCGCCCCGGTGAAGCACGCTACGAAGTTGTGGCATTCGAAGAGTACGCACAACGCCTGCCTGAACCCGACTACGCTGTAAAACCCAAAAAAGAAACGGATGGGATGACGACCGCCGCACTCTGGAATACCAGCACAATTGAGGCTCGAGCCGCATTGCAATGGCGCTTGAGCTTGCCTGTACTGGTGATGGTCATCGGCCTGATGGCGGTGCCGTTGAGTCGTACCAAACCGCGCCGTGGTCGCTATGGCAAGTTGGTGCCCGCCATTCTTTTGTACATGACCTATCTTGTTGCTGTGAACAGTGCTCGGGGGATGGTGGAAAAGGGCAGCGCGCCCGTGCCCGGATTACTTTGGTGTGTGCATGCTCTGTTCGCGTTGATTGGTGTGACCATGTTCTCGTGGTCAGGGCTGCGCAATGCGGTGCAGGGCCTGTTCAGTCGGGAGGCGCGTCGTGAAACAGCTTAATCGTTATGTGGGTTCCACCGTACTCGGCGCGATTCTGTTGGTGCTGTTTGTCATTGTCGCCCTCGATCTCATCTCGGACTTTGTCGATCAGCTCGGCAACCTTCGCGGCAATTATGACCTTATGGAAGCCGCTGTCTATGTGCTTTTGTATGTGCCGTCGAGTATTTGCGATTACATTTCCCTTTCGGCTCTGGTCGGCTGTCTGGTGGGGCTGGGCTTGCTGGCGTCGTCATCGGAACTCACGGTCATGCGTGCCGCGGGCGTGTCGGTTTCGCGCATAGTATGGATCGTGTTTCGACCGGTGCTACTGGTGGTCTTCACAGGTGCCTTGTTAAACGAGTTTGTCGCACCGTATCTGGATCAGTATGCCGATAGCCGTCGCGCACTGGCGAAAGGTCACTCACGTGCGCTTGAGCGCGAAAAGGGGCTGTGGAACCGGGAAGGGAATGAGTACATGCATTTCAATGCGGTACTGCCGAATGGCAAGCTCTATGGGATTACGCGCTATGAGTTTGGTAACGACGGGAAACTGATGACGGCAAGCTTCGTGGATTCGGCCATTTATCAGGCGGGTTACTGGATTGAGCAGAGCGGCAGCATCTCGCATTTTGAACAGGAGCGCGTCCGCGTAGAACATTTCTCCAGCCGTCGCTGGGATTCGGAGCTCTCTCCGGAATTACTGAACGTGCTGGTTCTGCAACCGGATGAACTGCCGATGCAGCGCCTGTTTGATTACGCGCGGTATCTTGATAAGCAGAGCCTCGACTCCAGCGACTACCGACTCGCGTTCTGGCAAAAAGCGCTGCAGCCGCTCGCCACACTGAGCCTGGTGGTGATTGCGATCTCGTTCATTCTGGGTCCGCTGCGGCAGGTGACGATGGGCTTCAGGGTGTTTGTAGGTGTGTTGGTTGGCTTGGTGTTTCAAACATCGCAAAAGCTGCTTGGGCCGACGAGCATTATTTTGGGCTTCAGCCCGGTATACGCGGTGCTGATTCCGATACTTGTCTGCTTTATTCTTGGCTTTACCTTGTTGAAACGAGCGGAATAAAGGCGGCGCTTATTCGCCCTTAGGAAGCAGAATGACTCGTGTTTTGGACAGCCGATCGTGCAAAGCGCATCGTTCTTTGTCCACCAGGATCCACCAATAGGATAAGGCAGCGGGCAGGCTCAAAAGGAACCCGCTTGCGCAACGCAACAGGCAGTCCTGCCAGCGCAACGGCTCACCATTCGTACGCACCACTTTTAGACGCCACGCCTTCATTGCCACCGTTTGACCGACGCGTTTCCAAAAAAACGTATAGAAACCGATAAGCGTGATGAGCCAGCCGAGCTGGACGCCAAGACCCTGCGCATTGGGCAGAAAGTCTTCGGCATGTGCCTGGAGTACCCACTCGAAAAACGCGGTCGCAACAGCAAAATAAAATAAACTCACCGCGCCGAGGATGATCACATCGTAGAGAGTAGAGAACAGGCGTTTCCAGAGTGGTGCAGGGGAATGCATGGGGCTAAGCGTGTCCGATTCACTGTAAAGTCGGGCGCTATGATACCGCTACGTCGAGCAAAGTGACATCACGAGTGTGAGAAGGGTGCGGCTTGCAATGACGCGAGCATCAGAAATGGTATTCAAATCCGATCATGATTTTGTCATCAGAAAAATCAATTTCGTAGTTTTCCAGTCGCGTGAACTGTGAGCGGGTACTTTCTGAATACGTTTCAGCCTGAGGGGAAGGGCTACCGCCAGGCAAGAGGGTGCGCACTGTGAGGCGAATCACTTTGCGCATGGCGGTGGCGCCACTGTCTCGGCCGTCACGATAGGTGTGCAGCCAGTGAGCGTGTAATTTTCGGTTTACGGAGTGCATGCTGAAATCCCGGTCCGCTTCGGCGGCCATGTACAGCATCTCGCCTTCCAGGCTGGTTCGGGGAAGAATGGGGTCGTACATGCGCTCGTCATTGTCCATACCAATGCGGAAATCATCGCCACATACCGGCAGCGCCAACACGCTCAGGGCGATGAGTACGACATGTGTGATGAACGCTCTTGGCATAGTTTTCTACCTCCGATGAGCTAACGATGAGCTAAGTATGTGCGATTTTTGACGCTTGCCTAGAGGGTAGAGTTAGATCAAAAAGTGATCGATCCGCGCGCGATTTTGCGTGCGTAGGACACGTTTTTTTTGAGGGTGTGGGGAAGTGGCGCTGTATGGCGAAACGGCGGCGTAGTGCTCGCTAACGTTTGTGCCTCTGCACGCTGGCGTGAGAAGCGTCTTTATTGCGGAAATCCGCGAATCAACGCGCTTCAATGAAGAAAAAATCTAGATTAAAGTGCGGCATGTTGGTCTAAAACGTAGTTCTAAAGTGCTAGTTTTTGCTGTGGGTCTTGGATTACTGGATTTCGTAGTCAATCGTGCACTGGGCTTCTTGTGCTGTGTTTTGTCCCAGTCGGATCCGACCTGAGCCGAGCAGCGCGAGGCTCTCTCGATGGAGTAAGGTCGTGCCGGTATCGCCCTGATCAACATAGGTGCCGTTGGTGCTGTGGTCTTCGAGCACAAACTTCCCGTGCTTGAAGTAGATCGAGCAGTGCTTACGACTAATTTTTGCGTGGCGAATCTTCAGTGATACATGACTTTTATCGCGGCCTACAATGAACACGGGATGCTCGGAATCCACCTGATAGGCCTTGCCCTGATGGGCCAGAGACAGGGATCGGATATGGCCGTTGGCGCCGTTAGTGCTTTGATTCTGGTGCACGACCGTGGCGCCGAGTGAATGGTCGAGGTGCTTGTTTTCCCAGTTGAGGCGATAAATGCGACAAGGGCGAGTGGCCCCTTTCATTGTCATTCTGGCGATAAGGTCGGTTGGCGGAAGCGGAGTGTCTCCGCATTCGGCAGCGAGCGCGAACTCGTCGACGAGGATTTCTTTTGCCCGGGCGACTTTGGTCAGGAAGGCCGCATTATTGACGACGTCGCCGAACAGGTCGGCCTCATGCACGACCACATTGCCATGGCTCAGGCCGGTCTTGAGTTCGATGTTGAGGTCTTGCACCAGGCGATTCATCTCAATCGCAGATTCGGCTGCAGTGCCAATGTCATCGAACGAGCACATGATTTCATCGCCGATGGTCTTGATCACCTTGCCGCCATGCTTCAGGCAACAGGCGCCTAGGGTTTCCATCGTCAGGTGGATGGTTTCCTGCGCGCGGCGATTGCCCAGATCGCGATACAGACGCGAACTGCCGACAATGTCGGAGAACAACACGGCCAGCGGCTTGGAAGGAAGGGGCATAGCAAAGTCCATCTGTGCATGCGAGCAGAGTGGGGATTATAGCGAACCGTTGGCATCCGGCGCTACATCGATGATGCGGATGCCGGCTCTTGATTGGCGTTTGGTAAGCCAATTCGCGCATAAAAGCGCTGTAATGCGTCTTTTTTGCCTTTGTATTCTGCGAGACGGATGGTGTAACTCGATCCATCTTCCTCTGTATGCACAATTCGAGCGATCTGGTAGTTCAATTCTGGGACGAGGAGGATTTCTGTCTCTCGGTCATCGGGTTGGTTGATGCGCTCCACGATCACCGCGGTGTAGGTATCATCGCCCATTTCATACTCGGTTTGGCCGGTGACGGTAAAGTCCATGTCTTTGATCCGGCTGTCTTTGGCGAAGGTGAAACGGAATTGCTTGGCACCTTGGCTGAGCTCCTGCTGTAATTTGAGCTGGTACAGCGAGGGGTCCAAGACATTCGGTTGTTCGAGCGTGAACTCCGCGTTCTTTTCCGGTTTGTCTGTGCGGGTGTAACGCACAAGAGACTGCGTCCAGTCGAAGTTCAGTTCCTGATGGCTCTTGCGCCCAAAAAACCTTGCGTTCATAGACATATTGATCGGCCTGGACCTGATTGTCGATGAGCTGAAAACGACTTTGCTCCATGATGTAGCCGAGAAAATTGCTGGCTTTGGAGTGCAGGCGGTACTGATTTTCACTGTCCTGTTCGAGGGCGCGTACCAGCTCGATATTGACGCCGGAATGACGCCCCTTATACGTGGCTTCAAAAAGCGTCTCGGCGTAGGCCTGAGCACCGGTGAGTGCAAACAGAACGAGGCTTTTAAAGACCAGAGCGGTTTTCGACACGAAGCGGCACTCCATACTGAGGTTTAAGGTTTTAAGGGTAACTTAAAAGCTGGAGGCTGAATCGTAGATTAACAAGGGGGGCGCTGGCAAAGTCTATCCGGAGAGATGACGAGAAAGCAGCCGAATGGCTGCTTTCTCGAGTACCGTATTATGCAGTCTGTTCGTTTTCTTCCTGAATTTCGGCCATGGCCGCTTCAGCCTGTTGCTCAAAGCGATGGCGCAGCGCGAACAGAGCGCCGAACAGCACAATCAGCACCAACGGGAAGATGGCGATGTTCGCAAGGGTGGACTGCCCCGCCGCGAGTTCAATCGCATCGCCTGTGAGCCCCGATTGCGCAGCGTGGTCACGTGCGCTGTCAATCCAAGAGCCAATTACCGGGTTCCACATGCTCACCGAGAACATGCCCGCACCGCCGATCAGCGACATACCGATGGCGCCGGTTTTAGGCAGGTACTCTCCGACAAAGCCGAGCATGGTGGGCCAGAAATAGGTCACGCCTACCGCCCACACAATCGCCGCCAGGTAGGTGGTGACACCCGTGGCCTTGCTCATCAGAAACAGACCAATTGCGGCCACAATGGCCGAGCTGAGCAGCACGCCGATGGGGTTTAAGCGATGCACGATCGGGCCAGCAAAAAAGCGTCCCACTGCCATAATGCCTGCGGTCATCGCCAGGATCAGTAGAGGGTGCGCGCCAGTACTGCCGAGGATGCGCTCGATCCACTGGCCGGTGCCGAGTTCGGTCACCGCGGTCAGCGTCATACAGAACACAATGACGATGTAGAGTGGGGTAAAGAGGGACTTCACGTTCGTGGCGGTCGACATTTCGGAGTTCTGCATCTCAGGGAATTCCTGGCCGAAAATCATATAGCCATAGATCAATGTGGGTACCAGCATGATGGCAATCTGAATTTGCCAGCCGATGCCCGCAGAGCCCATAAAGTGAGACGCGAGTGCGCCAATGACAATACCGCCAGGAAACCAGACATGAAAGCGGTTAAGCATGGTGGTTTTGTTGCGGTGGTAAATGTCGGCGATCAGCGGATTACAGGCGGCTTCAACCGAGCCGTTGGCGAAACCAATGAAGAAACTGGACAGCAGCAGGGTCATAAAGCCCCCAGCGGTGATCGTCATGATCAAGCCGAGCAAATGGCATACAAAGGCAAGGTAAAGAAGCTTTTTCGGGCCGATCAAATTGTAGATCAGGCCACCCACCATCGTGGCGACAGGGAAGCCAAAGAAAGCCATGCCGTTAATCCAGCCGAGTTGGGTGTCGGTAAAACCGAATTTTGCACTGAGCTCACCGAGAATACCTGCCCGGATTGCGAAGGTCATGGCCGTTACTACCAGCGCGATACAGCTCGCCGCAAACAGGCGATTGGGGTTGATTGTGTTCATAGTCGGGTCCTGAAGGTCGTTATTGTTGTTGTAATGCGTGTGTGCCCGACCTGTTTTGGATCGGGCATTGCGATCAGTAATCGGGTAGCTCGCGCCACTTCTCTTCGGCTGCGCTGGCTGCGACGACATTTTCAATAAAGGACATGCCTCTTACGGCGTCGGCGATGCCGGGCAGATCCAAGGCCGCCTCATCGGGGGTGCTGCCTTCTAGTCGAGCGCGGACCTGCGAAGCGAAATTGCGATACAGATTCGCGAAGGCCTCCAGATAGCCCTCTGGGTGACCCGCTGGTGTGCGCATATTGGCTTGAGTCAGTGGGCTCATTTCGGCTACACCGGTGCGAATAAGCTGAGCGGGTTCGGTCAAGGTGCGGTAGACCAGAGTATTGGGTTCTTCCTGGCGCCAGTCAAAGCCGCCTTTTTCCCCATAGACACGAATACGTATGGCGTTCTCTTCACCGACGGCGATTTGGGTCGCCATCAGTACACCGCGTGCGCCATTGTTAAAGCGCAACAGCACGGAGCCGTCATCGTCGAGGGTCCGGCCGGCTACGGTTGCATTGAGATCGGCGCAGATTTTATGGATTTTCAGGCCTGAAACGTATTCGGCCAGGTTGGCCGCATGGACACCAATATCGCCCATACAATTGCTGATGCCTGATTTACTCGGGTCGACGCGCCAAGACGCTTGTTTGCTGTCATCATTACTGTGATCGGCAAGCCAGCCCTGAGGGTACTCGACGACCACTTTGCGAATCTCACCGAGGTCACCGCGCGCAATGCGTTGGCGTGCTTCTTTCACCAGAGGGTAGCCGGTGTAAGTGTGGGTGAGGCCGTAGAGCAAGCCGGTTTTCTCCACCAGCGTTTTCAAGCGCAGCGCTTCATCGAGATTGAAGGTCGCCGGTTTATCCGACATCACATGAAAGCCAGCATTCAACGCGGCCTCGGCGACAGGGTAGTGCAGGTGGTTGGGGGTGACGATGGCGACGAAGTCCATGCGCTCGGATTCGGGCAGCGCGGCTTCTGAGTCCATCATGTCCTGATAACTGCCATAGCAGCGTTCAGCTGGCAGATACAGCGCCTCGCCTGAGCGTTTGGATTTTTCAGCGTTGCTACTAAAAGCGCCGCAGACAAGTTCAATCTGACCGTCCATTGCGGCAGCGATTCGGTGCACGGCACCAATGAAGGCGCCTTCGCCCCCACCGACCATGCCCATGCGGATTTTGCGGGTCATGTGTTCACTCCTGTTGCCAATCACTATTGTTATCGTATGGCCCGTTATCGGGCTCTCTTTGTTCAGCGCACGCTGTGCGACCGGTGCGGTCGGCCGGTCGAAAGGGCGATTTACATCAGCTCATGGCTGTGTTGGTACAACGCTCGGTAGCGCTGCCATCGCCCCTGTAGATGATCTTTGATGCGGCTCACGGGTGCAAGCGTAAATTTGACGGGTGTCTTGAAGCAGACATCGTGAATCGCGCTGCTAGAGAAATCACCGCCGGCACCAAGTTGCGCCAGACGCGCCGCACCGAGTGCCGGGCCGACTTCGGAGCCCTCGTGGAAAACAAGCGTGCGATCAAGTGCGGTCGCCAGTATGTTGCCCCAGAGCTTGCTGCGTGAACCGCCGCCAATCACGGAGACGTGATGGATGGGTTCGCCGGTCGCGAGCAAGGCTTTTTGGCCGTCTGCAAAACTGAAGGCGACGCCTTCGAGCACGGCCTGTGTTAAATGGCTGCGACGGGTGTTGTGGGTCATGCCGAAGAACACGCCTTTCGCGCCTGGATTGTTGTGCGGTGTGCGTTCTCCGCTGAGGTAGGGTAGAAAAAGCGGCACGTCTTCCATCAGCAGCTCGCCTTTGCCGATATCTTGTTCGAGTTCTGCAAGCAGTGAGGGTACATCAGTGGCGCCCGTCAGGCGGACGAGCCAGTCGAGACAGCTCGCCGCGCTCAAGGAGACACTCATTTGATGCCAGGTGTTGGGCAAACAGTGGCAGAAGGTGTGCACCGCTTCACCAGGGTTTGGGGCGTATTTGGCATTGGCCAAGAAGTACACGCCCGAGGTCCCCAGTGAGAGAAAGGCATCACCCGGTGTGACGACGCCTGCGCCGAGCGCGCCGGCCGCGTTGTCACCGGCACCGGCCACGACGGGCACAGCTTTCAGTCCCCAGCGCGTGGCCAGCTCAGGGCGCAAGGTGCCGGTGGTTTCCGGCCCCTCAAACAGTTTCGGCATCTGGTGTTCAGTGAGTCCGCTGCCGGTGAGCATCGCGTCAGACCAGCTTCGCTCCGCCACATTCATCCACAGTGTGCCAGCACTGTCGGACATGTCCGAAGCCAGTTCGCCGGTCAGATGCAAGCGCAGGTAATCTTTGGGCAGCAGGACATGCGCAATGCGCTCAAACACTTCGGGTTCATGGTGCTTTACCCAGAGGAGCTTGGGCGCGGTAAAGCCTGGCATGGCGATATTGCCGGAGATCTGGCGTGCCTCTGGCACCGCGCTTTCAAGTTCGCCACATTCCGCCTGACAACGTCCATCGTTCCAGAGAATGGCTGGGCGCAACACGGTGTGGTTACTATCGAGGAGGGTGGCGCCGTGCATTTGTCCGCTCAAGCCGATGGCGGCAACCTGTTGCATCGCATCGCTGTGTTGACGATGGAGCTCTGCGAGCGACGATTCCATCGCGTCAATCCAGTCCTGTGGGCGCTGCTCAGACCAGAGAGGCTGGGGGCGCTGCACTTCCAGAGCGCTGCTCGCCTGGGCGACGACCTCGCTCTTGGCATTGGTGATAACGACTTTGACGGCCGATGTGCCGAGATCGATTCCTAAAAACATAGTGATGTCTCTATTCGTTATTGTGCGTTGTGCGATTCCGCGGGACGCCAATGCGCGGCAGCGGATTTGCACTTAACGCACTATCTAAACGCGTCCCGTAGTGGGATTCAATTATAAATTTTGCAATTCAGTTATAATATTTAACAGCTTTCAGTTCAGGTCTCTTTTCATGACGCACAGCCGCCGAGTGACACTCTTATTCAATGCCAACAAAGCGTTCGACAGGAAAGTCTTGGCGGGCATCGCAGGCTATTTAAGTCGAGGCGTAGACTGGGATATCCACGTCGAAGAGGACCTATTGGCGCGCGTCGATATGCTGCAGGATTGGGAGGGCGATGGTTTTATCGCCGACTTCGATAACCCCGATGTGGTGGAATTTGTGCGTACTCGGGGCTTGAAAGCGGTTGGCGTCGGTGGCTCCTATCGTCATGCGGATGAATATCCGCAAGGCTTTCCGTATGTGGCGAGTAATAATGCGTCCATCTCGGCACTGGCCGCCGAACACTTCTTGAGCATCGGCTTTCGGCATTTGGGCTTTTACGGTCTACCGCACAGGCGCGTGCATCGTTGGGCGAGGGAGCGAGAGCAGGCCTTCGTTGAGGTGGCACAGAAACAGGCGGGCAACACTGTCACGCTGCACTGCTATCGTGGAGCTCCTACAGGCCATGCTCGAGACTGGCGGGCAGCTGAACAGCAACTGATCGAATGGCTGCGCCGCGTTCCGAAACCGATTGGCATCATGGCCGTGACCGACTCACGCGGGCGTCAGTTGCTGCAAGCTTGTCGATCTGCAGGCCTGCATGTGCCGGACGAGGTGGCGGTACTCGGGGTGGACGATGACGAAATCATTCGTGGTCTGACGGGCAATCGCCTCAGCAGTGTGCGTCAGGGGACCGAACGGATGGGGGAGTTGGCCGCGCAACTTCTGGATCAGCAGTTTAAGGGCACGGTGGTTGCGCCGGATGTCCACCTGGTAGAGCCGATCGGCATCATGCACAGCGCATCGAGTGATTTTGTCGCCGTCGAAGATGAAAAAGTGCGAGACGCCATGCGATACATTCGCGCGCATGCTTGCGACGGCATTCAGACGATGCACGTTCTGCGTCAAGTCGGCGGGTCCCGAACCTCATTGGATGCGCGTTTCAAAGCCAGTCTTGGCAGCACCGTTCACCAGGAGATTGTTCGTGAGCAGATCGCGCGTGTACGCCAGTTGTTGCTGCAGAGTGCTTTGCCTCTGCAGGAGATCGCGACGCGCACGGGCTACAACACCCTGCAGTACATGGTCATGGTGTTTAAGAAGCAGACGGGTATGACCCCGACTGCATATCGACAGAGGTTTAGCTGAATGTGGCTTCGCGGGCAACCGACGCGAGGTAGACCTCAACATCGCTGAGCATTTTTCTGAGGTGGGCGCGCGCAGCTTCGGCGTCACTGTGTTGAATCGCCTCATAGACCTTGGCGTGTTCGTCAAAATCAGCGGCTTCTACGCCTTTTACTCGGTTTGTCAGGAAAATACTGAAGCGCAACGCGGTTTCAACGACCGGTGTCAGTTGTTGATAAAAGCGATTGCCACTGGCTTCGAGGATGGCGACATGGAAAGCGATATCGGATTCGAGCGGGTCTGCGAGACCGTGATGGGCACTGCGCATCAACTCCAGCGCTTGGCCAATTTGTGCGATGCCTTCCTGGCTGTTGTGCTGAATCGCTAGTGCGGCGGCTTCGGGTTCGATCGCCATGCGCAGTTGATTGAACTCGATGAGCAGTTCAATTGACGGTTTCGTTTGTTGTAACCAGCTGAGAATATCCGGGTCGAAGAGCTGCCAGTGTTCAGTGGGTTCGACACGCGTGCCACGACGGGGCCGCGCACTGATCATGCCCTTGGAGGCGAGCATCTTGAACGCTTCACGCAGCACCGTTCGGCTGACGTCGTACTTTTCGCAGAATTCGGCTTCGGTCGGTAGTTCTTGCTGGACGGGGTAGGTGCCGTTGACGATGTCTTTGCCAATGATATTGGTCAGGCGCAGAGAGAGGTTGCCTTCTCTCATAAATCGGAATCTCCACACATTTTTCAGGGAGTATAAGGAATATCGATACGATTTGATATTGTTGTGGCCCGCACAGGTGTCTCCAGGCGTGTTAATTCCGTGTTTGTGCGCGAAGTGAGACGTGAATTCGGTATACTTCCCCCACAATAGCAGGGGTGCTAGTTTATTTGTATTACAAAACTTGATACGCTAGCGCGCTTGTTCGTTCGGCCTGTATTGGGAACATGGGAGTTGGGACCATGCAGGTTGTTAAAAACACTATAAAAATATAAGGGTCACAACTATGAGTTCGGGGTTATCCTCACTAGATATCGGTATCGTCATCGTATACGCCATCGGTTTGTTCGCGCTTGCCCTTTGGGTGTCACGTGAACGTACAGGCCACGATAAAAATACAGAAGACTACTTTTTGGCAAGCAAGTCGCTGCCGTGGTGGGCCATCGGCGCCTCCCTGATCGCAGCCAACATTTCCGCAGAACAAATCATCGGTATGTCCGGCTCGGGCTACGCGATTGGGCTCGCGATTGCGTCCTATGAATGGATGGCTGCGATCACCCTGATCCTCGTCGGCAAATACATGTTGCCGATCTTCCTCAAGCGCGGCATTTACACGATGCCTCAGTACCTTGAACAGCGTTACAACCACAGTGTACGCGTCACGATGGCCGTGTTCTGGCTGGGTGTGTACGTGTTCGTCAACCTGACCTCTGTGTTGTGGCTGGGTGCGCTCGCAATCAACGCTATCACAGGGTTCCCCATCGTCTACGGATTGATTGGTCTGGGCGTCTTCTCTCTTGCGTACTCATTGTTTGGTGGTCTGAAAGCCGTAGCGTTCACCGACATTATTCAGGTCGTTCTGCTTGTCTTTGGTGGCTTGATGATCAGCTACATCTCGCTGAGCCTCATTGGCGATGGCAGTGTTCTGGCGGGCTTCCAGGCCCTGACCGACCAGGCACCTGAAAAGTTCGACATGATTCTGAGTAAAGACAGCCCGCACTACATGGATCTGCCCGGCATTTCGGTGCTCATCGGTGGTATGTGGATCATGAATTTTTCGTACTGGGGCTTCAACCAATACATTATCCAACGTGCGCTGGCGGCTAAGAGCATCGATGAGGCGCGTAAGGGTATCGCCTTCGCCGCTTACCTTAAACTGCTGATGCCTCTGATCATCGTCGTACCGGGCATTGCCGCTGTGGTGCTGTATCCGAATCTGCCCAAATCCGATTTGGCCTACCCGGTGATGATGACATTGGTGCCTGAGGGGCTGCGAGGCTTGGTGTTTGCCGCGTTGATCGCTGCAATTGTTTCCTCTTTGGCGTCGATGGCGAACAGTGTTTCGACGATTGCCACAATGGACCTGTATCGTTCCGTTAAGCCAGACACTTCGCAGAAAGCGCTGGTGCGCTACGGCCGTATCGTCAGCTGCGTGGCGATGGTGATTGCGATGATCGCCGCCAAGCCGCTTTTGGGTTCTCTGGATCAGGCGTTCCAGTACATTCAAGAGTTTACTGGCTTCTTCACTCCGGGCATCTGCGTCATTTTCATGCTGGGCATGTTCTGGAAAAAAGCCTCCGCCGGTGGCGCACTGACGGCCATTCTGGGCTCCTTCCTGCTGTCGCTGCTGTTTAAATTCGCTGCACCTTCGCTGCCGTTTATGGATCGTGTCGGTCTGGTATTTGTACTTTGCGTACTGGGTGCGGTCGTCGTCAGCCTGATCCAGAACAAAGAGAGCTCGGATTCTGCCAGCGATATCCGTATGGAGTCGTCTGATTTCCGTACGACCAGCGGTTTCAATATCGCCGCGCTCGGCGTGGTGGTGATTCTGATCGGCTTGTACAGTGCTTACTGGTAAGTAGCACGTCGACTAGGTTCTGGAAAACCCGGCATTAGCCGGGTTTTTTTTTGCCCGTTTGCGATCGATTTGGGTCTGGGTCCGCGCTTTTCTTGACCCAGCGAATTGGCGATTTCTATAATTACACCACACCCTCACCAATGAGAAGCCACTTAAGTGGATGCTGAAGCGTTATTTCACACAGATCTGACTCAGGAATTCGTCCGTTATCCCGACCTCGCCAAGCGCCCCGTGTTTATTGTCGGGGGCAGTTCGGGTTTGGGTGCCTATTTTAGCGCCGCCTTTGCCGCGCAGGGCGCTCCCCTCGGGTTTGTTTCCAATGAGCCAGAAGCCGGCCAGGCGCTGTGTGATCGTATCGAAAACGCAGTGGGTCAAAGACCTTTCTTTGAGGCGGTCGACGTACGCGATCTCGACCAGCTCAGCGCGTCGATACGGCGTTTCTCAGAGTCCTGTGGCGGTATCTCCGTCCTGATCAACAATGCGGCCCGGGACGATCGTCACACCCTGCAGGACGTAAACGATGAGATGTGGCGCTATTTCATGGACATCAATGTGCGCCCCTACTTGTTTGCGATCAAGGAAGTGGAGGCAGAGATGGCCAGAAAAGGCTACGGCTCCGTTATCAATATGAGTTCCAATGCGAATCGCATGGGCGCGACGGGCTTCCCCGTGTATGTCACTAGCAAGTCGGCCGTGGTGGGCATGAGTAAAGCGCTGTCGCGAGAATTGGGCCCCAAAGGCATTCGGGTCAATACCCTGACACCGGGTTGGGTGATCACTGAGCGTCAGCGTGAGCTGTGGTACAACCCGCAAAATCACAAAGATTGTCTCGAGGCTCAATCCATCAAGAGGATGATGAACGGGGTGGATATCGCCAACGCGGCGTTGTTTCTTGCCTCGACCGCGTCTTCCATGATCTGTGGTCAAGAAATCGTCATCGATGGCGGGCGAAGCTGACCGATCTGGTCAAATGCTCCCTTCGTCATCCATCAGTGTGCCTCCGCTGTCCCCCAGCTTAGCTCTGAGCTTTTCTCTTGCCAGGATCTTTTTCTGAACCGGTTCCGGTAGCTCCGTGAACATGATGAGCTGTTTATTGATCAGCAGGTGGATCAGGTCTTCGGTGACGCGTGCAAGTTCGTTGTCGCTTGCAAGCAGGGCGTCTTTGGGCGCGGCCTGATCGCCCTGGTCATCGATAAACTTCTGTACCTCTCGACGTGTTTCGGGAGTACAAGGCTCAAAGCCTGCTTCTGCCTTGCGGCTGATTGCTTCGATATTTCCTTTGGTATCTTTTTTTACAAAAAGCATGTCTACAGTGCTCGGTACTGGCCGTGATGTACGTGAAGGATAACGAGAAAGTGAATGCGGTGGTATTTTAATCAAGTCGCGCGTTTGTAATTCACTTTCATACGCAAGGCGAGTTTGCTGACTTATAAAATAGGCGAATTTGGGCGGAGACGCTAAACTTGTAGCAAGTTTTTTTGGGGGAGAGCGCTATGGCGTCGCAACAGCCTGGCGAATCACAACAATCTGATCCAGCGTCAAAGGGGCGGGGAGTTCGCTCGTTCGAGGACCCTCTGTTGATCGCGTTGATGTATCTGGCGCGATATGAAGGCATCAATACCAGTGAGGCGGTGCTGACAGGTGGACTACCGCTGGTAGAGGGAAAGTTGACTCCCGAGCTTTTTGTTCGAGCCGCCGCACGGGCATCAATGGATGCCGAAGTGGTTCAGCGAAAACTGAGCGATATCCACTCATTGCTTCTCCCTGTTACCTTGTTGGTCGACGAGGATTCGGCGTTGGTGCTCCTATCGCTGGATGAGGCTAGCGATCGTGCGCGCGTCTTTGACACGCAAAGTCAATCAGAAAGCGAGATCAGTCTTGCAGAGCTGCAGGCACGTTACAGTGGCTTTGCGCTGTACACCAAGCCAGCGGAAGCGCATGAAAATCCCGCGGAGACGAATACACAAGGTCACCGCTGGTTTTGGCAGATACTGGGGCGCTCGTGGAAAATTTACCGCGATGTTCTGGTGGCATCACTCTTTATCAATTTGTTCGTGCTCGCGAACCCTTTATTCGTGATGAATGTCTATGACCGTGTTGTGCCGAACAGCGCGATTGAGACGCTTTGGGCGCTTGCCATAGGTATTTTGATCCTATTTTGTTTCGATTTTGCGCTGAAAATGTTGCGGACGTATTTTCTGGAACTAGCGGGCAAAAAATCCGATGTCTTGTTGTCGTCCTTCATTTTCGAAAAGGTGTTGGGCGCACACTACGCCGAACATCCTCGTTCGGTCGGCGCTTTCGTCGCAAATCTGCGTGAATTTGAGACGGTTCGGCAATTCATCACATCGACTACGGTGACGGCACTTATCGACCTGCCTTTTGTTTTGTTGTTTCTGGCTGTGTTGTTTTATATCGGTGGAAGTGTGGCATGGGTGCCTGTATTCCTCGTGCCCTTGGTTTTGTTGTTTTCCTGGTTCAGTCATTTGCGCCTGAGCCGCTATGTGGCGCAGACCTTTGATGCGTCGGCGCGAAAGAATGCGGCGATTGTCGAAACACTAACGCAATTGGAAACGGTCAAAACACTCAACGGAGAAGGGCGAACGCGGCGGCACTGGGAATCCGCTGTCGGGCAGTTGTCTCGGTGGTCGTTGAGTTCGCGGATGACCGCGGGCAGTGCGACGCAGTTCGCTACGTTTTTGCAGCAAGTGGGCAGTGTGCTGGTGGTCATTGTCGGCGTCTACGCGATAGCCAATCGTGAACTCACCCAGGGTGCCTTGATCGCGAGTGTCATACTCTCCGCGCGTGTCATGGCTCCCTTCGCCCAAGTGGCGAGTTTAATGGTTCAGTTTCATCAGAGTCGCCTCGCTCTGGATTCCTTGCAGTCCATAGTCAGTAAGCCGCAGGAAATGCCAGCCGGGCGGCGATTTATTCAGAGCCCTGTCCTTCGTGGTGGCCTCGAATTTCGCGATGTAGGGTTTCGCTACCCAGATGAAAGCGCGCCAGTACTGCGCGGCGTTTCCCTGACAGTTCGGCCGGGTGAGCGGGTCGCGATCATTGGTCGTATCGGTTCCGGTAAGTCGACACTGCAAAAACTCATCCTGGGTTTGTATCAGCCTTCCAGCGGGAATGTCTTGTTTGATGGCGTAGATATGGAGCAGTACAGCCGCTTTGATTTGCGCGCGCAGTGTGCCAGTGTGGCGCAGGATACGCAGTTGTTCACCGGGTCCATTCGGGAAAATATTTTGATGGGCGCCGCGCACGTGAGCGACGCTGACATGCTTCGCGCCGCCGATATTTCCGGGGTCAGCAATTGGATAAACAATCACCCGGATGGCTATGAGCGCCATGTCGGGGAGCGGGGGGAGCTGTTATCGGGAGGGCAGAAGCAAAGCCTAGCATTGGCGAGAGCGTTGGTTTCCAGCAAGCCTATTCTTCTGTTAGACGAGCCCACGGCGGCAATGGACAACACCAGCGAAGCCCATTTTTTATCGCGCTTTCAAGCCTATCTCGCGGATTCTTCGTCCACGTTGGTGCTCATCACGCACAAAATATCCCTGTTAGCATTGGTGGATCGCATTGTTGTGCTCGACCGAGGAAAAATCGTGGCCGATGGTGAAAAGCAGGCGGTGCTCGATGCATTGAAAAAAGGGCAGCTCAGTGTTTCTTCATAATAAAACGTCGGCGCCGACGATTTCGCAGACCGACCTCAATTACATCTCATCGGCATCCGCTGCGCTGCTCGAACAGACCCCGCGTGGGGCGCGACACCTTTTGTGGTTGATTGCCGCCTTCGTCACCTGTTTTATCGTATGGGCCTGCCTTGCCAAGGTGGATGAGTTTAGCCGTGGTGAGGGCAGGGTGATCCCTTCGCAGCAGGTGCAGATCATTCAAAATCTGGAGGGCGGAATCCTCGCCGAGTTTTACGTGCGCGAGGGTGACCAGGTTCAGCGCGGCGAAAAGTTGCTGCGCATTGACGATACGCGTTTTGCATCGAGTTTGCGTGAGGCAGAATTAACACAACAACAGCTCGAATTGAAATCACTTCGCTTGCGCGCCGAAGCCGACGCAGAACCTTTCGTGGTCGCAGAGCCAACCCGCTGGCCTGATGCGTTGTTGGAGCGGGAAAGGGAGCTCTTCGAGCTGAGGGCCGAAGAGCTCGTATCGACTAAACAGGTACTGGAAGAACAGATCGAGCAAAAGGAGCAGGAAATCTCCGAGCTGCAAGCGCGACGAGATCAATTGCGCGGCAGTCTGGACTTGTTAGAAATGGAACTCACCCGCACACGTGAAGCGGCGGCCGGGGGGGCGATTTCGGAGGTGGAATTGCTGCGCATGGAGCGCCAACTCAATGATTTGCGCGGTGAGTATCGCGCGGCCGAACTCGCTTTACCTCGCGCAGAATCTTCACTTGAAGAAGCTCAGCGTAAGCTGGCAAACGTGGGGCTCGCCTTCCGGAGGGAGGCGAGGGAAGAGCTCAACGATGTGACTTCGGAATTAGGCCGCTTGGGGCAAAGTGCCACCGCATTGGCCGACAGAGTGGAGCGAACCACGGTCACTTCACCTGTGGGCGGAACCGTAAAGCGATTTCTTGTGAATACGGTCGGGGGTGTGATTCAGCCGGGCATGGATATCGCGGAAATCGTGCCGAGCGAAGAACTGCTGTTAGTCGAAGCCCGAGTCAGACCGGCGGATATCGCCTATCTGCATCCGGGGCAAGAGGCGAATATTCGCTTTACTGCCTACGACTTTTCCGTGATGGGAGGACTGAGCGGGCGTTTGGTGCACATCAGTCCTGATACCATCGAAGACGAAAACGGAGACAGCTACTACCTGGTGCGTGTTGAAACAAGCGATGTGTTCAGCGGTCCGGACGGCAGTGAGCTTCCGATCATTCCCGGGATGACCGTCAGTGTCGATATTCTGACAGGTCGGAAGACGGTGATGAGCTATCTGTTGAAGCCGATTCTGAAGACACAGCAGCTCGCGCTGAGGGAACGTTAGGTCTATGTATTCGTAAAGTGCAATGAGTCTAATTCTAAAAGATTGGCTGAGGCGGCATTATCTAGTTCTTTTGTCTGTATTTTTGTCGATAAAATTGACACATGAATCAACTAAATTTAATGCTAAAGTTGTTATATAGGTAAACTACCTATCAATTCCGCTGTTTATATCTGCTTTTTCTTAATATTGCTCAATAAATGACCTATTTGTGCTATATTGTCGTCTTAGTACGCATCATTTTTGCGTTCCATGAAATGTGTCACGTTTTTTGCTTTGTCATAGAGAATGACAGTATAACTTTATAAATATTGGATATATGAAACACATACTCTCGTCGATTTCTGCTGGTCTACTTTTCTGCCTCGCTTCGCCATTCGCTTCAGCAATGACGCTCCAAGAAGCGGTCGAACACACTCTCCAAACCAACCCTGAAGTGCGTGCCGCCGTGCATGAACTGCAGGCGCGAGGGCACGAGGTGCGTCAAGCACGTGCCGCGTATCTGCCTTCTGTGGATGTGGATGCGGGCTATGGCCAGGAAGTACGTAATGCTCCCGCGACAGGCAACGAAGATGTCGATCTACAGCGTCGTGAGCTGGGTTTGAGTGCAGAGCAAATGCTGTTTGACGGTTTTGCCGCGACTACCGAGGTCAACCGCCAGAAGGCCAGGGTGGAAAGCGCGCAGTTTGAATTGGCCGCGCTGAGTGAAGAACTGGCGCTGCGCACTGCACGTGTGTACCTGGCCGTCTTACGACACGCTGAATTGTTGGACCTTGCCCGTCAGACGCTTTGGGAACACCAGAATATTCATGACCAAATGCAGTTGCGCTTGAAGACCGGCACCGGCAGCAAGGCAGACTTTGATCAAATTGAGGCGCGTCTTGCTCTGGCCAATGCGAACATGATTGTCGCACAGAACAATTTCGCAGATGCGCAAAGTGCGTTCCATCGTGTCACTGGTTTGTATCCGACACTTGAATCCATGTCTGTGCCTGCCTCATTGGCTACGCTGCCGGAGAGTCGGCAGCTCGCATTAGACCAGGCCCTTGTACAACACCCGGTTTTGTTGGGTGCGAAAGCCGATACTGAAGCAGCACGACAACAGTACAAAGCCGCTGCCAGCAATTACTACCCTCGTATCACGCTCGAAGCAGACAAGCGTTGGGACGATAACATCGGCGGCATTGAAGGCAATGACGAAGACCTGATCGTGGCCGTGCGCCTGCGCTATAACTTGTTCAGTGGCGGTGCCGATCGAGCGCGTCGTAAACAGACTGCGGCATTGGTAGAAGAGTCAAAAGATGTGCGCAATAACTCACGCCGTCAGATTATCGAGAGCTTGAATCTGAGCTGGAATGCTTATGATGCCTTGAACGCACAGTATGCGTTTCTGCAAAAGCATGTCAGCGCGGCGGAAGCAACGAAAGAAGCCTACCGGGAACAGTTCAATATCGGTCGTCGCACCTTGCTCGACCTGTTGAATACGGAAAACGAAGTCACGGAAAGTCGTAAAGCTCTGATCAATGCGAATATCGATCGCATCCTTGCTCATTATCGCATTCTCAGCGCGATGGGCACCCTCGTCGAATCTCTGTGAACCCAGGCAAAGCAACAGGTAGCACCATGGCTGAATCAACTCAATCTCAAACAACATCGGCACCGAAGGCTCAGCTTGGTGTGATTAAAGGAGTACAGGGTCGTGTTCTCGTGGAGCGTGCGGAAAGTGGTGAGACACGCATACTCAAAGATGGACAAAGTGCGGCCGTGTTTCCTGGAGATACGCTGGTGGCACAAGGCAGCAGTGCCGCGGTGTTGGTACTGGATGATTTGGGCTCGCTGTCTTTGGGGCACGACCAAACAATCACGCTGAGCGACGCGTTGCTTGCGCTGTTGAACCAGGAAGAAGAGGGCAGTGCTGCCGACGAACCGGTGAATTTTGATGTGCTGGCCGAAGCGATTGAGTCGGGCGCTAATCTCGAAGCGTTGTTACCCGCAACGGCTGCCGGAGAAGGCGGTAGCCCAAACACGAGCGGCTCTTCCGCGGGTGGCGCGCCTCGTTTTACGCTGACTGCAGAAGAAGTGACGCCGAATTTTGGGTTTGAAACTTCCGCACAAAGCGGTGCGGCGCCTTCGCAGGATGAACAACTCAATCCGAATGCTTCGCAAAATTTCATTCTCACTGCTCAAAATAACGCACCCGAAGCGCAAACGCCGCCGCCGTTAAACGTGGACGAGGATGTGCGTATTCAAGTGGATTTGAGTGAATATTTTTCAGACGAGGATGCCGATCAAAGCTTGAGTTATACCATCGAAGGCTTGCCCGAGGGGCTAAGCTTCGATCCGCTCACGGGAGTGATATCCGGTACTCCGAGTAATGCAGATGCACTTTTTAATGATGGCGTTTATACCATTCGCGTGACCGCGGATGATAATTCTGGGGCTGAGAACAGTCAGGTTTCAACAGAATTCGCGCTGCAAGTTCAAAATATTAATGATGCGCCGGAAGCTGGCGATGCGATAAATCTCGGCAGTATTGAAGAAGACAGCAGTCTAACGATTCCCGCTTCTACCTTGCTGGAAGGTAGTCGAGATATTGATGGTGATGTGCTGAGCATCGCTTCTGCCGCAGTCGACCCTGCAGCGGGGGAAGTTGTGGTCAATGATGACGGCAGCGTGAGCTTTACGCCGGCGACGAACTGGCATGGCGAATTAGAGATAGCGTATGTCATAACGGATGGTAACGGCGGCACGGTTTCGAATGTCGCGCAGTTGCAAGTGACGCCGGTGAATGACAATCCGCTTGCGTTGGACGATGGCCCTTTCCAGACCGAAGTGGGTGTCGCGCTGAATGTGAATGTCTTGCAGAACGATACGGATGTGGACGGCGACAGCTTACAGGTCGTTGCGGCGAGCGCTGAAAACGGCATCGTCGAAATCCTGCCAAATGGCGATCTGCGCTATACCCCGAACGAGGGCTTCGAAGGCGACGATCGTATTCAATACCAGGTTTCGGATGGTCAGGGTGGCCTTGCCGAAGCGGCGGCCACTGTGAGCGCGCTCTACATTCCGGGTACTTTAAATATCGTAGATCAGGCCACCGTGACGGACGCACGACCTGTGTTCACCGGCACAAGCTCCCGCCTCGTGGGCGATCTTATTGTCGAGTTGAACGGGGAGAGTTACACCGTTACCCCGGACGCAAACGGGAACTGGCGCTTTGAGTTGCCAGAAGGCACGTCATTGGAAGACGGCGCGTACACCCTTGAGGTCAGCGGCACGGATCGCTTGGGCAACGCGGTGATGAGCGCAGATGATTTTGTTGTCGATGCATTGATGCCCGTTGTCACGGTCGATGATCAATCTATTTTAAATACCGCCACACCCGTTTTCACCGGCACGGTTGCCCATGCGGATGGGCCGGTTACGGTGTCGATTGCCGGAAATCAGTATTCTGTTACGCCCTCAGCGGATGGGACTTGGTCGTTAACGCTGCCCGATGCCGATGCGCTGCAGGATGGCGATTATCAAGTGACGGTTACGGCATCTGATGCGCAAGGCAATCAGGCGCAAGCTGAAGACGCGGTAAGCATCGACGCGCGCCTGCCTTCGGTCACCATTGATGAGAGTGATGTCCTGTACAGCAGTACCCCCACCCTTAGCGGTGTGGCGCTCGACACTGATGGTATGGTCGTGTTGAGTCTAAACGGTAAGCGTTATGAGCTCGAGGTGTCGCAGGACAATCGTTGGAGCTTAACGCTGCCACAGAGTGATGCGCTTACAGACGGCGCGTACAACGTGGTAGTGGAGGTGCAGGATGCGCAGGGCAATTCCGCGTCAGATTCGGACGATTTTATTATTGATGCGGTTGATGATGCCCCGATTGTTAGCGGCACACTGAATGCAACGGTACTTGAAGGTAATCTCGGTGATGTGACCGAGGCGCAAGGTGATATTGCGATCTTCGACCCCGATACAGGGCCTCAGCCCCAGTTTGAAAATACTGTGCTCGATGGACAATTCGGTCAGCTGGTATTGATCGATGGGACCTGGACTTACACGCTGGATCAGTCGCGCGTGCAATCACTATCTGATGGCGTAGAAGCGCAAGACGTTTTGACCTTGACGGCCACTGACGGCACCAGTCAAAACATTGTGATCACCATTCTGGGTACGGATGACGCCGCTGTGATTGCAGGCCAGTTTGTTGGCAGCGTTTCGGAAGCCGATGTCGGCAACGTGTCTCAAGTGCGTGGTGCTTTGACGATCAATGATGTCGACGATGCGGACGCGCCGGTATTTGAGCCGCAAAGTGTGTCGGGCAGCTACGGAGATTTTGAGATCACCAATGGCGAATGGCTCTACACGCTGAATCAATCGCTTGTTCAGGATATGTCGGCAGGGCAGTCACGCATTGACGAAATCACCGTGGTGGCGAGCGATGGCAGTACTCAAGTGTTGAGTGTCACCATTAATGGAACCAATGATGCGCCGGTGGTGAGTGTTGGCACTGCGACCACTGAAGAAAATACCGTTCTGAATGCTTCTGTTCCCGCAGCGAGTGATGTGGATGGCACGATTGCTTCTTACGAACTCGTTGACGATGTTGCATCGGGCGCATTGACGTTCAATGCCGATGGTAGTTACGAATTTAATCCAGGCGCAGACTTTGATGACCTCGCCGTCGGTGAAAGCCGGGAGGTGAGTTTCACGTATCGAGCCTTTGATAATGAAGGCTCGGCCAGTGCGCCTCAGACCATTACTCTGACCGTGACCGGCAGCAACGATGCACCTGTAGCAAGCGCGGGCTCGACAAGCAAAGAAGAAAATACAGTACTGAACGCTTCTGTTCCCGCAGCGAGTGATGTGGATGGCACGATTGCTTCTTACGAACTCGTTGACGATGTCGCATCGGGCGCATTGACGTTCAATGCCGACGGCAGCTACGAATTTAATCCAGGCACAGACTTTGATGACCTCGCCGTCGGTGAAAACCGTGAGGTGAGTTTCACCTATCGAGCCTTTGACAATGAAGGCACAGCCAGCGCACCACAGACTATTACCGTCACAGTCACGGGTAGCAACGATGCACCTGTAGCAATTGCAGGCACTGGGACCACCGAAGAAAACAACGGCGCTGAATGCTTCTGTTCCCGCAGCAAGTGATGTGGATGGCAATATTACTTCCTACGAACTCGTTGACGATGTCGCATCGGGCGCATTGACGTTCAATGCCGAC
>NOXC01000027.1 GCA_003265435.1 Cellvibrionaceae bacterium AOL6
TTGTTTGGTGGAGCCTAGCGGGATCGAACCGCTGACCTCAACACTGCCAGTGTTGCGCTCTCCCAGCTGAGCTAAGGCCCCGAATTGAGGCGCGCATTTTAGGGGGTGGGGGAGGGGTGTCAACTGTTAATCGGGAGTTGGCTTATATTTGGTTGTTGAATGATCAAGGATGATCTGTTAACATCCCGCCGCCTTAAAAAGGGTGTGACGGGGTGCTAATTGCCAGGTTCAGCTCCAACACACTCAAACCAAACTGACCCGCGGCCTGGTAGCGCGGCGAGCCTAACGATACCCCAATCGTGCGGCCTTTATATACAGGTACTTTCCATGAGCGAATCTTTCGCGGAACTCTTTGAAGAAAGCTTAAAAACCGTTGATATGATCCCCGGTTCCATCGTAACTGGTGTTGTGATCGATATCGACAACGACTGGGTCACCGTTCACGCGGGCCTGAAGTCTGAAGGCGTTATTCCTGCCGAACAGTTTAAAAATGAAAAAGGTGAGCTTGAGCTGTCCATTGGTGACGAAGTTCAGGTTGCACTCGAAACCGTAGAAGACGGCTTCGGTGAAACTCGCCTTTCTCGTGAAAAAGCCAAGCGCGCTGAAGCCTGGAAAGTGCTTGAAGCCGCTCACGATGCCGATGAAGTGGTTATGGGTATCATCAACGGTAAGGTCAAAGGTGGCTTCACTGTTGACGTTGCGGGCATCCGCGCGTTCCTGCCAGGCTCTCTGGTAGATGTACGTCCTCTGCGTGAAACCACGCACCTCGAAGGCAAAGACCTCGAATTTAAAGTGATCAAGCTCGACGCCAAGCGCAACAACGTAGTTGTTAGCCGTCGTGCGGTTATGGAGCAGGCAAACTCAGCCGAGCGCGAAGAGCTGCTGGCGAACCTGCAAGAAGGTCAAGCAGTTAAAGGTATCGTTAAGAACCTCACCGACTACGGTGCCTTCGTTGATCTGGGCGGCGTAGACGGCCTGTTGCACATCACCGATATGGCTTGGAAGCGCATCAAGCACCCAAGCGAGATCGTGAACGTTGGCGACGAGATCGAAGTCAAAGTCCTCAAGTTCGACCGCGAACGCAACCGTGTTTCTCTTGGTCTCAAGCAGCTGGGTGAAGATCCTTGGGCGGAAATCAAAACCCGCTACCCAGAAGGCACCAAGTGCATGGCCAAAGTTACCAACCTCACTGACTACGGCTGCTTCGCTGAAATCGAAGAAGGCGTTGAAGGTCTGGTACACGTTTCCGAAATGGATTGGACCAACAAAAACATCCACCCATCCAAGGTTGTCAACCTGGGTGACGAAGTGGAAGTGATGATCCTCGACATCGACGAAGAGCGTCGTCGTATCTCTCTGGGTATCAAGCAGTGTCACGAAAACCCATGGGATGCGTTCAGCAACCAGTTCAGCAAAGGCGACAAGATCAGCGGTAAGATCAAGTCCATCACTGACTTCGGTATCTTCATCGGTCTCGACGGCGGCATCGACGGTCTGGTTCACCTGTCTGACATCAGCTGGAATGAAACAGGCGAAGAAGCGGTTCGCAACTACAAGAAAGGCGACGAGCTGGAAACGGTTGTTCTGGCCATCGACCCTGAGCGCGAGCGCATCTCTCTGGGCATCAAGCAACTGATCGACGATCCGTTCAGCAACTACGTGTCCATCAACGACAAAGGTGCCATCGTAACGGGTACTGTTGTGACTGTTGACGCGAAAGAAGCCGTTGTGAAACTGGCTGACGACGTAGAAGCGACGCTGAAAGCCTCTGAAATCAGCCGCGACAAAGTCGAAGACGCGCGTAACGTGCTGAAAGAAGGCGAAGAAGTTGAAGCGAAGATCACCAGCGTTGACCGCAAAAACCGCGTCATCCTGCTGAGTGTCAAAGCGAAAGACAACGACGATGAAAAAGCCGCCATCAAAGAGCACAGCGCCAAAACGGCCGATGCCTCTCAGGCGACCACTCTGGGCGACCTCATCAAAGCACAGATCGAAAGCCAGAAGTAAGGCTCACATCCGTGCAGTGCTAAAAGCGGCTTCGGCCGCTTTTTTTGTGCCCGTAGCTTTTATTGGTCTTTATTGTATGTATTGTTAGACAATATTGTTACTAAAAAGACCAACATGCCAATTTGCGGCCTTGGCGCATGCATTACCTCGCATTTTTTGAGTTTGCCTGCAAAAAAAACCTTGAATAACAATAAGTTGCAGGTCTAAACTTAGCTTAGTTCAAAGAACCGCGCTCAACTGACTGATTTGGCGCGATGAGAGCCAAGCGGATTAGCCAGGGGTGCCGAGTTAATGACCAAGTCTGAACTCATAGAACGTATCGCCGAGCAGCAGGATCAACTGTCCCCAAAAGACATCGAATTGGGCGTAAAGTTGATCCTTGAAGAAATGTCTCAGGCGCTGGCGATGGGAGAGCGCATCGAGATCCGGGGCTTCGGCAGCTTTTCTCTGCATTACCGATCTTCCCGCATGGGGCGTAACCCCAAAACCGGAGAAGCGGTAAAACTGGAGGGGAAATTCGTGCCACATTTTAAACCAGGGAAGGAGCTAAGGGACCGAGTTAACGATGCCATGCAACGAGAAAAGGAAAGTGTGCGCTAATTCACACGCCAACCCACACCGTTCATAGAAACTTAACGACCGGTGGGCATGTTACTTCTCGTATCACTCGCGTAATTTGTTAGAATACCCGCCTGCTCAATCCGCAACGACTGCTTATCTTCCAACGACATCAGGATCGATGAATGACGACCGTTAAGCCTGTAATTCTCTCCGGTGGCAGTGGCACGCGCCTGTGGCCCAAATCACGTAAAGCGTACCCTAAACAATTGCACACTTTGTATGGTGACTACACCATGCTCCAGCACACGGCGCTACGCTCTATTGATTATGGTGTGCCGATGGTAGTGTGTAACGACGCACAGCGCTTCATGGTCGCCGAACAGCTTCAAGAGCTGAGCCGCGACAGTGCATCCATCATCCTCGAGCCCATGGGGCGCAACACCGCTCCCGCCATCGCCATCGCCGCCATGCAGGCGATGAAAGACGATGAAGACGCCATTATTTGCGTGTTTCCAGCCGATCACCTGATTAAAGACGAGACCGCATTCCAAGCCGCGCTTAAAATAGCCGTTGCTCAAGCCGAAGAGGGCAAGTTGGTGGCCTTTGGTGTGGTACCAAACAAGCCCGAAACCGGTTATGGCTACATCAATGCGGCAGCCAGCAGCGAGCAGGGGGCGGCGATCGGCAAATTTGTCGAAAAGCCGGACCTTAAAACCGCCGAGCATTACGTCGCCAGCGGAGAATACTTCTGGAACAGCGGGATGTTTGTGTTTAGCGCGCAGGCCTACCTCTCTGAATTAGAGAAGTTTGAGCCCGAGCTGGTGCAGGCTGCCAAAGCCGCGCTCGAAAACGCCAAAGAAGACCTCGACTTTGTGCGCCTGGATGCTGACAGCTTTGCTCAGTGCAAAGACATCTCCGTCGATTACGCTGTAATGGAGCGTACTGACAAAGCCTGGATGGTGCCGTTGGATGCAGGGTGGAGCGACTTGGGTAGCTGGGAATCACTTTGGGATTCTCTGGAAAAAGACGTGGAAGGGAATGTCGCCACGGGAGACGTCATCCTGCATGACTGCAAGAACTCCTTCTTCCACGGTGAAGATCGGCTCGTGACCGCAGTCGGTGTCGAAGACATCGTCGTAGTGGATACCGATGACAGTTTGCTCGTGGTGCACAAAAGCCGTGCTCAAGATGTGAAAGCCATTGTCGATACCTTAAAAGCAGAAGATCGCAGCGAAAGCACCTTCCACCGCAAGGTGTATCGCCCGTGGGGCAATTACGATTCGATTGCCTTTGGCGAGCGCTTCCAGGTGAAGTGCATTGAAGTCAAACCCGGCGCAAGCCTGAGTTTACAGATGCATCACCACCGCGCCGAACATTGGATTGTCGTTAGCGGTACGGCCATTGTTCAGCGTGGCGAAGAGGAGCATCTGCTGACAGAGAATGAAAGCATCTATATTCCGCTCGGTGAAACGCACCGTCTAACGAACCCCGGGAAAATCAATCTGCAGCTGATTGAAGTGCAGAGTGGCAGTTATCTTGGGGAGGATGACATCGTGCGATTTGAGGACAAATTCGGGCGGGTGTAACGAGTGATTGGGTATACATTGGGGTCAGACCCCGTACGGAGTCTGACCCCAATGTATACCCAGCCTCCGACCGCTCCAAGCAGCAAAAAGTTACACAAGCACCAAAAAAACAGACTAGTGAATTAAATCTATAAGGCCCACAGTTCTTTACAGAAATAACTGGTATTACGCGCCAAAATAGACTCACTAGTGTAAGATTGCGAAGCCGCAGGAGCGCGACTTCTGGAACATGTATAGGGAACTTAACTTAAAGGTAGTTTTATGGAACCGGGCTTGGGTATTTTAGCCGTCTCTTTCATTCTCGCATTTCTCTGCGTGAAAATTCTCAAACCACTCGCCTACTGGGTGGAACTTGTCGACAAACCAGGTGGACGCAAAAAGCATCAAGGGGTCATCCCTCTCATCGGCGGCGTCGCCATCTATGCCAGCGTATCCATAACCAGCCTCATATTTCTGGAACAACCCATCTTCATAAGGCTCTTTCTCCTAGCGGGCGGGCTTATTGTTTTTATGGGGATGATTGACGATAGATACGACATCAGTGCGCGATTCAGATTAGTCGGCCAGCTGATTATTTGTGGAATTTTCGTCTATGGGTTAGACGTCCATATTGATAGTTTTGGCGATATCTTGGGTATTGGCGAGCTCAACCCGGGATGGTTAGGTTACCCGCTGACCATACTCTCGCTTATGGGCGTGATTAACGCCTTCAATATGCTCGACGGCATGGACGGCCTAGTGGGCTCGATCACAATGGTGTGTTTCGCTGGCTTAGTTGCGCTTTTTGGTGCCAACGGCAATACCACCTTTCAAATGCTGAGTATGGCGTTTGTTGGCGCTATCGGCGCATTTCTCATCTTTAATATCTGGGGTAACCCAGGCCATAAGAACCTTAAAAAAATCTTTATGGGCGATGCCGGTTCCATGTTTTTGGGGCTGAGTGTAGGGGTGCTGGTGATTTATGGTTCGCAGGGGCCTGTTAACGCGTTCGCTCCTGTGACAGCACTTTGGCTGGTTCTGCTGCCGATGACGGATATGTTTACGATTATGTACAGACGTATACGTCGAGGGCGTTCACCGATGGCGCCGGATCGTACGCATATTCATCATATTTTATTGCGGGCTGGGTTTAGTAAGACGAATACTTTGCATATTATGGTGTTTGTTCAAGTGTTGTTTGTGGGGTTAGGTGTTTGGGTAGTATCGAGTGGCTTTAGCGAGGCATTCTCTTTTTTTCTTGCTCTTGGATTTGTCGTGGCATATCAAATATTGATGAAGCGTTCATGGCGTTTCATAAGATGGAAAAAACGAAATTTCGTTTAAGTGTTTAAAATTGAACGCGTTTTCTAGAAAACAATTTATCTATAATGAATACTACCTCTTCAGTCTCAAAGGTCGAACAGTCATCTGAATCGATTGCCCCACTGACATTGCTCGGCCTAGTTTGGTTTTTTTGGCGGCGGAAGCTCATCCTCTTTTTTTGTGCTCTGATTGGCGCGGTTAGTGCTTTAGTATTGGATTTGTACAAGCCTGATACCTATAAATCAACTGCATTACTAGCTCCGGTCTCCATTGGAGGTAAAAGTGGAATATCTAGCCTAGTAGGAGACTTGGGCGGTTTGGCTAGCATGGCTGGAGTTGATCTTTCGGGTGGCGATTCATCGAAAGTCTCTGTCGCTCTCCAAATCTTAAGGTCCCGAAGTTTTCTAGCTTCGTTCATAAGAAAGCATAATATAGAAGTTGAGGTTTTCGCTGCAGAAGGCTGGAGCCCAAGTGATAACTCTCTTCGAATAGACAAATCTATTTATAGTTTAGATAAAAAAGAGTGGATGAGAGATCCGAAGCTTCTAAAACCGTCTTCTCCAACCGACAACGAGCTATACAAAAGTCTCGACTCAAGAATACGAGTGAACGAAGATAAAGTTAGTGGGATGATCACTCTTGAGCTCGAATATTACTCACCGTATCTAGCCGCGGAATGGCTGAATATGATTGTTCGAGAGTTAGATGAGACGATGAGAGAGCGGGATATCAGTAATAGTGAAAGAAAAATAGAGTATTTAAGCAACACAATGGAAACAATAGCTAACTCCGATATCAGGACAGTTTTTTACCAGTTGATCGAACAAGAGACAAGGTCGATGATGCTGGCTAAAGCTAACGCTGAGTACGTGTTCCATATTCTCGATGATGCGTATGTTGCTGAAGAGCCCGCTGGCCCTGGAAAAATCATTGTTGTTGTAATTGGCCTAATGGTGGGAGTGTTTTTAGCTGTAATTATTTTGCTAGTGTTTTTGTTTTCTGATCAATTAAAACACACAAGAAAGAGCTATGATTAAAATTTTAGCATATGCTCTTATATTGATTCAGTATATCCAGTCATCTAAAGTTATGGCTAAAGCTAGGGTCAGTAAAGCGCGTATATTGGGGGCTACCATCGGGGACGGTGTTCGTATTAAACGAGGCGCCGTACTAAAAGGCCACAAGAATATATCGATTGGATCTGGTTCGTTCATTGGAGAAAATGCTGTTTTAGTCGCCTACGGCGAAAAGTTAATCATTGGCGAGAGAGTGTTAATTGCTGAGGGTGCCTATATTTCTACGCGTAATCACCGCTTCCGCCAAATGGATACGCCTATAATAGAACAAGGTTATAAAAACAAGCCTGTAATTATAGGTGATGATGTCTGGATTGCATGGGGAGCTGCAGTATTAGCGGGTTCCTCTATTCCGTCTCATACTGTAGTTGCAGCAGGTGCTGTTTACCAAAATAGTGATGCGCCAACTATACAGCGACTGTGTGTAGAAGTTGAAAAAAGATCGTCTGAGTCATCATAGCCAATTAATTAGCATCTGCTTTTTGGCGCTGCTTTTCTTATGCTATCAATATTCGCTCGAATGGGTATATCTAAATATATTGGTGGCAGACTGGGCGTACATGGGGTTTGTCTACAGACATAGTATCTTCAGTCAATTTTTATCTTATTTTTTTCTAATAATTCTGTCTGTAGTTTCACAAATTGAGATTGCTGCTCGCTCTGTTCGGCCGCCCAGTCAATATCTTACATTTTTTTTATAGTGACAGTTTTTTGTCCGGTTGCAGTAGTTTGTTCTTTAGGCGGTGTGACTGATACGTGCCTGATTTTAGTTTTTTTGGTTAGCCTATATATAAATGCCATGCCGAAACTTTTACCACTGATAACCATACCCCCCCTGGAGAAAAGCAGGTGGCTATTTTGGTTGGTCACTTTTTCGGTTGTTGGTATGGCTTTAGCGCTTTTAGGCGTAAAAAGTGGAGTCAGTCAAATTAACTTTAATCCGAGCAAGATTTACGAATACAGGCATGGGCAGAAAGAGTCAATCGCGGGGCTGAGTGCCTACTTAGTAAACTGGAGTTCGAAAATAGTTATACCGCTAGTTTTGTTGTTGGGTATTGCTCAGAGAAAGATGTGGCTTGTTTCTTTGGCTTTTGCTATGTCAGTGCTGTTTTTTGGCTTTGTGAATAGCAAAGCAAACATACTGTTTCCCCTGCTGGTTACGTTTATATTTTTAGGTGTGATTCTGCTTAAAAGTAGCACTAAATTCATGCTTGGAGTCGTTATAGCAATACTGGTTATTGTGGTGGTCGGTGAGATTTTCAATGTTAATGCTCTTGTCGGCCTTCTGATTCGGAGAGCTCTTTTTTCTGGTGCAATGAACCTCTCATATTACATGGAATTTTTTGATGGTTACCATTTGTACTGGTCGAACTCTTTTTTATCTTCTTTGTCTGACTACCCTTTCGAAATGCCACCGGGAGAGGTGATAGGTAATTGGTTAGGGGAGCCAAATAACCATAACGCCGGGTTTGTTGCATCAGGTTTTATGCAGGCGGGATATGCTGGTGTATTTGTTTATTCGACGGGGATAGTGGTAGTGCTAATGTTGCTAGATTGGATTGCTAGTATCGGCGTAGAAAACGAGCGGGATAATGCATTAATTACATCGATAGCACTTCCTCAATTTCTTCATGTTTCAATAAATGTAGATTTCGTAAATGCATTAGTCACACATGGGGTGGTTTTTATGTTGTTCATCGTATATTTAACTAGAAGTAAGAAGCTTGAGAAAAATGACAGGTAAATATGTAATTGGGGCCTGGCCAAGGTACGGAGTGACCAATCCTCGCAATACAATAATGTATGATTTCTTGGTGGAAGAAGGAAATGAGGTCCTTGATCTTAAGTCCGGCCTAAAAAATTTCTTCTTGTCCGATGTGCTACATTTTCATTGGCCAGAAAAGGCGTTTTCATCAAGCATACCTTTGGCCGGCGCGGGTTTTAGTATGTTTATTGGCCTGTTAAAGGTCTTCCGGAAGAAAGTGATCTGGACTGTGCATAACGACTATAGAGAGGAAAAGCTATCTCGGTTGGGTCAATTTTTCTTTTTGAAATTTGTGTCACTTGTGGATCTATTTTTACTTCCCTCTCAAAGCTCTTATTCTGTAGTGCAATCTGCCAAAAGAGGAAAAAATTTTAAATGGGCTCTTCTTCCGTTAGGGATTTACCCTAAGAAAAGTGAAGAAAAAAGCGGTGACTACAATTTAATAGTTGGTAGATTAACTAAAAAGAAAGATGTAGTCAGGACGGTTAGGGATTTTTGCATGAAATTCCCATCGCATAAGTTTCTTATTGCCGGCGAGCCGGAATCTGACAACTATAAGCGAGAATTGTTAGAGGCTATTCAGGGAGTGGAGAATATCACTTTCGAGTTTAGGTTTTTATCTGAAGATAAAATCCATGAGCTTGTAGCGAGCAGTCGCGCAGTAGTTATCGACTATGCTGAGGGAAAGAATTCAGGCGTGGCTACGCTAGCAGCTACATATAACAAGCCAATTTATATGCGCTCCACTATTATGAATAGAGATTTGGCGAGAATGTATGGCATAGAATGTACGCCTATTAGCCAGTTTCCTGAAGTCAGAATGTACGACAGCTCCAATAGGAGCATTAAATCTATTGGCGAGCGTTACGTCAAGATACTGCGGAGAAGATTGTAATGAAAATTACCATAGTTGGTGCTGGGCACATAGGTGTTATTAACGCTTATTGCTTAGGAAAACTAGGGCATGAAATTGAATTGGTTGATATTGATGAAGAAAAGGTCGGTCGATTCAAAGACAAAACCCCTCTGTTTTTAGAGAAAGATTTGGATTGGCCTTGGTTGTTTTCTCATGCTCGCTGTAGCTTAAAATTAGACGTGAGCGAGAGTGATTTAGTTCTGGTGTGTATTGATGCTCCCGTCGTATCTGGGGTATATAATTATGATGGGATTAAAGAAATATTAAAAATTTGTTCATCTTGTAAGTCCGATGTTGTAATAAGGAGTACATTTGGAGCAAAACAGCTCGATGAAATAAGTAAATTTTGTGCTGGCGTGAATTGCATATACTGGCCGGAATTTCTTCGGGAAGGGTCAGCCATTAAGGATTTCAAAAATGACAGTGCGTTGGTCGCCCCATTTAATGGTGGTAATACTACGGTCTTTGAGCGAATAAACTTACCATCTGGCTATGCTAGCTATTCCAATCCAAAAGTTCTCGCCGCTGTGAAGGTGTATTCTAATGCCTATAGAGCACTTAAAACGAGTTTTGGTAATTCTGTAGGGCTGGCATTGAGCGATTTAGAGGTCGATGCTGAAGAGTTTTTCGAAGCGTTTATTGGGCTTCGAGGGAATTGTGATTCTCTATATCTCCGACCAGGTGACCCTTATGGAGGGTTTTGTCTTCCAAAGGAAACGGATGCTTGTTCCACTGAAATATCGAAATACGTCTCTAACTCGGCAAATATCTTTAAATGTAGCAATTTGTTCAACCAAGAATACATTGCTAGAAAAGTAAACGAGATTGTATGCAGTGGAATTAAGAGTATTCTATTTTACGGGGTTGAGTTTAAGAAAGGGACGAGTGATGTTAGGAACTCACCTTATTTGGAAATTGCCAACGAACTAAAATTGAAGGGTATTCTTGTTTACATCGATAGCGGAATAATGTCGAAGGGCTTCGAGCGTTATGAGCACCAAAACGTTGATGCAATATTTCTTCGCCAATTTGATGACTATGAGAAAAATAGTGGGGTGGGGCTAGATGCGAAGCTTTTCTATTTTGTTCGCTAGTGGGAGGCCAGTGTGAATAGTCGTAGAAAAATATTTGTTGTGGGTCCGCCTAGATCGGGTACGCATTTTGTCGCTAGCGAAATAGCAAAGAGTATGGGAATACCATATCTTGGAGAGCAAGGAGGAATTTGGCGGTCGGTGACCGGTTGCGATGATTATCTGAAGCAGGGTGTGGATGAGATTTCTGATCGCGATATTAGAAAAATACGAAAGGCCTTTGAAAAATTGGGTGGAGAATCATTCGTTGAAAAAACTCCATCTAACTGTTTGCGTACTAGGCTAATAAAAAAAGTATTTCCGGACGCTCTTATAATTTTTGTCTTACGTGATGGCCGAAATTGTGTTGCGTCGACTGTTAAAAAGCTGAGTGGTGACCCGAGAAAAATTACTTCGGGAAAGAGTAGTGGAAATAAGAGCGAAATTAGGCATCTATTCCGCTATAAGATAAAAAAGTATATAGAGCATGTTTCTGTAGCGCAAATTAGTTATGATTTATCATTGCTATATATGAAGTATATAAAAAATTACGAGTGTGGGGGCCTAGATTCAAAGATTGGAAAGTGGCTAGGTCAGAGCAGAGTGACTGGGGTTACGCTAGTTGCCAATGGATAGCTTGTATTGATGGAGTGCTCGATTATATAAACAATGATGTTGGACCATACTATTTATTCTATTACGAACTCTTTAAGGAAAATGTAGATAAATATGTGGCTTCTGTAGAGGAGGGGATTGGCCAAGGCGCGGGGTTTGGTTACGTTCAGCTACCAAGAGCTTCACAGATTCCTGAAGAGCAATACGGTTTTGTTTTTCATGAAATCAAATACAAAATGGAGAGCGTAGGGTATATTGTCAATGAAGCTTAACGGGGATGGGCTCGGATTAGATTTTTTTTCGACTGCGTTAGGTTCCGCTTTTTTAACTTTTTCCTTGATAGCTTTTAACCTCTATCTAATCTATGCGCTTAGCGAATCGAGTTTTGGCGCGGTATCCTATGTGAGGAGTGTGGCGTCCACCGCTGTTCCGCTTCTTACTATATGCGTTGGGGTCGCCTTTCCAGCGCTCAAATTTAGAGAGAGTATGCCTTCTCTCATAAGTACGTATTTTTGGGGTTTTTTAGCGCTATCTGTAATTTCTTTAGTTGTATTTTTTGGGGCTATAAGCCAATTCGATATTGGCCTTTTGGATAATGTTGATCTCGTGGCGTGGTCTATCATGCTGGGAGTTGGCTTGGGTTGCTTAAAATTCTTAGAGTCATTTTTTAGGGTTTCAGTAGGGCCAGTGGTCTCAAACGCTATTAAGGGGCCGGTGGCCTTTCTGTTTCTATTGGCGTCACTCATTGTTTGGCATGCTTTATCGTGGATTGGATCTACAGCCGAATTTTTCGAAGTTCTACCGATAACTTTTTTAGCTTTGGGGGTTATTACGCTTTATGTAAGCCTTAGGTCGAAAAAAGAAATTTTATTTTGGTCTTTTGATTTTAAGTTGATTTCTTGGGGTATAACCAGAATCCCTCTGGCACTCCTAAAAAATATGCACTTTTTACTACCATTGGTTCTTGTGGCAGAGTTTCTCGGGCTTGAAAGTGCGGCTGTTTTTTCGGTTGGTCTATTTTTTATTCGATCTGGTGAGTCATTGATCGGAGGGGTCAGTTCCTCCGTGGTATATCAGGTCTCGAAAATAGCCAATAACAATGACAAAAAATCTGCTTTAAAGTTGGAGGCTGTGCTTTACGAATTGTGCTTTTTTGTTTGCCCGCTATATTTGATTGGTGTAGTTTTCCTAGGAAAGTTCATCATACCATTCCTCAATAATTCTTACGCTTCTTCTATGTTTGATTCGATATTGATCGCTTGCAGTTTGCTACCATATATTGTGAGTGTTATGTATAGAGGCGTGCTTGAGGCAGTTAGTGGGTTTAAGAGTTTATACATTCCCTTATTAGCTACAATCGTTTTCCAATTGATTGCGGATATTTTGTTAATTAAGCTAGGTCTTTTTAATATTAAAACCGTAGCTGTAGTGCTTTTCTTGTCCTCACTAGTTCTTTCAGTAGTCATCTTTGTTCAGGCCTATTCAGCTATTTCAATTGAAAGAAGAGCGAAGAATTGGCACGTTCGTTCTTTGTCCGCCTGGTTGTTAATTTCTGTTGCGGTGATGGTGATTGGTGCGACTGTGAAAGATTTTTGGGTTGCTGTTATAGCAATTGTATTTTGTGCGGCTTTCTTGGCATTTATTTTGTTTAAGGGGGACTTTCAGTTGTCTAAAGCTGTAAGGTTAAGAATATGATTATTTCAGATTTACATAAATATGTTTTTGTTCAGATTCCGCACACGGCATCTACGACTATAGCGAAAGTCTTAGTTGAAAATTATGACGGGAGACACGTTCTTAGAAAGCATAGCTACTTAGATGAGTTGAGATTTCTTGATAGGAAGCGATTTCAGGACTACTTTATATTTGGTGCTGTTAGAAACCCCCTCGATGAGCGAGTTTCGATATATCATAAATACAAATCGGATCATCTTGGATTGTATTCAGGGAATCTTGTCGATAAGAATGCATTAAAGGCTACAAAACGTAGCCAAAAGATTAGTCGGGATATTATTTCCAATAATTGGAGCTTTCAGCAGTATTTTAAGGCCTGCGTTAGCACACAGTATAATTCTCCAATATCAATTTGTAAGTCTCGATACGACTTGATTCTGAAGTATGAGCGCCTTCAGGATGGCTTCGACCAGTTTACAACAGCTTTGAATCTTGATCCCCATGTTTTACAAAAAGGGAATCGTACGCAGGGGAAGGAGAAAGACTTTGCCCAATATTATACTGAAGATATTCGGCTGGATGCATTGAAGGTTTTCGGGTGGTTTATGTCGGAGTTTAATTATTCTGTCCCGGAAGGTTGGCCTGACAACGTATTCCTAAAAAAGCGGATTTTCCAGCAAGGGTTGCGGAGGGCAATGTGGTGTGGAAGAACTTTGTCATATTTGCACAAAACAAATATATCAGAGCTTCGAAAGGGTTAGTTAAAAATGGTTGAAGTTTCAGTAGTTATGCCAGTGTTTAACTCAGGTCGATATATATCATTTTCTATCGAGTCTGTATTGCAGCAAACATTTAGAAACTTTGAGCTATTAATAATTGACAATGGATCTACAGATTCCTCCGTAGAGATCGTGCGCTCTGCCAAAGAAAAGGATGGCCGGATTAAGTCTCTTCATTGTTCCACGCCTGGGGCAGGTCCAGCGAGAAATTTAGGTATTGAAGCTGCTCGAGGTCGCTACATAGCTTTTTTGGATTCAGATGATATTTGGGAGCCTAACAAACTAGAATCTCAGTTGGATTTTATGAAAAAAACAATGTGGGATTTTGTTGGTCATCCTACGTATTGATTGACGAAAAGGGGGATGTTTTTAGGCGGCAATACTGTCCTGAATCAATTTCATATAAAGACTTGCTTTATAAAAATTCTGTAATTGGATGCCTCACGGCAATCTATGATACAGATGTGTTTGGTAAGGTGTATATGCCTACAGTTCGGATGCGACAAGATTACTGTCTCTGGTTGAGGCTGCTTGAGCTGTCAATGAAAAAGGAGGAAATAATTTGCGGGGGGCTCCCGGGATACTTGGCGAAGTATCGATGTCATCAGCATGGAATGACTTCCAATAAATTTGTTGCGGCGAAATATCAATGGAAGGTGTATCGATCAGTATTGAAGCTCGGCTATTTTAGATCGACTATTGCTATGGCGAGCTATGTAAAAAACGGGATATTGGATAGAGCCTGATGTGAAAACCTTTAGAAGATATGCTCTGATTTTTCGGTATCAAAAAATCATATCGTAGTCTTGAGAGCAGTTATAGCTATTGGGTTTTTATATTCTGGGACGATGTTTCTCAACGTGATCAAATCGGGCTTTTCACCTTTTCCCTCCTCAATTAGCACAAGTGTCTTTTTGTTTTTAGATGAGACGGTTAAATTAATTAATAGTAACTCATACGGCCCATTTGAAAATCCTGTGTTTTTTAAGCTTATTAATGCGGTAGTTAGTTTAGGGCAGTGGAAGATGCCAGAGATCTTCAAGACTCCTCCGCTCTGGGTGTTTTCTGTTAGGCACTTTTTTGAATATCGTCCAAAGTCAATTGCAAATCTTTCGTTTTTCTTTATGTTTTTTCTGTTGAAATAAACAGTCGTTTCGCGAGTGCCCATAATATGATCGAAGCTATGAAGTTCTTGAGGTATAAACACGCATGCTTTTGAGGCTGATTCAGGGACTTCTATCTTTCCTCCTTTAAAGAATTGTTTGGATCCAGAAAAGCCCACTCCTCCTCCGAAAACATTACAATTCGAAAACCCACATAAAACATGTGCGTGTATGTTCGCTGCCATAGTTCCGGAGTTGTTTAGATTTCCGTATATGTTCGAGTTATGGAATACGCATGCTATGGGGATTTTTTGAATGCAATCTTTTGCGTGGATTGATACTGGGCCAGCATCTACGCCGTGTCGGTGCCCGTAAAATTCTCCTTGTGCGGTACAATAGTCAGAGCTATTGAACCTAAATCCATAATTTGTATTTAGTTTATTTATGTTGGTTGTTTGCTTGGCCGAAAGTGAGCTCCCCTCTAATAGGTAGCAATTGTCAAATGTGAGGCTCTGGTTGTCTGACCCTTCTGCAGAAATGTTGCTAACCTTTCCCGAGCACCAACGGAAGCTAATGGCTGTGGAGTCGTTGTCATTGTTTCGGTGTCCTCCAGCGGATATTCCTTTGAGGTTTTTCCATTCTCCTTTTGCTAGCTTTATTTTATATACTTTTGTATTTAATTTATTGTAGCTGAATCGAAGTTTTTCTTTTAGTGATATTTTATCTTTTGTGCTCTCTTTGACAGTACAAAACTCGCCTTTTTTGTTTTGTTTTCTGAATCCATTGAAGCTTCCCTGTGTCTCGTCGACAATTAAAAGAGTGTCTCCGATATTTATGTCGGTGTTCTCGATGATTACTGTAGAGTGCTCTTCTGGGATGTCGTCGTCAATATTGTATGTGGATACGACACCTTTTCCGGTTACAATTATTGATGCTTGGTTTTCTATTATTCCTGTCGAATTTTCAAGTGAAAAGGTTGCATGGGCGAAATCGAAATTCCAATTTTCAGCAAATATTTTCACCGATTCATCGAAGTAATATTTTCCCGGGGCAATAACTAGAGTTCCAGTGTTGGTCTGAAAAAAATGTTCTTGTTCGCTAAGTATGTGTGAGTTCTTTCTTCCAGAGTTTGAGGTTGATATTCCGAGTTTGTTAAGGTTTACAATATTTTCCGTTTTCTTAATTGCTTCTAATTGAGTGAGCTCTTCACTGATTATATGGCTGCTTTTGAGTGCCCACAGAGCTGGTAAAAATTTAAAGAAGCTTCGTCGGTTCATGGTCAGCAATTCCAGTGCTTAGGGCCTAGGCTGATAGAGTACAGAGTCGTAGTGGATAAAGATGGTGCTTCGCTTTAGGTTGCGATAGATAAGTAGAAGTTCAATTGTATTCGTTGTGCCGCTGTCAAGCTACTAATGCTGCTCGTATTCCTATTAGTTATGGAAAAGATTTCGATCTAGCTACTTTTAATACAATAGTGGAGTGTCCAATGTGTCTCATATTGGACACTTTAAAAGGTCTTTAAATGTCACTTATGGGTTGACCAACTGGCCTGTCAAATATAGATTAACATCATATACGCCAAAGCGCCCACCCCGCCCACCACACCAATATTACCCAGCGGCCGGCGCACTCGTACTCAGGCACCAAAATAACCAATAAAAAACGAAGCTATCTTCGGAGTACCACAATGAAAAAACTGACCCTGGCCATGCTATGCGCCACTGCTGTTCTGTCTGCCTGTGGCGGCTCAGACTCAAGCCCCACGCCGTCTCCAGCGCCATCGAGCTCTCCGGAGCCGACGCCTGCGCCCACCCCAGAGCCAAGCCCAGAACCCACTCCTGAGCCTACGCCGGAACCTACTCCTGAGCCTACTCCGGAGCCTACTCCGGAGCCAACACCTGAGCCGAGCCCAGACCCCTCAAATGGCTTGTCCAATTTCCCGCGTGGTTCACTTGGCGACAACGATTCCGTTCCGGAAGTGGTCTGTGACACCGTCTACAATTCGACATCGGCGCTGGAAGAAGCGGCTACCACCTCCCTGGCGGCGGGCACGACCTTGTGTTTGGCCGATGGGAATTACAACGGCATCGATCTGAACTACGGCGGTGAGGGTACTGAAGACAACCCCATCACGGTCGCGGCGGAGAATCCTGGCCAGGCCATTATTGGCGGGGAAGTGAGCGTGCGCATGGGTGGTGAGTATGTGGTGCTGCAGGGGCTGGTCTTTAAAGATGGCGTCAGCGCCAGCAGTGACTTCCTGCAAACTCGCGGAAACAGCTCAACCCCCTGTAACCATTGTCGAATTACTGAGATTTCCGTTATTGACCTCGATCAGGGCTCGGATCGCAGTGGCAAGTGGATTCACCTTTACGGTCAGTACAACCGCGTCGATCACAGCTGGTTCTCAGGCAAAACAACGCGTGGTGCGCTGTTGGTCGTAGACCGGTACGTGGGGGATGGCGGTGTCGCGGCGAACACGGAGATCGACTACGCCCAAATCGACCACAACTACTTTGGGGATCGCCCACCGGTGGATGGCAAGGCCTACGCTGAAAGTGGGGACAACGAATACGAGGGTATTCGCATCGGCACCAGTGATTCGCACACAGCGGATTCCTTCTCCGTGGTGGAGCACAACCTGTTTGAACGCATTCAGGGTGAGGCCGAGGTGATTTCGAACAAGGCGGGCGGCAACCGTATTGAGCACAATACGGTGCGCAACAGCTACGGTTCCATCACCACGCGTCATGGTGCGAATGCGACCATCAGCAACAATTTCATCATTGGTGACGACCATCCCTTTGCGGGCGGCCTGCGCATTATCGACGATGGCCATACGGTCACCAATAACTACATTCAGGGTGCGCGCTATCTGGCCACCACGCATCACGGCGGCATTGTGCTGATGGGCTCCGACGGCTCTACGAGCAACGGCTATCAGCAGTTGGAAAACGTGTACGTGGCGAATAACACGGTAGTCGACAGTGTAAACAGCCTGAATGTGGACGGCGGGCAGAAGTCGCGTAACCCGCACTCGGTGTACATGGTAAACAACCTGATTGCACAGGGCATCGGCCCGGTCATTGTGGAGGCGGCCGATGGTATGCCTGCCGATTCGGTGATTGAGGGCAATGTGTTCTACGGGCAGAGCTTTGCCGATGACGACGATCTCACGAGTGTTGCGGGTGTGACCTGGCTTGATGCGATGTTGGAGCAGGATGAGCAAGGCCTGTGGCGCCCCGGTAGCAGCAGCCCGGATCTCTCTGGCGCCAGCCCTGCGAATATTGGTGATTTCACGGAAGCCAGTGTCGACATGGACGGCATCGCCCGTGCAGAAAGCAGTTTGGTGGGGGCCGATGACAGCGCGGCTGGCACGGCCGTGCGTGGGGTGTTGAACCGCTATGATGTGGGGCCCATGTCGTACCGTCCACCTGAGACGACCCCGCATGTGCAGGAAGTGGCGATTGGCAATCATGATTTCGACAGCGGTGACAGTGATTGGACACTGACCTCCGCCGTCATTACGAATGAGCCAGCCGATGTGTTTTCGCGTGGTGCCAGCGCGGAAGTAAGCGACACCAGTGGCGGCGTCTCTCAGACCGTCGCGGTCACGCCCAACACCAATTACACGTTGACGGCCTTCGTGAAGGGCGCGGCGGTATTGTCGGCGGATGTCGGCGGTACGGTGTACACGGAAGAGGTGAATTCGCCCAATGCGTATAAATTAGCGATGCTCAGTTTTAACTCTGGTGACGCCACCAGCGTGACCATTGCCGGTAAGCTCGATGACTTTGTGTTGAATTATGTGGACATTGGCGATGCTAGCCTGACCGACTTCGACGGCAGTGATGGCGAATATTGGTTGACCGACGAAGGTGAGGGGATAGGCCAGGTGCAAAGTTCTGCGAACTCCGCCACGTCTACCGACGGCAGTGCGAAGTTCAAATTGAACGACGCCACCGAAGTGGGCGCGCCTCAGTTGCGCCAGGTGTTGACGGGGCTCGATGCGAATACCGATTACACCTTGAGCATGTACGCACTGGAGAAAAACGATTCGCCAGTGACGGTGACCCTGGGCGTCTACGCGGGTGAGAGCACCACCGAACTGGCCAGCACGCTGGTGGATTTTGCGCAGCTTGAGGCCGATGGAGCACCGAAAGGGGAAGACAGTTTCCGCCAGGTGAGCATGGGCTTTAACTCGGGCAGCCACACCACGCTGACCTTGTTTGTGCGCTATACCCCGAATACGTTGATTGCCGATGGCGCGAGTGCGGGCGATACCGAATTCCGAGTCGATGAGTTCGCACTCAGTTATGAAGGCGCACCGCAGGCGGGAACGAAGGCCTGGTTCGATAGCTTCCGTTTGGTATCGCACGAGAGCTTGCCGGAATAAGAACCGCTTAGTCAGCATTTATTCATACACGCTATGCCTCACTCTGTGGGGCATTGTTGATTTCGGGTATTTATTATGATTAAACACTTAGCACAGCTTGTATTGATGTCGTCGGCGCTGATCGCGCTTCAGAGTCAAGCCAAAACCCATCTCTACGACGGAGACGGCGGCGAGACCTGGACCAAAAAATTGAAAGCCGGTGATGAGCTGGTGATTCCTAATGGCACCTACGCTGACTTGAAGATTAACGCCTATGGCAAGGGCGATGCTCAAAACCCCATCACCGTACGTGCGGAAACGCCGGGAGGTGTGGTGTTAACGGGCGAGTCCTGGCTGCGTTATTGGGGCTACTACATTGTGGTGGAAGGCTTCGATTTTCAAAATGTGAAGCCTTCAACATTTGATGGGAAAATTCGGCCGCTGATCGCGAATCGTCGCGCAGGTTCCAGTAGTGAAAAATCCAAAGACATGTGTCACGGTTGCGTGCTACAGCGTATTCGTATTGACAACGAAGCGCCGGAAGCGTCCAGCGAAGAGTACAAGTGGGTAGAGGTTTACGGCTACGAAAATTTCATTCGCTACAACTATTTCGGTGCGAAAAAATCTGCGAGCCGAGTACTGCAAGTGCAATTGAAGCACGCAAATGCAGAAGGCATTCCGGCGCGACACCGAATTTTTGGCAATTATTTCGCATCAAGGAATGTGGGGCAAAGCGTGGGTAATGGCGGCGAAGCCTTATTGGTTGGTGATTCCAAAATGCAGCATGTTGATGCGCAGGTGCTGGTGGAGGGCAATCTCTTTTTTGATGCATCTATTACTGGTGAGCCCGAAGTTATTTCGAATAAATCGTCGTCGAACGTCTATCGACACAACACCATTCGCGAAACGTCTGCGGGCCTCACATTGCGTCACGGTGATCGAAACACGGTGGAATATAACTGGGTGTTGCAAGCGGGCAAGGAGGGCGGCTCTGGAATTCGCGTGATTGGTGACGACAACGTTGTGGTAAACAATTATATGGATGGTGTGGCCGGTGGTGGCAAGTCTGCGGTCTACCGCACAGCACTGGGCATTGTAGCGGGCTATTCTAAAAAAGATGACGACGCCAACATCAATGGCTATCAACCGAGCGAAGGCAATATTTTGAGTTTCAATACTGTAGTGGCTTCCGCACAGCCGGTGATGTTGTCAACCTGGTACGACAGAAAAGAGCTTAGTATGACGCGCCCACCCTTAAACACGAGCTTTACACATAATCTGGTGTACCAAAATGGCGTAGCGCCGGTAGAGGCTGATTGGGTGCGGGGCCTGGCCATCAGTGCCGATTTTACCCCGGAGTCCGATTACGGTAATCAATATGGTAAAGACACTGCCGAGTTTTATCCTACTTACGATCAAGTTGCTGAGAATCTTACCGACGGCCAAGTGTCGTCATTACTTGCGCCCGGCACGGTTGTGCAACCGGAGCTGGCGCTCTATGCCTGCGATGCCTTTGGCACGGGCGACCTTGTTTATGATGCCGTCAACGGAGTCGGTGCGGATCTCAGTAAAATGCGTGCACCGTTACTGTGGACGGAGGAACGCAAGTCGCCGCGGCTTGGGCCAGATTGGCTGAACCCGAATTGGGCTACGCAAACGAGCGGCTATACCGCCTGTGAGCAAGCACCTTCCTTAAATTCAACCAATGGAGTAGTCGATGAGTCAGTCCATTAAACATATTCTGCTTTTAGGGGTGCTGCTGTTCCCCGTCCTGGCCTCTGCGAAGACGCATATTTACGAAGGCTCTGGTAAAGAAACATACAACAAAAAATTGAAAGCAGGGGATGTGCTGGTGATCCCCAATGGCACCTATGCGGATTTGAAAATCAATGTGCATGGTAAGGGTAAGGCGGATAAACCCATCACAGTGAGAGCAGAATCTCCGGGCGGTGTGGTGTTAACTGGCGAATCCTGGCTGCGGTATTGGGGGTTTTACATCATCGTGGAGGGCTTTGATTTTCAATTTGCCAAACCCGCTAAATATGACGGCAAACTGCGCCCTTTGATTGCCAACCGCAGAGCCGGGTCAAGCAGTACAAAGGCGTTGGAAATGTGTCACGGCTGTGTTCTGCAACGTATCCGTATCGATAATGAATCGCCTCAGGCGATTGATAAAGAGTACAAATGGATCGAATTGTACGGGTATGAAAACTTTGTCCGCTTCAACTTTTTTGGCGCTAAAAAATCGGCTAAGAGCGTATTGCAGGTGCAATTAAAGCATGCTGAGTCGGAAGGGTTGCCAGCGCGTCACCGCATATTTGGAAACTACTTTTCTCCGAGGAACGTGGGGCGCAGTGTTGGCAACGGCGGCGAGGCGTTATTGATCGGGGAGTCGAGCCTGCAGCACGTGAAAGCCGGTGTATTGGTGGAGAGCAATCTATTTCAAGATGCCTCAATACACGGGGAGCCTGAAGTGATCTCCAATAAATCCTCATTGAATATTTACCGATATAACACCATTCGCGATACGTCAGCGGGGCTGACATTGCGCCACGGGAATGAAAATATCGTGGAATACAATTGGTTTTTTCAGAACGGTATTGATGGCGGCTCCGGCATCCGAATTATCGGTGAAGATAACACGATCGTGAATAATTACATTCAAGGCGTTGCCGGCGGGGGCAAGGCCGATGTGTACCGCACGGCGCTTGGACAGGTCGCGGGCTATTCGAAAGAAGACGATGATGACCATATCGATGGGTATCAAGTCAGTAATGGGAACGTGCTGAGCAACAACACCATCGTGGAGTCCGCACAGCCGGTGATGTTGTCTACCTGGTATGACCGGGATGAAGACAGCATGACGCGGCCGCCGCGCAATACTACGTTTACTTATAATCTGGTCTATCAGAATGGTGTACAGCCCTGGGATAAAGACTGGGTTCGCGGGCAAGCGATCAGCGTGGACTTTACGCCTAACTCCCAGTATGGAAATGAATACGGACTGGACCAGGCCGAATACGAACCCACGTTCAGAAAAGTGGAGGGCAACATAACCGATGCGGCCATTTCGAATGTGGTTGCAAGCGGTACGCAGGTGCGCCCCGATTTGCAGTTAAAGGGCTGCGATGCCTTTCGTACGGGCGATATTGTTTACCCCTCCATTGATGGCGCCGGAGCCAATCTTGCGAAAATGCGTGAGCCGCTCACTTGGACAGACAAGCACAAGTCTCCCCAGCTTGGGCCGGATTGGTTAAATGAGAACTGGAACGGTGAAATCGCGGGCTATACCTTGTGTCGATAAGCTTGTGCAGCGCAAAATAAAGCGCTGCCTGTAGCATCCCGCGATGACCGGCGTGAGCGAGACTGAGACCGAGACCGATTATAATACTGAGATTCGGTCGAGGAACTGGCGTTGAGCCGCTAGGCTGCGATCACGGGTATAGCCTTGTGCTTTGGTATGGCCCGCTTCCCGCAGGCGTGCTTTGAGTGCATCGTCTCGCATCACACGTTGCAGGGCTGTGGTCGCGGCGCTCGTATCGCCATCGGCGGCAACGAGCGCGGTTTCTCCGTCGATCATAAACTCTCTGGCTGCGCCTCCGGTAAAACCGACTACGGCACAGCCGCAGGCCATGGCTTCTAATGGGGGCAGGGCAAAGCCTTCAGGGTAACCCGTCGCGAGGAACACATCGGAGCGCTGATATTGCTCGATGATTTCGGCTTCGCTGACACCATCAACCAGATTGAATTGCACCTGCAGCGTGTCACACGCCTTGATGATGGCTTTTAAGTCGTCGGGGTTTTTACGTGGTAGCGCCATGACGACGCCGGTTTCACGCGCTTTGGGTGCGGTCACAAATTTATTCAGATCGATAAAGTTGGGAACCTGGAACACGCGCCCATCGGGCTCGCGGTTGAGCAACTCAGTGATGTAGTCGCTGCAGCTTAAGAGGGCGTCGTAGCCCAAGTCACAATAGCTTTTGCCTTCGTCTTCGGGGCGAAAGTGCGTGTAAATCCAACGCCAATTCTGAACGAAAAGTACTTTTTTACAGTTCACATACCGCAAACCCTCATAAGGGATAAACTCAGGGCAGATCACGGTGTCTTCGGGGCGGAGCGTGTAGCCGACGTCTCGAATGTGCAGCGGTTTGACGTTGAAGCCAAAAAAATTGCCTTCGTAACTGCCCAATCGGATCATCTCTGCGTGGTAGCCCAGTTCCCGAGCCATTTCGACATGTTGGTAGGCGACTTTGACGCCGCCGATCGGCTTGTGTTTGCGAAACCAATTTTGACGAATGTGCTCGATAGGGCGGCCCCGCTTTGCAGCGCGCCAGAGTTCACGTAGGCGGAAGTCTTTCTGGTGTGCGTCGGGGATCAGGTAGTACAACGTGCCTGTTTGCTCGGCTGACATGCAGTCCTCTTGGCGGTCATTCCTTGTGGCGGCGGCGCGAGGCTTGAGTTCAAGGCTGGCGCTTCAATTCGCCGATGATCATAAGGGGCATTGGCTTGCGGCGCAATCCAGACGCACGCTTTAGGTGGCCGAATTGCGCTAAGCATGTCGGGCGTTCGCTAGCCGAATATCGCCTGAAAGAGGAAGAAGAAGATTATCGCTAAGCCTGCGCCGGCGGGCAGGGTGACAACCCAACTTAAAAAGATGGAGCCGATCACGCGCAGGTTCAGGGCTGCGATGCCGCGAGCCAGACCCACGCCGAGCACCGCGCCCACAAGGGTATGCGTGGTGGAAATCGGCAACCCCATGCTCGATGCGACGACTACCGTGGCGGCGGCGCCCAATTCTGCCGCGAAACCGCGGCTGGGGGTCAGTTCCGTGATTTTCTTGCCTATTGTGGCCATGACCTTGAAGCCATAGGTGGCCAGCCCGAGCACGATACCGGCACCGCCGAGCAGCAGAATCCAACCGGGCAGCGCGGACTTAGCGCCCACCACACCGGATTGCACGGTGGCGACAACCGCGGCAAGTGGTCCCACCGCATTGGCCACGTCATTGGAGCCGTGGGCGAACGCCATGGAGCAGGCGGTAAAGATCATCAGTACGCCGAAGACCTTTTCGACATTGGCTAGGCGGCTGCCGCCTTGACCTTCGTCGTCCAGCTTCAGGCGGTTCAGCATATAAATGCCGATGGCTGCGACGATGCCGCCGACGATGGCCGCAATGACGAGGTTGTGGAATGGGGTTAGGCTGATACCGGAGTCTTTGAGTACGTGCTTGAGGCCCTTCATGAGGGTCACCATCGCAATCAAGAAGCCGACCGCAAACATGTAGATGGGGATGTACTTCTTCGCCGCTTGCAATGGGTTGGCATTGTTGAAGATCAGCGCCTGTACACTCATAAACAGGGCGAAGGACATGGTGCCGGCGAGGACGGGGCTGACAATCCAGCTTGCGGCGATGGTCCCGACTTTGCCCCAGGCGACAGCATCCACGGAGATGCCGACGGCCGCAAAGCCGACGATCGCGCCAACAATGGAGTGCGTGGTCGAGACGGGCCAGCCCATAATGCTCGCTATCAGCAGCCAGGTGCCCGCCGCGAGTAGGGCGGAGAGCATGCCGTAGACGAGGAGTTCGGGGGTATCGCTCATGACCGCAGGGTCGATGATGCCTTTGCGAACGGTCGATGTGACCTCGCCTCCGGCTAGGTAAGCGCCAAGAAACTCGAAGACCATGGCGATTAAAATCGCCTGTTTGATGGTCAGCGCACCTGAGCCGACGGAGGTGCCCATTGCGTTGGCGACGTCATTGGCGCCAACGCCCCATGCCATGAACAGCCCGAAGAGACAGGCAAGAATAATTAACAGCGTGCCGTGATCAGCAAGGATTTCCATGAAGAAGGTCCGTTATTTTCGACGTTAGCGGGCGAGTAACAGCGTAAGACGGCTGCCAACACGTTGTGCGACATCGGCTAACGAGCCGATTTTTTCGATGATTCTGTAGTAGAACATGACGTCCACTGGGGGCAGTTCGCCCTCGATGGCGTAGAGCGCGGAGCGCGTCTTGATTTCCTGTTCGTCGGCGAGGTGCTCGAGCTCATTGAGGCGCGTGATCAGGTCCTCGACAATCTTCAGTTCGCGGCCCTTGAAGCCGAATTCGAGCAGCTCATCGAGCTCATCAACGGCTTTTAGGGCTTGGCCGACGGTGTCTTGGGCGGCGGTCAGGTATTGCCAGACCGTGTCGCGCAGCACCTCGGGAAACTGCATTTCCCGGCCGAGCATCAAACCGCTGATGTCTTTGGCGATGTTGGCGATTTTATCCTGGATGCTCAAAAGCTCGAGCAAGTCGTAGCGGGGCACCGGCAGCAGCAGGCTTTTCGGCAGATGCAGGCGGATTTCCATCTTAATGGCATCGGCCTGGTGCTCTTTATCGGTGATGTGCTTATAGAGATCGGCCGCGCGGTCCCACTGGCCTTCATCACTCGCGCGAAGGAACGCGTCGAGCAGGTTCGCCGCTTCGACGGCGATGGCCATGTGTTGCTGCATCGGTTTAATGGGCGACTGCCCAAAGAGTTCTGAGATCGGGTTTTTAATAGTCATAGTTGGCCACGGGTTAGGGTGGTATGGCTTGACGCGTACGCCGATGAAATTTGGCGCGATTCTAGCGACTTTTTTTGAGCCCGTCAGCATAAAAAAATACATTGGGGTCTGACCCACTGCTGTCCCACAGTTTTGTCATAGCGCTAACCTCCCCTGCACAGAGCCGATAGGCTCTGTGCTTTTCGGAGGCTTCAACAGCGCTTTTAAACACCGCCTTTCGAACAGACTGATTTGCAGCACCCTCAGTATCCGCTGCATCGACCACCCAGTTCGTGTTGAGAAACGCGCTATCGCTATCAGTAAGTACGCACACATGGCGACCCAGATTTGAGTCAGTATGGCGTTGCGGCTCGTTCCAACGAAGCTACGGATTTTCAGGTTCTGCTTGATGGCTTTAAAGAACAGTTCAACCTGCCAACGGTCTTTGTAGATCGATGCGATGGTCTGGGCGCTCAGGCGCATATGGTTGCTGATAAACACATACTCGCGCTGTGTCTCTGGGTCGATGTATACGACTCGACGAAGCACAGAGAGACGGGCCCTCTTGGCTCGCAGACCCGTAATCTGTATCACCTCATCACGCTGCACCGCGCCACCTGAGCTCACTTCGCGACGCTCAAGCACCTCGTAACGCATATTGGGGCGCATGCGACTGACGAAGAAAACCCCTTTATCTGTCAATGACTTATACCAGCTATAGTCCGTATAGCCTTTGTCGAACACCACCACGCTCCCTGGCTTAAAGGGAAAACGCCTCCCCTGGCTCAGGTCACTTTCTTTGCCGTGAGTGACGGCAACAAACTCAGGCATCATACCGTCATGGTTGAGCCCCACATGAAGCTTCATGGCTGCCTTGCCTCGGTTGTAATCCGCCCATGGAAAGATCTTGAGCGATAGGTCAATCAAACTCGAGTCCAGAGAGTACAACGGGTTTTTAAACCGGAATTTATGCCCCGAAGCCCGCCCCGGAACACGACTCAAGAGCGTGTGGAAAAGGGCCTCATAGAGTGTATAGGGCTGCTTCTCGTTAAGCCGAGCCAAGGTGCTTTTCGCCACCGGCTTTGCGCCGAGGTGATACAGCTTGTGACGTTGTGATTCGAGGTTGGCCTCGATATCACGCAGACTTTGGCGTGAGGAGAGCTGCGACATGAGCAGGCCGACAAACTGGTCCCATCGGCTGGCTTTGCGCAGTTTTTGGCCAACATGGTGTGTCGACGCCAGACGCTCGAATTCATGTCTCGATACGGGGTGAAGCACTTGGTGAAATGCGGTGTTAGAATGAGCCACGGCCTGGTTCCTTTGATTTGACTGAAGCTTCGCAACTCCATCTTATCAATTGAACCAGGCTTTTTTGTTTCTGCCCGTCAAACTGTGGGACAGCAGTGGGTCTGACCCCAATGTATACAGAAACGCCCCAGACGATCGCTCGTCTGGGGCGTTGGATGAGGAATGCAGTACGGCTTCCTGATAGCACATCCTTGTGCTTGGCAACGGCCACTCCATAGCCGTTGTTGGAATCTGCTTAGGGGGCGCATCCGTTGACCTTACTTGGTCGACACACTTTCCTTGTTTTCCTCCATGGCGTCCTTTCTCCAGCCTTCCTAGCCTTCTGTCATCCTTGCAACGTCCATGTGCTGATCATTCTGCCAGCCGGCTGGGCGCGGAAATAGGCGAAATGGCGCAAAACCGTGTAGGAGATTAACCATGCCAGCTGTGAGTAAAACGGCGACGTATACGTGGGGGTCTGACCC
>NOXC01000028.1 GCA_003265435.1 Cellvibrionaceae bacterium AOL6
GCCGGTTAATTTTGATCTGACCCCATTTTTTTGGTTTCTCCAGAAGCCACGCAGCTTGTGGCCTATGACTTCCGGAGAAAATCAATTCATCGCGGTGGTTCGCGATTAATTGATAACTTGTTCGATGTCGAGACCAAGGCCTGCAAGTGCCTTCTTCAAGCCATCGTAACGCTTCTTCTCGTTCTCAGCGTAGCGCAGCCAGCTGCGAGCGAAACGAGCGTGCTTCTTGATTTTTGCCGCATTCTGGAAGGACTCAATGGCCTTGCCGTACTGACGGGTATCAAAGTAAGCGATGCCCATGTTGATGTACACTTCGCCGTCCACGCCCCGCGTGAAGTTGCCTTTCTGCAGCGCCAAACGCCCTGCTTTGATGGCTTCTTCCGGCTGGTTGAGGTCGAGGTAGACCGACGTCAGCTGTCCATAGTAGTTGCCGCTCTTGGACATTTTGCCCACTTCGCGCAATACAGGAATGGCTTCCTTCAGCTCTTTTGACGTTTGCAGAGCAATCGCCAGTGTCTCGAGGTTCTTCTCGTTGCGCTCGACGATGCCTTTGTCCATGCCGTCCTGCAGGATCTGTGCAGCGCGGTAGGGCACTTGCTCAGCCATGTAGAGGTAAGACAGGTTCACCAGATCTTTCTCTTTGGTGAAGGCACCCATCATGTAAGCGGTGTCCATCGCGTGAAGCTGATCTTTTTCACGCTCGAGCAGGCCGTACATGCTACCAATTTGAGTCCAGTAGGACTTTTTGGGGTAGTGGCGCAGCATTTTTTCGAGAATGACGGTCGCGTTTTTGTAGTCTTCGCGATCGAGGTACAGCGCGCGCTGCAGGTTGTACCAGCTTTCTTCAGCGATCTTGCCGCGGCCTTCAACCATGCTGATCGCATTGTTGATGCTCTCGAATGCACACTTCTTCTGGTCGCTCTGATAGCAGATAACCGCCTTGAGCTGCCAAATTTCAGGACCCACTTCGTTGCCGGTTTCGTTTGCCAGTTTCATCCAACGATTCAAATAATCGATGGACTGGTCAAACTTCTCGAGCTGGAAAGAAAGCTGAGCGATGTACATCATGCTCTGAAGCTCTACACCGATCGGAATTTCCGGTGACATAGAGACCACTTTCTTGTACCACTCTACCGCTTCGTCGTACTTCTCAAGCTGGTAGGTTACGAAGGCGTACATGTTGTAAATCTGCGATTTCTCGTAGTTATTACACTCTGCACACTTCTTCTCGAGGTCCTTCAGCTCTTTATAAGCTTCTGGGAAATTCGGCTTGGCATTCGGGTTTTCGTCTAAGTCTGGTGACGCAAGCTCAGACACTTTACCCAGGCCCTTGAACACTTTCTCGCTGATACCGGGCAGTCGACGTGTCTGTTTTTCTTGAGCCTGTGCGTGCACAGAACCCGCGAACGACAACGACACATCGGCAGAACGAACTGCACCCTCTATCAGAGCAGGTCCAGCAAGCAGAGCGCCTGCCAGAACCGTTGCTGAGGCGAGTGACTTTGTATGTGTAAACCAAGTTTTCATAGCTACCACCTACTCCGCCAGCTCAAAGATGAATTTGTTGCGAACACCCGGCACTTCAATGGGCTCACCGTCGATCACCTTGGGTTTGTACTTGAACTTCGCTGCCGCCTTGATCGAAGCGCTCAGGAACACGCGCTCAGGACAATCAGCTTCTTCAATGTTGGCTGTCTCACCGGTCTTAGTTACCGTATAGGACACCGTACAGTACCCTTCCAAGCCACGACTCAGTGCACGGCTGGGGTACTTCGGGTTCACCTTAACGATAGGCAGATAGTCACCGTCAGAGCTGAAGCCACCAACGCCACCGATGTTCACCTTCACACCCACTTTCGGTGCAACAGCAACCGAGTTGTCGATGTCCGGAGATTCGAATTCCGGCTCAGGTACCTCTGGTGGTGGTTCTTCAACTTCTTCTGGCTTGTCCGGCTTGGAAGTATCAAACTCTTCCGTAACTTCACGGTCATCCATCGTGATTTCAGGGATTTTGTACTCTTCCCCTTCTTCAGGTGGCTTCATGTTACTGGCGATCAACAAGTGCATCATCAGCAACAGCGCCATCGTCACGATGAAAGCCAGTACCAGGGACGAAATCAATCTAATCATAGGTTTGCCCCCTTATTTCGCATTCGCGGCAACAGTGATTTCAGCAACACCCGCTTCACGAGCAGCTTGCGCCACTTCGGTCATCAGCTTGATGCTTGCCTCTTTATCCGCCTGAATCACGACCTTCCCTTTCGGCGTCTCGGCCAGCAAGGCTTCAATTTGCAGCTTGAGCTGGCGAGAGTCGACTTCCGTCTTGTTCACCCAGATTTTATCTTCCGAGCTTATCGCAATGAGAATCGGCGTTTTAACATCGGCCACTGTCGTCGCGTCCGGGCGATCAACTTCAATGCCCGGTTCTTTAATGAAGGATGCAGTCACGATGAAGAAGATCAACATGATGAAAACCACGTCGAGCATCGGGGTCAGGTCAATCGCCCCGGCTTCCTCATCTGCTGCTGACTTACTTTTAGCCATGAGATTTCTCTTTTGTTAAGCCTCAATAACCAGTGCTTAGTGATCCATCGTCAGATGATCTTCAAGCAACTGACTTTCGCGAAGCGCAATCTGGTTTACAAGAGTCTGGCCAAATACACCTGAGAGTGCAGCAACCATGCCTGCCATCGTTGGGATTGTCGCTTGCGAAACCCCGGATGCCATGGATTTTGCGTCACCACCGCCGGTCAATGCGAGGACGTTAAACACCTCGATCATGCCGGTCACAGTACCGAGTAGACCCAACAGTGGACACAGTGCCACCATGGTACCAATCAGCTCGAGATTGGTGTTGATCTGCTCGTTAACGCGCGAAATCATCGCGCGGCGTATTTGTTGCGCGTTCCAGGACTTACGTTCTGGACGCGCTTCCCAGTCATTGAGCGCCCCGTTAACGAGGCGGCCCAGAGACCCTTTGTAAAACCAGAAGCGTTCGAAGAGCAGCGTCCACATGATGAAGGTCATCACTGCGATCACAATCAGAATTGGACCGCCGGACTGCACGAAGGCTTGAATGGCTGCTAATGCGTCCATCAATGCCAGCATAGGACTCTCCTCTTAGCTCTCGGCTTTACGTGCGATGATGCCCGCTGATTGCTCTTCCAGGATGTGAGTAATGCGCTTGGCCTTACCGCTCAGGAAGGTGTGCAGCAGAACTGTCGGGATCGCAACGATCAGACCCATAACGGTGGTCACAAGTGCAGACGAGATACCGCCGGCCATTGCTTTCGGATCACCCGCACCGTAGATGGTGATAGCCTGGAACACGATGATCATACCGGTAACCGTACCCAGCAGACCCAGCAGCGGCGCTACCATGGAGATAATCTTCAGAGTAGACAGCATGCTTTCGATCGCAGGCTTTTCTTTCAAGACCGCTTCTTCGAGTTTCAGTTCCAGAGACTCGGTATCGATACCAGGATTGTCTTCTGCCACTTTCAACACACGACCCAATGGGTTGTTGGGGTTGGCAGACTTGGACTTGAGCTGCTTGTTCACTTTGCCGTTGATGCCGCTGAGCACGATGAAGCGCCACAGAGCGATCAGCAGGCCAATGAAGAACAGAGGCGTGATCAGGTACATACCTACGAATTCACCTTGCTTCCAACGCTCCATCAGCGTAGGGGTGTTGATCAGTGCTTTCAGCAGCTGACCGCCAGCAGGACCTGTGGGGTCGATACCAGTTTTGGTGAAACCGTCAGTCGCGCTCTGCAGAGCAGCGGCGTTGTTGTAGGCAGGCTGACGAGCCAGTTCTGACAGAGAACCGCTCTTGTTGTTGTACTCGAGGTACTTGCCGTCAGACATCAGGTTGTAGTTACCAACACGAACTACAGTGCGCTCGCTTTGGTTACCCGCTGGATCGGCAACAACCGCATTGAATTTGACCACTTTGCCAGACTCAACGATTTCTTGCAGCAAAGAAGCCCACAGCTCTTCCAGCTCACCTGTAGTAGGCAGCTTGGTTTCGCTGTTCATCTTCTCGATCAGCTCGTTCAGGAACTCGTCGCGACCGGGGTACTGAGAGCTCACCAGAGATGCTTCGATGTTGGAGCGCAGGTCACCCGCAGTAGAGGTCATGTGACCGAACAGTTCGTTCAGTGAGCCCAGACGCTCTTCACGAAGGGCACGCTTCTGCTTGATGATTTCTTCCAGCTCTTTCGCCTTCTCTTCGAGACGCTCGGAACGGGCTTCTTCAGACGCTTTTGACTGTTCAGCTTGCTTCAACAGCGCTGCTTGGTTGGCACGCTGCTTTTTGAACTGCGCTTCACGCTCGCGTTGTTCAGCGCTTTCGCCAACTTTGGCCTCTTTGACCATTTGCAGAAGCTGGTCAAGAGAAGCGGCTTCGTCAGACTGCGCTGTCGACAGCGCGGAGAAGGACAACAGACCGGCAGTAGCCAGGCCAATACATACAGATTTCAACGTTCTCATTCTGCAGCCTCCGGAGCGATGATAGGCAGTTGCAGTACGTCAATAGACGCCTGCTTGTTGGCAATTTTGATTCCTTCGCGGATCGCGTTGCGGTATTCGCCAGCAGGCAGTTCTACCCACGCGCGCTTGCTTTGATCCCAGGCGCCAGACAGCTTGGTGTCCTTAGTCTGATAAACCAGAGCGATACGGCCAACAGCCAGGATGTCCACTTCACGTGGCTGACCAGCCACTTCCAGAGTGGCAGTGTAAGTCTCGAGCTTACGACCCGCTTCAGCTTCTACAGAGTAGAGCTCAAGCACCTGACGGAACTTCTCAGCAATGGTGAAGTCCGCACGGCTCATGTTGTCGCGTACTTGCTCGATGTTTTCGCGGCGCGCGTCCAACTGAACAGGCACGTCGAGGTCGACGAACTGCTCAAGCGCATCCAGCATACGAACAGCGAGAGGTGGAATCTGACGCTGCAGAACGGTGATGTTGTCGATAGACTCATCCAGCTCTTTGATTTTCTGCTCTTGCGACTCGATTTGCTTTTCAAGCTGAGCGTTGTAGACCTTCAGCCCTTCGATGTCTTTATTGACGAGCTTGTACTTCTGCAGCAAGTCACCAGCTTCTTCGGCCAGCTTGTCGATGCGTTTCTGTGACTGCTGGGCAGCAGCCGTTTTTGACTGACCTACGGCCAGAATTTGGTCAAGTGTTTGATCTGCATGGGCAGCACTGCCAAACAATGCGCCTGCAGATATCGCCGTGGAAACCACCACAGCCTTTACTCGCTGATGCTTGTTCATATTCCCCCCAACCTGGGTACTGATGACAAAAAAGAACATTCCAAAACGGAAAATGTAAAAAAACAGAAATCAGGACAATAGCTGGCTAAAGCCCAAATCACGAATTTAGAGACGCGATTCTAATAATAGGGTTCGAGAACATTCAAACGAATATGGTGACGCACCAAATTCCCCCACAAAAACATCACCTTTGGTAACACTATCAGTTTTGTCACGCCCCAAAGGTAACACCATGGGTAACACAAGCTCACTATTCACCCATTCTCCCGACGCAGATACTCCACAAAGGAGTACTCCAGAGCACTCGCCCCTTCTGAGGTATATCGCTGCCTTGAGGTCTCCACCCAGATTCGGCGGTCAATTTCGGGGAAATACGCATCTCCTTCGAGCTGAGTGTGCACTTCCGTTACAAAAAGCCGCTTGACCTTGGGTAGAAACTGCTCGTAAACGCGCGCGCCGCCTACAATCATGATTTGCGCGACACCCAACTCTTCCGCGCAGGCCTCCGCCAACGCCAAGGCGTCGTCCAACGTATGCGCTACGCGCACCCCCTCAGGGGCGTTCCAATCCTTATTTCCGGTCAGCACCACCGTCAGGCGACCCGGCAATGGCCGCCCGATAGAGTCGTAGGTCAGCCGCCCCATGATCATCGGGTGGCCGAGCGTTCTGGCTTTGAACTGCTTCAGATCCTCAGGCAAGTGCCAGGGCAGACTGTTGTTCACCCCGATGAGGCCAGTATCTGTCATGGCCACAACAATGTTGAGCTCCATACCCTGGCTCCTAGACCGAGATCGGCGCACTGATGCGCGGGTGACACTGATAGTTCAACAGTTCAAAGTCGTCGTACCGAAACTCTAAGATGTCTTTCACGTCAGGATTAATGCGCATCTGAGGCAGCGGGAAGGGCTCACGGGAGAGCTGCTCCTCGACTTGCTCCAAATGATTCAGATACAGATGGGCATCACCAAAGCTGTGTACGAAGTCGCCGAGCTCAAGCCCCGTCACCTGCGCCACCATCATGGTCAACAGTGCATAGGAGGCAATATTGAACGGAACGCCAAGGAACACATCGGCGCTGCGTTGGTAGAGCTGACAGCTCAGGCGGCCTTCCAGCACATAAAACTGAAACAGGGTATGGCAAGGCGGTAATGCCATCCGGCCTTGCGCTGCGTTCACATCCGGGGCTACGCCCTCATCGGGTAGCAGCGCTGGATTCCACGCTGACACGATCAGGCGCCGAGAGTCCGGCTTGGTTTTAATTTGCTCGATGACCTGGGCGATTTGATCAATCACTTCGCCATCAGCGCCAGGCCATGAGCGCCACTGCACCCCATAGACCGGGCCGAGCTCGCCTTCTTCCGTTGCCCACTCATCCCAGATACTCACCCCATTCTCTTTGAGGTACGCAATATTGGACTCGCCTTTCAGGAACCAGAGTAACTCATGAATAATGGATTTCAGATGACACTTCTTCGTCGTCACCAAAGGAAAACCTTCACTCAGATCAAAACGCATTTGATAGCCGAACACGCTGACGGTGCCCGTGCCGGTGCGATCGGATTTACGCACACCGTGATCGCGCACATGGCGCATCAAATCGAGGTATTGCTTCACGTATTGCCTCTTTCTTGCTGCTTGCTGTGTCGAATATAGGCCCCAACGAAGAAGATGAGGCCAATTGCCACCATGGGTGCCGACAGTATCTGCCCGCGCGTCATCCAGTCAAACAGGTCGAATTGAATATGCGCGTCCGGTTCGCGGACGAATTCCACACTGAAACGGAACAAGCCATACAGAATAAGGAAGAGCGAACACACGGCACCCGTGGGCCGGGGCTTACGAGCATACCACGTGAGCACCAGAAGGATCACAAGCCCTTCGAGAAAAGCCTCGTAAAGCTGTGATGGATGCCGCACCAGGCCGAGATCATCATTCGGAAAGATCACGCCCCAGGGCACGGTGGTTTCACGCCCCCAGAGTTCTTGACCGATAAAGTTGCCGATACGCCCGAAAAACAGGCCGGCCGGCACCAGTGGCGCGATAAAATCCATGACAGCAAGGAAGGGCTGTGAAATTCGCCGCGCATATATAAAGCAGGCTGTAATCACACCGAGCAGGCCGCCATGGAAGGACATGCCGCCCTCCCACACTCGAAACAGCCACAATGGGTCTTCAACAAACTGCCCAAAGTTATAAAAGAATACATATCCGAGGCGGCCCCCGATGACCGTGCCCATCGCCGCGTAGAAGATCAGATCTTCAACCTGCTTGGGCTGCAACGGGCGCCAGGGTTGGCGAGCCCGGATCACGCCCATGCCCCAAGCCGACGCAAAGGCGAGCAAGTACATCAGGCCATACCAGTGGACCTTCAAAGGCCCGAGGGAAATTGCAACCGGGTCAATTTCCGGGTAGCTCCACATCGTGTTTCTCCATTGTCATACCCGCAGCGGCCGCGGTTGTCTGTCGCAGCACACTATTTGAACAGGCTTAATTTAAGGCTTTATGAATCCATCAATGAATCAGGGCGGATTCCGAGTCGAAGCGCATCACGCGGCTCAAGCCGGCTCTGCGGAAGGCATCTTCCAGACGACGGTTGACCGAATCAGCATCGGCCAGGGTCATAACTTCTTGCAGCAAGTGTTGAATCTGCTGCGCACTGACGGCACGAATCACGGACTTCACCTTGAGCAGGTTGGTCGCATTCATCGAAAGCGTGTCATAGCCCATACCGACAAGCAGCATCGCAGCAGCCGGGTCCCCGGCGAGTTCGCCACAAATACTGACAGGGGTATCCTGCTCTTTGGCGTCTTTGGCAATGCTGGCCAATGCTTTGAGTACCGCCGGATGCAGGGAATGATAGAGGTCTGCAACGCGCGGGTTATTGCGGTCGACGGCAAGCAGGTACTGCGTCAGGTCATTACTGCCCACAGACAGAAAGTCCACCCGCTCGGCGAATTCACGCACCTGATACACGGCGGCGGGCACTTCAATCATCACACCGACCGGCGGCATTTTGACCTTGTAGCCCTCTTCCAGCAATTCATCGTAGGCGCGATAAATCAGCATCAATGCCACTTCGAGCTCAGGCACATTGCTGACCATCGGCAACATGATGCGCAGGTTATCGAAGCCCTCGCTTGCTTTGAGCATCGCACGCACCTGAGCCAAGAAAATCTCAGGGTGGTCCAGCGTCACGCGAATACCACGCCAGCCAAGGAAGGGGTTGTCTTCAGAAATCGGGAAGTACGGCAGAGATTTGTCACCGCCGATATCGAGGGTGCGCATCGTCACCGGACGCGGCGCAAAGGTTGCGAGCTGCTCGCGATAGACCTGGCGTTGCTCTTCCTCACTCGGAAAGCGATCGCGCAGCATGAACGGTATTTCAGTTCGATAGAGACCCACGCCTTCGGCACCGCGCTCAATCGAAATCATCGCATCGGCAACAAGCCCGGTGTTTACCCAGAGCGCCACACGGCGGTGATCGATGGTCTCGCATGGCAGCTCTTTGATCGACTCCAGGCTCGCGACGAGCTGCTTGTCCTCAGTGAGGATGGCCTCATAGTGGTCACGCACACGCTGGCTCGGGTCACTGTAGACCGCGCCGCGGTATCCATCCACGACCATGTCATGCCCTTCGAGGTGGGTAAATGGCAGGTCCACGGCTCCCATCACGGTGGGAATACCCAGAGAGCGCGCCAGAATGGCAATATGGGAGTTACTCGAGCCGCGCTGCGACACGATGCCAGCCAAACGATCCACCGGTACTTCGCCAAGATTGGAGGCCGTCAGCTCTTCACCCACGAGAATGGTGCGCTCCGGGTAGGTCTTCTCCTCTGCGAGATTCTGTTGCAGGTAGGCCAGAACACGGCTGCCGAGGTCGCGCACATCTGAGGCGCGCTCGCGTAAATACGGATCTTCCATACGGGAAAATACCGCAACGTGTTCCAGAATCACCTGACTCCACGCATATTGCGCGCTGTAACCCGCACGGATTTTTTCGGCCACCTCACCTGCAATCGAAGCATCGTCGAGCATGCCGAGGTAGGCATCAAAGAGAATACGTTCTTCTTTATTGAGGTGCGCTTCGAGCTGGCGCGAGAGCTGCTCAATATCCTGGCGCACGGCGGCCAAGCTGTCAGAGAAATAAGCGAGCTCTTCTTCAGGATCGGAATTGATCTGTACCGGTACGGCGTTCAGGTCGGCCAGCGGGCTGACAACCACAGCACTGCCTATCGCCACACCGGGCGCGCCGGCCACCCCCATAAAGCGGGCTTCCGCCTTTTGCCCAATCGCCGCCAAGCCACCCGTGGCTTCCGCATGCGCGATCACGCCGGCCAGCTGGGCAGACATCGTCACCAGGAAGGCTTCTTCGCCCTCATCGAAGCGCCGCTTATGCTTTTGCTGCACCACGAGCACACCGAGGACTTTACGGTGGTGAATAATCGGCACGCCCAGGAACGAGCTGTAGACCTCTTCTCCGGTTTCAGGGAAGTATTGATATTTGGGGTGGGAATCCGCCTCGTCGAGATTCAAAGGCTCTTCGCGGCTGGCAACCAGACCCACCAGGCCCTCACCGCGTGCCAACTTGACCTTGCCGATGGCCTCTTGCTTGAGCCCCTCGGTGGCCATGAGCACGTAGACATCCTGCTCATTGCGAAGATAGACGGAGCAGACCTCGGTATCCATCGTGCTGCGCACGCGCGCGACAATAATGTTCAACACATCCCGCAGGTTCGGAGCAGCGTTAACCTCCTGAACAATGCGGCGCAGCGATTCAAGCATTATGTTTTCCTGCCAACTTGACGAGCTCGCTGGGCTTTGGGTCTGCCTTCACCGAAGCGGCGATGATAAACCGGGCCCAGTTCTTTTAAGGCCTTACGATACACTTCGCGCTTAAACGGCACAACGCGAGAAAGCGGGTACCAATAGCTGACCCAATCCCAGGTGTCGAATTCGGGCTTGCGACTGCAATTGAGATCAATCGCCGAATCATCGCTCAGCATCTCAAGCAAGAACCACTTTTGTTTCTGCCCAATGCATTGTGGCTCGCGCTGGCGTACCAGTTTTTTCGGCAAGCGATAGCGCAGCCAGCCTCGTGTGACGCCGAGCATTTTCACATGGGCGCGGTCGAGCCCCACTTCTTCCATCAGCTCTCTGTAGAGCGCGGTTTCAGGTGCTTCGCTGCTATCGATGCCGCCTTGCGGAAACTGCCAGGCATCCTGGCCACCGATTCGCCGAGTCCATAGCAGACGCCCTTCCTGGTTCACCAGAATGATTCCTACGTTGGGGCGAAAACCATCTGCGTCTACCACTCGTAGCTACCTCGTTTATTGTTACAATAGCGGGCTATTGTTTCACAAAACCCTGAATATCAGCAATTTCGATTCTACCCTCCCGGAGCACGGATTGAGCCTGACTCTTTTTGACCTCGACAACACCCTTATTGCAGGTGACAGCGACCATGCATGGGGCGAATTTTTAATCGCCAACAAACTGGTCGACGCCGACGATTTCAAGCGCGCAAATGACCAGTTCTATGAGGATTACTGTGAAGGCCGGCTCGATATACGCGCCTATTTGCGATTCGCCCTGACGCCATTAAGCCGCTTCGATGCGGCGACGCTAAGCACCCTGCACGCGCAATTTATGCGAGACTTCATCGAGCCGATTATGCTGCCTAAAGCGCATGCATTAATCGAATCGCATCGAAAGAAAGGCGATACTCTGCTCGTCATCACAGCGACTAACCGCTTTGTAACAGCGCCCATTGTGGCCGCGTACGGCATCGAGCATTTACTCGCCAGTGACGGTGAAATCGTCGACGGGCAATACACCGGGGAGCCCGCAGGTGTGCCCTGTTTCGCAGAAGGTAAGGTGGTGCGTCTGCAACAATGGCTGAGTGAGCACGACGTGCCTATCGAAGGTGCGCATTTCTATAGTGACTCACACAACGACGTGCCGCTGCTTGAGTTTGTCGACCACCCCGTTGTGGTCGACCCGGATCCGACCCTGGCAGACATCGCCCAATCGAAAGGCTGGCCCCGTATCAGCCTCAGGGGAGAATAATAATATGCTCGCCATCCGAAACCGTCTGTTTGTACTGACGCTGGTGTCGCTGCTCGTTGCATGCGGCCAGAGCCGCGAAGACAGCGAGCTTGAACCCAGCCCGACCGAGCTGGACTCAGAGGCGCGAATTGATGTAGCAGAAGCCGCACTCCACCTCTGGCAAACCCTCACGCAGGAAAGCGCAGGATTCACTCAAAGCGCTCGCCTGTTGGCTGAGGCCGTCAATCGCTTTCTCGCCGAACCCAACAATGAGACCCTGTTAGAGGCTCAGGCGCAGTGGCAACAGAGCGCCGTCGACGGGAAGTCACTGGCACTGCTTATCACCTTATTGCAGCAGCAACCGGCGCTCCTGCCCGTGGAGTTTGACCCGGCATTTCGACTCTTGGCCAGCCCCATCCAGCCGGGCTTTCTGGATCGTTTTGGGCCCTACCCCTACAGCGGCCTCGTATTCGATATCGGCATTGCATTGAGCCAGCAACAACTCGTTGAGCAACACGGCTTAACGGATCGAGAGGAGGTGGTACTGGGGATTTACGCCATCGAGTTCATGCTCTTTGGGGAGCAGGCGTCACGCAGTGCTCAAGACTATGTTCCCGTCTCCGAGCTGAGCGCGGCGCACCGCGAGCGGGGTCTGGAATCGGTAGAAGAAGTATCCCAAAATCGCCGCCGCCACCTGCTGCAACTCCAACTCGCGCAACTCGTCGCGGACGCGAGCCAACTCGAGCAAGCCTTGCAATCCACCCCCATCCCCAGCGCCTGGCAGGCCCTGCCACCCGCGCGTCAAATCGCAGAGATTCGATCTGCAAACAGTGCCGTGGTGACGGAGCTGATGATCGCCGTCGGTGAACTGCAAAATGCCATTGCCCAACTCAGCACCTCGGAACTCCCTAGCGAGCAAAACCCGCTCACACCGGAGGTGGAACGCGCGGTGGCGACGCTGCAGAGAACCCTCGCCACACTTGACGCGGGTTCGGCCTACTACTCCGAAGTCGAACAAGAGGCGATACGAAGCACGGTCGAAGACGGTGAGCGCATTCTCAAGGAGCTGCCGCTCGACCAGCCCGATGCAGAGCAGAGCCGCGTCGCCCTGCAATCCCTTTATGAAAAGTTGAAAAACCTGCTTTGATGCGGCGCCGCCTCACGAAGGCTCCATCAAAACGCTGAACTTGCCGAAGGCCCCCTGTGAACTAAACTGAATGAGCCGGATACATCCGACCCGGCCGTTCACGCCACAAACACACGTATCCGCATGAGTAATGAGCTGACCAACTCGCAGATCGAAAAGGTCCTGCAAGGCATCAGTATTCCACCGCAGCCCCAGATCATGGTTGACCTGCAAATGGAGCAACTGCGGCCGGATTGCAATCACGCAGACATCGCGCGATTAATTCGTCAGGATGTGGGTTTAAGTGGCGCGATCCTGAAAACCGTCAACTCGCCCTTTTTCGGGCTGACAAACACCATCGGCTCGATCGAGCAGGCGGTGAGCCTGCTCGGTATTAATATGGTGGTCAATCTGGTCAACGCGCACGCCATTCGTGCCGCGCTGTCAGACGACGATATCGTCGCCTTGGGCCGTTTTTGGGACAATGCACTCGAAATCGCGCAGGCGGCAACGGCCATTGCCAAGCAGATTGGCTTCCCGAACCACGATGAAGCCTATACGCTCGGCCTGTTTCACAATGCCGGTATCCCGCTGCTGATGTCACGTGTTGAGCACTACGAAACCGTATTGCACAAAGCCTATGCCAGTGATTACCGACAAATTACCGAGACGGAAGACGACCTGATTTCAACGAATCACGCAGTGGTGGGTTACTACGTGGGTAAATCCTGGAACCTGCCGCCCGTCATTTGCGAAGCCATTCACGAACACCATCAGACGCTAAAAACCCTCGCATCGGAACACGCCGACCACCGCAAAAAGACTCTGCTGTGCATTCTCAAAATGGCGGAACATTGTTGCGGCACCTTCAAGGTGCTCGGGCAAGCCGAAGTGGATCATGAGTGGACGCAGATAAAAGATGCGGTGCTGATGTTCTGCGGCCTGACCGATTATGAATTTGGCAGCCTTCAGTCCCAAATCAGCGAGCTGGGCCTGGGCAACACCGACTACTACTGAGCCAGCCTGTCATTTTTGAGAAAAACGAAGCAATTCATGCTTTTCGCTTCTAAAACGGCCTTTTTTTAGCAGTTGATCACTTTCTGGTCTATACCTAATTTACATTGTGTGAGCAATCCGAGATGAGCTTGGGTTGTGCTGTCTCACGGTCGTGCAGGTAGGAGCCAAAGCATTGAAAGTGACCATCTATCAAAAAATTCTGATCATTATCGCCACTGCGACAGTAGGATTCATTGTTTATGTTGGCGCAAATATCTACACGACCACAAATAATTCGGAAAAGCTGAGCAGCATCAGTGAAGTGCAGTTCCCGCTCATGCTGAAAATTCAAAGCGCCAATAATCTTCTGGTACGCATCGAAGACCAATTACAACTCGCGGTCACAACTGGCGATCAGGAACAGCTGAATCAGGCTAACGACTCCAAGGCTGAATTGGATGGCGTCATCAGCGAAATCGAAGCACTGGGTAAAGATTTGCCGATTCGCCAACTCAAAACCACCTTGAATACCTACTTCAGCTCCGCGCATGACCTCTCGCGATCAATGGTGGATGGTAGCGCGGACTTTTCAACAATCGGCGCCAAGGTATCCCAGAAAAACACGCTCTACGAAGAAGCGACTCGCGCATTCTCGAACCTCGAGTCGACCCAGACGACCAAGCTGTCCAACATTATCGCAGACGCCAACGACTCCGCCGCTTTCGCACTGAAGCTCGGTATCGGCATCGGCTTAGCGACCATAGCCTTGCTCTCACTGGTGGGTGTCCCGATTGCCACCAACGTTTCCAGAAAACTGAACCTCGTGACCAGCTCTCTCGCAGAAATGGCCCAGGGCTCTGGCGATTTACGCAAACGCATCCCCCAATCCGGGTCAGATGAGATTGGCGAGTTGGTCAGGGAATTCAATAATTTCGTTGAAAAGTTGCGTCGCACTATCGAAGAGGTCGTGCGCATCGCCAACCCACTGAGCCATGTCGCGACGGAGCTCAACACCATTATTGAAAAAACCAATTCGCAGATGTCTGAGCAGCGACAAGCGAGCCGAGAAGCGGCCTTAGCCGCCGGAGAAGTGAACCAGAATATTGGCGTGGTTGCGGACAACACGGAAGCCGCCGCGCACGAAGCGACGCTGGCAAATGAGCAAGTTGCTGAAGGCCAGGCCGTAGTAAACCGCACGGCCGAGACCATCGCCAAGCTGGCGGATGACATGCAGTCCGCATCCGGCGCAGTGTCGCAGCTCGAAGCGGATACCGATGCCGTCGGCATGATTCTCGATGTCATTCGAGGCATTGCCGAACAGACTAACCTACTCGCGCTGAATGCCGCAATCGAAGCGGCACGTGCTGGCGAGCAGGGTCGAGGCTTTGCCGTGGTCGCCGATGAAGTGCGCTCGCTCGCGTCTAAAACACAGCAGAGCACCGAAGAAATCAACACCTTGATCACACAGCTTCAGCAAAACGCCGGTAAAGCCGTCAGCTCCATGCAAACCGGCACGGAACAGGCCCGAGAAAGCGTGGATGAAGCACGCAAAGCCAGCGAACAGTTCCTGGCTATCGCCAACTCCATGTCGAATATTCAGGGCGTCAGCGCGCAAGTGGCTGATGCCGTCGAAGGGCAGAAAGCCCTCGCGCAGCGCATTCAGGAACATGTCGAACTGGTGGACAGCATTTCGATCAAGGCCGATGAACAGACTCACTCTCTGGCCAATTCGAGCCAGTCCCTATCGGATCAGGCCGAACACCTCCGGCATCTCACTAGCCAATTTAGCGTGTAACTCACAGGGTAGCCTAGGGAGGCGCTCATGCATCACTCCAAACACTCACTCGCATCTGCCGTTTGTGCGGCGATGCTGTGTGCTCCGGCAATCAGTGTTGCCGATATTGAATGGAACGGTTTTCTCACCGCCGCAGGCGGCATGTCCAGTCCAGATGAAGGCGATAGCCTGGCGGGTTACGAGGAAGACCTGACCTTCAACCAGGACACGAAGCTCGGCCTGCAACTTCGCGCTCCGATCAGCGACAAATTATCGGCGACGGGCCAGATCGTTGCCCGCGGCTCGGAAGACTACGAAGTGGACATGGCCTGGGCCTACCTGTCCTATCAGGCGAGCGACTCCACAGCGCTGCGTATGGGGCGCTTCAGAACGCCATTTTATCTCTATTCCGACTACCTTGAGGTCGGTTACGCCTATCATTGGATCAGCCCTCCGGCTGACGTCTATTCACTGCCAGCAGACAGTATTGACGGTGTGGATGTGGTGTATCAGGCGCCGCTCGGATCTGTCGATGTCAGCGCCCAGATCTATGCCGGCTCGATAAATAGTGACTTCGTCCAGGGTGGCCAGGAAATCGATACGCGCATCCGCAACCAAGCCGGGCTCGCGCTGACGTTTACCTACGATTGGCTCACCTTCCGCGCCAGTCATCACGAGGCGCAAAAGGTCAGCTTTGGTGGCTTGGAAAATGTCTATCTTGCGCCAGAAATCGGCACCATTGGCGATCTGCAAACAACCCTCAATGGGCTTTCTCTGCTCACCGGAGACCCCGGGTATGCAGAAGCAGCGGGCAATCTAGTAGTCGATGAAGTGAAGTTCACCTTCGATGAACTCGCTCTCAAAGTGGAATGGAACAACCTGTTGCTTGTAGGGGAAATGACGCAGCTGAAAGCGGACTCCGGCCCTGTGGATACACAAAACCGCATGTTCGTAACCGCCGGCTATACCTTCGGTTCCGTCATGCTGCACGTCACCCAAACCCGAGCCGAAGACGATGTGGCGGATATCGCGTCCACCATCCCCACCGACATTCCCGGCTTAGAAGCGACATCCATGGCGCTCGCGGGCGCGGTGAACGCAATCGCCGAAGATTTTGCAACACCAGACAGAACGACCAATACGCTCGGTCTACGCTGGGATTTCGAAGCCGGCGCCGCGGCAAAAATTGAGTTTTCCGATATTTCCGATACCACCGGCACCGATGGCACCCTGCTGCGCTTCGGCATCGACATGGTCTTTTAGGGAGGAAGCACGATGTTAAAAATGATTGCTATGCTGAGCGCACTGCTCTGTTTTTCCGCGACATCCCTGGCTGAAATCGCGGTGATTGTCAGTAAAGATTCAACTATCACCGCTGCGGACGTTGGTGAACTAGAGCGAGTGTATCTCGGAAAAAGTAAGGCGCTGTCAGGGACGGAAGTGGTTCCCATCAATCAAAATACTAAGAGCAGCACCTCAGACACATTCAACCGAGCCGTACTAAATAAATCGAGCAGCCAGGTAAAAGCTTACTGGTCAAAACTGGTTTTCACCGGCAAAGGCACCCCACCTAAGGAGTTCGATAATGACGCAGCCGTGATCGCTGAGGTCAGTGCCAATCCGAATACGGTCGGCTACATCGACGCGGCGTCCGTGACAGATGCCGTCAAAGTGCTGGCGACGTTTTAAACCACCTGTTTACGCCTTGTTCAACGGGGGGCGAGTAGTGAGTCACAGTTCACGCTACGAATACGTCCTGCTTGAGGAGTCCGCCACCCTACACTATTGTCAACGAGCAAATTCATACATCTGCTTGAATCCCGGCCGCCTGCCCGGCCGGGTCTACTCGCAATCGCTCCGCTCGATTTTTCAACCCTAAGAACGCATTTTTAACTCAGGCCTTAAGGAGGCAAATATGGACAGATACTGGGTGGCAAAACGCGCCGCTGGTATTGCATTCGTCGCATGCTGTGCGCATCCCGCGCAGGCTGACATCGTATGGAACGGCTTTATGACCGCCGGTGGTGGCATTGCCAGCATCGATGACAAAGACGGTGAATACGCCGATCAAACCACGCTTGACGGTTACGAAGAGGACTTGACCTTTAACCAGGACACCAAGCTCGGTCTGCAATTGCGCGCGCCGCTGAGCGACAAGCTCTCAGCGACTGGCCAGCTTGTGGCTCGTGGCTCTGAGAACTATAAAGTGGATATGGCTTGGGCTTACTTTTCGTATCAAGCGTCGGAGTCGACTCAAATCCGTATGGGCCGTTTCCGAACCCCATTCTACCTATATTCGGATTTCCTTGAAGTAGGCTACGCGTACCACTGGATCAGTCCGCCAGAAGATGCCTACCAGCTGCCTACGGACAGTATCGATGGTATCGATATCGTAGTCCAAGCGCCCGTTGGCCCCACCGACCTAAGCGTTCAAGTCTACGGGGGTTCAGTGAACACCCAATTTACCGAGGGCGACCTCGACTTTGAGACTGTTATTCGTAATCAGCTCGGTCTAGTTCTGACATTGAACTACGAGTGGCTCACGCTGCGAGCGAGCCGTCACCAAGCAGGCGATGTGACATTCAATGGAATATCAGAAATCACGGCGCTGCAAACCGGATTGAACGCGCTCTACGACGCCACTGGCGCAGATGGTTACGCCCAAGCAGCCGCAGAGATGGACGTGAACGATATGACTTACACCTTCGATGAACTTGCATTGAAGGTCGAGTGGAATAACTTCCTTTTTGTTACGGAAATTATGCAACTTAGCGCTGATCAGGGACCGCTCGACACACTGAATCGCGCATATGCGTCCGTCGGCTACAACTTCGGTCCGGTCATGCTTCACTACACCCGCACGGTTGCCGAAGATGATGTCGCGGACCTGTCGTCGAGCATCCCTGTAAATATACCCGGTACTGAAGGGCAGTCCATGTTGTTAGCAGCAGGCGCTGACATGCTTGCCGAAAACTTCGCCACGCCAGATCGCGTCACCGATACGATTGGGGTTCGCTGGGATTTCGAAAGCGCTGCGGCGTTCAAAGTCGAGCTCGCCAATATAGCCGATGAGTTCGGTGCTGATGGCACTACGCTTCGCTTCGCTGTCGACATGGTATTCTAAGGAGATTTCGCAATGAAACTGATAAAAACAATTGCGCTGGTGCTTATGTTCATCCCTTCACTCGCACTTGCTGAAGTTGCTGTGATTGTCAGCGCGGACTCTACGATTACTCGCATCGATGCGAAAGATCTTGAGCGTGTCTACCTTGGCAAGAGCAAAACGCTTGGCGATGTGGAAGTCACACCAGTGAACCTCGAAAACACCCACGACGTCGCCGCTGCATTTAATCGTGCGCTGCTGAACAAATCCAGCAGTCAGGTGAAGGCGTATTGGTCAAAACTGATTTTCACGGGCAAGGGTACTCCTCCCAAGGAAGTCAGCAGCGAAGCCGATATGCTTTCCACTGTGGCCGGTGACAGCACCGCTGTTGGCTATGTGGACTCAGGTTCCGTGACGGATGACGTGAAAGTACTGTTGACGCTGTAAAGAAAAAGCAGAAGCAGAACAGAAAAAGGCGGCCTATTGGCCGCCTTTTTTTATTCTTCGATGAGCGCTTTGTACGCCTCAGCATCGAGTGTATTGTCCAGTTCGCCCAATTCGCTGGGCTTCACCTTGTAGAACCAGCCATCGTCATAGGGCGAGCTATTGACCGTTTCCGGGGCTTCTTCCAGCAGATCATTGACCGCAATGACCTCACCGGAAACCGGCGAGTAAATATCAGAAGCCGCTTTTACTGACTCGACCACACCGGCCTCAGAGCCCGCAACCACTTCGGAGCCCACTTCGGGCACTTCGACATACACCACATCGCCCAAGGCATCCTGAGCGTGGTCGGTGATGCCGACGGTAACGGTACCGTCCGCTTCCAGGCGTGCCCATTCGTGGCTGGACAGGTACTTCAATTCATCTCGCAATTCGCTCATATCGCTGACCTTCTATCGATGTTTTAATTTAAATCTGTTTTTCGCCATGGCGAACGAATACCGGCCGCACGATGGAGGCATCCAGCGCACGCTGTCGGATCATCACCTGACAGTCACCGCTGAATGAGGCGGGCACACGCGCCAGCGCAATGGATAAGCCAAGGCTTGGGGAAAAAGTGCCGCTGGTAATAATACCGGTCTCGTCACTGCCGCCCTGATGTACGGTTTGACCGGCGCGCAATACGCCCTTGCCGTTTAAAATCAATCCTACCAGTTTGCGGGCCACACCGTCAGCCTTCTCTTGTGCAATGACATCGCGACCAATGAAAGCACGCGCTTCGGGCTCCCAGGCGATGGTCCACCCCATGTTCGCCTGCAGTGGCGAGACCGTGTCGTCCATCTCATGGCCATAGAGGTTCATGCCGGCTTCGAGACGCAAGGTATCGCGTGCGGCGAGGCCGCAGGGCTTCACACCCGCGTCGGTCAGGGCACGAGCCAGCGCTTCGGCTTGAGCATTCGGCACCAGCACTTCATAGCCGTCTTCACCGGTATAGCCGGTGCGTGCGACGAAAAGCTGAGTACCCAAGCCGTCAAAGTCTGCTCCACTGAACACGGACAGGTCACCGGGGGCGTCGTTGTCGATGCAACGATGCAATTGTTCGCGCGCTTCAGGCCCTTGCACGGCGATCATCGCCAGATCATCTCGCTCCTGCATGACGATATCAAACCCGCTCGCCTGCGTGTTCATCCAGGCCAAGTCTTTATCGCGCGTGGCACAGTTCACTACCAGGCGAAACAGTTCACCGAGGCGATAGACAATCAGGTCGTCAATCACGCCGCCCGCTTCGTTTAACATGGCGCTGTAAAGTGCTTTGCCTGGCGTTTTCAGCCGCGCGACGTCGTTCGCGAGCAGCTTGCGCAGATAGGCTTCGGCATCGGGCCCGCTGAGGTCCACCACGCACATGTGCGAAACATCAAACCAGCCCGCATGCTGGCGCACGGCATGATGTTCTTCGATCTGGGAGCCGTAGTTCAGCGGCATGTTCCAGCCACCAAAATCCACCAGTTTTGCACCGAGTTCTTTGTGGTACGCCACCAGGGCGGTTTCCTTCAGCATTCTGCTCTCCGGGAACGGCTCGTCAACCGCTCAAGTCATCAGGGGGGAAAGGCGCGCATTGTAGCGAATGCCCCGCGCCAGCGAAACGGGCCACTTGGCCAATCACCGCATACTTACGCATAATATCGCGTTTTCAACAGCCATCCCCATATGCCGACTTCCCGCACAACCGACGACTTTGCCCAACGGGTGCTTGCCTGGTACGACGAGCACGGTCGCAAGAGCCTGCCCTGGCAGCACAAGATCAATGCCTATCGTGTATGGGTGTCTGAGATCATGCTGCAGCAAACGCAGGTGGACACCGTGATCCCCTACTTTACCCGTTTTATGGCCCGCTTCCCGAACGTGAAACAGCTCGCCGAGGCGGACATCGACGAGGTGCTGCACCTTTGGACCGGACTTGGCTACTACGCCCGTGCACGCAACCTGCATGCCTGTGCACAGCGCGTCGCCTTCGAACATGGCGGGCGCTTCCCGCGCACGCGCGACGCCCTCAACGCTCTGCCCGGCATTGGTCGCTCTACCGCTGCGGCCATCTGCAGTATTGCCTTCGAACAGCCTGAAAGCATCTTGGATGGCAATGTGAAACGCGTGCTCGCGCGCTATCATGCGATCGACGGTTGGCCCGGCACCAAGACGGTCGAACAGGCGCTGTGGACGGTCGCTGAAGCGCACCAGCCGCAAAGCCGCTGTCGCGATTACACTCAGGCGATGATGGACCTCGGTGCGACCTTATGCACACGTAGCAAACCCGCCTGCCCTCTCTGCCCCCTGCAAAGCGATTGTCGCGCCCAATCCGAAGGCCAGCCAACACTCTACCCAGGCAAGAAGCCCCGCAAGGACAAGCCCACCAAGCACTGCCAGATGCTGCTGATCTACTCGCCCAATGGCGAAATTGCCCTGCATCAAAGGCCGCCCAGCGGAATTTGGGGCGGACTCTGGAGCCTGCCCGAACTGGCCCTGGATGATGATCCCGAGCACTACGCCGATCAGCACTACGGCCCTGTGAGCCACCAAGAGGCCCTGCCGGAGATCAAACACGTGTTCAGTCACTACACACTGATGATTCAGCCCATCGCCGTCCATCTGAGCACGCTCCACCCCAAAATCATGGAGAAGCCCGGCGCGCTCTGGTATAACCCACACTTTCCACACGAACTGGGGCTCGCCGCCCCCGTCAAAAAACTGATTCACGGATAAACACCGCCATGAGCCGAACCGTACACTGCCGTAAATACCGCAAAGAGCTCCCGGGCCTGCCCGTCCCGCCCCTCCCCGGCGCCAAAGGCCAGGACCTTTACGAGAACGTCTCCGCTCAAGCCTGGCAGGAATGGATGAGCTACCAGACCATGCTGATCAACGAGAAACAGCTCAATCTGATGGACATGACGTCGCGCACCTACCTCAATGAACAGATGGAGAAATTCTTCTCCGGCGACGCCGTGGATGAAGTGGAAGGCTACGTACCACCAGAATAAAAATAAGCGCACAAGAGGGGCTTGACTCCTGCCACGCGAACAGGTTTAATACGCGCCTCTTTTCGCCAAGCTCACTTGCAGCCCGCGAAAACCGGTGCCGAAGCCTCAGGTTTCCACCCCATCTACCTGCGCCTCATATTAAGCGCGTCAAGTAGATCCAACACGCCCAGATAGCTCAGTCGGTAGAGCAGGGGATTGAAAATCCCCGTGTCGGTGGTTCGATTCCGCCTCTGGGCACCACATACAAAAA
>NOXC01000029.1 GCA_003265435.1 Cellvibrionaceae bacterium AOL6
GGTCAGTTGAGCGTTGACCCACTCCAGTTCCTTATCCAGGCACTTGATCATCCGGCGATGCGAACGCTCAAGTGCTTTCTCGGCTCGCTGTATGCGATTTAACTCTTGTGTTCTCGCCTCAGTAATTTGTCGCTTTCTGGCAAGTAAGTCTCTGACGTGCCTAACTTTTTCACTACTAAACGGGCGTACAACGGGCTGCATTTTAGCTGCAAATAACGCGATAATCTGCGCGTCTATTTTGTCCGTCTTTGCGAGCACGCCTTCCGCTCGAGCAAACTGACGGATCTTCATGGGTTGGACCACGATGACGGGGAGCTCGGCCTCCGCCAATGCTTCTACTAGCCTACGCTCATAGCCGCCGGTTGCTTCCACGACAATGCGTGTGAGCTTATAACGACGGAGTGTTTTAATAAGGTTTTTTATGTCCTCCTTGGAATTAAATATCTGCCAATGTCGGTCGACCTCTAAGATGTGGATATCTAGGAAGGATTTCCCTACATCTATGCCGACGTTTCGTTGTTGCTTGATGTTCGCATTAGTAGTTGTGTTCATAACTCACCCTTGCTACATTCGGGCTCGAGGCCCCCTCGACTGTTCGAGTTAAAAGTAGGATCAGCGTGGCGCTCAAGCTTGTTAACGGACTCGTTTTTACTGGTCCCGGCCATCATCGAGCTGCCACGCTGAATGTCTGTTGCCGCAGATATGGGCCTCACCTTATCGCTTAAGTAACAGGAAGGGAAATCGTGTTATTTCAACCATACAAAGCCAGCCACATACGCCAGCAAGCTGGCTGGACCTCCGCTGCAACGCTCGTTTTGCGCATTAGCAGCACAAAACAATCGTCACAGCTCCGGCCTGTGCTGGCGGCGTTACGTGTAAATAGTCAGGTCACATAAGGGAGGTTCAGATGGCTGAAGGTGACAATAAACGAAGAATTAAATACGCTTTGCACCTAATGGGTTGGACTTATGAAAATGGCAACCAAGACAAGTTGAAACGTGATGCTACGAGAGTTGCTCCTTCTGAATATCGATCAGAAATGGATGGCTCTTTGTTTTTTCCTGTTTGTTTCACAAATTTAAATAGAGTGCCAAAGCTAAAGGAACATTTCTCTAATGGTCGAGAAGCATATTTTTGTCATCTAGCAGCTTACAACGAAATCAAGTGCGATCTTCGTTCTAAAAAGCCTGAAGGAAAAAGGTATGAAACATATGAAGAGGCACGTAAGGCTATAGATGATGAAAACCTAGTCATAGTGGATGGGTTCATGAAAGATAAGCCTGAGCTTCCCGATGATCCGGGAGATGAATACGATGAAACTCCAATTGAGGATATTGATGGTCCTGTCTCAGATGTGCCGATAGGACGACATAGAGGTGAATCCTTCAAGCTCCCAAGTAAGATTACTACCGTAGCTGGCATTTGTAGAAATTTTGACGAAAACCTTTACAAGTATTATTACTTTCCAAACCAAAAATTTTCAATCCGGTTAGTTGATCTACTTCACCCGGTAGAAAATATCCAAGAAGAAGATGATGAGCCAAAACTTTATTATGGCGTCATCGAAAGTACCGTCCATTTAGGTGAGCACAAAAGGCCAGATAATATACGCATGACCTATTTAAAAAACGAGCAAATGGGCGTTCAAGACTTTTGCATAAAATTACAAGACATGCATCAAAAAAAGTCATGGCATTACAGATGCCTCTGTTGGTCGAACTGTTCTTGTTTATGGCAAGGTAAGTGATAATGGTACAGGCCTATGTTTTAAAAATCTTGGCTGGGGTGAATTCGCCTTGCTTCCCAAAAAATATGATGAGCTGCTTGCATGAGCACGCGTAACAAAGCGCTGCTAGGGACAAACCTACGCTACGCTTCGGTTTGCCCCAGAGCGCGGCGTTACATGCCCAAGTTACCCACAAAAAGTAGACACCCTGTATAGTTATACCCAACCTATATGGAGGTGTCCAAATGGCACGTAAAAAGCATCAGCACTACACCGAGGAGTTCCGTACGGAAGCTATAAAACGATCCGAGCAGCCAGGGGTCACCCAGGCTCAAGTCGCCAAAGAGCTCGGCATCGGTGCACAGCAGATATCTAACTGGAAGCGTCAATTCACCCGCTTATCAGAAAAACAGTTTAATACGGTCGATGGCGTGGATTATTCCAAACAGGAAAGTGAGGAGCTTCGTAAGTTAAAGCGCGAGAATAAGCGCTTAAAAGAGGAGATGGAATTCTTAAAAAAGGTTTCTGCGTACTTCGCGAAAGACCAAGAGTGAAGTGCGCACTGATAGAACAGCACATAGATCAGTGTGATGTGCGACTGATGTGTCGAGTGCTTGCTGTCCATTTTCAAGCTGTAGATCGTAAAGGAAGTTACGAATGTTAAGCGAGCTTTTAAAGAAATATGATTTGGGCGAGTTTAAAGATGAGTTTGAATCTCTCGTTAAGAAATGTTGGGTCGGTGAAGCATTTAAAGAAAAACACGAAACGGGGGAGTCGAAAGCCGGAGGGTTACCCGATGTGCCTGCAGATTTCGTTTGGCCGGTATTTAAAGGATTTCCTCTTGAGTTTATATGTCAAATTAAATGCTCAGATGTAGACCTATGTCATTTTCCGGAAGACGGACTTCTCCTATTCTTCGTTTGTGATGGTTGCTGGTCTGAAAAAATAGAAGATAAAGACTATTTCCGGGTGCTTTATATTCCAGAAGAATCCAGTTTGATCGAAACAAGTCCTCCCTTCGTTCACAAAAAAAGATTATTCGGGCTGCTCAAACCGAGGACAATACCCAAAGTTTTTGATGAGGCAAGGTTAAATCTATCCCAAAATATATCTTTGCCAGACCCTGAGTCTTTGAGCCCGGATTTTTCAAAAAAAATGGATCTAAAAGATGAGTGTGAGGGGTATTGTGAGATTAAAGAAGAGATTAGTGGTGAGCGATTTATCCAGATAGGAGGCTATCCCCATCCAATTCAGTATGATGGCATAGCTGAAAATGCTGCGAAAGTATTTGGGGTAGGGGAGGCGAAAGATTGGCACATGTTATTAGAGGTGTCATCTAGCCCGCAGACTAATATGATGTGGGGAGATGGTGGCCGGCTTCATTTTTTTTCTCATAAAGCAGATATAAAGATTAGAAAATTTGATAATGTATGGATGGAGTTTCAATGCTATTAATCCGTTATGAAATAGCTATCAGCCGGTCTCCGATTTGCGTGGTTTGCTTTGCTCAAATTTTCGCACGGTAGAGTATTGTATTAGAAAATAAGATCATGGCGCTGTGTGGTTCTCAAAGTAATCGAGCAAAGTTGCTCTCACACCACTTCGTAGTTTGCTGTGTGCACAATCTGTGCTTGTTTGAACTCGTGTCAACAACGTTAGTAGAAGCGAATTTATGGAGTATTTAGGATGGAAAGTTTCGGACTTGTTTTCGGAGTAGTTGGCCTGTCTATGGGGGTAATGGCGTTTACTTATTCTACAGTCATATTGAAACGGCTAGAAAAGCTTGAGGGAGAAATGAAGGAAATAGCGCTCTCAGTTCACGACATTAAATCGAATTTGGATTAAAGTGGTGTTGTGTTCCATCGCTTATTTGTAAAAGTCTTGGTAAGTGAGCGTAGGTTTAGATCTTCTCCTAAAACCGTACTCACATTTTTGCCTGAGTCAAAAGGGCCGGGCCAATATTAGCCCCAGCCCCTTTCTTCGAACTCTTGTAATAATTAGTACCAAACAATATCAGATTGACTCACATCACAGGTGGCCGTGCCCCAGCGCTCACCAATTTTTGTCGATGAGCTTCCCTTCTGCACTCCGGTATATTCCTCACAGATTTTTGGGCTGTTGCTGCTGTCAACGTGAAGATTACGAATGGTAACGCGGTCGCCGTAGTTACTGTTTGCCCCGGCTACGGAGTCGATGGAACCGTTCAGGTTAACATCGTAGACGAGCAGGTTGCGTGGGCCGCCGTTGTTCGTACAGTTACCGCAAGAGCGCCACAATTTACCATTCTCTCCCAGTGCCAAAAACCAGCCTGTGACGATGGTGGTACTGTTTTTAGAGTTGTGCTGGAAGATTTTATCCGGGCTGCCGCCGTAGCCACCTTCGGAATTGAATGCTTCGCCTCCGACGATGGTCATGGTGCCACCTTCCGACTTGTTGGTAGCCGCATCTTCACAGATATCTTCCCAGACTACATCGGCAAGTGTGCAATTTCCGCTGTTACAGTGGATGCCATCTGCGCCGCCGTTTGCCGCGATACGCACGTTGCGAATGGATGAATTCTGCAGGGTAAGCACGGCAGACTGGGATTCGCTGTCGCCGTCACAACTTAAGCCTATGGTTTTCCCTCCACAATCAACGAAGCGGTTGCTGAGTGTCGCGCCCGCGTAACACTCGCTGGAGCTGCCAATGCGCTGGAAGGTCCATTGCTGGCCATCACCGCCCCAGTATCCGTATAGGCGAGCGTCAGCACCTGCGTACATGCTCATGCCCCAAACGTCGATCGCGCGGTTGCTGAACTTGGAGATAATGGAGTAATAGTTTCCGCCTTCAGAGTCTATCCACCAGCGTTGGTTGTCCAAACCGGTGTAGGTCCACTGACGTAATTCCGCGCCATCGCCGGCGTTCCATTCAAAAACATCTAAGGCTTTGCCGCTGTTGACGGAACGGATGGAGTAGCTGCCGTCGCTAAGTTGTTGTACGTCAAATTGCTGATTGGCGTGACCGAGAGTGTGCCAGGTCATCACGTTGGCTCCGTCAGCTGTGCTAAAACTGTCGACGTCCAGGGCGTTGCCATTGAGTTTGGAGACGATGACATAGCGTCCTGAGGAAATTTGAGCGACGCTTGATGCGCTGAAGACAAGTAGGGCAAGTGCAATCATTATTTTATTCATAACATATTCCGTTGTTTTGTTTCGGTGAGTCGGCTCCTGCCTGCAGACCGCACAGTGCGTGTAGGTGCGGTGGGCAAGATCCCGACGCTCGTTGAGGTACGGCACTACGACCTCGGGGATGCATTTTATGGGTAAAGTAATATCAATACTATAATAAAACAGTAGGATAATATTCTTATTGTGAATTAAAACACGCTGTTCTTAAGCGAGGTGCGTCACAGTTCCTCCACATCCATCGCCTAAGTAAAATGGGGTCGGATACGCTTTTTCTTCTCTCGAGTTGTAGTACGAGGGAGCGGACATCAAATACTCGGTGACATCGTACGGGCCGCGCTGCATGCGCTGGAGCGGTATCGGTGTCGATGCTTTAATTGTGATCTGACCCCAATTTACTCGAGGGAGTGGGAATGCGCTTTAGACATATTGCTTTTCTAGTACTGCTTTCGTATGCGAATTGTTTGGTATCGGCCCAAACGCCACCGGTCTGGGTTACAGAGGGGGCTTTACTAAACGCTTCCTCAGGCTCATTTGAAGTCCCCCTCGAGGTTATGGCGACGAAAATGTACGTTGAGGTTGAGATAGGTAACACGCCACGGCGCTTTGTTATTGATACCGGCTCTCCGTCGATGATCGACAGTGCCATTGTGGATGAGCTTGGTTTGCAGGTTGTTGGCACCAACAAGGGGAGGGATGCCCATGGTGCAATCGTCGAAACTGAAGTTGTTCAAACCGATCTGCGAATAGGAGGGATGTCGGTTGAGCGAGTGTCGATGATGGTTGCGGATTTTTCGTCATCAGCGGCGACAAATACCTTTATCGACGATGGTGTTCTCGGTTCCGATCTTCTGCCGCTTGGTGCTTGGCAACTCGATTTGAGAGATTCCGTGCTACGTTTCAATACCGACGTTGATGCGTTGCCGAATATTAAAAATGCTAAGCAGCTTACACTGTATCAATTTGGCTACCCCAATATGCCGATTTTTGATGTGCGGTTTGCTAAAAAAGCACGTAGCAAGGCGATGCTGGATACGGGTTCTCCAACGCTATTTACGATCTCTTCTCAGGATTTGGCGGGTGCTGAAAAAGCCTCCGGTGTAGGAAGGGCGGTGTACGGGTATGGCTCTCCCGGAAGCTCATTGGGCGGGCAGGCCCCGAATTCCGAACTCCTGCAAGTCGAGTTGAAAAACCTCTCCATCGATAAGTTGAAGCTCGGGCCGGTGGTCGCAGTCGGGCGAGATCTATCTCCAAGTCTGATTGGCGCCAAGATTTTAGAACATTTTATTGTCACGCTGGATTCTCGTTCAGAGATCGCGTATTTCACCGCGTATTCTGAGGGTATCGTCGTCGAGCCGTCCTTTGGATTTTCGCTCGCGTACGATAATGGTATTTCAGTGGCAGCGGTTTGGGATGGCTCACCCGCAAAAGCGGCCGGTCTCCGAGTGGGCCTGGAGTTGATTTCGATCAATGGTGAAAAAGTCGAATATTCTCGTCAGGGTATTCTGAGAGCTGTCAGGGCAATGGAAGGTGAGGAGATCGAATTGGCTTGGGACGGTGGTTCAGCCAAGTTAACGAGACAGCGACTTTTTCCAGCGGAATAGTTCAAATCAAATGGGGTCAGATAAGCATTGTGGCACGTAGATTTTTTGCTTATCCCAACGCGTACGCTTGGCTCAAGCTAATACAGGCTAGGAAAAAAGTAATGCCGCAATTTCGGTTTCTCTGCAAATTGTCATCTGACCCCAATTTTTTCTTGGTGAAATTGGCGCGTGTGCGGAGTTTAGAGGGTGCTTGAGTTGAACGTTATGCCTCCCAGTTTTTTACCTGCTTCGCGTCTGCAGGCTGCGAGCAAGCTCTCGATAGATTTGTTGTCTTGGAGCGTTCTAGCTATAGCTACGGTACCAATCATCATTGCTGTTACCGATAAAATATCCTGTTCGTCGCAGTCGGTATAGCTACTCGCATAGCCTCTAATCGCAGTGTTCATGTTTTCGTAAGTGTCGGCATAGGCTGTTTTTATGGCCTTGTTCTGCGTGTTAATGTCTGTGGCTAGGAACGCAAGAGGGCAAGCTAGATCATGCTCTCCTTTGACATGTTTCAAGCTTAAGTAATTTTCTAGTAGCAAAGACAGCCACTGTTTGTTAGATGCGCCCCTAGGTTTAGGGTTGGCTAGTTTAGTATTGCAGGCTCTAAATTCTAATGCTTCACGATAAAGTTCCGCTTTACTCGAAAAATGCGCATAGAGCGCGCCTCGAGTAAGCCCACAATCCCTCATTAGATCATCGATGGTGACGCCTTTAAATCCTTTTTTTGCGAATAGCCTGAAAGACCTATCAAGAATCCTTGTTCGTGTTTTGTGTTTGTGTTCCTTTGTGTATGGCATAGATACCATCCGTCTTGCAGTTATATATGTTCTTTATCATATATTAAATGTGCTTTAACCTGAAATCAGGTCTAGGGAGATAAACAATGAATCAGTATCTTTGTGCTTCCTTCGGTGGAGCGTACTGAACGGAGATTTCATGGAAAAGCATATTGGAAGTTGTCGCTGTGGCGACTTAGAGTTTCACTTTAAAGGGGAACCACTAAATACCATTTTCTGCTATTGCGAAGAGTGTCAAAAGCTCACCGGATCCGATAAATGGTTTGGCCTTTGGGTACCTAGAGCTAATTTTGAAATAACGAAGGGCGCGCCTTTAACGTACTCTCGTGTTGGCGACTCAGGTGCTGAAGTGGTTTATCTGTTCTGTGGTACGTGTAGTACTGTAGTGTGTGCTGAGGTAACGGCAGGTGATTTTTATTCAGTATCCGCCACCTCATTGAAGCTCAATCCTTTTCCCCCGAAAATGGCAATATATGTGTCGTCGTCGCCCACGTGGGCGGTGCTTCCTGAAGATGTCCCCAATTTTGATATTCTGCCGCCCGGAATGGGGCGGTAGCTGGGTTAAATCGGGCTCCAAAGAGTCGGTTTCTGTGTTAAATGGGGTCGGATGGGCTTTTTTTGCGTGATTTGTTGCTCCGCCCTACGCGTACGCAAGGTCAAAGAGGGTGCAGGATAGGAAAAGAAAGTAGTGCCGCAGTTTGGGTTTCTCTCTAAATTGTCATCTGACCCCAATTTTTACTGCTAAATAAACCTAGAAATTGCCCGAGGGTCTTCTTCACTCGCATGGGTCCACAAGGTGTCAAACTGCTCGGTAAGCGCGCGCGCGCGGGCGGGGTTGTGAAAGTGGAGCATGCCGAGGCCTTTGTCTTCTTGAGAAAATTGTGTGAGTGCTTTGCGGTCGGCTATCCAGGCGCAGGGCGGGAAAGTGTCCTCGGGCGTGTTGGGAATGATGCGGCGCAGTTGTATTTTGCTGGGGAGTCGTTGGTATAAATCGACGAGTCGGCGATGTTGGCCCTGCAAGGGTAGGCTGTCGAGCGTTAATATGCGGATGCTTGAGCGTCGGTCGCGTCGAGCGCATGCAGATAGGGCATCGAGAATGGCGCGGTCGCTCAGCCAGTCGGCTTGCAGGTTTTGACTGACGATATCGAGTTGTTGACGGCAGTTTTGCAATAGTGCGGGTAACCACTGGGTGCAGGCTTCGCTTCCCGAGAGGGTGTGTCGCTCTAGGGCTTGAGCCAGTACTTCGTTATCGTTTCTGTCGAATACCATTTTAATGTGTTCAATGCCGGCTTCGTCGAAGACGTCACCATAAGCCTGAAAACCCATTTGTACATACAGCCCTTTGGCTTGGGTTTGCGCGTGCAGGTAGGGAGCGAGGGCACTTTTCGGTAGGCATCGAATCAAAGCCGCTCGCAGCAGAGCGCGTGCCACACCTTGCCCACGATACGCTTTCAGAACGGCCAAGCGCGTAATTTTTGGGGCTTTATTTGCGGCATACACCACACGAACGGTGCCGCAGGCTGTGCCGTTGGTATAGGCGAGAAAATGTTCGGTATGACTCGCTGAGTCGGCTTCGTCCCACTCTTCCTCTGCGGGTACTTCTTGCTCGACAACAAACACTTCCTCACGAATATGTCGCAGAGAAACGTGGTGTTGTGACCAATCGACGCGCTGTATCTGAATGTCGGCGGTATTCATATGTCGCAGCTTTCCATGTGGCCTAATGCAATCAGTTCATTGATGCACTGAAGATCGTGCTCGTTCTGGCAATCGCTATGTTGTAGCGGCAAGCGTTGGCAGAGGGTGAGTGCCACCGTGCTGCTGCAGTTCCAGGCTTCGCCATTTACAAAAAGCAGTGCCTCGTTATCGCCTTGTGCAACCCAAGCGCTGCGAACGTAATTGGAAAGCACCGCAGGCGAGCCGTTTTGCCAGTCCCGCGCGTTTATGCGCTCCAGCGGCAAGGAGTCCAGGTCGATCGCGCTTAATTTGCGGGTGCTGTGTTCGCCGAGCCATTGGGCGAGAAGCTGTGGCTGGTCCAGCGCGGCGAGCAGGCGAGCGCGCACGCGTTCGATTTCGGCTTCGGTGATTTCGCCCGCTCGGCGTGATGTCGGTAGAGGGTTGAGGTCGGTATAGCGTTGATCTTCGTTCAGTGTTTCCCAGACTTGCTGACTCACACCGTCGACCAGTTCGGCGTCACTGGGTGCACGAAAACCCACGGAGCAGGTCACGCAATGGTCGCCGATGGCTTCCCCCCAGTGCGCGACGCCGGCGGGTATGTAGATAAGGTCGCCCGCTTCGACTTCCCAGTCTTCCTGCGTGTCGAAGTGCTGCAGGATTTTCATTGGTTGATGGGGCACGAGCGGCGAGCGGCTGTCGCAGGCTTGCCCGATGCGCCAGCGGCGTTTACCTTGTGTTTGCAGCAGGAAGACGTCGTAGTAGTCGAAGTGCGGGCCTACGCCACCGCCGTCATTGGCGACACTCATCATAATGTCGTCGAGGCGCCAGTCCGGTAAAAAACGAAAGGCGTCGAGCAGGGCGTTGGCCTCGGGGTCGAGGATGTCGACGTGTTGCACGAGCAAGGTCCAAGGGGTGGTGGGTAGGGCGCTGAAGTCTTCTTCGCTGAAGGGGCCCTGACGCATATGCCAGTCCTGCGTGTCTTGTTGCAGAATCAGCCGGGATTCCACATCGTCTTCCAACGCGAATCCGGCGAGTTCATTGCCATCCGGCAGGGCCAGAGTCGGCTGGAAGGCTTGCCGTATTCGCACGGGCTTTTTTTGCCAGTACTCATCGAGGAAGGTCGCTACGCTCAAAGCGCCCAATTGCGCGAGTGCAGGTTGTCGTTTCATGTGTCGTACCTGGAGACGGCTGGGTCAAACTGATGCGTTTATTCGCTCTTTGTCGCGATAATACCAATATATCGCGCTAATCGACGATATGGTTCTCGGTCGCTTAATTCCAGTTCGAAGGGTAGCAAGGCTTCGGTGCCGAGTCGCTGTTGCACCTCACGGCTCTGATAGTCCGTAAAGCAGCGTATGCCGAACCAGTGGCGCAGGGTGAAGCCATGCTGCTCAATCGCGCTGAGCACTTCGTTGATGTCCAGTGGGTGAATCGGGGTGAGGCCGCTGCCATCACCGCGGGTCTGTTCGAAGGCGGCATTCAGATTGCCTCGGATCAGGTTGCGCAGGATCAGCGAATCGCGATTGTAAAAGCTGAGGATCAATGCGCCGCCGGGTTCGACCATGTCGGCCATTTTAGCCAGACCTTCAAAGGGCTGTTCGAGCCATTCCAGTACGGCCTGGCAATGGACGAGTTCAAAACGCTCGTGTTCGAACAGGGTTTGAAAGGCGCCGCATTCGAATTCGATGTGTCCCGGGCTTTGCGATGGGTATGCCTGACGGGCGCGAGCGGTCATGGTTTCGGAAAGGTCGCAGTAGCGCACAGAGTGCCCTTGTGCGGCGAGCCAGTGCGACATTTGCCCGAGACCGCCGCCAATATCGGCGCAGCGTCGAGCTGGGCCTACATGCAGCGGATAATGTTTTTCGATTTGGGCGTGCAGGATGCGTTCGCGCAGGGCGCCTTTGACACTGCCGTAGATATTCTTTTCGAAGCGCTCGCCGAGCGCCTCGAAACTGATGTCGCCCATGCTCGGGATCAGCTTTTAAGAAGGTCGTGAATGGCCAGTGCCTGCTCCTTCGCTGCACCGATGTAGCTGGCAGGCGTCAGGGCTTTCAGCGACTCACGCGCCTCGGCAGGGATCTCCAGCGTATCAATGAAGGACTGGATCAGCGCCTGATCGATGGTTTTGCCGCGTGTCAGTGCTTTCAGCTTCTCGTAAGGCTCTTCAATGCCGTAGCGACGCATCACGGTTTGGATGGGCTCGGCCAGCACTTCCCAGGCTTGGTCGAGATCTTCCGCGAGCGTTGCAGGGTTGATTTCCAGCTTGCTGATGCCTTTCAGAGTGGCTTGGTAAGCAATCAGGCTGTAACCGAAACCCACGCCCATGTTGCGCAAAACGGTGGAGTCGGTGAGGTCGCGCTGCCAGCGTGACACGGGCAATTTTTGCGCGAGATGCTGGAAGACGGCGTTGGCGATGCCGAGGTTGCCTTCGGAGTTTTCGAAGTCAATCGGGTTGACCTTGTGCGGCATGGTGGAAGAGCCCACTTCGCCGGCAATGGTCTTCTGCTTGAAATAGGCTAGGGAGATGTAGCCCCACACATCGCGATCGAAATCGATCAGGATGGTGTTGAAGCGTGCGACGGCGTCGAACAGCTCCGCCATGTAGTCGTGCGGTTCGATCTGTGTGGTGTACGGGTTGTAGCTCAGACCGAGTGAGCCGATAAACTCGCGTGCATTCTCAAGCCAGTTGACGTCGGGGTAGGCCGACAGGTGGGCGTTATAATTCCCCACCGCACCGTTGATTTTGCCAAGGAGGCTGACGGCTTTCACCTGTTTCAACTGCCCATGCAAACGCGCGGCAACGTTGGCAAATTCTTTACCGACGGTGGTCGGAGAGGCGGTTTGCCCGTGGGTACGTGAGAGCATGGGCACCGCTGCATATTCCACTGCGAGGTTTGCAATGTCGTCGATGATTTGCTGCATCACCGGCACCATGACGTTGTCGCGCCCGTCGCGCAGCATCAGGGCGTGGGACAGGTTGTTAATGTCCTCGGAGGTGCAGGCGAAGTGCACAAACTCGCTGATATTTTCGAGCTCGGCATTGCCGCTGAATTTCTGTTTGATGAAGTATTCGACGGCTTTCACGTCGTGATTGGTCGTCGCCTCGATGTCTTTGACAGCCTGGGCGTCGCCTTCATTGAATTGCTCGACCAGGCTGTTCAGCAATGCCTGGCTGTGTTCGCTGAGTTCCGGGACTTCGATGATGCCGGGGTGCGCCGCGAGCTGCTGTAGCCATCGTACTTCCACTTCAACGCGTCGTTTGATCAGGCCGTATTCACTGAATACGTCGCCGAGTGCGCGTGTTTTACTGCCGTAGCGGCCATCAATGGGAGAGATTGCGTTAAGGGAGCTTAGCGTCATGGTCGTCTTCACATAGTCGGGGAATCGAAGCCGCGCATTCTAGCCGAAAATGCGTTCAGATTCAGCAGGCATGCGCGTTGGTTGGCTGACCCCGGCCGGGAGGTCGGGTCTCGGTATCCTGGTGCACAGCTATTGGGGTCTGACCCCATTTAGTTGTTCGGGCCGGGCGTATCAGGCCGCGCCGTGCAGGTTTTCCTGTTTGGCTTGTTTGATCAATTCGTGGCAGGCGGCGAGCATGTCGTTGCGATAGAACAGAAACTGCCAGCGGCTACCGCCTAATTGGCGCCAGAGCATGCTTGAGCGAATGGCTGCCAGAAGCAGGGTGCGCACCTGATTGGCCACGCGATTCTGCTGCAGGTAGTTGTAGTTGCCTGTCACCTGAATGCGATATTGGAATTTGCTGATGGTGTCCGAATAGATGTCCGCGATGCTGCTGATCAGGTTTTCATGCGTCAGGCCGAAGTGTTGCGCCTGTTTTTCGGCGTGTTGCAGACGGCTGGCGATCACATCCAATACCTCGCCTTTACGCTTCAAACGTTTTTGAATGTGCATCACGCCGAGGCTGTAACGGAAGAGGTCGCTGCTCGTGGCGCGATGGTATTCAGACAGCATTTCATCGAGAGTTTCGAGCCCGGCCTGCAAATTGCCGACGCTGCCGTACACGTCAATCGTGGTATCTGGCGAGGTGACAAAGAGCGAACGCACCGCGGTCTCAAACTGAGCCGTGTCGAGGTAGCCAGTTTTGGCCAGTTGTTCTACTTGTCGGGCGCATTGCAGGATGCCTGCGAGTGCGATGCAGAGGTCGGTCCAGGAAGATTTCAATGTCACTCCCGATTGAAAGCGTGTTCGATAATGCCGCCGCCGAGGCATTGGTCGTGGTGATAAAAAACAACGGATTGACCCGGTGTGATCGCCCGTTGGGCTGTGTCGAAATGCACAATAGCGTGCCCGTCTTCGATGTGCAGCGTGCAAGCCTGGTCGGCCTGACGGTAGCGTGTTTTTGCCATCAGTGGCCATTCTGATGGAGGCGGTGAGCCACTGATCCAGTGCAATTTGCTTGCGCGCAGGCTGGTGTGATGAAGCAGCGGGTGATCGCTGCCTTGTACCACCAGCAGTTCATTGCGTTCGAGGTCTTTCCCGGCAACGTACCACGGCGCGTCGGATGCGCCTCGCACGCCACCAATGCCGAGCCCTTGGCGCTGGCCAATGGTGTGGTACATCAGGCCCTGGTGTTCGCCCATCACCTGGCCATCATCGTTGATGATCGCCCCTGGTTGCGCGGGGAGGTAGGTTTGCAGGAAGTCTTTGAAGCGCCGCTCACCGATAAAGCAGATGCCGGTGCTGTCTTTTTTGTTGTGCGTAATGAGATCGTGTTTTTCCGCCAGACGACGCACCTCGGGCTTGTCGAGCTCGCCGACAGGAAAGAGGGTGCGTGCAAAGGCTTCGCCGGGCACCGCGTGCAGGAAATAGCTCTGATCCTTGTTGTTATCGAGCCCCTTGAGCAGTACGGGTTGTTCACCGCTGTGGTCCAAACGTGTGTAGTGTCCGGTGGCAATGCAGTCCGCACCCAGCCGGTCCGCGTACTCGAGAAACACTTTGAATTTGATTTCTCGATTGCACAGGATGTCGGGGTTTGGGGTGCGTCCAGCCCGGTATTCCTCGAGAAAATACGCAAACACATTGTCCCAGTACTGGCGGGCGAAATTGGCGGTGTGCAAATGGATGTCGAGCTTTTGACACACGGCGGCAGCGTCCATGAGGTCTGTCATTGCCGTGCAGTATTCGGTGCCGTCGTCTTCGTCCCAGTTTTTCATGAACAGCCCCTCCACGTGATAACCCTGCTCTTTGAGAAGCAGTGCGGTGACGGAGGAGTCGACGCCGCCGGACATGCCGACGATCACTTTGGTATCTGCGGGTTTTGGTCTATTCACGTTTGATCAGAGCGACGGTATTGCTGACGGGCGCCTGCAGAGCGGCCCGAATGAACGCGCCATTGTCGACGAAAGCCGCAGCGCTCGCAAGTGTGGTCGCTGTGTTCAGGTGCAGAGGTAGCGCAGAACATCGCGCCAGCTGAGCACACCGCATACCTTTTTGTGCTCATCCAGTACCGGCAGCAGGCTGATGGCGTGCTCGACCATGAGCGCGCCGGCGTCACGAATGCTTGCATTGCGCGCGACGGTAACCACTTGCTGGCTCATGATGTCACGTGCGAAGCGCTGACTGAGAAAGGCATCTCGCTCGTTGGCGTGTTCCGTATTGGAGAAAGGGCTTAAATTGCGCAGGATGTCCCGGTCCGAAATGATCCCCAGCAGTGTGCCGCGCTCCATCACCAGCAGGTGATGCATCGGGAGACGGCGAAGCATGGCATAGAGGTTGCCTACCCGTTCATCGGGAGGCACGCTGACGACCTCGGTCGTCATTAACCGGTCAAGGCTCATCTTGGAGCGCCGACGATCACGAGGATGTCGGCAATGCCGCTTTCACCGCCTCTTCCAAGCTTGAATCGAGTGGCTCCACATTGGCTTTGTAGTGTTTGACCTCGCCAGAGGGCAGCAGCAGGTACTTGTTGAAATTCCAGCTCGGCTCGCCTGCCGCCTGATTCAAGTGCTGAAAGGTGGCGTTTGCCTTGTCTCCGCGCACTTTGGTCGGTGAGAGCATCGTGAAGGTGACGCCGTAGTTTTGATAGCAGATGCCGGCGGCTTCCGCTTCATCTTTTGCTTCCTGCTTAAAATCGTCTGAGGTAAAGCCAATCACGGTGAGACCTTGCTCACGGTAGCGCTGATACAGCGCTTCGAGGCCGCCGAACTGGCGGGTATAGCCACAGTGGCTGGCCGTGTTGACCAGCACCAGTGGACGATCGGCCTGGTACAAGTCACACAGGTTGATGGTCTCGTCACTGTGTAATTTTCGGTATTCCTGGTTGAGATAGTCGGGGCATTGTTTGGCGCTGAGGGCCGAAGTGCTGGCGACGCTGAGCGCCAAGGCAAGAATAAGGCGTAGGAAAGTCATAGTGGTCTCTGCCTGCTGGATCGAATGTGCTCGATTGTACGAGAAAAAACCGCGCGTGGCTTAAAAAATACCCATTTCCACCCCTGTGCTGAGGGTTTCCGCGAGCGTCTGCGCGTGTTGATCGTGTGCCTTGCTGACGTCTCCACGCACAATGAGAGGATCGGCGATGAGGCGCCAGCCGAGTGCGTCGCAGATGGGGCGAATACTGCGCGCGGTGCCAGTTCCGTCTTTTCCGGCGTGGATGCACACGGCAACGGGCAAACCTCGCAGTGAGTGCTCGACCGGGTAGAAGACGGTGTCAAAAAAGTGTTTGAGTGCGCCGCTCATGTAGCCGAAGTTTTCAGGGGTCATTAACAGCAGTCCTTTGCATCCATTCAGCCATTGAGGATCCGCTTGCAGAGCAGGGTAGGCCTGCCATGGCACGGTGCCTTTATTCAGCCCGTTTTGCAGCGCGTGGAGAAGGCGCTGGCTGTTGCGGCCCGGTGCATGGTGGACCAATGTGATCACGCTTTCGCCTCCAGTGTTGACCTGCACCTTGCAGGTGAATGCGTTGATACGATAGAGATCTTCGCGCGCGGCGTCAGAATGTGAACAGATCCACACGGGAAAGGCCGCCAGAGTACAAGGATTCCCCGCGCGAGCGATATAAATTTGGCTGCCAGCGCGCTATACTTGCGCAGTTTAGCAGACTCGAGAGCCCGGTAAGGACGGGGGATCGCATCGCATCGTACGCAGAGCGGCTCCAAGAAGCCGTATTGTCGGCTGGAGCGAGCGTAATTGAGCGCATTGTCTGTGCAGGAATCACTTACACCAAAAGGGGAAAAGCAGTGGAACTCACCTTGTCGATCATTAAGCCTGACGCGGTCAGCAAAAACGTTATTGGAAAGATTTACAGCCGTTTCGAAAGTGCAGGTTTGCGCATCGTGGCCGCTAAGATGATGCAACTCTCTGAAGAGCGCGCCAAAGCCTTCTACGCAGAACACGCGGAGCGTCCTTTTTATGGTGAGCTCGTGGAGTTTATGACGTCTGGGCCGGTCATGGTGCAGGTGCTTGCCGGTGATAATGCGATCATGGCGAACCGAGAGCTGATGGGCGCCACTGACCCGGCTGAAGCAGCGGACGATACCATTCGTAAAGCGTTTGCGGCGTCTAAAAGCCACAACGCTGTACACGGCTCCGACTCGCCCGCATCCGCCGAGCGTGAGATCGCGTTTTTCTTCGAAGAATCAGAAATTTGTACGCGCTGAATGCGCGTAAACACATAGAGGTTGAACAGTAAACATTATGGCTGAAAGCAACGTCGACACGGCCACAGCAGTGGCTGACAACGCCAAAGTGAATCTCATGGGGATGAGTCAGGCGCGGCTGGAAGCCTTTTTTGAAACGCTCGGCGAAAAGAAATTTCGCGCCGTGCAGGTGTTGAAGTGGATACACCAACTGGGTGTGACCGATTTCAACGAGATGACCAACCTATCCAAGTCTTTGCGTGAAAAACTGGTGGCCAATGCCGAAGTCGTGGCACCGGAGGTCATACAGCAATTTGACTCCAAAGACGGCACGCGTAAGTTTTTGATTCGCGTCGGCGGCGATAATGCCATCGAAACGGTGTACATCCCCGACGGCGAGCGCGGCACTCTGTGTGTCTCCTCGCAAGTGGGTTGTTCACTGGACTGCAGTTTTTGCGCAACAGGCAAGCAAGGCTTTAATCGTGACCTGACGGCTGCGGAAATTATCGGGCAGGTCTGGCAGGCGGCGAAATCATTTGGTCAATTGCAGGCAAATGGCCCCCGTAAAATCACCAACGTGGTGATGATGGGCATGGGCGAGCCGTTGCTGAATTTTGACAACGTCGTCGATGCGATGAACTTGATGATGCACGATCATTGCTATGGGTTTTCAAAGCGTCGCGTCACCCTCAGCACCTCCGGCGTGGTGCCTGCGTTGGATCGCCTGGCCGCTGTGACGGACGTATCGCTGGCTATTTCGTTGCACGCATCCAATGATGAAATTCGAAACCAATTGGTGCCGATCAACAAAAAATACCCCATCGCCATGCTGCTGGATTCCGCGCAGCGATATATTGAAGCGATGCCGGACAGCCACCGAAAAATGACCATTGAGTACACGTTGATAGACAAGCTCAATGATCGTCCAGAGCATGCGCGCGAACTGGTGCGACTGCTCGATGGTATTCCTGTCAAAATTAATTTGATTCCATTCAATCCCTTCTCGTTGTCCAATTACAAGCGGGTCAGCGAGGGAGCCTTGCGACGTTTCCAAACGATTCTGCTGGATGCCGGCTATACCGCGACTGTGCGCACAACACGCGGTGACGATATTGATGCAGCGTGTGGTCAGTTGGCGGGTCAGGTCAATGACCGAACGCGCCGCAGTGAACGTTACAAGCTCGATACCAACGCGCTGTTACGTTCCAGTGACGATACTATCCCGGTACGGTTGGTGAATTAACGTTAACGAAAAATGATAAAAAATACGGGGGAAGCTATGCGGTTTCTGCGAGTGTTATTGCTCGGTATGGTGTTTGTGTCTGCGTCGGCCTGTGTGTCGACGGTGGATACGTCTGGGCCCAAAGTCGACAAGCAAAAAGCCTTAGAGGCCAACGTCAAACTCGGCATGAACTACCTGCAGCAGGGCGATCGCGACCGTGCATTGCGTTCTTTCCTCAAAGCACAGGAACTCGACCCGCGCTCGGCGGAAGCCATGCAAGGCATTGCGCTTGTGCACCAGCTCAATGGTGAAATGGATCTGGCTGAAGAGAAGTTTGAAAAAGCGTTGCGTCTGCGCGCTGATTTCTCGCGCGCCAGCATCGAGCGCAGTTATGCGCAATTTTTATATGAGATGGAACGCTACGACGAGGCCATTACCTATCTGGAAGATGCCAGCTCGGATGTGAC
>NOXC01000030.1 GCA_003265435.1 Cellvibrionaceae bacterium AOL6
TTAACTTGCTCGATTAAGTAAAAAGGTTGGCGAGCCGCCAGCCTTTTTGCGTCTTTACCCTGGGCTGATGTGATCGGCCCTTTGAGATACAGGCCAGTAGTTCAATTGGTAGAGCGTCGGTCTCCAAAACCGAAAGTTGGGGGTTCGAGTCCCTCCTGGCCTGCCATTTTCAGATTCAATGCCGCTGCTTACAGCGGCTTTGGTTGTTTATGAGTACTAAAGTCGAACAGAAAGAATATCGCTTCGATCTTTTTAAGTGGATCGTGGTTGTGCTGCTGGTTGTGGGCGGCGCGGTTGCGTTTTCCTACTTTAAAGATCAGTACGAGCTGATTTACCGAACGCTCGCGGTGACCGCTGTGATTATTGTCGCAGCTTGGATTGCAGCGAATACGGCCAAGGGTGCTGCGTTCTGGGGGCTGATGAAAGCGGCGCAGCTCGAATATCGAAAAGTGGTCTTCCCGTCTCGTCAGGAAGTGACGCAGACGACGCTGATCGTGCTTGTAGTGGTGTTGATTACGGCGATCATTCTGTGGGCGCTTGATGCGCTTATTGGTTATCTCATGTCGTTTGTGATCGGCTAAAAGGAGCGAGCATGGTTAAGAACTGGTATGTAGTGCACGCTTATTCAGGCTACGAGAAGAAAGTGGCAACAGCACTGAAAGAGCGCATTGAGCTTCACAATATGCAGGAGTTCTTTGGTGACGTGCTGGTGCCCACTGAGGAAGTGGTAGAAATCCGCGGCGGACAAAAGCGCAAGTCCGAACGCAAATTCTTCCCAGGTTATGTGCTCGTACAAATGGAGCTCAATGATGAGAGCTGGCACCTCGTAAAAGAGACGCCGCGAGTCATGGGATTCATTGGCGGTAAGGCTGATAAGCCTGCCCCCATTACACAGAAAGAAGCGGATTTGATTCTCCAGCGCGTGGATGATTCAGCCGACAAGCCCAAGCCGAAGACCTTGTTCGAGCCGGGCGAAATGGTCCGTGTTATCGATGGTCCGTTTAATGACTTCAACGGCGTTGTTGAAGAAGTGAATTACGAAAAGAACCGTCTGCAGGTAGCGGTGCTTATCTTCGGTCGATCCACCCCGGTGGAGCTGGAGTTCGGTCAAGTCGAAAAGGCTTGATCCTCACCTGATTGCTGAAATCCGTTTTCCTCATCAGTTCGCTGATGGGGAAATGAAACGGGGAGCCTGTGAAGCGATGCACTCCAGCAGAGCGGAGGCGTTATTAACCCAATTTAGGAGGCCATAATGGCAAAGAAAATTGAATCTTATATTAAGCTGCAAATCGCAGCGGGTCAGGCGAACCCAAGTCCCCCGGTAGGTCCGGCTCTTGGTCAGCACGGCGTTAACATCATGGAGTTCTGTAAAGCGTTTAACGCTGCGACGCAGAGCCTTGAGGCCGGTGCCCCTGTACCTGTTGTGATTTCAGTATACAGCGACCGCAGCTTTACGTTCACCATGAAAACGCCACCGGCGTCTTTCCTGTTGAAAAAAGCAGCGGGCATCAAAAAAGGCAGCGGCCGACCCAACACTGAAAAAGTGGGCAAGGTTACCCGTGCACAGCTTGAAGAAATTGCGACTGCCAAAGACCCTGACCTGACTGCAGCCGATATGGATGCAGCAGTACGTACTATTGCCGGCTCTGCCCGTGCAATGGGCCTGGAAACGGAGGGTGTATAAGATGGCTAAGTTGACTAAAAGACAAAAACTGATTGCTGAAAAAGTAGAGCTGGGTAAGCAATACCCTATCGACGAAGCCATCGCTTTGTTGAAAGAGTTCTCTACTGTGAAATTCGCCGAAACCGTTGATGCAGCGATTAACCTGGGTATTGACCCTCGTAAATCCGATCAGGCGGTTCGTGGTGCGACCAGCCTGCCTCACGGTACCGGTAAAGAAGTACGCGTAGCCGTATTTACTTCCGGCGCGAATGCGGATGCGGCAAAAGAAGCCGGTGCAGAACTGGTAGGTATGGAAGACCTTGCTGAGCAAGTGAAAGCGGGCGAAATGAACTTTGACGTGGTGATTGCCGATCCAGCCGCTATGCGTGTTGTCGGTCAGCTTGGTCAGATTCTTGGCCCCCGCGGTCTGATGCCAAACCCTAAAACCGGTACTGTAACGCCTAACGTTGCAGAAGCAGTTAAAAATGCGAAAGCCGGTCAGGTTCGCTTCCGTGCTGATAAAGGCGGTGTGATCCACGGTGGTATCGGTAAAGTCAGCTTCGAGCCTAAAGCAATTAAAGAGAACCTCGAAGCATTGATTGCTGACTTGAAAAAAGCCAAGCCTTCAGCGGCCAAAGGTGTGTATCTCAAGAAGATTTCCTTGAGCACCACTATGGGCCCTGGCTTGGCAATCGATCTGGCTTCCATTGAAGCCTGATAAAAAGACTTTGTGGTCTGCGCAAATTGAGTTGTATTGCGCGGGCCGTCAAAGACCGTAGGTGTGAAGCGCGTTGCAGTCGGCCTTTATGAGGTCAGAACAAGCGACACTTAATATAACAGCCTACGCAGACGGTGTGACCCAATCCAGTATTTTATGGATTTGATCACCGCTTAACGCGGCTAATCAACCCAAGGTTGTTAGCTTTAACTTCAAATCCAGGAGAACGAACAATGGCTATTGGACTTGAAGATAAAAAAGCGATAGTTGCTGACGTTAATGAAACGGCTGCCAATGCATTGTCATTGGTTGTAGCTGACGCTCGTGGTGTTACCGCGGGTGCCATGGATAACCTGCGTAAGCAGGCCCGTGAGAACGGCGTTCGCCTGCGTGTTGTTCGCAACACTCTGGCAAAGCGTGCGATGCAAGGTACTGACTTTGAATGTCTGAACGACCTTCTGGTTGGCCCCAGCATCTTCGGTTTCTCAATGGAAGATCCAGGCGCGGCTGCTCGCCTTTTCAAAGAGTTCGCAAAAGAGCAGGAAGCCTTCGAAGTTAAAGCCCTTTCCATCGGTGGAAAGAGCCTCGACGCAAGCCAAATCGACGCGCTGGCAAAACTGCCTACGCTGGAAGAGGCTCTGGGTCAGTTGGCATCCGTAATGATTGCACCAGTGACCAAGCTGGTCCGCACTTTCAACGAAGTTCCTTCAAAGGTAACTCGCGTTGTAGCAGCGGTACGCGATCAGAAGAAAGATGCGGCTTAATGGCGGCTTGAATCGCTTTTTAATTCTTAAATAGTTAAAAGTTTGAACCGGAGATTAAAAATGGCTCTGTCAAAAGAAGATATCTTGAATGCAATTGCCGAAATGAGCGTAATGGAAGTTGTTGAGCTCGTTGAAGCAATGGAAGAAAAATTCGGTGTTTCTGCCGCTGCTGCTGTTGCAGTTGCTGGCCCTGCTGCCGCTGGTGATGCACCTGCTGCAGAAGAAAAGACTGAATTCGACGTAGTACTGACTGCTGCTGGTGACAAGAAAGTTAACGTCATCAAGGCTGTACGTGAAATCACTGGCCTTGGCTTGAAAGAAGCTAAAGGTCTGGTTGACGGTGCACCTGGCACAGTTAAAGAAGGCGTGTCTAAGGACGACGCTGAGGAAGCTAAGAAGAAACTTGAAGAAGCTGGCGCATCTGTCGAGCTCAAGTAAGTTGATTTTTAGGCTGAACTCGCCTTCAAGCGAGGGGCTGGCAGATCTTGGTCTGCCGGCCTTTTCGTGTTTTTGAATGCACGAAAAAAGCGCTCCATGAGAGTGCACTGATTGACAATTAGGGATGTGTGTCAATCCGTTCCGTTTCGAGTCGCAGTGAGCATGCACTGCAGGGTGCATAGAGTGCAATGACTACTGACCCTGAAACGGTACAACCGGTGGAACGTCAATAAACGCCGGCCCTTATCCTTAAACAAGCTGAGGAATACCACGCGAATGGCTTACTCGTACACTGAGAAAAAACGTATCCGTAAGGATTTTGGCAAGCTGCCTACCGTCATGGAGATCCCCCATCTGTTGACGATACAGCTGGACTCTTATCGACAGTTCGCACAAGCTGACAGCGCACCGACCGAGCGCAAAGACATCGGTCTGCAGGCCGCATTTAAGTCGGTTTTCCCCATCGCCAGTTATTCAGGCAGCGCGGCATTGGAATATGTCAGCTACAGCCTCGGCAAACCTGTTTTTGACGAAAAAGAATGTACGCTTCGTGGTGCGACATTCGCAGTACCTCTGCGCGTCAAAGTACGATTGATTATCTACGATAAAGAATCGTCTACTAAAGCCATCAAGGATATTAAAGAACAGGAAGTGTACATGGGCGAAATTCCGCTCATGACCGATCACGGTACGTTCATTATCAATGGTACTGAGCGCGTTATCGTGTCTCAGCTTCACCGCTCTCCGGGTGTGTTCTTCGAGCACGACAAAGGTAAGACTCACTCATCCGGTAAGCTTCTCTATTCAGCCCGAGTCATTCCTTATCGTGGCTCATGGCTCGACTTCGAGTTCGATCCGAAGGATTTGGTCTACGTTCGTATCGACCGTCGTCGTAAATTGCCTGCGTCCATTCTTCTGCGCGCATTGGGCTACACGAACGAAGAAATGCTCGACATGTTCTTCGATACCAGCAGCTTCCGTTTCGTAGACGAGACGGTCAAGCTGGAGCTTGTGCCTTCGCGCCTGCGTGGTGAGATTGCGACGTTTGAAATCCTCGACAACGACGGCAATGTCATCGTTGAAGAAGGTCGTCGTATTACCGCGCGTCATATTTCCAAGCTCGACAAAGCGGGCGTAACCGAACTGGTTGTGCCTCGAGAATACCTGCTGGGCTTGGCGTTGGCGAAAAACATCGTCGACACCAATACTGGTGAAGTGGTGGTTGAGTGTAATACTGAAATCACTGAAGAAGTGCTCGAAACACTGGAAAAAGCAGGCGTGACCGAGATCGAAACGTTGTACACCAACGATCTCGATAGTGGTCCTTTCATCGCCGATACCTTGCGCATTGATCCAACCCGCACCGAACTGGAAGCGCTGGTTGAAATCTATCGCATGATGCGCCCCGGTGAGCCACCAACAAAAGAATCCGCCGAAGCGCTGTTTGAAAATCTGTTCTTCAGCTACGACCGTTACGATCTGAGTGCGGTGGGCCGCATGAAGTTCAACCGTCGCCTGGGTCGCGACGAAGAAACGGGCGAAGGCATTCTGTCTAAAGAAGACATCGTCGATGTGCTGAAAACACTGATCGCTATCCGTAACGGTCAGGGCACGGTGGACGATATCGATCACCTTGGAAACCGTCGCGTACGTTCCGTTGGTGAAATGGCTGAAAACCAGTTCCGCGTTGGCCTGGTACGTGTTGAGCGTGCGGTCAAAGAACGTCTGTCTATGGCGGAATCCGAAGGCCTGATGCCTCAGGATCTGATCAACGCCAAGCCAGTGGCGGCCGCGATTAAAGAGTTCTTCGGTTCCAGCCAGTTGTCCCAGTTTATGGATCAGAACAATCCGCTGTCTGAAGTGACGCATAAGCGTCGTGTTTCCGCGCTCGGCCCCGGTGGTCTGACGCGTGAGCGTGCCGGCTTTGAGGTGCGCGACGTACACCCGACACACTACGGTCGTGTATGTCCTATTGAAACACCTGAAGGCCCGAACATTGGTCTGATCAACTCGTTGGCGACTTACGCGCGCACGAACAACTACGGCTTCCTCGAAAGCCCGGTTCGCCGTGTTATCGACGGTAAAGTCACTGACGATATCGAATACCTGAGTGCGATTAACGAAGCGCAATTCGTGATTGCACAGGCGTCTGCAACGCTGGACGAAAACGGTAACCTCGTCGACGAACTGGTCTCTTCACGTCACCTGAACGAATTTACCCTGAAGTCGCCCAACGAAGTGCAATATATGGACGTGAGTCCACGCCAGGTTGTATCGGTTGCGGCGTCTCTGATTCCATTCCTTGAGCACGATGATGCGAACCGCGCATTGATGGGTTCAAACATGCAGCGTCAGGCCGTACCGACACTGAAGGCGCAAAAGCCTCTGGTGGGTACTGGTATTGAGCGTCGCGTTGCATCGGACTCCGGTGTGTGTGAAGTGGCCAAGCGTGGTGGTACGGTAGAGCGTGTTGACGCCGGTCGTATCGTCATTAAGGCCGCGGACGCAGAAGTCGAAGCCGGCGAAGCGGGTGTTGATATCTACAACCTGACGAAGTACACCCGTTCGAACCAGAACACCTGTATTAACCAGCGTCCTCTCGTTCGAGTGGGTGACGTGGTGGCACGTGGCGATATCCTTGCGGACGGTCCTTCTGTCGACATGGGTGAGCTGGCACTGGGTCAGAACATGCGCATCGCATTTATGACCTGGAACGGTTACAACTTTGAGGATTCCATCCTCGTGTCTGAAAAAGTCGTACAGGAAGATCGATTCACGTCGATCCACATTCAGGAACTGACCTGTATTGCACGTGACACCAAGCTCGGTAGCGAAGAGATCACTGCGGACATTCCTAACGTCGGTGAAGGCGCACTGTCGAAACTCGACGAAGCGGGCATCGTGTACGTGGGTGCAGAAGTTGGCGCCGGTGACATTCTGGTCGGTAAGGTGACGCCAAAAGGTGAAACTCAGCTGACACCAGAAGAGAAACTGCTGCGCGCGATCTTCGGTGAAAAAGCCTCTGACGTTAAAGACACCTCACTGCGTGTGCCTTCGAGTGTGAAAGGTACGGTAATCGACGTGCAAGTCTTTACACGTGACGGTCTTGAAAAAGACTCGCGCTCCAAAGACATCGAGAAAATGCAGCTCGACGAAGTGCGCAAGGACTTGAACGAAGAGTTCCGCATTATCGAAGCCGCGACTTTCGAGCGTTTGAAGAAAGCGTTGGTCGGTCAAGAAGCGGCGAACGGCCCAGGCGTGAAGAAAGGCGCGCCTGTGACGGACGAGATGCTCGACGCTCTGCAGCTGTCTGACTGGTTCAAGATCCGCATGAAGGACGACGTCCTGAATGATCAGATCGACCGTGCCGAAAGCTACCTGGCAGAAACACGTAAAGAACTCGACGCGCGTCTTGATGACAAGCGTAAGAAAGTCGAAAGCGGTGATGACCTGGCACCAGGCGTGCTGAAAATCGTCAAAGTCTATCTGGCGATCAAGCGTCGTATTCAGCCGGGCGACAAAATGGCGGGACGTCATGGTAACAAGGGTGTGATCTCGGTGATTGTGCCGGTTGAAGACATGCCTTATGACGAAACGGGCCGTCCGATCGACATCGTTCTGAACCCACTGGGTGTTCCATCGCGAATGAACGTCGGTCAGGTGCTTGAAATGCACTTGGGTCTGGCAGCGAAAGGCCTCGGTGAGAAGATCGACGACATGGTGCGCGAGCAGCGCAAAGTGGCCGAGATTCGTGAGTTCCTCGACAAGGTCTACAACCACAATGAAGAAGTTCAGCAAGAGCAACTCGACACCCTGAGTGACGAAGAGATCCTCGAGTTGGCGAACAACCTGCGCGACGGTGTGCCTATGGCCACACGTGTATTTGACGGTGCGCAGGAATCGGAAATCAAACAGTTACTGCGACTGGCTGATTTGCCGGATTCAGGTCAGATGACCCTGTACGATGGTCGTACCGGCGATGCATTTATGCGTCCAGTGACGGTCGGCTACATGTACATGCTGAAACTGAACCACCTTGTCGACGACAAGATGCACGCGCGTTCCACAGGCTCTTACAGCCTTGTCACGCAGCAGCCTCTCGGCGGTAAGGCGCAGTTTGGTGGTCAGCGATTCGGTGAGATGGAGGTTTGGGCGCTCGAAGCATACGGTGCGGCGTACACGCTGCAGGAGATGCTGACGGTGAAATCGGATGACGTGGCGGGACGTACCAAGATGTACAAGAACGTCGTCGACGGCGATCACCGTATGGAGCCTGGCATGCCGGAATCCTTTAACGTACTGGTTAAAGAGATCCGCTCCCTGGGCATCAATATCGAGCTCGAATAATCGCAACCGTTTCATGAATAAGGGTGGGCAGCCTCGCGCTGCCCTGTGATCAGCGAGAACGCTGGAGGAAAAACCTTGAAAGACTTACTGAATCTCATCAAAAACCAGGGTCAGTCGATGGAGTTCGACGGCATCCGTATCGGTCTGGCTTCACCGGAAATGATCCGCTCGTGGTCTTTTGGCGAGGTGAAAAAGCCTGAGACCATCAACTACCGTACCTTCAAGCCGGAGCGTGACGGTCTGTTCTGTGCCAAGATTTTTGGCCCCGTAAAAGACTACGAATGTCTGTGCGGCAAGTACAAGCGCATGAAGCACCGCGGCATCATCTGTGAAAAGTGCGGCGTAGAAGTGACCTTGACCAAAGTGCGTCGTGACCGCATGGGCCACATCGAACTGGCGAGCCCCGTTGCGCACATCTGGTTCCTGAAATCCCTGCCGAGCCGTATCGGTTTACTGCTGGACATGACACTGCGCAGCATCGAGCGCGTCCTGTATTTTGAATCGTATGTGGTGACCGAGCCCGGCATGACCTCGCTTGAGCGCGGCCAACTGCTGACCGACGAGCAATACTACGAATCGATGGAAGAATTCGGTGATGAATTCGAAGCGAAAATGGGCGCGGAAGCGATCCAGGATCTGATCGCCGACATCGATCTTGAGCAGGAAATTCAGCGTCTGCGTGAAGAAATTCCGCAAACCAATTCTGAAACCAAAATCAAAAAGCTCAGTAAGCGTTTGAAGCTGCTCGAAGCCTTTTATCACTCCGGTAACAAACCAGAGTGGATGGTGCTGGAAGTACTGCCTGTGCTGCCACCCGATCTGCGTCCTCTGGTGCCTCTGGACGGCGGTCGCTTCGCGACGTCAGACCTGAACGATCTGTACCGTCGTGTGATTAACCGAAACAATCGTCTGAAGCGCCTGCTCGATCTGAACGCGCCAGACATCATCGTGCGCAACGAAAAGCGTATGTTGCAGGAATCTGTCGATGCGCTGTTGGATAACGGTCGTCGCGGTCGTGCGATCACCGGTTCGAACAAGCGTCCTCTGAAATCCCTTGCCGATATGATCAAAGGTAAGCAGGGTCGTTTCCGTCAGAACCTGCTCGGTAAGCGTGTAGACTACAGTGGCCGTACTGTGATCGTGTCCGGTCCTGAACTGCGCCTGCATCAGTGTGGTCTGCCTAAGAAAATGGCACTTGAGCTGTTTAAGCCGTTCATTTTCTCCAAGCTCGAGCACCGTGGTCTGGCTACGACAATTAAAGCGGCCAAGAAAATGGTAGAGCGCGAAGAGCCCATCGTATGGGATATTCTCGACGAAGTGATTCGCGAGCACCCCGTACTGCTCAACCGTGCACCGACACTTCACCGCCTCGGCATCCAGGCTTTCGAGCCCGTACTGATTGAAGGTAAAGCGCTGCAGCTTCACCCACTTGTGTGTGCGGCCTATAACGCGGACTTCGACGGTGACCAGATGGCCGTTCACGTGCCTCTGACACTCGAAGCGCAGCTCGAAGCTCGCGCGCTGATGATGTCCACCAACAACATTCTGTCTCCCGCCTCCGGTGAGCCTATCATCGTGCCTTCTCAGGACGTGGTATTGGGTCTGTACTGGATGACGCGTTCACGGGTGAACGACAAAGGCGAAGGCATGGTCTTCAGTGACTCTAACGAAGTGTCACGCGCCTACTACGGTGGCCAGATTGGTCTGCAGGCTGAAATCAAATGCCGCATCGATCAATACGAATTGCGTGAAGACGGCGAAACTCAGAAGAGCACCATCCTGGTCGATACCACGGTTGGTCGCGTCCTGTTCTGGGAAATCGTACCTAAGGGTCTGCCTTTTGAAATGGTTAACCGTCCGCTGGTGAAAAAAGCGGTCTCGTCCCTGATCAACTTCTGCTATCGCCAGGTGGGTCTGAAAGAGACGGTGATTTTTGCTGACCAATTGATGTACATGGGTTATGCGTTCTCCACCAAGTCTGGTTCGTCCATCGGTGTGAACGACTTCGAGATCCCCGATGCAAAAGCGGCGATCATCGAGCGTGCGGACGAAGAAGTAAAAGAAATCGAGAGCCAGTTTGCTTCCGGTCTGGTAACCCAGGGTGAGAAGTACAACAAAGTGATCGATATCTGGTCGCGTGCGAACGACCTCGTAACCAAGTCGATGATGGAAGGCATCTCAAAAGAGCCGGTTATCGACAAAGAAGGCAACGAAACAGAGCAAGCCTCCTTTAACTCGGTCTTCATGTACGCCGACTCTGGCGCTCGGGGCTCTCAGGCCCAGATTCGTCAGCTCGCCGGTATGCGTGGTCTGATGGCGCGTCCAGATGGCTCCATCATTGAAACGCCCATCGTGGCGAACTTCCGTGAAGGTCTGAACGTACTGCAGTACTTCATCTCGACGCACGGTGCGCGTAAAGGTCTTGCGGATACCGCATTGAAGACAGCGAACTCCGGTTACCTGACCCGTCGTCTCGTGGACGTGGCCCAGGACGTGGTCGTGACAGAAGTGGATTGTGGTACCGACGCCGGTATCACCATGGCGCCGGTCATTGAAGGTGGTGACATCATTGAAACGCTGGGTGACCGAATTCTGGGTCGAGTGGTTGGACGTGACATCGTCAAGCCGAACTCCGATGAGATTCTGATCCCTGCCGGTACCTTGATTGACGAAGCGTGGGTAGAGCGTTTCGAGCAAATGGCGATCGATGAAGTGATCGTACGCTCGCCGGTGACCTGTGAAGCCAAATACGGCATCTGTTCACAGTGTTACGGTCGTGACCTCGCACGTGGTCACCGCGTCAACGAAGGTGAAGCGGTCGGTGTCATCGCGGCACAGTCCATTGGTGAGCCGGGTACTCAGCTGACCATGCGTACCTTCCACATCGGTGGTGCGGCGAGCCGGGCCTCTGCGGCTGACAATGTTGAAGTGCGTCAAGACGGTACCGTTCGTCTGCACAACATCAAGACCGTTACCCGTGACGATGGCAAACTGGTTGCGGTTAGCCGTTCCGGTGAATTGTCTATTGCTGACTCGGCCGGTCGTGAGCGCGAGCGTTACAAGATTCCATACGGTGCCGTGATCTCTGTGAAAGACGGTGAAGAAGTGGCCGGTGGCGCAGTGATCGCCAAATGGGATCCGCACACGCACCCCATCGTGTCTGAAGTATCGGGTCGGGTTGCCCTGACCGGTGCCGAAGACGGTCTGTCTGTGCGCAAGCAGACGGATGAGCTGACAGGCCTGTCTTCACGCGAAGTCATGGACATTGGTGAGCGTCCTTCAGCTGGTAAAGAATTGAAGCCTGCGGTAACCCTGCAGGATGAAAACGGCAATGAAGTGACTCTGGGGAATACTCAGCAGCCTGCACATTACCTGCTGCCACCTAAGGCGATCATCAACCTGTCGGACGGTGATCAGGTAAAAGTGGGTGACATCATTGCACGTATCCCACAAGAAGGTTCGAAGACCCGTGATATCACCGGTGGTCTGCCTCGCGTGGCCGACCTCTTTGAAGCGCGTAAGCCAAAAGAGCCGTCCATCCTGGCCGAGATCTCCGGTATTGTGTCCTTCGGTAAAGAAACCAAAGGCAAGCGTCGTCTGGTGATTACACCGGCTGACGGTCAGCCTCTGCCAGACGGGTCGACGCACTACGAAGTCCTGATTCCCAAGCATCGTCAATTGACCGTGTTTGAAGGGGAGACAGTGACCAAGGGTGAAGTGGTCTCTGAAGGTCCAAGCAACCCGCACGATATTCTGCGTCTGCAAGGTGTTGAGGCGTTGACGCACTACATCGTCAATGAGATTCAGGACGTTTACCGACTGCAGGGTGTGAAGATCAACGATAAGCACATCGAAACGATCGTACGTCAGATGCTGCGTAAGGCGGAAATCACGTCGATGGGTGACTCGGAATACGTTAAGGGTGAGCAGGTTGAATTTGCCCGTGTGCTCGAGGCGAATGAGAAGCTGCGTGCCGACGGCCGCCAGCCTGCGGCCTACGATCGCCTCTTGCTGGGTATCACCAAGGCCTCACTGGCGACAGAAAGCTTCATCTCTGCCGCATCGTTCCAGGAAACCACTCGGGTTCTGACCGAAGCGGCCGTGACCGGACGCATCGACACTCTGCGTGGCTTGAAAGAGAACGTGGTGGTAGGTCGTCTGATTCCTGCCGGTTCGGGTCTGGCGTACCACAAAGAGCGTCGCGCCAAACTGGGGCAGAATCAGAGTTCCGATACCGTGAGCGCGGAAGAAATCGAAGTGGCGCTGACCGAAGCACTGAAATCGAGTCAATAAGCTGTATAAAAGTTGACTCATGCGGGTGGCGTCATTACAATGCGCCACCCGTTATTTGTCCACCGGCGACCTTGGCGGGTTGTACGGTTTAAGTAAGCTGCCCTGTGAAGGGTTAACTGGAGTAATTAATCAATGGCAACGATCAATCAATTGGTCCGTAAGCCACGTAAACGTGTAGTGAAGAAGAGCACGGTTCCCGCACTGGAGGCTTGCCCTCAGCGTCGTGGTGTCTGTACTCGTGTTTACACTACTACGCCTAAGAAGCCTAACTCGGCTCTGCGTAAAGTTTGTCGTGTGCGTTTGACGAATGGTTTTGAAGTTACCTCCTACATTGGTGGTGAAGGTCACAACCTGCAAGAGCACAGTGTTGTTCTGATTCGTGGCGGACGTGTAAAAGATTTGCCTGGTGTTCGTTATCACACTGTTCGCGGTTCTCTCGATACCTCTGGTGTTGCAGACCGTCGTCAGCGTCGATCTAAATACGGTGCCAAGCGACCTAAGTAAAACCCCTTGCGCCTAGCGGCGTGAAGCATTCAGTAAGGCCGAGCTGGACACATAGGTGTAACGTCTCGGGTCAACCTGAACTAAAGAGTAGAAATTATGCCTAGAAGAAGAGTTGTCGCGAAACGCGAAATTCTGCCAGATCCTAAGTTTCACAATGTGACTCTGGCGAAGTTTATGAACCACGTTATGATCAGTGGTAAAAAGTCTGTTGCCGAGCGTATCGTTTACGGCGCACTGGACATCGTTAAAGAGAAGTCCGACAAAGACGCTATTGAAGTATTTACTGAAGCACTTGAAAATGTCGCGCCGCTGGTGGAAGTAAAATCCCGCCGAGTGGGTGGTGCAACTTACCAGGTGCCTGTTGAAGTTCGACCTTCCCGTCGCGAAGCCTTGGCGATGCGCTGGTTGGTAGAATATGCTCGTGGCCGCGGTGAGAAATCCATGGCTCAGCGACTCGCTGGCGAGCTGATCGACGCGTCCCAGAGCAAGGGCAGCGCGGTCAAGAAGCGCGAAGACGTGCACAGAATGGCCGAAGCCAACAAGGCCTTCTCTCACTTCCGCTTCTAAGCAAAAGACATTTTTTGTTCATAAAAGGCAGCTATATTCGCTGCCTTTTACCGTTTTGGGGCCTGCATTACGGCCTCAAACGGCTGTCCCAGTCTGCCTGCGCAGACATTTTCTTGAAGGAATCGCATCGTGGCTCGAAAAACGCCTATCGCTCGTTATCGCAACATTGGTATTTGTGCTCACGTGGATGCAGGTAAAACCACCACGACTGAGCGTGTGCTTTTCTATACTGGCCTGTCGCACAAGATCGGTGAAGTTCACGATGGTGCTGCGACGATGGACTGGATGGAGCAGGAACAGGAGCGTGGTATCACGATCACTTCTGCGGCAACCACCTGTTTTTGGGCGGGAATGCAACAGCAGTTTGAACAACACCGAATCAATATCATCGATACTCCGGGACACGTTGACTTCACCATTGAAGTAGAGCGGTCTCTGCGTGTGCTCGATGGCGCCGTCGTTGTGCTTTGCGGTTCTTCCGGCGTGCAGCCGCAAACCGAAACCGTATGGCGTCAGGCGAACAAGTACGAAGTGCCGCGCATGGTCTTCGTCAACAAAATGGACCGCGCCGGTGCGGACTTCCTCTCCGTCGTTGCACAGTTGAAAAAGCGCCTGGGCGCTAACCCTGTGCCTTTGCAAATGACCATCGGCGCCGAAGACGAGTTCAAAGGCGTCGTCGACCTGATCAAGCAAAAGGCCATCCTCTGGAATGAAGAGGATATGGGCATGACCTTCGACTATGCCGATATCCCCGAAGATATGGCAGACGAATGTGCCTTGATGTACGAAAACATCGTTGAAGCGGCGGCTGAAGCCAACGACGAGCTGATGAATAAGTACCTCGAAGAGGGTACGCTGACCGAAGCCGAAATCAAAGCGGGTATCCGTGCGCGAACGCTGGCGAATGAAATCGTACCAGTGCTCGGCGGTTCGGCGTTCAAGAACAAGGGCGTGCAAGCCGTGCTGGATGCGGTGATCGAATATTTGCCGTCGCCAACCGAAGTAAAGGCCATCGATGGTCTGCTCGAAGACGGCGAAACGCACGGTACGCGTGAAGCCGACGACAAAGCGCCGTTCTCTGCACTGGCTTTTAAAATTGCGACAGACCCCTTCGTCGGTACGCTGACCTTCTTCCGCGTGTACTCCGGTCGCCTTGAGAGCGGCATGGCGGTGTACAACTCGGTGAAGGGTAAAAAGGAGCGTATCGGCCGTATGGTGCAGATGCACGCGAACAGCCGTGAAGAGATTAAAGAAGTGCTCGCCGGAGACATCGCTGCGGCCATTGGCCTGAAAGATGTGACGACGGGCGATACCCTGTGTGCTGAAAGTGACAAGATCGTGCTTGAGCGCATGGAGTTCCCTGAGCCGGTGATTTCCGTTGCCGTGGAGCCGAAAACCAAGGCCGACCAGGATAAAATGGGCGTTGCATTGGGCAAACTCGCTCAGGAAGATCCGTCTTTCCGTGTGAAAACCGACGAAGAGACGCTGCAAACCATCATTTCCGGTATGGGTGAACTTCACCTCGACATCCTTGTCGACCGTATGCGTCGCGAGTTTAATGTCGAAGCGAATATCGGTAAGCCGCAGGTGGCCTACCGCGAGCGCATTACGGCGACCTCGGAAATTGAAGGGAAGTTCGTGCGCCAGTCTGGCGGACGAGGTCAGTACGGTCACGTATGGATTCGTTTCGAACCGGCCGAAGACCAGAATGCTGAAGGTCTGGAGTTCGTAAACGAGATTGTGGGGGGGACCGTTCCGAAGGAATACATCCCTGCAGTCGAAAAAGGCATCACCGAACAGATGGAAAACGGGGTGCTTGCGGGCTACCCGCTGTTGGGTTTGAAGGCCACTTTGTACGATGGATCCTTCCATGATGTTGACTCAAATGAAATGGCGTTTAAGATTGCCGCTTCGATGGCAACCAAGAAGCTGGCGGAGAAGGGCAGTGCCGTATTGCTCGAGCCTGTCATGAAAGTGGAAGTGGTCACGCCTGAGGAGAACATGGGAGATGTCGTGGGTGACCTCAATCGACGTCGCGGTCTGATTCTCGGTATGAATGAGAGTCCGTCCGGCAAGATTGTGGATGCGGAAGTCCCACTGGCAGAAATGTTCGGGTATGCCACCGATTTGCGTTCGGCGACTCAGGGGCGGGCAACGTTCACGATGGAGTTCGATCGTTATGCCGAGGCACCGTCGAACGTGGCGCAGGAAATTATCGCCAGAAATGTAGGTTAATTTTTTATTGTTTAAACCGGTCGCAGACCGATTACTAAGTTAAGGGGAGCTGAAAGTGGCTAAAG
>NOXC01000031.1 GCA_003265435.1 Cellvibrionaceae bacterium AOL6
AAAAAACATTGTTGAATTTAAAAAGCCCGATCAGGAAACTGATCGGGCTTTTTTCGTTTTTAGAGTGTGATCTTGATTTGGTGTCTACCGCGTAGCTAGAAAGTAACTCGAGATAATTGGCGCGCGAAGAAGTTGTTCTACGCTTTGCTATGCCCCCGGCCGGCGCATCAACGACTGTAGCCTGCCCTTTTTTGACTCATTTTTAAATCAAGTGACTAATCTCATTTCCTGTTTGTATGTCGCGAAACTTCGCAATCTCTTTTTTCCGTTTACGTCTAACTGAATAGCATAAATACATTTTTGCTTTGTGTGGAAAACGATGTCAGTCGAAAAGTAAATTGACGCATTTCTTGCCGGTTAATTCGAGTTGGCACATGGTGTGCTCGGTTGAGAGTGTGAATTCTTTCATATGGTGTCATTAAAGGTAAATATATGTTGCATTAATCTTGTCCGGTAATTGACGGATCAATATACATGGAAAGGAGAGCTTATGGATCGTATTCGGGTTCTTGCGGTTGCCTCGGGAGGGGGGCATTGGAAACAGCTTGTGCGGTTGAAGGCTGTATTAGATGCTTATAACTGTCACTATGTCACTACTATTGATGGACTACCTCAAGCTTCACATATTTCTTCATTCTCAATTGTCTCTGATGCGAGCCGTAATGAACGTCTACTGGTTCTGAAACTCGCATACTCAATATCTAAAATTATCCTCAAAGAAAAACCCCACATCGTTGTTAGTACCGGAGCAGCGCCTGGACTTCTTGCCGTCTTGATAGGTCGTGTATTCGCGAAAAAAACAATCTGGATAGATAGTATTGCGAATGGTGACGAGCTTTCAATGAGTGGTAAGTTGGCAAAAAAAATCTCGAGTAAATGTCTTAGTCAATGGAAGCATGTCGCTGAAACGAGTGGAGTAGATTATTGGGGGCGGGTTTTATGACGGACCACAATATCGAGATTGTGGTGTCCGTGGGTACGCAGTTTTCGTTTGATCGCTTGACCTCTATGGTTGATTTTTGGATAGGAAAAAACAATCGGTACGCTACTCGTACGATATTTCAAGTGGGCAAGGGCGGGAAAAAAAGTGAGTATTGTGAGAGCGTAGAAATGTTAAGCCCGGAGAGGTATGACACTGTCATGAATAGCGCGAAACTATTGATTAGCCATGCAGGTATGGGGTCTATTTTATCAGCTATCGATTACCGTTTGCCGATACTTATGGTGCCGCGACAATTTAGTTTGGGGGAGCATAGGAATAACCACCAGAGTACAACTGCTCGAGAGTTCTCGAAAAGAAAGGGTATTTATGTGGCGAATGATAAGCAGGAGCTGTTTGAAGTGTTAGATAGGATTGATATGCTACATTCCCCCGAAGAAGCACCCTTAGATATAGATCTTGCTGTGGAACTCGAAAAATATATATCAGATTGTAGGGTATAAAAATGGTGCGAGTATTTTTGCTCACTACTTCGATATATGATGGTGATTTGTCAGATCTGAAAAGACTTCTAAATAGCGTTGCGCACTACGAGAATAGCACTATTTTAGATGTCCAGCATATTGTACTTCTACAGAACTATCAGCAAAAGATGCCGCCAGAAGAATTAATTCCGTATCGGAACACGAGATTCATATTAGAGTCCACTATCATGTCTTTGTCAAAAGCTAGAAATAAAATGCTGGTTGAGCTGAAAAGGTGTAAGGATAGTAATTTCATTTCAAATTCTGTTTTCGCCTTCCCGGATGATGACTGTTGGTACGTATCCCCTTTTTATTTCGTGTGGCTGAGTTTTTCGAAAAAAATAACGTGGAATTTTTCCATTGTCGATACGCTAGTGATCCGTTGGGAATGGTCGAAAGTTTGCAGGCGAAAGCTACTACATATAGAGATGTTGTACATTGCGCGTCTTCGAATACGATGTTTGTTTCTGGGAGAATAATTTTGGAGTTAGAAGGGTTTAATGAGAGCCTTGGAGTGGGGGCAAGATATAACGGAGGGGAAGATCTCGATTTCGCCATCTCAGCATTTAGGTTGTCGGGAAAGAGTGTTTTTCTCGACGAGAAGTTGGTGGGTCATCGAGACAAGGTAAAAAAATATAGAGGTAGATATTTTGTTGGGTCGGCGCTAGTACTGAAAAAAAATCGATTTGTAAGTTGGTCGGCTGGATATCAGTATTTAAGAAAGTTGTTGATAGGGATGGTTTTAGTTTCAAGGAAAGAGCTCCCATTTGCAGACCTGAGCTGTGTTTTATTTTGGGGGAATGTTAATGATAAAAAGCCTTAATCAGCTCATATATATTCAAAGGGGTATTGTAAAGTTTAGATGGCTTATTTATACACGTTTATGGGGTATGAACATAAAAGGTAGTTCGATAATTTCTACTTCGGCGAAGTTGGATCGAACATACCCTAAAGGGGTAAATATCGGAGAGAAAACATATATAGCCTTCGGTGCGAGTATTTTGACACATGATTTTGTTACAGGAAGAAAGGTCGGTACTCATATCGGGAGTAATTGTTTTATTGGCGCGCGTTCAATCGTGCTTCCAGGCGTAAGAGTCGGTAATAATTGTATAGTTGGAGCAGGGTCCGTTGTGACGCGAGATGTACCTCCTTTTAATATCGTTGCGGGTAATCCCGCAAGAATTATTCGGCGGGACGCTGGTATAGGTGAATACGGAAGATTAGTAGAGTGAGGCTTGCTCTTTTCCTTTTGCTCCTGTTCTATACCGATTTATGTTATGCCTGTAAAACTAAGTATGTTGAAGGGTATATCTTGACAGGCATAGGTGATCCCTTAGAGGAAAAATCCGGAAGAATAAAAATTGAAGTTGTCAAAGGTGCAAACGCGGTACGTCAATATAAGAAGAAAATCCAGCTAAGCGAGAAATATGAGAGCTATTCAGTGTCTGGAACTTTGCGCTATCCAGACGAGTATACTTTCTCTAGAACGATAGAAAAAATCCCTCTGGGATTATACGGGGGGGGGTAAGGCAGATTGCATTAGTGGTGGGTGTGATATCAATTATCGAGACGGGTTTTCGGTCCGCTTGATTGCATCGGGAGGGATGCTGGGTATGTATATTTATGACTCCCTTCCCGGGAAGGTCTGGGGTGAAGTGGCTTATGGTAGAGAGATGATGTCTAGCTATATTCTAGAGTCAGGATATGAGTATCAAGTCGAGTTGAAATATTCTAAGCGTGGCGGCGACGACATATATGCTGAGCTATATGTTGATGGCAAAAAGAAAATAGGCGATAGGCTTCATTTTCCAGAGAATAGTGTCTGGGAGCCTTTGGGGGTAATGCTTACCTTTATGTGGGGGGGGAGTGTGAATGATAAGGCAAACTGGTCCGCTAAGAAACAGAACTATTTCCTATCGAATATTGCAGTCTCGTCTTGTTAGATGTGCTTCTATTTGGATTGCGTTTAGTTTCTTTCTGTGCACCCCGGCAGAGGGGGTTGTTTTAATAAAGGCAGACGACTATGCGATAAATTCGGCATGGGAAAAATTTATCCATGAGGCAATAAAACAAGACATAGGTGTCAATATCGGATTGATTATCACGACTCTACAAGTGAATGAGGTAAGAGCAAGCGTTGCTAAGCACTTAGAAAGTGGGGTGAGTCTGTCTTTCTTTGTGCACGGTATAACTCATCAGTGTTCAGGCAGGGAGTCGGAATTTACTCGTTCTGATTTTGGTGAGCAAAAAGAAATGTTGGCGTATGCAAGGTCAGAAATGATATCGCTAGGAGCGAGTGAAAAAATGGCCTTTGGTGCTCCATGTAATGCGACAAACGACTACACACAAACGGCTTTAAATGAGACGGGCTATGTATATTGGCTGCTCCCTTATAGCAAAAAAGACGAATATTTGGGGGAGACGTTCGATGCGCGATACGATGTTGAAGTGTCACCCGGAAATATTGACTATTCTAAATTGGAAGAAATCGCCTTTGGTGTGAGGCAGTTAGGAGAGGTTGTTGTTATCCAGGTTCACCCTGGCGGTTGGAATGGGTACGAGTTAAGTCGTTTCTTTGAAGCCATGGTGGGCTTAAAGCGAGGCGGTGTGGAGTTTTTAGTATTATAGCAATAGGACGAGGTTGTATTCAGTGGAAGGGAGGTCAAAACGAAAGGTACTTGATATCATCCTTAAAAATTGGGTGGTTCGACTAGGTGGGGCGGCCTTCTATCTTTATTTGGCTAGAAGTCTGCCTGTAGATGAGCTGGGTGTTGTTTCTCTTTATATATTAGTGTTCAACGCTGTAGAACTACTATGTGACTTTGGTGTGTCAGATGCAATTGCTAACGACAAAGTTCGTGAATTCAAAATAGCCTACTATATATCGCTTATTGGAGTTGTTTCGTCACTATCGATGTTGTCTATTTTTGTTGCCAGTGGCCTAGGGGAATTATCTTACTACGGAATTCTTGTCGTAGTATGTTTCTCCATTTTGACGTCTTACTCTCAAGTTGTGCAAGGCTTTTTGCGTAGAGAGGCTTTGTTTAACATACTGTCAAAACGGTCGATGTTTTCAATACTAGGTGCGTTGATAACAGGGTTAGCATTTCAGAATTATTTTGGGGGGGTTGGTTCAATTTTGACTTATTATTTTACCCTTTCATTTATCATGTTTTTATGCTCGGTATACTACAAAAATAGAATATTTGAGGGAAAGGACTGCGTCTCTTTCTTTGCATCTTTAATGTGTAGCGTTAGATTTTTTTGGCTTTAGGTGCAGTAGCTTTCTCTCTTCTCGTAGTATAGAGGTGTATGCTTTTGTTGTATTTGGGCCTTTATTGTTGGCTGTTGTAGTGATTGGATCTAGAGTTTATAACTTGGTTTCGTACTTTATTAATACAGTTCTACATGATTTGATTTTTGACGTTAATAATTCAAATTCAAGTGCTAATGATGTGGGCAGAAAAAAGACAACTAGGTCGGTCCTGTATATTTCGGTTTTGATATCCTCTCTATTATTTTCCGGTGTTGCTGCTACCTCCGAGGAGCTTTTATCGATTTTGGTAGGGGAGGAAAAGGCTATTGAGTCGTCGCTATTTTTGAAGTTCTGTAGTGTGTTGGGTGTTATCGAGGTCACTCAATTTGTAGTCTATTCCACTATCCTTTCAACGACTAAAAGCATGGTTCCAATATATCTTCAACTATTTCGTTTTTCTGTTATATCAATAGTATTCTTGTTTGTGAAAGGAGGAGGAGTGTATTTAGTGTGCCTCAGTTTGGCGTTATCTGCTGTGATTGCACTGGTTTATTCTGTCGTGATGCTTCATAGCTTTGGTCTGTTGAAGAGGCGTGATGTTTTATTTTTTCTATCGGTTATAGCCTCTTCTATACTTGTATTTATTATCCTTTCGGAAGTGAGTAGGTGGGCTCCGATGGGTAGTAAGTATGCGTCGTTGTTGGGAAGTGCTGCTTTGGGTTGTTCGGCGTACATTATTTTTATGTTTATTTTTAGGCCTTCGGAAATGAAGGCGATCGTAGTTAACCTTTCGGGGTTTTCGAGGCTGTGCCGTTGATAGTTCCGGTTAGATATATTTCTTTGTTTCTTGCGTCATTGGCTGTGTTGTTTTTGTCTTTGGATCTTGGTCGTAATTTCAACCTTGCGTCAGCAAACCAAATAGAGAAGGGTTTGGTTATCGTTTGGGGGGGCTCTCTACTTCTGTATTGCAAGGTCAATTGGTATGCTTTGTTGTTTTTTGTCATTATTTCTATTGTTGTATGGATTCCGTCGCAATATGTTAAGTATCCATATTTTAATATATCGACTCTGCTTTTTTCATTTACACAAATATTAGCGATTTTGATTTTTTTATAACGGTGCCTAGAGAAAAAGTGGCGAGGACTACGCTGAAGTTGATTTCTTTTTCTTCTTTGTGGTCAGTGTTTGTGGGAGCTCTTCTATGGATGTTAGGTATCAGGGATCTCTTTCAGGTGGAGTATGCGACAGGTGTCCCTAGGTTGGCTGGGAGTACGATTCCTGCTTTTTTGGGGGCGTTGTCTATTAGTGCTTCGGTCTCTTCCCTTTATCTCTGGTTGTCCGGTGATCGTGTGTATAAATACCTGTTCTTATTTTCCATCACCACGCTGTTCTTAACATTAGGAAGAATGGCAGTGTTTGTAGGAAGCAGCCTCGCAATTGTAACTTTTTTGTCTAGCGGATATGTCAGTCTCGATGGCAAGAAGAGGATTTTACTCTTAGTGCTTATTGTGGCATTTGTAGTGAGTTTGTTTCTCGCTCCGAATGCAATAGAGAGATTTCAATCTAGCGGTTTGAGCGGTAGGGAGGAGTTGTGGGGGTATATTAAGTATCTTTCGTCTAAATACCCTAATTTTGGTATTGGCTTTGGTCATCAATTTTTAAGTACGCCTAGAGAAATTATAGTGTCTACAGCTTCTTGGTCTGCTCATAATGAATATCTTCGATTAAATTTGGAGTTAGGTCGATATTTTTCCGTCGTTTTTTTGTTGTTTTATTTTTAGCACTGTGCTCCCCATTCTTTTATATAGGAAGAGTGGGGGCGGGGCACTTGTGTTCGGTTCTGTTTTTTTATCTGTATTGCATAACTGATAATTCTATCTCTAGCCCGTATGTATTTATTTTCCTAGTCTGTAGTTACTATATCTTTGTTTTGGAGTCATCTAAATCAGTTGGGAACTAATATGAGGATTGTTTTTTCTTTATATGTAGCATTATTTTTGCGAGGAGTTTCGTTGCTTCCGGATGAGAGATGCACGAATTATTTTCGAGCGTACCTCATGAAGTACATGACGTTTATATCTATTGGTAAGAGGACGATGATTGGATCTCGATTCATTATGGTTGGTGCTGCAGTAAGAAATTTAGTGATAGGAGAGCGAGTTTATGTCGGTTTGAGTTGTAGGGTGGACTGTCGCGACTCAAAAGTGAAGATCGGTGACCGGGTATTAATTGGCCCGGGAGTATGTTTCGAGACGGGTTCGCACGTGAATAAATTAAATACAAGGGGCCTGAGGGAGAGAACAACTGCTGATATAGTGGTGGAAGATGAGGTTTGGATAGGAGCGAATGTTACTCTCCTACAAGGTGTTAGAGTGGGAAGAGGATCAATAGTGGCTGCGGGGGCGGTGGTTAACAAAGATGTTCCTCCCAACACTATCGTTGGTGGTGTTCCAATAAAAAAAATTCGTGATATATGATCTGTAAAAGAGCTGAAGCGAATGGTTTTACGGAAGCGCTAGCTTTAGTAAAGGGAAGGTCGGTGCTTGGGATATATGCGTTTCCAAACTAAGGACGATATATTGGAAGTGGATTGAGTTCTCATGGAAAAATAGCTAGCTGAACGACAGTGTAGCTATATAGGAGTTGATGCAGGATTCATTTCGACTGGTAAGGTCAATAAAGTTACCGCTTAAACAATTGGAAAGAATAGCTTGTAAATAAGAAGAAGTAGAATAGTGAGAGGGATCCATATAGTTGACGTTAGTGCTGGTGGTTTCAGCGCTAGATCAAAATTGACGATTGGTGCGGATTTGAGATATGAAGTATTCAGAAATAAAGCCAGGGGCTATTGTTGCGGAGCCATCGATAGATATAGGCTATTATGTTTCGGTGCTATGGTTAAATCGAGCTAAGATTGTGCTATCTGTTCTCTTGGTCTGTTGTATATCAATTGCCATCTGTCAAAATCTTGAAAAAAAATATAAAGCTACATCTACATTGTTAATAGAGAGCTCTCCAGCTAAGGCTGTATCTATAGAAGATGTGTATGGAATTGAGTCGCCTAGTTCAGAGTATTTTCTAACTCAATTTGAGATTTTGAAGTCAAGAGAGCTTGCTGAGCGAGTCATTACCGGTCTGAACTTGCAGTCTCATGAACATTTTTCAGTTGAGAGGGGAAAGAAGGCAACTATTTTGGACGCTGTCGGGCTACCTGCAGGCTCACCGGAAGTACTTAGTGATGATGAAGTAATAAAGATAATTACTAAAACGTTCTTTGAAGGGTTTTCGGTGACTCCGGTTCGGGATACTCAATTAGTCAAGGTCGCTTTTGAGAGCCCTGATGCGGAGTTATCAGCACGGATAGCCAATGGTATTGCTGAAGAGTACATAAAAATGAACCTTGAAGCTAAAGTTGATGCTACAAACCAGGCATCCGAGTGGGTGGCGGGGCGCCTTTCGATTTTAGGTGAACGATTAATCGCATCTGAGCAGAAGCTTCAACGTTACCGAGAAGAGGAGGGCTTGGTTGATGTGCGTGGAATTCAAACTTTAGGTGCAGGAGAGTTGGAGCAGCTTACCACGAGACTCGTGTTAGTGAATCAGAAGCGCTCTGAAGCTGAGACACTGGTTCAGCAAATCAGTAAGTTTGAATCCCCGCCCTCCGTTGAGCAGTTGATGTCTGTTCCAGCCATTTTTTCTCACCCTCTCGTACAAGCAGCACGGCAAGAACAAGTGTTGGCTGATCAAAAAGTTGTTGAGCTTTCAGTTCATTTTTCCGACACTCATCCAGAAATGATAGCTGCAAAAGCAGGAGCAAAACAGGCTAAAGAAACCCTATATTTGCAAGCTATGAAATCAGCAGAAGGTATTGAAAATGAGCATGAGAGAATGATCAGGACTCAGGCTCTTCTGGAGGAACGAATTTCAGAAGCGAAATCGTCATATCAAGGCATAAATAGAAAAGAGTTTAAGGTCCGTGCTTTGGAGAGGGATGTCGAGGCAAACAGGCACCTATATAATATTTTTCTTCAAAGAGCAAAAGAGATTGGTGAGGCTACCGGGTTTCCTTCAACTCATGCGCGAATTATAGATTTTGCGATATCACCTCGTTACCCAAGCAAGCCAAATAAACGTCTTATAATGCTTGTTTCTCTTGTGGGGGCAATTCTACTCGCTAGTGTGGCCTTGTTGATAGTGGACTACTTTAAATCAGTTATCCGCACGGAAAAAGATGTTGTCGATAAGTGCGGTTTTTCAATGATAGGGTTTCTCCCTTTGCTACCAAAAAAAATGATCTTGCCAACTTAAGCGAGGTTTTAGACACTCCAGGAGAAGCATTTAGAGAATGCGTAAGGGCTTTGCGAGATTCCTTTTCTTTAAAAAAAGGAAATTCCAATGTCTCCACTGTTGCCATTGTTTCTTCATTGGACGGAGAGGGAAAGTCAGTCACTGCATATGCATTAGCTAGAACTTTGGCAGTGGTGAAGAATGTCGCTCTGCTGGAAGTGAATTTTCGCAATCCGACCTTGGGTAGACTCGCCGATCATGATAGAAATTTAGGTAAATTATCTCATTGCCTTAATGGGAAGGATAGCGGGGTTGCTTGGCAGATGAATGGAAATGGAAGTCTCAGTACTTTTGTTCTTGATTTTTCGCCAGATGATCCATCTATAATATTAACTTCGAAAAAGTTTTCGGATATGCTATCGACTTTATCGAAAAAACATGATCTCGTGATTCTTGATGCGCCATCTTGCTTAGCGGGTGAGACTGCTGCAATAGTCTGTTCGAAAGTTGATGCTGTACTTTTTGTGGCCGCAGCGGATTCGACATCTTCCCGTGTAATACGACGAGGGTTGGACAAGGTATCGATGGTAAATAGAAATATTTTGGGTGTCATTCTTTCCAAGGTAAATCTGGAGAAAGTCAAGAGAAACCGCAGTTTTTATAAGGAAAGTTTTGAGGTTTAGACTATAGGAATGTGGTACGCCCGAAGCGCGATAAACAGCGGAGCTTGTTAATAGCTCCGCTGCGTTTTTAGTAACAGCTGTGTGTATTATTCATGCGTAACGTAGTAATCATACACCCAGGTCTGAGCAAAGGCCTCATCGGTTTCACCCGGCGCGGTTCCATTATGTGACTGCGTATAATTTCCAAGTTTAAAGTAACAACCCGAAATTTCCTCATAGTGCACATACGGTAGCTTTTCACCGTTGTACCAGAACTCCGTTTTACCGTCGTAGGATTCAAACTTCACAGTAAACACCGTACCGAGCTCATAGTTGTCGTCGACAAGGTAGCCATGACGGTCATTGCCATTTGTGATCCACAGGTTCGCGTGCGTATCCGGATCACCAACCGTACCAGAATTATCCCAATCACCGCCGACGCCTTTGTGGCCTTCCATCCGGAATACCACTACATCATCGCCCGAATCATGAATTTGGCCTACTACGACGTGCGGTTTCACATAAGTCAAATTGGTGACTTTCTGTTTGATCCACATTGTGTGCTTTTTGCCATCAGTGTTGGACCACGCAGCCGCACTTTTTGAGTTGCGGTAGTGATAATTTTCGGTCAATTCACGTAGCTCACTGCGCGGGTTGCTGGATCCCCCGGTGGTCGCGCCGCCATGATTTGCACGGAATTGCGCCGCATAGGCCTGCTCGTCTTCGTCGTATACCAGCTTAAACCACTCATCACTCTCGAAAGTGTACAGTTCGGGCGTGTAGTGCTCTTCAGCGCCATTGATTGGCAAAGTGATTTTCCATAGAGACAAATCGATTACCTGCGAGGCGTAACGCATGATGGGTTGCGGTGCGGGCACCTCGAGATCGGCTGCGGTGGTCACGTTTGCAACTTCGAACTCATCGAAATAGGCATCGCCAGAGCCGTTGCCATAACGCGCATATATGAATGCCGGTGAGCCGGTAGAAATATATTCTACTGTCACGACTTGCCAGTTCTCCCCGTGGTTCACCGTTGTCTCATAGATCGAATCCGAGCCAATATCGTCGATCCCGATTGTGCCGTGCCCATAGACTCTCGCCGTGGCGCGGTATCGATTTCCTGCAACGGGCTTGTAGATGGCTTGCTTCATTCGGCCACCATCGCCTTTGATCACAAGTAAGCGCCCACCATCGGTTGGCATAGGATTGGACGTGCCGTTTGTCGAGACGACGTTTGACGGGTCTTCTTCGTACCAACCACCAAAGGAGGAGCTTTCTTCAAAACTGTGATTCCACAGTGGCCAGGGTTGTTCAATCGGCGCATCATCAATGGCGATAGCGTGCGTGGCTTCATCTGACACATACGATTCATCATCCACCACGGTCAGGCCCACAGTGTAGTTGCCTGTGCTTGTGTAGCGGTGCGTGACCGAAGGTGATTCGGTGGTGGCTTGCTGGCCGTCGCCGAAATCCCAGTAGTACGCGCTCAAGTCCCCACCGTCTGGGTCGAACGAAGCGCCGGCATTGAAGCTCACATACGTGTTCACTCGGGCATTGGCAGGCCCATCAATGTCAGCGATGGGCGAGTCTGACGGAATATCCATAACGGTGACGGCTTCATCGCTGCTGACGGATGTGCCCGCGGCATTGGTGACTGTCAAAGTGACGGAGTAAGTACCCGATAGCGAATAGCTGTGGGTTGGGCTGACGGCGCTGCTGGAGGTGCCATCACCCAAATCCCAATCAAAGGTGAGTGGGCCGCCGGTGGAGTTATATGAACCGCTACCGTCGAACTGCACGGGTGTGCCGACACGAGGCGTATCCGGTGAGTACTGTATAACCGAAACTGGCGTACCGGGGCCTTCTTCGCCGCGAAGTACCTCCACTTCAGTGATACTGTTCCAGGAGTTACTGCTGTTTCCGTAGCCCACGATACGCACGTAGCGGCCCTGTTGATCAATAAACTCGACGTGCTCTAGAGACGTCGTGGTACCAGAGCTGGTGCCAGCGGTCGCAAAATACAGGTTGTTTGGATCATCGCCGATATAAATTTCGAAATCTGCAGTGCGGCTTGAGCCTTGATACCAGGCTATGTTCAATGCGCCGACGGCACGTGTTGAGCCAAGATCGAGTGTGATGTACTCGCCGTCGCCATTTGCTGACCAACGGGTACTCAGGCTGCCATCAAACACATTCGCGGGGCCGTTGCCGTCATTGGAACTCGCGGAGGCACTGATAATGGGCCAGTCGTCACCAGGTTCGGGTGTCGGTGTGGGGCTTGGCGTGGGGGTAGGAGTCGGAGTTGGCGTCGGCTGTGGCCCGCCTTCAACGAAGTTGACTTCAGTGACGCTCGTCCACGAGTTGCTCGTGTTGCCAAACCCGAGAATTCGGAAGTACTGCCCAATCGCGTTTAGTTCATAGGATTCGAGTGCCAGCGTGGCCCCGCTCGAGCTGGTGTCGACCAGGGTGGTCCAGGTATTCGCGTCTTCAGAGCTTTGAATTTGGAACGACGCGCTGCGTTGGTCACCCTTATAAAAGGCGAGTTCTACGGCCTGAATAGGTGTGCTGTTGCCTAAATCATATTGTACCCACACGCCATTACCATTGTCGGACCAGCGTGTACTCAGGTTGTCATCAAGGGTGTTGGTGGGAACGTTCCCATCGTCGCCGCTGGCGCTGACGGAAACCGGTTCGATAGCGAAGCCCTTCGAACTGCAAGCCAAAAAAACAGAAAATAATGTGGCTTTAAAGGCGCTGTGTCTTAATTGCTTTTTTAGGTTCATGGATTTCATCCTTTTCAGGAACCCTATTATTGTTGTTATATGGTTTTTATAGTGTCGACACGGCTTGACTGGAATCAGGGTAAACCAATTGGCCATCACTAAATAAAAAATGTTTTTGAATAACTACCTAGTGTGGGAATTCACTATCGAAATTAAAACGTCAAAAACGCCTATTTCTTCGATTGAAATGGCTCGAATAATTTTTTTTGGGCGCGTAAAGGTCAGAAAAAATGTATTAATTGAAGTAAATTTTTTAGCGAGGGATGCGTGTAAAAAGCAGAAAAATTAAATGATTTTGGAATTGGATTGTCCGATAGGGGCGTTTTACTAGGATCGTACAGGTGGCCAAAGAGGGCTGTAATGAAGCAAGGATGAAGACTCACCCCGTTTTATGAAACACCAATGGCCGCTCAGCATGCCGAATAAGCGACTTCAGTTCGGTCAGTACTCTGTCCGGCTCAATATCCCTCATGCAGTCATAGGTGCCGCCGCAAATAGGCTTCCGTCTACAAGGTGAACAAAACATATCCAGGTACAGCACCTTTGAGCTCTCAACCCCATTGTAGATATAAGGGCAGCTCGGGCCGAAGAGCGCTATGGCGGGATTGGGTGAGGATTGCGCGATGTGGGTCAGCGCATTGTCCACCCCAATAGTGACGGATGCACCGGCGATGATTTCCGCCGCTTCCTGTAAGCCCGTTTGGCCTGCGAGATTGATGGCGCCACAGCGTCGGCTTAACTGTTGACCAAGAGTGCCTTCGTGGCGGGCGCCTAGAATGACGGTCTTCAACTGATAGCGACCGCGTATTCTCAGCACCAGCTGCTGCCAGTAATCGTCCGGCCAGTGCTTTTGAGGCCGGGTGGAGAAGGGGCAGATCACCGCATAGGCTTCGCCTTCCTTTAACACACTCCTAATGATGGTGTTGGCGTTCTCGCGGGACTCTGGGGTGGTGTACACGCGTACCGGCCAGTCCCCATCACTATAGCCGAGTTGATTGGCGAGGTATCGGTATTCGGAGCCTAGCTGCTCGCGGTTGGCGATGTTTCGCGACACCATTTTATGCATGAACCAATAGCTGCCCTCTCTGGAGCCAATACCAATGCGAGATTTGGCGCCACTTAGCCAGGTAATGAACCCGCTCTTGAACAGGCCCTGCAGATCGAAGGCGGTTTCGATGTTCATGGCGTGTAATGCTTCACGGGTCTTCTTTATCTCCCCCCAGAGGCGCATCAGGCGCTTTTGCTTCCATAGGTCCAGCCACAGCGCTTTGTTCCATATAAAGACCTCATCTATATAAGGATTACTGCGGAGCAGTTCAGCGGCTTCGGGTTGGGCGGCCCACACGATGCGCGCGTTGGGGTTATGCTTCTTTAATACCTCCGCAAACGGGCTGGCGATCACCACATCACCGAGCGAACTCAGTCGAACAATCAGTAAGGTTTTCGCAAGTTGGCTCTTTCTCATGGTCGCTGTGCCGTGCCTAGAGTGATAACAAGAGGTGTAAAGAGGGGCAATAGTAGCATGAGGGGCCCGTCCGGGCGTCAAAACAGGGCTAAAATGGATGCCGAGCGATCAATCTGGTGGCATATCAATCAGCAGCAAAGAATTTTAAAAAAGTTTAAAAAAACCGTTGACCTGAAATTTTTGGGGTGTAATATACGCGTCCTCGCTGGGGGGCACTCAGCGAAACGCGGAGCAGGAAGGCCTAGAGCCGAAGCGCTTCGCAGGGACACCAAGCGGTGTCT
>NOXC01000032.1 GCA_003265435.1 Cellvibrionaceae bacterium AOL6
TTGTGGCATTGCCATGGCTCGCTGAGCGCGACTCAGAGAAGCCTGTGCCGGAGCGCGTGCAAATGAAAGGGCTGAACAAAGCACTTGTCTGGGGCGGCTTTTTGATGTTCCTGTTGCTCACGATCGCACCTCTGAAAGCAGTCGCTGCGGGTGGCGGTGGCTGTGGTACGGTCCCTTGCGACCACATGCACGTTGATCTGGAAGATAAAGCGTCGCTGCAGCGCGGCGCCAAGTTGTTCGTCAACTACTGCATGGGCTGTCACTCAGCGAATTATTCTCGCTACGAGCGTGTTGCGACGGATCTCGACATTCCTAACGACCTCGTGCTGGACAACCTCATCTTCTCCGACCAAAAAATCGGTGAGTTGATGACCATCGCAATGGCGCCAGCGGAATCGAAAAAGTGGTTTGGTGCGACGCCTCCCGACCTGACGCTGGTCGCACGTTCTCGCAACCCGGACTGGCTGTATACCTTCCTGCGTAATTTCTACGCGGATGACACTCGTCCAACGGGCGTGAACAACAAAGTGTTTGCCAATGTCGGTATGCCGCATGTGCTGCTTGAGCTGCAAGGGCTGCCTGAATGTGCGCCCGGACCCAAGCTCGATCACGGCAAGGTCGTGCGCGATGCGCTCGGCGAGCCCGTGCTTGTTGAGTGTGGTGCGCTCGAAGTGGGCGACATGAAAGGCTCTATGGATAAGGAAGAATTTGATCATGCGGTGCATGACCTTGTGAACTTCCTGACCTACATGGCCGAGCCTGTGGCAATGAAGCGCGAACGTATCGGTATGTTTGTGTTCATGTTCCTGGCCGTATTACTGGTGTTCACGATTCTGTTGAACCGAGAGTACTGGAAAGGCATTCACTGACCTTCGCGTCAGTCTTGGCCCGGTGGTATCACCGGGCATGAAAATTATTTTTGTATTTTGAGGAATATCAATGGCGGTTGTAGCAAAACGCTCTTCAATGACTTACTTCTCCGATGGTTCTGATCACTATAGCCATCGTGTGCGCATCGTGTTGGCAGAGAAGGGGGTAACGGCAGACATTCTGGAGGTAGACCCTTTGAATCTGCCCGAGGAAGTGCAGGAAATTAATCCGTATGGCTCGCTGCCCGTGTTGCTCGATCGCGAGCTGGCGCTGTACGAAACTCACGTCATGATGGAATATTTGGACGAGCGCTTTCCTCATCCGCCTCTGCTTCCTGTCTATCCTGTTGCGCGGGCCGAAAGTCGCCAGTTTATGTATCGCATCGAGACGGATTGGTGTCCGTTGGTCAAAACGCTGAGCAGTGGCAAGGCGAAAGATGCCTGTGCCGCCGCGGCGAAAGAGCTCAAGGATGGTCTTGTCACGATCGCGCCGATTTTTGCGGAAAAGCCCTTTTTCATGAGCGAAGAGTTCTCCCTGGTGGACTGCTGTCTAGCGCCCATCTTGTGGCGTTTGGAAGCCTTCGGAATCAAGATTCCACGCACTCGTCAAACGGCGGCGCTGCTGGACTACATGGAACGTTTGTTTGATCGGGACTCGTTTAGAGAAAGCCTCTCAGAAGCTGAGCGCGAAATGCGTCCCAGCTACTACTCGAAGTAGTAAGGCCCTCGCTTTATGGTGATGAGCTCCAGCAAGCCCTACATGCTCAGGGCGCTCTACGAATGGATCGTAGACAATGACTGCACGCCTCATATCGTTGTCGATGCGCACTCAAGCGGTGTCATGGTGCCTCAGGAGTACGTCAACAAGAATGGCGAGATCGTCCTGAACATTGCCCCCGGCGCGGTGCAGGGGCTCGAAATGTCTAACGACGCAACGAGCTTCAGCGCGCGCTTCGCCGGCGTGTCACACGATATCTATGTGCCGAATATGGCGGTGATGGGTATCTATGCCCGAGAGAATGGCCGCGGCATGATGTTCGATGTGGAGCCAGAGCCGGAACCAGAACCGCCAGCGCCCAAGCCGCAAGGGCCAGCCCCAGCGCCAGCGCCCAAAAAGCCAAGCTTGCGAGTGGTTAAATAGCGCTCGCAGCCCCTCCTGAGGACGCTTGCCGAATGAACTACAGTGATCGGCAGGTGTCCAAGTTGCGTAAAAATTAGTGTAATTGGTGTTTAAATAAACGCTTGCGAAATCGTCAAAACGCCGTATATTGGAATTAGCGGTGCGGCGAAAACCCACCTACACTAATAATAAAAGCAAGTATATCAGGAGGCATTAATGGCTATTCTCGATCATACACTCGGTATTCTTCTCCATCCGGATTCGGAGTGGAAGGCCATCCGCAACCAGAAGTCTTCCTTCCAGCAGGTCTTCCTAAGTCACGTCCCCTTTCTCGCCTTGATTCCCTGTGTCTCAGCGTTTATCGGTGTTACACAAGTCGGCTGGTCTGTGGGTGGGGGCGATGTCATTCGTTTGAGCGTCAACAGCGCACTGGCGTTTTGCGTGCTCGCGTACTTTGCGTTCCTTGCCGGTGTGTTTGTGTTTGGTGAATTCATCAACTGGATGTCGCGCACCTACGGTGTGACAGACAGCCAAGAACAGCGGCATTATGAAGGGACGGCGATGGCCGTTTACGTAACCACGCCCTTGTTTCTCGTTGGGGTATTCAATCTTTATCCCGAACCCTGGTTAGTGGTCTCGGTGCTGGTGATGGCGATGGCCTACTCGGTGTATCTCGTCTATGAAGGCACGCCCATTTTGATGAACATCGATAAAGATCGCGCGTTTATGTATTCGTCTTCGATTGTGACCATCGGCTTGGTGATGCTGGTGACGACGATGATCGCGACGGTGATCGTCTGGGGCCTCTTTATGAGTCCCGTGTACGTAGACTGATTGATTCAAGCCGGGACGACGGCGATTGAGCGCCGTCGTCAGCGTTACAGTTTTAGTGGAATGGGGCAATCCAGCGTCATCGCCACAGCCCTCAGTACCCATTCCTCTTCGAGCGATACTTCCCCGTCCTGCATCACACTTCTCAGCATGGCTTTGAGTAGCTTTGGCTTGTCGAGAGGTTTAAGAGACTGGAGTGCTCGCAGTGCCGTATTCGTGCTGGCGAGTGACGCATTGTGGTCAATCGAGTTTTCGTGTTCCGGCCAAAGCGTATCCATCGCGCTTCGGAAGGCGGCGTCGGAATGCGAAGCGCCACTGAGCTTCGCGAGAAAGCTCAGAAGGGTACGCACATGATCATCTAACTCCTTCAGCGAGCGGACCCGATGTGATTCCTGCTTGCGCATGGCGCTTTGCAGTACCTGGGTCAGTGACCATTCAAACACACTGACCTTTCGGTCAATCTCGATCAAGGTTTTTACGTTACTGCGAAAAAGCTTGGCCTGGGAGCTGCTCAAGGTTTGCAATGCCGGGAGGCAAAGTTGAACGAGGGGCAGTTTTTGCCGCGCACCCAACGCAGAGACGCTGGCTTCGAGCTTGGCAAACTCTCGGTAAGTGGCGGGATGCGCGCGCTGCTTGAGGTGCTCTATCTGTTTGCTTCGAATCGTTTGATCCCGGGTGTCGAGAAGCAGGGCGTAGATGACGGCGCGAGCTTGATAGGGCGTATGGCATGCGTCGAGTAGGGCATGCGGCAGGCTCGCTAAGAGAGTATGCGCTTCGCCTAGCGCGGGTAAACTGACGGTGCCGGCGGCCATAATCAGTGCGTCGCCTACGCTGATGGGGTTGGGGGCAGTGGAAAGACTTTCCCCATGAGGCGCGGGCGGCGGTGATACAGGCTGCGCCGGTGCTTCCTGTGTCCGCGAGGGCTGTTGCGAAAGTTCGTGTTCGAGTGCCCCGATCCCCGCTGGGTAGACGCGCTCAATACGATTATCCAGCGGTGGGTGTGTGGCAAACAGGCCTGACAGGAAGCCCTGCACCCCGTTGGCAAAATAAAAATGGCTGAACTGTTCCGCTTGGCGGGCTTCAATTTCAGAGCCGGCACTGTGTTGACGGATTTTCAGTAGAGCGCCTGCGATGCCGGTTGGGGAGCGAGTGAACTGCACCGCCGAGGCATCCGCGAGAAACTCGCGTTGTCGACTGACGGCGGATTTAATTAATTTACCGAAGAACGTGCCTCCAAAGCCCAGCGCCACCAGTGCTATGCCAAGCAGCGCGATTTGATTGCCCTCTCGGCGTTGCCCATGATGGCGCCCCATGCGGCGGTAGCCCGTGCTTTCTAATATAAATTGTCCGATAAGACCGATGACCAAAATGCCATGTAATACCGCGAGTAGACGCATATTCAGTCGCATGTCGCCGTGGTAGATATGGCTGAACTCGTGTGCGATTACGCCCTGAAGTTGCTCGCGATTGAGTGTTTCAATGCATCCGCGCGTCACGCCGATAACGGTATCATTGGGCGTGGACCCTGCGGCAAAGGCGTTAATGCCTTGTTCCTCAAGCACGAATACCAAAGGGATGCTACTGCCCGAGGCAATGGCCATCTCTTCAACGACATTCAGCAAGCGCTGTTCATCGGCATTGGCATTGTCATGCAGTAGCAGTTTGCCGCCCAGTGAGGCGGCGACAAACGCCCCGCCCTGTCGGAGCTCTCTCGCTTTGAGTCCACTTCCGCACAATACTACCAGCACGACACCTAGCGAGACCCAAAGCATAAGTGGGGAAAATAACACGGTGATCAGGTGGTGGGAGAAGCTTAGTGAGTGCGCACTCGCGGCGTCGATGCTGGTTGTGTGTGTCTGAAAAAAATACAGGAAGACAGCAATAATCAGTGCCGTCAATACGATCAGTGTCGTGACGGCAAGCAGCAGAAGTATCACCAGGCTGCGACTTTTTCGTCGCGCCTGGTCTTGATGTTGGTAGAAATTCATCGGTCGGTATTAAGCTGTGACGTTGCGTTATGCCGCGCCGTCACATCCCGATCAGAAGGAGACTTTAGGTGCAGCTTGAATTTGCTCAGAGTCCGCGAACTCAAGCAGTTTCGCGTCTTCTCTATGGCCAAAAAAGCCTGCAAAGAACACGGGAGGGAAGCTCTGACGGTAGGCGTTGTACTCGGTCACGAAGTCATTAAAGGCCTGTCGAGCAAAGGCGACTTTATTTTCGGTGCTGGTCAACTCTTCCGAAAGCTGTTGCATATTGGTGTTCGCTTTCAGGTCAGGGTAGGCTTCCACTACAACGTTCAACTTTCCGAGTGCGCTGCTCAGCATGTTTTCGGCACCGGCCAATTGGCTCATGGCGCCGGGTGAGCCAGGATTTGCTGCGGCATCTTTTAAGCCTTGCACCGCGCTGTTGCGTGCTGCGATGACGGCTTCCAACGTTTCCCGCTCATGCGCGAGGTAGGCTTTGGCTGTTTCGACGAGGTTGGGGATCAAATCGTAGCGGCGCTTGAGTTGCACTTCGATTTGGGCAAAGCCGTTTTGGTAGCGGTTTTTTAGCGCGACCAGCCGGTTGTAGATCGAAATGATATAGATCACTGCGATGACGAGAACGACGAGTGTGATGATGCCTGAAATACCCATAAGCTATCTTCCTTAAGTCAATTGGGTGAGTCTTATATTTTTCTGTGTCAGTCGATGTATTCGATCGCGCGAACCACCTTCTTAACGCCTTTTTGTTTGCGAACGACGTCAGTGATTTTCTCGGTTTGAGCGCGCGACAGTAAGCCCATCAAATAGACGGTCTTATCTTCAACGATCACTTTTACACGATCGGAATCGATGTCTTTATAGGCGAACAGCTTGGTGTTGATGACACTGCCAAGCCATTTGTCGTTGGCGTTGCTGGTGAAGCCTCGGCGGGGGCCGACTTGCAGTTCGTTGTAAACCTGTCGTACACGATTGACTTCGCGAGCCGTTTGGTCGGCGATATCCCGCATTTGAGCATCGGGCACCTCACCCGTGATGAGTACTACGGCGTTGTAGCTGTAGACACGAATATTCAGGTCGTCAAAGCGTGGGTCGGCCTTATTGAGGTTAACCTTGATGATCGTGGCCAATTGTTTGTCGTCCCAGTAGGCGCCGAAACTGCGCTTGCCTGGATCGGGTTGTATGGGCTCGTCGGAAACAGCATCGACGACGGTGACGCACGAAGTGGTACACAGGCAGAGGGCGAGAACGGAAAAGGCCAGCCAGTATTTCATTAATGTAAACCGAACAGTTGGTTATCGATCAGGTCGAGTAAAGAAAACAATGTGAGCAAGTGGATTTCGTGAATTCGACTTCGTGCATTGACCGTGGCACGCAGCTCAATGTCATCCAGGCCAATGAGAGAAGCGATGTCGCCACCGTCTCGCCCGGTCAGCGCGATGATGGACATGTTGCGATCATGCGCTGCACTCAATGCTTGTATGAGGTTATTTGAATTGCCGCTGGTACTGATCAGAAGCAGAATATCGCCCTCCTGACCGAGAGCTCTTACCGGTTTTGAATAGACTTCGCTGAAGCTCTGGTCGGATGCAATGGCGGTGTAGCTCGAAATATTACTCCCCAGCCACACGGCTGGGAGGCTTGGGCGTTCTTTCTCGAAGCGATCAATCATCGCAGAGCTGAAAATCTGTGCGAGACCGGCGGAGGCGGCGTTGCCGCAGACGAGGACTTTTTTTTCGTCCAATAGGGCGTCCACAATTTTACTCGACGCCGCTGCAATGGGCTGCGCGAGCGCCTCACCGACTTCCATTTTGGCTTCCACGCTTTCACGAAACAACGTGTAGACCCGTTCAGTTAACATGCTCTAAAACGCTCCTTTTATCCATTCCGCGCCGTTGGGCTCGATCGCTACAACGTCGAAGCGCACGGGAACCGTGTCGAGCAGATGTTGCTGCTGTAACCATAACTCCGCGCTACGTCGCACTTTGGTCTGTTTACGCTGATCTATGGAGGCCAATGCGCCGCCGTAAGCATTTGACTGGCGGTACCTTACTTCGACAAACACCAGGGTGTTTTGTTCTTTCATGATCAAATCGAGTTCACCGAGGCGACAAGAAAAATTGCTGGCCACCCACGAGAGGCCCTGCTGTTCAAGATAGCACTTCGCCCGCTGTTCAGCCGCCTCACCAAGGGCCTTGCGGGAATTATTGGGCATGGCTGTCCTGGTTACTCAGCGGCTCCGCGCGGCCTTCACGAATGTGTGCCCAAATTTGTTCGCGCTCCAGAATATTGTCCGGGCCGACACGTAATTTACCGGTGGCTCCGTAAAATTGCGCTTGGCTGATTTCGCGCAGCTGAGGCAGGCGAGGGTAAATGTGATAGGCATCGACGCCCATCGCATACAGGCTTTGCAAGGCGGCCACATTGTCGCTGTAGGCTTGAATAGCGCGACTCTCACTGGCTTGGTCGTCGAAAAACCAGGGCATGGTAACAAAACGCACACCATTGAGGTCGTTGAGGCCGTGTTGTTGATTGCCGAGAAAGATTTGACTGGTCGCGTAAACCGGTACGTCGCCCGCGTAGTGAAAGGCGAGCAACGGTTTTAATTGGCGTGCGATGTCCGCGTTGGATTGTAGATAAATGAAGTCGATATCCTTGCGCCGACGAGGTTCAAAGTGGAGGTTGGTCGCGAGAATTTGTTGCAGCTCACTGCGTCGCTGTTTACTTTCACGGACGCCCACAGCATTTTCGATAAGCTCGGAGTAGGCGCGTTGATCGAGATAGCGGTGGTCGTCGAGAATGCTGCCGCCCAAGCTGAGCCAGCGATCGCGAAATGCGGTTGCACCGCGGTTGCCCCAGCTGCTGTCAGGGGCCAGCAACAGCACACGACGGTGGCCATCCTGCCAGGCTTTTTCGGCGATTTGTTCCGCCTCCGTCTCCACCGCGAGTCCAAATTGATACAGTGCGGAGCGAGGAATTTCAGGTGTGCTCAGCTCGGTGTCATCCAGGTTCAGTAGGCTATTGTTCTCTTCGAGTTCAAGCAGCGTGCCCTGAGCTGATGGCAAGGTATTCAGCGCGAGGACGGCCACGGGGAGAAGCTCGTGTTGTGATAGCTGCTCGACGCGGTCTTTCTCCAAGGGGCCGATCACGAGTTCGGCGCCTTCAAGTACAGCCTGGTCGTACAGTGTATTGATGTCAGTCGTATTGGAGTCGTAGAAACGGAGCACCGGCACATCGCTGTATAGCGATGCGTCATCGTAGTAAGCCGCCAGCAAGCCCTCTCGTATGGCGCTGCCCGCACTGGCGAGAGAGCCCGTCTGCGGGAGCAGGACCGCTATTTGTCGTGCTTGCTCATCGGCGAGCTGCAGGATCAATTGGAGGTCAGCAGGCAGGGCACGGTTGGCTGGATGGCTGGGCCAGATCTCACGCCACTTGTTGATGTCGGTAATTTGTTTTCGAAAATTGGCGCCGTTGCTTTTGCTTAGTGCCGCAAGCGAATACCAGCCCTCTTTAACGGAGTCTTTCTCACTTTTGGCGAGATCGAACAAGGTGTCGGTGGGAATTTCCGCGAGCGCTTCCCAGATCAAATCGTGATTCAATTGCAGCATCGCTTCGTCGTCGAGCAAGGCTTCCAGCTGGACTCGGCTCTCGAATGCGCTCAGATACTCTGCAAAGTTGTACATTAACGTGGCGCGCAGATCGAGTAGCGCAATAGCGGGATCTGTTTCAGAACCGGGCAGCGCGGCTTCGACGCGCTCGTTGAACAAGTAGCGTTGTGCGAGGTAAGGCTCGCCCTCGGCAATGGCGATTCGAGCGCGAGCGAGCATCAGGCGGATAACGGAGGTGTCGTTCAGTTGCGCCAGTGTGATGCTGTCTACCACGCTGTGCGCCTGGTCGAAACGGTCGATATCAATCAGAAACTCGGTGGCGAGCAGCAGGTTCTCGCTTCTTTCTGGCTCGGCTTGGGTTTGCGTGTCGGCGATAAAGGCTTCGATGTTTTCTGTTGTCAGCAGCGCTTCCTCACCCGCGTCAGGCTTGGTTGGCGTACTGCCGCAACCGGCCAGAACGAGCGCGGTGGAGAGCACGAGGCATTGAGCAGCGGTAAAAATCTTTTTCATTACAGGCTGTGGCCTTTTAGAATGTTTCGAATCTATTTGTGAAGGGATGTCGTTTTATCAATGTCTTTAGCGGAGTTTGGGCGCTTGCGGTATGGCCGCGGGAGCGCTTCCGCCATGGTCAACGAGATCGCGCCTTCTAATCTGTCGGAACTATAACAAATGACGAATCCAGGTGTCCTGTATATTGTACCTACACCTATCGGGAATCTCGACGATATCACGTTGAGAGCACTGCAAGTATTGAAGTCGGTAGACCTGATTGCGGCGGAAGACACGCGTCACAGTCAAAAGCTCTTGCATCACTTCGGTGTCGATAAGCCCCTAACCACGTATCACGATCACGGCGCGGAACTTCAAGGCGAGAAGCTGCTGCAGCGTTTGTCTCAGGGTGAGAGCATCGCGCTCATTTCAGATGCGGGCACGCCACTCATTTCGGACCCCGGTTACCGTCTGGTGCGTCAGGCGCGGGAGCAAGGCATTGCCGTGACGGCGCTGCCGGGGGCGAGTGCTACCTTGACGGCGCTTTCTGCTTCCGGCCTGGCGACAGATCGTTTTACGTTTGCAGGCTTTTTGCCGGCAAAGTCTCAGGCGCGAAAGGCGGCGTATGAAAGTCTGGTTAACGCGGACTACACAAGCGTGTATTTCGAGAGCCCTCACCGAATTGAAGCGAGTATTGCAGACGCGGTGGAAGTGCTTGGCGGCGAGCGTCAGGCTGTTTTAGCTCGAGAGCTGACAAAGACCTTTGAAACCTGGCTCGGGCCCGATCTTGAAAGCATACAGCGCGCGCTTGGTGAAGACAGCAATCAGCGCCGTGGCGAAATGGTGCTGATGATTGGCGGCGTGGAGCATGCCGAGAAGGCTGTTTCGCTGGATTCCGAAGCGGAAAAAGTGATGTCCGTACTGGCGCAGGAGTTACCAACAAAGCAAGCTGCTCGCCTCGGGGAGAAAATCACCGGCGTCGCGAAAAAGGTCCTGTATCAATGGGCGGTGTCGGTGCAGCCCGATGACCGAAGCGATGCTTAGTCGGCGGTGGTCACACTGCCTAACACGCAAGGCCGGGACGCGCCGGTAATGTGGGTGTAATCCAGTGCGATGTGCTCCATACGGCAGTGAGCAAGCCAGGCAAAGGCGGCAGCTTCCACCCAGTCTGGATCCACCCCAAGCAAGGCCGTCGTTTCTACGCAAATGGAGGGCAGTGCATCGCGCAGGCGTTGCATCAAGTACCCGTTGTGCACACCGCCGCCACACACAAATACGGCTGTTGGCCGCTTGGGAAGCTGGCTGACGGCTAAGGCAACGGAGCGCGCAGTGAGTTCGACCAGGCTCGCTTGCACATCTTCGGGCCGCAGTGCTGAAACGTGTGTATGGTCCGCCAAGGTGTGGTTTAACCACTCGTCGGTGAACTCTTCTTTGCCCGTGCTCTTGGGGTACGGCTTCGCGAAGTAGGGGTGTGCAAGCCACTGCGTAATCAACGCTTCACAGGCCTGACCGCTTGCGGCCCATCGGCCATTGTCATCAAAGCGGGCTTGGCGATGCTGTTGATGCCAGCTGTCGAGCAAACCGTTCGCCGGGCCCGTGTCAAAACCCAACAAGATGTGGTCCCGGTAGGTGATATTCCCGATGCCGCCAAGGTTGAGCACGGCGGCAGGGCTCGCTTGCTGGTTAAGCGAGAGCATGATGTCGTGAAAGCGCGGTGCAAGCGGAGCCCCTTGCCCTCCCAAGGCCATGTCTTTACTGCGAAAATCCGACACCACAGGGATGCCCGTCAGCGCGGCTAGGCGGCTGGCATCTCCGATTTGCAATGTGAACGGAGCCGCGTGTTCAGGGCGGTGGCGGAGGGTTTGGCCGTGGTGACCAATCGCGCGGATGTCCTTGGGGTTCAGATTGTGCGAGGCCAGCAAGGTGTTGACGCCCGTGGCGCTGATCTCGGCAAGTGTTTGACTCAGTGCGCCCATGCGGTCAATTTCATTATGACCCGGCGTGAAGCACTGTGTGATTTGTTCGTGGAGCGCGTCTTCGAAGGGTAGGTGGAGCGTGGCTTCCAGTGCGATGCTCGATGGCTCGCAACGGAGTATGCCGAAATCGGCACCGTCGGCACTGGTGCCGCTCATGATGCCGATATAGCGATGTGTACTCACAGGGTATCGCCGGACTCTTCTGTCTCTTTGAGGGCGAGTTCAGTGTTGTTGTCCCCGATGAGGGCGGCCATCAACGGTTGAGTTTGGCGCAAAAAGTCTTCTTTAATGCTGTCATCAATGGATTCGGCTTTCGGTAACTTCTGAACGATGGTGCGAGGATTGCGGTGCACGCCGTTGAGGAGGAACTCATAGTGCAGATGTGGCCCGGTGGAAAGACCCGTCGTCCCGACACTGCCGATCACTTGTTTCTGACGTACACGCTCGCCTTTTTTAACAAAACGCTTGTGCAAGTGCAGATACTTTGTCTGCACACCTCCGCCGTGTTGGATAATGACGTAGTTGCCGTTGTATTTGTGGTATGCCGATTCGATGACCTTACCGTCCCCGGACGACCAGACTGGCGTACCTGTGCTGGCCGCGTAGTCGATGCCACGATGCGGGCGTACTGTTTTTGTCACTGGGTGAAGGCGTTTGGGGTTGAAGTTACTGCTGATACGGCGGAAATCGACGGGCGCGCGGAGGAAGGCTTTGCGCATGTTGCGCCCTTCTGGTGTGTAGTACTCCTGGCGCCCATCCGTGTGGATATACCGCACGGCTTGGAATACCTGCCCCTGATTGACGAACTCTGCGGAGAGGATAGCGCCGTTATCGAGTTTTTCGCCGTCGAGAAAGCGTTCTTCATACAGGATGCGGAAGCTGTCGCCTTTGCGAATATCGAGCGCAAAATCAATGTCCCAGCCGAAGATCTCGGCAAGCTCCATAATCAGCTTGTCGTCCATGCCGGAGCGTACGCCAGCCAGATACAGGGAGGAGTCAATCTGGCCTGCTCGTGATGCCTGGTAAATCTCCGGTTCGCGCTCTTCTTCGTGGTACGCAAAGCCCTCGCCTTCTTTGAGGTAGGCGAAGCTGCTCAAGCGATTCTTAATATAACGCAGGCTTTCTATTTGGCCGTCCGTGTTCAGCGCGAACTCCAGCTCATGGCCCGGGCGAATGGACTCCAGCTTGCGTGCCTGATCGGCCTCGGCCATGAAGTTCATCATGTCGCGATCGGACAGGCCGGCGCGTTTGAACAGCAGCGACAGGCTATCACCGTTTTTGACCGTGAGCCTTTTCAGTTCGAGCGTTGGCGACTCAGGCTCAACGACGAGAGGGGCCTCGGCTTCCGGCAAGGCAATCTCTGCGCTTTCCTGGATGGGCGGCAGGGCCAGAGGCTTTGACTGGCGCGATGCGGACGCTTCGTTGCTTGGAATCATTGAAACGACACCCAGGGACAGGCTGAGCACGGACACCGCAATCAGATGGCTGCTAGGGAAAGTTCGCACGGCTTTGCCGACTAAACTTTTTTAAGTTTTTCAATGGGTTCCATAACTTTTCTATCTAATGCCGAAGCAAAGGCTGGTAAACAAAGAAGTTATAACAAATATCTGGGCAAATTTCACGCAGGCTTAAGAAATAAGTTGGCGCGTAAAGCAGCATGAGCAAGCATCCCTGAGCGCTTGTAATTCAAATGGAATCGGGTAAGGTTCCTGCTCTTTCTTAATCACGCCGCAGCGAGCTCAGAGTGCTGGCTGCGGTGAAAGTTCAATTTGTATAGGCAGAACCGACTCCATGTCCGCAATCGACACTCAATTGCTGGAAGAGCTTCGCGCTCGAGAACTCATTGCTCAGATGACCTCCGAAGAGGCTCTGATTCAGCATCTTAACGATGCCTCACGCGCACTGTATTGTGGCTGTGACCCAACGGCAGACAGTCTGCACATCGGTCATTTGGTGCCCTTTCTTTTATTGCGACGTTTTCAGTTGGCTGGGCATAAGCCTATCGCACTCGTCGGTGGTGCGACGGGGCTCATTGGGGACCCTTCCTTTAAAGCAGCAGAGCGGAAGCTGAATACGCCAGATGTGGTCGCCAGCTGGGTTGAGCGTCTGCGCGCCCAAGTCAGCCAGTTTGTGGATTTCGATTGTGGTGCGAATTCGGCCGAGGTGGTCAACAACCTCGACTGGGTGGGTGAGTTTTCTGTGCTCGACTTTCTACGTGACGTCGGTAAGCACTTCTCCGTCAATAATATGATTAACAAAGAGTCCGTGAAGCAGCGCCTGGATCGCGATGGCGCCGGGATCTCTTTTACTGAGTTCACCTATATGTTGCTGCAAAGCTATGACTTTGCTGAATTGTACAAGCGTTATAACTGTACTTTGCAGATAGGCGGTTCTGATCAGTGGGGGAATATTACCGGCGGGATCGACCTCGCTCGGCGTCTGCATGGTGGCCAGTGCTTCGGGCTCACGGTACCGCTGATCACCAAGTCAGACGGCACGAAGTTTGGGAAAACTGAGACGGGCACGGTATGGCTCAGTGCGGAGAAGACGTCGCCTTATGCCTTTTACCAGTTCTGGCTGAATACGGCGGATGACGATGTGTATCGCTTCCTTAAGTACTATACTTTTCTTCCTGTCTCCGAGATTACGGAGATCGAGGCCTCAGACAAAGCCTCCGGCAAGCGTCCTGAGGCTCAAGCCGTGCTAGCGCGAGAGGTCACTCAGTTGGTGCACGGTGAGGAAGGATTAGCCGCTGCGCTGCGGATTACTGAGGCGATGTTCAGTGGGACCCTGCAGGATTTGGCTGAAAACGATCTCGAGCAGCTCAGTCTGGATGGTCTGCCCTCGGCAAGGTTGAGCCCTTCCGAGTTGGTGGGGCAACCTTTGACGAGCTTGTTGGCGGATCAGGGTGTCGTCAAGGCGGGGCGCGAAGTGAAAGATGCGTTGGCGCGCAATGCGGTATCTATTAATGGTAAGGCATTGGGGCCGGAAGATAATTTGAACGACTCCAATTTTGATGCGGTGCGCAGCCTTTACGGCCGATTCTTCCTTATCAAGGTAGGTAAAAAGAAAAACTTCCTGTTGGAGCTGGATAGCTAGGCGGGTTTTTCGCCTGATTTTTCGCCAAAGAGGTGAGAAGTTGGGCGGATTGTGCGAGTGCTGAGCGCTCGCAAGACGGATGTGCAAAAAGTTTGTTTTTTTTCAAAAAGAGGTATTGCCAAGCCGGTAAATCTCTCTATAATGCGCGTCCTCGGTTGGGGAGACAGCC
>NOXC01000033.1 GCA_003265435.1 Cellvibrionaceae bacterium AOL6
GGGTCAGACCCCAATGTATCGCAGTGGGTCAGACCCCAATGTATCCCTTGGGGTCTGACCCCGAGGGATACGTTATTTGATGGCGTCTTCGGCGGGTGTGTAGGGTTTGTTTTGCGCGCTTGCGACGGGCTCGCAGGTGAGTTGCCCGGCGTGAACATTCAGGCCCGGCAAAAAGCCCGGTACGTCGGTTAATGCCCGCAGGCCTTTGTTGGCCAGAGCAACGACATAGGGCAGGGTGGCATTCGTGAGTGCGAAGGTTGACGTGCGCGCGACGGCACCGGGCATATTCGCCACGCAGTAGTGAATGACCTCGTCAACCACATAGGTGGGAGCCTGATGGGTAGTGGCTTTCGACGTTTCGAAGCAACCGCCTTGATCGATGGCTACGTCAACCAGCACGCTTCCCGCTTTCATTTTGGCTAAGTGCGCGCGTTGCACAAGTTTTGGTGCAGCGGCACCAGGGATCAGCACCGCACCAATCACCGCATCCGCGATCTCGAGCTGTTTTTCGATGGTATCCACTGTCGAGTACAGCGTTTTGATTCGCCCATCGAAGACTTCATCGATGTATTTTAAACGCCCAAGATTTCTGTCCAGAATCGTCACATTAGCGCCGAGTCCAAGCGCCATGCGCGCGGCATTGAGGCCAACTACGCCGCCGCCAATCACAGTCACGTTTGCTGCTTCAACGCCGGGTACGCCGCCTAGGAGTACACCACTGCCGCCTTGCGCTTTTTCAAGGCAATGCGCCGCAGCTTGAATGGACATGCGCCCCGCAACTTCACTCATCGGCGCTAATAAAGGCAGGCCGCCCTGACGGTCAACAATGGTTTCGTAAGCGATGGCGGTCGCGCCGGAGGCGAGTAAACCCTCCGTTTGTGCAGCATCCGGTGCAAGATGCAAATACGTAAATAGAATCTGACCCGGACGCAGACTTTGATATTCCTGAGCCTGAGGTTCTTTGACTTTCACCACGAGATCACAGCGCTGCCATATGGCTTCGGCAGTGTCGGCAATTTCCGCACCGGCTTGCACATAGGCTTCATCGCTCAAGCCAATTCCGGCTCCCGCATTTTTCTCAACCAGTACCTTGTGCCCGTGTTCACAGAGCTCGCGCACACCAGCAGGGGGAAGCCCAACACGATATTCATGATTTTTAATTTCTTTGGGGACACCGATCCACATAAGTCGATCACTCCGGGACATGTAATTTGAACTTCAGTGTAATTCAGAGCATGCAGAATGTGCGTTGGAATTCGGTGTGTCGAGCAGCGCAATCTTTCGCCTGAGCCCGTATCTTTGAATAAAAATTCCGCCTACTCGACTCGAGGACGTCTGCATCGCTACGACGTTGCATTGGGCCTGATACCAACGTATTCCGCTATACCAATTTACTCTCTGCGAGTAAGCACAGCATATGACTCGCAATTGTGGCGCCCGCTAGTGCGGTGACTTCTGCGTGATCATAGGGCGGAGCCACTTCTACCACGTCACAGCCGACCAGGCATAAACCCGTTAATCCAGAAAGGTAATTAAGCGCAGCGCTGGTGCTAAAGCCACCGCATACCGGAGTTCCTGTGCCGGGCGCAAATGCCGGGTCGAGAAAATCAATGTCGAAGGTCAGATAACACGGGCGCTCACCAACGATGTCATGCACCCGGCGGATGGCCGCTTCTTCACCGTGGTTTTCCAGCCAGTGTGCGTCAAGTACGTTGTAGCCATGGTGGTCGCTGTTGTGCGTGCGCATGCCGAGCTGAACAGAATACTCCGCATCGACAATACCCTCCCTGGCCGCGTGGTAAAACATCGTGCCGTGGTCCAGCCGACCGGCTTCGTCCTGCCAGGTATCACTGTGCGCGTCAAAATGAATCAGTGAAATCGGTCCCCACTTTTCGTAGAGCGTTTTCAGTATGGGATAGGTAACAAAGTGATCGCCGCCCAAGGTCAATGGGCGCACGTCCGCGAGATTAAATGGTCGATAAAATTGCTGTATCGCCGGCACGATGGTGGTCGGCACACCGGGGTCAAATACGCAGTCGCCATAGTCAATAACATGCAAGCGTTCGGTGGGGTCAAAATCCCAGGGCCACGGGGAGGTCCACGCAAGGTGGCTCGATGCGGTGCGAATGGCGCGTGGGCCAAAACGGGCACCAGGCCGGTTCGAAGTGGCCAAGTCGAAAGGGACTCCAACCACGGCGACATCCACGCCTTCAAGTGATTTACTGAAGCGACGACGCATAAAGCTCGTGGCCCCTGCATACGCCGCTTCGATTTGTGTGCCGTAGGGGGATTCGCGGGTAAAGGCGAGGTCGCCCTGCCGATATTGATCAAAGGACTCTGTCACAACTACCTCTAGGAACGCTCACTTTTAAGGGCTACCGCCACTTTGTCATTATAGCGCTTACTGATGAACCAGCTCGCCAGAGCGACGAGCGAGACGACTAAAATAATCAGTGTCGCCAATGCATTAATTTTAGGGGTGACGCCCATGCGTACGGAACTGAACACCTCGATGGGCAATGTCGTTGCACCGGGCCCGGTTACAAAACTCGCAATCACCACATCATCGAGCGACAAGGTAAACGACAGCAGCCAGGCTGCAAGCACCGCGGGCATAATCAAGGGCAAGGTCACACGCACAAAAGCCGTCATCGCGGATGCTCCTAAATCCTGCGCAGCCTCTTCAATACTGCGATCCATTTCAATCAAGCGCGAACTGATGACGACGGTGGAATAGGCGAGACAGAAAGTGGTGTGTGCGACCCAGATCGTGGTCATGCCTCGCTGCTCGGGCCAGCCAATCATTTGCGTCATGGCGACGAACAGCAACAACATCGATAAACCTATGATAACATCCGGCATAACAAGCGGGGCGGTGATCGCTGTGGTAAAAACACGCCGAGTACGAAACGTCTTAATCCGCACGACCACGATCGATGCAAAAATTGCGAGTACGACCGCACTCGTCGCGGAATAAAAAGCAATTTGTAACGAGCGCCACACGGCGGTCATTAACTGTTTGTCCTGAAACAGCTCGGCATACCACTTCACCGAAAAACCAGACCAGATGGTGACGAGTCGGCTCTCATTAAACGAATAGACTACCAGCACAAACATCGGCAGGTACAAAAATGCGATGCCCATCCAGAACGCGATATTGACGAAGGAGAATCGAGGTGCACGCATCATCGGCTGACCTCCTTGCTCTGAAAATGATGGAATAGCGCGATAGGCACGAGCAGAATCAACACCATGATTACGGCCAGTGCAGATGCGACCGGCCAGTCACGATTACTGAAGAACTCTTGCCACAATACCTTGCCGATCATGATGGTCTCGGTGCCGCCCAACAGTTCCGGAATCACAAACTCACCGACGACGGGAATAAACACTAACATCGCGCCGGCGACCATACCGTTAATCGATAATGGCAGGGTGATGGTAAAAAACGTTTTGGTGCGGCTCGCGCCGAGATCGGCCGCCGCTTCGAGCAGCGTTGTATCGTGTTTGACGAGGTTGGCGTAAAGAGGCAATACAAGAAAGGGCAGGTAGGAATACACCACGCCCACGTACACCGCAAAATTGGTGTTGATCATCGTCAGCGGCGCATCGACCAGGCCAAGTCCCATTAGGGCATTGTTGATAATCCCGTTGTTGCTCAGTAAACCCATCCAGGCATAAACACGAATCAAAAAGCTCGTCCAGCTTGGCAGCAGAACTAAGAGCAACCACGCTGGTTGCAGGTGCTTGGGCGCTCTGGCGATGGCATAGGCCATTGGATAGCCGATCAGCAAGCACAGTAAAGTGGAGATAAACGCCATGCGTATCGAGTTCCAATACGCCTGTAGGTACAACGGATCCTCAAGCAGCCATTGGTAGTTGCCAAGGTTGATCCGCATATTCAGTACGGAGTCCACCCATTCGAACATCGGCGTATAAGGCGGGATGGCCAACTCCGCCTCTGAAAAGGAAATTTTCAACACGAACACGAAGGGCAGTAAAAAGAAGAGGCCCAGCCATAAATAGGGCAGGCTGATAATCCAGAAACGCCCCGAGGGCGCGAGCCTGTTCAAGAACGGCCGCAGGCTCATGGCCGCATCACCATGCCGGCGTCGCTGCGCCAATGTACAAACACTTCGTCTTCCCAAGTGGGGCGAATGGCACGGCGTTCGGTGTTGGCGAGCACGCACTGAATGCGCTTGCCACCCTTTAAGCGGACATAGTACACCGAGTGGCCACCGAGATAGGCCACATCATCGACAATGCCGCGAGTCCAATTGTATTGGTCCTCCGGCTCGGTCAAGCTTAAAAACGTTTTTTCGGGGCGAATCGCAAACAGCATGGCCTTCTCATCAATGGGCGTGGACACACCTCGGCCCACATAGATTTGCCGGTCGAGTAAGGGGCTGTGCAATATGATATGCCCTTCTTCATCGGCCACGATATCCGCTTCGAAGATATTAATTGAGCCGATAAATTCCGCCACCATACGATTTTGAGGTGATTCATATACGTCGACCGGTGAGCCAATTTGCTGGATGAAACCCTCATCCATGATGGCAATTCGATTGGCCATCGTCATCGCTTCTTCCTGGTCGTGGGTCACCATCACACAGGTCACGCCGACTCGCTCAATAATATCGACAACCTCGAGTTGCATACGCGTACGCAGCTTTTTATCCAGCGCACCCATGGGCTCGTCGAGCAGCAACAATTGCGGGTGTTTCGCCAGGGCGCGAGCCAGCGCAACGCGCTGTCGTTGACCGCCAGAAAGTTGATCGGGTTTGCGTCGTGCGTATTTTTCCATATGCACGAGCTTTAACATTTCGTTTACGCGCTCGGCAATCGCGGGTTTGGACATGCTTCTGTCTTGCTGTAAGCCGAACGCGATATTTTTTTCCACATTCATATGTGGGAAGAGGGCGTAGCTCTGAAACATCATGTTAAACGGCCGCTTATTGGCCGGTAACGTGCTGATGTCTTGATCGTGGAGGTAGATGTGCCCGGAGCTGGGAGTTTCAAACCCGGCGAGCATACGCAACAAGGTGGACTTGCCCGAACCGGAAGCACCTAGGAGCGCAAAAATTTCGCCTCGATGAATATCGAGACTGATATCGTCCACCGCAAGGGCTTCGCCGTAGTATTTTGTGAGCTTGCGAATTTTCAGCAGGGCTTCCTGAGAAGACCGTGAATTTTTCCCTGTCGCGGTGCTCTTGTCAGAAGCCTCATTGGCGACGTTATCAGACATAAATAATAGACTCTTTGTAGAAAGGCCGACCTAGGGTCGGCCTTTTGCGCAGATTACGGTGCGTTTACTTGCCCGACTTGATCTTGGTCCAAGTGCGCGTCATCACGCGATCAATTTTGGTCGGCAACACTTTAAAGGTGAACAGGTTCGTGCCTTCCGGAGGATAAATACCGGGGTGAGACAGAATCTCTTCATCAATGTACGCTTCTGCGGCTTTGTTGGGGCTGCCGTACCAAACATAGTTGGTAATGTCAGCGCCGATCTGCGCGTCCAGCATCATGTTGATCCAGGCATGGGCCTCGTCCACATTTTTAGCGTCTTTGGGAATGGCCATCATGTCAGCCCACATCGCTGTGCCTTCTTTGGGAATGTAGTACAGCACTTCAATGCCGTTTTCGGCCTCTTCGGCGCGCGCCGCAGCCTGGAAAATATCGCCGCTCCAGCCAATGGCCACACAGATATCGCCGTTTGCCAGGTCAGTGATATAACGAGAGCTGTGGAAGTAGCGCACGTTATCACGCACGCTCAGCATCAGCGCTTCGGCTTTTTCGTAGTCGCTCGGGTTCGTGCTGTTCGGGTCGAGACCGAGGTAGTTCAAGACCAGAGGCAGGACTTCACCGGCCGAATCAAGAATGCTGATGCCGCACCCTTTCAGCTTGGACGCGTATTTGGGGTCGAATACCAGTGCCCAGCTGTCTGTTGGGGCGTCTTCACCCAGCAGCGCTGCGATTTTTTCCGCGTTGTAGCCAATACCCGTGGTGCCCCACTGATAAGGTGCGGCGTAGGCGTTGTCTGGGTCGTAGTTTTCCAGCGTGGCGAGCAGGTCTGTGTCGAGGTTTTTCCAGTTTGGAATTTTGGACTTGTCGAGTTTCTGGTAAGCACCGGCTTTGATGTGTCGGGCGAGGTAATCGGATGTGGGTACCACTACGTCATAGCCGCTCTGTCCCGAAAGCACCTTCGCTTCCAACACCTCATTGGAGTCGAACACATCATAGGTGACACTGATACCGGTGGCACCCTCGAACTTTTCGATCGTGTCTTCGCCAATGTAGTCGGACCAGTTATAAACCTTCACCGTTTTATCTGCCGCCAGCGCAGGCAGGGAAAGAAGCGTGCCCAAGACCGCGCGGCACAGTAGGGTGTTCAGGTGTTGCATGCGTGTATCCCTCGTTGTGGGTGTAAAAAACTTAACGTGTTTTGAGCGCGAGACGGCAGCGGTCGAGTGCTTCGGCGATTAAGCTGACCAATGCGTCGACCTCCTCCGCATTAATCACCAGCGGGGGCGACAGCAGCAGCGTATCACCTGTGGCGCGCAGTACCAGCCCTAAATCCAGAGCGATGTCCCGGCACAGTGCGCCGACGCGGCCGTTTCCAGCAAAGCGGCTGCGGGTCGCCTTGTGCTCAACCAGTTCAATGGCGGCAATCAGGCCGCAACTGCGAACTTCTCCGACCAATGGATGCGCCTCAAGAACGCTAAGGCGATTTGCAAAGAGGGGGCCAATATTTTGAGCAACGTGTTCAATAATTCGTTCACTTTCGAGAATACGGAGCGTCTCAAGCGCGACGGCGGCGCAGACAGGATGCCCCGAATAAGTGAAACCGTGCGCGAATTCACCGGCTTCTGAGCCACAGAGGACATCGGTCACGCGTTCGCCCATCATGACGCCGCCAATGGGCAGATAGCCTGACGACAGGCCCTTGGCGATGGGCATCAGGTCCGCCTTGATATCAAAGGTGTCGCAGCCAAACCAGGCGCCGGTGCGTCCAAAGCCGCAAATCACTTCGTCGGCAATCAGCAGAACGTCATGCTCGGCACAGATTTTCTGTATGGCGGGCCAATACGTCGCGGGAGGAATAATGACGCCTCCTGCCCCTTGAATGGGTTCGGCGATAAATGCGGCGACATTTTCTGCACCAATTTGGTGTATTTTTTTCTCGAGCGCCTCGGCGCAGTGCAATCCGAAGGCGTCTGGCGACATCTCACCGCCGTCACCAAACCAGTAGGGTTGCGCAATATGATGAATATTCGGCAGGGGCAGGCCGCCTTGTTTGTGCATCATCGCCATGCCGCCGAGGCTGGCCCCAGCGATCGTAGAGCCGTGGTAGCCGTTTTCGCGCGCAATAATGTGCCGTTTTTGCGCTTGCCCTTTCAGGTCCCAATAGCGCCGCACCATACGCAATACGCTGTCATTGGCTTCACTGCCTGAGCCGCAGAAGAACACGCGTCGAATATGATCCGGCGCATGTTCGCAGACTTTGCGCGCGAGCTCGGCCGCGGGTGGATTGGCGGAATTAAAGAAAAGGTTGTAGTAAGGCAGCTCGGCCATTTGCGCGCTGGCCGCGTCGATCAATTCCTTGCGCCCGTAACCCAGGTTCACGCACCAAAGTCCGGCGAACGCATCGAGATAGCGTTTCCCGCTTTCATCCCAGATATAGATGCCCTCGGCGCGTTGAATGACGCGGGCACCGCGTTGGGCCAGGGCATGGTTATCAACGAAGGGGTGGAACAAACACTCGGCAGCGTCCTGTTGCAGGGCGCTGAAGTGAGGCTGTGTCGTGCTCATGATACGCCCCGTCGCTGTGCGTCAGACTGCGCTTAACAGGAACTTGCGTTCCCATGAGCTGATCACGCGTTTAAAGCCTTCATACTCGGCCCAGCGTGTGCCGATAAAGCCTTCGATAAAGGCGTCACCAAGCGCGTCGCGCATTGCGCTGGATTCTTCCATCGCTTCCAGTGCGGCTTCCAGATTGAAGGGCAGTTCACTGTCCATCTCATCGCCGGAACGCCCTTGTACGGGCTTGCGTGGCTTGAGATCTTGCTCCATGCCCAGGTAGCCGCAAATCAGATTGCCCGCAAGCACCAGATACGGGTTGGTATCGGCCCCGGCAAGTCGGTTTTCAACACGGCGCGCACTGGGTACGGCATGCGGTACACGTAAACCCACGGTGCGATTTTCTTCGCCCCAGTCGATGTTCACGGGGGCATTGCCATCGGCACCCGGCAAGTAGCGTCGGTAACTGTTCACGTTCGGTGCGAAGATCGGCATGATCTGCGGAATGTAGGTCTGCAGCCCGGCAATGTAGTTCAGGAAAAGCTTGGAAGCCGAGCCGTCTTTATTGGAGAAGATGTTCTTCCCGTCTTTGTCGATCAGCGACTGGTGAATGTGCATGGAACTGCCCGGTTCGCCAGAAACGGGTTTGGCCATAAACGTCGCATTGATCTTGTGCTTCAGTGCCGCCTCGCGCACACAACGTTTGAAGATGAATACCTGATCGGCCAGCTTCAATGCATCACCATGACGGAAGTTAAACTCAAGCTGCGCACTGCCTTCCTCATGAATAACGGTATCGATGTCGAGGCCCATGTCCTCACACCACTCGTAAATGTCTTCAATGATGGGGTCAAACTCGTTGGCTGCGTCGATCGAAAAACTTTGGCGCCCGCTTTCCTGACGTCCTGAGCGCCCCACAGGCGGCTCTAAGGGTAGGTCGGGGTCGGTGCAGCGTTCGGTCAAATAAAACTCGACTTCCGGTGCGACGATGGGTTGCCAGCCGCGCGCCTGGTAGAGCGCGAGCACTTTTTTGAGAATGGCACGTGGTGCAAGCTCGATCAGATTGCCCATCGCGTCGTAGCAGTCGTGAATGGCCTGAGCCGAGGGTTCCTGTGCCCAGGGTACAGTGAACACCGCGTCTTCATCGGGCTTTAAAATCATGTCGATGTCAGCGGGGTCGAGCAGGCTGTAGTAGAGGTCATCGTCGGGGTAATCGCCGGTGGCGGTTTGCAACAACACGCTCTCGGGCAGACGAATGCCTTTCTCTGCAATGAATTTGGAGGTAGGCATGATTTTGCCGCGTGCGATACCTGTTTGATCGCACATGATGCACTCGACTTCGGTAATTTTTTTCTGGTTCAACCAGTGGGTGAGCTTTTCCATAACCTGTTACTCAGTGTCGGTGCGAAGGGCGGCGGCGTTGCGGCAAGCGTCGCCGAAGGCCTTAAAGAGGGTAAATTGATGAGGGTGTTCGCTGACCCGCCACTCAGGGTGCCATTGCACGGCCAGCCCGAAGCTCAGTTGCGGAATGCGGAAGGCCTCGATCAAGCCATCGTCCGCACGCGCCTCAATTTCCAGCCCGGGGGCGAGTGTGCGAATGCCCTGGCTGTGAACCGAATTGACGGTCAGTGAATCTGTGTCACACAGAGTGTGCATTAACCCTCCCTGGGTCAAGGTGACGCGGTGGGCGGGGCCGTACTGCACATCGATGCTCGCGTTTTTGTCTTCGCGATGATCCTGCATGCCGTCAACCGCGTGCACGGCTTGATGCAGTGTTCCGCCCAAGGCCACATTAATATCCTGCAAACCGCGGCAAACTGCAAATACCGGTTTGTTCGCGGCCAGCATTTGACGAAACAGGGCAAAGCTGAGCGTGTCGCGATGGGCGTCATAAAAGTAGTCGCCGGGCAAGCGCGTCTCGCCGTAATGGCTTGGGTCCAGCATGGAGTAAGCGCCCGGGAAAAAAAGACCATCTATACGCTCGACCCATTCCTGAGCGTCAATCACATCCGCCAGGCAAGGGATCACAACAGGAAGTGCGCCAGAGGCTTCGACTAAGGCGCGAAGGTATTTGTCGCCCGCCGTGTGGTAGACGTGCGGACCTAGCGTTTGGACATCGCTGACAACCCCGACAAGGGGGCGCGTGGAGCGTTCGGACACAGTGCCTCTCAAATGTGTGTGTTAACAGGTCCTAGCAATTGTTTAATTTATACCACAATGGTATAAAATATTTCAAACGCCGTTTGACAGCCCGGTGTGCATATCGATTACAGTGATCGCAAGCCTTCCGCCCCACGTTCACGGGGTGTTTCTGGGTGACGTTTTCGTCAATCTTCATCACTGACAGGAGCCCTTCATGTTGAGCACTATCTTGAAAAATCACAGTTACATCAATGGTGACTGGACCGATGCCGCCACCGGCAAGCGCTTCTCCGTCATTAACCCTGCCACCGGTGAACAGCTGGCCGAGTTGCCAGATTGTCACGAGCAAGAATTCGACCATGCCATTAACAGCGCGCACAGTGCTTTCCCGGACTGGGCCGGTCGCACGGCAAAAGAGCGTGCAGACGTGCTCAAGCGCTGGTATGCGCTGGTGCAGGAAAACAAACAAGCCATCGCAGAACTGATGACGCGCGAGTCAGGCAAGACCCTGGACGATTCACTCGCGGAAGTCGCCTATGGTAGCGGCTTTATCGAGTGGTTCGCTGAAGAAGCGCGGCGAGTATACGGCGATGTGATTCCCGCGCATAGAGCGTCGACAAAAATAATTGTGACGCGAGAACCGGTGGGTGTGTGCGCCGTAATTACACCTTGGAATTTCCCTTTGGCGATGATTACGCGCAAGTGTGCCGCTGCGCTCGCTGCCGGGTGTACGGTGGTCGTCAAGCCGACTGCGGCGACACCTTTAACGGCGTTGGCCTTGGCCGAATTGGGTGAGCGGGCAGGCATTCCCTCTGGGGTATTCAATGTGGTCACCACCACCGATTCCAAACTTGCCGGGAAAATGCTGACCGAGGATGCCCGAATTCGCAAGGTTACGTTCACTGGCTCCACCGGTGTGGGCAAGGTACTGATGCAACAGTCGGCCAGCACGGTAAAGAACATCTCGTTGGAGCTGGGTGGCAATGCGCCGTTTATCGTCTTCGAGGATGCGGATCTGGAAGCGGCCGTCGCGGGCGCCATGGCCTCAAAATACCGCAACTCAGGACAGACCTGTATCTGCGCAAACCGCTTTCTTGTGCACAGCAGTGTCGTGGAGCGTTTCGCCGCCCGACTGGCAGAGGAAACGGCAAAACTGCGAGTGGGGAATGGCTTGGAAGAGGGGGTGCGCCAAGGGCCGCTCATCGACGAACACGCCGTAGCCAAAGTGGACGAGCTCGTGCAAGATGCCATCGACAAAGGTGCAACCTTGTTAACGGGGGGGGCGCGCTCGTCGGCGGGACCGTGCTTTTATCAACCGACCGTACTAAAAGATGTTCGCCCGGATATGCATGTGATCAGCGAAGAAATTTTTGGCCCAGTGGCACCGATTATGCAATTCGACACTGAGGCGGAAGCTATCGAGCTGGCGAACGATACGCCCTTCGGTTTGGCGGCGTATTTTTACAGTCGCGACGTGGGACGTGTCTGGCGTGTGGCGCAGGGCCTCGAATACGGCATGATTGGCATTAATGAAGGCGCTATCTCAACCGAGGTCGCTCCCTTTGGGGGTGTGAAAGAAAGTGGGATTGGCCGTGAAGGCAGCAAGTATGGCATTGAAGAATATACTGAAATGAAATACCTCTGCATGGGCGGTTTGGCGTAGTCACCTTTTTATAGGTTTAGTGGCATCACATAGGAAAAATGATGAGCAGCAACGAAGCAGTACGTTTTCTTGAACTTAACCCCAACGTCACCACGGTAGAACTGCTCGTCAGCGATCTGAACGGGGTGCTGCGAGGCAAGCGTATCGAGCGTGAGTTGCTGCTGAAATGCTATGAAAAAGGTTTCTATCTGCCGGGCTCTGTGATGTCACTGGATGCGACAGGCACCACCGTGGAAGAGGGTGGGCTTGGCATGGATGTCGGGGATCGGGATCGGTTGTGTTTCCCGGTGCCCGGGACCTTAAGCCTGGTTCCCTGGCACCCAGAAGGCGATCGTGCGCAAGCTTTGTGTATGATGCACGAAACCGACGGGGGCCCCTTCTTCGCAGACCCGCGACAAATTTTGTCTGCGGCGGTGGAGCGATTTAACACCCTGGGTTATACGATGGGCGTGGCGCTCGAGCTCGAGTTTTATCTCGTCGATATTCACCGCGATGAGCGAGGCATGTTGCAGCCTCCACTAATTCCAGGAACGGATCGTCGCATGAGTTCGACGCAGGTGTACTCGGTGGATGATCTCGATGATTACGACTTTTTTATACGTGACGTTGTGGATACTGCGCGCGAACAGGGTGTACCGGCCGATACCGTGATCGCAGAATACGCACCGGGGCAATTTGAAGTGAATTTGCATCATGGGCCTGATGTGCTCGCCGCTGCGGATCAAAGTGTACTGTTAAAGCGTGTTATTTCCAGCGTGGCCAAAAAGCACGATATGATCGCCACGTTCATGGCCAAGCCCTATATAGCAGAAAGCGGCAATGGCCTGCACATGCATTTAAGCTTGATGGATGAGGCGGGTAAAAATGTGTTTGCCCCGTCAGACCCGGAGCAATCTGCGGTGGAAAATCCGCTATTACAACACGCGGTAGCCGGTGTGCTGGATATGGCCTTGGCAACGCAGGCTTTGTTGTGCCCCAACCTGAACAGCTACCGTCGCTTAGCGCCTGACGCGTTTGCGCCTACCTCATTAACTTGGGGTTACGACAACCGCACTGTGGCCCTGCGCATCCCCTCGGGTGATCCGCAGGCGACGCGCATTGAGCACCGAATTTCCGGCGCCGATGCAAATCCCTATTTGGCCCTGACGGTGTTGCTCGCGGGTGTGTATGAGGGCCTGACAAAAACAATGCGCCCTCCTGAGCCTGTGGTCGGTAATGCCTATGAGCAGTCCCATCCGCACGTGGCGGATAATCAACGCGATGCCTTGCGTGCGTTGGTCGATGACCCGCGCGTAGTGGAATGGTTTGGGGAAGATTTTTTGAACGTGTTTACAACGTGCAAGTGGTCGGAAGTACGTTTGTTCGAGCAGCAGATTACCGAGCTGGAATACGAGCTGCTGCTTCCTTACGTGTAAACAGGCCCTAGTTCATCCCCTCTGGTGGGTCGTCTTTTGCGGCCAGTGCGCGATCGGATTCGAGGTTGGCCTGGCAGCGACCAAATTCACAGTCGATGGTAAATGTGCCAACGTTCCAGCAGTATGCGTTGTACACTTCTTTACCATAGCGTTCGCTGACAAGGTCGATGCCGTCGGTTCGTAAATTACACCCTGCACGTGTGGCGGTTTTCTCAGCCACAAATTCGTGAGCACCGTATTCTTTTTTCTTTGGTCGCCAGACCCGCGCCAATTCCCCGCCGGCTTGGACTTCGCGTAAATAGCGTTCTCGCACCTGCTCAATCGCATCTTCCAGCGCACCTTGAACTGACGCTTTCACCACGGGGTTGCCGACGACCGAGCCACCAAAAGGCACCGCCACGGCGGCAGTGGCGGCCCCGACTCGACTCGTGCTGACGACGGGTGAGCGGCCTTCGTGTAGGAAAGTGGCGATAAGTTTGTCGTGGGGGTCGTAGACTTTGGTTTCGAGTTCGATAATGGATTGCAGGGTGAGCACGTTGACACTGAAACTGGTGACCTTGGGCCGAATGATCAGACCACAATGGTCACAGTCGCGGCGGTATTCTTGATGTACATCCACATTGGCGAAACTGTAACTCAGTGCGTCAGCGACGGCATCAGGCAACTCGGTGGCAAAGTCGATTTCCCAGTTGTTGTAGAAGCCGACCAATAAAAAGCCAGCACGCTTAAAGCCATCGCGATCGGCCTGAGGAGGGGATTGGACTTCCACACGTGTATGGAAAAGGTCGAGGGATTCCGCTGTGTTTTCTGGCGCGCTGTATTCAACGCGCACACTGCGCGCGCAGCCGAGGCTAGAGATAAAAAATACCGCCGACAACACCAACACCACGCATCGAAAATACGATGCGGTCTGTGAAGGTGCTCGAGGGGCTTCCGGGTGTCCTGTGAGGTGACCCCGGATATGTAAGTAAACCGTTCGAAGCACAATAAGCCTTTTAGGCAGGTTTTTTGTAGTAGTAAACATACCAAAACAACACCTAATAGCTTATCCCCTAATCGCACAACTTTTGCCCAAGCCCCCTGAAAAATCCCAGAAACGCCGACTTACTCACAAAAAATACATTGGGGTCA
>NOXC01000034.1 GCA_003265435.1 Cellvibrionaceae bacterium AOL6
TTTTTATATGGCGGAGAGGGAGGGATTCGAACCCTCGATACCGGTTTAGGGTATACTCCCTTAGCAGGGGAGCGCCTTCGGCCACTCGGCCACCTCTCCGGGTTCTTGCTTTCGATTACACTCACTGAGTGCCCCGAACAGCAGGGCCACGAATAATAGCAGCGTAAAAGAAAAATTCAACGCAAAATCGTGGCGATTTGGTAAAAAGTTGTGGATGAGCCCCTTGAGAGCGGGACTCAGTACACTTTTTAGACGGGACGGGCTTAGTCGTTGTCAGAGTTGCCCGAGCGAGGGCCAGACTTTTCAGCCTGAATTCGCTGGTAGATTTCTTCGCGGTGGACTGCGATCTCCTTAGGGGCATTGACGCCAATACGCACTTGGTTACCTTTCACACCGAGTACGGTTACGGTCACATCGTCACCTACCATCAGTGTTTCACCAATTCGGCGAGTCAGAATTAACATTGAGTTCTCCTTAATTATCCTGCGAGACGCGGTGTTTTGCAGTCTTCAGTACTGGTCCTTTTTAACCAGCTCATCTGTATAAAATAGCCTGTTTTTCGGGATTAGCACGTGAGACTTGCAAAGTTTTACGCGCTGGACTGCTTTCGCCGCTTTCGACACCTCGTTTGGCGCAGAAAGCGACGATTCTACTAAGCTTCGGCCGTATTATCCAGATCGAAGGCCGTATGCAGCGAGCGGACCGCGAGTTCCAGATACCGTTCATCAATAATGACCGAAATCTTTATTTCCGACGTGCTGATCATCTGAATATTGATGTTTTCAGCCGCCAGGGTCTTAAACATCTTCGATGCGACACCTGCATGAGAGCGCATACCTACGCCGACGACACTGACTTTCGTGATTTTGTCGTCTGTCTCAACCGACTTGGCATTCAGCTCAGCAGCAATCTTCTCTACGATTGTTTTTGCTTTCGCCAGTTCCGTACGATTGACCGTAAAAGTCAGATCATTGGTCTTATGATCTGATGAAATATTCTGCACGATGACATCAATCTCAATATTGGCATCGCCGACTGCGGACAAGATTTTAGCGGCCACACCAGGAGCGTCAGGCACACCAAGAACGGATACCTTGGCTTCGTCTCGGTTAAACGCAATACCGGAAACTACGGGTTGCTCCATTTCAGAACTTTCCTCATCAAGTGTTATCAGGGTGCCGGGGCCCTCTTCAAAGGTAGACAGCACCCTCAGCGGTACTTTGTATTTACCGGCAAATTCCACTGCTCTTATCTGCAGTACTTTGGAGCCCAGGCTCGCCATTTCAAGCATTTCTTCAAACGTAATCTGCTCGAGACGCGTTGCCGCAGGCACCACGCGTGGGTCGGTGGTGTAAACCCCGTCCACATCCGTATAAATCTGACACTCATCCGCGCCCAAGGCCGCCGCAAGTGCGACCCCCGTGGTGTCTGAGCCGCCCCTTCCCAAAGTGGTGATGTTGTTTGACTCATCCACCCCTTGGAAGCCCGCCACGACAACCACACGTCCAGCCTTGAGATCGGCACGGATGTTCTGGTCATCAATTTCTTTGATTCGGGCTTTGGTGTGCGCGCTGTCGGTCACAATGCGAACCTGTCCACCTGTATAGGACCGCGCATCATAGCCGAGGTTCTTCAACGCCATACTCAGCAATGCGATAGTAACCTGCTCACCCGTCGACACGAGTACATCCAGCTCGCGCGGATCAGGGCGCTCCTGCATCTCGTTCGCAAGCGCGATAAGGCGATTGGTCTCCCCGCTCATCGCCGATACCGCGACGACAATGTCATGCCCCTGATCGCGGAAGCCTGCGACTTTACGAGCCACCGCCTGAATACGCTCTACCGTACCAACGGAGGTGCCGCCAAATTTTTGTACAATCAGACTCATTAATTTAATAATCCACTCAACAATACAGCGTCAACGCCCCTAAAAGGGGCGCCAATTAAACACGAATTCTGGGGGAAAGTTAACCACAATTGTTTATTTTTATTACAATCGGGCTAATAGCGTCCGCCTTTCGCCTTATTTCTCTTCCAGCCACGAAGCCGCGCTTTTCAAGGCCTCTGGAAGTGCGGACACATCGCTTCCGCCCCCCTGAGCCATATCGGGCCGACCACCGCCTTTGCCGCCGATTTGCTCCGCGACCAAGCGCACGAGATCACCCGCTTTAACCCGCGACGTGATGCTTTTACTGACGCCGGCGATCAATGCAACCTTTTCTCCGTCTACAACCGCCAGCAGTACGACAGCGTCACCCAACTTGCTCTTTAAGCGGTCCACGGTGTCTCGAGCGGATTTACTGTCCAGCCCCTCTACCTGCTTGATCAATACGGTCATCCCGCTGATCGTTTTCGCTTCGCTTAGCCATTCGTCGGCGGAGGCGGCGGCCATTTTTGCTTTCAGCGCCGCGATGTCTTTTTCTTGCTGGCGTGTTTGCGCTAACAGCTGCTCGACTTTATCGGTGATGTCTTCAGGCTTGGATTTCAGCGTCTGCGCCAACTGAGTTTCACGCTGACGCAGGTCCCTGACGGCCGCTTCCGCCGCCGCACCCGTTACCGCCTCGATGCGACGCACGCCGGCAGCGATACCGCTTTCGGCCGTGATGTAGAAGAAGCCGATGTCCCCTGTGCGCTGTACGTGCGTGCCTCCGCACAACTCAACCGAAAAGCGATCCCGGCCCATGCTCAATACACGCACTTGCTCGCCGTACTTCTCCCCAAACAAGGCCAGGGCACCGCGCGCTTTGGCGGTATCCATGTCGCACAATTCGGTTTGCACGGCAGAGTTTTCGCGGATTTCGGCGTTGACCAGCGCAGAAATTTCACGTAATTCATCGTCTGTCACGGCTTCAAAATGTGAAAAGTCAAAACGCAGACGCTCAGCGTCATTCAAAGAGCCCTTCTGCGTGACATGCTCACCCAAGACTTTGCGCAGCGCCGCGTGCATGAGGTGGGTGGCGCTATGATTGCGCGCGGTTGCCGCGCGTACTTCGGGCTCAACTTCGGCATTGACTTGAGCACCCACCTGTAGAGTGCCATCCACCAGGCGCCCCACGTGTAAATGATGCGTACCCGACTTCACGCAATCGAGCACCTCAAAACGCAGACCTTCAGCAATAATCAAACCCGCATCGCCCACCTGGCCACCTGACTCCGCATAGAAAGGCGTTTCGTCGAGGACAACAACGCCCTCCTGCCCCGCTTCCAGAGCGTCGACACGTTGACCATCGACGAGCAATGCGGCGACGCGGCTCTGCCCTTGCAAACCGTCATACCCACCAAATCGGGTTTCGCCATCAAGCGAGAGGGTTTGCGTATAGTCGACCTTAAATGCGCCAGCTTCTTTTGATTTCTGTTTCTGTGCCTGCATCAGGGTCTCATAGCGATCCAGGTCCAGACTCAGCCCGCGCTCTCGCGCAATATCATTGGTGAGGTCCACAGGAAAGCCGTAGGTGTCGTAGAGCGTGAACACCACGTCGCCGCTGATTTCGTTGCCTTCAAGTGCGTCGAGCTGCGCATCGAGTACCGCCATACCCTTGTCGAGGGTCTTGGCGAACTGTTCTTCTTCGGTTTTCAGCACGCGGATGATCTGATCCTGTGCGGCGACCAACTCGGGGTAGGCCTCGCCCATCTGCTCGACCAATGCGGGCACGAGCGTGTGGAAAAACAAGCCTTTCTGGCCCAGCTTATTGCCGTGGCGGATCGCTCGACGAATAATTCGACGCAGCACATAACCGCGGCCTTCGTTCGACGGTGTCACACCGTCACACACCAGAAAAGAACAGGAACGGATATGATCCGCAATCACGCGCAGGGATTTTTCTTCCAGGTCAGCCGCACCCGTTGCCTTGGCCGCGGCGCTCAGCAACGCTTGAAATAAGTCAATCTCATAGTTGCTGTGTACGCCCTGCAACACGGCTGCGATGCGCTCAAGCCCCATACCCGTATCCACAGAGGGCTTCGGCAAGGGCACTAATTCACCATCGGCCTGGCGCTCGTACTGCATGAATACGAGGTTCCAGATTTCAATGTAGCGATCCAGGTCATCATTTTCACTGCCTGGCGGCCCACCGGGCACATCGGCGCCGTGGTCATAAAAAATTTCGGAGCTGGGACCACAAGGGCCGGTATCGCCCATCTGCCAAAAATTATCTTCATCCAAGCGTGAAAAGCGATCCGCGCTCACACCCACTTCTTTCAACCAGATGTCGGCGGCTTCATCATCACTGATGTGTACCGTTACCCACAGGCGCTCCTCTGGCAGACCCAGCACGTCCGTGAGAAATTCCCAGGCAAACTGAATCGCATCGCGCTTGAAATAATCACCAAAGCTGAAATTACCGAGCATCTCAAAAAAGGTATGGTGCCGCGCGGTGTAACCAACGTTTTCGAGGTCGTTGTGCTTGCCACCGGCACGCACACAGCGCTGCGAACTGGTTGCGCGCGAGTAGCTGCGCTTATCGCCGCCAAGGAATACATCTTTAAATTGCACCATGCCCGCGTTAGTGAACAACAAAGTGGGGTCATTCCCGGGCACCAGTGAGGAACTTGGGACCACTTGGTGTTGCTTCGACTCAAAATAGTTCAGGAAGGCCTGGCGAATGTCAGCGCTTTTCATAATGCGGTTCTAATACCTGTTTTGTTACGTCTCGTGTCACTGCATGGACAGTGAATTTTCCTTGAAGGTTTTCCCTGCAAGAATATGAATATGGAGGTGGAACACGGTTTGCCCCGCGTTGGCCCCGTTGTTAATGCACACGCGAAATGCCTCGTCGATACCGAGTTCTCGTGCGATATCCCCTACTTTCAACATCAAGTGACCCAACAGAGCGCGGTCGTCCGAAGTGGCATCCGCCAAGCGCGGGATCGGTTTTTTGGGAATCACTAGCACGTGTGTTGGCGCCTGTGGGTAGGCATCCTTGATCACCAAGCAATCGTCATCCTCGTACAAAAAATCCGCTGGAATTTCACGCCGAATAATCTTGCTGAAAATAGTATCGTCACTCACGGGCCGCTCCTGTTTACATCAATGTGCGTATCGGCTTTTCTCTTCGTCGCTGAGCACACGTGCTTCCGACTCCAGCATCACAGGCATGCCGTCCCGTACCGGGTAGGCAAGACCACTGGCCTTGCACACCAGCTCCTCTGCGGACTCGTCATACTCCACAGGGGCTTTTGTGACAGGACACACCAGGATACTCAGCAGCTGCTTATCAATCACAAACCACCTCCAGTCAGAAAACGGAAAAGCCGGAATTGTACACGCTCTGAATGCTGTCGTCTCTAGGGCCAGCCTATACACTCGATACAGATGGCCTATGGTCTGCGGGCTCGCATGGGGTGCGAGTCGTTTGGGCGTCGCTTATTGAAGGCTTTCCTCGTCGGATGGAGGGGGAGGCAGGAGCAGTTCGGGATCGAGGCGTTCGCCGTACCAATTCATTCGCCAGTCCAGATGCGGGCCGGTGACGCGCCCAGTCGCCCCCCATCTCTGCGATTTTCTGGCCTTGCTCAATCGTGTCTCCAACGGCCACATCGATACGGCTGAGATGGATAAAGGTAGATGAAATCCCCTGGCCGTGATCGACAATCAGCGTGCCACCGGAATAGTACATATCCGGGTTAGCGAGTGTCACCACGCCGCTTGCGGGCGCCACAATGGGTGTGCCAACCGGGCCTGCGATATCCAAGCCGTAGTGCGGCCGTTTAGGGACACCATTAAAAATACGCTGACTGCCATACACCCCGGTAACCGGGCCTTCTGCCGGCCAGATGAACGTGTCGAGGTAATGATGTAAAGCTAAGGTATGGCTGCGGGCTGCGCGCGCTTCGGCAATGTCTCGCTGAATCCGCTCCGTCACTTCAGGCGGAGGGCTGACGTACTTTTGCTCGACACCTTCAATAGACTGGGTTTTATAGCTACGCCGAGCCACCGGGTACTGCAGGATTTTAGGCTCCACGCCCGCTGTCGTGAGAGACAACTCAAGGTCACCTTGATCGCGCCCGAGGCCAAAGACAAAGTGTCCATCTTCCGCCACCGTCACCGTACGCCCCAGGAGCGACACGTGCTCGGCGTTGGTTTTGCCGATGACCATCGCGCCCTGCTGCAGAGGGCGATCAAAGGATACCCACAGCTCAACCGCCTCACTTTGCGCTTGAGATGGCAGTGACAGACACAACAATAAACCAGCAAATATTCGCGTCAACATACGCACCAAAGGCTGCATCGACCCCCTCCGACAATAGCATCTCTGACCGCGCATTCTGGCACTCCCCAGGAAGGAAGGCCAGCTTGAGGATCAGTCAGAGGCCGCCAGATTGCCGTCGTCCAGCAACTGCTGCAAGATCTGCTGGTCCGTACCGATTGAGGTTAGATCCACGCCCTCTAGCACAACCCGTTGGGTGACACCCTGTGCACCACTGCCATCCGTGTCGACACTGACGATGGTGTTGCCGTCTTCGCTACTGAAACTCAAGTACTCATCAAGACTCGCGGCGGTCGCGGACTCGCCTTCAAGCAAATCAGACAAATCCAGGACATCGCCACCCGCTCCCGGTGTGAAATCTCGCACGGTATCGACGGCGGGGCTTGCGACACTGCCGTCATCGCCGCTGCGCCAGATGAAGCGATCGGCAGAGGTACTGCCGACGAGCACGTCATCACCCGCACCACCCGTCAGAGGAATGCCGTCGTCTGCAACGAGGAAATCGGAACCGGAAAAATCGTAAGCGTCGTTCTCGTCCAGCTGAATAGTGGCCACTTCACTGCTCAGGCCATCGCTGTCCACTACTGATATCGCGATTTGACGCGGATCATTGCCCAGCGATTCGGTGCTCGCCAGTTGAATTTGCGACAGGAGGGTCTCGTAGTCGCCGATACTCGCGGAACCCGACAGATTCAGTGTCTTGCTCTGAGCATCATACGCCACCGAAATGCCGAAACTTGCGGCAAGCGCTTCGGCATCGCCATCCAAACGGAACTCATCAGCACTACGGCCTTGCTGAAGCTGGACTTTGGCTGACACTAATTCACTGCCGTCGTCCGCGATACTGAGATTACTGGCAAACTCGTAGACGTGGTAATCCACACTGGTAATGTTGATTTCAAAGACCAGGTCTCGCAAATCCCAATCCGGGCCGGAGTTGTAATTATCCGCGCGGTTGATCGGCAGGTCTTCAAAGCCGATACGCAAGGTTTCGTCATCACCCACCGTGCCAGAATCAGAGCGATTGACCCCGTAGCGATTCAGGTTTTCATGCGAGGCATGGAATACTTGAGAAAGTTCAGTGCGCGTGCCGCTCGGCGCAGCCAAGGTACCTCCGGTGTAATACACCAAGGTGACCTCTGAATCACTTGAACTTGCGACCTCGCCACTCGCGTTTTCGAAGCGCAACACCCCATTGCCGGCCTGCACCTCGTCAATAATGGTTTTGTAGCGGCTGTAGCCATTGGATATCAGGAAGAATCCCACTTCCCCTTCCGGCACATTACTTAATGTCTCAACGTTGCGTGGCCGCAACATGTTGCCATCTTCCCAAATGATCGACGCCGCCCCCAGCTGACCGCTTGTGTCGATGTGATACCAACCTAGAGAGTTTTTGTAGCCCGCCGTTTCCTGCACAAATTGCACTGTGATATTACTCGGGCCACTAAGTGTGAGATTCGAAGCACTGGTGCCGGTGGCGTCGTCCCAGGAATTCCCCGGTGTCGACGGGAAGCCATCTCCCGTAAAGCGCTTCGCCTCACTCTCAACCGAGTCACTCACGGAGGAGTTACTGACACTGATCACAGGCGCCGTCGGCGCACCTTCCACCGTGATCGTTATCGTGGCCGGCGCGCTTTGACTACCTTGATCGTCAGTCGCGTAATACGTAAAGCTCACGTCACGGCTCTCACCGACATTGAGATCCTCAAAATCCGAGCCGGGATCAAAACGATAGCTACCGTCCGGGTTAAAGCTGAGACTGCCCTCGGCAACATCACTGTTCAAGGTATAACTTGCAACAGTGCCGTCGATATCGCTCGCCACGGGGACAGACGCGGTAAAAGCAACGTTTTCATCGGTACGGGCACTTGCGGTGGAAGCCACAGGCGCATCGTTACTGCCCGTCACGGTGATGGTGATGGTCTGTGCTGCGCTGGCCGTGCCTTCATTGTCAAAGGCTCGATAGGTGAAGCTCACCTCACGGTTTTCACCGACAGCCAGGTCATCAAAGTCTGTGCCCGGATTAAATTCGTAGCTACCGTCGGCATTGAATGTCAATGCGCCCGATGCGACATCGTCAACAAGTTCGTAAGAA
>NOXC01000035.1 GCA_003265435.1 Cellvibrionaceae bacterium AOL6
GCCTTGATTTAGAGTCGGCGCGACGCGCAGGCGACCTCGGCCGCATGTCTGAGTTGCAGTACGGCATTATTCCCGAGCTTGAAAAACAGCTCGATATGGCCGGGCAGGCAGAAATGCACGAAATGAAACTGTTGCGTAATAAAGTCACGGATGAGGAAATTGCCGAGGTTGTGTCCAAATGGACGGGCATTCCCGTGTCGAAAATGCTGGAGGGTGAACGCGAAAAGCTCGTGCGCATGGAGCAAGTGCTGCACGACCGGGTCATCGGCCAGAGCGAAGCGGTGACCGCGGTGTCCAATGCGGTACGGCGATCTCGCGCGGGCTTGGCAGACCCGAATCGGCCGAACGGCTCCTTCTTGTTTCTCGGGCCGACCGGGGTCGGTAAAACGGAGCTCTGTAAAACACTGGCTTCCTTCCTGTTCGACAGTGACGATGCTATGGTGCGCATTGATATGTCCGAGTTTATGGAAAAGCACAGCGTGGCCCGACTCATCGGTGCACCACCGGGCTATGTCGGCTACGAAGAGGGTGGCTACCTGACGGAAACCGTCCGGCGTAAACCCTATTCAGTGGTTCTATTGGATGAGGTGGAAAAAGCGCACCCTGATGTGTTCAATATTCTGTTACAAGTCTTGGAGGACGGCCGCCTGACAGACGGGCAGGGGCGGACAGTCGATTTCCGAAATACCGTGGTGGTCATGACTTCAAACCTCGGTTCGGATGCGATTCAAGACATTGCTCAGAACAAAGCCTTCGATGCGATCAGCTTCGATGGCGTGGACATGGATGAAATGCGCAACGAGCACCGCTATGAAGCGATGAAGGCTGCCGTGATGGAAGTGGTGAGTGGTCACTTTCGACCTGAATTCATCAATCGCATCGATGAAGTTGTGGTATTTCATCCCCTGGAGAAAAGCCAGATTCGCGGCATTGCCGAGATTCAGCTGCAGCGCCTCAAAGCCAGGTTGGCTGAGCGTGACCTGAGTATCGAGATCGGCAATGAGGTCATGGACTTGATTGCGAAAGCGGGTTTTGACCCGGTCTACGGGGCGCGTCCTCTGAAGAGAGCGATTCAACAGCTCATTGAAAACCCGCTTGCGCAGGAGGTACTCAGTGGGACTTTTGTGGCGGGGGATGTGATTCTGACTCGTGTGGAGAATGGGCGAGTGCAGTTTTATAAGTGAGGGCCCGATCAGTCGGGCCCGAGCTGAGCCTAGGTGCGAGTGGCTGGATTAGCCTCCGCAGACGTTTCGCAGAAAATCTTCCGATTGTGCGATTTCCTGCTGAATCTCGTCGAGGCTCAGGTACTTACTGCTGCCGTCTTCGAGCTGCATCCGCACTCGACCGCGGCTGCGTTTGAGCGTGGCTACGCGCTCTTGCTCAGCCTTACACTCCTGGTTGCGCTGAGCCGCCATTTGTTTTTGCTGGGCTTCTATATCAGCTGCATTTGCGGGTGCAGCGCTTGCTGCGGGGCTCGGAGTCGAGGCGGTGGAGGGCGATGAGGGGCCGGCGCCATAGGTTTTGACTTTCTCGGCCTGCACACCGGCGGGCGGTGTGGAACCATAGTGCGTAACACCTTCGGCATCTACCCAGCGATAGTATTCACCTGCCAGTACCGCGGTGCTGCCGCACAGCGCAGTGACCAAAATCAGTGAAGTCAGTAATCGTGAGCCAGTCATATCAGGTTCCTGTTCTGTGCCAGAGCGTTGAGGACAGCGGTGCTGAAGCGTGCTCTGGCGTCATTTAAGCCGTATCTGCATCACAGTATAGGGCAAGATCGGCGTTTGAAAACACGACGAGCGTCAAATATTCATGCTAAGTAATTGAATTTGCAGACCTCTTCTCATAGGTCTGTCCGATACGCCAGCGGCTGGCGGTTGACATTATCGGTCAGGCTGCGAAAATATGTGCGCGCGATTACGTGTCGGCATTCTGACGAAACAGAATGCGGGCCCCCGTTGACAAAACACCCTTTTGTCATCCCATTCTAAATGGGCATACCCTTGCCCTGCCGGTGGAAGAATGTTGAGCCGTAACGGTGCTCTGCAAAACCAATCGCGCTAAAAACATTGGCCACCGGGCTTCAATTAACTGCGATTCAGTACGCACCCTTCGTGCACTTGGGCTCGTTTGCCGTTTCGGTGGGCGATCTTGGTGTGTTGAATACGTATCGCAGTGGCGAAACACATTTATCAGTGTATGACAGAGGATCAGAAAGTGGAGCAGCTTTCAGGTGGAGACATGCTTATTCGCGCGCTCGCGGATGAGGGTGTCGATTGTATTTTTGGCTATCCCGGTGGCGCAGCGTTACATATCTATGACGCGCTCTTCCGCCAAGACCGGGTACAGCACATTCTTGTACGGCATGAGCAGGCCGCGACGCACGCCGCAGACGGCTACGCGCGCGCCACAGGTAAAACCGGCGTGGTGTTGGTGACTTCCGGTCCCGGCGCAACGAATGCCATTACTGGTATTGCAACCGCCTATATGGATTCTATCCCGATGGTCGTTGTGTCCGGTCAGGTCGTATCCGATAAGATCGGTGAAGACGCTTTTCAGGAAACCGACATGGTCGGGATCTCCAGGCCCATCGTGAAACACAGTTTCCTTGTTAAAGATGCGCGGGATATCCCGACCATCGTGCGCAAGGCGTTTTTCATTGCGTCTACGGGCCGTCCCGGGCCTGTGGTCATCGACGTGCCTAAAGACATCACCAACCCAATTGACAAGTACCCTTACGAGTATCCGGAAAAGGTCAAGATGCGCTCGTACACACCCGCGCTGAAAGGGCACAGTGGACAGATCAAAAAGGCCGTAGCGTTGATGCTCTCTGCGAGCCGTCCTGTGATCTATGCCGGAGGCGGTGTGGTGCAGGGTGAAGCGTCTAAGCAGCTGACGGAGCTGGCGCGTCTGTTGAACTTCCCGGTGACCAATACCCTTATGGGGCTGGGCGCCTATCCGGGCACGGACCGGCAGTTCTTGGGCATGCTGGGCATGCACGGTACCGTCGAGGCCAATACCGCGATGCACCACGCCGATGTGATTCTGGCGGCGGGCGCGCGTTTTGATGATCGCGTGACCAATACGCCGGGCAAGTTCTGCCCGTCGGCGAAGATCATTCACATCGATGTCGACCCGGCTTCGATCTCGAAAACCATCACCGCTGACGTGCCGATTGTTGGCCCGGTCAATAGCGTCCTTGATGAGATGCTGGAGCTCGTCAAGCAAAGTAAGGTGCGTCCAGATCCTAAGGCGATTGACTCCTGGTGGGAGCAGATCGACCAGTGGCGCGAGCGCTACGGTATCTTGCAGAAGCCGAACTACGAAACCAGTAGCGAGATGCTCAAGCCGCAAGAAGTCATTCGCGCGGTCTTTGAAGCGACCAAAGGCGATGCTTACGTCTGTTCCGACGTGGGCCAGCACCAGATGTTCTCGGCGCAGTACTATCAGTTTGATAAACCACGCCGCTGGATCAATTCGGGTGGCCTCGGCACGATGGGCTTTGGCCTACCTGCCGCGATGGGTGCGCAAATGGCGGATCGTGATGCGACCGTTGTCTGTGTGACCGGCGAAGGTTCGATTCAAATGTGTATTCAGGAGCTGTCGACCTGCACCCAGTACCACCTGCCGGTGAAAATCATCTGCCTGAACAATCAGGCCTTGGGCATGGTGAAGCAGTGGCAAGACATGCAGTACAGCAGCCGTTACTCAGAGAGCCTCTATGAGGATTCTCTGCCGGACTTCCCGAAACTGATGGAAGCCTACGGCCACGTTGGGCTGACGGTACGCAATCGTTCGGAGCTTAAGTCCAAGCTGGAAGAGTGTTTCGCGATGAAAGATCGATGCGTCTTCATGGACATCTATGTCGACCCGAAAGAGCACGTGTATCCGATGCAAGTGGCGCCGAACGGTTCCATGCGGGATATGTGGATTAGCAGAACGGAGCGAACCTGATGAGCAGAAAACGTATTATTTCCATCCTGATGGAGAACGAGCCTGGCGCGCTCTCACGTGTGGTGGGCCTGTTCTCGCAACGTGGCTACAACATCGAGAGCCTGACGGTGGCGCCGACGGAAGACAGCACGCTGTCTCGTCTGACCCTGACCACCATCGGCGATGATCACAAGATCGAGCAGATTACCAAGCACCTCAACCGTTTGATTGATGTTGTGAAACTGGTGGATCTCTCGGAAGGGGCGCACATCGAGCGCGAACTGATGTTGATCAAGGTTCGGGCTTCCGGCGCGCAGCGCGCGGAAGTGAAGCGTTGTGTGGACATCTTCCGCGGCATGATCGTCGACGTGACGCCGTCCGTCTACTGTATCCAGATCACAGGTGACAGCGACAAGCTGGACGCCTTCATCAATGCGGTAGGTGAAGCGGCCATCATCGAAGTCGTTCGCTCCGGTGTCTCCGGCATCGCCCGAGGCGAAAAAGTCCTCAGTCTCTAAAAACGTATGCACTGGGGTCAGACCCCAGTGCATACTTCCTTCCTATATAAGATCCCACAGCGCCTTCACCAGAGGGCTTTGCAGGCGGCGTGATTGCACGCAGGCGCCGACTTCATAGGTGTCCAGCTCCGCTTGAGCGCAGAAGGGCTCCACGCGCTCAGCGAGGGGGCTGTTATCGACCACGATTTGCGGCACGAGGCCGATGCCGCAGCCGAGGCTCACCATGCTGACAATGGCTTCATTCCCCGATACCTCCGCATAAATATTTGGCGTAATCCCCTGATCGACAAACCATTGGTTGAGCCGCTGTCGCGCCAGACCGCGTTCGGACAAAATCATCGGGATCTGTGACCAGGCGCGCTTGCCTTCATTTTGGTATTGGGGGGTGAATTGGGTGTCGCCCTTCGCTGTAAAGAATTTCAGCGGGGAGCGATCGAATTGTTTGAAAGTCAGACTGCGCGGCAGTTGCGAGGGTTTGGCGGCCACGGCGATGTCTTCATGGCCGCTGTGCACGCGCTCGATAGCGTCGGCCGGATCGCCGGTATGCAGTTTGACCTGTATTAACGGGTAGCGCTCGCGGAAGGCGGCGAGGATGTCATAGAGGAAGCTGTAACTTGCGGTCACTGAGCAGTAAATGCTGACCGTGCCGCTCAAGTGTTCCCGACGACTCTGGAGCCTGTCCCGAAACGTGTCCCAGCGCTTACTTTCCTCGCGTGCAAAGGCCAGAAAGGCCTCGCCGTCCGCAGTCAAAGCGACGTGTCGATTGTTTCTCGCAAACAGCGTGGTGCCGATATCGGCTTCCAAAGCCTGAATGACCCGGCTGAGCTTGGAGGGGCTGACGTGCATTGACTGGGCCGTGCGATGAAAGCTGCCCGTTTCCGCTAGTCGAATAAACAGATGAATCTTTTCCGCGTCATACATAGAGTGTTGCCAAAAGTGAAATATATTGTTGCAAATATATCATTTTACAGAATGAAGGTCAGTCCATAGAATCCCTGCCCAAATCCCACCTTATACAGAGGCATAACAATGAAAGTGTATTACGACAGCGATTGTGATCAGTCGATTATCCAGGGCAAGAAAGTGGCCGTGATTGGCTACGGTTCTCAGGGCCACGCGCACGCCAACAACCTGAAAGACTCGGGTGTGGACGTGACCGTGGGTCTGCGTACCGGTTCTTCTTCCGCCGCCAAAGCCGAAGCGGCTGGCCTGAAAGTCGCGCCTGTTGCTGACGCCGTGGCCTCTGCCGACCTCGTAATGATCCTGACTCCAGACGAGTTCCAAAAAGCGCTGTACGAAAACGAAATCGAACCCAACATCAAGCAGGGCGCGACGCTGGCCTTCGCGCACGGTTTCGCGATTCACTACAACCAGGTTGTACCTCGCGCTGATCTGGACGTCATCATGGTTGCGCCTAAGGCGCCTGGCCACACTGTGCGTTCTGAGTACGTTAAGGGTGGCGGCATCCCTGATCTGGTTGCGATCCATCAGGACGCTTCAGGCAAGGCAAAAGAAGTGGCGCTGTCCTACGCGAGCGCGATCGGTGGTGGCCGTACCGGTATCATCGAGACCACGTTCAAAGATGAAACCGAAACCGACCTCTTTGGTGAGCAAGCGGTACTGTGTGGTGGCGCGGTTGAGCTGGTGAAAGCCGGTTTCGAAACCCTGACCGAAGCGGGCTACGCACCAGAAATGGCGTACTTTGAATGTCTGCATGAGCTGAAGCTAATTGTTGACCTGATGTACGAAGGTGGTATCGCCAACATGAACTACTCCATCTCCAACAATGCGGAGTACGGTGAGTACGTGACGGGCCCTGAAGTGATCAACGACGAGAGCCGTGCGGCCATGCGCAACGCACTCAAGCGCATTCAGAACGGTGAGTACGCCAAAATGTTCATCTCTGAAGGTGCGACGAACTACCCTTCAATGACCGCTTGGCGTCGTAACAACGCGGCGCACCCGATCGAGCAGACCGGTGCCAAGCTGCGTGCGATGATGCCTTGGATCGAATCCAACAAGATCATCGACAAGACCAAAAACTAAGTTGTACTGAAACGGGGGCCAAAGGCCCCCGTTTTTCTTTCTGCCTGCCTGTTTCCCGCCTTCACGTGACCTTGCCCTCGCTCAGGGTCTACAATGCCCGTCGCACAGTTTTTCCAACAATGAGTGATGACCATGGGTGTTGAGCAAGACAATAACCAACGCGACGACCACGCCGATTTTTACGACATGGGGGTAACGGACTCCATGCCGGTGGACGAGCATGTAGAAGAGGTGGCCGAGAATGGCGCCAAGGTACAGCGTCGCGGCGTGTACCTGCTTCCGAACATGTTTACGACGGGCGCACTCTTCGGAGGCTTCTTCGCCATCCTGGCGGCCTTTAACGGCAACTTTGCCCAGGCGGCAATGGCCATCTTCGCGGCTCAGATCCTCGACGGTTTCGACGGCCGTGTTGCGCGTATGACCAATACGCAGAGCCGATTCGGGACTGAGTACGACAGCCTCAGTGATATGGTGAGCTTCGGTCTCGCGCCTGCCGTGGTGCTTTATAGCTGGGCACTAGAACCGCTGGGCAAATTTGGTATTGGCGCGGCATTCGTGTTCGTGGCCTGTGCGGCGATTCGTCTGGCGCGTTTTAATACGCAGTCGGGAGAAACCGATTCGCGCTACTTCATCGGGCTCGCCAGCCCGCCAGCGGCAACCTTGATGGCCTCCGGTGTGTGGTGGGGTAGTGAGTTAGAGCTCAGCACCGAGATCTCCGTCTTTGCGGCGATTGTGACGGCGGTAGTGGGCTTGTTGATGATCTCCAACATACGTTATCAGAGCTTCAAGGGCCTGGACGCCAATCGGCGTGTGCCGTTTGTGGCCATGATTATCACGGTCTTTGTCTTTATTCTGGTCATGGTGGACCCCCCGAGAGTGCTGTTCACGATGGCCTTCATCTATGCGCTTTCTGGACCTGCGGCGATGCTGTGGCGATGGGTCAAAAACCGTGATCAAAAGGAAGATATAAAAGAAGACGAAAAAAGTGAAAATTAGGTGTTGACGGGTTCGAGCTGGGGCGTATAATGCGCGCCTCTTGATTGCTGAGCAGCAGCGAACAGGGCTCCAGTAGCCCAGTTTTAGATGCCGGAAATCAAGAGAAAAGAAGGCGCAAAAAAAAACGAAAGTTTTTCTTGCAAAGCGAAATTCGCAACGTATAATGCGCCTCCTCTTCAACGGAACAGAGCAAGCGCTCAAAACGCTGAAGAAAAAAATTAGCGCAAAAGCTTGTAAGTTACTTAAACTTCTGTATAATGCGCGCCTCGGTCGAAACGACGACC
>NOXC01000036.1 GCA_003265435.1 Cellvibrionaceae bacterium AOL6
GGGTCAGACCCCGACGCATACACTGGGGTCTGACCCCAATGTATTTTTTAGGGTGAAAACCGGGGCTGTGAGTACGGTGATTCGGCCTAATAATGTATTTCCGGCCGGGGGAGGACGAAGTCTTTACGTCTCCGTGCCGGGTGCACTAGACTCCAGCGCTATCGCCCACGCAAAGGATTGCTACTATGGCCAGAAAAGCCCGCTTGATCGCGCCGGGATACCCGGTTCACGTTGTCCACCGAGGCTGCAATCGCGCAGTGTGTTTTCAGCATCACGCTGACTTACTGATGTACCTCGGTTTTCTCAGAGAGCATGCCATTGAGGGTAAGTGCACCATTCACGCTTACTGTTTGATGAGCAACCACATCCATTTACTGGCCACACCAGAGAATAACGATGGGATCTCGATCATGATGAAGGGCATTGCGCAGGGGTACGCGCAGTATTTCAACAAGCGTTATGAGCGCAGTGGACCACTGTGGGAAGGACGGTATAAAAGCAGTCAGGCGTTTTCTCAGCGCTATGTGCTCGCGTGCTACCGCTATATAGAGCTGAACCCCGTTCGAGCCGGCATGGTTCGATGCCCCGAGGACTATGCGTGGTCAAGCTATCGGACGAATGCGCTGAACAAAGACAGCTCCATTATCGTGCCGCACGGTGTCTATCTGGACCTTGCGCCCTCGATGAGCGAATGCAAGGCGCGCTACCGCGAATTAGTGAACGACGCGTTGGATCAGAGCACGGTGGATACCATCCGCGATGCGCTGCGAAGTAGCCGGGCGATGGGCTCCAAAGTAGAGCAACAGCCGGCGTTCTACGATGTCCCTTCCAAAAAGCGCTGGCTCTGAGCTCCACGTCGTCGTGGATGGGACTGTACCGTGCTAATTTGACGTAGCCATCGGTCCTCGAAAGCCTATTCTCATATACTCCAGCTTCTGGTGTTAAGTCGATTGCGCTAAAGGACAATATCACCCTCATAATATAGGACGAGCTCTCATGGTAGGAAACACTGAATGCATGCTCTCGTGGTTCAAGCAGCGATCGTTGTGGCGTATTTTCGCTTTGCTTGGGACACTGGCTCCCATTCTCTGCGGCGCTATGACGGCAGACGAGATCGAGGCTTGGCGAGAGGATATCGAAGTGTTCCAAAGCGAATTGGAACGCAGACATATTGACCTGTATCACAGTGTGTCGCGGCAAGCGTTCACACTGACACTGAATCACCTGGATGCAAACCTAGGCCAGCTCAGTACCGAACAAGTCGTAACCGAACTGATGCGCGCCAGTCGCCGTATTCAGGATGGCCACACCTCCGTTCCTCTCTGGGACAGAACCTTGGAGGAATTCCCCCTCCGGTTTATCGCAATTGGTGACGACTTCTATGTTGGGGAGACCACCGAGGCGCATCGACATCTGCTGGGTGAGAAGCTGACTGCAATTAACAGTGTGCCTGTCAGTGAGCTGGCGTCGATGCTCGGTGACATTACCCCCTTTACTGAAAACCCATTCTCGCGGCGCGTGCGCGTGGCCAGCTATCTCAACAAGCCCTTTGTTCTGAAGGGGCTGGGGGTGATCACCGGCGTTCAGCCGGTAGTATTTTCATTTTCCGAATCACAGGCCAAGTTGACCAGCGCGCACAAAGTGCCTTGGGCTCACCGTCTTAGCTACCACAACCCAGCGCTTTTTAATGAGCGTCAGCGTCTCAATGAGCATGTCGAGTTTTCGACGCTGGAGCGGGGTTGTATAGGCTACCTCCGCATGTCGCGGTACCCCTCGATGAGCCAAATGGCTAAGTTTTCTGCGCGTGTATTAAAGGAGATTAACAATGGAGGCATCGTCTTTCTTGTTATCGACCTGCGGAATAATTATGGGGGCAATTTCTTTGTTGGACTGAAGCTGGCAGAGCGCTTAGTTCTGGCTGATGGGATCAACTGGGCGGATGGGGTTTTCGTACTGACAAACAACGTCACATTCTCCGCCGCAATGAGTAATGCAGCGCAGTTCTCGCAACTACTGAACGCCTACCGCGTCGGCGAGCCAACTGGCGCACGGCCCTCGGGTTACCAAGACATGGGGCAATTCAATCTGCCTAATTCGGGCTTGTTGGTGACCTACTCCAAACGCTTGTACCGCTTTACGGACACCGACAGCGACGCGCTCTATCCGGACCAGCTGGTTGAATTGAGTATCGACGACTACCGCAGCGCGAACGACCGGCCTCTAGAGTGGGTACGCGAAAAAATCACATCGAGCTATTCGCTGAGTTCTAGCCGTGAAAGGTGCGTAGCAACGCCAATCGACATCTAGCGCGCCGCTGTCGAGGGCCAAAAAGTGCCTGCATTTCGACCCCCTCGGGGCTTCGACTCTATTTAATTGGGGTCAGATTCGAATTATTTAATTGGGGTCAGATTCCAATAGATCTGCAGCGCGTCAAAATTCGGTGTGAGATGTTGAATTGTTGACAATCGCGCTTTTTTTTTATGTTCATGTGATGTTTGTCGCTGATTATCGATTCATGCGTGCGAGACTAGGCCCGTTGTATGACAAATAAAGCATACAGCCTCCAGTCAAGAGACCTCGGCTGGAGTCATCCGCCTTTTATCTGCGATAAGGAGATAACAGTGAAAAAGCAAATCCAGAGCATGATAACCATCGTTTTCGGTGTAGCCTTCTCTTTACACACCTACGCGGTCGACCAATGCAACACCACTATGGAGTGTAAAGTGGAGTTCGGTGACCACGCGACGGACTGTGCAAACAGTCGCTCAGACGCCAGTATTTGTATGTGTGGTACGGAGCGTTGTGATGCCAATGAACCCGGTGTACCCGGTATAAACGTTCCAGGCTTGATTCAGGCTGAAGACTACGATCGGTATGCTGATGGAACCGCGGGCAACGCGGGCAACAGTTACCGTAATGACGATGTGGATATTCAAGTCACGACTGATGCAGGGGCGGGGTTCAATGTTGGTTGGACCCAGGCCAACGAGTGGCTAGAGTACGACATTGTCGTCGATCGCACCGCCTCTTATCAGCTCTCCGCACGCGTGGCGAGTCAGCCTGGTGGGGGCATGTTTACGGTCTGGGTGGATGGGACCCAACGCGGGGCTGCTGTCAATGTACCCCCAACAGGCGGATGGCAAGCCTGGCGAACGTTGGTGCTCGATCTCGGCTCGTTGCCGGCGGGCGATCACAGCCTGAGAGTGCAAGTGCTCGCGGGAGGCTTTAACCTGAACTGGTACAACATTGAACAACAAGGGACGCAAGACAACTGGCTCGGTCGGTTTAACCTCAATAGCGATCTGCTCATGGCGCATTTCGACAGCCGTCCAGATCCCGACGACATCCACTCCGTAGCGGGCTTGGCTACAATGCTGAAAGACCCACGATTCAGCGCTGTGAATTACCACGCAATATCCGGCGCCTACGGTATTCAGGGTGGGGATTACATTGAAGCCGCTCATTTGTTCAATCTGGCTTTCGGAGCTAGTCACTGGTCGAATGCGCATACGCAGCGCAATGCGGCGCTGAATCAGGCTTACGCAAAGGTGTCTGCGACGCTGGCCGCTGGCGGTGATGTCTGGGTGCAGGAGGCCGGTCAGAGCGATTTCACCGCAGATTGGGTACGACGAGTAAGGCAAAATATGCCGGGTATAGACACTACCACTCGAATTCACGTTGTGCAGCACAGTCAGTGGAATGAAGACAAAACCACCGCAGCCGACCTGAACTACGTGCGTACTTATACGGACTATGTGAAGATTGACGACGGCAACTCCACACAGAATGCTACGCCAGGCTTCAACACCAAGAGCGGAAGCAACTGGTCACGTGCGCTATCTGATCCTGAGGTAGGTGCAATCTGGCAGGAGGCCAAGCGCGTTGCCGACAATGCCATCGCCAATCATCAGGGCTGGGCCAACCCGTCTATTCGTGACGGTGGTATGGATTTCTCGGATGTGGTTGAAGATTGTTGGATCTTTGGTTTTGAGGATAGCCTCAACAATACCAACTCTTTCTTTGACGAATTCCTTTAGGCGCTCGCCCGCTAGCGCAGTCGCCCTGGCGCTCACCCTGCGGGCCGCCCTGGCGGGCGTTCAGAAATGCTCCTGGCATTTCTTGTGAACCGTGGCTATGCCTCAATGTCACTAACGATCTTCCAAACAAACAAAAAGGGCCCACACCTTGCGGTGTGAGCCCTTTTGGGAAGCCTAGCGGGATGATTCGCGCCATCCCTGGCGCTCACCCTTCGGGCCGCCCTAGCGGGCGTTCAGAAATGCTCCTGGCATTTCTAGTGAACCGGGGCTGTGCCTCAATTTCACTAAACGTTCTTCCAAACAAATAAAAA
>NOXC01000037.1 GCA_003265435.1 Cellvibrionaceae bacterium AOL6
GGGTCTGACCCCAACGTATGCGACGGGGTCAGACCCCAGCGCATGCGTTAGCGTTTTGGGGGCGCCAGGGCGAGTTGATCGTTGTAGTAGGCGTTGTACTGATCGCGGGTGTCGAACTTGATGGTAGGGCGCTTGTCGAACAGGCCCAGCGTGACAATGCTGATGGCCGAACGTTTGTGCTCGCGGCCGTATTGGTAGTCGAACTTGCCGTCTTTAAGGGCTGGGTGGTCAGGGAAGTTATGCGCCAGCACCTGGGCCGCGTCATCGGACAGGGCCTGCATGTCGACCAAGTGATAGGCTTGAGCCATGACGGCCAAGGCATCAGGCACTGCGGGTGTTTCCTGCATATTCTCAACCACCCATCGACCTCGATTCGCCGCGGCGAGATACGCTCCCCGCTTGAAGTAATAGTTGGCGATGTTGATTTCAGCACGTGCGAGCGTATTGCGCAGGAAGGTCATGCGTTTCTTGGCATCGAGTGCGTAGGCGCTGTCTGGGTAAAGGTTCAGTAGCTGCGCGAAGTAGTTGAACGCGTCCTTGGCGGTGCCCGGGTCACGCTGGGTGGCATCCATAGACAGCACCGACGAGAACGCCGAATCGTTGTAGAAGCTGGCAATGCCACGCATGTAGTACGCGTAGTCGACATTGCGGTGCTGGGGGTGAAGCCGAATAAAACGATCTGCAGAGGCGACCGAGGCCTCGTATTCACCCGCGCGGTAGTATGCGTAGATCAACTCCAGCTGCGCATGCTCGCCATAGGAGCCGAAAGGGAAGTTCTCTTCCAGCGCTTGCAGGGTCTGAATGGCCATTTCCCAGCTTGAGCTCTTCAGGTAACGTTGGGCTCGCTCGTAGACCTCTTGCTCACTGCCTCGCGCGATTCGGTCCTCCTGAGAAGAACATGCTGACAGCAGGGTCAGTACGAGCAGAGGCATAAGAATGAAGTGGGACAGGGCAGTAAATCGGGGTGTATTAAGCATCTTATTGGATCAATTGTTGTCAAAGCGGCATTGGTTGCCGCAATATGCCGGGTTTTGGGCTCGTATTGGGCGAAATTCTGGCCCGACAGTGTAATTAGGCATCCACAGAAAAACAATCGTGGATACGTCAACGCACACAATCACCTAACCTCAGAGAGTGCATGTCAGTCGAGATTAAGCTTAGCGCGCAAGTGCCCGTGTCGATGGCGGGTCAACGTTTGGATCAAATTGCCGGCGAATTGTTCCCCGAGTATTCGCGTTCGCGGCTACAGGGATGGATTCGTGAAGGTGCATTGTGTGTGGATCAGCGTAAGCTCAAGCCCAATGCCCGGCTGGCGGGCGGAGAGCGGTTAACGCTCGACGGCCAGATTGAAGACAGCGAACAGTTCGAGCCGGAAGACCTGCCCCTGAATGTCATCTACGAGGATGCTCAACTCATTGTGCTCAACAAGCCCGCAGGCTTGGTGGTTCACCCCGCGGCCGGGAATTGGACGGGGACGCTGCTCAACGGCATTCTGCACCATTATCCTGACAGCGCGGCGGTACCACGAGCGGGCATCGTGCATCGCTTAGATAAAGACACCAGTGGCCTGATGGTCGTCGCTCGAACCGTGCAGGCCCAGGCGGCGCTGGTCGAGCAATTGTCCTCGCGTTCAGTATCACGTACCTATTGGGCGCTGGTACAAGGGACCTTGGAGGAGGCCGGAGAGGTGGATGCGCCGATTGGGCGTCATCCTCAGGTACGAACCAAGATGGCGGTGGTACAGGGCGGGCGTGACGCACGCACGCATTATCGCCCCTTGCGGCACTTCGATGGAGTGACGCTTGTGGAGTTGAAGCTCGAAACCGGGCGTACCCATCAGATCCGGGTGCATATGGCGTATCAAGGCTTCCCGCTGATCGGTGACCCGGTGTATGGACGCGCATTAACACCGGTTCTGAAGAAGTCGCTGCCGGCCAGTGTTGTGCAATTTGAACGGCAGGCGCTGCATGCCAAAGCTTTGGGCTTAATGCATCCCGAGTCAGGCGAGGCCCTTCGCTGGAAGGTGCCAGTGGCCGAGGACATGCAGCACATGCTTGACGACCTGGAGGAGGCCCAAGGTGCGTGAAGCTCTGGGGGCGTGGCAAGCACCGGAGAGCGTGTGTTGGCACATCACTACGCGTGACACTGCGGGCGTCAGCCGCAATGAGTATGCGTCATTTAACCTCGCAGAGCATGTTGATGAACCGCTCGCCAGGGTGGTGCAAAATCGACAATTGCTCGAGCACCACTTGCAGGCGCGCTACGGCAAAAGCCCACATCTGAACTGGTTGACTCAGGTGCACGGCACAACGGTGCATAAACTATCAGAGGGTTTGGTTCGGCCTGTAGAGGCGGACGCGGCCTACACCGACGTGCCGGGTCAGGCGTGCGTGGTCATGACCGCCGACTGCTTACCTGTTCTACTATGTGATGACCAAGGACGGGAAGTGGCTGCGGCCCATGCTGGGTGGCGAGGTCTGGCAAGCGGCGTCATCGAAAATACGGTTGCGTGTTTTACTGCGTCACCGTGTCGACTGCAAGCCTATCTCGGTCCGGCGATCTCCAAACAACACTTCCAAGTGGGTGAAGAGGTGCGTCAGGCCTTTATGGATGCCTCTAGTCAGAGCGCCCTGAAGTCTTCGGTGGCCAAGGCATTTGTGGATGATCCCTTGAATCCCGGCAAGTACTACGCCGACCTTTACGCGCTCGCCACGCAGGCCTTAAATGCTTTGGGTGTGATGCGCGTTTATGGCGGAAGTGCCTGCACCTATGAAAACCGTCAGCATTACTATTCCTACCGGCGTGATGGGCGCTGTGGTCGATTCGCTTCGATGATTTGGTTGCGTGCGTCGTAAGACTCGAGTCGGTGCTTGTTATTTGTGCTCCGAACCCCATTTATGGGTTAACACAATGGCTCATAGTGAGTGCCTGGAATCATGCGAATAGACAGATTGACAAACCCATTACAAATGGCCTTGTCCGACGCACAATCGTTGGCGGTTGGACGCGACCACAATAGCCTGGACCCACTCCATCTCCTGCAAGCCATGCTGGATCAGCAAGGTGGCACGGTGCGCCCTTTATTGGCCACAGCAGGCTTTGATCTTCCTGGTTTACGCAATGAATTGAACAAGCGCCTCGAAGCCTTGGCGCGCTTGCAGAATCCTACGGGCGAAGTCTCAATGTCGCCCGAACTCGGTCGCCTGTTAAATCTTGCGGACAAATACGCTCAGCAAAACAACGACAAGTTCATTTCCAGCGAGAGTGTATTAATTGCCGCGTTGCGCGATAAAAAAACGAGCATGGGTGAATTGCTTGCGAAGTTCGGCAGCTTGGAAAAACTGGAGGCTGCTGTGGCTAAGGTGCGTGGCGGCGAAACGGTGGATGACCCCGATGCAGAAGGCAAGCGCCAAGCGCTGGATAAATACACAATCGACCTGACCGCGCGCGCGGAAGCCGGAAAGTTAGATCCAGTGATCGGCCGTGATGACGAGATCCGGCGTACCGTGCAAGTGTTGCAGCGTCGCACAAAAAACAACCCCGTGTTAATTGGCGAGCCCGGTGTCGGTAAAACGGCCATCGTTGAAGGGCTTGCACAGCGCATCGTGAATGGCGAAGTCCCAGAGGGGCTCAAGCGCAAGCGCTTGTTGTCTCTGGATCTGGGCGCGTTATTGGCGGGCGCGAAATTTCGCGGCGAATTCGAAGAGCGTTTAAAAGCGGTGCTCAATGAACTCGCGAAACAGGAAGGGCGCATCATCTTATTTGTGGATGAGTTGCACACCATGGTCGGCGCGGGCAAGGCCGAGGGTGCAATGGACGCGGGCAATATGCTCAAGCCGGCTTTGGCGCGCGGTGAATTGCATTGCGTGGGGGCGACCACGCTCGATGAATATCGACAATTCATTGAAAAAGACGCGGCACTTGAGCGCCGCTTTCAGAAGGTGCTGGTCAATGAGCCGAGTGAGGAAGACACCATTGCAATTTTGCGCGGATTAAAAGAGCGCTACGAAGTGCATCATGGCGTCAACATCACGGATTCGGCCATCATCGCCGCGGCGAAACTCTCTCAGCGTTATATTACGGATCGTCAATTGCCAGATAAGGCCATTGACTTGATTGATGAAGCCGCGAGCCGCATTCGCATGGAAATCGACTCCAAGCCGGAGGAGATGGATCGTTTAGAGCGCCGTTTGATTCAATTAAAGATTGAACGAGAAGCGGTGAAAAAAGACGAGGATCATGCCGCACGCAGCCGACTTGAAAAAATCGACGAAGAAATTGAAAAGGCCGAGCGCGCCTTTGCGGA
>NOXC01000038.1 GCA_003265435.1 Cellvibrionaceae bacterium AOL6
GGCTACTGCTCACACCCAATGCCTTGAGTATACTGACTATAATGCTCTTTCGTACGTGCTAAAGCCTCAGCTGAAGTGAAATTCGGGTTATGTCTATATCTATTTTCTAATTCGCTTATATTACATCGTAGATTCAATACTTGCAGAGACCTAGCCGCATCGTATTTACCTTCATCTAAATATTTAATCATGCTGCCAGCTCTCGCTATTTCAGCTGGAAGTCGAATCGCTTCAGTAATTTGAAAGGCTCGAGCCATATAAATGCTTCCCAATAATACGGTTCCAACTACTCCGACCAAGAATGAAGCTAATGAGATAAATATCGTCTTTTTAATTTCCATACCTTGTGCGCCTAACGCCAAGTTCAGCGAGCGCCGAAGGCGGGAACCTAACCCGCTTTTGCACACACCCTATTGTTAAGCCCACATTTTACTCTCATATTCCACTGGAGTTACATAGCCAATTGATGAATGTGAGCGTTCAAAGTTATGGTACCGCATGTATTCACTGATTATCGCGCGCAACTGCTCTACGGTTGTAAATACCCGCCGCTTCAATCGTTCAGTCTTAAAGTCCTGAAAAAATGATTCAATGTAGGCATTGTCATTCATTTCCTTTACACGATTCATGCTTTGTGTAATCCCGTAGCTCGATAAGCGTTTCCTAAATGCCTGTGCAATGTACTCAACGCCTTTATCTGAATGAAATATCACTTCCTTGGGCCATCCTCTGTTTTGAATCGCTCGTTTTAACGTTGCGATTGTCAGGGCCGCATTCCGCTTGTCACTCATCGACCAGGCAAGGATGCGCCGACTAAATCGATCCATGATCACCGATAGATATTGCCAACTCCCATCGGGCATCTTAATGTAGGTCACGTCACCCACCCAGAGTTGATCGGGTCGAGTGAGCTTGATATCTACTATCAGGTTCGGGCTCGCTTTCAAAAACGCATGGCTATACGCCTTGGTCCGATACATGCGCGCCTTAACTGCTCTTAATCCATGCTCTTTCATCAGCCGTGCCACACGTTTTTGACCAATGCGAATACCGAGCTTGTGCAGTTCCTTCGTTATCTTCGGGCTACCGTAACAACCATCGTGTCGATCAAAGATCTGTTTGATCAGCACATAGAGCTCGCCATCTTCCTTGCGGCGCGCGCTATCGCCTCGACGCCGCCAGCTGTTGTAGCTATCTCGCACCACGCCATACACGCGACACATCAGCGCTATACTGTGCTCTGCGCGATTTAGCTCGATGAATTCGTAGATTTCCCTTTGCGTTGCAAAGAGTGCTGGATGGCTTTTTTTAAAAGGGCGTGCTCCTCCTGGAGAAGATTGTGCTCTCGTTCAAGCTTCCTCAATCGCTTCAACTCAGCCTTTATCTCTGGATCGATACTGATATCTTTCTTCTTTGCCACGATTTGCCCTCTGCGCATTTCCATACGCCAACGGTATAGCATTACTTCGTGGATATCGAGCGCATCAGCAACATGGGTTGCCTTAACGCCCTTGATTTCTGTCAAAGCGACAGCAGTCGCTTTGAAGTCATCGTCGTATCGGTTGTACTTCTTACGCCTTGCCATGACTTACCTCCATCATAGGTAGATGAAGGTATGTGCATTATCGGGTTAGGTTCCGCGTCCGCTGGAACTTTTTGTTATGCGTTCATTGCAATTCAACGGTTAAAGTTCGGCCATAGCTGGGGGTTCCAATATGGAGCTTAGACGGTTCATCAATTTGAAAGTCCATAGTGCTTATGTCGAACCTGAGTTGGACATCAATAAGCGCTTTGCAAGGGTCGTACTCACTGAGGTCAACTAAGTTAAATATGTATTGGGGTGGGAAGCTTTCCAAAGAGGAACCATCCCATTCGAGAGTAAATAGGTGCTGAAAACAGCCTCCGCTGTATTTTGCATCTATAACCAACTGATTTGCTGTCTGATCATAATATGCACCTATTAACCATACCATGTTTGACTGTTTTGTAGATAAGGCAGCTACCTTCTTACCTTTAAGTTGAACTATTTCCTTATCTGGTACATTTGGAACGATGCTTGGTTGAATAATTCGAGCTCCATTCGCATCCGAATCACCTATCCAAGGTGCTTCAACTGTAAACGGAACCAACATATCGGCTCCGATTATGGATGTAGGTGTAACAGTAAGTTCATAATTCCAAATCCCGTCTTCAGGTGCGATCACAGGAATCATTTCACTCAAAGAAACGTCTAAGTTTGTGCTTGATAAATGCCCACTAACTCGAACCTTTCCATCTTCAGTAATATCAATTGATTGAATATATGCAACAGCCATTGTTATCTCCTAATTTAGTTATTCCCTTAAACTAATAAGCTAGGGTGGGAAGACCTAACTCAACCGCATAACGTCGTGGTAAGGGGCAGCCGAAGCAACGCGTAGGCTATCCCGCGCAGGCCGCGCCTTTTGCGGCCGGAGTGAACTTGACCACCTTGTATGGTTGAAATAACACGATTTCCCTTCCTGTTACTTAAGCGATAAGGTGAGGCCCATGTCTGCGGCAACAGACATTCAGCGTGGCAGCTCGATGATGGCCGGGACCAGTAAAAACGAGTCCGTTAACAAGCTTGAGCGCCACGCTGATCCTACTTTTAACTCGAACAGTCGAGGGGGCCTCGAGCCCGAATGTAGCAAGGGTGAGTTATGAACACAACTACTAATGAGCACATCAAGCAACAACGAAACGTCGGCATAGATGTAGGGAAATCCTTCCTGGATATCCACATCTTAGAAGTCGACCGACATTGGCAGATATTTAATTCCAAGGAGGACATAAAAAGCCTTATTAAAACACTCCGTCGTTATAAGCTCACACGTATTGTCGTCGAAGCGACCGGAGGCTATGAGCGTAGGCTTGTAGAAGCATTGGCGGAGGCCGAGCTCCCCGTCATTGTGGTCCAACCCATGAAGATCCGTCAGTTTGCTCGAGCGGAAGGCGTGCTCGCAAAGACGGACAAAATAGACGCGCAGATTATCGCGTTATTTGCAGCTAAAATGCAGCCCGTTGTACGCCCGTTTAGTAGTGAAAAAGTTAGGCACGTCAGAGACTTACTTGCCAGAAAGCGACAAATTACTGAGGCGAGAACACAAGAGTTAAATCGCATTCAGCGAGCCGAGAAAGCACTTGAGCGTTCGCATCGCCGGATGATCAAGTGCCTGGATAAGGAGCTGGAATGGGTCAACGCCCAACTGACT
>NOXC01000039.1 GCA_003265435.1 Cellvibrionaceae bacterium AOL6
AGGTTCTTTAACAATGTGGATTCTAAAGTAGTCATAGCATTTAAAATTGCAATGATTGAGTTTATCTCAAAGCGAATTTATCTGTGAAGTGATTATTCTTGGCGTAGAGAAACAGCGTGGTGTAACAGCCACAAAGTGAATCTTAAAGTCGTTGTTTATTCATTTGTGTTATATGGTCAAGTGAATAAGCGCATACGGTGGATGCCTTGGCAGTTGAAGGCGATGAAAGACGTAGGAGCCTGCGATAAGCCTGGGGGAGTTGGCACACAAGCTTTGATCCCAGGATTTCTGAATGGGGAAACCCACCCTTTATGGGTATCTTGCACTGAATACATAGGTGTAAGAGGCGAACCCGGGGAACTGAAACATCTAAGTACCCGGAGGAAAAGAAATCAACCGAGATTCCCTTAGTAGCGGCGAGCGAACGGGGACCAGCCGATGAGTGATGAGCTAGTGGAACAGTCTGGAAAGTCTGGCGATACAGGGTGATAGCCCCGTACACGAAGGTTCATTATTCACATATTAAGTAGGACGGGACACGTGTTATCTTGTCTGAAGATGGGGGGACCATCCTCCAAGGCTAAATACTCTCAACTGACCGATAGTGAACCAGTACCGTGAGGGAAAGGCGAAAAGAACCCCTGTGAGGGGAGTGAAATAGATCCTGAAACCGTATGCGTACAAGCAGTGGGAGCGCTTCGGCGTGACCGCGTACCTTTTGTATAATGGGTCAGCGACTTATTGTCAGTAGCAAGGTTAACCGTATAGGGGAGCCGTAGGGAAACCGAGTCTTAATAGGGCGTTTAGTTGCTGGCAGTAGACCCGAAACCGGGCGATCTACCCATGGGCAGGTTGAAGGTTAGGTAACACTGACTGGAGGACCGAACCCACTAACGTTGAAAAGTTAGGGGATGACCTGTGGGTCGGAGTGAAAGGCTAATCAAGCCCGGAGATAGCTGGTTCTCCCCGAAAACTATTTAGGTAGTGCGTCATGTGTCACCCACGGGGGTAGAGCACTGTTAAGGCTAGGGGGTCATCCCGACTTACCAACCCTTTGCAAACTCCGAATACCGTGGAGTGTGAGCATGGCAGACAGACGGCGGGTGCTAACGTCCGTCGTCGAGAGGGCAACAACCCAGACCGCCAGCTAAGGTCCCTAATACTCATTAAGTGGGAAACGATGTGGGAAGGCTTAGACAGCTAGGAGGTTGGCTTAGAAGCAGCCATCCTTTAAAGAAAGCGTAATAGCTCACTAGTCGAGTCGGCCTGCGCGGAAGATTTAACGGGGCTCAAATGAGTAACCGAAGCTGCGGATCCTTTGGATGGTAGGGGAGCGTTCTGTAAGTCTGTGAAGGTGTGCTGTGAGGCATGCTGGAGATATCAGAAGTGCGAATGCTGACATGAGTAACGATAATGCGAGTGAAAAACTCGCACGCCGGAAGATCAAGGTTTCCTGTCCAACGTTAATCGGGACAGGGTGAGTCGGCCCCTAAGGTGAGGCTGAGAAGCGTAATCGATGGGAAACAGGTTAATATTCCTGTACCGACTGTAACTGCGACGGAGTGACGGAGAAGGCTAGGCCAGCATGGCGATGGTTGTCCATGTTTAAGGCTGTAGGCTGGGGGTTTAGGCAAATCCGGACCCCTAAGGCTGAGAGCTGACGACGAGCCCTATTTTGGGTGAAGTGGTCGATGCCCTGCTTCCAGGAAAAACTTCTAAGCTTCAGGTTACAGTTGACCGTACTGTAAACCGACACAGGTGATCAGGTAGAGAATACCAAGGCGCTTGAGAGAACTCGGGTGAAGGAACTAGGCAAAATGGTACCGTAACTTCGGGAGAAGGTACGCCGCTGACGGTGAAGGGCTTGCCCCGTAAGCTGTTGGTGGTCGAAGTGACCAGGCCGCTGCGACTGTTTATTAAAAACATAGCACTCTGCAAACACGAAAGTGGACGTATAGGGTGTGACGCCTGCCCGGTGCCGGAAGGTTAATTGATGGGGTTAGCTTAGGCGAAGCTCTTGATCGAAGCCCCGGTAAACGGCGGCCGTAACTATAACGGTCCTAAGGTAGCGAAATTCCTTGTCGGGTAAGTTCCGACCTGCACGAATGGCGTAACGATGGCGGCGCTGTCTCCACCCGAGACTCAGTGAAATTGAAATCGCAGTTAAGATGCTGTGTACCCGCGGCTAGACGGAAAGACCCCGTGAACCTTTACTACAGCTTTGCACTGAACTTTGAGCCTACTTGTGTAGGATAGCTGGGAGGCTTTGAAACCATGTCGCCAGATATGGTGGAGCCGACCTTGAAATACCAGCCTGGTATGTTTGAGGTTCTAACTCTGGTCCCTTACCGGGATTGAGGACAGTGTATGGTGGGTAGTTTGACTGGGGCGGTCTCCTCCCAAAGAGTAACGGAGGAGCACGAAGGTTGGCTAAGCATGGTCGGAAATCATGCGGTTAGTGTAATGGCACAAGCCAGCTTGACTGCGAGTCTGACAAGACGAGCAGGTACGAAAGTAGGTCATAGTGATCCGGCGATTCTGTATGGAAGGGTCGTCGCTCAACGGATAAAAGGTACTCCGGGGATAACAGGCTGATACCGCCCAAGAGTTCACATCGACGGCGGTGTTTGGCACCTCGATGTCGGCTCATCACATCCTGGGGCTGAAGCCGGTCCCAAGGGTATGGCTGTTCGCCATTTAAAGTGGTACGCGAGCTGGGTTTAGAACGTCGTGAGACAGTTCGGTCCCTATCTGCCGTGGGCGTTGGAAATTTGAGAAGAGTTGCTCCTAGTACGAGAGGACCGGAGTGAACGAACCTCTGGTGTTCGGGTTGTCACGCCAGTGGCATTGCCCGGTAGCTATGTTCGGACGGGATAACCGCTGAAAGCATCTAAGCGGGAAGCCTCCTTCAAGATGAGATTTCCCTGGGGCTTGACCCCCTAAAGGGCCGTTGAAGACTACGACGTTGATAGGCTGGGTGTGGAAGCGTTGTGAGGCGTTGAGCTAACCAGTACTAATTGCCCGTGAGGCTTGACCATATAACAGAGATGAATAATGTACTTCGAATAAAGCGGGGCGCATTGTTGAAAAGCTTTGTTGGAAGGACAGGCGACG
>NOXC01000040.1 GCA_003265435.1 Cellvibrionaceae bacterium AOL6
AGCATCTCCTTCTTTCAGGTATCGGTCACAAGGATGTGCAGTGAATCAATCTAAATCCATTCGTTCTTGGTGCCATCTACCGCATCGTGCAGACAGCAAGTCTGTGCATCCTATATGGTGCACCTCAATGCATACCTTGTGCTCTTTAGCTCACTCCCGTTCTAGGCTACTATCTGACCAAAGGCTGCGCTATCGCTCCGCAGCGTGCTCACGTGGCTGGTAGCCCCGCCACCTTTTAACAATTCACACCACCGGACGCCCTAAAGCGGCGCCGGTGTGTTCGGCGTTAGGCAAAATGTACGTATAAATTTGGATTAAATATGGAAGATTTAGAGTTAGTTATTACAGAGAAAAGAAATTCTCTTAAGACAGATAGATTAGATATGTCTTTTGGGGAATTGATGAATATGTATGAGGATGGCGATCTATTCATCACTCCTGAATATCAGAGAGTATTTAGATGGACGATGTTCCAGCAGACGAGGTTCATCGAGTCTGTTCTTTTGGGAATTCCAATACCGCCAATATTCGTGGCCGAGGATGATAAAGGCAGGTGGGAAGTTGTTGATGGGCTTCAGCGAATTTCTACAATATTTGCGTTTTTTGGATTATTAGAGACCATGCCCGATAAAAACAATTCGGTTCTAACTCAGGGTGAATTGATTACGGAGCTAGAGGGAATAGATATCAATTCTTTGCCGTTAAAGCTTAAAACTACTATCAAGCGATCTGTATGTAGAGTAGAAATTGTCCGCTGGGACAGTGTTGAAGATATAAGGTATGAATTGTTTAATCGTCTAAATACAGGATCAAGTCCTTTGTCAGACCAGGAAATACGGAACTGTATATTCCGATCCTATAGTGTCGATCTCAATAAGATCTTACGTGAATCTGCAAGTGTAGAAGAGTTTGTCAACTTAATATCTCCGAGCGACAGAAAGAAAGAGGAAATGTTTTTAGAAGAGTTAGTTCTTCGATTTTTTGCATTTAAATATCTTGAAGGAGATTTTAAAACTACGGTTCCGCAATTCTTAACAGAGTTTATGAGGTCTGTCTCCACGGGAGACCGAGCCTTTAGTTTGGCAGATGAAAAAGACTACTTTCTTCATTATATAGCTTTGTTAGAAGGTAGATATGGAAAAAATATATTTAGACCAAAAGGGAATTTTGCTCTCCATATATATGACTCATTGGCTTATGCTATTCCTAAAACATTTGAGACCGTCCAGGGTAATGAAGATGAAATATGCAGAAAAATCGATGCTTTGGTGGGTGATGAGCAGTATAACTCTATAGGAACGAGTACATTTTCAAATATGCGCATTAGGGCAAGAATGGACCGGGCTATCGAGGTTTTCAAAAGTGCATGAGATTATCAGGGAGATAACAGAATCAAATAGATGGCGAGATGGCGAGTTTGCGATGTTCAAAACAAACTTATCTGATGTTGACCAAAATCTATGGTGTCGCATGTGCATACCTATGATTTATGCGCACTGGGAAGGGTTTGTTGTTAGCTCACTTAGAATCTTGTTGAAGTATTTGAACTCACTAAAGCTAGATCCTAGTAAAGTTACTACGAATATTGTAGTAGTAGGGCTTGGTAGTGCATATCGACCATTGAGCGGCAAGCAGTCATTCAGTCAGCGAGTGGATTTTACTGAGAAGTTCGGTCGCCTATTTAGCGAAGATTTAAAGTTCGAAAGCAAAATAGACACAAAATCAAATCTTAATTCGAAAGTTTTGAAGGAGCTTTGCGAAGCTTTTTCTTTTAGCTTCGATTTATTTGATTCCTGTATTTCCGACGTAGATAGGCTTGTGAATATCCGCAACTCAATAGCCCACGGTGAAAACTCCATTGTTCCCGATATGAAAAATATTGAAAAATACATCAGCTCTGTAAACGAAGCTATAGATATTCTAACCAATGAAATATCTAATTTCGTCGAGAGGGAGGAGTATCTGTCTAATGCCGTCGCCTAACAAATCAATGTTGCGGACGCGCTACGCTTGCCGCAAATTGTGGCGTTATAAGTGCGGGTGAGCAATGAAGTTTTTAATAGCGATTACGCTCAACGTCCTGAGTCTTGGAATTTCATTGGCAGGGTTAATGTCCACTTGCATGTGGGGATGCCCAAACTCAGGAATACAGTTGGTATTTAAAATATCAGCTCTTTGCTTAGTCGTCATCTTGGCGTTGACAATTTATTTGTGGTGTTCTAGCCGTAAAGCTAAGGGCGCAACCCAATAATGGCTATGGTGTGCACTTATAACAAGGCTATAGTGCCTCGCCACGCTTCGCGTGGCTGGACAAACTTTCCGGCGCTTGTTTTGCAGCGGAAAAGACTGCCACAAAACAATCACCAAAAAGTTTGCCGCACATAGCGGCGTTATGAGCTAAAAGAGAAAGGTGTATGAATAGACAAATAGCGGAAAAAACAGCTCTGGTAGCCCAGCAGTCGAGTATGCTTCTCGATTCTCACCTTCGTGATCTGCAAGAAGTCATGAGCAAGGCCGAGTTTAAGGCTACTTGTCAAAAGTTTGGGAAAGCAATGGGGGAAATTTATCTCCAATTGTTAGATCCGATCTGGAAAGAGCATCCTGATCTTCTTCCTGAAAAAATGGGTGGCTCTTATAAAGTTAATGAAACCATGTATAAAGAGCTATACGAAGTGGTCCAAAAATATGCCTGCGTCAGCTCATAACAAGCGACTGTGGTCCCAAGTCAAGCCTACAGCAACATAATCTTAGC
>NOXC01000041.1 GCA_003265435.1 Cellvibrionaceae bacterium AOL6
AAGTGGTGAGCTAGCCGATCAAGACTTTTAACGCCGAACACACCGGCGCCGCTTTAAGGCGTCCGGTGGTGTGAATGGTTAAAAGGTGGCGGTTTCCTCAGCCACGTAGCACGCTGCGGAGCGGCAGCGCAGCCTTTGGTTAGATAGTAGCCTAGAACGGGAGTGAGCTAAAGAGCATAAGGTATGCATTGCCGCACACCATTTAGGAAGCACAATCTTGCTTTCTGTACGATGCTCTAGATAGCACCAGGAACGAACGGGTAGAGATTGATTTACTGCAAATCTTTGTTGCCGATACCGGAAGGGAGAGGATGCTGATGTCTGGTACGTGGTGAGATGGCAGACCAAGACTTTTAACGCCGAATACACCGGCGCCGCTTTAGGGCGTCCGGTGGTGTGAATTGTTAAAAGGTGGCGGGGGTACCCGCCACGTGAGTACGCTGCGGAGCGATAGCGTAGCGTTTGGTCAGATAGTAGCCTAGAACTGGCGGAAGCTAAAGAGCGCAAGGTATGCATTGCGGCACGCCATGTAGGATGCACAGACTTGCTGTCTGGATGACGCTGTAGATGGCACTAGGAACGAGCAGGTTGAGATTGAATTACTACAAATCTTTGTTGCTGGTACCCGAAAGGAGAAAATGCTGATGTCTGGTACTTGGTGAGATGGCCGACCAGGACTTTTAACGCCGCCCACAGGGGCCGAAGTGGAGGTGAATGTTTTGCGGTAGCGTAGCGGCAAACCGCAAAACAAGCACCGCAACGGAGGTCCAGCCCGCGTGCGGGCGAGCCTGGTGGGCTTTGTATGGTTGAAATAACACGATTTCCCTTCCTGTTACTTAAGCGATAAGGTGAGGCCCATGTCTGCGGCAACAGACATTCAGCGTGGCAGCTCGATGATGGCCGGGACCAGTAAAAACGAGTCCGTTAACAAGCTTGAGCGCCACGCTGATCCTACTTTTAACTCGAACAGTCGAGGGGGCTTCGAGCCCGAATGTAGCAAGGGTGAGTTATGAACACAACTACTAATGCGCACATCAAGCAACAACGAAACGTAGGCATAGATGTAGGGAAATCCTTCCTGGATATCCACATCTTAGAGGTCGACCGACATTGGCAGATATTTAATTCCAAGGAGGACATAAAAAGCCTTATTAAAACACTCCGTCGTTATAAGCTCACACGTATTGTCGTCGAAGCGACCGGAGGCTATGAGCGTAGGCTTGTAGAAGCATTGGCGGAGGCCGAGCTCCCCGTCATCGTGGTCCAACCCATGAAGATCCGTCAGTTTGCTCGAGCGGAAGGCGTGCTCGCAAAGACGGACAAAATAGACGCGCAGATTATCGCTTTATTTGCAGCTAAAATGCAGCCCGTTGTACGCCCGTTTAGTAATGAAAAAGTTAGGCATGTCAGAGACTTACTTGCCAGAAAGCGACAAATTACTGAAGCGAGAACACAAGAGTTAAATCGCATTCAGCGAGCCGAGAAAGCACTTGAACGTTCTCATCGCCGGATGATCAAGTGCCTAGATAAGGAGCTGGAATGGGTTAACGCCCAACTGACCAAAGAAGTCGCCCAAGTAACAGAATGGCAGGAGACTTATGAACTGCTTCTAACTGTGCCTGGCATAGGCGCTGGCGTGGCGCATACCCTGCTAGGCGAGATGCCAGAACTTGGTGAGCTCAGTAGCCGGCAAGTCGCTGCGTTATGTGGCCTCGCGCCGTATAACCGGGACAGCGGTAATATGCGAGGGAGGCGGCGAATCAAGGGCGGACGAGCCCCTATTAGGACGATACTGTATATGGCGATGTTGAGTGCGATTCAATGTAACGATGTGATGAAAAGGTTCTACTCCAAGTTGGTTGCAGAGGGCAAGCACAAGAAGGTGGCGC
>NOXC01000043.1 GCA_003265435.1 Cellvibrionaceae bacterium AOL6
CCGAACACACCGGCGCCGCTTTAGGGCGTCCGGTGGTGTGAATGGTTAAAAGGTGGCGGGGGTACCCGCCACGTGAGCACGCTGCGGAGCGATAGCGTAGCCTTTGGTCAGATAGTAGCCTAGAACGGAAGGAAGCTAAAGAGCGCAAGGTATGCATTGCGGCACGCCATGTAGGATGCACAGACTTGCTGTCTGGATGGTGCTGTAGATGGCGCCAGGAACGAGCGGGTTGAGATTGATTTACTGCAAATCTTTGTGGCTAGTACCCGAAAGGAGAAAATGCTGATGTCTGGTACGTGGTGAGATGGCAGACCAAGACTTTTAACGCCGCCAGCAGGTGCACGAAAACCAGAGCGAAGCGGCGGTTTTTGTGTCCCCCTGGCTGGCTTTGTTAGGTGATTTACGAACAGTCATGATTTAGATACCAACCGTCACCTAGCGGGGTTATTTCGCTGGAATAGCTTGGCTTAATCTCTGTATCTGGAATTGAGCCATCACCATTTAGGTTTATCGTTGTTAAACAGCCAGAAACTGCCAGACCACTTCTATGAGCCATGATACGAACCCAGCTTGGTTGATTGGGGCAATATTCTATTCGCTCAGAGCCAATTTCTTCTAAAAGGTACAAATAACTTTCGTATCTTTCTTTCGTAAGCCCGACCTCATTAAGAACTTTCTCCAGAGAGATCTTGTGCTCATAGTTTTGGTTTGTGTTCCATTTACCATTGTGCCCCCAATAGTCACCAATATGATCTGTGCCCACTGCAAAGCAGTGAGAAGCAAAAGATTCTTCCTGAATCATTGAATATATTCGATCATAAGAATCTCGTTTTTCAGAGAACCTTTTTTTTATTCTTTCGAGATCAGCTTGATTCCCACAAGCAGTCAAGAAAATGACTAAGAAAATAGCTCGAACTATCATTTTCACCTAACGCCCAAATAAACGGCGAGCGCCGCAGCGCGAGTCCTTTTTGACAGCCGAAGGCTGAAAAAAACTTGGTTTGATTTGATTGTTATGTGTATTTTTTCGAGTTAATCGCTGACACACATTATTACCGTATTTGAATCAAAAGATTCCTGAAAAAAGGGCTTAACTCTATCTATAAAAGCCAAGAAATGCTTACGGGACTTTATAGACTTAATCTCTTTAGCCTTTTCTAGTTCCATAGCTATTGCTTTGCTCCTATCCCCATATATTCTGGGACTTCGATAGAAATTATCCCACAACCAATCAAGATTCGGAAAACCTTCTTCTCTCGTAATTATGATAAAGAAATCTTCTTCATCGTAATGAATCTTTTCACTCTTATCCTTGAGAGACATATCAAAGGCCATATCTATCCTTACA
>NOXC01000044.1 GCA_003265435.1 Cellvibrionaceae bacterium AOL6
TTACTCGATGATTTTGGCAACAACACCGGCGCCAACAGTACGGCCACCTTCGCGGATTGCGAAGCGCAGACCTTCTTCCATCGCGATAGGCGCAATCAGGGTCACACTCATTTGAATGTTATCACCTGGCATCACCATTTCTACGCCTTCTGGAAGCTCAACCGCACCTGTTACGTCGGTAGTACGGAAGTAGAACTGAGGACGGTAGCCTTTGAAGAATGGCGTATGACGACCACCTTCATCTTTAGACAGGACGTAAACCTCTCCTTCGAACTTGGTGTGGGGGGTTACAGAACCGGGGATGGCCAGAACCTGTCCACGCTCCACTTCTTCACGCTTAGTACCACGCAGAAGCACACCAACGTTCTCACCTGCACGACCTTCGTCAAGCAGCTTGCGGAACATCTCAACACCTGTACAGGTGGTTTTAGCAGTCTCTTTGATACCGATGATTTCGATTTCGTCGCCCACTTTCACGATGCCACGCTCAACACGGCCGGTTACCACGGTACCACGACCAGAAATTGAGAAAACGTCTTCTACTGGCATCAGGAACGGCTGATCAATCGCACGCTCTGGCTCTGGGATGTACTCATCCAGAGTTTCAACCAGCTTCTTAACGGCGCTGGTGCCCAGCTCGTTGTCGTCTTCACCGTTCAGCGCCATCAGTGCAGAACCGGCAATGATAGGCGTGTCGTCGCCAGGGAAGTCGTACGTAGACAGCAGGTCACGCAGCTCCATGTCGACCAGTTCCAGCATCTCAGCGTATTCTTCTGAATCTACGCCGCCACAGTCTTCTGCAAGCAGGTCAGCTTTGTTCAGGAACACAACGATGTAAGGTACACCTACCTGACGAGACAGGAGGATGTGCTCACGTGTCTGAGGCATAGGACCGTCAGTCGCGCCACATACGAGGATCGCGCCGTCCATCTGAGCCGCACCGGTGATCATGTTCTTCACGTAGTCGGCGTGCCCTGGGCAGTCAACGTGCGCGTAGTGACGGGTAGGAGAATCGTACTCAACGTGTGACGTTGCGATCGTGATACCACGCTCACGCTCTTCTGGTGCATTGTCGATCTCGTCAAATGCACGCAACTCACCGCCCCAAACTTCAGCACAAACGCGTGTCAGTGCCGCTGTCAGAGTTGTTTTACCGTGGTCAACGTGACCAATGGTGCCCACGTTGACGTGGGGTTTCGTACGTTCAAATTTTT
>NOXC01000045.1 GCA_003265435.1 Cellvibrionaceae bacterium AOL6
AAAATGCATTGTTGCTTGCTCGTAAGCTGTTTACAGCTCTGCGAGCTTGGTCGTTCGACCGGATGGAAAAACGGCCCTTTGAAGTTTATAGGCCTGTAGCTCAGCTGGTTAGAGCGCACCCCTGATAAGGGTGAGGTCGGCAGTTCAAGTCTGCCCAGGCCTACCAAATTTGCGTGACTCGGCGCTTTCCGTTTTCTTGCATAGCAGGCTATGCGGCGAAAACCGAAAACACCAATTCACACAAATTGCATTCCGTTATGTGGCACATAGTGCGCCCTTGCATAGCAGGCTATGCAGCAGGGTTCAAAATTGCCGGATGGCGGGCTGGAATATCAGCTCCACGGAGCAGAATTCCTGTTGATACCAGTTTTGATGTGCGCTCGTAGATTAGGGCGCCGAGATTTTTGCCTTAGGCAAGGCGCGTGAGGAGTGAAGGAGGGAGTGTAGTAAATCTACACGACCGACTGAGCGACGATCGCAACGCCGCATAAGGGAAAAAGATCAAGCACTGGGGCTATAGCTCAGCTGGGAGAGCGCCTGCTTTGCACGCAGGAGGTCTGCGGTTCGATCCCGCATAGCTCCACCATTATTTAAGGCATTCGCCGCACTGCTCCGGCTGTTCAGCCAGGTGGTGAAAAAGTTATCGCTGACATGCATAGGCTCGTATATCGGGCTCGTGATTGCGCGTCGGCTATAAGTGAGAGTGTTCGATTTTGGATGTTCTCATCGCGTTCTCAACGCTGCTTTATAAGTGGTCTTGGGAGAAGCATTTCAAGAGAAATGAGCGGCTGAATAAGCCATCCGGTTTTTTGAAAAAAGTTTAAAAAATCGGTTGACTCAAAAGATCTGGAGTGTATTATACGCGTCCTCGCTGAGGGGCACTCAGCGAAACGCGGAGCGGGAAGGCCTAGAGCCCAAGCGCTTCGCAGGGACACCAAGCGGTGTCC
>NOXC01000046.1 GCA_003265435.1 Cellvibrionaceae bacterium AOL6
TTTTAGAGTGATCATGGAACCCTTTTTAACCATTGAGTCGATCTGGGAAGATGAAAGTCTATTCGAAGTTAGAGTAACTGCTTCAAATAGAAAATTTTCCGGCATGGCAGATTGCTACACAAATAGAGATGAAATTTCGCGTTTGGCACGAAGCTTAGATGGCTATCCCAAGAAGATAGGAGATGAGTTTGAGTTTTCTACCGGGGAGCGTGATGACCTTTCATATTTTTCGCTATCGCTAAAATGTACCGATGGATCTGGACACGCCATAGTTAGGATAAAGCTCGCTCATTTAGTAAATTATACGAATCGAGCACAAGAAAAGGATATTGCTGAGTTCGATTTCGCTGTCGAGCCATCAGCGATAGACAGCTTCGTAAACAGCGTTAAAGCTTTAGCTAAATCGGAACTGGCTACGGTGGTTGCAAAATTACATGGTAAAACATAACAATCACATCAAGGCGCCGCAAGCGGCTGGGACCTCCACTGCGTTGTTTGTTTTACGCTTATCCGCTACGCTAGCGTAAAACAAACAACTACGTTACGGCCCCTTATGTGGG
>NOXC01000047.1 GCA_003265435.1 Cellvibrionaceae bacterium AOL6
TCTCGAATCACAACGGCACAAGCTGTATCACCTCGGCGCAAAGCCGGTGGCCAAGAGCACCTTGGCTCGGCTTAACGAGAAGCAGCCCTATACACTCTATGAGGCTCTTTTCCACACGCTCTTGAGCCGTGTTCCGGGGCGGGCCTCGGGGCATAAATTCCGGTTTAAAAACCCGTTGTACTCTCTGGATTCGAGTTTGATTGACCTATCGCTCAAGATCTTTCCGTGGGCGGATTACAACCGAGGCAAGGCGGCCATGAAGCTTCATGTGGGGCTCAACCATGACGGTATGATGCCTGAGTTTGTTGCCGTCACTCACGGCAAAGAGAGTGACCTGAGCCAGGGGAGGCGTTTTCCCTTTAAGCCCGGGAGCGTGGTCGTATTCGACAAAGGCTATACGGACTATAGCTGGTATAAGTCATTGACAGATAAAGGGGTTTTCTTTGTCAGTCGTATGCGCCCCAATATGCATTACGAGGTGCTTGAACGTCGCGAAGTGAGCTTAGGTGGCGCGGTACAGCGTGATGAGGTGATACAGATAACGGGCC
>NOXC01000048.1 GCA_003265435.1 Cellvibrionaceae bacterium AOL6
CCTCGAATCACAACGGCACAAGCTGTATCACCTCGGCGCAAAGCCGGTGGCCAAGAGCACCTTGGCTCGGCTTAACGAGAAGCAGCCCTATACACTCTATGAGGCCCTTTTCCACACGCTCTTGAGCCGTGTTCCGGGGCGGGCCTCGGGGCATAAATTCCGGTTTAAAAACCCGTTGTACTCTCTGGATTCGAGTTTGATTGACCTATCGCTCAAGATCTTTCCATGGGCGGACTACAACCGAGGCAAGGCAGCCATGAAGCTTCATGTGGGACTCAACCATGACGGTATGATGCCTGAGTTTGTTGCTGTCACTCACGGCAAAGAAAGTGACCTGAGCCAGGGGAGGCGTTTTCCCTTTAAGCCAGGGAGCGTGGTCGTGTTCGACAAAGGCTATACGGACTATAGCTGGTATAAGTCATTGACAGATAAAGGGGTTTTCTTTGTCAGTCGTATGCGCCCCAATATGCATTACGAGGTGCTTGAACGTCGCGAAGTGAGCGTAGGTGGCGCGGTACAGCGTGATGAGGTGGTACAGATTACGGGTC
>NOXC01000049.1 GCA_003265435.1 Cellvibrionaceae bacterium AOL6
CATAACGCCGAACACACCGGCGCCGCTTTAGGGCGTCCGGTGGTGTGAATTGTTAAAAGGTGGCGGGGGTACCCGCCACGTAGCAAGCTGCGGAGCAATAGCGTAGCCTTTGGTCAGATAGTAGCCTAGAACGGAAGGAACCTAAAGAGCGCAAGGTATGCATTGCGTCACGCCATGTAGGATGCACAGACTTGCTGTCTGGATGGTGCTGTAGATGGCACCAGGAACGAGCGGGTTGAGATTGATATACTGCAAATCTTTGAGCCTAGTACCCGAAAGGAGAAAATGCTGATGTCTGGTACGTGGTGAGATGCCCGACCAAGACTTTTAACGCCGCTAGAAGCTGCCGGAGTGCAGCTTGCTAGCCTTGTTAGCTTACCACGGCACATATAGCGCACGCTCCTCTTCCCAACTACCGTTTTCTAAGTTAAACAGCATTTGTTTGTTGAAAAGCGAAATTGGAATTTCGGATATATGAACTACCGTTCCACTCCCACTTTCCAGCTCGCGGACAAAGACATCTACGGCCTGATAAAAA
>NOXC01000050.1 GCA_003265435.1 Cellvibrionaceae bacterium AOL6
CGTTATGCGTAAATCAGAATGAAAATCCGACTAATTTCGAAAAATGATGCAGAAATTATCAGCAGGTATTACCTTGATAATCATGAGCACCTTAAGCCTTGGGAGCCTATAAGACCTTATGAATTTCATTCCGTGGGGTCGTGGCGTAATAGAATTAACGAGTTGGTTGAAGCACAAGAAAAGGGAGAGGCGGCATACTTCATCGCCTTAGATGAAAATCGAGCGATAGGCAGATGTAATCTAACGTCAATTATCAAAGGCCCATTTAACGCTTGTTATATGGGGTACAGTGTTGCTGCCGCTGTGCAGGGTCAAGGCGTTGCTAGTCAGTTATGTCAGTATGCGATTACTTACGCTTTTCAAGAAATTGGGCTTCGCAGGATCATGGCTAACTATATGCCGCACAATAATAGGTCAGCTAAGTTATTATCGCGGTTAGGGTTTGTAAGAGAGGGGTTTGCAAAAGACTACCTAAAAATAGCGGGGC
>NOXC01000051.1 GCA_003265435.1 Cellvibrionaceae bacterium AOL6
TGAGAGCCAAAAGGGCGAGTCTACCTGTGCTTCGCCGAGTCGAATACATCGACCCTGAGACACAGCGCGAGTATGTGTTTATCAGTAATCATATGCGCCTGAGCGCCCAGACCATCGCATCAATCTACAAAGACCGATGGCAGGTTGAGCTGTTTTTTAAAGCCATCAAGCAGAACCTGAAAATCCGTAGCTTCGTTGGAACCAGTCGCAACGCCATACTGACTCAAATCTGGGTCGCCATGTGTGCGTACTTACTGATAGCGATAGCGCGTTTCTCAACACGAACTGGGTGGTCGATGCAGCGGATACTGAGGGTGCTGCAGATCAGTCTGTTCGAAAGGCGGTGTTTAAAAGCGTTGTTGAAGCCTCCGAAAAGCACAGAGCCTATCGGCTCTGTGCAGGGGAGGTTGG
>NOXC01000052.1 GCA_003265435.1 Cellvibrionaceae bacterium AOL6
AAAGAAGTCGCCCAAGTAACAGAATGGCAGGAGACTTATGAACTGCTTCTAACTGTGCCAGGCATAGGCGCTGGCGTGGCGCATACCCTGCTAGGCGAGCTGCCAGAGCTTGGTGAGCTCAGTAGCCGGCAAGTCGCTGCGTTATGTGGCCTTGCGCCGTATAACCGGGACAGCGGTAATATGCGAGGAAGGCGGCGAATCAAGGGCGGACGAGCGCCTATTAGGACGATACTGTATATGGCGATGCTGAGTGCGATTCAATGTAACGATGTGATGAAAAGGTTCTACTCCAAGTTGGTTGCAGAGGGGAAGCACAAGAAGGTGGCGC
>NOXC01000053.1 GCA_003265435.1 Cellvibrionaceae bacterium AOL6
TAGCCCGACAAATTGGTCCCATCGGCTGGCTTTGCGCAGTTTTTGGCCAACATGGTGCGCTGACGCCAGACGCTCGAATTCATGTCTCGATACGGGGTGAAGCACTTGGTGAAATGCGGTGTTAGAATGAGCCACGGCCTGGTTCCTTTGATTTGATTGAAGCTTCGCAACTCCATCTTATCAATTGAACCAGGCTTTTTTGTTTCTGCCCGTCAAACTGTGGGACAACAGTGGGTC